>NZ_CP187532.1:0-1461360 GCF_049852125.1 Ihubacter sp. rT4E-8 | reverse complement strand
TTGTATTGCATCCTATCATCTCCTTTGAAAAAAATGGCATATCGCAAGCAATATGCCATTTCTGTAATTTAGATATGCCAGTTTTAGAATGGTCCTAAGTTCATAGCCTGTGCAACGACTACAAAGATCGCGCCCAGGAGATACTGTAATCCGATTAACGGCAAAATCCACTTCGCCCATTTTGCCCAAGGAACCTTTGCAATAGCAAGACCTGCCATAAAGTATCCGGAGGTCGGTGTAAAGATGTTGGAAATACCATCACCTAACTGGAACGCGATACAAGCAGTCTGTCTTGAAACGCCAACCAAATCTCCCAGAGGAGCCATGATAGGAATAGATACAGCCGCCTGTCCGGAGCCTGACGGAACCAGGAAGTTTAACAGACACTGGAAGATATACATACCTACGGCAGATACCATTGACGGAAGCTTTGACAGACCTTCCGCCGCAGCGTGGAGAATTGTGTGAAGAATCTGTCCGTCAGTCATAACGACCAGAATACCTCTTGCAAAACCTACAACCAGCGCGCCGGATGCGATATCAGCCATGCCTCTGCCTAATACGGTAGCATAGTTATTGAATCCCATTCTCGCGATAATAGCTACGATGAATGACATCCCCAGGAACAGCGCCGCGATTTCATCCATGTACCAGCCTAATTTAATAACACATACGACCAGAATAATAATAGCGGCTACGAACACCAACAGAATCGCTTTTTCCTTGCCGCCAAAAGCAGGAAGATCCTCCAAATCTACAGTATCTTCTCTGGTCTTATCGAATTCATGCATAGATGACAGTTCCGGATTCTTCTTGATCTTCAATGCGTAACGCATTACAAATGCAATTGCCAGAAGAACAAACGCTACGTACATTACAATTCTGAATCCCATAGCGGAAAGCGGCGGAAGTCCTGCTATTCCCTGCGCAACCTGCAGAGTAAACGGATTGATAAACGCACCGGCAAATCCAGCGCCTGCGCCGCAAAATACGATAGCAGCTCCTGTCATCGAGTCATAGCCCATGGCCACACATAGCGAAACGAAAATCGGAATAAAAGGAATCGTTTCCTCTGCCATACCGAAAACAGAACCGCAGATGGAAAACAGCAGCATAACAATTGGAATAATAACGATAGATTTGTTTTTCAAAGCCTTGATCAACCGTCCCATGCCAGCCTCAATTGCTCTTGTCTCCTGCACCACTGTCATCGTTCCTCCAACGATGAAGATGAAGAAGATGATCTGTGCAGATTCCTGCAAGCCTCTAGGTACAGCCGTTAAAAACTGCAGAAGCGTAACCGGAGTTGGATCCACATTGTGGAAGGACTCTGAATTAACAACTTCACGTTCAGCCCCGTTTGACATCGTGATCGTCTCCATGTCATACGTACCTGCCGGTACAATGTAAGTTAATACACTGCAAATCAAAATGATTCCTAACAGCAGGATATAAACGTGAGGCACAGCAAATTTCTTTTTCTTTTCCATAAAATTGCCTCCTTATAAATTAAAATGAATAAATATAGATTGAGTCCACTATTGGAAACTCTACTTCACAATCTTATCACACAACATATAGCTTTTCAACACTTTCGAGATAATTTTTTCACATTTACATTTATATTACTTTTCTTTTGCTAAAAGCGCCTGCTATGATCAGCAAGCGCTTTACTTTTCTATATCTATTTATAACTGATAAATCTACCCAATCTGCCATCTACAGTTTTCTTGTGATCCATAGCCATATTTCCGCCGATAAATACATATTCGATTCCCTCCGGCTGAATATGAAGATCAGAGAACGTTGCGCCGTCAATCACCGTATCAGGATTAAACACTGTGATATCCGCGTCACATCCGATTTCAATTCTGCCTTTATCAGAAAGCTCCAATCTTCTTGCCGGTTCCAGTGTCATCTTTCGTATCGCGTCGATCAGAGGCAGCGCTTTATCCTCTCGAACGTATTTTCCCAACACTCTCGGGAAAGTTCCCGCTGCCCGTGGATGTCCGTTACCGTTATTGATGATAGCGTCGCTGGCTACCATGCCGTTTTTGTTGGCGATTGCAGAGGCAATTTCTTCCTCGTTCATCACAAAAGCGACTGCAAGCATATCAGGATATTCTTCTCTAACCTTTACAAAGGTCTCCCGGTCGCACCGCACATCCTTATATGGTTCATCGGTAAGAAGAATGTCGCTGTAATCCTTATGCCAGCCTTCAATACAACCGTCCTCAAATACAGCAGATCCCATATAGGTGGAAAATGCGTTGTATGGATAAGTGTCATAATCCAACCGAGGATTTTTTTCCATGGCATGATTGATCGCCGCAAGCGATTCATCCATCAGTCCCATTGCAGAGCAGCTGGACAGATGGGAAATCTGAAACTTCATAGGAATTCTATCCGCAATTTCAATCATCTCCATAATAGAATCAATATTTGTCAGGCAGTCCTCACGATAATGGGCCGCCGCGAGCAAATGAGGATCATCGCTGACGGTCAACGCATCCAGCATTTCCTCCAAAGTAATCCCAGGATCGTATTCAATACCGAAAGAAATCCCATAAGCGCCTTCTTCAAGCTCCTGCCTGAGCAGAGCTTTGATTGTTTCTCTCTGCTCCTTTGTCGCCGCATCGTATCTCTTGATTCCAAGCTTGTACCGCATTTGATTATAGCCTGCCAGCATGATGTAATTAACCGGACTTCCTCCAAGACGTGTGAGAACAGCTTTAAATTCCGAAAGATCCTGTTTTTGAATCCCGCAGTTACCGCCTACCGCGGTGGTGACACCCATTTCCAGCATCATCTGCGCGATAACATAATGTTCCCCTTCCTCTTTGAAGTTTTCCTCATGCATATGGATGTCAATGAAGCCGGGAGAAACTACACACCCTGCAACATCAATTGTTTTAACTGCTTCAGGCGTCTCTGACCCAATATAAGTAATCTTTCCATCCTGCACTCCAACATTGGCATATTTCATTTCTCCGGACTGAAAATCCGGATACTGTCCATTGATCAATAATAAGTCCATCATCTCTAAGCACCTCCCAGAATAATATGTATTATTACATCATTCTATCATCTAAAGCAAAAAATAACAAGAGGAAGAAAAATCCCCGGCGCTTTCAGCATCAGCCAAAAGACCGGGGATTTCATATGTTCCTGTTCAAAAATACCGGCGATTAAAACAGTCCTCCAAAGAGCCCTCCGCCTCGATTGTTATCATTATTTCCACAGAAAAGGAAATACAGTACAATAAGAAGAATCAGAATTCCCCATCCACTTCCCGCGTCATTATTGCAATTGTTTGGCGGCGGACAGCAGCAATCCGGTTTCGGTTCACAACAGTCACAGCAGTCATTCCTGAAATCACCCATAAAGAAACCTCCTGTTTTTTCTATTACTATATGCGCAGAAAGCTTCTTTGGTTACTCATTCACTGACCAGATCAGCGTATGTCATGATATATTCTTCTAACGGATATTCCACTGCCTGGGAAAAATCATAAATATATTCACTTCCATCCAGCTTTTCCAAGCGAGCGTTTACCAAAGAGTCTCTCACAGACATGTTCTGCACATGATTTGTCGCCAGATTGCGGCATTCCACAATGCTGTCCTGAGAATACCATATCCTGAACCTGTTAAACTCATCCGCCAACTTTAAAATAGCGTTCTCCTCACCCTTGCCTGCTGCTTCCGAAAGTCCGATCAGCGCCCTTTTGATATTCTCCAAAAGATTATATACATCGATCTGATCTCCCGGTACGCTTTCTAGTAAATCATAGAAGTAGCTTTCGCATAACTCTGCAAACGTCTTCATATTAACCTCAGTCATCAGTTCATAAACAGCATCATCATCGACGGCGCTGTCACATTCAGCAAAGTCAGCAAAATTCTCAAAGTATTCAAACTGTTCGCCATTCTCAATATCCAGCAGCGCAAAAAGCTCGTCTCTATCCATAATATAATATCCTTCCTCCTGTATCTGTATCTTTCATAATCTGATTCGCTCTATAAATCTAAATTTTTAAATTTAATATTCAATTCATCCTCCTGTTGACCTAAAAGCGTCTGTATCATGTTGACGAAGTTTTCGGACAAATCGCTGGCGTAGAATATATTCTCCATCTGATCAGAGGACTTACCTTCGGCAAGCATATTTCTGCGCGATAATTCAATTTCCACCGCTGTTGCCACTTCCTTCGAAGAACTGATAATACGTATCTGCGGATAAAGTTTTTTGATATTAGACGCGATTAAAGGATAATGGGTACAACCTAAAACCAGCGTATTGATCTGATTATCACGTATAAAATCATCCAGATAATACTGTATGGTCAAGTCCATAATCGCATGATCAATGATACCTTCCTCAATCAATGGCACAAAAGCAGGACAGGCTTTTGCAAAAAGCTGAAGATCTGGACTTTCCTCTCTAATTCTCTCCTCGTATGCCCCCGAGCGAATCGTCACTTTTGTAGCGATGATGCCGATACGATCCTTCTGTGAACAAGACGCAGCCACGACTTTTGCCGTCGGGGAAATCACGCCGATAATCGGAATATGAGGATATGCCCTGCGTAAATCAGAAACACACGTAGCGCTCACCGTGTTGCAAGCAATAACGATCATTTTCACATCGTTTCTTACCAGGAAGTCGCCGATCTGCATTGTAAACTGGCGAATCGTATCCGGTGATTTGGAGCCATACGGCGTTCTTGCAGTATCTCCGAAAAAAATGATCCGCTCATCCGGCAACAGCTTCATAATATGTGGAATACTGGTCAATCCTCCCAGTCCTGAATCAAAAAAACCAATCGGTCTGTTATCCATCTATGTAATTCCTTTCAGATTTGTGTTATACTAATCATATCTTTACTATTATACTACAGGAGGTAGAAATGGGAAACAAAAAATTAAAAAACCGTAATGAAATCGATAAAAAATACAAGTGGAATATAGAAGCTATGTATGCCGACGCCAATGCGTGGGAAAAAGATATCCAACTAGTTCTTGAAATGACCCATTCTTTCAGCAAATATCAGGGGAAGCTCACAGAGAGCGCAAAAACTCTGGCTGAAGCCATGAACGCCAAGGACGCAATCTGGCAGAAGTTAGAACGTGCTTACGTCTATGCGCGTATGAAGCTAGATGAAGATAATCGGGTAGCCGCTCAGCAATCAATGCACGATAAGGTGAACTCCATCATTGCAAAAGTTGGCGCTTCCATGAGCTTCTTTACGCCGGAACTTCTCTCTGCGCCAGAAGAAACACTTCGCAATTACCTGGATACAGAACCGGCTCTTGCACAATACCGTTTCGTCATCGAAGATATTCTCAGAGAAAAGCAACATGTACTAAGCCAAGAGGAAGAAAATATTTTGGCACAGATGAGCGAAATCACCGATGCAACAGATACGATCTTTACCATGCTTAACAATGCTGATCTGAAATTTGGAGAAATAACAGATGAAGACGGCGATTTGGCAGAGGTCACTCACGGCAACTATATCAAATTTATGGAATCTCACGACCGTCGAGTAAGAAAAGAAGCATATACTCATGTTTACGAAGCGTATAAAGGGTTAATCAACACCATCGCACAGACCTATAACTATAACGTAAAGACTGATGTAGTGAGCGCCAGAATCCGAAAATACCCTTCTGCCAGAGCTTCTGCCTTATCCGGCGGAAATATCCCCGAAGAAGTTTACGATAATCTGATTTCTGTTGTCCATGATTATCTACCAGTTCTTCATCGCTATATTGCCCTCCGAAAAAAGCTGCTCGGCGTAGATGAACTAAAAATGTATGATATTTATGTACCTTTAGTAGAAATTCCAAAGAAAGACGTACCGTATCAGCAAGCGCTGCAAATTATGAAGGAAGGCCTCGCCCCTCTCGGTGAAGAATATATCCAGCGTCTTTCAAACGGTGTCGATTCCGGCTGGATCGACGTCTATGAAAACGAGGGTAAGACTAGCGGCGCTTACAGCTTCGGCTCTTACGACAGCTTCCCTTACATTTTGCTCAACTATACCGACACGCTGCAGGATGTATTTACTGTTGTACATGAAATGGGCCACTCCATGCACTCCAGCTATACCCGTGAAACACAGCCGTTTACCTATGGAAGCCATTCTATTTTTACTGCTGAAGTAGCATCGACAGTCAATGAATCTCTGCTGATGCAGCATCTTCTTGCAAAAGAAACGAATCCTCAGATGCGCAAATATCTGATCAATCTGCACATTGAAGCCTTCCGAACCACGTTGTTCCGGCAAACCATGTTTGCGGAATTTGAAGCTATGACGCACAAATATGTCGAGAACGGCGGCAGCCTAACGCCAGAATGGCTCTGTGAAGAATACGATAAGCTGAACAAAGCTTATTTCGGCCCTGCCCTTTCTGAAGACGAATATATCCGTTATGAATGGGCTCGCATCCCCCACTTCTACCGCAGCTTTTACGTATATCAATACGCCACCGGCTACTCTGCCGCGACAGCAATCTCTCAGAAGATCCTGAACGAAGGCGCGCTGGCAAGAGATGCGTATAAAGAATTTCTAACCACCGGCGACAGTGATTACCCTGTAGAACTGCTGAAAATCGCCGGCGTAGATATGAGTACCAAGGAACCTGTAATTTTAGCTATGAAAACATTCAAGAAGCTGGTTGAAGAACTGGAAGAATTATTGTAAAATGGAACTGCTATGAACAAAAAAGTCTTTATACACGCTAACGACAGCGAAACATCGAAACGAACAGAAAAAAAACTGAAGCAAAAGCTGGACAACTCCGGCTTTACCCTGTTGCCAAATTATAAACCTGATGCAGATCTGCTGGTCTGCATCGGAGGCGACGGTACGTTTCTGGAAACCATTCATCGGTATGACTACCCTACTATGCCCATTATCGGCATCAATACAGGTCATCTCGGTTTTTTCCAGGAGATTATGCCTACTATGCTGGATGACTTTATTTTTAATTATACACAAGAACGCTACTCTATTCAGCCGTTATCCACAGTAAAGGTCATTGTCCGTACGCCGAAAGGCTGTGCTGAACACGTCGGACTGAATGAAGTTGTTATTAAAGGTAACGACACCTATACGGTTCACTTAAATATTTCCATAGGCGGCAGCTTTATTGAACGTTTTTCCGGCGATGGACTTTTGATCGCAACCCCCGCAGGCAGCACAGCCTATAACTACTCCTTAGGCGGCAGCATTGTAGATCCCCGTCTGAAAATCCTGCAGGTCACGCCGATCGCCCCTATGAATACCACAGCATACCGCTCCTTTACGTCCAGCATACTGCTGCCTAGCGATTTATCTCTGGGCGTCGTACCCGATCCCGGCGGCAAATCTCATGGGATTTGTGTCACCTACGATGGGTACACTGCGGTCTACGATGAAGTGGAAGATATCGAAGTCACCTTTTCAGACATTGTCATCAACCTGATGCGATTTGAAAATTACGATTTCTGGACGAAAGTCAAAAGTAAATTCTTATAGAGGTAATAATGGCAAAATTCGAATACATTGTCACAAAAAAAGACGAAAACACACCCGTAAAAAACCTGTTGAGGCAAAAATTCAGCTTTTCCAGCCGTCTTTTGTCAAAGCTGAAATATCAGCATCTTGTCTTTCTCAACGGTCAGGAAACACCCGGCTGGATCACTCCAAAAGCAGGAGATATTCTAAGTGTAAAATTGCCGGAAGAAGTCAGCGATTTTCCTGCAGAAGATATTCCCATCCATGCAGTTTATGAGGATGACGATTTGCTGATTATTAACAAACAGTCCGGTATTACAGTCCATCCTACCAAAGGTAAGCCCTGCCACACTCTGGCAAACGGATTGATGAAATACATGAAAGACACTGATCAGAAATTCAAAATTCGTTTTGTCAATCGGCTTGACATGGATACGACAGGCCTTCTTATCGTAGCCAAAAATTCTCATGCACAGGACGAACTAGTTAAACAAATGAAAGCGAATGCAACAGAAAAGCGGTATATCGCCATTGTTAACGGCGTTATCCCCGAGGATCAATTTACGATTGATCTTCCTATTGGCAGACCCGATCCGGAAGATGTACGCCGCGGCGTTATGCAAGAAGGCGGATATCCTTCCGTCACTCACGTCAGAGTGCTTCAGCGGTACTCATCCGGGTTTACCATGGCGGAGCTTCTTTTGGAAACCGGACGCACCCATCAGATTCGAGTACATATGTCTCATATCGGATACCCTTTGGTAGGCGATCATCTCTACGGCGGTCTCAATCCTACCCTTCTGCCCCGTCAAGCCCTTCACGCCTATAAACTGTCCTTTCAGCATCCGGTTACCAAACAACCCCTGACTCTGGAAGCTCCCCTGCCTGAAGATATGCTGTTAGTCCTTAAGCGAATCGATCAATAAGTTCTATCAAAGGGCATCTATCGAGACGTTGCGTACACGTCAAAGTATTACGGTACGAAAACAGAAGACCGGTCCAACACGATGCCGGTCTTCTTAATCGCTATACTCTTTCAAAACTAATCCAATATAAATTATTCATGTCTTATTTTTTTCTGAATACCGTCGGTTCTTCGGAATCAGTATCAGCCATACCACAGTAAATATTGACACCCTGAATCACTTGTCGAATCATGTTACATAAATAACTTCAAGGCACTAAAGAATTCTTTGGCTTGATTATTTGGATTTGCTTGTCGCGTTGCTTCCAATTCTACGTCTTCATAATCATATCCGTGAATAATCACCGCTATATCTTTCCCAAATACTTTATTAAAAAATCTTTCTTCTTGCAGCTTTCGCACTGCAAACGCAGTTAAATCCAAAAGCTGCTTCCAGCTAGTTTCTCTCTCCTCCAGTAGCGAAAACCAGTCTATTCTGATCATAATTATAAGTTTCCAAAACTAAATCAAAATACCCTGCAGAAAAAGATGTTAATAAAGTATTTTCTATAATTTTTCCATTATAGTATCTTGATATTATTATTTGGCAATTATCAGAATCCTCCATGTATAAAGAATATTCAAAATCTCCGATTCGATCAATCCATTCGTATCTTACAGTTTCATCATCCAGATTTCTTTGCACTAATATCAGCTTACCTTTGTCAAAGTAATAACAATAGTCCGGTCTCCTTTTCGTAGATCTTGCTAATAATTTTCCTCGTCGTACATTTGTAATAAAAATTTCTTCCAATAGGCTAGGACAGTAATATCCTCTTGCTATTAAAAGACCTCCTCTCGAATACTGAACTTGAAAATCTTTTTTATGTGCAATTGTATTTTTCATGCGATTTACATTATTCTTCGTATATACCTGGCAAAGCATTTGATTCGCCAGTTCTGAATATTCTTTTATCTTCCAATCTTCCATATGTTAAAATCCCTCCAAATAGATTTTCTAAAATCGTTACAGCTGTACCCGTAAACGGCTCTCTATTAGCGCTATATTTTATGTGCTTTATTGCGTCATCAAACCATTTATCTCGAATAGCTGCATATAACATCCCCGAGTCATTGAATATGAATCTACAGGTGTTTGCAATTTCTGGATAAAAAACTTCAAAATATAGTTCCTCTTATAATAACTATATATATGAAAAAACTGGTATTGCGAACTCAAAAACGTTGCTCCATTTCTCTTTCATAAAAACAATAATTCACGACTCTATTTCGGATTCAAGTTCCTCTCTATCATGAAAGTTCTCATACTCCTCAAACTTAATTGGAAACTCAATAATTGCGCCAGGGGCTTTCCGATAATCTTCTTCATTGAAACCTAATTCTTCGCTGTAGTTAATATGGTAATATGATCTACTTTCACTTTTACTTAGAGAAAAGATAGTTGCGACAACTCTCACCGATAGTTTTACGAAGTAGAAAAGAATTCTTAGCATCAAGAAACACTCACCTTTCCAATGTTACAAATCATTACTTTTCGCTTACCTTTTTACCTTCGACATGTCTTCCTTTTCATTGAATACTAATTTTTTGAATTAATCTCAGTACGCATTTTCTCTAATCGATATTTCAAATACGCCATATTCTCCTCTATCTTCCTATTTATTTGATGAATAAATCTCCAAATTAATCCAGTCAGTCCAATAAATAATACACTCATTACTGTTATAAGAAAATAATTCCCATTCAATATACCTATATATATTCCAATTACGATAATAAGAATAGCCGGAAGCATGTAAAGACACGATTCTTTTGTCCACTGTCGTTCAGTCTTAATAAACTCACCTTCATCCAATTTATAATTTACTCTAACAGGTTGTTCTGAGACCACCTTAGCAATATCAATACCACCGTTGCTCAGCGCCTCATCCGTAAAATATTGGATATTTACAAAAGTCTGACTATCTTGCGGAGTCTCTATAGTCAATTTTATACATGAAGAAATTCCAGTAAGAAGGCGTGTTTCTGAGAAATCATCATAAGAAATACAATAATATATATAATTTATTACAATAACTAATATCCTTTCAACAATAGTGACTAAAAAATTCGACTTGCATTCTTTAAAAACTAAAACCGCGTGACTTCCCTGAATTGTAAATTGGCAAGTATCCTCTGCCTTCAAGTTTTGCTCTACTTTTTCTGTGTCTGTAATAATGTGCACATTAACATCATAATTAACTTTTGAATCAATTTTTAATTTCATTTTTACCTGTCCAGTATTTTAAAAGAAAATTTTTCGCTGCCTTCTAATATTCTACAACAAATAATCGGATACGGATATTCATCCAATAATTCAAAATACCTGTCTTCGCAAAGTGCTTTCCTTGGTTATAGGATACCACTTTCCAGGCGCCGCTATCCAGTACATTTATGGTGCTTCCGCTGTTTTTTTCACGTAATGGTCGTAACGATACTGTCTCAAGAAAAAACAGGCTAATCGCCTGTTTCAATCTCTTGATTTATATTTGCTGATTTTTAATCGGATCAATATACTGCTTCTCGTAATACACTGTCATTGCCTTATATTCATCAGATCCTTCGTTAAATACTTCACTCTTGTGAGAATCAAGATCCTCCTGATGAAGTCTCTGGTGCAAATGGGTAGAGATATTCATACAGTGATCAGAAATACGCTCCATATTATTAAGGACTTCCACATATGAGATACCTCCCTGATTACTACACAAGCCTCTCTTTAACCTGTCAATATGGTTAGATTTCAATATATCCACCATATAATCCACATTATCTTCAAGAGGCCCAATTTTATGTGTGACGCTCTCCTTTTCTTCCTGATAAGCAGTCGCGGTAATCGTAAGAGCCTCGCCTACGGCTCTCTGCAGATATTCCATTTCATGTATCGCCTCGTTGGAGAAAGAAATTCCCTGTTCTTCGTTAAACTCAGCAACGTCAATAAAGTTCATACAGTGATCCCCAATACGCTCAAAATCTCCTACGGTATGCATAAACTCCGTAGCCAGACGATTATCCTCTCCAACTAAATGCTGTTCCGTAATCTTAATCAGGTATTCGCCCAATACATCTTCCGTCTTGTCCAAAAATTCCTCATTCTCACGAACCTTATCACAATTGTCCTGTTTATATGTAAACAAGCATTCTGTGGAAAGCTTATAACTCTCCATCACCGTCGCAGCCATATTAAACATAACCTTTCGGCATTGCTCCAGCGCGATAGACGGCGTCGTTACAAAGATTGGATCAAGCATAGACAGTTCTTCATCGATTTTGGATACATTTTTCTCTTTTACAACCTTCTTCGATATCGTTATGAGACCGTTCACAAACGGTAGCATAATCAGACAGGTAACCAGGTTGAACAGCGTATGGAAATCCGCGATTCTTCCTCTGTTTACAGGCGTATCCCAAAAAGAAAAACCGATAATTCCCTGGAATGCGTAGATTGCAATCAGGAAAATCACTGCTCCCAATAGAGACATGGTTATATCTATGCAAACAGCACGGCGGGAATTCTTATTGGTTCCGATACTTGCCAAAAGAACCGTAACACACTTACCGATATTCTGACCAATAATGATTGGCGCGGCCATAGAAAAAGTAATCGCTCCCGTAGCAGACATTGCCTGTAATACGCCTACAGACGCTGAAGAACTCTGCAATAATATGGTAACGCCCATACCTGCCAATACGCCCAGAATCGGATTTGTCAGCACCAGGAAAATCTGCATGAACTCCGGTGAACTGGCCAAAGGCTTAAAACTGGACTCCATCATATTCATACCGATAAACAAAATTCCAAGTCCCACCGCGATTCCGGCCTTATCCTTAGATTTATTCTTCTTAGCAATCAGCATGACAAACGCGCCGATAACCACACAGATCGGTGCGAAAGACGCCGGCTTTAAAAGCTGCAGAATAATATTCTCATTATCAAGATCTCCCAGTCTAAGAATCTGCGCCGTTACAGTAGTACCAATGTTTGCTCCCATGATAACCGGTACTGCCTGTACCAGTTTCAAAATTCCCGCGTTTAGAAAACCGATTACCATAATAATTGTCGCCGAGGAGCTCTGGATGACCGCAGTCACCCCGGCTCCCAGCAAGACGCCTTTACCCCGACTACTTGTGAGCCTTTCCAGGGTTTTTTCCATCTTCGCGCCGGCAAAGCGCTCCAGAGACTGCCCCATCAGCTTCATGCCGTACAGAAACAGTCCAATGCCTCCCAGCATTGTAAGTATTGATTGTAAATCCACTCGTTCATCTCCATGTTACGTAAAAATCTATCAACAAAATTATACTATATCCGCGACTATGTTTTCAACTAATCTGTCAATTTTTTCAAAATTCATGTTTCGAACATACATTTCCTCCACTAAATCGTGATTTCTCTTTGCTTCCGCCATGGCAGAAACAGCTTCCTCCAATAAACTGCTGTAATGACCAGATAACTTTTTCAAGAGCCCTGACCGCTTCTCCAGGAAATAGGTACTCTCAAAATCGTTGATATCGATCATCGTAATTTCACGTACATCGTCGTCCTCACAGGATATTTCCCAAGGCTCTAAATCATGCCATTTATTAGTGGTAACAAATGCGAGAGAAAGCTCCGGTACGATCAAGTGCTCTATTTTCTCCCTCGGATCCATCGGACAGTAATACGCCTCTACATCAAAGCCGCGATAAACCGCCCCTTCCATCAAAATGTTCATAAAACTGCAGTTTCCGCATCCCTCCGGTACGTTCACAAAGTAAATCCGACGCGTATTCTGTAATAACGTCTTCACATAGGACACCATACCTGTGGATGTAATGCCTGTAGCAAAAAATCTTTTGATATTCCCTGCTTTAATTGAAATATCATACTTTTTATACTCTCTGGCAATGATGTCCGCGGCCAGCTTGTAAATTTCAGACATTTCAATTCCCTCATTATGGATTGCCGCCATAGTGTCATAGATATTTCTGGCAGCTGCCAAATAATTATATCCAATCTTATACCAACGTGAGCATTCCTCATTTCCTGCAATGAGATCCTCTTTACAGTCCGCAATTTTTTTATCGTTCCAGAAATCCCCGAAATTAATGATAGAATCTACTGCTCCAGGGGTAATCGGATCTATCACATGGGGGCTGGTTCCATCAATTATCGCTACTCTTTTTCCTGTAGCGATGATACCGTCCAAAGACTGTTCGTCAGCAGAACAATGAAGAAAATCAACGCTTTCGCCAGCCTCAGACAACCTCTCTCCCACTTTTTTCAAAAATGTAGATTTACCTGTACCTGGTCCCCCTTTAATGCAAATGATCTTTGACGCTTCTCGCTGACCCATAATGTATCCGTAGTAAGAAAAGAATCCCTCTGGCGTGTTATTGCCGGGGAAATAGTGACGTTCAACTGTCAATGCAATTCCTCCAATACTTTAATCTCCCTGTATACTATGAAATTGCGCTTGTCATTTGTTACAAACAAACAGCTCTGCCGTCTGTAATAGGTGCAGAGCTGTTTTAGATTTTATTCACTAGAAATGATAATCTTCTTCTCTAAATTCCGGTTCCTTCTGTGCCGCGGTCAGATGCTGACTGGACAATTCGTAGAACACTGTGTCAGCTGTGTGCAGATATGCCATGACAAAGAAATACGGAATGGTCATAATAAAGTCCACTATGGTAGAAATGATTCCACTTCCAATAAAGAAGTCAAATGGAAGAAATGCGGAAGGCAGTGAAGCCAGAAAAATCCATCCGATAAAGGAAAGGTTCAAGCAGAAAAACCGCGATTTGTTTCCCTGCATGATTCGTTTACTTTCAGCAATGCATTCCATAACGCCCCAATCAGGATGATCCTCTAAAATAAAGAATGCCTGACTATAGCGAAGATAGGCGATAATGCCTGGAACGACAAACAACAATCCCCACAGAAAACTAAACAGCCCAATCATGAACATTAAACAGAAAGCTTTAACAAAACGCTCAAAACCATTGAACAGATATCCTGGATTGATATCTCTCATACGGAAGAACGATAGCAGGAAGCTGCACAAACCTAATGTAAACGCACCTTCCAGTACAAATCCATATAAACCTACTATAGATGAAAACGACACATAACGGCCTAGGATCTCGTTATACTCCTGATATACCCCGAAAGGAAGAATATCCGACAACAGAGCCGGGATTGTAACCGTCATGAGATAATATACAGCCATTGCAATGGCTATTTTTCCCCAATTCTCCCGCAAAGCATTTCTTGCAATAGCTCTAATCTCTGATGATGTTTCACGTACAATAATGTTATTCATGCAAAAACTCCTTTTTACTATTTTCTTATTCCCTGAATTATTATATAATATTTGCTGGATAAATACAAATGAAATTGGAGAAATCGCATGAAAAAAGCTTTAGTTATAACTTCCCATGTGGAACATTTGCATGCCGTCTGTTTAAACCGCAGCAGCTTTGATACCGTCATCTGCGCTGACGGCGGATTTCTTATTGCACAGCAATTAAAGATTGTTCCTGACATTCTCATCGGCGATTATGATTCTTCCTCCCGCCCTGAACTGCCGGATATCATTGTTCTGCCCATGGAAAAGGATATGACCGACAGTGAAGCGGCCATTGATTTAGCCGTATCAAAGGGTTTCTCCCATATTACCGTGTTAGGCGGTCTGGGAGGCCGGCTTGATCATACTATGGGAAATCTGGGTATGCTGGCTAAATACTGCGGCAAGCTGGAGCACCTCGCATTTACAGACGGACAGAATTATGTCTTCATGATAGAGCCGGGGCGCACTGTTATACCAAAAAACACCTATCGCTATATGGGTATTATCAGCTACGGTCTGCAGGCCAAAAATGTAACCCTCAGAGGCGTCAAATATCCTCTGACCAATCATCTTCTGACAAATGAGACTACCTTAGGTGTCAGTAATGAAATTGTGAAGAAAGAAGCCTCTGTTACTTTCACGGAAGGCCGCCTGTTGGTCATTCTTTCCGACGATATAGAAAAAAAAGAGTAGAAGACAGGCTATCAGTCTGTTCTCCTACTCGAAAAAACATTACTTATTTGTTTTTAAACTCCGGCGCTCTCTTTTCCAGAAATGCGGCCATACCCTCGGTCTTATCCTCAGAACCGAAAGCCGCTGTGAAAGTTTCTATTTCAAACTTGCTCGCAGATTTCATATCCATGTCGTAACCGTTATTGATCGCAGTCTTCGCCGTCGCGATAGCAATCGGCGCTTTAGATGCGATGGTCTTTGCAACCTTCTCCGCTTCAGCCATCAGCTCCTCCGGCGCTGCAACCTTCTCAACAAGTCCGATTCTGTAAGCCTCCGCTGCAGGAATCATTTCCGCAGTCATGATCAGATATTTTGCCATACCTTTGCCTACCAGTCTTGCTAATCTCTGTGTACCGCCAAAACCAGGAATGATACCAAGACCAACCTCTGGCTGACCGAATTTGGCCTTTTCAGAAGCGATTCTGATATCGCAAGCCATAGCAAGCTC
Organism: Ihubacter sp. rT4E-8; assembly: GCF_049852125.1. Classification (GTDB taxonomy): domain Bacteria; phylum Bacillota; class Clostridia; order Peptostreptococcales; family Anaerovoracaceae; genus Senimuribacter. The sequence continues at coordinate 1,445,383 of NZ_CP187532.1, read as the reverse complement.
ACAGCCTCCGCCCAGCGCGAAACCGTTAACCGCAGCGATAACTGGCTTTTCTATTGCTTCAATCAGGTTCATCACCTTGTGACCCATAATCATCATCTGACGGCCTTCCAGCGCGGTAAGCTGATGCATCTGTGCGATATCAGCGCCTGCAACAAACGCCTTGCCTTCACCGGTCAGGATAACTGCTTTTACTTCAGCGTCTCCTTCAATTTTGGTAAATACATCGTACAATTCACTCAGAACATCCATATTCAACGCGTTCATTGCCTTCGGACGGTTGATCGTAACATAACCGATACCTTCTTTTGCTTCGAATTTAATATTTTCGTACATGTTGATTGTTCTCCCTTTCTCCATAATAGAATGAAATTGTTCCTTTGTTAATAATATAACATTTTATAACTGTTTTTTCAACCCTTCTAACGCTTTCTTTACAGGAGGAAGTGAAATAATTACCACAGTCAGAATACCCTCAGCCGCTAAATAAGTAAAATTATAAAATAAGGACCACGTAACAGCGTTAAATCCCTCTGGCGCATATGCTCCAAAAAAGACAATACCGGATACAACCGCACAGATATATCTGGAAAAGAGTCCCAACAAATATCCTTTCGTCAAACCGTTCTTACCGCTTTCAGAAAAAAATCCAGCCAATCCCAATGCTCCGAAAGCAAATGGATAGTCTACAAGAAGCTGAACAGGATGGATGACGTAAGGTCCGAAAATCAAGTTAAGCAGCCCTACGCACATACCTGCCATAACACCGCGCCGAATTCCCAGAATATAACCGCACAACGCCACAGGCAGCATAGAAAACACAGTGACCGTGCCGCCATAAGGCATTTCAAAGAGCTTAATCTGTCCAAGTCCTACGGCAAGAGCAATCAACAATGCTGAAATCGTTATGGCCTTCGTATCCATCTTCTTTTCTTTTTGCGCTCCCATAGGAAAAACAATCAAAAAGAAAAAGACAGCAATAACCGCGATCACAATCACCTGTCCCATTGTAGATTCAAAGAATCCCTGCAAATTTTCAAACATAATAAAAAAACCTCCATATAAATATTGGAGGGGATAACAAATCGCTTGCCTACGGCAGCATTAACTGCGTCAGGTCTTAAGGGTCTGGCAAAAGCCATTCTCAGCGAAAGCTCCCCTAGCTGATTTAAGAATATACTTTTTTTACCGTTTTGTCAACCATTCCTCTACTAAAATATACCGCTGCATAAAGTCCGCTGAACAATACAGGAAGATAAAAGCTTGCGGCGCGTGACAACAGCATAGCGCCGGTTAACAGTCCGTCAGGATACAATGTCTGAAATAGCAAAAGGAATCCACCCTCACTTACGCCCACCGCTCCCGGCAAAGGCAAAGCTGAAACAGATACATATAAAACAGCTTGCAGTGATACTACCTGAAAAAAATCAAAGGATTGCATACCAAGAGCGCGATATGTCAAATATGTTATGCTGTACATTGCCGTCATCTGAATTAGCGTCGTCAGGAAGGTCTTTACCATCAAAATTGGTTTCTGACGCAATTGAAACACACTGTCCGCATAGTCAGTCAATTGTGCTGACAAAAACTTTTCAGCCTGCGCGCCCTTTCTTTGGCTGAATCGTGAAATGAGCCTTACCAATAGCCCCATTAACGTATTGATTATCGCAGGCCTAAACAGCGCCATAATTAAAACAGCTGTCACTGCCAAATTCACTCCAACGCCGATTAGAAAAACCCACCATAGTCCTTTCGAGGTATCTAAAATCATCTGCCGTTGAAACAGGAATCCACACATAGCCAACATTACTGTAACAACCTGAAAGCTGAGTAACTCGCCCAATAGCGCCAGCGTACCCCGTGAAATCGCCACATGATCCTTGTGCATAGCATATAGCTGCATTGGCTGTCCTCCGGAAGCGGACGGCGTTACCGAACTAAAAAAGAATCCTGTCAGAGCGTACCGTATTCCCTGATAAAGTCGGCAATTGCAACCAAATCCCCGTAACAGCCGCGCAATATTCGTTCCTTCACAGCAAAGAAAGACAGCAGAGGCTAAAACAGCTGCCACCATCCATATAAAGTTTGCACTTAATAAAGCAGCGCGCAATTGAACCAAATTCAAATCTTTTCCAATTACATAAAATGTTAGGCACACCAGCGCCAAAAACAGCCCGCCGTTTTTCAACGCTTTTTTCACACAAAGCCCCCTTTTCTTTCATCTAATCGTTTAAACTGCCACCCTTCCTCAAGCCAAACAGGAATCGTATCAGCAAGAGCCGCCAGCATTCTTCCGGGCGCTCCGTCGCTGCCTCTGCCATCATGCAGACAGATAATATCGCCTCGTCCTGTTCGCTTAAGCAGTTTATACTGAATTTCCTCCCGGCTCGTATCCTCTTTCCAGTCCTGCGCCATCACATGCCATAATACCTTTTTTAACCTCAACCTTCTTATCAGCCGCAGCGTCGCCAAATTTACATGTCCCCAAGGCGGTCTGTAGTATATTGGCGTCACGCCTAGTCTCTTCAAAATCGCTATACTTTCGCACAGATCTCTGCGCGTTTGGCTCGGCGTCTGCACCATAGCGCTCTCGTGGCGCAATGAATGGAGGCCTATCAGGTGCCCCTCCTGCTGCATTCTCCTGATCAAATCGGGATTTTGCTCCGCCGCCTCCGCAACTACGAAAAAAGCCGCCTTAATCTGATACTCGTCTAATAAATCCAGCAGCGATTCCGTATACTCTGTGCTGGGACCATCATCAAAAGTGAGATAAATGGTCTTAGTCCTCTCTCCGCCGTCCGTATAGAATTTCCATTTTCCTGCCTGAGAAGGCAAAAAGCTATAGGATGCTGCTACAAGAGCTGCAGCGGCTAAATATTTTTTATGCTTCTTTAACTGCATCTTTTCTCTCCTTCTCCCTCAAAAAATTCGCATGGTTCAAAAGTTGTCTTAAGCATCTCCATGTTCCGGCTCATCTGATGAAGAAGTTTCTCATCTCTCAACAGCCGCAAAATATCTTCACCTTCGTCTATATGTGTATCCCACAAAACTCTACCGATATTATGATTTTCTATATAACTGGCATTGCCAAACTCCTGCTCCAGAAACGGATGGATAATATAAAGCGGCGTACAGGCCGCCACTGCCTCAAAGGTGGTCAAACCGCCAGCCTTGGTGACTAAAAGATCAGCCTCTTTCATATATTGTTCCACATGATCAGTATAGCCGACAGCATGAATAAATGGATATTCTATCTGAATCGTATCCAGCAGTTTTTTATTATGGCCGCATATAACCGTAGTTTCAACGTCCTCCTGCTCATTGAGGATCTGAAGAAAATCCTTTGATGACGGAAGCAACCCAAGACCGCCGCCCATGACGAGAATCTGTTTCTTCCGGCCGAAGGTCCGGCCGCGTTGTCTTTCAGATACCCTTTGCTGAAAACGCTGTAGCACCGGAATTCCGCTGACCGTAATTCTATCCGCCGGCACGCCTTTGGACTGCAACGCGTTCTTTGTCGTAATATCGCCCACAAAATAGCGGTCTGTCGCAGGGGCAATCCATTCCTCATGAGCAGTAATATCCGTGATATAGGTATACAGCGGCACGGCGCAGCGGCGCATTCTCTTATAGGCTGAAATATATTGCGAGCACACCGGAAAAGCCACGACGATACGATCCGGTTGGTAGTCCATTATAAGACGATCAATTTTTTTGGTTACGGTCAATTTCAGCGGTATCATATTCGTATCACCTGCTGCTTTATTCATAGCGTTGTACAAACCGCTGCATCTCGCTACCAAAAAGTTAAACCCCTTGTAAATGCATTTGCTGATTGCCGGAAACATATAATCCATGAAATCGATGATCTCTACATTGCTTTCCGGATTTTCTGTCAAAATCTGTTCTTTGATTGCTTCGGCGGCTTTCACATGGCCCAAACCAAAGCGTCCTGTTAATATCATAATGTTCATAATCCGTTTTCTCCCTTTAGATTTCTATACCTCTATTTTAAAACATAAATATTAAACGCCAGTTAAGCGGAGGTTAAGATTTATTAAGGAATTTATTACGGAATTCTTACTTTACTTTAATTGCAAGATAGCTTAAAATAATAGATAATACTAAATTTGTGAGGCGTATAAAGAAATGAACAATAAGAAATGGTATTTACAGGGGATCAAAGATGGAACGCCCATCGCGCTGGGCTACTTCGCGGTGGGCTTTACTTTGGGTATCGCCGCTAAAGCTATGGGAATGGGGCCGGCACAATCTGGACTTATGTCCTTTTTAATGCATGCGTCAGCTGGTGAATTCGCCGTTTTGACAGTTATCGCGGACAATGCAGGATTTATTGCCATGGCTTTTACCATGCTGATCATCAATATGCGGTATTTCCTCATGTCGTGCTCTTTATCACAGAAAATTCCTTCCGATACTTCACTGCTGAAGCGCTTACTGCTTTCCTATTTCGTTACTGACGAGATCTTCGGTATCAGCGCCTCTGTCAAAGGGGAACTGAATCCATATTACCCGTATGGCGCTGCCACTGTTGCTTCTCCCGGCTGGGTTCTGGGAACGATTCTTGGAGCCGCCGCGGGCAACATTCTACCGCCAAGCCTTTCCAGCGCCTTCAGCGTAGCAATTTACGGTATGTTTCTGGCTGTAGTTATACCCGCGTCGAAACAGGATCGAACCATAGCCGTAGTAGTCACTGCTTCTATGGCTGCAAGCGCGGCATTTTCTTTTCTTCCGTATTTCAAAGAAATTTCAGCCGGAACACAAATCATCATTCTGACAATCGTTATTGCCTCAGCTGCTGCAATAATCAATCCTGTTAAAAATGACAGAATCAGCCGGGAAACAAAAAAAGATGCGGACAAGCTGTCCGCAGCAGAAGAAAATGAGGTGTCCAAATGAACGATCAGACATATATTTATCTATTAGTGGCAGCATTGACAATCTATGCTATTCGAGCGCTGCCGCTGACTTTGATTCAAAAGGAAATTAACAATACCTTCATACGTTCCTTTCTTTATTACGTGCCTTATGTAACTTTAGCGGTTATGGCCTTCCCCGCCATCATTACGGCAACCAACAATATTTCCAGCGGCGTAACTGCCTTTCTTGCCGCTATCGTTGTCGCGTGGATCGACGGCAATCTGTTCAAGGTAGCTGTTGCCAGCTGTATCGCAGTATATCTTACAGAATTGATTCTCTGATAATCAAATTCCGCCTACGCTTTAATAATATCCGCGTATCCCGCCTGCGCCAATTCTAATAGGGCGTCAGGCGATAATTCCATTTGCAATCCTACCTTACCGCCGCTGACACAAATTGCCGGCAAGTACCGGGCTGACTCGTGAATTACTGTCGGAAACAGCTTTTTCATACCGATTGGCGAGCAGCCTCCCTTGATATAACCGGTCAACGGCGTAATCTCTTTCGCGTGAATCATCTCGATATTCTTCTCTCCGAAATGCTTTGCCGCTTTCTTTAGATCCAGTTCGCAAGCGACAGGAATCACACAGACATAATGCGCTTTGCTGTGTCCTACCAGAACTAGCGTCTTAAATACAGTGTCAGGGTTCTGTCCCGTCTGCTTTGCCACAGATACGCCGTCTAAAAATCCGTCCGGCGCGTCATATGTATGCAATTTATACGGTATCTTTTTTGCGGCTACCATCCGTACAGCGTTGGTCTTCGGTTCTTTTTCTTTTTTTGCCATAATGACTTCCCTCTCCCTTGTATAATACCTCCTGACAGCAAAAGGCGCTGTGGTACACAAAATATCGTTCCACAACGCCTTATCATGTCATACTTTTATCTCGATCTTTCGATTATTAGCCTAAGATTCCATTTCCAAACATCGGAGCAAATACAACTGCAACGATGGTCATCAGCTTAATCAAAATGTTGATAGAAGGACCGGAAGTATCCTTAAACGGATCGCCGACAGTATCGCCGACAACAGCAGCCTTATGAGGCTCGCTGCCCTTACCGCCAAAGTTACCTTCTTCGATATACTTCTTAGCGTTATCCCACGCGCCGCCTGCGTTAGACATCATGATGGCAAGGAGCACGCCTGCGGACAGAGCGCCGCCAAGCATACCAGCCAACGCTTCAGCGCCGAGAAGGAAACCTACAGCCAGAGGCGCGATAATCGCCATCAGACCCGGAACAACCATTTCCTTCAGAGCAGCGCCGGTAGAGATATCTACACATCTTGCATAATCAGGTTTGGAAGTACCTTCCATGATACCCTTATCTTCTCTAAACTGTCTTCTAACTTCCTCAATCATCTGATTAGCTGCTTTTCCTACGGAGTTCATCGTCATAGCGGAGAACAGGAACGGCAGCATAGCGCCGATGAATACACCGATGATAACGATCGGATTCAACAGACTTACAACATCAATATCTGCAACCTCTGCGTAGGACACGAACAGAGCCAGCGCAGTCAATGCCGCAGAACCGATAGCGAATCCTTTACCGATCGCAGCCGTAGTATTACCAACAGAATCCAGCTTGTCCGTGATCTCACGTACTTCGTGCGGAAGCTCTGACATTTCTGCGATACCGCCAGCATTGTCGGATACAGGACCGTAAGCGTCAACCGCAACAGTCATACCAGCTGTAGACAGCATACCTACAGCAGCCAGAGCGATACCGTATACACCGGCAAACTTATAGGCAACAAATGTTGCGATGCAGATCATGATGATCGGCCACAGCGTGGACATCATACCAACGCCCAGACCGCTGATGATGGTTGTAGCCGCGCCTGTCTGGGACTGCTCTGCAATTTTTTTAACGGATTTATAATCACCGGAGGTATATACTTCTGTAATCTTACCGATTGCGATACCTGCAATCAATCCGGCAATAATAGCGAAAGCATAAGTGAAATCGCCCAACATCTGCTTACTCAGTACCAATGCACAGATAATAACAATGATACCACTGATATAAGTACCCATATTCAACGCTGAAGCAGGGTTGGTATTATCATTTCCTCTTACCATCAAAATACCGATGACTGAGGAGATAATGCCGATTGCAGACAAGAGCAACGGGAATACAGCAGCAGTTTCCTGTGAGAAGGTCGCCATCTCCGGTGCGTTTGCAACTGCAACTGCAGATAATGTAATAGCGGAAATAATAGATCCGACATAAGATTCAAACAGGTCGGAACCCATACCAGCCACGTCGCCTACATTGTCGCCTACGTTATCAGCGATAACCGCCGGGTTACGAGGATCGTCTTCCGGAATGCCTGCTTCTACCTTACCTACCAGGTCAGCGCCTACGTCTGCAGCCTTCGTATAGATACCGCCGCCTACTCTGCCGAACAGAGCCATGGAAGACGCGCCTAAACCAAATCCTGTGATACATTGTGTAACAGTAGCAAGATCAAGCGCACAGAACACAACGCCCAGACCGAGCAGTCCGAGACCGGACACGCACAGACCCATTACAGCGCCGGAACGAAACGCAATTTTCAGCGCCTTCGGCATGCCGGCTTCCTTTGCCGCGTTAGCAGTTCTTACGTTACCCTTTGTGGCTACAGTCATTCCACAATAGCCTGCCGCTACGGAAAGCAATGCGCCTAACAGGTAAAGTCCTGCTGTAAGCCAGCTTTTCAGACCAATTCCGATCAGCAGGAACAGTACAACGATAACGATAGCCATGGTCTTATATTCTCTTTTCAGGAAAGCCATAGCGCCCTCACGGATATAACCCGCGATTTCCTTCATTCTGTCGGTTCCTTCATCAGCCTTGCTGATCCATGACGCCAGGCAAAATGCCACGATCAGACCAACAAGGGCCGCGATAGGAGCAACATAATTCATAATGATACCTCCTTTTTCGCCTTGTTATGAAAGCAGTTTAAGAGGCACCGATCAAGTACCTCTTACTTTCAAGCGAATATTTAAAATTAATTAAATTATTAACACATTAAAATAGTGCCACGATAACAATTGACAGTACGATAAACAGTACGGCTGAAACAACAGTGATCTTGCTCAGAATCGCTTCATAGCCTCTGCTCTTCTTCTTCCCGAACAACTGCTCTGCACCGCCTGCAATTGAACCAGACAAGCCGTCGCTGTTGCCTGACTGTAACAGAACGCTTGCAATGATGATAATGCTGGCAACGGCCAATAATATCATAAGAGCGGTTTTCATCTTATCCCTCCTTAGTTGAGTGCTTAAATTTTAACCATTTAACTTTATCATAAGAAATGGTAAAAATCAAGTATTTTCGCATTAAAAATTGATAATCTCCATGAATTTTGCTGGATCAAGGCTAGCGCCTCCAACCAAAGCTCCGTCTATCTCATCCATATTCATAATTTCCGTAGCATTTTCCGGTTTTACGCTTCCTCCATATTGAATCACTACCTGATCGCACACATCCTCATCATAAAGCTTTTCCAGCACACCGCGAATAAAAGCACACATTTCTTCTGCCTGTTCTGGTGTCGCGGTTCTTCCTGTGCCGATAGCCCATACCGGCTCATAGGCAATCACTATGCGGCTCGCGTCCTCTGACGCAATTCCCTGCAGTCCGCAGGATAACTGACGCTCAACTACATCCGCCGGATTACCGTTTTCTCTTTCTTCCAGGGTTTCTCCTACACAAAAAATCGGGATAATATCTGTAGCGTACAGCAGTTTTTTCAACTTCTTGTTGACAGTTTCATCAGTCTCGCCAAAATACTGGCGTCTCTCCGAATGGCCTACAATACAGTAATCTACACCTATCTCCTTCAGCATGTCTGCAGAAATCTCACCGGTATACGCTCCCTCGTCAGCAAAATGAACATTCTGCGCGCCGACTCCGATTCCTGTCCCCGAAAAAGCCTCAATAAGAGTATCCAACTGGGTGAAAGGAGCACAAATCGCGGCGCGGATATCCGTGCCGGCATCTTGATACGCCTGCCGGAATTCCGAAGCAAATGCCGCTGCTTCCTCTTTTGTTTTATACATCTTCCAATTGCCGCAAATGAACGGTATTCTCATTTTGATACTTCCCTTCTACTTGTCTTCTATAACAGCTATGCCCGGCAAAACTCTACCTTCCAGGAATTCCAGTGAAGCGCCGCCGCCCGTGGAAATATGAGTCATTTTATCAGCAAGTCCAAACTGCTCTGTCGCCGCCGCTGAATCACCGCCGCCGATTACGGTCACTGCGTCACTTTCTGCCAGAATTTCCGCAATAGCCTTAGTTCCTTTTTCAAAGGAAGGCATCTCGAAAACGCCCATCGGTCCGTTCCATACGACAGTCTTTGCCTCATTCAAAGCCTTTCTGTATACTTCCACTGTTTTTGGTCCGATATCAAGTCCCATCATATCCGCCGGAATTTCCTCCCGGTCAACAATCGTTGAAGGCGCGTCATTGTCAAAACGTTCCGCGCAGACAATATCTACAGGCAAAAGCATTTTAACACCTGCATCGGCCGCTTTTTGCAATAGCTCGCCTGCCAGACCGATATTTTCCTCATCCAAAATTGACGTGCCGATTTCCAGACCCATCGCTTTAAAAAATGTATATGCCATACCGCCGCCGATAATCAAAGTATCTACCTTCTGCAGCAGACTTTCAATAACAGGAATCTTATCGCCTACCTTTGCGCCGCCCATGATCGCAACAAACGGACGCTCCGGTTCTTCCACCGCGCTTCCCAAGAATTTCACTTCTTTTTCAATGAGAAAGCCGGATACGGCCGGTAAATAATCAGCTACGCCTGCTGTGGACGCATGGGCTCTGTGCGCTGTTCCAAAAGCTTCCTGCACAAATATTTCACCCAAAGACGCCAATTCTTTAGCAAAGTCAGCGCCGTTTTCCGTTTCCTCTTTACGAAAACGAACATTCTCCAAAAGCATAACCTCTCCGTCCTGCAAAGTCTCTGCCATAGCTTTTACAGTATCGCATATTACGGTCGGACAACTGGTAAATTTCACTTCCGTATCCAGCAGCTCCGAAAGCCTATCTGCAACGGGCCGCAACGTATACTCCGGCTTCGGCTCACCCTTTGGACGTCCAAGATGCGACATCAAAATGATTTTGGCTCCATGCTCTCTCAAATAGCTGATCGTCGGCAATGCGCTGACAATCCGCTTATCATCCGTAATCGCGCCGTCTTTCTGCGGTACATTAAAATCACATCTTACCAGAACACGTTTACCCTTTACATCAATGTCTCTCACTGTTTTTTTCATTTCTTTTTTACCTCTTATTTTCATAAGCTATGGGGAAACACTGCATCGCAGTGTTTCCCCATGAAAATCAAAGTCTATTTCGCATTGTCAACTTCGTACATATGGCGGATCAATTCCAACGTTTTACTGGAATAGCCGTATTCATTATCATAGAAAGCGATCAGCTTGAAGAATTTATCATTCAGCTCAATGCCCTCTCTCGCATCGAAGATAGAAGTATGCGGATCACCAACAAAATCACCTGAAACTACTTCATCATCAACATATTCAATAATCCCGTGAAGATAAGTCTCGGAAGCTTTTTTCACAGCGCGGCAGATAGCGTCATAAGACGCGGACTTCTTCAATACCACGTTAAGATCTATAACAGAGACATCAGCTGTCGGAACGCGGTAGGAAATACCCGTCATCTTCCCTGCCAGCGACGGAATAACCAATCCTACGGCCTTAGCAGCCCCTGTTGTCGATGGGATAACATTGCCGAATACACTTCTTCCTGTTCTCCAGTCCTTCATAGAACGAGCGTCTACAACCTTCTGTTTAGCTGTTGCCGAGTGAATGGTTGACATCAATCCCTGCTCAATTCCGAAATTTTCTTCCAAAACCTTACACAGAGGAGCAAGACAATTCGTCGTACAGGACGCATTGGAAACTACATCCATGTCAGCAGTATATTCATCTGAGTTTACGCCGAAAACAAAAGTCGGTGTCGTTTTATCTTTTGCCGGTGCAGAAATAATAACTTTCTTGGCGCCGGCCTTCACATGATCCATAGCCTTTTCTGTAGTAGTATAAGCACCGGTGGCCTCAACTATGTATTCAGCGCCACATCTATCCCAAGGAATGTTCTTGGCTTCAGATTCACTGAAAACAGGAACCTTCTTTCCATCAATAACAATACCTTCCTCATACTTTTCCAGTGTTTTCGGAAAGCGGCCAAAAGTAGTGTCGTATTTCAACATATAAATCAGATAGTCGATGTCTGCATTACGAACATTGATGCCCGCGATTTCTATATCAGGCATGTCCATTGCCGCTCTGATTACTACTCTTCCGATTCTTCCGAATCCACTAATACCAACTTTAATTGCCATTTTTTACCTCCATATCTCTTCTGGATTAAAGTTACATTATATTATACTAAAATCTTCTTCTTTTCGAAGAAGACAAAATATTCATGCCCTCTCTATACTTTGCTACCGTACGGCGTGAAATATCGATACCCTTTCCCTTCAATATTTCCACCATATCCTGGTCACTGTACGGCTTGCTGGTATCTTCACCTGAAATGATCTCTTTGATAATAGATTTCACGCTATTAGAAGAAACACCCTCTCCATCGCCGCCGCTAACGCCGCTTGAAAAGAAATACTTCATTTCAAACACACCGCGCGGACTTTGCATATATTTCCCATTGATGGATCTGCTCACAGTAGATTCATGAACGCCAATCTCGTCAGCTATCTGTTTTAGCGTCAAAGTTTTTAAAAACTTTTCTCCCCTGTCAAAGAAGTCCTGCTGGTATTTTACAACTGCATTTGCAACATTGTAAATCGTCTGTTTCCGCTGCTCAATACTTCGAATAAGCCATACTGCAGCGTTAAACCTGTCATTAAGATACTTATTTAATTCTTCATCTTTTCCCGCTTCTGCCGTCAGCTTATTATAATAGGAACTGACCATCAGCTTCGGAACACTGGTATCATTATTCATAACCACATAGTCGCCGTTAACCTTTTCAACAAAGATATCTGGCACTACATAGCGAATGGTTTCACCAGAGGAAAACAATCTGCCGGGCTTCGGCTCCAGCGTACGGATCAAATCCGCGATTTGTTGAACTTCCTGATTTTTTACCCCCAAAGTCTTTGCGATATGGGCAATGCGGTTGTCAGCCAAATCCTCCAGCATATTCTCAATGATATATTCAATCTCATCAGTCAGAAGTCCTTTGGCCGCCAGCTGGATGATCAGACACTCGCGCAGATTTCTCGCGCCGACGCCCGAAGGATCAAACGTCTGAATAAAATTCAAAACTTCCTCAACCAATTCTGTATCTGCATGAACCGCTTTTACAATTTCTTCTACAGACACAGTAAGATAACCGTTTTCATCAATTGCTTCGATAATATAACGGCCTATCTTTGCTTTTTCTTCCTTTAAAGATGAGAACTGCAGCTGACTAAGAAGATAATCCGTCAGCGTATCCTCCTCCCAAACATACTGCTCATAGGTATAGTCATCGTCGTCGTCAGGCGTATATTCCCATTGACGAAAACTCTGTTCCTCGTAATCCGCCTCTCTAATCTTCTCCCTGATATCTACCTCCTGTGCATCATAGCTTTTTTCTGCCTCTAACACAGGGTTTTCCAAAAGCTCATTCTGCACATAGTCCACCAACTCCTGATTGTTAAACTGCAGGATCTGAATGGCCTGAATCAGTTCCGGCGTCATGGACAGTTTTTGCGTCTGTTCAATTGTAAGCTCGTAACCTAGTTTCATACTCCCATCTCCTATGCAAATATTATACCATATTGAAACAGTATATTTCAATGCTTATTTCAAACCAGGAAAGTTTAATTGTCTCAGCGCTTCAAACAGAATAATATTGGCGGAATTGGAAAGATTGAACGAACGCAGCCGCGTATTCGCACTCATAGGTATACGAATTGCCTGTTCCTGTCTTTCAAGGATGAATTCCTTCGGCAATCCGGCCGTTTCTCGTCCAAACAAAATCATATCTTCATCTTTATATGAAACTTCTGTATAAATTCGTCCGCCCTTTGTAGTTGCCAAATACATCGTGTGATCCTCATATTTTTCCAAAAACGCGGACAAGCTGGAATGTACCTCCAAATTCACATATGGCCAATAGTCCAGTCCCGCTCTTCTAACTGCTTTGTCATCAATGGAAAACCCCAGTGGTTCTACAAGATGCAAACACGTGTCCGTAGCCGCGCAGGTTCTGGCAATATTGCCTGTGTTAGGGGGAATCTCCGGTTCAACAAAAACGATATGCAGTGACATTTTTTCCTCCTATAAAACAATTCCATTAACATCATAAATGTTTTTTGCAAAAATTTAAAGACAAAAATCAAATTTTAGTATATAATTTTTAGCAACGGAAATTTTGTACAAGGAGGCTGTTATGAAAACAGTAAAAATTGGAATACTTGGTCTGGGTACCGTAGGCGGTGGAACTTACGAGATCCTAGACATGAACAGAGAATTAATCCAAAAGAGAATCGGTAAAGAGATCAAAGTCGTTCGCGTTCTGGAAAAAAATATGGACAGGTTGAAAACCCTGGGATTGCCAGAATCCTGCGCGACACAAAATCCTGATGATATTTTGAAAGATCCTGAGATTGACATCGTTGTTGAATCCCTGGGAGGCATTGAGCCATCTACCACTTTCATGCTAACTGCCATGGAACACGGTAAAAGCGTCGTTACCCCTAACAAAGCAGCGGTCGCCGCAAACTTTGACAAACTACAGAGAGTTGCCGACGAGCATAACGTTCGCTTTCGTTTTGAGGCTAGCGTAGGTGGTGGTATTCCTGCATTAACTGCCATTCAGGAAGCTTTGGCGGGCAATGAATTCACCGAAGTCATGGGAATTCTCAACGGAACTACCAATTACATTCTTACAAAAATGACTGATCTGGGTTTGAATTATGCTGACGTGCTGAAAGACGCGCAGGCAAAGGGTTTCGCCGAAGCTGATCCAACCGCTGACGTAGAAGGTATTGATGTAGCAAACAAGCTTTCCATTCTTATGGCGTTATGCTTCGATAAATACGTGCCTCCTACAGAGATCCCAACCGTAGGTATCAGTAAAATCACCATGGATGATATTGAAGCTGCAAAGGAAAAGAATTGCAAAATTAAATTGATCGCACAAGCGAAGAAGGTTGGGGATACTGTAGAATACAGCGTAAAGCCGATGGAAATTGAAAATTCCCACCCTCTGGCCGGCGTATCCAATGAATTCAACGCGATTTATGTCACAGGCAATGCTGTAGACGAAGTCATGTTCTACGGAAAAGGAGCAGGCGCTCTGCCTACTGGCAGCGCAATCGTAGGAGATATTCTGGCTATTGCAAAAGAACTGTAAGAAACACCATAGGAGGAAACTTTACATGAGCTTATACGAAGATTGGAAAAATCTCATCGATAACCAGACAGAAGAAACATTCGAGGATTTCTGGAAAGAATATGCAGAAACAGAAACAAAATTGTACACACATATCCTGGAACATCCTACAGAACATATGACTGGGACAGTTGCTGAACTGGTAGAAAAATTTCAGTGTAATAAGACTATCTTTGTCGGATTTCTAGACGGAATCAACAGCAGTCTCAACGAGGAAATTGACTTAGAGGCAGTAACTGATGAAACATCTATTGATCTTGATATTGACTTCGAAAAGCTATTCTTTAACATGCTGAAAGCAGAAGCCGATTATCTGTTCACAATCCCTGCCTGGGACGATGTCCTTAGTGAAGAAAAAAGAATCGAAATCGTCAAAACATATAAACGTTCAAAAACTGTACACGTGGAAAAAAAGCCCGGCAGAAATGACCCTTGTCCTTGCGGCAGCGGTAAAAAATACAAAAAATGCTGCGGCAAAAATGCTTAAAAACATCTAACAAAGACCCTGCTCACCACAGGGTCTTTATCTTCTTCATAACGTTTTTCAATCAATTTGCCCGGCAACTTACTGCGCCGCTCCACTTATTTCCGGATTCCTTAACAGCTTTTATCTTATACCAGGCCTTCTTACCCTTTTTTACCGTATCATCAGTAAACTGGAATATATCATTTTCCACTTCGCCTATCAGCTTATATTCACCGTCTTTCGCATAGCTTCGATAAATCTGATAGCGCTCTGCTGCCGAAGCCTTCATCCAGTTCAAACGAATCCGCCCGGCCGCCTTCAGCGCTTTAGCAGCTGTTCTCGGCGTATCATATATCTTATATTTAACGGGCTTTGATACCATATTGATATAGCCATACTGACCATAGCACTTGTAAAAGTCATTTAAAGTCCCCTGATAATAGCAAACCGTATTATATGCATAGTAGTTATTATCTGCCCACAATACTTTATTATCATCTACTTCCAGCAGTACCACGGAATGTCCATATCCCCCGTTAAAGGTACTGCCGTGAGAAAACCGGATATGTGTTCCCGCTCGAGCACGCAGGCATTTATTTTTAAAATTCGTTTTCGTAAAACGCAAACCATTATAATAGCTGCTTCTGCTGCTATCTGCCAGCAAGTCGTTTATCTTCACTGCATATCCCCAACAGGTTCCCGGACTGTCAAACGTCTTCCCATGAGGATAGCGATTCATTAAATAGTCTATGGCAGCCGCGGCATTTTCATTATCGGTACAATCCTTTCCCTCAAAGGTAGAACCTTCGCTATAGGCATATGTCTGTACTGTAAAAAAAGGCATAGCTGTCATCGAGAGAATTGCCGCCAGAAAGGCGGCTATTATTTTTCTTTTCATGGGTCCTCCTTAGATTAGAACAGTTTTCAATGTTCACCTCCAGGCCCATTACCCTTTCACATACTTCTAATTTTACACAGAAACGACAGTGTTGTCAAATACATTATTCTTGTAAACCAGTCTAATAAAGAGGTTCATTCCTACACCATCCCATATATACGTAAGGCGAATTGCCTTTACTGTTTGTGTCGCACACGGCTTTCATACGATAAAAATAATATGCATTCTGATCATTGCTGTCCGTATCAGTAAAGCTGCATTCGGTCGTCGTTTCAATTTTCTTATATTCACCCGTATCCAAATCCATTCGATAGATAATATATCGGTCAGCCTTCGGCACCGGCTTCCAATTCAGAACGACCTGCCCTGTAACCGCGTCATTGCTTATTTCCGGCCAAGGTATCATTAACTTTGAGATACGGCTGGTCACATTGCTGTACTTACTGCCGCTGCGCTTTACAGCTTTAACCTTATAGTAAGCCTTTTCTCCCAGTCTGCCGGCATTATCCGTAAAATTAGTATCTGCTACCTTGGCGATTCTCTTATACGATCCGCTTTTAGAATAACTGCGATAAACCTCATACTGGCTGCAGCCCGAAAGCTTCAGCCACGTCAATCGTACGCCGCCTTTTTTCTCGTCGGCGCCGGAAGATACCTGCGGCTCGCTATAGGTTCTGTATTTGATAGGCTTTGCTACCATATTGATGTAGCCGTACTGACCATAATTCCAAAGAAAATCCTCTATAGTCCCTGAATAATACGCAACTGTATTTTCCCCAGCATAGTTATTATCTGCCCATACGACTTGTTCTTCCGTCACTTTTAACAATACCACCGAATGCCCTTTCCATGCATTAAACTTCTTCTCACGATTGAGTCGGATATGCGTACCGGCTTTGGCATTAAGACATTTATTTTTAAAATTCTTTTCCGTAAGCCTTAGTCCTGTATAATATTTTGTTTCTCTGGACGCGGCCAGCATAGAACTGATCTTCTCGGCATAACCCCAGCACTGCCCGCTTCCCGGGTACTTAGACATACTTTTATATTTGTTCATTACAAAGTCGATAGTTGCAGCCGCTGTTTTATTGGAAGTACAATCACGACCGGTAAAATAAGTCATATCCTCTTCCGCAAAAGCGGCCTCCGCAGATAACGGCAACGTACAGAACACCGTAAAACATATCAGAAAAAGTGTCAATATTCGTTTCTTCATCTGTTCCTCCTAAACTACAAATGCTTTTCGCAGTAATCAGCAATCGTGCAGTTCTCACAGTCGGGCTTTCTGGCCGCGCAACAATTCCTTCCATGAAAAATCAAAGAGTGATGTGTCCTGGACCATCTTTCCTCAGGCAAACACTCCATCAAAGCCAGTTCTGTTTTCAATACATCTTTCTCACAGGTCAAACCGATACGATTAGCGACGCGAAAAACATGCGTATCAACTGCGATCCTTTGGTGGCCAAATCCCACAGAAAGAACCACATTTGCTGTCTTTCTTCCTACGCCGGGCAAAGCAACCAGCTTATCGTAATCATCCGGTACGTTTCCTTCATAATTCTCTACCAGCGCTTTCGCCATACCCACGATATTTTTAGACTTTGTCTTATACATGCCGATCCTCTTGATATATTCACTAACCTCCTCCGGGTCGGCATTCGCCAGGGCATAAGCATCAGGATATGCCGAGAACAGATCCGGCGTCACCAGATTTACGCTTTTATCTGTGGTTTGAGCTGATAAAGCCACTGCCACAATAAGTTGAAATACGTTTTGATGATGAAGGGCACATTCCGCTTCCGGGTAGGTTTCCTCCAACAGATCTAAAATTTTCTCTATAGTTTCCTTTTTCATACCTGATATTATACAAAAAAAAACGTTTTTTGACAACCTGGCCTGCAATATTAAAACGGCGAACGTTTTTGTATGCCGTCAGTCGGCAGCATAAATGGCAATTTTAACAGCCTGCTTTTTAAGTTTCTGTGAGAAGCTACTCTTGACAAGCGGGAATCATGCCAATATAATTGTATACGGTCAAAATCAGGAGGATTCACATGTCGATTATACAATACTTAGAAGATGGAAAAACCGGCAGTCAGCCATTATCCACTAATCTTTATACAGAACTACAGGAAGATATTCTCACAGGTAAGCTTCATCCCGGCGAAAAATTGACAGAACAAAAAATCTGTAATGAATATAAGGTCAGCAGGATTCCCGTTAGAGAAGCTTTACACCAATTGGAAATGGATGGTCTTATCGAAAAGATACCCAATCGCGGCGCTTTTGTGCTGGGGCTCTCCGCTCAGGATATTCAGGACATGCAAATACTGCGTACAAATTATGAAATACAGGCTGTCAGATGGGCAATCCAGCGTATTACAGATGAAGAACGTGATGAGCTTGATGAAACCTTCGAATTTATGGAGTTTTATACGATGAAAAATGATATCAACAAAATGCAAAGCATAAACGCTGCTTTTCATCAAATCATCTACGCTGCCACACATAACCGTATGCTACAGCAGCTGCTGACCAATTATCAAACTTACCTGAAATACTGCAACCCTTCCAACTTCTATGCGCCTGACTATTTGACTATTGTATTGGAAGAACATCGCGCAATCTATCAGGCTTTTCTTGCCCGCGATGTAGATGGCGGCGCACTGGCCATGTCTACCCATATGGAAAATGCTCTTAGCCGAAAATTTAAATGAATAAGTAAACGACGGCTGTCCAAGGATCATCATCCTCCGACAGCCGTCGCTATAAAGCTACAATTGATTCAGTTTTGTCAATTCAAAACCCTATTTTTTAACCTTAATACTTATATAATATACTATCAACATGCAAACTATCAATGCAATGAAAATTGCAGTCAAAGTAAAGCATTCAAAAATGATAGCATCCCAATCCCCATAATCTTTTATCACCATATAGAGTATATAGAATAAATAAAACGGTATAGCTAAAAACAATCTTTTTTTAGTCTTCTTCCAAGCCTGAAACATGTTACATTCCATTAAAATTCACCTTCCCCTTTGCTAAATAATTATAAAACTTAATTCTTTATATTTATCTTACTATATAATTAATATTTTTTCAATAAAAATCATATTTTATATTTATTTGTATTAGAAAAGTAAACGACGGCTGTCCAAGGATCATCATCCTCCGACAGCCGTCGTTTACATAAAAATATCTACGCGTACTATTTTTCTGCAGTAAAGGTTAAAGTATCTCCGTCAGAATCTATCACAACGGTATCTCCATCGATGATATCTCCTTTGATCAGCTTTGAGGCCAATGCTGTCTCCACATTTTTCTGCAAAAAACGTTTAACAGGACGAGCGCCATAATTCGGATCATAAGATTCTCTGGCAATAAATCTTTTGCCCTTCTCTGTCAGCTGCAGTTTAATATCTCTTTCTGCCAGCCGCCTTTCCAAACCTTTGAGCGAAAGTTGAATAATACGGATAATCTGTTCCTCCGTCAATGGACTGAACACGACGATGTCATCGATACGGTTAAGAAATTCCGGGCGGAAATAATTCTTCAATTGATTTTGAACCGCTTCTTTTGTTGAGGAATCAATTGTACCATCACTTTTAATGTTATCGATCAACTGGCTGCTTCCGATATTAGATGTCATAATGACAATGGTATTTTTGAAATCCACAGTTCTTCCCTGATTATCCGTAAGTCTGCCGTCATCCAAAAGCTGAAGCAAAATATTAAACACATCAGGATGCGCCTTCTCAATCTCATCAAACAGAATTACACTATACGGCCTTCTTCGCACTGCCTCCGTCAGCTGACCGCCCTCATCATATCCAACGTATCCCGGAGGCGCGCCGACCAGACGAGACACGGAATGTTTCTCCATGTACTCAGACATATCAATACGAATCATGTTTTTCTCAGTGTCAAAGAGAGATTCAGATAAAGCTTTTGCCAGCTCTGTTTTTCCCACGCCGGTAGGTCCCAAGAAGATGAAAGAACCAATCGGTCTGTTTTCATCCTTCAGACCTGCTCTGGCCCTCAAAATCGCCTCAGATACGGCCAGTACGCCTTCCTCCTGTCCTACTACTCTGTGATGCAGAATATCAGGAAGCTTCAGCAATTTTTCCTTCTCTGATTCCACCAGCTTTGCCACCGGAATACCTGTCCAACCCGATACAACCTCCGCGATTTCTTCTTCGCCTACTTCCTCTTTCAGTAAACGATTTTCTTCTGCTCTTTCTGCGTTTTGCTTTTCTGCATGGAGCTTCTTTTCCAATTCAGGCAATGTTCCATATTTTAACTGAGCTAACTTTTCCAGATCGTAATTACGTTCCGCGTCTTCCATTTGACGGCGAACTTCTTCAATTTGTTCCTTCGTTCCCTTTAACTCCGTAATGGCTTTCTTCTCATTCTCCCATTGTGCGCGCATGGAAGCGTTTTCCTCTTTCAGTTGCGCTAATTCCTTTTCCAGCGACTCAAGGCGAGAAAGAGAACCCTTATCTGTTTCCTTAGATAGAGCCTGCTTTTCAATTTCCAACTGCATAATTTTACGAGAAATCTGATCCAGCTCCGTTGGAAGACTGTCAATCTCTGTACGAATCTTCGACGCGGCTTCATCCATCAAATCAATGGCTTTATCAGGCAAAAAACGATCGCTGATATAACGGTCAGACAAAGTTGCGCAAGCGATCAGCGCGCTATCTGTAATCCTAACGCCGTGATGAATTTCAAAGCGCTCTTTCAAACCACGAAGAATAGATATGGTATCCTCCACTGTAGGCTGATCCACCAGAACCTTTTGAAAACGCCGTTCCAAAGCAGCATCCTTCTCAATATACTTTCTGTATTCATCTAAAGTAGTAGCGCCGATGCAGTGTAGTTCCCCTCTGGCAAGCTTCGGCTTCAGCAAATTACCCGCATCCATAGAGCCCTCTGTTCTTCCAGCGCCGACTATATTGTGAATTTCATCGATGAATAAAATAATTCTGCCTTCAGACTTCTCCACCTCACTAAGCACTGCTTTCAGTCGTTCCTCAAATTCACCGCGAAATTTAGCGCCCGCAATTAATGCGCCCATATCCAGAGCAAAGATAGTTTTATCCTTCAAACCTTCAGGTACGTCTCCGTTCAAAATCCGCTGTGCCAGTCCTTCAACAACAGCAGTCTTTCCTACGCCCGGCTCGCCGATTAGTACAGGATTGTTTTTTGTTCTTCTGGATAAAATCTGAATCGCATGTCTGATCTCACTATCTCGCCCGATCACTGGATCCAATTTTCCTTCTCTGGCCATTTCTACCAGATCACGACCGTATTTATTCAGAGCGTCGTAGTTTTCCTCCGGATTCTGGCTGGTTACTCTCTGGTTTCCCCGCACCTTAGCTAACGCCTCCAAAAATTTATCCTTCGTAATATGATATTTAGAAAAAATTCTTGCAGAAGGTGTTCCGCGTTCAGAAAGAAGCGCCAGATACAGATGTTCCACGCTAACATACTCATCCTTAAACTGCTCCGCCTGTTTTTCCGCATTCATCAAAATTTGGTTCAGCCTTCTGGAAGCATAAATATTCCCTGCGTCGCCCGAAACCTTCGGCAGCTTTTCAATTTCTTCCTGCAGCTCTGCAATCATATAAGCCGGTTCCAATTCCATATACTTCAAAAGCTTCGAAATCAGACCGTCCTTCTGCATTAAGAGAGCCAAGTGTAGATGCTCCCCGTCCAACATTTGATGCCCTTCAGAAATTGCGATGTTCTGACAATCCATAATTGCGGATTGCGCATTCTGTGTAAATTTCTCTATGTTCATAACTTCACCCCCCAATGTGTATCACATATAGTTTCAAACTCTGAGATTATTCTATACCTGCTTTGACAAAAAGTAAAGCACTTTTTTAGCACTCATCAAATAAGAGTGCTAACAACCATTTTGTATCTGTCACAGCTCGCGTTTAGATTTTCTTAAAAGAGTTGTGCAAATATAAGAATTTATCTTCAATCTGCACAACCTCCTACTCCGTTAGTTGTGCAAACTCCAATAGAATTTCAACTCATGCACAACTTTTTTCCTCTGTAACGAGGAAAACCAATGATTGCATCAAAAAAGTTGTGTAAAACAGAGCATTTTAACCCTCTTTTGCACAACTTATTCTATCCTAATCTGAACTTCTGCAGTCAAAGTTTTGCAGATTCCTCTTTTTTAGACCTTCCCGCACAACCTTTCTGAAAAAAGTTGTGCAAAACCACTTCCCATCACATCATCTGCACAACACGCATCCATGCCCTCTTTGCTCATCTTGCCTTTTCATCCTAGCTTTAACTGATCAAGCGAAATGAATCCAATTGACACAGAAATTCGAAGCGTGCGTAAACCTTGAAATCAAAAGATGATGCTGTTAATAATCCATCCCAGCACCGCGCTTACCGCCGGTCCCAACACCTTATCTGTAACACCCAGAAGTATCAAGGCGAGCAAAATCAGAAAACCTTTGTCATAAATTTTATAGTACCAGTCATATTTACGTAAATTAAACAGTTCTGTAATAATGCCAAATCCATCCAACGGCGGTATCGGAAATAAATTAAAAATCATTAGCACTATATTGATAGACACTACAGACATAAGAATTTGTGTTACAATATCCCCCATACTGCTCATGAGCCATGTTGGATTTTGCATAAACAGAAATCTCAGGCCTAATGCAAAGATCATAGCAATGATAAAATTCATTACGACACCTGCCAGGGATACTAAAAGTTCATCCCTTCTCCGATGCTTGTAATACCCTGGGTTGATCTGTACAGGAATACCCCATCCAAATCCGGCAAACAACAATGCCACGAATCCAAACGGATCCATATGAGCCGCCGGATTGATTGTCAATCTTCCCTGCAGCTTTGGCGTTGGATCTCCCAGCGCATAGCTTACAATGCCATGTGCAAATTCATGAAAGGATAAACCGATCACGATACCCGGCAATAGAATTAGCTTCTGTATCAGCCATCCCATAGGATCACTGAAATCACCATCCAGAAAATTTAATATAACCAGCGCGATAATGATAATAAAAGCTGGTGATTGTATAAATCTTTTCAAAGAAAAAATACTCCTTCCCAATATATTTCTAAATATTTTATCACATTTCCGCTCGTTTGCAAATATGATATTACAAAGACTTTCTTTTCGGCTGCCGCCACGGCGCTTCACCATGAGGAAGTCAAAAATGAAAGGTGGTTTTTTCATGAATCATACACTTGTATGTGTCGACGTCTATACGATTTCAGCCGGAGACACCCTTTACAGTATCGCAGAGAAATATGATCTGCCAGTTCCTCTCCTGATGAAGGTCAACTGCATTACCAATCCTTATAACCTGCAGATTGGCGCTAAGTTATGTATACCGGGCGACCCTTCTCAGCTGCCGCAGCCGCCTGCAGAAGATGTCCCATCAGAACCGCAACAGACAATTCATGTTGTAGAAGCAGGCGATACGCTTTACTTAATTGCAAAGAAACACGGCGTCAAGCTGGACGATATTATGAATGCGAATCCATCCATTGACCCGTACAATTTGATGATCGGTACAGAACTCATCGTACCACTGTAAAACTTTCTGTCTAACAAAGGAGCAAGCAGTGAACATATCGGAAAACCCGACCCTCACTGCCTGCTTTTTTATTTTTTTACACCACAGTCTCGATTGTTGCAACCATTATGAGATCCAACTGAAGCTTCTATATGAATACCGTTCCTTACCGGCGACAGCAATATTCCCGCTGCTAAACCTACCAGCAAAGCGGCCGCCACCATACCGGCCTTCTCTGACGCCGTATGCTCCTTTTCAAAAAAAGCTTTCAGCCTGCATGTTTTACAAGCCATTTCTTCTGACATAAGTTCCTCCTAAATTTCATTTAACTGTTTTTCCAAATCAGCTACAACTTCGTAATGTGCCGCGACACGGCTGACAATGCACATTGCCTCATCCGTGAGGATTTCTCCGGCCTGCGCTCTTTCATAATAAATGCGACCCAGGCAAGCTAATTCTTCCTCAATGTCTTTTTTCTCTCCGTTAATTTTTGTCTTAATCTTAGTTATTTCAATCGCATCATTTGCTTTATCGCCGATGGCAGCTGCTGCATCGGTCAGTTTGTCTAAAAAGGCCATATTATTTCTCCTTTCATCATGCACTTTTTACTATTTACAATTAGTTAATCTGGTTTCTTTTGTCTGAATAAAACGTTTCTTTGCTTCGAAAGACTCCGTTTCCAAAGACACGTCTAGCGTTTCCTCCGACGGCAAAAGACCGGCCGACTTGGCTGCTGTATCAATAATTTGTTCTGTGAGCCATGGATTGGTTACCAACATCGGTCCCAGCGTATTTGTAAAGATGGAATTTTCTTTTAAAAATCCTTCGTGCCGGTCGCCGCCGGTATTGCCGTAACCATAGATAAGCTGGCCAAATGAAGTCTCACTGTCAGAAAGAAAATCTGCCATTTGAATCTGGTTTCCGATGATTTCCAGTTGTTTACCACCATATTCGCAACGAAAATACAGATCATCTCCATAAACTGCGCTGTTCTCCCTGGCGACAGCATCCACAAGCCCCATACCTTCAAAACAACTGCCGTCCGTTCGTTCCACCTTGCTACACCACAGCGCAATAGAAGTTCCCGTAGCAATCAAAATCTTTCCGCCGCGAACAAACTCTTCAAATTCTGCTTTCAGCGGTTTCAAATATTCCAGTACGGTCGGCAATGATACAATTTCTCCCGGCGGACAGAAAATGATATCATAGCCCAAAGGTCGAAATTCCATTGTCTCAAAGTCGATTCGCTCTATAAAAGTCTCCAGACCTTTCTGTGCAGCAATTCGCTGTAATGCCAGTATATTCCCTCTCTCTCCGTGAAGATACAACGTGTCAGGAAAAAGCCATGCAATTTTCAACTGTCTCATTTATTTTCCCTCCTTGTCGATGTACTTCTTCATATGCTCAAAGGTATGCAGCCATGTAATCAAATAGATATTCTTCGTCTCAGCCTCTTCAATTTCCTTGAAAATCGTTTCTACATCTTCTGTTTCTGCAATAGATATCTGAGATCGATCCACGCCCTCATAAATTAAACGATTGGCAGTATCGAAGCAGACCGCTTCAGAGAAACAGAAATACCTCTCCACATCGGATTTCACAAGACCGGACAAATCACAGTCGAAGGCGTAGAAAGAATTGGTATAGTGTGGAATCATATCGATCAATGGGCAGAGCCCCAGGCACACCATTTTTCTCTCCTTGTCAGCAGCCATCACATTGATACAGGTCTGTAGCGTTTCCGGATTTTCTTGTTTAATCCGCATATATTTAATGGTCTTGTCCTTATATTTTAGAATCTCAAAACGGCCGCCTACATTCTTAAAGCTGCCGAACGCCTTTGCTGCATCCGCAGGCTCAATACCGCCCAGTTCCTTAGCTACCGCAAGCGCCCCTGCGTAATTATAGCACATATATGGGGTATCGTACGGCATTGTAAACCCTACATCGCCCAGCTTGAATTTCCGTTCAGCAAAATTTACATCCGTAATGGTATAGTCTGCCGTGGCGTCTGCCGCCAAGCCGCAATGGGTACAATGGAACTTCCCTACGCCGTCATTATTATAATAGTCGAAGACAATCTTATGCCTGCATCGCGGACATGCCATAGTAGGAAACGTTTCTCCCTTGGTAAAGCTCTCCTCATGACGCGCCACACCGTAAGTTACGATATGGTCTGATTTGATATCAAACGACCGTGTTCTCGGTTCCTCATTATTTAAGAAAAAACGTATGCCCGAAGGCAATCCGTCAAAGACCTTCCGGTAAATGAAATCCGGATCTCCGTTTCTCTGAACCTGATCCTTCTGCAAATTGGTAATCATAATATTAGCAGCAGGCAGTTGCTTGTAAATCAGCGGCAGATACCGTTCGTCCGTCTCAAAAATGATATAGTCTGCTTTAATGCGTCCCGTCAAACTAGAAGCCTTTGATAATGCCGTAGCGACGCCGTAAATCAAATTCGCGCCTTCCAGATTGGAAACGACCTTCCTTCCGTTGGTACGAAAGATGTGATTTACCAGATTATTGGTAGTAGATTTACCGTTGGTTCCCGTGATAAACAACACCTTAGAATAATCAATACCCTTAAAATGAGCCACCATCTGCGGGTCAATTTTCATAGCCTTCTGACCAGAGAAATTTGAGCCGCGGCTCTTGTCCACAATGTTGATGATGACATTGATGATTTTTGCAAACCATAATGCTAGGTAAAACTTCATGATGTCTATGTCCTCCTGTTATAATATATCTGACAGCAATCTGGAAATTGCCTCTTTAAATCGGATAAAATGCGTTCTCTTTTCATACAGCTCCAACGTCAGCTCATAACCCATTTTCATGTCCTCCAGAAACTGCCTCTCCATCCTCGATGCAAAGTCCTGATCGTAAATAAAGGCATTAGACTCGAAATTAAGACGGAAGCTTCGTCTGTCGAAATTCGCTGATCCAACTGTAGATACTTCCCCATCCACGACCAATGTCTTAGCATGAAGAAATCCATTATTATAGATAAAAACTCTTGCGCCGGAACGAATCAATTCTCCACAGTAAGCCAACGTAGCCCAGTAAACAAAGATATGATCCGGCATGCAAGGTATCATGATGCGTACGTCTACCCCGGACTGCGCCGCCATTTTCAGGGATTCCAGCATACTGGGATCCGGAACGAAGTATGGTGTTTGAACGTAAACAGACTTTTCAGCAAAAGTAATCATTCTCATCATCGACCGCTTGATTTCCTCACGTGTTGAATCCGGACCGCTGGAAACAATCTGTACTGCGCAATTACCCCCGCCTTCTGCTTGTCCGAAATACACCTGCGACAATTCTACCTGCTCGCCTGATGCAAAACGCCAATCCATAATAAAACGCGCATTTAAATCCTGAACGCTCCCTCCCTTGATCCTGATATGCGTATCACGCCAGTATCCAAATTTCCTCTTTAGACCCAGGTATTCTCTTGCGATGTTAAATCCGCCGATATATCCGCATTTTCCATCGATAACAGCAATTTTCCGGTGATTCCTGTAATTCATTTTTAAGTAAAGGTACTTCAATTTAGGCTTGAAAAAATACGCTGCCTTACCTCCTGCTCCAAGGTAATCTCTTAATCTCCAATCATTGATAAATCGGCTTCCCATAGCATCCATAAGAAGCCGTACTTCCACACCCTCCTTCGCTTTTTCAGTTAAAACCTCAATCAACTGTTTCCCTATTCGATCATCTTTGATAATATAGCTCATAACGTGAATAGAATGATTAGCATGGCGTATATCATGAATCAATCTCTGAAACATTTGTTTCCCATCTGTCAGCAGTTCTATCTCATTATTTTGTGTCAGGAATGCATTACCATACACCTGATTCAGCTTGATCATCCGTTTCCAGCTTTTTGCCGTTTCATTTTCAAATAAAAATCGTCCTGCTTCCATATCTGCAGTCTGCTCACGCAGTTCTTCTCCCATAACGCGTTTTTCATGCTCTGAAAGCCGGTAAATTTTCTGTCTTGAAATGTTCTGTGAAAGCATCAAATACAAGAATATTCCCAGTATCGGCAGCACATAAAGCACTAAAATCCAGGCTAGTGTGGCGGCTGGATTTTTTCGTTCCAGAAATATAATTGTCAAAGCGATGATCAAATTCACACAATAAATAAGGGTTGTCCAATCGTTTTCTGTAAAAAAGCTGATAAAATATGTCATATCCGAATCCCCTTTGTCCCCTTTTTCATATTGCCTAATAGGAGTATTTTATCATATCTCGCAGAAATATTCCACCAGAAATCAAGAAAATATCCGGAATACAAAGACCGGCATGCAAAAACCATATACTGCTCTGCCTACCGGTCTTATAATTACCATTTTATAATATGATACAGATAAAATAATCCTTACCTTCATTACTGATTTTTTGTAAAGAGCGCTGCACCTTTTCCTGCAGTGCAGCAGGCATAGCCGTCAATTTGCCATCCATTTGCTCTACTACCAGTTCTTGAAGAGATTTTCCGAAAAGATTCGTCTCCCAGATATCTTCTTCCTCTCCCGAAGCCTGAAACTTCTCCATCAGATATTTTGCCAAGTCTGCAGACTGTTGTTCACTGCCTACGATCGGAGATATTTCTGTCGTAATATCTGTACGGATCATGTGCAAACACGGCGCTGAAGCTACGAGCCGCACTCCATATTTGTTTCCCTGATGAAAAACCTCTGGCTGACCTAGATTCATCTGCGACAGCTTTGGATGAACAATCCCGTAACCGGTGCGTCCAACATTCATAAGAGCTGCTTCCATATCGTCGTAAGATTCCTTCGCACGGGCATAATCTTTTAACAGCAGGAACAGTTCACGATCTCCAGAAACCGAATGATGAAGCAGTTCCCCGATGATTTCATAATACAGACCATCCTGAAGCTGTACGTCTACATACAGTCTGCCCGTTGCCATCTCACAGCTGGCAACCTTCGCCTGTTTTACATAAGGGCAAGCGGACAGCATCTGAACAGATTCACTGGCGCTGCTCACTGTGTCTACAGTTTCCATCCATCCTCGAACGGCTTCCACCAATCCCGCTTTAATCCCGTGATCTGGCGGCAAAGCGTCCATATAGTCCGGCAAGTCGATAAAAATCTCGCTAACCGGAAATTCACGCAGCAATGCGTCAAATATCTTTGCCGGAATATCAGCATCCATTCGGGCGCAATCTGCTGAGATGACAGGAACACCATACTTTTCTTCCATAGATGCGGCCAATTGCCGGTTCTTTGGTGAAGCAGGCTGACTACTGTTCAATACGATAACGAAAGGCTTTCCCAAGGCTCTCAGCTGCGCTGCCGTCTTTTCCTCAGCCTTTATGTAACTCTCTCTGGGCAGTTCTCCAAAGCTTCCATCGCAAGTAACAAGAATTCCTACCGTAGAGTGATCGGTGATCACCTTTTCTGTTCCTACCTCAGCAGCCTCCTCAAAAGGAATTGGTTCTGCACTCCATGGTGTCTTCACCATGCGGCTTTTTCCTTCCTCCTGATGACCCAACACACCTGGCACCAAATAGCCCACGCAATCTACCAGCCGAATCGCCATAGAAGCGCTTCCTACTTTGATCTTTACTGCTTCCTCAGGAATGAATTTGGGTTCCGTGGTGGTAATGGTTCTGCCATCGCCACTTTGAGGCAGCAGGTCGACGACCCGGCTTCTCACATAGGTATTTTCAATGCCCGGAACTACAAATAATTCCATGAATCGCTTGATAAACGTAGATTTGCCTGTTCTGACAGGACCTACAATGCCAGCATGAATCTCTCCGCCTGTCCTTTCAGCGATATACTTATAAATATTTCCATCCGTCATACCTTCGTCCTCTTTCTCACATAACTCTATGAAAATAGTATGAAGACAGAAACTGATATATGCATCTTATTCCTGAATTTTATATTGGATGGCGTTGACGATCGCCGCAGCAATATTGCTGCCGCCTTTTCTGCCTCTTGCTACAATGGCAGGCACGCCAAGCTCGATGATTTTTTCCTTGGACTCTACCACATTGACAAAGCCCACCGGCACGCCGATGACTGCAGCGGGAGAAAGCTTTCCCGCTTTGACTAAGTCATAGATGGAAAGCAGCGCCGTCGGCGCGTTACCGATAGCAAAGATCACAGGGCGATCCAGCTTTGCCGCTTTCTCCATGCTCACAAGGGATCGTGTGACGCCCCGCTCCCTGGCTTCCTTTGCTACGTCTTCATCCCCGATGAAGCAGAGCACCTGTCCGCCATATGCTTCAATCCGCTTCTTATTGATACCTGCCTGCGCCATTTTCGTGTCGGTGACGATGTATGCCCCCGCCTTAATTGCCGCCTGCACCTGCTCAATAATGCCTTCGGTAAAATATAAGCTGTCTGCATATTCAAAATCCGCAGATGTGTGAATACAGCGTTTGATTACCGCCTCATACCGCGGATCCAGCTTTTTATCGCCTAAGATTTCTCCAATAATTTCAAAACTCTTTGCTTCGATCTGATCTGGTTTGATGTTTTCGATTTTCATTACGCTTCGATACCTGCCCTTGCCGGAATTCCTTTGTCATACGGATGCTTTACCTTGTCGATTCTGGATACATAGTCCGCCAATTCCTCAAGCTGCTCGCTTGGATATCTGCCGGTCAGCACCACTTCAAGCTGCGCCGGACGGTTTTTCAGGAAATCCACGATAACCTGCTCCTCTAAAAGTCCCGCTTCGATGGCGCCCAGGGTTTCGTCTAGCACCAGCATATCATAGTGGTCATGTTCCAGCATTTTGACCATATCCGCAAACTGCTCGGCGTTGACCCGTCTGGTTTCTTCTTTTTCTTCTTCTGTCATCTGGAAAGAAAACTTTTTGATCGGTTTCGTGCCCAAAACTTCCACGCCCGGCAGACTGCGAAGCACTTTCAGCTCGCTGCTGTCCCCAGACTTTAAAAACTGCATAAATAAAACATGCAGTCCGTAGCCACTGGCTCTGACCGTCAGACCCACGGAACAGGTCGTCTTTCCTTTGCCCTCGCCGCAGTAGATGTGTACCAATCCTAAATCGTTCTTTTTCATCTTTCTCCTCCCGATTTATCCTTCTAGTAAACTGTAAATTAAATTCATATCCAGCGCCTCTCTGAGACCACTCGCAAGTATATCATACTGCGTTTGTTTATACGCGTCAACATCAAAGGCTTTCACATCGGTAAAATCCATGCCTTTTTCGCGAAGCAACGCTTCGATAACGGTCTTTGCGATTTCTTCCCGGTCAAAAACACCATGGATGTAAGTACCGTATACATTTCCCTCGTTAATCAGATTGCCGTCTGCGCCGGAAACGCCCATATGAATTTCATAACCCTGATAAGTTTTCCCCGATAGTCCTGCAAACATACCATCTACAGCAGATAATACGCCGGTGGCGTTGGTCCTGACCTTCTCATCTTCAAATACCGTACTGTGGGGCAAAAGACCGATGCCTGCCATGTCGCCGCCGTGTTCTACGCCGTTTGGATCGGACAAGGTCTGCCCCAGCATCTGAAATCCGCCGCAGATGCCGAAAATCGGTTTATTTTTCGCGTGATGCTTCAGAATCGCCGCTTCCAGTCCCGACTGGCGCAGCCACAAAAGATCCGCCATGGTGTTCTTTGTACCAGGCAGTACAATCAAATCCGGGTTTCCCAGCTCGTGCAGAGACCCCACATAGCGTACGCCGACACCCTCGATGTATTCAAAAGGATTGAAGTCGGTGAAGTTGGAAATCCGCGGCGTGCGAATCACGGCGATATCCACAAGGGCTTCTGCTTTCCTGTTCGCGAACCGATCCGTCAGACTGTCCTCGTCGTCGAGATCCAGCTGCATATATGGCACAACCCCTGCCACCGGTACATGTATGATATCTTCCAGCATCCGAAGTCCCGGCTCCAAAATGCTCACATCGCCGCGGAATTTATTGATGATCACGCCCTTCACTCTGCGCTTTTCCGCTTCGTCAAAGAGGAGCATGGTGCCTGCCAGCGACGCAAACACGCCGCCGCGATCGATATCACCTACCAGAAGTACCGGCGCGTCCGCCATCTTTGCCATCCCCATGTTGACTAAATCATCTTCCTTTAAATTGATTTCGGCGGGACTGCCCGCGCCCTCCATGACGATGACATCGTAATCCGCGGAAAGACTGTCAAAGGCCTCTTTGATATGTTCCCGAAATTTTCCTTTCTCTTTATAAAAATCCTTCGCCGACAGCGTGCCGTGCACTTCACCATTGATAATGACCTGAGAGCCTTGATCGCTGGTCGGCTTTAGCAGAATGGGATTCATGCGACAGTCGGGTTCAATCTGGCATGCCTCCGCCTGCATCACCTGCGCCCGACCCATTTCCATGCCGTCTTTGGTAATAAAAGAATTCAGCGCCATATTCTGCGCCTTAAAAGGGGCTACCCGGTAGCCGTCCTGTTTCAGAATTCTGCAAAGCCCTGCCGTCACTACGCTTTTGCCTGCGTTAGAACAGGTGCCAAGCACCATAATTGTTTTAGCCATCGCTTCTTCCCTCGTTTCTTTCTGTCACCTTTTCAAGACACTTTAGAAAATACGTATTTTCCTCCCTGGTCCTGACGGCAATTCTGTAATACTGCTCGTCTAATGTCACATAATTGCTGCAGCTTCTGACCATGATATCCCATTCCAAAAGGGGTTTGATCAAGTCGCGGCTGCTTTTGAAAAAGATATAGTTGGCGGCAGACGGATAAACCTCATACCCAAGCCTTTTCAGACCGTCCATCAGAAGCGTCCTGTTTTCGTGAATATAGGCTCTGGTTTTCTCCACAAAGCCGGTCAGCTCCAGCGCCGCGCAGCCTGCTTTAGCAGCTACGGTCGATACAGCCCAAGGCTGCAAGCTGCCCCGGATTTGTTCCGCTGTTTCCTCGCTACCGCAGACACAGTATCCCAGACGAAGCCCCGCCATAGCATAAATCTTGGTAAATGCTTTTAAAATAATCACGTTCTCAAAACGGTGCAAATCCGCCATAACCGAATACTGGTCTTCTGCATCGAGAAACTCTGTAAAACATTCGTCGATGACCAGCTGCACGTCGCATTTTTGGCACTGCTGGCAAATTGCCAGCATCAGCGTCCGCGGTACGGGAATCCCCGTAGGATTGTTGGGATTGCAGATAAACATCATATCCAGGCTGTCGTCGATGTCAGCAAGGAGTTTTTCATCCGGCTGAAACCCATTTTCTTCTGTCAGCAAAGAATGGATTACCTGACAGTCTACGGTTTCCAGCGCCTGCTGATATTCCGAAAAGGTCGGTGAAACCAAAAGCGCTTTTTTAGGCCGCAGCGCCAGCGCTGTGCGGAAAATAATATCCGCCGCCCCGTTGCCGCAGCAGATACTGCTGGCAGGTACGCCGTGATACCGGCTGAGCGCATCGGTCAGCTCCCGATTCTGCGGGTCCGGATAGCTTTCGTAGCTGTCAATATGGCTGATGATCGCCTGCTTAACCTCCTCCGGCATCCCCAGCGGATTCAGGTTGGCAGAGAAATCATAGATCGGATGATCGAACTTATAAATATTTCCGCCGTGTACTTCTTTCATCATAATAACTCCAAACAAATTCTGATTCCGGCAAAGAGCAGAAGGCACAGCACGCAGGCGCCGTACATCAGCTTTGCCGTACGTCTGATGTCGGCAGCCTCAACCTGCCGGTCATCATCGCCGATGGTCTTTTTCTTGTATAATTTTCCAAAGTAGTACGCGTCTCCAGCCAGCTGAATGCGCAGCGCGCCTGCACACGCGGATTCCGGATGGGCGCTGTTGGGACTGGCATGGTTATGCCGGTCTCTCTTGTAGATGCGCCACGCGTTCTTTCCGTCAAAGCCTGTCAAAAACGCCGCCAGTATCATGAAAAGCGCCGTCAGCCGGGCGGGAATATAGTTAAATACATCATCGGAAATGGCAGATACTCTGCCGAAATACAAGTATTTATCATTCTTATAGCCAACCATGGAGTCCAGGGTGTTGACGCCCTTGTACAGCATGCCCAGCGGCGCGCCGCCAAGGAGCATAAACAGCATCGGCGCGATGACGCCGTCCGACGTATTTTCCGCGATGGTCTCCACCACTGCCTTGGTAATCTGCTTAAAATTCAGGTGCTGCGTATCCCTGCCTACAATCCAGGACAGATACTTTCGCGCCCCTTCTAGATCTTCCGCCTCAATATGGCGGTACACCCGCATGCTTTCGTCTTTCAAAGACTTCGCCGCGAAAATCTGGTAGCACAGCAGCACTTCCAGCGCGTATTTCAGCCAGATATGAATCATGGCAGCCCCTTGCAAAAGCAGCCAACACAGGCCGAAGGACAAAAGCGGAACGAAAGCAGCCAGCACCGCCCCTGCCGCGATTTCACCGCCGCTGGTCTTTGGAAACAGTTTTCGGAGCGCCCATTCCCCTTTGGAGATGAAAAAGCCGATCAGCCGAATAGGATGGGGCAGCCAGCGAGGATCGCCAAAGAGACAGTCCAGTAAAAATCCAGTGATTACAACGATGACGATTTCCATGCAAATGCCTCACATTTCTTTACAAAGTTTTCCGCAAAGTGGAGATTGCTCCACAGATGGAGATGAGGATAGCCTGCAAAAACAGTATCCCCGGCGCACACAGCCTGCCAGCTGCGGCTGCCTTTGCTGGCGGTAAATCCATCGCCCGAAAAATCGCTGTCGCTGTAGTGAAACTCATGACAGCGAATTGCTTCTCCTTGTCGGCACATCAGGTTATCCCGATTTGCCGTCAAACTCTTATAACCAAACCGCACCAGCTTTTCCGTCATATGGGAACGACCTTCCAGAACCCCTGCCATCGTATAGACGCTTCCGTCCTTTTCAATGGACTTCCCCAGATACATAAATCCGCCGCACTCGGCATAGACCGGCATCCCCTTTGCCGCCGCCTCTCTGACTGACGCCAGCATAGAGGTATTCTGCGAAAGCTGCTGCAGGTACTCCTCCGGATAGCCGCCGCCCAGCACAAGTCCGCAAACGTCAGCCGGAATCGCTTTGTCCGTAAGTGGTGAAAAAAGAATCAGTTCCGCACCCAGCCATTTCAATAACGTGAAATTATCTTCATAATAGAAGCAGAATGCCTTGTCTTTGGCTACTGCAATGGAGACCGGTTTTTCTGTAATCTGCTGCACACGGATTTCCTCGCAGGAAAGCGCCGGTGCAGAGGACGCCAGCTGCAGAATGCCGTCGATATCCAGAGAAGCTTCCGCTGCCCTGCCCAGGGCTTCCATCTTCTCTTTCAAGTCGTCAATTTCCGCTGCAGTCACAAGTCCCAGATGACGGCTGGAAAGCTGTGCCTCGGCAACCGGCGGCAGGAAGCCGTACACCTTAATCGAAAGCCTGCTTTCGATCATTTCCTTATAAACCGGATACATGGCTTTAGAGCAATGATTGAGAATCACACCTGCCACCTGATTTTCCGCGAAGTGTAGATAGCCGGAAAGTTCTGCCAAAAGAGACAGGCTTTTGCCCCGCACACCGGCAATGAGAAGTTCCGGGGTTTCGGTAACACGGGAGATGTGATTGGCGGAGCAGGTATCGTCCGCAAATCCCAGTCCGTCGTACATGCCCATGACGCCCTCGATGACCGCCACGTCCGCATCTTTTCCGTTTTCTGACAGTAAATATTTTACTGTATTTTCCCCGCACAGGAACAAGTCCAGATTTCTGGATTTAGTGCCTATGATTTCGCTGTGAAACATGGGGTCGATATAATCAGGTCCGCATTTAAAGCTGGCAGCCTTGACGCCCCGCATGGACAACGCTTTCAAGAGGGCGCAGGTGACTGTCGTCTTACCGCACCCGCTGCCTGTGCCAGCCAGCATGATTCGACTTACCTTAGTGTTCAAGTTGTTTCGCTCCTTTGATGATATAAACCGGGTTTTCCGCCTTCATCAGATGGTAATTTCCCAATTTCTGCGCCGCGGAAATATTGGCGCAGATCGTCTCTGTCTCCATGGACAGCGCAGCAAAGACGCCCACCGCCTGGGTGATGGTTTCCAGCGTAACCGCCGTGACCACAAATACTGCCTTCTGATTTCTCTGCAGCACCGCTTCCATAATCTCCCGCAGATTTCCCGTGCTGCCGCCGATAAAGACTTTGTCCGCAGGCGGAAATTCTGCTAATGCATCAGGCGCCAGCGCGCAGTGAATTTCGATGTTGCGAGCGCCGGTTGCCGCCATATTCTCCTTGACCAGATCGACTGCCTCGGGATTTTTTTCGACTGCGTAAACCATTGATTCCGACGCTCTGTATGCCATTGCGCAGGTCACAGATCCGGTGCCCGCGCCGATGTCGTATACGATATCCTGCGGCTCTATTTCCAGCGCTGCCAGAGATAAATTCCGCACCACTTCCTTGGTCATCGGACTTTTTCCGCGAATAAAATCGCTGTCCTTTAAGGTTTTATATCGGTTTGCATAATCTTTATTCTCGACAACTACTACAGCAAGGTCGTCAAACTGCATGTTTTCCAGTTCCACCGGCGTTCCGCTGACAATCCGCTCCTGCGTAGAGGACAGATGCTCTCCGACATGGACGCGAACCGCTGTCAGCCCTGCTTTTAACAGCTGCTGTATCACATCTGCCGCTTTTATGGTGCCGCCGGTCAGCGCGAACACGCTCTCGTTGTAGCAGACATGGGGCACAATGGAACTCTCTCTGCCGTGCAGACTAACAAGCTTCATCTGTTCATAGCCAATTTTCAGCTTCGCCGCGAAATAAGACAGGCTGCCAATCCCGCACGCGAAAGAAACCGAAATGTTCGGATCGACTCTGTCCGCAATGGTTCGGGCAATACTGTAAAAACCCGTATCTCCCGAAGCCACCACACACACCTTTTCTTCTTTCTCCGCGTGTTCATTGAGATAGGCAATGGTATCCATCACCCCCATCACCTTTACGTTTCCTGCAATAGCAGAAAGAGGCGCGGCAAGCCGCTGTGCCGTCAGTACCAAATCCGCGGATCGGATGGCGGCAAGGGTGTGTTCCGTATAAAACGCAAGTGCGCCTGGACCTGCGCCCGCTACAATTACCTGCATCTTCTTTATCCTCTGATTCTATCTACTAAAATATCAGCAAGGCGTTCGTCCACACCCAGGGTATGTCCCATCTCCAGCTTTACCTGCGGATATTTCTTCAGGATTTCTCCGATTTCATTTGGAATATCTTCTCTGATATGAATGCCTTCAAAGAGGAAATACGGCACGACTTTCAGTTCCGTAACCCCCTGCTCCGCCAGCGCCTTCACACCGTGCTCAATATTTTCCTCGCAAAACTCCATGTATGCGATTTCGATAGGCAGATCGGTAACTTTCTGACGCACCATCGCCACTACCGCGTTGATGGTATCCTTCGTCGCCTGTACTCTGCTGCCGTGGGCTAAAATTAAAACACCTTTCATCTTTTGTTCTCCTTTATGCTTTCTTCCTATCTAGTACGCCTGCTGCACTGCATGTTGACAAAATTCTTATTTTCTCGTATTTTTGTCAATAAATGCGCGTTAAAATGGCGTTTTTTTCATGTTTTTCGCTCTTACATTGACAAGATTGACAAATTCTCGATTTTTTGTCAAATTAGTCAATGTTTTTGCCCTAAAACCTTGCCAAAATTGACAGATTTCTTGTTTTTTGTCAATCTTGTCAACATTGAAGCAAAATATTGGATTCAGCGCTGCAATCTACTCCCGATTCATTGACAAAAGTTTGAAAATAAAAGAAATTTGTCAATGTCTTATTGTCTAAGGACAAGCAGGCTTCCGGGTACCCGCCCGAAGCTCTGCTTCGCAGGCGGGTGGGGTTCTTATTCTGCCAACGCTTTCTCATATGCCGCAATGGTCTGATCCAGTTCTTCTTTGGTAAAACAGGTATTTAAGAACATAGCTTCATACTGGGACGGCGCCACATAGATGCCTGCTTCCAAAAGCTTTTCAAAAACGCGGCTGAAGCCTACGGTATCTGACTTGCAGGCGCTGTCATAATCGGTGACCGGTTCTTTGGTGTTAAACATGCAGACCAGAGAACCGATGTGATTGACGGTCAGACCGCTGACGCGGCGCAGGCCGTCTGCCAGATACTGTCCCATCTCATTGATACGGGTATAAATACCTGGATCTTCCAAAAGCTGTGTCAGCGTTGTAAGTCCTGCAGTCATGGCGATGGGATTTCCTGATAATGTGCCTGCCTGATACACGCTTCCCAGCGGAGAGACACATTCCATAATTTCCTTTCTGCCGCCATATGCGCCTACCGGCATACCGCCGCCGATGATTTTTCCGTAAGTGACTAAATCCGGCGTTACGCCGAAGTATGCTGCCGCACCGCCAAAAGCAAGACGGAATCCCGTAATGACTTCATCAAAAATCAGAAGCGCACCGTACCGATCACACAAATCCCGCAGTCCCTGTAAAAATCCAGGCGCTGCCGGCACCACGCCCATATTGGCAGCGGTTGCTTCTACGATTACGCAGGCAACCGCATCCCGATTGTTTTCCAGCAGGGTTTCCACGCTGTCAAGGTCGTTATAGCGGGCAAGGAGCGTATCCTCTGCCGCACCGCGAGTTACGCCGGCGCTGTCCGGATCGCCAAAGGTCATAGCGCCGGAACCGGCTTTGACCAGCATGGCGTCGCTGTGACCGTGATAACAGCCTTCAAATTTAATAATCTTGTTTTTCTTCGTATAGCCTCTGGCAAGCCGCAGCGCGCTCATGACTGCCTCGGTGCCGCTGCTGACCATACGAATCATCTCTACATGGGGAATATTGGCACAAATCAGTTCTGCAAGGGCAACTTCCAGCTCTGTACACGCGCCGAAACTAAGCCCCTTTTCTGCCTGCTTCTGCACAGCGCTGATGACTTTCGGGTCCGCGTGCCCCAAAATCATCGGTCCCCAGGAGCCGACATAATCCAGATATTCCTTTCCTTCTACATTGTAGATTTTATTGCCGCAGGCTTTGTCGATAAAACGAGGAGTAAGACCTACGGATTTAAATGCTCTGACCGGACTGTTGACACCGCCCGGCATCACCTGTTTTGCTCTTTCAAATAATTTGGTAGAATCTTTCATTAGCCGATATCTCCTTTTCTGATGGCGTCCGCGATTTCCATAGCATAGTAGGTCATGATGATGTCTGCGCCTGCCCGGTACATGGAAGTGGCGGTTTCACACATGATGCCATATTCGTCGATGAGCCCCGCCTTGCCTGCATTTTTGATCATGGCGTATTCACCGCTGACGCTGTAAGTGGCGATTGGCAGGTTCGTGTTATAAGAAAGCTCCTTGATCACATCCAGATAGGAAAGCGCCGGCTTTACCATCAGAATATCCGCGCCTTCTTCTTCATCCAGCGCCGCTTCTTTCATCGCCTCTCGCACATTGTGCGGGTCCATCTGGTAGGTCTTTCTGTCGCCGAAGGACGGCGCGCTGCCTGCTGCTTCCCGGAACGGTCCGTAGAACTTAGAGGCGTATTTGATGGCATAGCTCATAATCGGCGTATTTTTAAAGCCGTTTTCATCGAGACCTGCGCGAAGGGCTGCAATGCGTCCGTCCATCATATCGGACGGTGCTACCATGTCCGCGCCTGCTGCCGCATGAGATACCGCTGTCTTCGCCAGATAGTTCAGGGTTTCATCATTATCTACATCGTGACCGCAGAGGATGCCGCAGTGTCCATGGGATGTATACTCGCACATGCACACGTCAGTAATCACATAAACTTCATCCTTGTATTCTTTTTTGATGGCGCGGACTGCCTGCTGCACGATACCGTTTTCCGCATAAGCCTGGCTGCCCACCTCGTCCTTTTCTTTCGGGATACCGAACAGAAGCACTTTGTTCACGCCATGCGCAAGACACTGGTCAATGACCTCCTTTGCACGATCCGGACTGTAGCGGTACTGTCCCTCCATGGCGGAAATCTCCGCTTTGATGTTAGTTCCTTCTTCAAAGAAAATCGGATAAATCAAACTGTCTGCCGACGCTCTGGTTTCCCGCACCATGCTGCGGATCAAAGGATTTTCTCTTAATCTTCTCGGTCTGTTAATCATTACATTCACTCCCCACTTTTTCTACCATACTATCGATGGTCGCCATCTCAGCAATCACTGTGTCAAAGCCAAATTTCGCTGCTTCGGCGGCGGTCTGTTTTCCAATGCACAGCGCTCGCACACCTGTGAAATCCTCTCGCTTCTGGGTCTTTACAAACCCATCTACACAGGACTTGCTGGTAAAGGTCACATAATCCCAGCAATCCAGATCTGCGATTGCTTCATGCTCTACATAATTGGTATCGTACACCGGATAGTCCAGGTAAGAAATGCCGCCTGCGTCAAGGGCACCTGTTAAATCCGCCGTGCCGATTCTCGCCCGCAGGAGAATCACTTTGCTGTCACCGTTTACGAAACCTGTGGACACCATTTCTTTCCCCAAGGTTTCTCCGTCAAAGACCGTCGGCACAAAGTCTGCAGAAAGTCCGTAATCCCGCAAAGCTGCCGCCGTCGCACTGCCAATGCAGGCGAACCGTTTATCTGCCACAGCCCGCACATCTTTGCCCTGCTCTGACAGCCAACGGAAGAAAGAATGCACCCCCTCGGTACTGGTAAATACGCAGGTGTCATAGTCCGCGAAAGGCGGCTCCATCGGTCTGATAAAATCAGTATGGATACACGGATACAGCCTGGTTTCTGCTCCAAGAGCCCGCAGTTTCCCTTCCAGCCTGGAAGCTTTGCTCTTTGGCTGAGTCACCAGAATACGCTTTCCTTTCAGCGGCAGACTGCCGAACCAGTCGAACCGGTCTGACAGACTGCATACCTTGCCTACGGCGATGACTGCCGGAGATTTCACCTGATTGTCCGCTACCGTCCCTGCGATATGCGCCAGATCCGATATGAATTTCCGCTGTTTTGCATAGGTGCCGTTTTCGATCACGGCGCAAGGCATAGTAGGCTCCATCCCTGCCTGCATCAGACCCTCCGCAATTTTCCCTACCGTAGACACACTCATCATAAAAATCAGCGTTCCACGAAGGCGAACTAAAGCGTCAAAATCGATGGAAAGCTCTGCGCCCGCCTTGGCATGACCAGTAATAATATGGAGGGACGAGCAAAAATCTCTATGGGTCACAGGAATACCCGCGTAAGCCGGTACAGAAATAGAGGAAGTAATGCCGGGCACGACTTCAAATGCCACGCCGTGCGCGGAAAGCAACTCCAGTTCTTCCCCGCCTCTGCCGAAGACGAAAGGATCGCCGCCCTTCAGACGAACCACATTGCCGCCCGCAAGACCCTCTCTCAGCAGAATCTGATTGATTTCGTGCTGTGGTACCGGATGGTTTCCCACATTCTTGCCCACATCGATGAGACGGCAGCCCTCCGGAATCAGTTCCATAATGCTTTCACTGACCAGACGGTCGTAGACAATCACATCTGCCTCCTGAATCAGGCGGACAGCCTTCACCGTAAGCAGTTCTTTATCGCCTGGACCTGCGCCTACCAAATATACTTTTCCCTTGCTCATAACAGGTCTCCTTTCATCCTGAGGGCCAGCGTTCTTCCGAGAACCTCTCCCTGGTTTTTATCGCCCGTAATCTGATCTATAAATTGGTTTTCATCCGCATCTACATAGTAGCCCCGGATGGTAATTTCTTCTCCGCAAATGGTGGCATGAGCCGCCACCGGTGAACTGCAGCCGCCGTCCAGCGTCCGCACAAAGCTGCGTTCCGCCAGGGCAATCAGTTTTGCCTCCTCGTCGGCAAAGTCCGCGAGAAACGGCGTTTCATAACCTGCCCTGCCCTGGACTGCCAGAATTCCCTGACATGCCGCCGGTAAAATTTCTTCAACAGAAAACAGCTTGCTGACTCGCTGCGAAAGCCCCAGCCGCTTGACGCCGGCATATGCCAAAACGATAGCGTCAAATTCTCCGCTGTCCAGTTTGGCAAGTCTGGTCTGTACGTTTCCCCTGATGGGACGAATTTCAGCCTCCGGATACAGCTTCTGCAGCTGCAGCTTTCTGCGCAGACTAGAGCTGCCAATGATCGGTCTTTCCGGAAGCGCCGCAAGTCCTTTCCGCAAAATCAGCCCATCCCTTGGGTCCTCTCGCTTGGAAAACGCCAGCAGCGGCAGCTGCTCTGAGACTTCCATGGGCATATCTTTCAGACTATGTACCGTCAAATCTGCTCGCGCGTCAAGAAGCGCTTTATCCAGTTCTTTGACGAACAACCCTTTGCCGCCGATTTTATCCAGGGTTTTATCTAAAATCATGTCGCCTG
Organism: Ihubacter sp. rT4E-8; assembly: GCF_049852125.1. Taxonomy (GTDB): domain Bacteria; phylum Bacillota; class Clostridia; order Peptostreptococcales; family Anaerovoracaceae; genus Senimuribacter. The sequence goes on along the minus strand of NZ_CP187532.1, from coordinate 1,403,740 downwards.
TGGTTTTCATGGTCAACAGGCTGACTTCTATGGTATCGTCATATTTTTTAATGGCGTCAATCACCATCTCCGACTGAATCACAGCCAGTTTACTTTCCCTGCTTCCTACAATTACTTTCATCAGTACGCCTTTCTTGTTATCAGTTCGCGAATCGCCGCCGCGGCTCTCTTTGTAATCCGGTGATCCCTGCCAGTACCCACAATGCCGCAGGTCACTTCGTCACTGGCTGCCACAGCTGGAAAATAGAAGGTGCATTCTTCTTTGCAGTCACAGACGCTGACCGGAATGTTCCGCGCTCTTGCATCTGCACCGATTTGCCGGTTTACCGCCCGGTCATCGGTACACGCTGTCGCCAGATCCGCGTCCGCAAGATACGAGCTGCGATAGGTGTCGCGAATCCACTGCACCCTGCCTGCCTCCGCCAGCAGCTTTAGCTGCTGATTGACCGCGGGACTTACCACCACGATGGTAAAGTCAAACTGCAGCAGGCTCTCCACTCTGCGGCTGGCAATCTTACCGCCGCCTGCCACCAACGCGGTCTTTCCCGCAGATGGTATAAACATTGGAAAATATCTATTGTTCATAAAAGCGTTCCGCCTTTCTCATGACCGTTTCAAAGGATACACCGGTTTCTTCAGCAGGTTTTTCGATGACGATGACCGTATAGCCGGCTTCCAGTACCGCCAGTTTATCATCAAAACCGCCGGGCTTTCCTGTATGTTTGGTAACAAGACAGGTGCAGCCGTACTGCTTCATGGTCGCCAGATTCATTTCCTTTGTAAAAGGACCCTGCATGGCAACAATGTGTTTCGATGCAATCCCTGCCGCAAGGCACGCCTCAATGGACGCTGCCGACGGCAGCACTCTAGCTACGATGCGGTCTGCGATATCCCGAACGCCGCTATACTGAAACAGTTCTTTGGCGCCGGTGGTCAAAAGGACTTTATCCTCCCGCTGGTGCACAAGCGCCGCTGCCTCTTTGGCAGAAGAAACCGTAATCACCCCTTGGGGAAGACTGTCCGTGCTCCGAAGAAGCCGCAGATACGGCACGTTTTCCGCCGTACAGGCGCTTCGGATATTTTCTGTGACCACTGTGGCATAAGGGTGGGTCGCGTCGATGACCATGCCATAAACGCCGCCATGGAGCATCTTTCTCATCTTTTCCGCCGTCTGCCGGCCTTCGATGATCGACAAGTCGTTTAGATCCCGCAGCATTTCTGTGCCGTATTCGGTGGCGACGCAAAAGTCTGCCAGGCGCTGCCACTTCCGCTCTGCAAAGGCTTCCGCCAGACGGCGTCCTTCACTGGTGCCTGCGAAGACCAGGATTTTTTGATTGTTATACCCCTTTGTATCCACGCGGCGTTACCAGCTTTCCGTTGATGACTTTAGTCTGACTGTTTCCCACAAATACGGTAGTAAACATATCGATGTCGTCGTTTTCTTTCAAATCAGCCAGGGTGCAGACCACTGCTGTTTCACCCTCCCTGCCGATATTTTTCACATAACCGCACGGCGTGTCCCATGCCTTAAAAGCGCTCATGAGATCGGCGGCCTTGTCGATATAGTCATGCCGTTTCTTGCTCTTTGGATTGTACAGGCAAACGACAAAATCCGCCTCTGCCGCAAGTTTCAGCCGCTTTTCAATCTTTTCCCACGGGGTCAGAAGATCCGACAGAGAAATCACCGCAAAGTCATGAATCAGCGGCGCGCCCAAAACTGCTGCTCCGCTGCAGGCTGCCGTAATACCCGGTACGGTTACAATTTCCACTTCTGGATGTTCTTCCGCCACTTCCGCCATGACGCCTGCCATGCCATAAACCCCCGCGTCGCCGCTGCACACAAAAGCGACTGTTTTTCCTTCCAGGGCGGATTCCAGCGCCATTCGGCACCGATCCACCTCCTGCTTCATCGCGGTGGATTTGACTTCTTTGCCTGCTGTCAAATCTTTTACAAGATCCACATACAAGGTGTACCCTACAATTACGTCGCTTTCCTCAATGGCGGCTCTTGCCATCGGCGTCATAAAATCGCTGTTTCCCGGCCCGATGCCGACTACGTATATTTTCATTTAGATTGCCTCTTTCTCCCTGTGACTTTCCCGGAAACTGTACCATTTGTGAAAGTCAACTATGTATTTTTCAATGATTTTTTCTATTTCTTTCATCTGGGCTTCCTGCCGGGCATCCCGTTCGTCTCTGCCCAGGGTGTCGATATCGTAATATCGAACGTTTTCCAGCGCCGCTACATGGGGATCGATATCCCGCGGCACAGCCAGATCGATAAAGACCTCCGGCACCCGGGAAAGCGCCGCGACTTCCTCGTAATATACCGTGTAATGCGGACTTAAGGTTGCGCTGACCACCGCGTCGCTCTGACTGATTGCTTCATAGCGATCACTATAATTTACCGTCTTCGCACCCGGCGGTACAATGTTTTCACCGTGCCGATACTGCCGCAGGGTCATGGTCGCTTCGATGCCCTCTTTCACCAAAAGTTCTGTCACCAGACGACCGATCATACCGTTTCCCACCACCAGCACTTTCCTGATGGCAGGATTGGTTTTCAGCAGACGCACGGCTCTTGCCGCAGTAGAATTATCATCCACCTTAAAGTCTACCAGAGTCTTCACTTTTTTCCCCGCGCTGACGCCCGTCCGAAACACCACGTTGAGAATGCTGTCGGTCGCCTTTGCGTGCTGCGCCGCTTTCAGAGCGTCGTCCACCTGGGTTACAATCTGATCGTCTCCCCAGATCTGTGATTCCGCACCGGAGGCTACTTTACAGAGATGAATAATGGCCTCATCGCCTGCAATGGTCTTGTTCATATGGGCATAAGCATGGTAGTCTGCGCCGATGATTTCACAAAGGGCCTGAAACGGATTGACCGCTTCGCCTTCCTCCAGAGAGAGATAGAGCTCTGTTCTGTTGCAGGTGGCGATCAGCACGCTGCCCAGCACGCCCGGGATTTCTTTCAATTTTTCGTAAATGGTTTCTGTCTGGGTTTTGGTGCAGGAGAAAACTTCCCGCTCAGACAAGCTTGCCATGCTGTAGTCGATATAGGACATGACGATATTCAAAACTTACACTTCCAATCTTTCATTGCCAGCGCGCAGGTACAGCCGCCGCCGCTGGTCTTTGATAAAATTCTTCTTCCGCCTTTGCTTCCCAGCACAGCGCTGCGCTCACAGACGTTATCCACACCCGCCACGGATTTCACCAGGTCAGAGCCGGAAAAATCGCCCTGCACCGCCGCAAGTTCTTCCGCCGTGTAGGTCACAAAAGGAATTTTGTATTTATGACAAAACGCGAGAATACACGTTTCGAATTTTTTCAGATCGATCGAAGCAATCTGCTCCACTGCCTCAATTGCAATGTTATTTTCTTCCAGGTTTTTCAGAAGAAATTTCTCAAACTGCTCGCTGCCGACGCCCTTGCGGCAGCCTACGCCTACGGTCACAATCCTTGGCACTACGTTAAAGGTCGTCGGGAACGGTTTCTGATTTCCTGCGAGAGAAACGCAGATGCCGATTTCCGCTTCGTCCAGGGTCAGTTCTTTCGGCATGTTTCCTTCAAAGGGAAATCCGCTGTGGATACCAATTTTTTCGCCGGCAAGCACTGCGGAAGAAACGGTCTTGATGCCGCTGACATCCATAATCTTGCAGCCAGCATATTTGCTCCAGACGTCTACTGCGAACTTTCCATTGATGTCTGTGGCCGTGGTCAAAATCACCTGGGCGCCAGTCAGTTCTGCAATCTCCGCCGCCGCTTCGTTGGCGCCGCCCAGATGTCCGCTGAGAATGGGAATGGCATACCGCCCGAATTCATCCATGACGACGACTGCCGGGTCCACATCCTTTCCGCGAATCAATGGCGCGATGAGCCGAACGGCAATTCCTGCCGCACAGATAAAGACAAATACATCCTTTTCCGCGAAATGTTCCGAAAGATATGCTTTTGCGTCAGTCCGGCGATCAAAGACTTCTGTCGTATGATTCTTATTCAGCGCGGCGGACAATTTTTCCGCCAGCAGCTTGCCTCTTTCCGTAAACGATAAAATACTGATGGTTTTCATTTATTTGCTCGCCTCTCTGAATAGATGGGTAAAGGTCGGGTCATACAGCTTGGAACGCTCGTACTCGCTGCCTAAAAATCCGCCTACCATAATCAGCGCCATTTTGTTCACGCCGTTTTCCTCCGCCGCTTTGGCGATCTCCGCCACTGTAGTGCGGATTACCTTTTCATCAGGCCAGGTTGCCTTGTAGACGATGGCTGCCGGACTATCCGGCGCGTAACCGCCTTCTATGAGCCGCTGTGAAAGCTCCGCTAGCATGGTGGAAGTCAAAAAGACAACCATTGTCGCGCCGTGGGAAGCCAGCTTGGAAATTTCTTCTTTTTCCGGCACCGGCGTTCTGCCTGCCATTCTGGTGAGAATCACCGTCTGGCTGACGCCCGGCAGCGTGTATTCCGCATTGAGCGCCGCCGCCGCCCCGATAAAGGAGCTGACACCCGGTACGGAAACGTATTCCATGGCCTCTCTGTCCAGAATATCCATCTGCTCCCGGATCGCGCCGTAGATACAAGGATCGCCTGTATGCAGGCGCACCACTTCTTTCCCTTTATTTTCTTTCATCACCGCGATGACTTCTTCCAGCGTCATCTTAGCGCTGTCATAGACTTTGCAGCCTTCTTTCGCATAGTCCAAAAGCGCCGGATTTACCAGCGAGCCGGCATAAATGATCACATCTGCCTGTTTCAAAAGTTCCACGCCTCTTACTGTAATCAGATCCGCAGCGCCGGGGCCTGCTCCGATAAAATAGATCATAGTTTACTTCTCCTTCTGTCTGTCTTCTGAGGGAATCACAATCAGTGAAAAATAGCTGGATTGTTCTTCTAACTGGTTTAAGTCATGATAGACTTTTTCATTTTCCATCGTGGCGCACTCCACCATCATGGCGCTCTGCGCTGCCAGCTGTTCTTTCAGCTTCATAATTGTCTTACCCGACTTCATCAAAACTCTGGTACCAGCAAGCTGCCCCGCCTGGTCGCCTTTATAGGTCGCCGGTATCACATGCAGCATTTCATCCCGTTCGCAAAGGGATGTATTCAGGCTTGCCGCCGCCCCACAAAAAGACGGAATCCCCGGCACGATTGCCGTATCATAGCCCATCCGGGTCAATCTGCGGTGCACATACATCACCGTGCTGTAAATGGACGGATCGCCCAAGGTCAGAAACGCCACCGTTTTCCCCTCATCCAGAAGCGCCGCGATTTCCGCTGCCGACCGGTCGTGATAGCGATTCAGTTCTTCTTGATCCTTAATCATAGGCATGTCGCATTCTAACAGGACTTTTCCCTTGATATAGTTTCTGGTAATTTTTAAGGCGATGTTTTCCGACGCGCCGCTTTTGGGCAGTGCGATGACGTCGCTTTCCTCCATGATGCGAATCGCCTTTACGGTGAGCAGCTCCGGATCTCCCGGTCCTACGCCGACTGCATAAAATTTTCCTCTCATCCTTTTCTTTCATCCTTTCGTATGGCTTCTATGAGCCGGTCCGCGCCGGCGCTTTTCATCACATGGTTTCGATCGCCGGTAAACAGGACGACTTCGATATCTGCCGCCTCTTTCAGCCGAAACTTAAGGTGATACAATACTTTTTCTAAAATCGCGTCTTTGACTGCCGCATAATAGGGTCTTTCTTTCAGCAAATCAAAGGCCTGATCTGTGGTAACGCATTCCATGATACAGCGCACCGTGTCCTGATCCGCGCCGCAGATCGCGCTGTGCACGCCGATGACTTCCATTCTGGCGTCCGCATAGGCGGAATGGGTATTCATGACGCCTGCGGCAAGCTTGATCAGCTTACCGGTATGTCCCACCAGCAAAATCTGCTCAAATCCCTTGTATTTGATGTAGTCCAGCGCCTCGCCGATATAGTTGGACACAAGCACCGCCCGCTCAATATCAAGATGCAGGTATTCCCTGCAAAAGTCTCTGCCGTAATTGCCGGGGGCAATGAGAATCCGCTCCGGATTCTCAGCATACTGCTTGTCTATCACTGCTTTGATCGTGTCCACAAGCGCCTTCTCGCTCATAGGATCCACAATGCCGGTGGTACCAAGGATGGAAATGCCGCCTACAATTCCCAGTCTCGGGTTATAGGTCTTCTTTGCGATCTCCGCACCGCCCGGTACAGAAATCACCACTTCCAGCCCTTCCTGCTCCAGGTCAAAGCTGTTCTCCCCTGCAATCCGCTGTAGATTTTCTCTGATCATGCGCCGCGGCACCGGATTGATCGCCGCCTCGCCTACCGCAATCTGCAGTCCCTTTGCCGTCACCACGCCGACGCCCTCGCCGCCGCCAATGCGGATGCCAGGCTCGCCCGTCTTTTTGACCTCAGCGAAAATCTCCGCGCCGTGGGTCGCGTCAGGGTCGTCTCCCCCGTCTTTGATAACGCAGCAACTGACAGAGGATTTGCTTCTATCGATTTGTCCGATGGCAAAGGCAGCCTGCTCTCCGCCGGGCAGTGTAATCACTGCGTCAGTTACCGCAGTATCTGTCAGCAGCATCCGTGCTGCCGCCGCTGCCGCCGCTGCCGCACAGCTTCCCGTGGTAAAACCGTAACGCAGCGCCTTGCCGTTTTTTACTGTATATTTTTCCATCCCGTTCTCACGATCTTTCTTTTGCCGCACAGCTTCAGGCGGCACACAAAAACCCGAATCCACAGGATTCGGGCTCAATATCATATTTGCAGGTATACAGAAATACACCTCAATATTAACCTAAAACTCATATCCTGTGACTTTTACGGTCAAATATTGGGACGTTTTCCGACTCTGACGTCTCTGTTCTTCTGTGCAGCCTTCCCAAGAAAACTGATTTCTCAGTGACTGATTCGCAATCTCGCACAAAAAACTCTGTCATTACGGCAGCAGGACTGTTCAGGACTCTCACCTGATTCCATATTACAACTCATCGTAAACCAATATTTATCACTATGTTCTTTCTATTTATTATAGTCTATCCAAAGCAGGCTGTCAATAGGAAGATAGCGCAGTTCCGCGGTGGCTGCAACTGCTGGGCTTGGTTGTCTATTGAGATCGACGTATGTTGTGCATCAATCGCAAGATTTCTATCATTTGCACAACCAACCATCCCTAAAGTTGTGCTAAATAGCATGGTTAAGATAGGCTATGCACAACTCCCCTGTTCTTACGATCATAAAAGCAACAAAAAGTTGTGCAATTATATACGCTTTCGCCTATTTTGCACAACTTTTGTGGTTTATTTTACCATTTGACCATCAACGCTTATATAATTCGAGTTGCAATCGCCAAAAGTTGTGCACCGCTGTGAATAAAAAGACATTTTGCACAACCCGCGACCTCTAGCGTTATGCAAATCTCTCTGTTCTACAAACATCTGCACAACTTTCAAAAAATGTGACAGGCTTACACTCTCCCCATCAGCTTCTCATACACCCAGTTCATCATCCACGGCTCGCTGACATACGCCGCCAGCTGATTCGCAGGAATCCACTTAACGCCGCTGTTTTCGTCAGGCTTTGCTGTCAATTTCTGTGCTTCATCCGCCTGCAGAAGATAAGTCAAATTGAAATGCAGATGGGACGGTACATAAACGCCCCGCTTTCTGTGACCGTCTACGGTGATAATCTCCAAAGAAATCGGCTCTCTGCGCAGAAAATCAATGTTCATCACGCCGGTTTCTTCCTTTGCCTCCCGCAGCGCTACCGCTGCCAAATCTGGTTCTCCATCGGCGTGACCGCCTGTCCACGACCAGGAATCGTAAAGATTATGATAGACCATAAGAATTTTATCGTCACCTTTATCGCAATGGGCGCCAAAATCGCGATTCACAATCCACGAAGAAGCCGTAAAATGGGCGATCAGATTCTCTCGCGTCAGACAGTTATCATTTTCCTGCAGAAATTTCAGCATCACCGCCTGATCCCATTCCTCCTGCTCGTAGCCGGGCACAAAATCCGCAATCACGGCAGAAAGATTTCTCAATTTCGGGTTCATAGAACCTCTCCTTCCAGACTGAAGGTATTGCTCTTTGTAATTTTTACGCTGACCATCTGCCCTGTCAGGCTCTGATCGCCTGGGAAGTTGACCAGTTTAAATCCGTCTGTTCTGCCCGCAAAGGTTTTGCTGCCGGTTTTCGCAGGTCCTTCTACCAATACCTTCTGCACCGTTCCCACATAGGCGGCGTTCTTTTCCGCGCTGATGCTGTTCACCAGTTCTACCAGCCGATTAAACCGCGCGTGCTTCACTTCTTCCGGTATCTGCTCCTCGTATTTTTCTGCCGGCGTACCTTTTCTGATGGAATACAGGAATGTAAAGGCTGAATCATAGCGAACCTGACGTACTAAATCCAGCGTTTCCTCAAAATCCTCCTCCGTTTCGCCCGGAAAACCGACGATGATGTCCGTGGACATAGTAATACCCGGCACAGCAGCTTTTAACTTTTCCACAAGAGCCAGATACTTATCTTTATCATAGCGGCGGTTCATCGCTTTGAGAATCCGGCTACTGCCTGACTGTACCGGCAAATGAATATTTTTACAAAGTTTGTCACAGTCCACAAATGCCTGAATCAGTTTGTCGGACAAATCTTTCGGATGGGAAGTCATAAAGCGAATCCGCTCCAGTCCCTCAATCTCATTGAGCATGTACAGCAAATCGGCAAAATCCACACCGTCCTCGCCGCGATAGGAATTAACGTTCTGACCCAGCAGCATGATTTCCTTAACGCCGTCAGCTGCAAGCTCCCTAACTTCACGGAGAATTTCCGAAGGCTTTCTGCTCCGCTCTCTGCCCCTGGTATACGGCACGATGCAGTAAGTGCAGAAATTGTTGCAGCCAAACATGATGTTGACCAGCGCCTTGCTTTCGTAAAGCCGCTTCGCTGGCAGTCCTTCTACGATCTCGCCGCCGTCTGGCCAGATTTCCACCTGCTTCTTTTTCTCCTGGAGGGCATTGTCAATCAGCTGCGGAAACTGATGAATATTGTGGGTTCCGAAGATGATATCCACCCACGGATATTTTGCCTTAATTGTGTCAATCACATGCTGCTGCTGCATCATACAGCCGCAGACACAGACCAGGAAATTTGGATCGTCCTTTTTTCTGTGTTTCAGCTGTCCCAATGTGCCGAAAAACCGCTTATCCGCATTATCCCGCACACTGCAGGTATTGATAATGGCAACGTCAGCGTCTTTCCGCTCCTTCACCGGTGTAAAGCCTTTTTCTAAAAGCATACCTGCCATGACTTCGGAATCGTGCTCGTTCATCTGGCAGCCAAAGGTTGTAATGTGAAATGTTTTCTCTTGCATGAACCTGATTTTGTCTCTCTTTCTACTCAATTATTCTTCATACTTTCGTCAAACTCTGCTTTAATAACAGCTAAAAGCTCTGGATCACAGAGGATTTCCAATCCTGTCAGTGCCAAAGCCTCCGCTCCCAAACGAATCGCCCTGTCCCCTGCTTCCGTAACAGTCACATCAGCAAACTCATTGGTATGCAACTGCAAATCCGGACAGCCTAGACCAATCCATGGATGAATCGCCGGTACGACCTGACTGACATCTCCCATATCCGTAGAACCTGTACTGTCAATATGAGGCATCTCACCGCCCCCTATAGCCATATAGTGCTTATCAAAGATATCCGCCAGCGTTCTATTGGTAACCATATCCTTATTTCCGGGCTCATTGTTCCAAATTTTATAGGTTGTGCCTACTGCCGCGCATGCAGCCTGTGCGCACCGTTCAAACAAATCGCGTATTTTTCGAATATCCTTCATAGAGCTTGCTCTTACCAGATATTTGACAGACGCGTGAGCAGGGATCATGCTGCACTTCTCACCGCCATCTACAAATACACCGTAAATATTGGTATTCTTCAAATACTGCTTCTCAAATCCAATCAGACTGTAAAAATGAACTGCCGCATCCAGTGCATTGATGCCGTCCTCCGGTGCTGCGCCCGCATGGGAAGCCTTACCGTAGAACTCAACCTGCCATGCGTCCAAAGCTGTTGTCTTTCCACTGGACATGTTAACCGGACTCGGATGAATCGTCATTGCCACATCCACCTGATCAAAAACTCCGTTTTCCGCCATAGGCGCCTTTGTAACAAAACATTCCTCCGCTGGTGTGCCAAACAAAATCACCTTACCACCAGTTTCCTTCACTGCCTCCTGTAACGCAAATGCTGCTCCCATTGGCGCTGTCGCTATGATATTATGGCCGCAGCCGTGACCCATTGTCGGAAGCGCGTCATATTCGCAGGTCAATCCGATGGAAGGGCCCGGTCTTCCGCTGTCATAGACAGCCTGAAAGCTATATGGTATGTCTAAAATATTCCGGGTTACATCAAAGCCGTGCTCCTCCATGGTTTTTGTCAGCAGCGCGCTTGCCTTTTCTTCTTCACCGCCAATCTCCGGATTTTCATACAGATAGGTTCTGATGGAAGTCAATTCCTCCATGTTCTGTTCTACAACCTCAATCATCTTTTCCTTTAACTTTATGTCCATAGCGTACACCTCTTTTTCTTCAGAATATATTTATCATACCACAAATGACTACTTGTTACAATTTTTCTTTCAACAGCTCCACCATCAAATTACCATCAATATTACCGCCGCTCATAATCAGAGCAATATTTTTGCCGCCGATTCTTTCTGCCTCATCCATCACAGCGGCCACAGCAGCCGCGCTGGCGCCTTCTACGATATACTTTTCCTCTTTTATCATGTGTTTTACCGCCTTACGTATAGACCGTTCTTTTACCTGAATGAAATCATCTACATAGTCTTCCAGAATCTCATAAGCGAGTTTTCCAACTCCGCCAACCAACGCGTCGCAAATCGTATCGCCGGTTACCGGATATTCTTCGTAAAACACATGGTCGGAAAAGGATTTGATCATAGCCGGACAGGCCTCTGTCTGCACGCCGATGATACGAATCTCTGGCTTGATTGCCTTTGCCGCGACAGCAATGCCTGTGATCAGACCACCGCCTCCGATAGGAACGACGATGGTATCGACAGACGGATTTTGTTTGAGAATTTCCACGGCAATTGTTCCTTGCCCGCCATAAATCTTAGGATCATCGTAATATGCGTCAATGTAGGTCAAACCATTTTCCTGAATATATGACATGCCCAAAGCATGAGCCTCATCATAGTTTCTCCCCATCAAAAGCGCATCGGCCCCATAAAACTGAATCTTGTCTATCTTCGCCTGGGGCGTAGTCTCAGGCACGATAATCTTTGCATTTTCGATACCCAAAAGCTTTGCGCCATAGCTGACAGAGGCGCCGTGATTCCCGGAAGAAATCGTTGCTACGCCTATCTTCCGTTCTTCTTCTGTCAGCGTTGTCATCTTGCTCAGCGCCCCTCTGATTTTGAAGCTCTTTACCGTTTGATTGCATTCCAGCTTAAAATAATACTGCCTGCCGGTTTCTTTGCCAAGGTAAATAGACGGCTCTAAAGGTGTTAAATAAACGTAATCGCGAATCCGATCATACGCCTCAAAGACTTCGCGGGCTGAAAACGGCTGTTGTTTGTGATCCATTACTTGTACCTCCTGTTTCAAAAAAGAAAGCATCCCTGATCTGCCCCTCCACGAAAGTGGCCCTAGCGGGACAAAACCGGCATGCTGTCATATCCTTACCCGGGGGTAAGAAAAGCGTTCATGTGATTAAGTTAATATACATTATAGACAATGAAATGATCTGTGTCAATGGAAAAAACAGTTAATTTTTTCCTACTTTTTCTCCTTTGAGCCTAATCAACACATATTCGCACTTTCCTTCCGTCCGCACCGGATAGCCCCAGCCTGTAAAGCCAGAGGAGACGATTACTTTGCACGTTTCACCATCATATAATCCGTAGTTATAGCTGCCGCTTGCCTGCAGCAATAACCCGAGCGGCCAGATCTGCCCCGCATGGGTATGACCGGAAAGCATCAAATCCACGCCTGCAGAAGCACATTCCCCCACATCAACGGGTTGATGATCCGCTACTATGATATACTGTTCACGGCTTACACCCTGCAGAATCGCTTCCATCGAATTTCGTTCGCCGGGCAGCCCATAACCGGCGTCATCCCTGCCAACCAAAACCAACGTGTCGTCAATTTTCATAAAAGAATCTGCCAGCAGTATAATCTCATTTTCCGCCAAAACCTGTTCCAGGTCTTGTCTGCTGTAAGCCTTTTTCTCTGTATAATTCTGCAGATCGTGGTTTCCATAAACATAGTAAACGACGTATTTAGTATCGACATTGCCGAAAATGCGAAATACATCCTCCATCTGTGCCCGGCTCGTACCCTCCTCGACGATATCACCGCCCAGTATGAGTACATCCGGTCTGCGCGCACTGAGCGCCGCCATCTCTTTTTCTAAAAGTTTTGTGTCCTGCACTGTACCGTAATGAGTATCCGTAACCAATGCAATTTCATAGGTTCCAATGCGTTTTTCCGACGTTATTTCATACACGGTTTCATGAATTCGGTCCATATTCACCGCACCGAAGCCAATCAAAAGAATCGCCATAGCCACGGGAAGCAGACAACATTTTCGCTGCAAATTTACAATCTTTTCATCACGCTCTTTCCACCTGCGCCATATGGACCGCAAAATCCAGAACAATAAATGCAATATTCCAGCGAACAGAAGCGAACAGAAGCGTATAGAGGATAGCTAGCGCCAGTACGTGCATTGGATTTGTACAGATGCCTGCCGACACCAAAGTCAGCAGCCAGTGAAATGCTCGCACTTTACTTTCTTGCAGATCTAAATGCAAACAGGTAAAAATCTGCTGTAAATACCGATACGCGCAGAATCCTACCAATATAGTCACAAGTCCTAAAACGACGTAAAACATTTTCTCTCCTTATAAAAGATCATACAGCCTGTACATCGCAAGCAAATTCTGATACGTCAGCTTATTCCCCATGAGCTGCCGGTAAGTAGCAGACTTTTCTTTTCCATCGGCTTTCAGCGCTGCCATCTTTTCGTTCGTTTTGTCATATTCCTGCTGTACAAAGGTCAGCATTTTCTTAAAGGCCGCCAGCCGTTTTTCGTCCATCTGTTCCATTTGCTCCCTCTACTTTCTCACTTCATAAGCGATATAACTGTGATCAAACACGTAACCCAGCTGCTGCGCCAGCGCCAGAGACGCCTTGTTATAGGCGTCCCAACTGGGATAGAGGTTCTGTTCCAAACATTTGCAGATCAGCGCCGCACCGCATACGCGAGCAAGCCCCTTTCTGCGCCAGTCGGTTCTGGTGTCGATTTCAATCTCAATGCCGCCGTTGTAGACGCTGTAAGAGGACGCGCCGCAGATAAGTTCCCCCTGATGTAAAAGGGCTGTTCCAACGCCCTTCTCCCGGTATGATTCGTAATCCTCATACTGTGACACCAAATCCCGGCTCCATTCCATGGATTTTGCCCTATCAAAAATTTCTTCGTCGATCGGTGCAAGGGTCAATCCTGCAGGCACCGCAGAAGCCAATTGGCAAAGTCTTGCCAGATCAAAGCTGGCGACCTTTTTGGTGGCATAGCGAGTAAACTTCTTCGCCTGTTCTCCGAAAAAGTCCTCTATCAAATCACCCAGCGCGTCGTTTGCCGGAACCATGATGCAGAAGTCGTGACAGACACCCTTTGCGAAGGATGTCAAAAAATCAAGAGAAGGCGCTCCCGCTAAAAAGCAGAAGTCGCCCAGCGCTGCAGCCGCCGATTTCGGATGTACTGCGTCATCTGTATAAATCTCGCCCATGACGCCCTGCAGGCAGGACCAAATCATAGTCTCATCCCAGCCAGCAAACAGCTGTGCAAGGCTTCGATTTCTCGCGTTCCCATCAAAAAGATACATCGTTACCTCCTATCAAACACGCCCTATTGGATCTCCAGTCTCAATCCTACGCCAACCTCAGTAACCGGCAGTTCCGCCAGCATTGCCGCCTTTGCCGCAAGGGACACACAGTGACACGGGTAAAGCTTCTCGATACCACACTCTTTCAAATACCGGATGGTTTCAGATAGCTGCCGCCCTGGTTCAAACAGATGAAATCCGCCGATGACGCTGGCAATACGGGTATCCTCGCATACCTCCTTTGCGTATTCGATGATGTTGCAGATTCCACTGTGAGAACAGCCGCTGATAATAAAGAGTCCGTCTTTTCCCTGGTATACCAGGGCGGAATCATCCATGACGAAATCATCTTCCCAAAGACCGTCTTTCAGCCGTCTGCCAATGGGCTCTTTTGCCTCAAAATCATTCCGTCTCGGAATTTCGCCCAAAAAAACCAGTTTTTCCGTCAGATACACCGGCATGCGGAACGGCGCATAGTTTACGATTTGCGCCGCTTCCTCCGCAGAAAACGGCGCGCCGAACACATCGGTATCATCCTCCCTCGGCAGAAAACAGTCCGGGTGGGCAATCAGCGACACCTGTGATAAATCTATCTTTTCTTTCAGAAAGGAAAATCCCCTGGTATGATCGTTATGACCGTGTGAAAAAACAATATGGGTCAGTTTCGACAGATCAATATCCATTTTCTTCGCGTTTCCAAGCAGAATATCCGAATAACCGGTATCCAGCAAAATGCGCTTGCCGTCTTCTTCGATATAAAAGCTGGCGGCCGGTTCCCCAAGATAATAAGCATCGATGTACGTATTGTTATCTACCAGTACTTGTAACTTCATTTGACATTTCCCTTTCCGTTTACTTATACTTCTTTTTCATACTCCAGAATATCTCCCGGCTGACAGTTCAATACTTCGCAAATAGCGCTCAGGGTGGAAAACCGTATCGCTGTAACCTTGTTGTTTTTAATCTTCGATAAGTTTACATTGGAAATCCCCACCTTCTCCGCCAGTTCATTGAGGGAGATTTTTCGTTCTACCATCATGCGGTCAAGCCGCAATATGATTTTTCCCATAGCGCTCCTCCTATAACAATCCGTCTACGTCTTCTTCCAGTTTCAGTCCTCTGGAAAAAACCTGGGTCAGACAAAGCACCACAAGACCAGTCATAAAACCGTCTAAATCCGCACCGGTTTCCACCAGATCCACACCGATTACAAGCTTTGCAATGTAGGAAAGCGTTAGCCCAACCAGCGGCATTGATACATAAAAGATACCGATTTCTTTCACCATGCGCACATTGTCCTTTTGAAACGGCGTGCTGTTTTTCGATTTTTTGATAATCAGATACACGTTGCGAAATACCATAGCCATCAGCGGTAAGAGCAGTGCGCCCGCAATGGCGAACATGGTGACAGCGGACATCATAACGGTTCCAGACGAATCGGTTCCGCTAATTTCAAAGCTATAAACTTTCAGCGTACCATCGCCGCCTCTAATGGCGCTGCCCAGAGCCTCTAACAACCAGTCTGGCGCTGCAAAAGAGCAAATAAACAGCCCTAGCATAGTAGCTCCGCCAATCCAGTGCAGTAATTCCGCAATCTTTGTTGCCGCCATAGCAGCTTTATTCATTTTTTCCATTCCAATTCTCCTCATATCTTTCTGTATAGAATCCTAAAAGCTGGCCAGCTTCGTTTATGAGACTATCATACCACAAGTTTTTATATTTATCAATATATTTTTAATGTTTATCGATAAATATTTTTCGTTTATCATAAATAAAAGAATTGAAATGTTTTTCTTCCAGGCAAACACTTTCCCACCAGACAAACACAGCCGGAAGATTGCTCTCCCGGCTGATTCCATCAGTCGATATGTTTTTCGTTCTTTCGATCTCTGCCCATGAGCAGTTCCACCGCCTCACGAGCTGTAATTTTCTCGTTGATACAATTGTAAATGCACTCTGTAATCGGCATCTCTACGCCAACCTTCTGTGCAAGCTGATACGCCGCTTCCGCCGTAAACATACCTTCCACAACCATGCCTACCTTTTCAACGGCTTCGCTTGGTTTGACGCCTTCACCGATCATAATGCCGCAGCGGCGATTTCTGGAATGCATACTGGTGCAGGTCACAATCAGATCTCCGATACCGGTAAGTCCAGAGAAGGTAGCCACATCCGCCCCCAGCTTCGCGCCGAGACGGCACATTTCTGTAACGCCGCGGGTCATTAGCGCCGCTTTCGCATTGTCGCCAAAACCAATTCCATCGGAGATACCAGCGCCCAGGGCGATGATATTTTTCAGAGAGCCACCCAATTCCACACCACAGACGTCATCATTGGTGTACACTCTGAAACGCTCTGTCATGAAAATATCCTGTATGTACTCTGCCAGCGCCATATCCTTGGAAGCCACCGCAACTGTTGTCGGCAGCGCCCTGCCTACTTCCTCCGCATGGGACGGACCGGAAAGCACCACATACTTTACATCCGGTTTCAGAAGATATGCGATTTCGCTCATACGCATCAGAGTTCCCTGTTCGATTCCCTTTGCCACGTTGACGACAACCATGTCATCCTCAAGAAACGGAATCGCATTCTCAAAAGCGCTTCTAAAATGCTGCGCGGGCGTGGAAAACAAAGCGACCTCCGCCCCAGAAAGCGCTTCCTGCGCGGTGCTGACAATCTGCAGATGATCGCCAAATTTAATCCCCGGCAAATATCTAACATTTTCCCGGTTTTCCTGCATTTCCTTTACATGCTCGGAATTGACATCACACATTTTAACCTGATGTCCTTTATTGCTCAATGTCAATGCAAGGGCTGTACCCCAGCTGCCAGCGCCGATTACGCCGATTGTTTTCATCATATATGTCACCTTTCTATTTCTTTTTAAAACTCAGCTTGTTTTCCTCACCTCGGAAAATGCGTCCGATATTGCTTCTATGTGCATACAACATAATTAACGCCATGACGCACCCAATCCAGAAAAATTCGCGTTCCATCCGCCATGCAAGAACCGGAAAAGAAATCGCCGCGATTACAGAACCCATAGAAACCATTCTGGTCAGCAATACCGTGACAGCCACGATGGCAAGCGCCAGCAACGCCAGCTGCCAGTTGACGCCCAGAATCGCGCCGAAGGCTACCGCGACGCCTTTTCCTCCTTTAAATCGAAACAAGACCGGCCAAATATGACCAATAAAAGCAGCCAGCGCGCAATACATCGCAGCCATAGGACCGGCAAGCAAAAATCCAACCTTTACCGCCAGAAAGCCTTTCCCGATATCGATAACCAATGTAATCACTGCCGCTTTTTTCCCAAGCACCCGCAGCGCATTGGTAGTGCCGGCATTGCCGCTTCCCTCTTTTTTGATGTCCTTACCTGCGGCTCTTGCAAGCAGTGTGGACGGGGAAATATTTCCCAGGAAATAGGCGATCACGATAGAGAGTACCATGGCTGTCACGGAAGATACTTCAAAAATCCCAGCCATGCTTACTCCTCCTTTTCGCCCTTTTCGCGGAATACAAATTTAATTGAAGTGCCCTCGAAGCCGTAGCTGTCGCGTATTTTATTTTCCAAATATCTGGCATAGGAAAAATGCATCAGATCCCGCTTGTTAATCTGGAAAGAAAATAACGGCGGCTTCACGCCTACCTGTGTTACATAATAAATCTTCAGCCGCTTTCCCTTATCTGACGGCGGCTGCTTCATCATGGTCGCGTCAGTAACCAAACTGTTCAGCTGACCGGTTGGAACTCGCATCGCTCTCTTTTCCGCAACCACCTTACTAAGTCGAATCACGTCCAGAACTCTCTGCCGATCTTTTACCGAAATAAATACACATGGCGCGTAAGACATGAACTGCAGTTCAGACTGAATAACTTTCGTATAATCACGCATGGTATTCGTCTCTTTTTTAATCAAATCCCATTTGTTAACTACAACAATGATGCCTTTCCCCGCTTCATGAGCAACGCCTGCAATCTTTTTGTCCTGTTCTGTAACGCCTTCCTCTGCATCGATCATCAAAAGGCACACGTCGCAGCGTTCGATAGCCGCCACTGCACGAATCACAGAGTATCTCTCGATATCCTCGTTCACCTTGCTTTTCCGGCGAATACCTGCTGTATCGATCAGAGTATATTGATCCCCGTCCCATGCAAACGGCGTGTCGATGGAATCTCTGGTCGTTCCGGCTATTGGCGATACAATAACTCTGTTTTCACCAATCAGACAATTGATCAGAGACGATTTACCTACGTTCGGCTTGCCGATAACAGCAACCTTGATATCATCTTCATCCTCCTCCAGAGCTTCCTGCGGAAAGCTTTCTACGATTTCATCCAGTACATCGCCGAAATTCAGCATATTGGCAGCCGAAATAGCAACCGGCTCACCAATACCCAGCTCATAGAAATCATAAAAATCCACAGGTAAATTTCTTGGATTATCAATTTTATTTACTATAAGGATGACTTTTTTTCCGGTACGGCGCAGCATCGTAGCTACCTCCTGATCGGCATGAGTCAACCCTTCTTTTCCATCCACCATAAAAAGAATCACATCTGCCATATCCATGGCAATCTGCGCCTGTTCTCTCATCTGTGACAAAATAATATCCTGACTGGCAGGTTCAATGCCGCCGGTATCAATAATAGCAAAGTGGATACCATTCCACTCCGCCTCCGCATAAATTCTATCTCTTGTAACGCCTGGCGTGTCCTCCACAATAGCTACCCGTCTTCCTACAATCCGATTAAAGAAAGTGGATTTACCTACATTTGGACGTCCCACCACAGCTACAATTGGTTTACTCACTGAAAATCCCTCCTGCAAATTCTAACGGATCGAACTCCATCAGATCTTCCATAGCTTCGCCTACGCCGATATACTTGATCGGCAGATCAAATTCATCAGAAATTGTAATAGCGATACCTCCCTTTGCCGTACCGTCAAGCTTTGTCAAAACAACCCCGGTAATTTCCGCTGCTTCATTGAATTCCTTTGCCTGAGAAATTGCGTTTTTACCAGTGGTCGCATCCAAAACCAGCAACGTCTCTCTGGCTGCTTCCGGATATTCGCGGCTGATCACCTTATTCATCTTTTCAAGCTCTGCCATCAGGTTCTTCTTTGTCTGCAGCCGTCCCGCCGTGTCACAGATCAGCACATCCATATGCTTAGCCTTTGCTGACTGAATCGCGTCAAAGATTACCGCCGAAGGGTCTGCTCCTTCCTGATGCTTTACTGTATTAACACCAATCCGCTGTCCCCAGATTTCCAACTGTTCTCCTGCCGCGGCACGAAAAGTATCTGCAGCTGCCAGTAATACCGTCTTTCCCTCACTGCGCAGCTTATGCCCGATCTTAGCGATAGAGGTTGTCTTACCCCCGCCGTTAATGCCGATCATCAAAATCACAAGAGGCGTGTCTTCACAAAGCTGGTTCCGCTCTCCTTTGTCCATAAGTCCGGCAATAACCTTGGCCAATTCTTCTCTGATATTTTCCGGATTGGAAATATAATTATCCTTAACGCTTTTTCGGAGATCCTCCATAATCTTCATAGTGGTATCCATGCCGATATCAGATGTGATCAGAATTTCCTCTAATTCATCCATAAGATCCTCATCAATTTCAGAGCGACCCATAATGGCGTCCCCAATTCTTTCAGACAATCTGCCGAAAAAGCCTTTTTTTTCTTTAAATAATGCCATTCCTTTTCCTTTCTGTCTGTATATATGTATTACAGTTCAAAATTATCTCCGAGCCGTAGACTCAAAACTCTGGAAATACCCTGTTCCGGCATAGTCACTCCATAAAGCACATCGGCATGCTCCATCGTCGCCTTCTGGTGTGTTACAAGCGTGAACTGAATATTGTCAAAGTTTCGCAAATACTTAGCGAATCGATCGATATTCGCATCATCCAAAGCAGCCTCTACCTCATCCAAAATACAAAACGGAGTCGGTTTTACTTTTAGCACTGCAAACATCAAAGCGATAGCAGTCATGGTTTTCTCTCCACCGCTCATCAAGTTAATATTCTGTAATTTTTTACCCGGCGGCTGTGCAACAATATCAATACCCGACTCCAGAGGATTTTCCTCATCCTCCATAGAAAGCCGCGCGTGTCCTCCGCCAAACAGCTGGCGGAAAATTTCCTCGAAAGCTATCGCAACCTGATCAAAATTATCTTTAAAGCGACGCCGTATGGTCTGATCCATCTCGCCAATAATATCTCTCAGTTCATCCATCGCAGTTGTGATATCTCTGCGCTGTTCCGTTAAAAAGCTGTAACGTTGACTTACAGATTCGTATTCCTTAATAGCGCCTACGTTAATATCTCCCAGCTCACGAATCCTATTTCTGATTTCACGGCTCTCTTTTACTGACGTCGACATAACAAAGTCTTCTCTGCGCAAATCCAGAGCCTGAATATACGATATTTCAAAGTCCTCCCAAAGCCGTTCCTTCAGGGTATCCAGCTGTGTGTCATTTCTTGCTGCTTTAATCTCTAGCTGATATTTCTGATCTCTATAACGATTCAGCTTGCCTGTGCTTTCCTGATGACGGGCTGACATCTGAGAAATCTTGTCTAACAAAGCTGAACGCTCTGCAGCTACTTGCTGAATATACGCCTCTGCCGCCTTCTTTTCTTCCATCAACGCTTCTGTATTTTCACGCGCGTCGTCACTGCCGAAAACCAGTCTATCCTGTTCCTCGTTTAAAGCTTGCTGCTGCCGGCATTTTTCTTCTATCTGGAAAGTATAGTCGCCTATTGCATCCACAATACGGTCTAATAATGCTTCTATACTGCTTTTTTTCCCTTCCCAGTCCCGCACGCTGATCCGCGTAGTCGTAATTGTTTCACTGGCTTCTTCCAATACCGCTTTCTTTTCTTCATAACGGCTCATGGCTTCTTCTACTTGATTTTCCGCCTCACCGATCACTTTCTCCGCGTCTGCTGCCTGCTGATTAAGTTCCTTAACCATACGATGAGCGTCGCCAATTTCCTTATCATTGGTCGCCAGTTCCTTTTCAAACCGCTTGCTGTCTGACATGCTGCTGTCCATAGCCTCATTCAGCGCATGAATCGTACTGCTCAGAGAAGCTTCACTAAGCTCTGCATCACGTTTTTCTTCTTCTCTGATGGAGATAGCATTGCGAAGTTCCTCTATACGATCCGCGATTTGACGGTTTTCTTCGGAATAATCCAAAACCTTTTTGCGGAGATCTTCGATTTCCTTTTCTAACGCTGTAATTTCGCTACGCCGTTCCAACAAATTCGCAGTCTTATTCCTGTATTTTCCTCCTGTAATCGCACCGTTGGCATTGATAATTTCTCCGTCCATCGTAACAAAGCGAACACTACTTCCTGCTATTTTGGAAAGACGAATTGCCGTATCCATCGTATCCACTATAGCTACTCTGCCCAGAAGGTACTCAAAGATTTGCTTGTGCTCTGACTTAAATCTAACACAATCAGAAGCAAGGCCTTTGTACCCAGAATCCGATGTTAATTTTCCATCCAGTCTGACTGAACTGCCTTTGATCGAAGATACTGGCAAAAAAGTCAGTCTACCGGCTCGATTTTCCTTCAAAGCAAGGATAGCCCGTTTTGCCGACGCATCCGTATCGCATACAATGTTTTGCATTTGCGCGCCCAAAGCAGTTTCTACGGCTACTTCATAGCCTGACGGTACTTCCATCAATTCCGCCACGACTCCCTGAATACCAGATAAACCGGCACGCATAATATATTTTACCGCAAAATTATATCCTTCATAGTTATTCTCCATCTCCTCGATAGTTTTTTTCCGAGCTGCCTTCTGTCCTCCAGCCAGCTTGAGTTCCTCTATTTTTAAAGATAAATCCTTCTGACGATTAACTAAGACAGTTCGTTCTTCTCCCAAATTTCGAATTTCATCATGCAACGTTTGCCGTTGCTCTGTGATTTCCTCCTTATGACGCATTGCCTCATTTAGCTGCGCAACCTGATCCGCACTGCTTCTCTCCGCTTCGTCTGCGCTATCCAAAATCTGCTGCTTTCTCTTTTCCAGTGCATCAATAATACTTTCATAGCTTTTAGCCTCGCTGCGCTTTGATGAAACCTGGTTATGCAATCTGTAGATCTGCTCTCTGCCATTATCTATCGTTTCTGTCAACGCGGCAGCTTCCGCCGAAAGATTGCTATGTACTATAATACTCTCCTGCAGCTGCGCGTCAGCCTCCTGATGCTTTGCTGCTATCTCAACTCTGGATTTTTCCAGCTCTGCGCGATTCTTTTCTTCCTTTTCCAGCTTATCCCGCAAAACATCTATTTCGTCTGTAAGCCGTTGCTGATCCTGATCTATTCGAGACAAACGTTCCTGGTTCAACTGGCTTTGGCTCGTCAACCGGTTAATAGCCTCAACAGTTTCCATCAGCTTATCTCTTGCTTCGTTAGAAAGCTTCTCCAGGGATTCACTGCGTTGCCGGTCTTCCTCCAACTGACGGCCGGCTGCGGCCTCCTCTGTCTCAATAGCCTGAATTTCCTTTGTTAGATTTTCAATATCGCCGCGATAAGTCTCGTTCTTTGACTGAATACCTTCAATATTTTTCAAGGTAATGTTGATCTCCAAATCACGATATCGCTCTTTCAGCTGCAGATATTCCTTCGCCTTAGCGCTGTCCTCGCGTAATCCATCGATGCGACTTTCTATCTCAGCGATAATGTCGTTCACGCGCTCCAAATTACCGGAAGTTGATTCCAGCTTCCGTTCAGCTTCTGCCTTTTTGCTTTTATACAGCACTACCCCAGCGGCTTCTTCAAAAATTTCTCGCCGACTTTCCGGTTTGTTACTAACGATATCCGCGATCTTGCCCTGTCCGATTAGAGAGTATCCGTCCACACCAATTCCGGTATCCATAATTAATTCGCGAATATCTTTCAGCCTGCAATGATTGTTGTTGATCAAATACTCGCTTTCACCCGAACGGTACATCCGCCTTGTAATTGCAACTTCATTATAATCGATATCCAGAATACCCGCGGCATTGTCAATGACTAAGGTAACTTCAGCCATACCACGGGATTTTCTGCTGGCAGTACCTGCAAAAATAACTTCTTCCATTTTTCCGCCGCGCAACGCTTTAGGGCTCTGTTCTCCCAAAACCCATCTGATGGCGTCGCTGATATTACTCTTACCACTGCCATTAGGGCCAACAATTGCCGTTACCCCCTGGTGAAATTCTATAACTACCGGTTCTGCAAAAGATTTAAAACCATGCATTTCCAGTCTCTTAAAGTACATTCTGATTCATTCCTCCCTCTATGGTAGCCTTTGCTGCATTCTGCTCCGCCTCTTTTTTGCTCTTTCCACATCCGCTGCCAAGAGTTTTTCCATTGCACACAAGATGGACATAAAACGTTTTATCGTGATCCGGTCCAATCTCCTTATCAAGATGATAAGATATGACTGTTTTCTTTCCTCTTTTCTGCAAAGCTTCCTGTACCTGTGTCTTGTAATCAGTAAACAGTTTACCTTCCACGGCATCTTTAATCGTACCGGCAAACTCTCTTAATACAAATCTGACTGCTTCATCATAACCGCCATCCATATATATTGCGCCGATTACAGCCTCAACGGCATCCGCCATAATAGAATCTCTGTGCCTGCCTCCGGATAATTCTTCTCCCTTACCCATGTTTAAATAATCTCCGATATGCAGTCTGACCGCAACCTGAGCAAGAGACTTTTCACAGACGATGAGCGCTCTTGTCTTCGTCAATTTTCCTTCATCCATCTGAGATAAACGGTTATATAGCGCAACGCCGATAATAGCATCCAAAAAAGCATCGCCTAAAAATTCTAGACGCTCATTATTGTTCTTCGTCTCCACCGCATGTTCTCGACAAAAGGAACTATGCGTCAGAGCCTTGTTCAAAAGCTCTTTATCCTGAAAGGTATACTGAATTACTTTTTCAAAGTCACTGTTATTCACTGATCAAAATCTCCTCGATTTCTAATACTGAATTCTGTATGGTTTCCACCACTTTCTGTTCTACATACGGAATTGCTTTAATAATGGTCTGTTTCACCGCCAGCGCGTCCGACGAGCCGTGCATCTTCAGCATAGCTCCCTTTACACCCAGCAAAGGCGCGCCGCCGTATTCGGCATAATTAAATTCTTTTTTTATTCCCATAAGCTGATCTTTCAGGAGGACTGCCCCCATCTTTGATTTTGTAGTCGACATAAATCTGCGCTTCATCTCACGAAGTACCATAAGTCCCATGCCCTCTGTCAGCTTAATAATAGCATTACCTGTAAACCCATCAGTAACAATTACATCACAAGCGCCGTCAGGCAGCTCTCTTGCTTCCACACTACCGATAAAATTGAGTCTGCTCTTTGACAACAATTCATAAGCAGCCTTGGTCAGGGTAGTACCTTTACCTTCCTCCGTTCCGTTGTTCACAAGACCAATAGTCGGCTCGCTTCTGCCGATAACCTTCTCCATATAGATGCTGCCCATAGTAGCAAATTCCAACAGGTTCTGCGGCTTGCACTCCGCATTAGCTCCTGTATCCACCAGAATGGAAGGCTGCTTGCCGATAACAGGATATATAGTTGCCAGAGTCGGCCGGTCGATTCCCTGAATACGTCCCAGGATGAACAGGCCTCCAGCTAGCAAAGCGCCGGTACTTCCCGCTGAAAGGAACACGTCCGCTTCACCGTTCTTTACCATATTCAGACCTTTTACGATGGACGAGTCCTTCTTCGTCCGCACCGCTTTTACAGGCGCTTCATGATTGGTAATCACATCTGTCGCATGTACTATCTCTATCTGATCACCCGCGTATCTCTGTTCTTTCAGACAACGAACAATCTCATCCTCTTTACCGATGATTATAATTGTATCATCAATTTCTCTTGTAGCTGCAACAGCTCCCGCGACGATCTCCTTAGGCGCATGATCTCCGCCCATGCCGTCGATCAAAATCTTCATCTTCTTATCCTCCAAAAAAGCGGTGTAAACGTACATTATATTTTAACACAGCTGGCAGGTTTATGCAAGAAAAGGGAAAATTCTTATGCAGACCGCTTTTATTTCTAATTTAAGTGCAATCACGTAAAATAAAAAAGACGCAATCAGCCAACCAATGAGGAAGATCAGCGCGATAACGTCAAATTATTAAAACTGTTGAAGATGCTTGCGAAGGATGATACAGAGTTCCTCACTAATTCACAAATCTGCACAACTTTAAAAGCTCCGAAACGGTGGAGGTTTTGCAAGATCCGCTTTTTCGTGATCATTTGCACAACCTTTAGTTCTTTTTTACTTCTTTGGTTGTGCAATTGCCCTGCAATTCTTTCTATTTTGCACAACTGCCGCGTACGCATCGTCTGTCTGGTTGTGCATTCTCCTCTAGGAAGAAAGAATTTGCACAACTTTTAGCGCTCCAATCCATAGTTGGTTGTGCAAATACAATCTAATATCTCTCAATCTGCACAACTTAGCCCCACGCATCGCAAGGAAAGTTGTGCAAACCGCCCCTGTTTTACTCTCTTTTGCACAATCGAAGCCGCAAAAGTACAACCGAAACCGCAGCCGCACAGAAACCTTCACCCTTTCTCTAAACGATATTTCCGCATTCTCACAAACGCCCCCAAAAAGCATAAGCTCCAGCTGACGCCTACAGCAAGCCAGATTCCACCCTTGCCGAGAAGCGGTTCAAGAACCCAGATTGCAGATAGATTAGCGAAAATCTGAATTCCTCCGATGACAAGAGGCATCAGCACGTCAGCCATGCCTCGAAGCACCGCCATATATGCCTGCCACAAACTGAGCAGGATATAGAAGCCGCAGGTAATTTTCAGATACAGATACCCTTCTTCCACTACCGCCGCACTGTCGGCATCGTCGACGAAGATACCAAGAAGCGGTTTTCCGGCAAAGAAAACAAATACCGTCATCACTGCCATAAAGCCTACACTGATGAGCACCGTTATATGTCTTCCTTCTTTAATCCGATCAAAGCGTGCCGCACCCCGGTTCTGTGCTGTAAACGTGTTCAGCGCGCCGGAAAGTGCATTGACAAACATGATGACAATCTGCTCAATCTTTTGTGCCGCGGCATAGCCTGCTACCACCACTGCACCATACTCGTTGATAACCGCCTGCACAAAAATCGCCACCAGGCTGACAATACTCACCTGCAGACTGGTTGGTACAGACAACTTCAGCACATAAGCCACTCTTGATTTTTTCGTATTGCGAAAATCCTCCCGGCTGACCCAAAGCATAGGCATCTTTTTCTTCATATAGACAAGACACATCAGCACCGCCAGACTCTCCGCAATGACTGTGCCAATCGCGGCACCTGCAACACCCATAGATAGCCCTTTGACAAAGAGCAAATCGAGGACAATATTACAGATACAAGAAAATGCCAGAAAAAACAGAGGTCTGCTACCGTCTCCACAGGCTCGCATAATAAAAATGCACATGCTATACGCATAAGTAAAAAGTCCTCCTACGAAGACAATCTTCAGATAAAGCACCGCACTGGCGAGCACCTCCGGTGGTGTATTCACAGCCCGCAAAATAGGCTCAGCCAGAAAAAGCCCTGTAATCAGCTTCAGAACCCATGTTGCGATTACCACAAAGATAGAAATCACAACGACCTGCCGCACCTTGTCCCAACGTCCCTCGCCGCAATACTCGCTGACTGCCGTGCTGATGCCCATCATCAGTCCCAGACCAATACTGACTGTGAGCATGATAATCTGCCCTGTTACGCCGATAGCGGCAAGGCCCTCTGTTCCTACAAAACGCCCCACAATCACTGCATCAACGGTAGAATAAAGCTGCTGAAATACCGAACAGCAAAATACCGGAACAGCAAAGCCGATGAGCTTCTTCCAGATGTTACCTTCTGTCATTAGAGACAGTCCGTTCTTTTCATCCTTCAAAGTTGTTCCCCCTTTCCTAAAAACAAGCAGCCAAGATTACTCGGCCGCCTGTCTGTATGATTATAGGTTATTCTTTTACTTTTACGATCATTTCCACTTCCAGTGGAATACGGAACGGTAGCACGTTGGTACCTACTGCTGTTCTCGCGTGTCTGCCGCGTTCACCTAAAACTTCACCGAACAGATCGGACACGCCATTGATTACCAGAGGCTGTTCAAAATAGTCCGTAGTGCTGTTTACAAAACCCTGCACTTTGACAATCTGTTCCAGCCTATCCCAGTCGCCGCCCAGTTCTCTTTTCAAAACAGCGAGAAGATTGATACCCGCAAGTCTTGCTGCATCATAGCCTTCCTTTGTAGTCAGGTTCTCTCCCAGTCTGCCGAAGACTACCGGCTTTCCGTTTTCAAAAGGACCTGCACCTGAAAAAAACCAAAAACCACCGGCCTTCTGTACGCTTACATAGTTTGCCATTGGCTCCGGTCCTGCTGATAAATCAATTCCCAGCTCCGCTAATTTCTTTTCTACATCCATCGTATTCATCCTGCCTTTCATATTATTATTTACTTATCACGTCCATGAGACGATTGATATCCTCTTTGTTGTTATAATAATGAAATGCCAGGCGTATTTCCATAAAGCCGTTTGCATCGACGCCGCTGACATGCGCGCCAACACCGGCTTCCCGCAGCATCTCGTTGGTCACACCAGTTTCTGACGCAAGACGCAGCACCTCAATTCCAGACCTGTTTTTCCGTGCAAAATCATAAGTAAGTTGCACGCCTTCTGTCTCTGACAGCCTTTCCCGCAAATACTCAGTCAGCCCCATCACATATTCGGAAATATCCGCTCCAGAAAATGCCAGATACTTTTCCGCCGCAAGCCCCAGACCGTAGATGCCGGAAACCGTTGGAAATCCCAGTTCAAAACGTCCTGCGTCATCTCGCAGACAAAGCACCTGTTTGCCCGTATTAAAACGATCGTCATCGCTCATCCAACCGGCGCCAAACTGCTTTAAGCTTTTTTGCAGCGCCGGACTGATATAGCCGTATCCGGTACCGCAGTAGTTCATCATCCATTTATAGTCATTGCCGATGAGAAAGTCAATTTTCATGGCCTTCACATCCACCGGCATGACCCCCAGCGCCTGCACGCCGTCTACTGCAAACCAAATGCCCTTCTCTCTGCAGTAGGCGCCAATGGCTGCCGCATCCATGCGAAATCCAGTAAAGCTTTCCACCAAAGAGATACAGATTGCTCTGGTTTTTTCATCGCACAGTGCAAACAAATCCTCCGGCAGAATCACGCCGTTTTTTGCCTTGGCATATCTCACCTCAAGGCCGTCCTGCTTTCTTACCTGCCATGCAAAGCGATTTGCAATCCAGCTGTTTTCCACCAGTACTACGTTGTCTCCCGGTTCAAAATACATGCCGGAGGTAAACAAAGTATAAATATGAGAAGAATTATTGCCAAAGACAATGTTTTCCTTCTTTGCTCCAATCATCTGTGCAATCTGTGTCTTTGCCCAGTCCATCATGCCGATGGTTCCAGTCTCTTCGCCGCCGGGCAGCCTCCAAACAGAATCGCCGCCCTTTAGATAGCGATCCTCCTGATACCTTGCTACTCCATCATGTACAAAGTCCGGAACAAGACCTGTGGAGCTGGTATCCAGATATGCTGTATGGGAAAGCACCGGCACGTGGGTGCGAAATTCTGCAAATTTATCCATATTATCAGTTTCGTACATCTCTATTTATCGTCCTCCTTGCACTCACATATCTATTAAAAGGTTCTCTAATATGTTCAATAACCTTTTAGAAGATGCCCTGCAGATTTTCTGCAAAAGCTACAAGGCATAAATTATGATTTTAAAGTTATTACAGCATCATGATATCCTCTTCCAGATACAGTTCTGCTTTTTTTAAGTCCCGTTCTAAAAGCGCATTTACAATATGCTGATGTTTTTCTAAGTCCGAACTGCTCTTTATTGCTGCCATAGAAGCCTTATAAAGCATATCCTGCAAAATACCCGGCAAATACTGATTTCCCGTAATCTCTGCAAGCCGCAGATGGAACATAGTGTTATTAGTTTTGCTTGGATCACTGCTGCCCATTTGTTGCTCTGTAAATGCCTTTAAAGAAAGGATTTCTTCATCAGAAGCATTTTCTATAGCAAGTTTCACACACAGCTTTTCAACCTGGCGGCGAATCACCTGTATCTGATTGATTTCATCAGAAGAATATAAATTCAGCATATACCCTTTTCTTGGATAGCTAATGAGATATCCTTGGCTGCAAAGAAGATGCAGCGCATCTCTAACCGGCGCTTTACTAACGCCAAACTGCTTCGCCAGCTGTGCCTCACTTAGAAAGGATCTGCCGTCGATGACACCGCTGTCGATATCTGCCTTGATACTGTGATAAACCTTCTCCGATAGTTTTTCTGCCATATCATTACTCCCATTATCATTTCCATTTTCACTGATATGTTCAATAACTATTTTACAGGTTTTTTCTCGATTCGTCAAGGGGCAGCGCATCTTTTTCAGAAAAAATTTCCTTCTGTTTACAGATCAACGCTCTCACGTCTTTTAAAAAGGTCGTTTTGCCCTCTTTGCTGGAATAGACGCCATGACCGCCCGGATACTCTTTTAGTATCATCTGCTTCGGATCAATGCCGCTGTTCGAAAACTGATATCTGGTATTTCCCACCAGAGTGCACAAGTCATAAAGTCCGCTGGCAACCAAAATTTTCATCTCCGGCATTCTCGCTGCGGCATTTTTGAGGCAGTCCATATGAGACTTCCCATCTTCTACAGTATAATCCCAGGCAGCATTTATATTCAGATTTCCAGTGTAGTAAATTCTATCCGTCTCTATCCCCAGCTGCGCTGCAAGCAGTCCGTTCATCACAGAAAGTGACAT
Source organism: Ihubacter sp. rT4E-8 (assembly GCF_049852125.1). Classification (GTDB taxonomy): domain Bacteria; phylum Bacillota; class Clostridia; order Peptostreptococcales; family Anaerovoracaceae; genus Senimuribacter. The sequence continues at coordinate 1,373,967 of NZ_CP187532.1, read as the reverse complement.
ATTGTCATCTCCTGCTGCGTTATACGTACCGGCAAGAGGTGATGTCATGCGACCGTCAAATAAATCGACCCGTTTTTCCTTATGGGAAACGACTTGGGTCATGAAGTCTTCTACATCCCGCAGGTGCAGTCTTGTTTTTTCAAAATAAGCTGCCTCCATGCCCGTATAGTTTGCAAGTTCTCTCGCAAGCGACTGCACCGTTTCAGCCGGGCAATCATCCCCCTCAAACAGCGCCGGAATTAGCTTTCTTTTCTCAAACTCCCACACGTTCTTCAAAAAGACTTCTCGGTCACACTGCCCCTTTCGATTGTGATACCAATGCGTCGCTGCCATAGACGGAAGCGCTGCAGTCAAAAGTTCCAACGCGGGTTCAAAAATGCGTCCGTTTCCCGCATCCAGAGAAAGGGCTGAGCCAATTAAAATCACGCCTTCAACAGGAATTCCCAGCATCATCCGGTTCCCATACATTACATCCCTGCCCAGCTCAGAAAGCACGCGGCAAGCCCTGATTGTGCCATAACTTTCTCCGCATAGATAAAGCGGACTGTTCCAGCGATTGTGATTCTTCAGCCAAGATGCAATCGCAAAAGCAGTGCTTCTCGCATCGCCATCAACGGAAAAATAATCAGGCGCCGCTTTTTCCTGGATCAATCTGGAATACCCCACACCCACCGGGTCTACATAGACAAGATCGCATACATCCAAAATGGTGTCCGACTCAATTGCAAGACCATAGGTAAGCTTTTCCTCCGCATCTTTGCTGATGCAGTAAGGTCCAAAACATTCCAGCTGCAGCATAGAAGTGGCGCTTCCCGGACCGCCGTTCCAGATAAACATGACCGGACGCTGCGAATTCTCATCGTCTATCCTGAGATAAGAAATCGTCGAAATGATCGCCTCCGGCGCACCGCTCTCATCATAAAACACGTGATCCTCGCTCACCGCTTCTGCACGAATCTTCCCATGACGCAGTAACATTTCAAGGGATGCCATCCCATTAAGCCGTTCAAATGACTCTGTCATATAAGGTTGAAATTTTCTCATTTCGTTCTCCTAGTTCCATTCGATAAATGCTCTGACCGATCTTCCAAAAGCATCACACTCTTTGCTGCCCAGATATGGCATATGCCCAGTTTCAAAATATTCCATCCGCACTCTTTCCGCCGGCAGGTTGAACTGATCCAGCGTATATTGAGAAAAACCCATCGTAGTCAGCAAGTCGTAGTAACCACAGCCCAACATCAGTTTCATATTTGGAATCCGTTTCATTGCCTGTGCCAAACTCTTAATCGGCGCTGTACTTGTAGAAAAATCCCAATCAGCACAAATATCGAAGCACAGCGGTCTGTACGCATCTTCCAGATCGATATGCAGTTTTTTCTTCCAGATGCTGTTAAAGCACTGCTGCACAGCGCTCATCAGTCCGCTGCTTGCCATATCTTCTTCCTCCAGATCATCCCAGCTGCCCTTCGGCGCTTCCATGGTAAATCTACCATCATAACGACCCAGTACCTTCCCTTCTTTCCGCAAACCATAGGCAGGATAATTGTAAGTATCCACGCGAAGATTCAAATCTTCCAGGGTTTCCTCATCAAGTCCGGTGAAATAAGTCAGCCGCTCCTTGATATGCGTTCTTTTTTCCTCACGAAGGCGCCGTCCTAATGCTAATGCCGGCAGATATTCCTCATAAGCGAAACGATCTGCTTCTTTCAAAAAAACATCCCGTGCCGGCAGCATGCTTTGATGATGATACCAGTAAGTCGCTGCTACAGCCGTAAAATTCAGAATCGGCGTGTCGATTGGATAAGCCTTTTGACCATGATCAAAGGCGCTGCCCAGCATGATAATCCCACTGAGATTGACATAGTTGCATCCTGCTTTTAAATCCACGCTAAGCATGCCTGCCAGCATAGCGTTTCGAATCGTTCCATAGCTTTCTCCCATCAGATATACCGGGCTGTTCCAACGCTCATGTGCATCAAGCCACTTTGCAATGACTTTTACAAAAGAGCGGCAGTCGCTTTCCGTATTAAAGTATTTCGCGCCTGCCTCTGCTTTCAGCAGTCTGGAATAGCCGGTTTCGACGGGATCGATTGTAACAATGTCACAGATATCCAAAATGCATTCCGTATTTTCTTCTACCTCATAAGGCGGCGTCATAGAAAGCGAGGTTGCCTCTCCGACTTTAACCCGCTCTGGCGCAAGCGCGGCAAAATTGATCATGGCGCTGGCGCCGCCGGGTCCTCCATTATAGGCAAACAGCACGGGACGCTGCGGCGTTCTCTCGATATCACATCTCTCGTAAGCAAACGTGTACATGCTCGCCTCTTTTTCTCCCTCTCTATCATAGAGGAAAAAATTTTCTACTGTTGCGCGATACGAAATTTTCTGTCCTTTTACTTCACAGGTGTGTTCCGTCACAAATTTCTTTTCTGCAAACATATCTTGATTCTCCTTATGCGTTTTCCTTCTGTTCGCGTTCTGCGATTTCTTTCCTCATCAGTGGAATTTGTTTCTCAAATCTTCTCAAATATAAGAAGATTACTAACGGAATAATAAACATCAGGCATGGTATGATGGTTTCCATATAGAAGAATAAATTTATAACACTTTCCTCCTGCGCTGCCGCTCCTTCTACAAATGGCACCATTAAAAGCATGTATCCTCCCAACGGACCGCCAAGTGCCATTCCAATTTTATATGCCGCAGAATGACCGGAAAGCAAAATTGCTTCATTACATGCGCTGTTTGGATCTTTCCACTGACCATATGTTCCAGCATCAAACATATTCAAAACCATGGTTCCAGATGCCAATGCCTCACCAAATCCTAATCCGACATTTCCAATTGCAAGAATGGTCATATTGCAGTCGTGTGCAATAAATCTGATGAGCAATCCTAAAATAGCAGCCACACATCCCAAAATAGCAGTTCCGTTATTTCCCAATCGCTTTACAAAAAAACTCAGGGTAATCGCAACGAACATAGCGCCTCCTATTCCAGAAAACGATATGATAGAATATACAAGCATATTGTTATTCAAATTATATTGTATATAATACGCATTGGTCGCACTCGGAAGTGAGTTCGCAAAGTACAGCATAAAAATTCCTACTACAAGAATAAGGAACATTTTGTTTGAAAATAGTGCCTTCAAACTAACCGAAAGCGGAATTCTTTCACCTAGTCTCTCTCCACTTAATACTTCCACTTCTTCTACTGGCTCATATCCCTTCGTTACCCAAAAGGTAATGAAATATGAAATCATAAATAGAATTCCATAAAGGATCCCTACAAACATAAATCCCTTTTGCATATCCCCTTTGCCAATCATACCAACCAGTGGCATTGTTGCCGATCCAACAAACAAATTTGCCAATACGTTATACACGCTGCCTGACTGTTGTAATAAAGCCCTTTGTGTTTTATCTGTCGTGATTCGACCACATAATGTTTTAGAAGGAATAAATAATGCAGTACTCAACATTCCCTGCAAAATGTAAATAACCGCTGCCCACACAATCCGACCGGTTCCCGATAAGCTCGGGCACATAAAAGTTAACGCAAACAGAATGCCTGCAGGTGCCGTAAAATATTTTAGCCATACACGGCATTTTCCTTCTTTAGACCTGGTCATATCAATTATGCCACCCATCATAGGGTCATTGATGATATCCCATATTTTAGCAATCAGTATGATTGTGCTGGCAATTTCAATTTTTATACCTAATACCTGTGTGTAAAAAAATACCAAAAATGCCGCATTCATGACTGTTAAACTTGACACACCAAAACTTGATGCACCATACAGTAAAACCAGTTTTTTCGGCAATTTCTTCTGATTTGGTAAAGTTGTCGTGTTCTTTCCCATTTTAGTTTCTCCTTACTTCTTTTTTCTTAAAGCGAATATCGGTTTCATCTTTCTCCCTCTTTATATCACTTCCCTTCCCTGCTTCTCTCTCATTTATTAATCATAGGTATTTTATTAACCATGATAATACTGCATCATAAAACTTTATACTATTTTCTGCGCTTTGTGGATCAATCGCATGCTTGCAGTCCTTGAAAATATTAAGCTCAACCGGAACTTGCGGTTGATTGTCCCGTACTGCCGCATAAAGCCTATAGGCACCCTCTACTGGGCAAACCATATCCTTCTCCCCATGACAAATAAGCAGAGGAATTGTTATTTTTCTCCCCTCCAGAAAAACAGATTCTCTAATAAACTCTCCCAGCACGCTACTTGTATCCGCTCCAAATGGTACCTGCCCTGCCCCTTCAGAAAGTAACGTCAAATCAAGATAGCTAAATAAACCGCGCAGCGCACAGGCTGTTTTAAATCGTTTCTCATGAGCCGCCAGCCAAACTGTCATATAGCCTCCATAGCTTCCGCCAATTACAGCCTGCCTGCTCTTATCTAGCATATCAATTTTTTCAAGGACATAATCTAACAGTACCATCAAATCACTCGCTGCAGTTCCATCAAAAGCATAATCTGCCCGCGCAAAATCCTCACCATATCCTGTACTTCCTCTTGGATCTCCATATACTACGCAATATCCTTGTGCTGCTAAAAGCTGGCGTTCCATAAAAAATCCACCGCAATAGCTTGATGCCGGTCCTCCATGTACTGTCAGCACTACTGGCAGCTTATCATGCACCTGATTCCTTAGACGCATTGGTGGCAGCATATAATATCCATATAATTTCGTTGCTGTATCAACCTCAACACAAATGCGCGTTTGGGGTGCTAATGCATATTTCTCAGTCCATGCGTTTGCGTCAGTGACCTTTTTCATTTCTCCACAGGAAATACCAACCTTATAAAGTTCCGGCGGCATATCTGCATCACTCCAAACTGTAAGCAATGTATCCTTATCTACCACTGTCAACGCTGTAAAAACACCGCCTTCGCATATCCTTTTCCAAAGAATTTCCCCATTATAATAAGTTCCACAATAAATGCCGCTTACGCCTCCTCGCTCTCCGACCGCGAAAAACGCTTCGCTTTCTAAACTTGTACCCATATAATCGTTCTTTGTTTCCAGAATATCTCCGTCACTATATGCAGGAACCCATTCCTGTGGTATCTGTCCGCTGTGTTTAACCGAAACAACGCCTGTTCCATCTGTTTCTACACAGGTCAGTCTGCTGCATTGCCCACTGCCATTATCAAAGTTGGAAGTAGGCACAAAAAGATGTTTTTCATTCTGCGTCAGAACAGCATGGCTCCACTTAGACGCCATAATTAATCCACTGCAAAGAACCGTTCGAATCTTACTTTGCACATTTACTTTCAAATAGCTTTGCGTTTCACCAGAAAAAACAATTACAGCATCCTCTGTTTTCATCCAAATCACCTTTTTTAAAGGTTTTCTCTCACATAGAAGGCTTTTTAACTTTCCGGTTTGAATATCAGCAATCATAAGAATATATCTTTTTTCCGGGCGTATTCCTTTATCTTCATTCGATCTATATCCGACAGAATCAACCATACGAATTCCATCTTTATCTGCCTCTTTTTCTACGATAATCATGCATATAGACCTACTATCCGCAGACCAAACAAATTCTTCCATATTATTGATATTGATAATATTTGTTCTTTTTTGCTGCAGTAAATCATAAATCCATAGCGCCTTGCTACCATCTGGCATCAGTGCAATACAAGCAGCCATTTGTCCATTAGGCGAAATTTGCGGGCAATTCAAGTTGCAACCTTCTTCTTCAGCCCAAAAGCCTTGCTCTCTTCCCTGGAATCTGCATTTTCCTAAATATGAATTACTCCTTTCAGACCAAAATTGCTGGCTATAGCTATAATCTCCCCTGCCATTTGAAGAAGGCTCCGTAATATAGACCATATCCTTGAAATTGTCTACCGACAGTAGTTTTTTCTGCATCCTTTCAGCCCTCCTTGAGCCATTTTTCAGCTCTCAATTCCGCAATTAATTTACACTCTTTTGAATACAGCATCATACAACATCGAACAGCAGGACATTTTGCTTTTATTATTGTAAATAATGCTTCCCCATGGATTGTACTAAACGGAGATTTCCCTTCTTCCTGCAAAATTACGAGAGGTTTGGTAATCTCCACTTCATCCAGAAAAACACTTTCTTTTATCAATTTTTCCAGAAACAAACAGAAATCCTTATCCTTTTCTGCGTCAAAATAAATGCTATCTCCATAATCGAAAAATGATCCTATCCATGGATTCATCAAAATTCCATACACTGCGCGATCATCATTCTCTAGCTTCTCAAAAAAAACGCATGTTTCTTTTTCTTCCGCAATTAAAATATTTTCATCATATCTCATTTTATCTACCTGCTTATTGCTGTTTCTCTATATCCGACCTGATACACTGACTGTTCCACTGCATCTGCTGCAAAGTTCAATACGATACGGACCTGATACAGTTTCCGGTACCGCAAACCGTAGTACAACCACTTCTCTTCCTGCCAAATTTTCAGGTAAATTTTCCGCTGAACAGCAGTCCGCTTCAAAGTAGATATCCGCTGTAATTTCTGCAGAAATTCCCAATTCTTCCGCCTGATAAGTTCCGCTAACAGGATATTTCCCTGTATTTTCTATCCGAACTTCTATGTATCTTTTTCCTTCATGCAAAACTTCCGCTGGTATTCCCATCGATAGCTGCGGTGATGCTTCGATGCATTGCAGGATAAACTGCAGCGCCTTTTCACATTCCTGCTCCATCAAAAAAGTCGGTGGATTGTCCATAATCCATTTTTCCTTCCATCCACCGATTTCAACCTTTCCCAGCTGTGGGTGTTCAAATTCCGTCCATGGACAAAAATACGATTCCTCTTGGGTGTCATCCCACGCAAGCAGCTTTCGCTCCATCGCCAGCGCATCCTCCGGCGGCGTCAATGCCGTCATATATGGGAGCGGATGGTCGGCGTCGACCGGTTCCACAAGCTGTCTGCTGTTCCAGTTCTCGTTGCACCATGCCGCAATGCCTCTCTCATAATACAGCCAAGTCGTATAACTGCCTTTTGCTACACCAACAAGACCCGGCGGAAACGCACCGTTTGAAACATAGCCGGTTCTCTCTGTCGCTTTCACGCCTTCTCGTACAAAAATCTCTACATCTTTTTCAGGACCGCCGTGTTCCTGACAGAATGTCATCGGCGCAATATAGGCGCCGCCGCAGGAATGCTCATCGACTACCGTATTGATATTTTCATGGTCAAAGATAAAATCCGCCAAATGCCGTACCTCGCATTCATACAGCGGATACTTACCGCTGCATTCCCTGCGGGTATATCCGATGGTATCCTTGCTCCAGTCAAAAGGAAACTCTCTGTTAGGATCTAAATCGTAAGGATCTCTTGCGTCTTTTAACGGTCTCTTGACTTCTCCGCAAACCAGACCCTCCGTTACAAGATCATAAAAGACGCTTTCTTTATCATCTTCCGTTCACGGTACCATCAGTCTGCTGTCTATTTCGTCGCATTTCCACTGGCCGCTGCCTGATGGAATCCGCATCTTCACAATTTCTCCATCTCCATTGATATCAGCAGGATAAACACCCTCTTCTTCCTCGTGAAACATTCGCTTTGAACCTCTGCGCGTATAAGGCGTCGCCACTGAAATCTCTGCACCGTCTGCGTTAATTCTTGGAATAAAATACAGAGTTTTCTCTTCTAAAAGTTTCGTCACAGATGGATCTTCTCCATAGCCGGACAGAAAATACTCCATGGCATAAAGCACTGCATTTGATCCGATCAGTTCTTTGCTGTGCAAATTTCCGTTGATCAGAATGCCCGGTTTTCTTTCTGGATTTCCGCCGGCTGTCATTTCTGCGGCAAAGATTTCTCTACCCTCGTAAGTCTTTCCGATGGAACTTACTTTCAAAAGCGATGGATAGCCCTGCTGCCACGCTGACAGCAACATCTTTATTTCCTCATATGTATAGTAGTGATTTTTTCTGTAAAGCATCAGTAGGTTCCTTTCTGCAGAAATGCCCGCAAATCTTCCCCAAGCAGGGCCGCGCTTTCCGTTCCAATATACGGCATATGTCCTGATGGGTAATTTTTTACCAGTACCTGACCTTCATCAGCGCGCAGCTTCGCCGCCGCGTAAGCTACCTGTCCTACCTCAGCGCAGAAATCATAAACTCCGTTTACAAAGAACACCCGCATGTGTTTATTTCTGTCCAAAGCCGCCTGCAGATGGGCAAAAGGTGTACTGTCTATACGGAACGTCCAATTCATTGCCTGATGAAAATCTGTATAAATAAACGGTTTCATCTCTTCTATGCCCAGTTCTTTTTCATATGCTCGCAGTCCCTTTAGAAAATATGGCGCTAATTTACCGAGCGCTGCATCGTCTGCCGCCGGGTCAATTTCTGTACCCTGCCTGCGTACAAATCTTGCGTCATACAGACTCATCATCATACCCTGCTCAGACAACCGCTGGCTCCTAAAGTACGTACTGTCAAACTGCAGTCCATGAACTTTCAGCCATCCCGCAGAAAGACCGGTCAGCGCAGACAGCTGTTCTGCTGCCGCAGTCTGTTCTTCTTCCGGCAGCCTGCTCCCAAGATATAACACCCGCAAATAGGTATTTTCAATAAATCGCTGCGTCTCATCCATGCGTTCTTCCAGCGTGCAGCTTTTCTCTTTACTGTGATACCAGTTTGCCGCCGCTGCAGTCGGCAGAATTTGCACGCTAAACGGCAGTCCTTTTTCCGAGAAAAAGCCGTTTGTCGGTTCCGCAATGAGAGAAGCTCCCATCATAATCATGCCGGAAACGCGGATGCCCTTTGCCTTTGCAGATGGAAGGAGTGGACCTCCCGCCAGTGCGCTTGCCACCAATACAGAACGAATGGTTCCATAACTTTCTGCCGCCAGATAAACAGGACTATCCATTCTTTGATGCTCGATCAGCCAGTCCACAATAAAGTCCGCAATCACGCCTGCATCAGCCTCCGGATGATAAAACGCCTTCGCTTCCTGCTCCCCTGCAAAGGATCCATAGCCAGTTCCCAGCGGATCAATCAGTACAATATCGCAAATATCTAAGGGACAATTCGGATTTTCTTCCAGAAGGGTTTCCTTCGGTTCCTCTTCTCCATTAAAAATCCATTCCATTTTCACTCTCTTCGGCGCAAAGCATCCAATATGTAGCCAAAAACAGGAAGCCCCCGGTCCGCCGTTATAGGCAAAGAGAACCGGTCTCTTTGCCGAACATGCAACATCCGTACGTATATATTCATAGAAAAACATGTCGCCGATTTCCCGCCCATCGGTGTCTTTTACAGCATATGCTTTGCACCTGGTACGATAGGTAAGCGGCTTTCCCAGTAGCATCAACTGATTTGCTGTAGTGGTATATTCTCTCACTTAGTTTATCCTTTCTCGCTTTCTAATCTGATATGTTCAATAAAATGTTTTAATTAATTAAATTTTACGACTTCTCTTGCATTTTGTAAATTTATCGACTATAATGACAATACAAAAAAATTAATGACAGAGAAGGAAGCAAGTTACATGATTGATATGCAGGATATCCTCTGCGTACTGAAAGTCGCGGAAGAAAAAAGTATTACGGCAGCTGCAAATAAACTGTTTCTAACTCAGTCCGCCGTATCACAGAAGGTAACAAAAGTTGAAAAGGAACTGGGACTTGCTCTCTTTATCAGAACCAACCGCTCTGTCGAACTGACCGATGCCGGCGTATTCTTTGTCACAAAAGCTTCCGCGCTGAATTCTTCCTGGGAGGACTTTTTTCTTTCCATGGAGCAATTTTCTTCTATGGATAAAAATCAATGTTCTGTGGGACTTCCAGCCCTAATCAACTTTACGGAAATTCCTGATCTTTTGGCAGGCTTTACTATGGCGTGTCCAAACTATCAGTTAACGACCTTTCCGGAATTTGAAGACTGCAAATATAAAAATTTACTAAACGGAAAATTGGACTTTTGTTTTGACAGAGGTTCTGTCAATGCACCTAAAACACCAAAATATATTACAGCGGTTCCCCTGCGAAACGACACACTGAGCCTTCTGCTCCATAAAGATGATCCTTTAACAAAAAAAAGCTCACCTGTCCGTTCCTCTGATCTCACAGGGTATCACATGCTGATTAATGCCCCACACAATACCCACGATGTTGAGAAGGCAGCACAGATTACCTATAGCGTCTGTCATGACAGTGCTTCTCCCAGCATGATTACAAAACCGGGCATTTTTATACCCCTCCCGCAAAGTGTCTGTACAAGAATCCTTGCGCAATCCCCGCACCTTCGAGCTGTCGCCTTTGAAGAGGATATGCCGATTAGCCTTTCCCTGCTTTACCGAACTGACAGGCAAAACATAGAAAATCACCCATTTTACCGCTATGTATTGAACTATTATCAAACCCAGCAGGAATGAAAAAAACGCCACTTCCTTAGAAGTGACGTTTTTGGTTTCTCCTGGATTAATCGCAATAGGAAATTTGCAATTTTAGCTTTCTCTCTCCACCATACATTCTTTCCGATAAAATGCGATGGCGTATTTGCTCACCTTAGGGTATCCTTCTGCGAGGAAGCCCTGCGCATACTGCTGCTTCTCGATCTGCTGTAGGGCTTTTTCGCATGCGTCTTCCATCTCCGCAATGCTGCCTGCAGCTTTCAGTTCTAAAATGATAACATTCCCCTTGCGGATTGCCTGCGTTTTCAGCACGATGTCCGGTCTGCCGTTTCCGCTCTCCCTGTTGGAATGCACCGAATAGCGCCCGTTGTTTGTCAGAAGCCCGCTGAGGAATCCGTGATAATAGCTCTCCGCGTAGTCGAAGTAACTGATGGTATCCATCAGCTGCTTGCTGATGAAGTTCTCTGCCGCCTCACAATCTCCCTCTTCCAACGCTTTAATCAACGGACTTTTGTCCAGTGCTTCTGCTTTGCGGTTGAACCACTCTTTAATGCTGCGCTCATAAATGGCTGCAATTTCTTCGTTTGGTATCGCCATTTCAATATAGATATCCCTGTTTTCAATTCGCTGGCTTTTCATCTTCAGATACCCTGTAAAGAACAGAAAGTTCCACAGGCTGTCTTTGGACGCATGAATGTCGCCATAGGTGATTTCCTCGTGAACCGGCTTTTGGATGGTGCCTCCATCCATCAGGGTTTCCAGTTCTTCCCGGGTGGTATCATCTGCGTCTTCTATCATGGTTTTTACGATGTCGTTTCCTGAGGTGTTGGACCAGTACGGTCTGGTCGCAATCTGCGCGCCTGCTCTTACGTTGCTCGCATAGCTTAGGATGCTCCACGGATTATAGATTTCTGTATTTCCAAAGAGATATCCATCGTACCAGGACTTTGCTTCTTCGTATCGCTCTTCCTGATTGTAATACTGCAGCAGTGCCTTCACTTCTGCTTCGGTAAAGCCAAAACAGCTGCTGTATTTGGGACTGATGATGGAATGAATCTCCAGATTGTTCAGACCCGTGAAGATGCTTTCTTTGCTGATTCGAAGACACCCTGTTATCACACCCAGTTTCAGATAGGGATTGGTCTTCAGGGCGGACTCAAAGAGAGAACGGATAAATCCAATCATTTCATCGTAAAAGCCGCTGAAATACGCATTCTCCAGCGGTACGTCGTATTCGTCGATGAGGATAATGGCCTCTTTTCCGTGGTATTTGTACAGGCACTCGGAGAGAAATTTCAACGCTTTCGCATAAGCGATATCCTCTGCTTTGCCATGCATGACAGCAGTAAATTGCTCCCTGTTTCTCTCAGTCATCTCACCAGAAAGTACATAAGCATGGCGTTCAAATTCTTTGATGATGTCATCAATCAGGCTGGCGTGTGCCATCGCAAAGGTCGCCTGCTTGGCTGATTTCAGTGACAAGCTGATTACTGGATACTGTCCCATATGGGCCAGATACTTCTCTCCCATCTCCATGATGGCAAGTCCGTCAAAGAGATGGCGATTGTCTATTTTCTTGCCTTCCGGCGTTCTTTCATCTTCAAAGAAGCGGCGAAGCATGGAAAGATTCAGGGTTTTTCCGAATCGGCGCGGTCTTGTGATCAGGGTGGTCTGCGTCCCGGCATCTAGAAGTTCTTGTATCATCGACGTTTTATCGACCAAATACAGGTGTTCTTTTTTGAATATCTTAAAGTCCTCATATCCGATTGGAATTTTCTTCTTCTCCATCAGCCGTCTCCTTTCTTCGTACCTATAGTATACGTGAAAAACAGAAAAATCACAAGTAGCAGAACAAAAAAGAAATACAGGACAAAGCGTTTCCTTTGTCCTGCACGATGTAAACAATTCTATATCCGCTTTCCAGCCTGCCATACGCATGCCGGTCTATGATACATCACGGAGATATCCTCCGCTGGATTTCCTTCTACCAGAATCAAATCTGCCATCAGACCTTCTCGGATTTCGCCGACCATATGGTCAATCCCTGCGATTTCCGCATTATACTTGGTCGCCTGCAGCAAGATGTCCACGTTTTCCATATGGCAGTAATCTTTTCTCATCTGGAACTCTACGCCTTTCTCGTACTGAGGAGAGCCCGGCGCGCTGTCTGTACCAAATCCCATTTTCTCGCCTGCTTTGTACGCCTTTTCAATCTGTCTGGCACAAGCTTCCAGCATCGGCGTCAGCCGCGCTAGCCAGAATTCACGAGCCGCAGGCTCTGTCTGACTCACATACATAGCAGCAAAGGTCGGTACCAGATAGCAGTCTTGCGTCTTCTGCAGCAGCGCAATCGTTTCATCACTGATGTACGTCGCGTGCTCGATGGTCTTCACACCGCATTCAATACAGTCTCTGATGGCACTGTCCGCATGACAGTGCGACGCCACATAAAGCCCATGCATGTGAGCGGTTTCCACTGCCGTGCGAATTTCATCTCTGGTCATAATCGGGTGCTTTGGAACGCCGGAAGGGTCATAGGCCGAACCGGAGGCATAAATTTTAATAAAGTCCGCTCCCATTGCCGCTTCCATGCGTACATGCCTGCGATACTCCTCTGCACCGTCACTGAGTCTGACGCCGGCTTCACTTCCGCCCGGCTTCCACATAATGCTGGAAGTCAGCGTTTCCCCGTTCGCCAAAATACGAGGTCCCGGCGCAATGCCTTTTTGAATCATATCTCTCGCGTAAATCGCAACGCCTGCAAAGCTGCCGCAGTCCCGAATGGTTGTATATCCATAAGGCAGGCATTTCTGCGCCTGCTCTACTGCCGCAATCAAAAGCTTCATCGGATCGTTGACGCAATCAACGCCAGCCCCGCCCAGAAGCGTAATATGTGTATGCAAGTCGATGAGTCCCGGCAGCAACGTTTTGCCGCCGCAGTCAAAGACATCCTCTCCCGCATCAGAAACAGAAGCTGCGCTCACACGAACAATTTTTCCATCTTCTATACAAACACTGCCGCAGTCTGAGGCAACGCCTCCCGACAGCTGCGGAATCAATCTGCAGTTATTTAAAATCATAATCTCATCTCCTTTATTTCACAGTTCTCCAGATACTTTACTGTTGCAAGCGCCATTGCTGCGCTTCCCAGATACATCTTATCTTCCGCAAAGATTGCCTTAGCGTTGTGATTTGGCGCAGCATTCTGATCTCCTACACCTAAAAGCATGTACATCGTCGGTACTTTTTCGGAGATAAAAGCAAAATCCTCGGATCCGCTGGCAGGCTCTGTCGTTTCCATTACCTGTAAGCCCTGTATTTCAGAAAGATATGGCGCAATGCTCTCGCAAAGTACCGGGTCATTCTTTAGAGGAGGCGTGGACATAGTTTTCAGTGTGCAAATCGTCCCGGTTGCCTGAGAAATACCGTCCAGAATATGCTGTATCCGTTCCAGAATCCTTTTCCTGTCATCGTCATCAAAACAGCGCAGCGTGCCTTCCAACAGTGCACTCTCAGGGATTACATTGTACATCGTTCCTGCTTCAAAATGCCCGATGGAACAGGTTGCCGAGTGAAACATACTGGTTTCTCTCGCCACAACCCCTTCTATTCCCTGATAAATCAGCATTGCTGCCTTGATTGGATCAACAGTATACTCAAGGGCTGAACCATGACCACCCTTTCCTTCTATCCGAATCTCGAATATATCTATAGAAGAAAATGCATTTCCCACTTTATACGAAAGAACCCCATTTTCAAGTGTGGTCATGACATGCATACTGAACGCGGCTTCCACCTTTGGATTTTCCAGAACACCTGCATCCAGCATAGATTTTGCACCTGCCATCACTTCCTCGCCCGGCTGAAACATGAGTCTGACTCTGCCCTTTAGCTTCGTTTCATCTGCCTTCAAAAGCTTTGCCGTCCCTAGCAGCATGGCGGTATGCAGGTCATGACCGCACATATGGGAAATCCCCGACTGCGATCGAAATGGCAAATCGTTATCCTCTATGACCTTCAACGCATCCATATCCGCCCGAAGCAGTATCGTACGGTCACCGCTTCCGATATCACAGAGGATGCCGCCGCCCAGGGAGACAGGCGTGCAGCCCATCTCCCTTAGTCTCTTTGCTACATAAGCGGTCGTTTCCGGCAACTCCATGCCGAATTCCGCATGGGCGTGCAGATATCTTCTATCCGCTGTAATCTGCTGCTGCAGTGCCTGTGCTTCTTTTTCAAAGTTCATCCCGATCACCTTCAATAAATGTCCGAACAGCGCTGCTAAGCGCCTTGGCATTGCCATCTCCGATATAGGAAGCATGCCCGGATTCCAGTACTTCACAGGAGATACGATCCTTCGGAAGGTCGTACTGCGACAGATAATAAGTCACAAAATCAAAGGTGGAAGAAAGATCGTATCTCCCGTTGACGAAAAGAAAGCGCAAATTTTCGTTTTCTTTCATCAGGTCTACCGGCAGCTGCAGCGTATCCTTCTCATAGGACCGGTAATCCCAATTCATAGCGACAGCAAGAGTATCATCCTGATAAACCCTTCCTTCCGGTCTGTTCAGTTCCGCGTCATAGTAGGCTCTGATGCAGTCACCGATAGATGATCCAATGCAGCTGATAAACGGTTCCTGATCCATATCCACTTCGACAATATCTGCATTTTCCAGGCTTGTCATGGTGCCATCACCCTGCAAATCCAGTTTCATTCTGGCATCGTACATGCTAACAAACTCTCCTGGACAAAGCTTTGTCATAAAGTCCTGCTCGCTGAAACGCAGATTCTGTCGATCCAGAAGCGTCTTGTCAAGCCCCGAGTAATATGCCAGCTTATCCAGTACAGCCTCCCGCTTTTCTTCCGGCAGGCGATTTCCCATCATTAGTGCATGGGCGTAATCGCCATAAGCAAACTCCATAGCGTCACGAATAAAATCGGTTTCATCCAGCTCCGGATGATAATGATAACGGCATACCGCGGCGTTGACTCCCAGTCTGCGCACATTGGGTTCTATCAAAAGCGTTCCTTTCGCGCCCACATTGAGCGAGGTGCCCACGCTGATAATGCCCCTCAGATTCACATCCTCCGGCAGTTCATCCGCCAAAACAACATTGCGGATTGTGCCGTAGCTTTCTCCCAGCAAATATACCGGCGCATGCATTCTTTCATTTTCTGTCAGCCAGTTTACGATAAATTTTGCAAAGGAAACCGCGTCTCCCTGGGTTTCATAATACTTTCCCGCCGCTTCTTCTTTCAAAAGAGGCGCGTATCCGGTTCCCACCGGATCAATCAGCACCAGATCGCAGCAGTCCAGCAGAAAGTTCTTGTTCTCAGTGAACACATACTTTGCCGGTCTATCAACCTTCGGATATCCCGGAATCTCCATGATTTTCGGTCCCAGAAGTCCCATGTGCAGCCACTCACTTGCCGAACCCGGTCCCCCGTTGTATGCGAATACAACAGGCTTCTCTTTCTTCTCAGGCAGGCCTATGTAACTATAGCTGAACATGACAGCTTCCGTTTCTCCGCTGTCACTTGCCAGTACAAAGTCCTCAAGACGCGTAAGATACGCTTCTCCTGCTGACGTACGTTTCTCTTTCTCCCAGTGAAAAGGTGTAAAATTACTCATTTTAATCTCTCCTATTAGTTATTGATATGATGCTTCTTTCTCTTCCCAAGGCTGATATGGCACCTTCATTTCCTGAATCAGGTCAACGCCCTTTCCTTTCAGATATTTAACACGGATAAAAAAGTACAGATATCCGACCGCAAAGACTGCAAAGATCGATGTCACAGTCATGGCGTCCAGTGTCAGAGCCATCTGGATAGCAAGATAGCCGCAGACGATAAAGGTAATTATCGCCAACACCTGTGCGGTCTTCGGTCCCATCTTCACGCTGGAATTATCACAGCATTTCGGATATTTCTTATAGGACAAGATCGGGCTCAAAACGTTTGGCAGCTCTGCAACCGTATTACAGAAAGAAAATATGGTCATGACGACGCCAAAGGTGGCTCCTGTAGCACAAATGCCGATGGCAATGGCCATAACGAGGAATAAACTCCAATAGGCTACGCCGTGCTTATTCTGTTTTGCCATAAATTCCGGAAATACCTTTTCACGGGCTGACTGCTCAACCAGCGCCACACAGGCTAACGCAACCGGAACCAGGGATGTGATAATGCCGCAGATCGGACCACCGACTATAAAGAATGTGAGAAGTGCAGGTGACATGAAATGAGATGCGACCTGAGACAAAGACGTAACCTCTGCGGAAGGAACCACGCCGATGGTGACTACAGCCATCAGAATATAGACTACAGCCACGATGACCGGACACGCCACAAGGGTCATCGGGATGACCGTTCCCGGATTCTTTACATCGTCAGCGATCTGCGATACTGAGCTTGCACCGGAAAGAGAAGATGTCAGTACGCCGATGGCGGCAGCCAGACTGCTGAGTCCGACGCCCGGCTTCACGATCTCGCCAAAGGTAACGTTTTCCGCATCCAGATTTGGCAGGCCCAGCACAATATATAGGAAGATGGCTATCATCAGCATCGCTACCATGATGTTGCTGATCAGAACGGTATTCTTATTTCCAAACCATGCAACTACAGTAAACACGGCCAGTAAGCCTACAGCTGCCACGGTATCGCTTATTTCAAGCGACGGGAAAAGCGGCGCAAAGTACATGGAGAACAATACGCCAAAGAGCGCTACCATGGTCGGCATTAGAAGCGTGGAAAACGAGATAAACGCCCCCACATACGGATGAATCAGCTTAGAGGCCCATAAAAACTGTGATCCGCTGCTTGGAATCGCTGCGCTGGTGTACATCGAAGATACACAACGCAATATGACTACAAAGACCGCACCGACTAAAGCCCATATAACGCTTGCTCCGTACTCTGCCGCTACCGTTGGCAGGGTGCCGAAAATGCCGGAACCGACAATGCACCCGATGCCCATTAAAATCGCACCGACAGGTCCTATCTTTTTTCTTTCCTTCTCTTGTATTACAATCTTCTCCTTTTATATAGTAATGATAATTATATTTCGCTTTTTTGCTATTTCGCTATTTTGCTTTCTGCTTTTCTTGCTTCAATCTCTGCCTGCATCTGTGGCACTTTCTTCTCATATTTCATCAAAAGTAGTGCGAATACCAGTGCGATAGCAAAGCCTACAGCCGGCATTAACGTGGACTCATAGAACCACAGGTTTAAAACGCTCTGCTCCTGTGCCGCTGCCTGCGCTACATAAGGAACCGTCATCAGAAGATAGCCTGCAACAGGACCGCCAAGCGCCTGCCCCGTCTTATAGGATACAGAGAAACCGCTCATCAGAATCGCCTCGTTGTCCACGCCGGTCTTCCATTCACCGTAAACCTTCGCGTCAAAGATGCACAGAAGAATGGTACATCCAACCAGACCAGTTCCCAGGTTCGAAATGATATTGCCTGCCAGCAGCACCGCGGTGGAACTATCATGAAGGATAAATCTGAGTGCGAATCCGATGACGCTGAGCACGCAGCCAATGGCAGCAGTTCCCGCATTTCCGAATTTTTTAATAAAGACGCCCAGAAAAATATATACCACCAGGGATGCCCCGAGGGAAACAGTAGATACTAAGGACATGAGCGGAATGCTTCCGATATTGTACTGGAAGTACCACGTCATAACGGTAGAAGCAATAGAGGATGCCAGCATATCTACCAGGTATAAAGCGATGCAGAAGAGCCATGGTGTGTTCTTTACCAGCGCTTTGAGTACGCTGCCCATGGACGGCTGCTCGACTTTCGCTGTTTCCTGTCCACTGTTTTCCTCTGCCAGATGTTCCAGCGGCTCATAGCCTCTGGTTCCGATATAGGCAAGGAGATTGGACAGCAGGAATACGACTGCGTAGATGATACCTACAACCAGGAAGCCTCTCTGCATGTCAGCCCCGCCTTTGCCGAAATAGATTACCATCGGCATAGTTGCTGCAGGCACAATCAGGTTTGGAATCAGATTGATAATTCCCTTAATCTGGTTCAAGGAAGCTCTTTCAACAGGGTCACTGGTCAGTCTTCCCATCAGCGTATTCAGTGGAATCATCAGCGCAGTAGCAGTCATGCCCTGCAGAGTATAGGTAATCGCAACCCAGACAATTTTACCGGTTGCAGTCAGTTCCGGCATCATGAACGCAAGAGCAAATATAATTGCCCCCGGCAAAGTCATATATTTTAGCCAAATTCTGCATTTTCCTTCCTTTGACTTGGTTCTATCCACCAGCGCGCCCATCATCGGGTCGTTGATGATATCCCAGATTTTTGCGACGAGTATGATGGTGGATGCGACACCGCTTGGGATGCCGCACACTTCCGTATAAAAATACATCCCAAATGCCATGAGCATAATGACAGTCGTGGTTTTGGAAAATTCACCCATGCAATACAGGATTTTCACTTTCCATGGAAGTTTTACAGGTTCTATCTTTGTTAAAATCTTCTGTTCCATTTTCTTGTCCTCTCTTATTTTTCAATCAATTCATGTAAATCCTTTGTCAGCATCGCATAGGATTCTTCGCCTACGTATGCCATATGGCCTGACGGATAATCTTTGATGATCACCTGTCCAGGCTGCTGTGCCATCTGTGAAAAACTGTAGCGGGCGTTGCCCATCGGCGTACAGAGGTCATAGTAACCGTTGGCAACCAGCACCTTCAGGTTCGGATTTCTCCGCAGCGCTTCCTGCAAAGAAATAAATGGCGAACGCACAGCTTTATAATCCCATTTCATATTGGTATCAAAATTAATCGCCTTGTATGCTCTGTCAAGTTCGATGCCCAGAAGTTCTCTTCCTTCGCCGTTCATAATACCGGCGTAATAAGCGGTGTACTTGCCCATAGCGCCATCGTCCGCCACAGGATCTGGAATTGCAAGACCGTGATATAAGTCCATCGTATAACGACCGTCATAAACACCGACTACCTTGCCCAGCGCGGTTTCCCCATAGATCTTCGGAAATTCTGAGGCGGTCAGTCTGATTCCGTTTGCAATGAACCAGCTTTTTGGCACGCCTGTAAAGTAGGATAATTTTTCGATACAGGCTGTCATCTCTGCTTCCGGCAGGCGATTTCCAAGATATAAAGCGCGCAGATAAGTATCTGCCGCAAAAGTATAGCTTTCTTCTATGAATGCTTCCAGCGTGATGCCAGATACAGGCTGGTGATAATACCGTGTTGCTGCCAAAGTCGGCAGATTCAAAACGCTGTTTTCCATACTGCCTTCCGCCATTGGATTCAAAGAAGAATCTGCGGTCAAAACAGTACCCATAAGGATAATCCCATCTACGGCAATGCCGGTACAAGTCCGATTTGGAAAGGTCGGCCCGCCCATCAGGGCATTAGCAAGAACGGACGCGCGCAGCGTGCCATAGCTTTCGCCCATAATATATTTCGGCGCGTTCATGCGGTTATACCTTGTAAGCCATCTTTCAATGACTAGTGCCATCGCTGCCGCATCCTGGTCGATGCCAAAGAACTCCGGCGCAGCGGACGGATCGATTAAGACGCCGTAGCCGCAGGTAACCGGATCCATCACCACGATATCGCAAACATCTAACAGACATCTGTCATTGTTTACCAGCGTATACGGACCATTTTGCTGCGGATCTGTCGGGTTTTCAAAATCTATTTTTTTCGGCGACAGAAGCCCCCAGTGAAGCCACAGGGCGGAAGATCCCGGTCCGCCGTTAAAGGCAAACAATACAGGCCTTACCTTAGCTTCTTCCTCTGTCACGTCTGTTCTGAAATAGGAATAAGTAAACACAGAACCTTTTGGAGCGCCTTCTTCATCAGTCAGCACATTGTCTTCTGAAATTACCTGATATGGAATTTCTGTTCCCTCTATTGTCACCATACCTTTTCTTACAAAAGATACCGGTTCAAAGGGTTTTTGCTGCATCTTTAACATTTTCTTCCTCCATAATTTGTATAATAGCGAATCATTACTGTGCAGCATTTTGCCAGCTATGTCCACACAGTTTTCCATAGCACACTCTTGTGATATGTTCAATAACATGTTATTTTAAGTAAATTTTACGACTTTTCTTGCCATTTGTAAATTTATCGTTTATAATGATTTCATTAAATAAATTAATGGCAGAAAGGAGACCCTTCTATGATTGATATACAGGATATCCTCTGTGTGCTGGAGGTTGCAAAGGAAAAGAGCATTACCAATGCCGCGGCGAATATGTTTATCACGCAGTCTGCCGTTTCACAGAAAATTGCCAGAACAGAAAAAGAACTGGGCGTGACCCTCTTTGACAGAACCAATCGCAGTGTGGAACTGACAGAAGACGGAATTGCCTTTGCAAAACAGGGTTCACATTTGGTAGAAGAATGGGAATCTTTTCTTGCCGAAATGAAAAAACGCGCAGAGAAAAAAGCGCAGTTTTTAACGATCGGCATGCACGCGCTATCCATCTACTCCGATTTACCGGAATTAATTGCCGGTTTTACGACTGCGCATCCAAACTGGAAAGTAAACCTCTCCACCCATAATGATAGTTTCAAAAGCGTGCAGGGCGGTAAAATTGATTTTTTCTTTATCTTTACAAATATGGAAAACCTGGCTGAGGAGTATGCCCTCTCACAGATTCCTCTAAAGGAAGATACTTTATGCATTCTCCTCCATAAAGCAGATTCCCTTACCAGCAAAGAGATTGTCGAAGCAGAAGACTTGGCCGGATACCATCTCATTTCCTGGAACACTGAATTAATGGAATCTTTTCCAGAAGATCTGGGCATCACCCTCACAGTATGTGAAGACAGTTTTCTGCCATCTTTAATCACAAAACCGGGCAGCTTTACCCTGACACCAAAAAGCCGATGCGAAAAAATTATGCGGCAATATGAAAATTTACGTGCGATTCCGTTTAAATCAAAAGGAATAATCCCTATCCTCACCCTTTACCTGGTATACAATCCTAATAAGCCACTTGTCGAAACCCATCCCTTCCTGCAGTATACAGTAGACTATTACAAACAGCAACAAGAACGCTAGATGAAAAAACGGGAAAATCACGAGTAGGATTTTCCCGTCCGTTCATCACTCCTTTATCATCGATCTCACATCCTGTAAAAACGCGGCTTTTCCTTCTTTGCTGGAGTAAACGCCATGTCCGCCGGGATATTCCTTTGTCACAACCCTCCCATAAGCAATTCCGCTGTGGCTAAACTGATATCTGGTATTTCCAGCTAATGTGCAGAGATCGTATAGCCCGCTTGCCATGAAAATTTTCATATCCGGCATCCGTTCTGCTGCCTCTCGCAGACAGTCCATGTGGGATTTTCCATTTTCCGCAGTGTAGTTCCAGTCAGGATATACATTCAGATTACCAGTATAATATATTCGCTGCGTATCCACACCTAGCTTCGGCGTCAGAATACCATTCATAACCGAAAGAGGTATATTTCCATCGCCAACCATATTATAGACTCCCGCAAGAGGTGACGTCACGCGCCCGTCATATAAATCAACACGGCGTTCTTTATGACGAACCACCTGGGTCATAAAATCATCCAGAGTCCGCAGTTTTAATCTGCTATTTTCAAAATACGCAGCGTCCATTCCTGTATATTTGGCAAGTTCCGCCGCAAGCTCCTTTATTTCCTCCAGACTGCAGTCATCTCCTGCAAAGAGCGCCGGCAAAAGCCGTGTTCTTCCAAATGTCCAGGCTGCCTCCACAAAAGCGTTTCTTTCCTCGTCTTCCTGATGATTATGATACCAGTTAACTGCCGCCATAGATGGAAGTGCCGCCGTAACGAGTTCCAGGGCAGGGTCAATCAATTCGTTTCCCGACTTTCCCACAGAGAGCGCCGAACCAATTAAAATGACACCGGCTACCGGCACTCCGAGCATCATCCGATTTCCATAGAACGGATTTCTTCCCAATTCATCCAGTACCCTGCAGGCTCTGATTGTGCCGTAGCTCTCTCCGCATAAATATACTGGGCTGTTCCATCTTTGATGCTTTTTCAGCCAGCTGACAATAGCAAAAGCAATACTGCGTGCATCCCCGTCCACCGAAAAGTAATGTTTCGCTGCTTCGTCCCGAAAGAGTCTGGAATATCCTACTCCCACCGGATCCATATATACAAGGTCACAAAGGTCCAAAATCGTGTCTGCTTCTATTTCCAGCCCATAGATTGGATTTTTTTCTTCGTCTCTGGCAATACAGTAAGGGCCAAAGCATTCCAGCTGCAACATGGAGACCGCACTGCCAGGTCCCCCATTCCACAAAAACATAACCGGTCGCTGGCTGTTTTCATCATCCGTTCTGAGATAAGAAATTGTTGAAATTACAGCTTCTGTTCTGCCTTCCTCATCATAAAAGCTGTGATCCTCTGTCACCGCTTCAAATGCAATCCTGCCGTCACGCAATGGTGCTTCTAATTTCTGAGCAGCGTGAAGCGGCTGAAAAGTTTCTGTCGTATATGGATGAATTTTATTCATGTTTTCTCCCTCCAAATTCTGCATCCGCGTACACCTGCTTTCCATCCACATATGTCGCAACACACTTTGAGGTGGACAGCAGCGCATTTCCTGTATAAATTGAGAAATCTGCATCCTTTCCTTCTTCTAACGTGCCGATATGTTCTGACAAGCCTAGCAGTTCCGCAGGCAAAGTAGTGATGGATGCCAGCGCATGTTTTTCGGATAAACCATGACCCATCGCAAAGCCCGCCATATACGGCAGCATCCTTGTTGTTGTCACACCATCCGCAGTCAGCACAATATCGCACCCAGCCTCTTCTAGTACGGAAAAGCATTCCATGGACATATCATATTTGGCCGCCATTGAGTTCTGCATCGGTCCAAACGGCACACCGTTCAGCAGCACTGTTTGGGCATGTGCTGTCCAGAATTCAGGAAGCTTCCACGCTTCGTAAAGGCCATCCAGAATATAGTCCAGTCCAAATTCCTCACAAAGCTTTACGGCAGGAGGAATATCCTGGGCTGCCAAGACGTAAACCCTCACCTTTATTTCTCGCTTCAACGCCTTTGCCAATACTACGGTTTTCGGATCAGCTGGTTTTTCACCGCTTTCCACCACATCCTTTACACGGCAAAGTTCACTGTAGAGCATATCCATCAGCGCCATGCGGGTCATTGGCGGCTGCCCTTTCTGTTTAAAACCCATCAGCGGGTAATCACCAACACACAAATGCAGCTGCTGCGTACCTGGCAGAAACATTTCATCTGCCGTTTCACTTTTCCTTAGCTTAAACGCAATTCCCTGTCCATCTATAATCACGCCATGGCCAGCCGCAGCATAAGCTGTCGTAATACCGACCGCTCTGGCTCTTTCAATCGCCTGTGAAAACGGATCAAATCCATCTGCCGTAGTTAACTGCGGCTGCATTGCTGCGCCTAAATCACAGCCGTCCCAAGTATCTTCCATATAGTTGAATGGTTCTTTGTTGATACCAAGATGGCTGGACGCATCGATAAATCCAGGATAAATCTCATATTCCCCTGCGTCCACTACCTCTGCTGTTTCAGGGTATTTCGTACTCATACCAATTGATTTTATTTTTCCATCTTCAATGATCATAATACCCGGCGTTAGAACCCTGTCAGGAGATACAATGATTGTCTTTGCTTTCATTACTGTCATGCTCATAGCTACGCCTCCTTTTTATAATTGTAAATTATTCCGTCTATCATCGTCATTTCACAGTTCGTCGTATTTAAAAGCGGATTTCCATTAAATACCGCAAGGTCTGCGTCCTTTCCTACTTCCACTGCACCGATTCTATGTTCCAAATGCAGGTTTCTTGCCGCCTCTATCGTAAGCCCCCGCATCGCTGCCTCCTGTGACAGTCCATAAGCGGTACAGACCCCTGCAAGCGATGGCAGCATCAAAGTATCTGTATCCCACGACGCATCCTGAATTAGGGAAAACTTTACGCCTTCCCGCTCCAACATACCAGGATTGACCGGATCAATTGTTTCAAGTTCATATTTCAGCGGATTCATCAAAAGCGGTCCCAGGCAGCAGCGAACATTATGTTGCCCCAAAAACTCTGCAACTAATCTGCCGCCGGTCACATGCTCCAACGTATAATCGAGACCAAACTCCTCAGAAATTTTGACGGCCGTAACGATATCCCGTGGATCATGACAATGAATTTTCACCAGTCTCTTTCCCTGCAGCGCCTCTGCTACAGGAATGTTCTGCCAGTTTGCTGCGCTTTCAAAATCAAAATTTCCCGCGTCAAGCTGCGCCTTTACACTGTAAAATGCCTGCCGCAGTACTGCGGCGTTTCCCATGCGGCTAGCTGGTGAAACACCTTTTTTCCCCATAAACATTTTAGGATTGTCTCCCAGCGCCAGCTTCAGTGGCTGGCACTCTGCCAATTCTATCTCATCGACGACTGCCGCATCTTTTAATTTTATCGTCACACCGGTGCCATTGATTAAAGCTTCTGAACCCGGTAAAATGCAGTATGTAGTAAAACCGCCGCCGCGCACCTTTGCGATGGCTGGATCTATTGGGCTGATTGCTTCTCTAACAGAAAAAAATGGTCTAACTGGATTTGTTGTCATCTCATTGGTGTCATTCCCTGTTGCCAGGTGACCGTGGGATTCAATAAGCCCTGGTGTCACCCACTTATCCTTTGCGTCTATAATCTGACAGTCAGCAAAGGCGATAAAACCATCCCGCACTTCTCTTATTTTATTCTTTTCTACAATCACGGTCTGCCTATCCTTATAAGTACCGTCTGGCTGCAGCAGTCTACCGCACTGAATTGCTAATTTCTTTTCCATCTAAGCTTCCTTTCGTTTCAAAGTTTTGACTCTATCAATCTTGCTGACGACGACTGATGTGTTCAATAACATGTTATTCTAAGTAAAGTTTACGTCTTTCCTTGCCTTTTGTAAATTTATCATTTATAATGGCATCGTAAAATAGATTAATGATAAGAAAGGATTGTCTGAAATGATTGATATGAAGGATATTCTCTGCGTCTTGTCAGTGGCGGAAGAAAAGAGCATTACTAAAGCGGCAGCAAAACTATTCCTAACCCAGTCTGCCGTATCCCAAAGAATTACCAGAGTCGAAAAAGAACTAGGCATGGTACTCCTCCTGAGAAACAACCGCAGTGTAGAGCTAACCGATGCCGGACACCACTTTGTAGAAAATGCCAGCGTGCTAATTGCACAATGGAAAGGATTTCTCCACAAAATGGAAAGCTTTTCTTCGACCCACCAAGAGGGCGGTAGTATTAATATTGCCCTGCTTTCGCTGGCAATCTATTCAGAGCTGCCGCAGGTAGTCTCCGCTTTTATGTCTTCAAATCCTCACTGGACAGTCAATTTTATAAATGACACCATGGTAAATGATGTTGCGTTCAGCAAACTTCTTTCAGAAGAAATTGATTTTTATTTCCTTCATGCAACTACAGGTGCGTTAAACAATTTACAGCAAATAAGCTTCGCCCCGCTGTTTTCTGACTCCTTATCCATCCTGCTGTGCCGTACGGACCCTCTTTCAAAAAAAGAGATCATCCATGCAGAGGATCTTGCTGACGGTCATCTGATTACCTACTCGGCTGACCAGATTGAAATTTTTCCGGCATCTCTGAAGATTTCCTCCAGTGTCTGCAATAGCAATTTCCTTCCGTCCATGATTACAAAACCGGGAGACTTCTCTCTTGCGCCTCAGAGCCGTTGTGCTCCTATTCTGAACCAGTATCCTCATCTCTGTGCGCTGCCCTTTCAAGCTCCTGCAAACAACCATCAGCTGACTTTTTATTTGGTTTACAGCGCAAATCGTCCCAAGATTGAAGCTCACCCATTCTACCGATTTGTAATAGATTACTATGAAAACAAGAAAACATATTAAAGAAAAAAACGGGAAAATCTCAGAAAAGATTTCCCGTTTTTTGCACTAAGTCATTACATCCTTATTTACACAAATCATAAATCGCGGTCGCAAACAGCATTCCGCTTACCAGTAGCTGATCAATTTCCGCAAACTCATCCGGTCCATGCATTTTGTTATCCACATTAAGCTTTGCGCAGCCAAAAGCAACGCCGCCCGGTAAACCGTGCACATAAGTACCGCCGCCGATGGCGATACATTCTCCCTTTTCGCCAAACCATGTTTCATAATGTGCAAGAAGTGTCTTGACAAGCGGTGTATCCGGCGATACATAATGCGGCGCGCTAATACTGGTCTCTGCTGTATAACCGGCTGCCTTCAGTTTCTCAGGCAGCGGCGCAAAATCAGGTTCGCTCATGGAAATCGGCGTCCGGCTGTCCACCTCTGCAAAGAGATTTCCCGTTTCATCGATGTTCAAAATATTAAAGGACACACTGATTTCACCGGATTCCTCATCCTGTCCGTAAATGCCTGCAGATCTGCCGTGACCATCGCCATGGGGAAAGATTTCGTGCAGCGCCTTAAGCATTGAAAAATCTGCCTCCGGCAGTTTCGCTAGTAGCTGCAACATTGCTGTCGCCGCATTGTTGCCCGCGTCAGGATCTGCCGCATGGGCGGCAATGCCTTTTAAGGCAACGTGAAGCTGTGTGCCCTCAGATGCAAGCGCAGTTTCTACACCGGTTTCTTCCGCCAGCTGCGCAAGGAGCTTTCGCATCTCTTCTTCACAAACACCAGAAATCACAGCCTCCGCGTCTGCCGGAATGACGTTGCTCTTAGTGCCGCACTGCACCGATTGAATCTTTACAACGCCTGTCTGTTTTGGCAGAATTCCATTAATTTTCACACCGAAATGCCCTTTTTCCAAGTTAATCAAAGGATAATCCGCATCTGGTGAGAATGTCATCTCCGCAGGGCTTGTCTTTGTCCAATAGTAGTCCAAATCAGAACTGCCGCATTCTTCGTCGCAGCCGACTACAACCCGGACCCCTTGCTGCAGAGAAATTCCCAGTTCCTTGATCGCGCGAAGTGCGTAAATGGCAGCAAGCGCTGGTCCCTTATCATCAGCGGTTCCTCTGCCGTATACTTTTCCGTCCACTTCTTTCATCACAAAAGGCTCTGTTACTGTCCAGCCTTTACCCTCCGGCACGACGTCCAAGTGCGCCAGGATTTCCAATTTCCGCTCTTTGCTGTCGTCCAGCTGAATAATGCCTACATAATTCTCCCAGTTTTCCGTGTAAAGTCCATAGCCTGCGGCGATTTCCAGCGTTTTTGCCAGCGCCTGCGCCGGACCTTCCCCGTAAGGCATACCCTCTTTCGCCTCTGTTCTTTGGCTATCTATAGCGATTAACGCTGCTAAATCCTGCAGAAACTCTGCACGATGCGCTTCAAAATAAGCCTTTACCTGCGGCATAGTATCCAGTATCCTCTGTTCCATTTTCCTAACCTTCTTTCTCTTGTGTTTACAGTATCATTCTATCATGGCTTTTAGTGCTGTCAATAGGATTTCTTGTAAAAAGCCTTTTCTTTTTGTTATATAATACAAATTGCTATCTTGTAGTCTTCTTGCCCGATTATACACGGTAAAATTCCTCTTGACACGAGTCCGACTTCGGACTATGCTATATATTGTTGTCAAAAGTCCGATTTCGGACTTGTCTCAGTTTTCGCTGCTTACGGCAAGCGACAGTTCATACAGGAGGTTTTTTTGATGAAAACAGTTTTAAGTCCAGAATTTTTGGAGTTCAACCGTCTATATAAGGAAGAAAGCGATATTTACAGGGAAGTCGCCATGCGTCTTGGCTCCTGCAACAGCGCAATCAGCATTCTCTACGATTTGTGCTGTCTGGGAGAAGGCTGCACGCAGAAAGACATCTGCGACAATTCCTATCTCAGTAAGCAGACCGTCAATTCCTCCATCCGCAAACTGGAATCAAACGGCTATATTTATTTGGAAAAAGGCAAAGGCCGCAATTTGCAAATCTATCTGACAGACAGCGGGCATAAGATTGTTGAAGAGAAAATTCTCCCTGTCATGGGTATGGAAATGCGTGCGTTTTCTGCGCTGGGTGATAGCGGCGAGGTACTGCTGCAGCTCATGCGCAGGTATCTTGGCAACTTGCGTCAGGAAGTTGCATCCTTGAAATAACATATACCTAAATTGCAAAAGGAGGGATTCTACATGCGAATACAACTATCAGAACATTTCACATATAAAAAACTCTTTCTCTTTGTCCTGCCATCTATCGTCATGATGATTTTTACATCCATTTACTCGATTATCGATGGTCTTTTCGTGTCCAACTTTGTGGGCAAAACAGCTTTCGCTGCAGTCAACCTGATTATGCCAATTTTCGGAGCGCTCAGCGCCATTGGTTTTATGCTGGGTACCGGCGGCAGCGCCATCGTTGCGAAAACCTTAGGAGAAAAGAAACAGGATCTTGCCAATCAGTATTTTTCCATGCTGATTTACGCTTTAATCATCGGCGGCGTCACCATTTCCCTGGTGGCACAGATTTTTGTCCGCCCCATATCCATTCTGCTGGGCGCAGAAGGTGAACTGCTGGAATACTGCGTGCTTTATTGCCGCATTATGCTGATTTCACTGCCCTGCTTTATGCTGCAGTGCGCCTTTCAAACCTTCTTTGTCGCCGCGGAAAAACAAAAGCTGGGACTTTACGTCTCCATTATTTCCGGCGTCCTCAACATGGTGTTTGACTTTCTGTTCATCGCAGTATTTCACTGGGGTATTGCCGGCGCGGCAATCGCTACTGCCATCGGAGAAATCTTTGGAGGCATTTTCCCAATCGTTTACTTTACAAGGAAGAACAACAGCCTGCTTGCACTGACTCGAACTAAATTCTATCCAAAGGCACTGTTAAAAGCCTGCACCAACGGTTCTTCTGAGCTTTTAAGCAGTCTTTCCTCTTCTCTGGTCGGCGCCCTTTACAATCTGCAGCTTCTTAAGTTTGCCGGAGAAAACGGCGTCGCCGCTTACGGCACAATCATGTACGTCAACTTCATCTTTGCTGCTATCTATCTGGGCTATAGTATGGGCTGCGCACCGATTGTCAGCTATAATTACGGCGCAGAAAATTATGCAGAACTAAAAAATCTGTTCAAAAAAAGCGTCCGCGCCATTGTGTGTACCGGCGTTATACTAGTTGCCATGGCACAGCTTCTGACAGTACCCCTTGCCGCCATTTTCGTCGGTTACGACAAGGAGCTGTTCTCTATGACCTGCGGCGGTTTCCGGATCTGCGCCATGTCGTTTCTGATCTGCGGCATCAACATCTTCGGTTCCTCCTTCTTCACGGCGCTGAACAACGGGCTTCTTTCCGCTTTGATTTCCTTTCTCAGAACACTGGTATTTCAGGTATCTATCATCCTGATTCTGCCGTTGCTTCTAGAATTGACCGGCATCTGGATGTCCGGCGTTACGGCGGAAATTCTGACGCTAATCGTCACTGTGACCTGCCTGGTGTTAAATCGAAAAAAATATCATTATCTATAAAGCTATTTTGATCCTACGCTCCCCTTTTCCTGTCTATCTCTAGCAAAAGGGGAGCTTTACACCTTTTCCTGAACTGCTACCCGTCAAGTAGACAAACGAAAAAATATAAGATTTTCTGCCAGCTGGATATATATTCCAGCTGGTATCTTTATGCCGCCTGCAAATATGACTGATGCTTCTCGAGCGGTGTCAAGACTCCCAGCTTCCGCTGCAGGCGTTTGTTGTAGTATTCGATGTAATCTTCAATCATTGCGACCAGGCTATCCCTGTCAGTAAACTTCTTCCCATAGTACCGTTCCCGTTTTAGAATTCCCCAAAACTCTTCCATCGGACCATTGTCAATACATTTACCTACTCTCGACATACTCTGTGTCATTCCGGCCTCCTCAATCTTTGTGTGGAATGTCCGATTTGTGTACCGAAAGCCCCGATCGCTGTGAAACAGTGGGTGTGCATTCGGATTCTTTGCTACAGCGTCATCAAAATTGTTGAAAACAAGATGATTGCTATTGGAATCGCCAATGGTGTAGGCAACAATTCTTCGATCATACAAGTCTAAGATGGCACTGAGATATATCTTATGCTTTGTGTCTTCTCCGTAATATTTGAATTCTGTAACATCCGTCAGCCACTTCTGGTTCGGTGCATCAGCATGGAACTGTCTGTTTAAAATATTCTCTGCGATGAACTGTGGTTTGTCTGCATGCTGTGTACAGCCTTTGTTTTTATACTTGATGGTAGACTTGATGCCCAACTTGCGGCAGATTCTCAGTATCCGCTTGTCATTTACATCAATTTGGCAATACCGCTGCAGGTCATCTCTAATTCTGCGATATCCCTTGTCCGGACTTTCTACGTGAATTGTTTTTACGATTTCTGCAATTTTTCTGTTTTCCAGTTCAGGGGCAGATATCTCATGCTGCAACCATTTGTAGTAGGCAGCACGACAGACCCCTCCGATTTTGCATAATGCAGACACCGGATAGCCATGTGTTTCATGTTCTTCTTTGATTGCCTGATATATGAATTCCTGGCGAATCAGGCTCAGCCCCGCCTCCTCTCGATTTCCTCTAATTTTTTTAGAAAAGATACCTCCATCTCTGCCCGCTTATTGGCTGCTCGTAACATTCGATTCTCTGCACGAAGTTTTTCAAGTTCACTCATTTCCTCTTCGGATTTACGATGTCATCTTCCATCTATTAAGCCATTCACTCCTGCTTCTTCATACTTGATGGTGTAGTTGCGAGCCTGCTGATATGATATTCCAAACAATTTCGCAGTCTGCGCATAATTTCTATCATGCGCAATACAGTATTCTACGATTTTAGTACGCTCATCAAATGTGGTTTTCTTTCCTTTTGTCATAGTGGCGGAACCTCCTGATGAATTTGTTTTAGAGTCCATACCACTATTATACATCATAATCCACAGTTGTAGTTTGGATCTTGAACGAATTCCGTATTTTCTGCAGATTTCATCCTGTGAACCCACACCATTTAGGTAATCCTGTACAGCCTGATATTTGAGTTCTTTGGAATATTTTTTGTATTTCTGTTGAAACGCGTCATTTCCCAGAGCCTCATAATTACGAATCCACTGCCGCACAGATGATAGACTTACATCATACATTTCTGCAAGTTGTTTTTGGCTGATTCGACCTTCCGTGTACAAATTTACTGCCGTTATTTTTTCAGAACTTGATATCTTCTTTCGTTTCATTGAAAATGCTCCCTCCTAAGCGACAATTTTATATTATTTCTCTTGTCTACCTAAGAGGGAGCATATCATCCGACTAAAAAAACGCCCATTTTATGGATTTTCCAAAGAAAAAGGGGCCCCTTGCCTAATATTTTATCTGTTCATCTCGAGGCTCCAGTCCGCAAGCTCTGTATGCAGCAGTTCATGGGCTCTGTGGGAATTGGGCTCGCCGAGAAACTCCTCGTATGTCAGCCGTACTGCTGTATTCTCGTGAGAAAAACGTAGTCCGGAGAATTTATCCAGGCCGTAAAGAATTTCTCCCCTCGCCTCAGCAAATTCACATCCGTCTTTCACCGGCTGTCCGCCGCCGCCTACACAGCCGCCCGGACATGCCATAATTTCCACGAAATCGTAGGAAACCTCACCTTTTTTGATGGCTTCCATCAGCTTGCGAGTATTTCCCAGTCCACTGGCAACCGCGACGCGCACTTTGAGTCCCTTGATCTCAAAGGTTGCCTCTTTCCAGCCGTCCATGCCGCGTACGCTTTTAAAGCTGTCTGCTTCCGGATTTTCACCGGTAATGAGAAAATACGCGCTGCGAAGGGCAGCTTCCATGACGCCGCCGGTTGCGCCGAAGATCACACCTGCACCGGATCCTTCTCCGAAAATAAAGTCAAACTCCTCCTCTTTCAAATCATGAGCCTGAATATTATCAGCGCGAATGAGGCGATCCAGTTCTCTGGTTGTCAGCACCAAATCTACATCCTTGCCATGTCCGGCATCATCTACCTGCATTACACCTTTTTCATACTTCTTTGATAAGCAAGGCATAATAGATACCGAATAAACTAGATCTGGATCAACGCCCATCTTCTGTGCGATATAAGTCTTAGACATCGCGCCAAACATCTGCTGCGGTGATTTAGCCGTAGAAAGATTCTTTACATACTCCGGATACTGGGTCTTCACAAATCTTACCCAGCCCGGACAACAGGAAGTGAACATCGGCCAATGATACTGCTCCTTATTGGTAAACCGTTCAATAAACTCGCTGCCTTCCTCCATAATCGTTAAATCTGCGCTATAGGTTGTATCAAATATGTAGTCAAAACCAATTCTGCGCAGCGCGCTGACCAGCTTGCCCGTAGTAGCTTCTGTTTTAGAAATTCCAATTCCTTCACCCCATGCAGTACGAATCGCCGGTGCAATCTGTACCATGGTGATTTTGTCGGGATCCGCAAGGGCATCGCGGAGCAAGCTCAAATCGTCTCGCTCTCTGAGAGCTCCCACCGGACAATGGGTAATGCACTGTCCACAAAGGGCGCAATCTGATTCCGTGATTCTTTTATTTCTTGCTACGCCAACAGAGGTTCTATAGCCAGAGCCTGTAATATCCCATACATTCAATCCCTGCACCTTATCACATATTTGTACGCAACGCATACACTTGACACACTTGGATGCCTCACGAATCAAAGGAAGTTCAAAATCCCACCGGTTAACATCTGCGATATTTTTATACGGCTGCTCAATGATGCCTAAATCATTGGCGATCTTCTGCAAAGTACAATTACCGCTCTTGACACACTGAACACATTTACAGTCGTGATCAGACAGAATGAATTCTACGTTAATGCGTCTGACCTCTCTCACACGAGGACTGTTTGTCAGGATTTCAATGCCCTCCTCTACTTCTGTATTACATGCAGTAACCAGCTTTTCCATACCAACCTTTTCAACAAGGCATACTCTGCATGCGCCGATTTCATTGATATCTTTCAAATAGCAGAGATGGGGAATTTTGATTTCAACCCTTTCTGCCGCTTCCAAAATCGTTGTTCCCTGTGGAACTGAAATATTCTGTCCATCTATTTTTAATTTTACCATTTTTCTATTCTGCCTCCTCTGAATGAACCAAATCCACAGGCGTCGCAACGCAGACACCTGGAACATTCCGCCAGAGATTCCTGTCTCGTCATTGGAAGCTCTATAGCGCCGAAATCTCCGCCTCTTTCTGAAGCGTATCTCTCCTTCATTTCGATTCTTCCTCTTGCCTTCTTATCTTCTGTCGGCGGTACCGGTATTTCGATGTCGCATGTAATCTCATGATTATATCCCAGATAATTATCAATATTGGCCGCGGCAACTTTACCGGCAGCAATAGCGTTGATAACCGTAGACGGTCCTGTAACACAGTCCCCGCCTGCATAAATCCCCTGCACCTTGTCCACTACGTTGGTTCTCTCTGTTTTGATATTTCCGCGAAATACTGGAATACCATACTTTTCAAAAAAGCCCAAATCTGTAGCCTGCCCGATAGCTGAGATAATAATATCACAAAGGAGTTTCTCTCTTGGCTGCTCCGCCTCTACCGGTCTCGGACGTCCGGACTTATCGGATTCTCCTGCGATTTGAGGCTGAACATAAAGTCCTTTCACATTACCGTTTTTATCGACAATTATTTCTGACGGTGCTTTTAGTTCCATCAAAAGGCATCCCTCCGCAATAGCGCCTCCAATCTCGTCAGGAAGCGCTGTCATATCGTCTCTTCGTCTTCTGTAAACGATACAGACTTCACTGGCGCCCAGACGCTTAGCAGTTCGCGCAACATCCATAGCAACATTTCCGCCGCCTACAACAATAACAGATTTTCCATTAAAATCAGGCATAGCATCATCGCCGATACCTCTGAGCATTTCAACGGCAGGAATTACACCTTTGGCATACTCTCCCGGAATACCCAAATTCTTATGGTTGTGAGAACCGATAGACAAATACATCGCATCGTAGTTTTCTTTGATCTCTTTGATAGCGTCATCGGATTCTACGTCATAATCTGTTTTAAATTCTACGCCGGCGGAAGCGATGGCATCGATATCCCATTGCAGCTTTTCTCTCGGCAAACGATAGCTAGGAATGCCATAGCGAAACATACCTCCTAGCTGCGTCCTTTTTTCAAATACAGTAACATCATGTCCCATAACAGAAAGGAAATATGCTGCAGAAAGTCCCGATGGCCCGCCGCCGATAACGGCAATTTTCTTACCTGTACTGTCCATTCTTTGCGGAACCGGTACATTTTCTGAACAGTTGTCAACGGCATATCTTTTGATGCCTCTGATATTAACCGGCGCGTCTATAATGTTTCTCCTACACTTTTCTTCACATGGATGTTCGCATATCAAAGCACAAACTGTAGGGAACGGATTATCCTTTCTGATCAGTCTTACCGCGTCGTCATAACAGCCGGCGTGAACTAGAGCTACATACCCAGGTACATCTACACCGGCTGGACATCCTCCTCTGCAAGGTACGGCCTGCCGCTTGTTGATAATATTGTCAGCACAGCAATGATTCAGAATATGAGACTCATAATCCTCTCTGAAACCGGCCAAACCACGCAGTACCATTGATGCCGCCTCCATACCGATGGCGCAGTCCGATGCTGCCTGAATCGCTTTTGCTGTTCTTTCCAGCTTATCCAATACCTTCAGATCCAAATTAACATCCATGGACAGGATGTCCTCCAACATGATCTGAAGCTGTCCCAGACCTACTCTGCACGGCACACATTTACCGCAGCTTTGGGCATGGCACATCCGAAGAAAAGCAGCCGCCATATCTACCGGACATTGTCCTGCAGGGCTGGAGATAATTCTTCGCTCCAGATCTCTGTACAGACCTTCTACCGCGAGCTGGGCCTGGTCCTTTGACTTCATGTACAGTCTTTCCATTACTATATAAACCTCCTATTTGCGGGATGATTTTACACATCCCAAACCTTAAAACTTCCCAATTATTATATCATATTTTGAAAAAATTTGAATAAATTTAGCAAAAAAGTAATGTATACTTGTTTCGCTATATTCTGAATATTTTTTGCCAAAATTGTTCTACATTTTTCACGAATTTTCCACATTCCACCCTTTTGCATTTTTTAAGGTTTCCACAGTTTTTGCACAGATATAACAGTATTGTATACAATTTTATCCTTATCCTCATGTGGAAAACAAAAATTGATATACACTAGTAAATTCAACTGTTTCACGCATATTTGAATTTGTCAAGACACAAGTTATCCACATATTTCATTGCATTTTTCATAGAAAAAAAGACTGCGGCGAACCCAGCGCTGTTGGCTGAATTCATGCAGTCTTTTATCGTTCTTTTAACCTTTTTCCAGCTTATTTTGTCGCTTTAGCCACAGGAGGAATTCTATCTTCCATCATGTTCATCAAAGCGTCAGTGCAAGGTAAAACGTCTACCATTTTTGCGTCTGCAGCCGGGACAAACTTAGGGCACGCAGGTTTCATAACGCCGCCCAAAACTTCTCCTATCTCTGCATACTTGTAGAGCGGCAGGGTATCATCCATTTCCCAGGAAATATCAGCTTCATCTTCGAATTCGAATTCTTCCTCGAATACATGTGCCAATTCCGCAGCGATTTCCCAGTTGCTAAAGTCAACATCTTCGCAAATGGCTGCTTCTACCGGCAACAGTCTGCGCTCTGTATTGGTGTAAGTTCCATCTGTGCTGGCAAATCCAGTGCCAGGAATGAATACATCCGCTTTCTTAGCAGTTTCCGTCATATAGATGTCGGAAACCATGAGGAATTCCAATCCGGACAGATCTACATCCTTTGGATCTTCTCCAAAGATAACCAGACCCTTCACGCCTTCCATTGCTTCTGCACCTGCGCGAATGCCCATATCTGCCAGGCCCTGAGAATTGTTCTTCGGTCTTACTGCCAGAATACCGTCTCTCGGCGTTCCGATATGTCCAGAGAGCAGAGCAATATCAGCAATCAAGGCAGCAGCTTCTACGCTGAGTACGTTCTGCTGATATACGATCATTGCCTTCTTAGCATTCGCATACATTTCTGCAGCTTCCTTGATCTCGTCACATACCGCAGCGTCAGCTACAGATGCGGAAAATGCATCAAAGCCTTCTGTGTCGGATTTCCTACCCAGATCAAGCAGAGCCTTTGCGAAACCCTTCAGGAATGCTGTGCTGTTATCTGTATCGATAACCTTATCTGCAAATTCATAAGAAGTCTGGCTTTCCGGCGTATTGAGAGCGATTACCTTCGCTCCTGCTTTAGCAGCCTGTTTCATCTTATTCCAGATAACCGGATTTTTCTTCTTGATGAATCCCGGTACGAATATAACATCTGTACGCAGCAGTTCATCAATGGTATTTGGAGAAGCATCCAGTCCCAGAACATCATATAACGCATTGTGTCTGGTGTTGAAGCAGAGCGTCTTAGCGCCGACTACCTGTGCAAACTTCTTCATCGCGTAAGCTTCTTCGTTAGTATATCTGTCAGAAATAGCTACTGCAATAGCATCAGCGCCATGTCTTACTTTAACTGCTTCCAATTTCTTAGCAGCCATGACAAACGCTTCATGATAATCTGTCATGCGGAAATCATCACCGTCTTTGATCTTTGGATCTACTTCTTTTCCTTCCAATACAGCGGTGTCAAAGCCCCATTTACCCTTGCCGCAGCAAATGCCTGCGTTGACTGCTCCCTCTTTGGACGGATTCGCTTTGATCAACATATCCGCATAGGATTCTAAATCCAGGGTACAACCGACAGAGCAGTAAGAACAGGTCGTTTCCGTAACATCCGTTTCCAGCGGAACTTCCTTCTGTACCGTCTGTCTCTCCTGCAATGCGCCTACCGGACATACGCTGACACACTGTCCGCAGGATTCACAGCCTGATTCTGCAAGCGGCTTCTCCAAATTAGGTTTAACCACTGTATCAAATCCTCTATTTACCAGTCCCAGCGCGCCTACGCCCATGACCTCGTCACAAACTCTCACGCAGAGTCCGCAGAGAATACATTTGTTCGGATCCCTGACGATAAATGGATGATCGTCTGTAAATTCAACCATATTCTTATCGCCAGCCAATCTGTCAGGATCTACCTCGTACTGATTAGCAAAGTCGATGAGCTTACACTCGAAATAATCGTGACAGCCACATTCCAGACATCTGGATGCCTCTGCAACTGCCTGATCCTCTGTAAGTCCATCGTATACCACTTCACTGAAATTATCTTTTCTCTCCGCAGCAGTCAGCTGTTCAGCCTTCTCTCTGCACATTCTTTCTCTATCCTCAAAGGTAGCTTCTGTCACATCAGTTCTCTCTACGAAATATGGCGCTTCATAGCTTACTGCCTCACCATTCAAATAAGAATCGATAACGATAGCCGCTTTATTTGCATCAGCAATAGCCTCAACTGCGATAGAAATCTTATCATTACCACAGTCGCCGCCTGCAAATACGCCAGGAATGCTGGTCATGAATGTATCAGGATCGTAAGCAATAGCGTTCTTTCTGGTCTTATCCACATCAAACGGAGTTGCGTCTACAGCCTGACCAATAGCCAGAATAACTGTATCTACATCGATGGTTTCAGTTTTACCTTCTACCGGAATTGGCTTTCTTCTGCCAGAAGCATCAGGCTCTCCCAGTTCCATAACCTGCAATACCATCTGTTTAACGTGGCCGTTTTCATCCTTAATGATCTCAAGCGGATTGGTCAGGTTCTTAAAGATAACGCCTTCTTCCTCGCCTTCCTCGATTTCCAGACGGTCAGCCGGCATTTCATCCTTTGTTCTTCTATAGATGTTATATACTTCTTCCGCGCCTAATCTAACCGCAGTTCTGCAAGCATCCATTGCCGTATTTCCGCCACCGACGATAGCAACCTTCTTTCCGAAGTCAATATATTCGTTTCTGACAACCTTTCTGAGGAAATCAATACCGCCGATTACACCGTCAGCATCCTCTCCAGGACATCCTACGCCTGTGGAAACCCACGCGCCGATTCCCAGAAGTACAGCGTCAAAATCATTCTGAACCGTCTCAAAGGACAGATCCTCACCAATCTTAGTATTAGGAATAATTTCCACGCCCATAGAAGCGATGATATCAATTTCCGCATCCAGAACTTCCTTCGGCAATCTGTATTCCGGAATACCATAACGGAGCATACCGCCCAGCTTCGGCATTGCGTCGAAAATCGTCACATCATGACCCTGCTGTCTTAGGAAATATGCCGCGGAAAGACCCATCGGACCGCCGCCGATAATCGCCACGGATTTGCCAGTCGGTTCTGCAATCTCAGGAACAAAAACTTCCTCAGTCATCATATCGTAGTCCGCGGCAAAACGCTTCAGGGCCGCAATGCTGATCGGCTCATCTACCAAACCTCTCCTGCATGCGTCCTCACAAGGATGCGGACATACACGTCCAATCGATGCAGGAAGCGGAATTCTATCTTTGATCAATTCGTTTGCCGCCTCATATTCCCCATTAGCAATCAGTCCCACATACCCCTGACAGTCAGTTCCTGCCGGGCAAGCCTTTGCACATGGAGCTTTACAATCGCCGTTGTGATTAGAAATCAACAGCTCTAAATTCGTTTTTCTGGATTCTACAACTCTGTCCGTATTTGTCATAACAACCATGCCGTCCGCAATGGTCGTCGCACACGCTTTGCAGAGTTTAGGATTTCCTTCTACTTCTACTACGCACAGTCCGCATGCGCCATAGATCTCAGTTCTTTCATCAAAGCAAAGTGTTGGAATGAAGATATCATTCTCTCTGGCTACTTCTAAGATAGTCTGTCCAGGAAGGCCAAATACTTCTTTGCCGTCAATATTCATTCTGAATTTTTTCATCGTATTTCCTCCTCCCTATTTCTTCTCAATAGCGTTGAACTTACAGTTTTCTTCGCACTTGCCGCACTTAATGCATTTAGTCTGGTCGATAACATGCTTTCCCTTTACCTCACCAGTAATCGCGCCAACAGGACACTTCTTAGCGCACAGAGTACAACCCTTACACGCGTCAGTAATTTCAAAGCTGATCAGTTCTTTACACGATTTCGCAGTACACTTTTTATGATAAATATGATCTTCATACTCATTTCTAAAATATCTGATAGTAGTCAATACAGGGTTTGGCGCTGTCTGTCCGAGACCGCACATCGCGCCGTCCTTAATCTTGCCGGCAAGTTCTTCTAACAGCTCGATATCGCCGTCTCTACCTTCGCCTCTGGTAATACGCTCCAGGATTTCCAGCATTCTCTTTGTACCGATTCTGCAATAATTACATTTTCCACAGGATTCCTTCTTGGTAAAATCCAGGAAATATCTTGCCATATCCACCATACAGGTATTCTCATCCATAACGATCATACCGCCGGAGCCGACGATAGCGCCAGTCTTGTTGATATCCTCATAGGTAACCGGAGTATCGATCAAATCAGCCGGAATACATCCGCCGGAAGGTCCGCCCATCTGTACAGCCTTAAACTGCTTATCCTGCTTAATACCTCCGCCGATACCAAAGATTACGTCCTTTAACGGCAAGCCCATCGGAACTTCCACCAGGCCGCCCTTCTTAATCTTTCCAGCCAGAGCAAATACCTTGGTGCCTTTTGATTTTTCAGTACCCATAGCGCCGAATGCAGCGCCGCCGTTAGCTATAATCCATGCTACGTTAGCATAAGTTTCTACATTATTAATGTTCGTTGGCTGCTGCCAGTAACCTTTTGCCGCAGGGAACGGCGGCTTCAGTCTAGGCATTCCTCTTTCGCCTTCCAGGGATGCGATCAGCGCTGTTTCCTCACCGCAGACAAATGCGCCCGCGCCGGCCTTAATACGAATATCAAAGTCATATCCGCTGCCAAAGATATTCTTGCCAAGGAAGCCCTTTTCTCTCGCCTGCTCCATGGCGATTTCCAATCTCTTAATCGCCAGAGGATACTCAGCGCGGCAATAGATAACGCCTTCCGTTGCTCCCATAGCAAAACCGCCGATTGTCATACCTTCAATTACAGAATGTGGATCGCCTTCCAGAACAGATCTGTCCATGAATGCGCCCGGATCGCCTTCGTCCGCGTTGCAGACTATGTACTTATCCTTTCCAGGATTACCCTTTGCCGCGTTCCATTTGAACCAAGTCGGGAAGCCTGCGCCGCCTCTGCCTCTCAGACCGGACACTTTAATTTCTTCTATAACTTCATCCTGCGTCATGGAAGTGACAACCTTTTTGGTAGCCTCATATCCACCTACAGCCAGATATTCCTCGATCTTCTCAGGGTTAATCAAACCGCAGTGACGGAGTACAACTCTCTGCTGCTTATCAATAAACTGTTTATCTTCTTCAGAAATAGCGAACTCCTCTACCGGCTTTCCGCCTTTCAGGTGTTCCTCTACAATTCGCTCTACTCTATCCGGCTGCACCTTGACATATCTGGTCATATCGCCGTTATCCTCATAAACGTCTACGATAGGTTCCAGATAACAAGTTCCTACACAGCCGGTAAAATCCAGCGTAACATCCACGCCATGCTTTGCGATCTGCTCCTCAAAAGCAGCCTGGGTCTTCTTTGCTCCGGTTGCGATACCGCAGCTGCCCTGTCCTATAATTACTTTCATTATTTTTTGCACCTCCTAAGCTCTTTCTCTGATCTCAGCCAGGATTTCTCTTACCTTGTCTTTTGTCAGATTGCCGTAGGTCTCGTCTCCGTCGGCACTCTGGATCATCATGACAGGAGCCAGGGAACAACAGCCCAGACAGGCTACGTTGTTCAGGGTGAAGACGCCGTCTTCTGTGGTCTCCCCGTCCTGAATACCCAGATATTCGCAAACTGCTTCTTCAATCATTTCTGAACCATTTACATGGCAGGCAGTTCCCTGACACAGCATGATCAAATATTTGCCGATTGGCTGCAATCTGAACTGTGCATAGAATGTAGCTACTCCATAAATCTTGGCCGGTTTAATTCCGGTCGCTTCAGAAATGTGGTTGATGGTATCTATAGACAAATATCCATAGATTTCCTGTGCCTTCTGTAAAATCGTAATCAGACTTCCAGGAACTTTTGCGTACTGGTCCAGAACAGGCGCAAGTTCTTTGAACTGCTCGTTCTGTGTTCCACATCCGCAACAACATTTTTCACTCATTGATGCTTCCTCCTATTTGCTTTATTCACTCCTAAAAGATTTTTAGCATAAAAACTATACGCACTATTATACTTTTTTTTTGAAACAAAATCAATATTTCCGGAACTAATTAAGTTTTTAACAAACATTTTTAATACTTGGAATAATATTCATTTTTTTAATATATAAATTTCTGGCAATTTTACTCTTTATTCCATGATTTTCTAGTTCGTTTTTCAGCCGGTCAAACAACTACCGAAACCGTCCTACTACATAATTTTTAAATGCGAGATACGCCCCGGTCAGCCGCCTGTGCTTGGGCCAGATCAGCGCCATCATAAACTCCTGAACCGGTACGATGGGCAGCACTGCAATAGTTTCGTCTTCATAATTGCCTGCTACCCGGTCTGTCGCCATCAGAATCCCCCGATCCGCCCGCAGCATATCCACCATGATCTCCGTCTCCTGGGTATTCATAAACGCTACGTTGAACGGTACGTCATTTCGCTGATAAAGCTCCTTCATTTCGTTATAGAAATGAGAATCGCTTTCCCCGGTCAAAAGAGGCATTTTCCCCAGATTTTCAAGTTTCATGACCGGCTCCTTAGCCATGGGATTTTCTCTGTTAATCAACACATTCAGATGTTCCATAGTCAGAACTTCATGCCGCACTGACGGTCTGATATTGTTTTCGCGGCATTTGATAATCGCAAAATCCAATTCTCCGTTTTCCAGCATTTCGTAAGCTCTGTAATTGTCCACTACCTTGATACTTCCGATGACGTTCTGACTGACTGCGAAAAAGTCGTTGATGACCGGCATCAGACCTGCCGTCTTATAAAACGGAAAGACGCCGGTACGAATGACCGTCTTACTGTCCGCGGTGCTCTGACCGAACGCAGCCATGAGCCTGTCAATGGAAGTCACCACATCCTTTGCATAAGAACAAAACTTTTCCCCCTCAGCTGTCAAAAGCACGCTATGGGTATCTCGTTTAAACAGTTTCGTCTGCAGTTCTTCCTCCAGCCCATGAATCTGCTGGCTGATGGCAGGCTGACTGATAAAAAGCGCCGCTGCTGCTTTTGAAAAGCTCTGATGCTTCGCAACCTCCATGACATAAAAAATCTGACGAATCTCCATCTTACCGTTTCCTTTCCTGGTATTTGCTTGTTATAACTTTATCTTATAACCGTATTGTATCTAATTATTTCCCTTTTGGCAATAGCCGCGCTACAATAATTTCAGAAAATTTTTTCAAGGAAAAAGGTGAACAACATGCATTCTATCTTACAAGAAGCCATGGCGCTGAAAGAGGAACTCATCGCCTGCAGAAGGCAGATCCATGAAAATGCTGAGTTAGCATTCGACCTGCCGAAGACCCGAAAGCTGGTGACCGACACCCTTTGCACCATCGGCTGCGATCCAAAACCGCTGGGCGGCGGCATTACCTGCACCATCGGAAGCGGCGCGCCAGTTCTTCTTTTGCGGGCGGACATGGACGCACTGCCGCAGACAGAAGAATCCGGACTTGACTTTGCCTGTCAAAACGGCGCCTGTCATTCCTGCGGTCACGACGCACACACCGCCATGCTGCTGGCAGCGGCAAAAATTCTGAAAAGCCACGAAAGTGAACTTACCGGTACTGTAAAACTAATGTTTCAGGCTGGTGAAGAAACCCTGCTGGGTTCCCAGAAAATGATCGACGCTGGGATTTTAGAAAATCCAAAAGTTGACGCAGCCATGGGGCTGCACATGAATTTCGGTCCCTGCGGAAAATTCGACATGCATCCAGGCACACTGACTTATAGCGCCCATCAGATGATGCCGTCAGCTGACGAGTTCAAAATCACGGTAAAAGGACATT
This sequence comes from Ihubacter sp. rT4E-8, assembly GCF_049852125.1. Classification (GTDB taxonomy): domain Bacteria; phylum Bacillota; class Clostridia; order Peptostreptococcales; family Anaerovoracaceae; genus Senimuribacter. The sequence continues at coordinate 1,330,607 of NZ_CP187532.1, read as the reverse complement.
CTGCCCACGGCAGCAGCGCTTTTCTGGGTATTTCTGCCGTCCATGCAGCTTCTGCCATCGTTACTGCCCTGCAGCAATTGCTTCCTTTGGAACTACCGGCTGATGAACAGGCAATTCTCTCCATCGGCAGTCTGCACAGCGGCAGCGCTTCCAATATCATCCCCGATGAAGCGATGATTATGGGCAATTTCAGAGCATATAACCCACAGTATCGAAAATTGATGCAGGAAAGAGTTGCTGAAATCGCATCCGGCATCGCAGCAGCATGGCGCGCGGAAGCTAGCACAGAGTATATTGCCGGCGTCGCACCAAATGTAAACGATCCGGACATGGCAGCCGAAATGGCCGGCTATGCTGCAGAGGTCATGAAACAGGTTATCGTCATACCGCCGGTCAAAGGCTCGGAAGACTTTGCTAATCTGTGTGCCCATGTACCGACCTTCTTCGCCAATATCTGCGCAGGTGATCCTGCAGACGGATATCAGTACGCCATGCACAGTCCGAAAGCCAGACTGGATGAAGACGCCCTGCCTTACGGCGCAGCGGTTCACGCCATCTGCGCAATCAAATGGCTTGAAAACCATCAATAAATATGCTATTATCATCGAAATTGAGAAAGGAATTATCATGAACGGATTATACGCACTGACGATCGTCATGATCGTTTACGCACTGGGCGATATGATCGCCACCAAAACCAAAGCTATTATCTCCATGTTATTTGTTGCCTCTGTCATCTTCGCAGTAGGTTTCTGGAACGGTCTTCCGGCAACCATTTTCGCAGACTCCGCCCTGCAGGGCTTTGCCAGCGTTACCGTGGGACTGCTCCTTGTACATATGGGAACCACCATCAAGCTGAACGACCTGCTGAAAGAATGGAAAACCGTTGTCATCGTACTCTGCTCCACGATCGCAATTTGCCTCGGCGTTTACTTCCTGGGCGGCATGCTCATCGATAAAGCCATGGCTCTGATTGGCGCTCCAATTTTGGGCGGCGGCGTTGTTGCATTCGTTGTCATGAGTGATGCGCTGAAAAATGCCGGTGAATCAGTTATCGTCTTCGGTTCCCTGGTTCTCGTTATTCAAGGAGTTGTAGGATTTCCTATTGCTTCTTTCCTCTGCAAAAAAGAAGCGCTGCGTCTGAAAGGTCAGATTGCAAGCGGGGAGCTGGTACTGAACAAACCGCTGGAAGACGGCGCTGCAAAGCCAGCTTTCCGCATTTTCCCGAAAACACCGGAAGATTACAATGGACCAAACTATCTGATTGCAAAACTTGCCATCGTTGCATGTCTTGCCCAGTGGCTGTCCGGCTTAACTGGCGGTAATGTCAACATGCTGGTAATCTGCCTGATCCTCGGCGTTATCTTCAAAGAAATCGGCTTCCTTGATGAGGCGTCCCTGACCAAAGCCAACGGCTTTACTTTCGTCATCGGCGCAGTTTTAGTCAACGTATTTGCAAGTCTTGCCAACACCACCCCGGCACTGGTATTGTCTATGATTAAACCACTGGCAGTAGTTGTCGTAATCGGTCTGGCATGCTGCGCAGTCGTATCCATTCTCATTGGAAAGATTTTCCACCAGAGCTGGTACATGTCCTGCGCCCTGGGTGTTACCGCGCTGTTTGGCTTCCCTGGCACCCTGATCGTGCCGACCGAAGTTGCCAAAGCCGTTGCTGACAACGAAGAAGAAAAAGAAGTCATCTTGCAGAATATCCTGCCAAAGATGATTATCGCAGGTATGGTATCTGTATCCATCGTTTCCGTTGTCTTCGCCGGTGTTATGGCAAACTGGGCATAATACAAAAACAAAAAGGGCAACCGTATAGAAAGGATAAGATTTCATTACGGTTGCCTAATATGTTTTATTTACACTAAATTTGTTCGTTCCTCAGCATATCGTCATAAGTCTGCCGTTTCACAGCAAGACGAGCTTCGCCTTTTTTGACAAATACTACTGCTGGAATCGGATTCTTATTGTAATTGCTGGCCATGGAATACCCATATGCACCTGTAGAATATGTTGCAAAGATATCCCCCGTTTCCGGCGCTGGCGTCGGAAGATCCTGAATCAGAATATCTCCGGATTCACAGCACTTACCGCAAATAGTAACCTTTTCAGTCGCCGGCATATCCGCTTTATTTGCAATCACACCTGTATATTCCGCCTGATACAGCGCCGGACGGATATTATCTGTCATGCCGCCATCTACAGAAACATATTTTCTGATGTCTCTGATCTCTTTGATGCTTCCGACAGTATAAAGTGTAATGCCCGCTTCCGCAACAATACTTCTGCCTGGTTCAATAACGACCTGGGGCTGCGGCAAATTGCGGTCTGTAAACCATCGACCAATCCGCTCCATCATTGGATCCAGAAAATAGCTGTACGGCGGACGTTTCTCATCTACATAAGTTACGCCGAAGCCGCCGCCCAAATTCAATTCCTTCACGGTTTTCCCAAAGGTGTTTTGTACCTTTCCTGCAAGCTCCAAAAGTACTTCCAGCGCTTGCAGATGAGACTCTCTGTCCAGAAGCTGGGAACCGACATGGAAATGCAGTCCGTAAAACTCCACATACGGAGAGTCTATCGCCGCTTTGATCTGCGGCATAATCACATCGTCATCGAGAGGGATTCCAAATTTAGAATCCTTCTTCCCGGTGACAATATAGTCATGGCTGCTGCTCTTAACGCCCGGTGTAATGCGAAAGAGTATTTTGATTGTCTTACCTTTGTCCCTGCAAATGTCCTCAATCATTGCAAGTTCTGAAAGCCCGTCTACAATAATTCTTCCGATACCGTACTCTACTGCCATTTCTAATTCGCCGCGCAGCTTATTATTGCCATTAAACTCAATTCTTTCGGCCGGAAACCCGGCCTTGATCGCAGTATACAGCTCTCCGCCGGATACTACGTCCACACACATGTCTTCATTTCTTACAATCTCCGCCATCGCCAACGGAAAAAACGCCTTTGCCGCATAAGCGACCCGGCTGCCCGGATACTTTTCCACAAAATCCCGCCTAAGCTCGGCAAATCTGCTCACAATATCGCTTTCAGAGTAGACATACAATGGTGTGTCATACTTCTGCGCAAGCTCTACAGTGCTGCATCCATCAAAATATAAGGTATGCTCTTTGATTTCTTTCACCATTATCTTGCCTCTCGTTTCTCCTATCTTTCCACCGTAAAGACAATGCTGCCTTTTTCGGTATCCATCTTGCAAAGGGTGCCCATCGGAAGTGTCATCATCGGTTTTCCATGTCCTGATTGTACGTTATACATCACAGGAATGTCAAGTCCCTCAAAGATTTCCGCAAGGCAGGAAAGCTCTGTATAAGAAGGACACTCCTCATTTACAATTTTCGTAAACTGTCCCAGAATAATTCCTTTGCATGCTGCCAGCTTTCCGGCGTTTCTGAGATGATACGCCCACTTTTCAATTTTCGTCACCGGCTCGCACACTTCTTCTATAAACAGAATCTTATCTTTCGTATCCGGTTCATACGGTGTGCCGATACTGGCAGAAAGGAGAGAAAGATTTCCTCCTATCAATCTGCCTTCTGCTGCGCCGGATTTCATCACGCCAATCTCAAATCCTGCCGGATTCTGAAATTCGTAAGTGCCTTCTGCGTTCAATGCTGCAAAGAAGGATGTTTTGGATGATTCATCGAAGCCATCCGCCATATTGGATGAAACCATTGGTCCATGAAACGTCACCAGATCACACTTTTGATTGATTGCAAGGTGTAAACTGGTTACATCACTGTAGCCGACAAAGGTCTTTGGATTTTTCGCAATCAGGTCAAAATCTATGTACTCCATTGCCCGGCTGCCGCCGTCTCCGCCGCGAACACAGAAAATGCCGTCCACTGCGGGATCTGCAAACATTCTATTGACCCATTGTCCGCGAACCTGCCCGCTGCCAGCCATATAACCAGCGTAATCTGTATCCAGATTATCTGCCAGTTTCACTTGAAACCCCAGATCCTCAACCGCTTTCACGCACTGAGCAATCCGTGCCGTTTCAATGGCAGAGCTGGCGCAAATCAATCCGATTGTATCTCCTTTTTTTAATTGTTTGGGATAACGCATATTCACACTCACTCTCTTGGTTAGAACCACATTATATTTACAATAACAGTTGCCGCGATCAGGGACGCAAGGTCGCCTAAAAGACCTGCGGCAATAGAATGTCTGGTGTTGCTGACACCAACAGAACCGAAGTATACTGCTACAACATAGAACGTTGTTTCTGTAGAACCAAGTGCAACAGAGGCAATCCTACCGATTTGAGACTGTGTGCCATACTGTGTTAAAAGATCTGTCATCATACCTTCTGCACCGCCGCCGGAGAAAGAACGCATAATACCCATCGGAAGCACTTCACTTGGCATATCAATTAAGTTGGTCAATGGGGACAGAATGCTGCAGAGCCAATCCATCGCTCCGGAAGCTCTGAACATACCGATGCAGCAGAGCATCGTTACCAGATAAGGAATAATCATTACTACTGTTGAAAAACCTTCCTTTGCACCTTCTGTAAATACAGAGTACACAGGAACTTTTTTACAAATCGCATAGAAGGTTACCAGCGCTACTACCACCGGAATCGCCCATATCGATATCGTTTCTAATACTGCTGTCATGTTCTTACCTCCTTACCATGAAACCTTTTCTTCTTTTACATTAACAGAATTGTAACCTTCCGGCAGAACAATTGGGCTGTCTCCGATGTAATCTTCGTTAATTTCCAATCTGCCAGCAGCCATTTCTTTTTCAATTACATTTTCCCACTTCCATTTCTTTACCTTCTGGAATAGCAGTGTAAATGCAACACCTGTAATCGTAGAAATCGTAGTTGCAATAATAACCGGTGCGATAATTTCAGCAGCGCCTGTAGTCTGTACAGTAGAACGAAGGCCAATCGCCGTTACCGGAATCAATGTAATGGAAGTTGTAGAGATCGCCATCAACATACACTGTGCGTTCGTTGCAATACCCTTTGTCGGATTCAGCGTCTGTAACTCCTGCATTGCTTTTAAGCCAAAAGGAGTTGCCGCGTTACCAATACCCAGGATATTTGCCGCAAAGTACAACGCCATTGCGGAGTTTGCAGGATGGTCTGCCGGAACATCCGGGAACAAAAGTCTCATGACCGGCGCAATGCCCTTACCCAGCTTTTCACACAATCCCGCCTTCTCCATTACCTTCATAACCCCGCAGAAAAATGCCATGATACCAGTTAATGGAAGTGCAATATCCATTACTGCCGTTTCTGCAAAAGAAAAAATGTTTTCCAGAACCTTATCCATCGTGCCAGTTGCACCACCAGCGATGACCGCGATGACCGCTAAGGCCACCCAGATATAATTCATCATAATTCAATATCCTCCTTAAAAATTACGTGTAGGTTACACGATGTTTCATAATTGCCAATTTAACATTTTATCTTTTGAAATCCATCGCCTGGTCTGCAGCCCTTCGATAAAACCTTTGAAATAAAATCTTAAATTGCTTGACAGAAGGTAATATCGCAATATTCATGCCAAATTCACCTTTTCTTCACAAAGAGGACAGAATCGAAAAAGCTCCACACCTCTTTTCAAAAGAGTCGCCGCAATTCCATTTGAGTACACTTTTCACCTATATTAACATGTAAGAAACAAATTCACAGTAATAAAATAAAAACTAGTGGGAATCTAAGAAAAGAAAAACTTTATCACTACATCAACTCTTTTTTGTGACAAATTGCGACCCGACCCTCAAATATAATCCGAAAAACAGAACTATAAATCCTGTTTTTCGGATAAATATATGTAGCATGCTCCACGAATCCTACTCTAAAAGACTATATTTGTAAATTTTTTAGGCATGATTCTTGCGTATATTATCATAGTATGGAACTACATATGTTTCTGTCAGAAAATAATACTCTAACTTGCAGCTTCTCGAAAAGTATTTGCAAGTCACCATCAGGAAAGGAACACTTCAAGATGAATAAGATTCAATATCATTATACCAATTTTGCAAAACAGGCCTTCTTTGCTATTTGCTTTATTTATGCGCTGCTGCGCTTTCTAATTATGGCGGAAATCGTCCTGTTTAAAATTGAGGGTTACTATCAGGCTACCAATATTCCGCTGACACTATTGATGTATCTGGCAATTTTCTCCATCATTATCACTTTATTCCGCGGCCATCGATTCTGCTATAGTACATATAATGAAAATCAGCTGACTTTCCACAATAATCTTCTCCGGAAAACTCGCAGTCTGGAATTAAAAAATGCTAAGGTTGCGGTTTTTGACACAAGAGGCGTCAGCTTTTATTCCTCTCCAAGCGAAAACTTTTCTCAGGAAACGCCAGTATTCTTTCTTCCTTTTTTCCGGGATGGTATCATTGAAGCTGTACAGATCAACAGATTTTACAAGATGTTAAAAGAAATGCCGGACATGCAAGTCATCAAGCGATTTAAAGTTCTTCCAGGCTACAGCAAAAAATGGAACTTCGTCACCATAGCCTATGGTTTTCTTGCAGTTATCGTCTTTCTGAGCTGTGCTACACCGCTAACTCTTTTCATCGTACTGCTGCAGAACCATTAAAGAGAGAATATATGACAATCAGACAATACGGCAATCTGGTGCGGCTTTTGGATCTGGATGAGGACTTTATCATCGATCTCATCTACGCCACACCCAATAATTTTACAGGTAGTGTGGTGTATGACTCTCCTGAATGCTTCATCGATATTGACACAGCAAAACGGCTCATCGCCGCCAAAGATTTAGTAAAAAAGGACGGCCTTCGTATGAAAGTGTGGGACGCTTTCCGTCCAGTCAGCGCTCAGCAACGTTTTTGGGATCTCCTGCCTGACAATGATTTTGTCGCCTATCCCCCAGACATGGCAGTTATCACAGAATTTAAAAATTCCCATATGAATGGGCAATGTGTCGACGTAACTCTAACAGACACAAATGGCAAAGAGCTGCTAATGCCCAGCGCCTTCGATGATTTTACGCAAAAAGCTCGCCTGGACTGTCCGGAGACGTCTGGCGAGGCTCTTAAAAACGCAATTTATTTACGAGAAATCATGATGCAAGCGGGATTCACCCCCTACATTGGCGAATGGTGGCATTTCTACGATAAAAATCCGACACCAGCAAGATACACCGAGACTATTCCGAAATAATAGTCTCGGTTTTCAATTCATGCTGTATTTCGGTAGCTTATCTCCCGATGACATCTTTCAAAAGACGCAACGCATTACCATAACTGATTAAATCGATTTCGTCATCTGTAAAATGTTTTTCCATTGCACCGATGAGTTTGCCAAATCCAGCATAGTTTACCAGTTCTCCGTTATCGTCAATGCCGTCAAAATCAGATCCAAAGCCGATAGCCTCGATGCCTGCTTTATCCCTCATATACAAAAGGTGCTCTATAATCCAGTCAATTTTCGGTGCTTCTTCGTCATCCTTCAGAAATGGACCGTTAAAATTAACTCCCACAATACCGCCTGCATTTCCCAGAGTCTTCAGTTGACCGTCAGTCAGGTTTCTTCTATGTCCGCAAAGAGCTCTTGCACAGGAATGTGAAGCGACGAACGGCTTTCTGCTGTACTTTGCAACATCGTAAAAACCACCCTCTGACAGATGAGAGGTATCGATTACCATGCCCAAACGGTTCATTTCCTCAACCACTTCAATGCCGAACGGTTTCAATCCGCGCAGATGTTCTTCCTGATTATCGCTGCTCGGAAAGCCAACAGAATTTTCAAAGTTCCAAAGAAGGGTAACCAGCCTGACACCCATGTCGTAAACTTCGTGAAGTCTCTCTATTTTTCCATCCAAAAATACGCCGTCTTCAATAGTCAGCAAAGACGAAAGAACGCCGGCCTCTTTGTTTTTCAAAATATCATCTACACTGTACACCGTACTAATGCGCGTCTTATTTTCATCCATAACTTCCCTATAACGGGCATACATACCTTTAATGATATCGTAAGCGTCCATGGTTTCCATCTCATTTCTGGATATGTACATGGCAAAAAACTGTACCAAGCAGTCATTCTCCTTCAACAGCTTTAAATTGACCGAAAGATCCCCGTCAAAAAAATTGAGCTCCGGTTTTCTCCACGCCTCCAGTAGGGTATCACAATGCATATCTATAATTCTCATTTTTCTTCCTCCATTTCGTATACATGATATGTTATATTAGAAGCAAATATTGTGCCACTTTTCATATTCCTTCGCTAATACTTTATGTAATACTTCTTCAGCTTGTCATAAAATACTGTTCTGGACATGTCCAGTTCTTCCATGGCCGCCTGCTTATCACCATTATACTTCAATAACGTCATTTCCAAAATACGCGCTTCTTCCTTTGCCAGCATCTCCTTCATGGTGACAGGAATATTTCCTTTGCCAATGCGCAGATGCTCTGAATAAATAATATTAGATTCACATAGAGTAATGGCTCGCTCTATAGCGTTCTCCAGTTCACGCACGTTGCCGGGCCAGTTATAGGAAACCAGCTTCTGTAGCGCTTCCCCGGAAAATTGCTTCTGTTCCAGATCATACATCTCGCAAACCTGTCCCAAAAGCTGATTAATCAGCAGATACAAGTCCGCTTTTCGTTCACGAAGGGGTGGAATTTCTATAGGAAACACATTAATCCGGTAAAATAAGTCCTGCCGGAAGCGTCCCTGGGCAACTTCTTCCTCTAAATTTCTATTGGTCGCTGCAATAACACGTACATCAACTTTGATAGGCTTAGAAGATCCAACTCGATAAATAGTCTTATTCTGCAGCACGTGGAGCAGTTTCACCTGAATATCCAGCGGGATTTCTCCAATTTCATCGAGAAAAATCGTCCCCTTATCGGCGGCCTCAAAGAAACCAATTTTACCTTCACTCTTTGCACCGGTAAACGCGCCGCCTACATAGCCGAACAGTTCACTTTCAAAGAGTGTCGGCGCAATCGCATTGCAGTTTACCTCCACAAAAGGCGCCTGAGGCATCCCGATGTTGTGAATTTCCCGTGCCAGCTTCGACTTTCCTGTGCCGCTTTCTCCTGTAAGAATCACGTTAAACCGGCTGTTAGCCGCTTTCCATGCCAAGTATTTGACTTCTCGCGCTTTGACGCTCTTACCTGCAAAGCCGGAAAAAGCATCCTCCGGATAATCGCACCCCGCAGTCTCGCCTGCCATATTATGTTCTTCTATCTGCTGAATGATATCGTTTCTGTCACTGAGCATTCGTTCCAGATGGGACGCATCTCGCAGGAGCAAAAATACACCGCTTTTTTCTGGCGCTTCCTCCGCATTCCATTTAACAATACTGCAGTCAAAAGGTCTTCGATTGATTTCAAACAGCTGATTTTTTATTTGCTCCCTTTTTCCGTTCAGTACCGCATGCATATTTTCCGCAAGGGGCAGCCCGCTGAATAAATCGCTGAAATCCTGTCCAGTCACGTCAACATCAATGTCCTCCGTAGTCTTCTCTCTGTAAGGCGCGCCCCGCATCAGATTTCCCAGATCTTCTCGTCTCGCGCTGTAGCCTTTCATCTGAAAAAACTTTAAACCTCCGGTACTGCCGTCGATGACGACTACATTACCTACAGCAAAAAAATATCGAAGCCTGTGCACCATATCATTGACAGATATCATGGTCTCCTTTTTCCCTGTATCGATGACTACAGTAATATGAAATCCCAGATAATTAACGTCCAGCTTTACCGGCACATTAAGAGAATGCTCTCTAATATATTTATACCGCGGTTCTATTTTTTTGTTTTTATATACGCCTACTGCAACCAGCATGTCTCCCTTTTCGATTCCAGTATCATGAATGTTGAGATAGGATAATTCTTCACGTCCCATAAGTCCGTCATCCTCACCCAGCTTGTTATCTGCAATGATGACAATATCCCCTTCGGAAATTCTCCCCGCGGCATGTCCCTGCTGTGCATTGATAATAATTCCGGTAATCTCTTTCGCTTTTCGATTGCACAATTGAATTTTACCTTGATGATCAACATAAACAACGCCCAGATTCATGCTGTCCATCAAAAGTTCTACAACTGATTTTACCTGACTTTTCTTCATCCTATTCCTCTCTTATCCCTCACGCTTTATAATCTGGCAAGGATTATCCCTAAACTCTATCACACCATCTTAAATAAATTAGAAAAGTGTGCATAATGAAACTTCCGCTCCTATGCACACATATCATTCTCAACGTATCACGCTATGAGACTTAGCCAAGCTTCCTGAATGTCACACTTATCCGACAGCTCTATCAGTTCTCGAAATCAATCAGTTTATACGTCAGTTTCTATTTATGATTATACTCGGCTTTGCTCATTTAAACAAGAGGCTTTCATAAGAAAATGGTTTTAGTCTTTTATACTCCAATCTAGAAATAACAAGCCTCATGAAAATTACATCATTACAGGCCTTCCTACCACTTCTTCGACGGAAAGTCCGGTTTCCGCTTCTCATAGAAGGCTGCCAATCCTTCTTTTGCGTCTTCACTGGTAAAGGCTTTATACCCCAGCAGCGCCTCCGTCTCAAAAGCCTGTTCCGCCGGCATTTCTCTCAGCTTCAGCACAGATTCCTTTGCCGTCTGCACTGCCCTCGTGCTGCAGGCGCAGAGCTTCTTTGCCATCTCCATGGCTTTTTCCATCACCTGTTCGGGTGGTACCACCGCATTTAAAAGTCCATAGTCTAACGCCTTTTGCGCATCGATCCTCTCGCCGCTTAAAATCAGTTCCATTGCTCTGACATAAGGAATCTGTCTTGCCAATCTTACCAGCGTGCCACCGGCAGGCACGATTCCCAGAGAAACTTCCGGAAGAGCAAATACTGCCTGACTGGAAGCAACTCTGATGTCCGATGCCAGCATAATTTCAAAACCGCCGCCCATGCAAAGTCCATTGACCGCGCAAATAAGCGGTTTAAACAGCCTGCTGTGCTTTAAATGTGCTGCGTCCCACTCGTCGATATAATGTCCCTGTCCCAAATACGGAATAGATTCCATCAGATCCGCCCCGACACAGAAAGCCTTCTCTCCTGTTCCTGTCAAAATGCATACTGCTACATGGTCATCCTTCTGCGCTTTTTCAAAAGCCTCTCCTAAATCCTGATACATCTGCAGCGTCAGGGTATTCAGCTTTTCCGGTCTGTTAAAGCGAATCACCGCAATCCCATCTTTCACCTCATAAGAAATATGCGTCATCACAAAACTCCTTCCTCTGAAAGCACACGGATTTCTTCTTCCGAATATCCCAAAAACTCTTGATAAATTCGGGCGTTGCCTTCTCCGATCTCCGGCGCGCGGCCCGAAGTATCACACGGCGTTTCACTCAATTTAATCGGTGTTCCGAACAGCTTACCGTGGGCATTTCCGTAAGTATAGTCGATAAACATGTCCCTGTGATTCAGCTGCGGATCCAGCAGCACCTGATCCATCGTATGAATCGCTGTCAGCGGTAATTTTTCCGCCAGCGCGTCCTGCAGCTCCTGACAGGTATACGCAGAAAACCACTGATTGATTTTCGGCAAAATTCTCCTATTGTAAACTTCTTCGTCAAAGCGCTTTGCCATGGTATCAATTTCAGGATCCTGCAAAAGCTCCGGTTCGCCAAAGAACTCGCAGGTGGTCTTCCAAAAACGATCTGTATAGCCGCCGAAAAAGACTTCGCCGTCCTTTGCTCTGAATTTACCATAAGGTCTGCAGAGGGGATGATCATTTCCAAGAGGCTGCTGCACCTGGCCTCCCACCGTATAATTGGAAACGGCATTTTCTGTCAGCGCCAGAGAGGCGTCCAGCTGCGCCACGTCCACCAGCTGCCCCTGTCCCGTTTTCTGCGCGTGAATGTACGCAGAAAGAGTTCCAATCGCGCCGAAAAAAGTTGCCGCCAAATCCCCGATAATCGTACCGATTCTAGTCGGTTCACCGGGCATACCGTTCATGGACCAGAGCCCACTGAGCGCCTGCCCGCTGTTATCATATGCAGGCCATGTCGAATAGGGTCCCGTCTGTCCAAATCCCGAAATCGCCGTATAAACCAGCTTCGGATTGTACGTCTTCAAATTTTCATAACCAACACCCAGCTTATCCATTACGCCGGCGCGATAATTTTCCACAACAATATCCGCTGTGTTATAATCGTTATTTCGTTTCTTTCTTCGCTCTCTTTGCTTCCATATCAGCAAGATAATATTTACCCGGTGTATGGAAGAATTCATCCTGCAGTTTTACAACCTGCGGTACAAGCCAGATAATCGCGATCATATTCGGTATGATGAACAAAGCGTTGAAGAAATCGTTATGCTGGTATACAACAGTCAGTTCCATACCGAAGGTTACGATGATCATGGTCGCAATGGCGATAAATCTCCATGCAACGCCGGCCTTTGGCGTTTTAAACAGGAACTCCGCCTGTCTCTCATCGTAGAAAATGACTACGGTAATCGTTGTAATAACAAAGAGCAGTACGCAGATTGCCACAAAATAGTCTCCAGCCGCGCCAAATACTGTATGGAACGCCGCTTGTCCCAAAACGCCGGCATCTACACCCGGCTGCTTCCATACGCCAGTCGTCAGTACCGAAAGCGCTGTCGCTGTGCAGACTAAAATCGTATCTGCGCCTACTTCAAAGACGCCCCACATCGCCTGCCGGATCGGATGGTCAACATCGGCTGCGGCATGCGGTGTAAACGCATAGACAAAGATACTGCCCAGGGAAGGAAGAATCTCACCGGCGTTGAGCACTAAAATGATGATAACGCCCAGCAGATAGATCGCTGCCATGATCGGCACTGCCTTTTCCATAACACTGGCAATTCTCTTAATACCGCAGAAAACAATCAGCGCAACAATCGCCGCAACGATGATACCGAATACTGTACCGTTGATGCCAAACACCGCAACCTGCGCGCTGGCGGACAGCGTCTGTGAAGCCACCGACGGAATTCCCGCGATCATGGTAAAAAACGCACAGAAAATCGCAATGGCGCGTCCTGCCTTTTTCCCGCCGAACAGTTCCTTGACATAGCTGAAAGCGCCGCCGACCCATTCGCCGTTTTCATTTTTCGTTCTGTATTTCATACAAAGAGCAATTTCAACATACTTGGTACAGCAACCGACAATAGCGATAATCCACATCCAGAAGATTGCCCCCGGTCCGCCCAGCGCAATGGCTACCGGAACGCCCACGATATTGGACGCGCCGATGGAAGATCCCAGCGCGGAGCATGCTGCTGCAAAAGGAGAAATTTTACCGGCTTCCGCTTTCACAAACATCTTTCCAAAGGTCTGGGAACAGATGTAACGGAGCTTTGTAATCTGTGGAAAGCCTAATCTAAGGCTCATATATAATCCGCCGTCAACGATTAAAATCACATTACAGGCTAGCGTCTCAAGGCGCTAGCTTTCACTTTGTTCAAGCTACATTGCCGTTGCCTCTTTAGCTACTCCATAAAGGGGTTCTCTTTATTTTGTAAATGGGTCGTTTGAGATAGCCTATGACACCGGAAACACTCAATTTAGGAGGAATGCTTACCACCAGATGAACATGGTCTACCATCAAATGTCCTTCAAGAATCTCCATCCCTTTATATTTACACAATAACGTTAGAATCTCTTTCAGACTTTCTCGATATTACGTAAAGATGGCTTTTCGTCTATACTTAGGAGTGAAGACGATGTGGTATTTACCCATCCATTTTGTGTATGATAGACTATTTGTTTTATTTGCCATAAGATCACCTTTCCTTTCTTTACAATGTAGCCTGAACAACTCCATTGTATCAGGTTAGGTGATTTTTTGGTATAACCCCCGATGCGCACCCGCATAGCGGGTGGTTTTATGCTTCGCTCGCTCTGCGCGCTCAGCTGGGTCACGTCCCCAAAAATAAAAAGCGCAGAGCCAATGAATTGTGATATATCACAAATTCATCGGCTCTGCGTCTTAGCGGCTGGCTCTGTAATAATTGCTATCTGTAAATCTCTGACATTTATTAAATTCTCATGTTTACACTTTGGACAAAATAGAGGAAAGTTTTGTAGTATTGTATCCTTTCGCATCTTGTCCCGTGTTTTACCATCGCAAACAGGACATCTTATCCATTCGGCTGTGCTTGAATCCATGTGTTACCTCCTGCAAATCAGCGTTCATAACTGTCTCTTTTTTTGTTCTTAGCACATCCAGAAAGTTTGTCAACAGCAAGAGAAGCGGTAGGCTGAAAGTAAATATCCTTTCCTTTATTGCTCTCATACATAAAATCCCTTAACGGCTTACTGGTATATTTTGAAAAATCGCCGTATATGGCAAATCTCACACCATAGTTGATGAATTTCTGTAATATTTCTCCTGCCAGACAAGTACTCAAGACAAAGAAATCGTTTACAATAGCTCCCTTGTTTACAGCAATATTTGTGCAGCCCGTTTCGTATTTTACTGTCATAATCAAGTCTAATGCCGACTGGACATCTGTAATCAGCAGTTCATCACTGCTCACAACTGCAACCTCTATATTATTTTTCTTTATAACTTCTGTTTTCATTTTCTACCTCCATCAATTTTGAATCATGTTAACAACGGCTTTTGACTGCCACTTATTCCCCTTGTATCTCATAACTACAATAACATTTGCCACGCACCATCCCAGACAAGAAGCGATAGCAATCGAGAGAAGTCCCAATTTTCCTATCAGCAATACAGTGACAAACAATTTCACGAGTATGGATGCCAGTGAATGAATCCCTGCAATCAGTGTATCCCCAACACCAGAAAGTACGCCGCCCAATCCGTATATCAAAGCATTTATCGGATAGAACCATAGGCAGACATGGAAATAGCTATAACCGCTTAATATCATTTCCTCGTTATCGCCGATAATTAATCCCAATATTCCTTTTCCCCAAAACAACAGAATCATGGAAAGCAAAGCTGTGATAGCGATTGAAAGCGTTATGCCAAACCGTGTGCCTTGCTTCATACGGTCTTTTTCATTTGCTCCGATATTTTGCCCCGCAAAAATGCTCAAAGCATTTCCGAGTGCCTGAATAGGCAGCAAAATAAATGCTTCAATTCGGCTTGCCGCTGTCATTCCACCGATGCTTGCATTTCCTAATCCATTGATAAAACCCTGCACAATCAGCATACCGAGAAAAACTGCCAGTTGTTGTATAATAATTGGCGTACAGATTTTTAAGGAAATCACTAATAATTTCTTGTCTAAAACAAACTCACTACGCTTTGGAACTGCCATCGGGAATTTTTTTCGGAATTGAACCAACAAATATACGCCAGAGAGATTGCCTGTGCAATAATTGTAGATGCCGCAATCCCAATGACGCCCCCGCCATTTATAATAAAAACGATATTAAGTACTGAGTTGATAATGTATGATACAACCAGAGCATATAACGGCATTTTTGTTTCGCCAAAACTTCTCATAACTGCACCGAGCATATTATACAGCATTGAAAACGGAATCCCTAAAATACCATTCTTAAATATGCCGACGCAGGCTCTAAAAGCTCGGCAGGAGTCTAGGTAATCTGTAACAACGGCTTTGCTAAAATTGCCCCGCAAAACGCCATCATTAAACCTAAAACCAATAAAAAAATAGACATTGTGGAAATTAAGCTTTTAATCTGTTCAAACTGCTTTGCACCAAAGAATTGGGCAAGAAGTATCGTGATACCAATAGCCAAACCCAAAATAACGGAAACAAACAGTAGATAAATCGGAACAGATACACCGATTGCGGACAACGCATCTTCATTCACCAAACGCCCCGCAACAACCGCATCAATAACATTATAAAGCTGTTGCAATAAAGCCCCTAAAAAAATGGGAATAGAAAACAACACTAACTGTTTCTTTATACTTCCCGAAGTCAATACCATAGGCTGACCTCTGTTTTCTTTCTTTTGCATTTTTCTACCTCCTGCTATTCATACAAACTGTCAATCAAATGGTCAACCATAAAGTCAAAGGTTTCCATGTGATTGTGCGGAAGAATGTCCCTATTTTTGATATTCATAATTAAAGAGTAAATAACTGACATCGCCAAATCCGCATTAATCTTGAATTTCAAATACGGCTGGCTCAAAAAAAGTTGTTGGCTCATATGATTGGATTCTTCAATTTTTTCTGCCTGTTCTTCTGATAACTTGTTCATCAAAATTGTAAAATCCGTACTGTCCGAATTGTACAAAAAATTGTTTTTATCATATTCCCGATAAATGAGCTTTAAGGCTTCAGCAACACCATACTTATCTTTGTGTTTATTGATTACCTCCGATGCCACATTGCAGATTTGTTCTTGCACAGAACACAACACTTCACAAAAAAGAGCTTCTTTCGATTCAAAAAAAATATAAAACGCCCCTTTTGAGATTCCTACCTGTTTACAAAGGTCATCAACACTTGTTTTCTTATAACCATACTGTGTCCAACTCTGCTTGCAGGCTTCCTGCAAACTTCTTTTGATGTTTTCTTTTTCTCGTTCTGTAAAACTTCTTGCCATATAGTTTTCTCCCTTATATGACTTAAAATACCATTTTAGTCATAGATATGATACACCCTATACCAGTAAACGTCAAGAAATATTTTCAAAATACGCTATCATATGACTAAATCAAAAAACAGCAGAGCTTTTACCCTCTGCCGCCTGTTGCCTATGCGAAAATGATTTCCTCGTTCACAATCTCCCTTTTATGTTATTTAAGTGTTGTACCCATTTTAAGGCGTTTTCTTCCTTTAGGCGTTCCGTTATGCCCTGCGCCTACCTATCAATGTCGGCAAGATAAGCGTTGAGTTTGCCACTTGTGAGAAGATTAGTGTATGTAACCCTGCGGTACTGCTTCAGATAGTCCAGATGCCGTTGCCCCCATATGCCTATCGGCTGTTCTTCCTCGGCGGGTAAAGCTATACATGGAATTAAATAGTCATCTTGCCTTTCGTATTTGCCGCCCAGTTCCTCAAAAATCATCTTTGCCATTGTCTGTTACCTCCACATTCTTTTTTATTTTGAATGTCCGCAAAATCCGTCCTACATCTTACGGGCATATGCCTCGCTGGTTGCCAGCTGTCCGCACAGTACGCGGTCAATCTGAACGCCTTCTTCAAGGGCTGCAGCTACACGCTCACAGGCTTTCGTGTTGAGCGCATGGACGGTATACTCCACGTCCTCTCTTTTCGGAAGCCCTTTCAATACCTCCAGAATATCCTTAAACTGGGGTACATATTTGATATGACTGAACGTGCCGACCTCAATGCGCCGAAATCCCGCTTCCACCAGCTGCTCTGCGATCCAGAGCTTCGCCTCTGTGGGCACGAACATTTCCTCGTGCTGAAATCCATCCCGCAGGGTCACGTCGATGATGTCCACTTTGCCTGGTAATGGCTTTTTCAAATTCTTTCACTCCCTCCTTCAGTCTTTGCACTATACTATCGCAAAGGGCGTGCCAATCCGTTCATTTAAAAAAGGACAATAAAAAAACGCCTGAATTTCAAGCGTTTTCAGTATTCATCAAAAATTGCGGCCGCACTTTTTTCGATGAAAAAATCTTTATTTATAAAAATATTTTTATTTATTCAAAATTTTTTATTAGCGATACCCAGCTTCTTCAGTCTGTACTGCAGCTTCTGCGGAGAGATGGAAAGCCGCTCTGCAACTATAGTACAAATCCTCCTTTTTCTGTACCAAAAAACATGCTTTCAAGAAGATGGGATGGAATTGCAGCACAGTTCTGTGTAATAAAATTTCCGGTACGCCGCTTTCCCTCTGCATGAATTGATTCCGCAACCAGCTCTTTTCCTGTTCCTGTTTCACCATAAATCAGCACCGGCGAATCACTGTTGCTGACCTCCAGTATCATCGCTTTCATTTCCAGCATTTTCTTGTTCTGCGTGATAATATCATCTGTGACATAAAGCTTCTGTTTCAGATATTCTGAAGTCTTCAAATTCTGCAGATAAAGAAGCTACGCAACATTGGCAGCGCCCAAAATCACCCCGTTCTCCACAATGGGATACGTGATGCCGCGCAGTACCATCTGATAGTTTTTCCAGGTCAGCTTCTGGGGTTCATCGATGGACATCTTTCCAGTCCTCAGCGTCTGGAAAACAGTACTGTTCTCCTCTGACAGATCCTCATACTAATTCGTCAGATGCTCTCCGACAATGGATCTGGTTCAGTCGGGAATGACTGCATTAGACATTCTGCCAAACCATGTGCTGTACTCCACAATGCCATGTTTATTTACAATCAGTACACCATCATATTTGGTATTATCGATTTGCATAATCTGGTTCAGTTTATCAATCAATCCACTCATTGCACAAAGGTTCCTCCTGCAGGACTAAAGCATGCTTTGTTCTGCCGCTTCCACGACATGTTTCATCAAAAGACTGGTCGTCACGCTGCCTACGCCGCCCGGCACAGGGGTCAGCCACACCCGGGCATCCTCACAGACCGACACATCGCCGACCATTTTTCCTTCCTCGTTAAAGTTGATGCCTACATCCACAATCACCTGACCGGGACTGATCATCTCATCTGTGAAAGTCCCTGCAGCGCCGGCGGCGACTACGATCACATCCGCCTCTTTACAAAGATTCTTTAGATCCTCCGGTCTGGTCTTTGTGTGGCAGACGGTTACCGTCGCATTTTCCTTCAGAAGCATCAGACTGACAGGCTTTCCGATGACCATGCTTCTGCCGATGACCACCGCCCGCTTTCCGCGTAAATCTACATCGTAATATTTCAAAATTTCAATGCAGCTTTCCGCTGTACACGGCGCGAAAGCGCTCTCCCCGGTAAAAAATCTGCCCAGCGCGCCATTAGAAACGCAGTCCATATCCTTTTCCGACGCGATTGCATTTCGTACCTTCTCGCTATCGACGTGCCTTGGCAAAGGCTGCAGAAGCAGCATACCATGGATTTCCGGATTCTGATTGATGGATTCTATGACCGCAATGAGATCCGCTTCCTCTATCTTCCCATCACAGATGAATTTTTCTGTCTGTACGCCGATCTTCTTTGCCTTTTTCACAGCGCCGTTTTCATAGGCGATATCGCTTCCGTTTTCCCCCACGCGAACGATCGCAAGGGTCGGTACCACGCCCTTCTCATAAAACCTCGGCATCTTTGCAATCAGCCCTTCGTCAATGGCGTCCGCCACTGGCTTTCCTTTTAGTAATTTTTCCATCTTTTCCCCCTATTTCTTTAGCTGACTGTACACCTTCGCGTACACCTCGTCGGCGGCTACTGTATATTCCATCAGCATCCTCTCAGCTTTCTCATTGAGCGTTTCTGCGTATGCTCTGTCCTGCATCGAGCCTGTATTGATAAAGACGTTCAGTGACGCGCCCTGCAGGGCTGCTTTGGCAAAAATTACGCCGACACCGGCATCGCTAACGGCAAGAACGCTGCCCTTTTCCGCGAATTCCCTGTGCAGATCGATCGCCTGGCAGCATTTTTCCATAATTTCCAGAGGTACGCTGCATGCATCCTTCAGCACAAGCTCCATGACTCGAGCCTTCTCCGCCTTTTCTTCTTCCGTTTCTTTCGGCATGCCATAAGCCGCCGCAAGGGGCGCGAAAACCTCCGCGTCCTTTTCCACAAGGGCAAGCAGCTCCGCCTGCAGAACTTCCGCCTGTTTCATCAGACCTTTGATATCTTCCTCTACGGCTGCATACTTTTTCTTGCCTACGGTCAGCGATCCCACCATACTTCCCAGGGCTGTTCCCAGTGCGCCCACCAGCGCCGACGCGCCGCCGCCGCCCGGCACAGGCGCTTTGCTCGCCAGCACCGATACAAATTCCGTACAGGTTTTATCAACAAATTTCATTTTTTGCACACTCCTTCCAAAAAATAGAGGCGGGTTCGTCCCGCCGCACAACCATTCTATGCTCTGTACCATTTCATCGTGATTTCTGTTTCTCCTGTAGCCTCCTCTACTTCCAGCTCAGCCACATCAAATCCCTCACGCCGGTAAAAACTGATCGCCTTTTCATTTTTTCGATAAACCTTCAGCATCAAAACATCCCGATTCGACTTTACCTGTTCTAACAGCGCCTGACCAATGCCATGTCTCTGCCTGCCAGGCTTTACAAACAAGCCTTGGACAAAACCTTCCTCCAAACCAATAAAGCCTGTCACATTGCTGTCTTCTTCGTACACATAAACCTCTGAGGATGGAATCAGAGATCTCACCATTTCACAGGCATTCTCGAAATATGTTCCATCTATAAAATCATGCGCTTCAAGGTTGGCATAAAGCCATATTTCCATTACATCATCAATATCCCACGGTTCAAATTTTCTAATCATCAGTCCATCACCTCGCAGCATAAAATACTCTCTACATTTTACCAGCAGCAACACTTCTCTGTCAATGACGGTTTAAAAGAAAACGCCGCGCAAAACAACAATGTCGTGCGCGGCGGCGTCTATAACCAATTAGAATAAGCCAGTAATCTTCCCTGTACTGTCTACATCGATTTTTTCAGCGGCCGGTACTTTCGGCAATCCCGGCATAGTCATAATATTTCCGGTCTTTGCAACAATAAACCCAGCTCCAGCGTCGATTTTCAAATCAGTCACAGTAATATGGAATCCTCTCGGCGCGCCAAGCAAAGACGGATTATCAGAAAAGCTGAACTGTGTCTTTGCCATACAAACAGGGACATCATTAAAGCCCAGAGTTTCCAGCTGTTTCAGCTGCTTCTGCGCATTTCCCTCGAAAATTACGCCGTCAGCTCTGTAAATTTTCTTTGCAATCATTTCTATCTTTTCACGAATAGGCACATCCAGCGGATATACAAACTGGAAGTGATTTTCCGTTTCACAGAGACGCAGAACTTCATCAGCTAAAGCTAGGCCGCCTTCTCCTCCTTTGCCCCATACCTGTGACAAAACCACATTTACACCCAATTCCTTGCATTTATCTTCTACCATTTTGAGTTCTGCAGGAGTATCAGTCGGGAATTCATTGATTGCAACGACGCAAGGAAGACCGAAATGTTTTGTTACATTCTCTACATGCTGCAGCAAATTCGGCAAACCTTTTTCCAGCGCTTCAAGATTCTCCTCAGCTAAATCAGCCTTTGCAACGCCGCCGTGATACTTCAACGCTTTCACAGTCGCAACGATAACACAGGCAGACGGAGTTAAACCAGCCTTACGACATTTAATATCCACAAACTTCTCAGCTCCGAGATCAGCGGCAAAACCTGCTTCAGTTACAACATAATCTGCTAATTTCAACGCCATTCTGGTGGCCATAATGGAATTGCAGCCATGTGCAATGTTGGCAAAGGGACCGCAATGAACAAATGCAGGCGTTTTTTCTAAAGTCTGTACCAGATTCGGCTTCAGAGCATCCTTCAAAAGCGCCGCGGCAGCCCCCTGTGCTTTAAGATCGCGCACGGTCACCGGTTTATCCTCATATGTATATCCGACGATAATGCTGGCCAGTTTTTCCTTCAAATCATCAATATCCCTCGCAAGACACATAACCGCCATAATTTCACTAGCTACTGTAATCTCAAACCCATCTTCTCTGGGAACGCCGCTCATTTTGCCACCCATACCGTCTACGATGTGACGAAGCTGACGGTCGTTCATATCCACAGCCCGTTTCCAGGTAATTCTTCTCGGATCGATTCCCAAATCATTTCCCTGTTGAATATGATTATCCAGCATGGCCGCAATCAAGTTGTTAGCCGCGCCGATTGCATGAAAATCTCCTGTAAAATGCAGATTGATATCCTCCATCGGAACCACCTGCGCGTAACCGCCGCCTGCCGCGCCTCCTTTCACGCCGAAAACCGGGCCTAAGGAAGGCTCTCTCAGAGCAGTCATAACATTAACGCCCTTTTTATGAAGCGCGTCCGCAAGACCGACAGAAGTCGTCGTCTTCCCTTCTCCTGCCGGGGTCGGTGAAATCGCGGTTACCAAAATCAACTTGCCATCCGGCGTATCCTTCATCTCATCCAGCATATTGTAGTCCACCTTAGCCTTAAAATTGCCATACAACTCCAAATACTTTTCATCGATACCGGCTGCAGCAGCGATTTCTCTGATATTGGACATCTCTACTTCCTGTGCGATCTGGATATCACTTTTGAACTCCATCTTTTTGTTCTCCTTTTCATCATTTTACATCTAAATTTTTTAAAAAGCTCCGTCTGTGGACGGGCGTTATACCATTTTTATGTATGCCCTCGTAGTGGGCTTTTGTACCATATCCCTTATTGCTGGCAAAACCATAGCCTGGATACTTTTGATCCAACGCCACCATTTCACGGTCCCTCGTTACCTTGGCCAAAATAGATGCCGCAGCGATAGACACACTTTTACTGTCTCCTTTGATTAAAGACATCTGCGGCTTTTTCACCGCGTCAATCTGCATGGCGTCAAAGAGGACAAAATCAACGTCCTTCTCGATCCGGTCAAAGAGCATCTGTCCAGCGTTTTCAATGGCCTCCGCCATGGCCAGCTTTGTGGCTTGCAAAATGTTTACTTGATCTATGACAAAATGATCCTGGCGGCCGATTCCCCAGCAAAGGGCTTTATCTATGATCTCATCGTAAAGCTGCTCCCTCTTTTTCTCTGACAGCTTCTTAGAATCATCTACGCCCAATACATCAAAATCCTCCGGCAGCACCACCGCGGCAGCTACAACAGGACCTGCCAGCGGTCCTCTGCCGACCTCATCTACACCGGCAATATACTGAAATCCCTTTGTTCGCAGCATCTTTTCATACTGCTGCATTTCCTGAAGTCTATTCTTCAAGTATTCCTTCCGCTCCGCCTTAGTCATAATTCTCCCGCCTTTCAAGCGTGATATGACCAATTTTCCCACTGCGAAACTCATCCAGCACAGTTCGGGCGCATCGTTCATAATCAATTCTCTTGCCTGGCAGAATAAATCCTCTCTTCATGGCAATATCCTCCATCGTAGAAAGTGGCATATCGGAAATTTCTTCTAATTTATACCGTTCCATCAGTAAATCCGAGTATTCTTCTGACAGAATTCCGATCAACTCCATCGCCAACGTCGCAGTATCCAGAATTTCATCCTTAATACTGCCGCAAAAAGCAAGATTCAACCCTGCTTTAGGATCTTCAAACTTAGGCCAGAGAATACCCGGCGTGTCCAAAAGCTGCATGCCGTTTTTCAATGAAAGCCACTGCTTTCCTTTTGTTACACCTGGTCTGTCACCGGTCTGTGCACTTCTTTTTCCTGTCATACGATTTATTAAGGAGGATTTTCCCACATTAGGAACACCTACGATCATCATGCGAAGGGGTTTCTTGATCGGACGCCCGGCATTTTTCTCATTTTGTTCTTTATCGAGCGCCTTATACAACTGGTTTACACCACCGCCACTCATACAGTTCATCGTAACAACTAGATTTCCGACGCTCTTAAAATAGTCCGCCCACGCATCGTTCTCAGACCGGTCTGAGAGATCGCTTTTGTTGAGTATAATGATTCTTTTCTTGCTCTGCACCAGTTCGTCAATAATAGGATTTCTACTGGAAATGGGAATTCTGGCATCGATCACTTCGATAACCAAATCTACCATTTTCAAGTTCTCCTGAATCAACTCCCTGGTTTTTTTCATATGGCCAGGATACCAGTTAATATTATCTATCATATTTATTTTCCTTCTTTTTTCTTTCAGCCACTGTTTCAGTATACCATCTTTTTCCCACATTGTGGTTATTTGTTTTTCGTTTTATAGCGAAAATCACAAAATTATATTACCCATTACGGCGAAAAAAACGAATAAAAATATGTTCGCCAAGTCGTAGAGCGCCACGGAGCAAAGCTCCTGCACTCCTGACATGAGACCTGTCACGCCTCCAGCTCGCCAATCACCGTGTGTAGACATTATACCATACTCTGCAAAAATTCAAAAGAGGAACCACATCGGTTCCTCTCGAAAGACTATCTAACGTCTTTGCTCTTGATCTTGGCTGATTTACCAGTTCTACCACGCATGTAGTGCAATCTGGCTCTTCTAACACGACCCTTCTTAATCACCTCGATCTTTTCAACCCATGGTGAATGAATCGGGAATGTTTTTTCTACACCAACGCCAGAAGCAATTCTTCTTACAGTGAAAGTCTCAGCGATACCGCCGTTCTGCCTCTTCAGAACGAAGCCTTCAAAGATCTGAATTCTTTCTCTGTTTCCTTCTTTAATTTTAACGTGGACTTTAACAGTGTCACCTACGTTAAAAGCAGGGACTTCTTTTTTGAGATAATCCTGTGCAACTGAATCTAAAATGTTCATTGTATCGTATCCTCCTTCCCTCCAAGACGTTCTTGCCGCTCATTTTTTTGCGTACAGAGGACCGCCCGTAATTACAACATGAAGATTATACCACATGGTACAAGCTTATGCAAGCAATTTTTTCACAACCTATCACAGTAAATTGTAGAGTTACAATTGATTGGGACACCTTGCCCCTAGAAAAAGGCGATAGAATCTGTTAGACTGTTAATCACCACAAAAACATATCTGAAAAGAACCCTATCGCAGCAATCCTAATCTCAGAACAAGATTATAGAAGCCGCCGCGCAGCTTTTTATCATCTTTTTGTTGTATATTGCGTTAGTCCATTAAAAAACGCAGTTTTTTTGAAATCTTTTCGTTGTTTGTTGCGCGACCTGTCCAATCATATACCAAATTCCGTTATTTTATTACCGTATTTTACCAAAAATAACAAAATATCTTGTACAATTTCTTGATTCGCGCAACATCCTGAAAAAAAGTAAGCAAAAATCTGCGTCTTTTAGCGGGTGCACGCAACTTACCTCCAAAAACAAGCAAATACCTGCGCGCATCATATCTATCGTAGGCAGTTTACGGCATAAAGTTCTGTTTTCGTGCGTTTGTCCAGTTCTGTAAAGGTTTGCTTATTGTCTAATCCTGCCTATCTACGGTATCCTAAAAGATAGAAACTACCTCACCCCATTTAGAAATCACTGTACTCTGAGCGCCATTTATATCTCTGTTAAGACTTGTAATAATTCCGGAATGCAAATCCGATTACCAATATTATCCGCCTATATGCTGCACTATCGTAAATAATTTGATGCAGGCACGACTTTTCCTGATGGCGTCTTCTAAAAAGAACGCTGAGAGAGTATAAGCAATTTCTTTTTACGCCCTCGGATGGGTTTTATCATATACATCTTTAATACGATTCTTTGTGACGGACAGATAAATCTGGGTCGCCATAATATCCTCATGCCCCATCAATTCCTGCAGAGATTTCAAATCCGCTCCGTTCTGCACCATATGTACTGCAAAAGAGGTTCGCAAAATATGCGGAGTCAGCCGATCCTCCAGTCCCACCTGTCTGCCATACTGCTTCATCAGCTTCCAAAATCCCTGTCGCGAAAATGCCTCGCCCATATAATTAACAAAAAGAATACTTTCCGGATCGTCTGGCGATCCCTCCCGCATTAACGCTGGTCTGCTATTCAGAATATAATTATCCAGCGCCCTTCTTGCCATAGAACCCATCGGTACAATTCTAGCCTTGCCATGCGCGCCGTTTAAGGTCAGAAATCCCATACGCAGATTTACATCCCTCAGCTTCAATTCTATAATTTCGCTGACTCTGATGCCTGTAGCGTAAAGAACCTCCAAAATCGCTCTGTCACGAAATCCTTTGATCGAATCGTCTGGCGCGAGAAGCAGTTTTTCGACTTCCTCTATCGTCAGATAGTCCAGATCCTTTCGCTCAATACGAGGCGATTTAATATCTTCTGTCGGATTAGTAAAAACCACGCCCTTTTTTATTAGATACTTATAATAAGTTCTGATCGATGACAGTTTCCGATTAGCTGTAGATCTGGAACGCCCCTCACTTTTCAATTCCATCAAATACGCTGCCACATCTGCACTGGAAGCCTGATGGGCATCAAAAACTTCTCTGCCTGCAAGAAATCTTCCAAACGCCTCCATATCCCTCCTGTACGCTTCACATGTATTCGTTGAGGCCTTTCTTTCTTCCCTCAGATACTCCAAAAAATCATTCAATTCCATACAAGTCCCTCTCTGTCTGTCCATCTATTAGTCATAATCCATACCTGCCTGCATATCCTTCAATGAGGAGGTTGTCTATGAACAAGAAATATCTGCTGCCTGCTGCCCTGATCATCGTTATCAGTTTTTCCGCCGGCATCTTTACCGAAATTTTAGCTTCACCAGCTCATCTTCAGCTGTCTACTGATCTTCCGTCACTTTCGGCAGCCATAAGCGCTTATTTAAAAAGTGATATCCTTACAGTTTTAGCTGCCATGATCTTCGCGTGCACTGTAATACTTATGCCTGCTGTAGCTTTTCTGGCCATAGGGAAAACCTTTTCGTTAGGTTTTTCTGCCGCCTACATTCTATCCAGCGGTACAGATAAGGCTTTCGGCATTTTATTAGCCGCCCTGCTGCCGCGCGGAATGTTTAAAATCCCGGCTTACATGGCTTTGATACTTATAGCCTATGAAACTGCGCGCGTCGTCAAAGAAAACTACCAGCAGCCGATGAAGCTTCGCCACAATCTTTTTCCGTGCATTCGCGGTTACCTATTCTGTTTCATCACTCTGGCTGTTTCCAGTATCCTTGAAGCCGTCCTGCTTCAAAGCGTGCTTTGACCATCAAGATTGCTACCTGAGACTTACCGTCCTCTATTTCTCCTGACATGACCATATCATACAACCGATTCACAGAATATTTTTCGATATCAATCGCTTCATTTTCATCAAAGCATGTCTCGCCCGGTGTCAGCCCGGTAGCCAAATACAAATACAGTACTTCTTCTGCATATCCTACCGAAGGATACATCCGGGTCATCAGTTCTACATGCTCCGCACGATAACCGGTTTCCTCTGCAAGCTCTCGAACTGCTGCATCAAAAGGCTTCTCTCCCGGATCGATCTTACCGGCCGGAACCTCCAGCATGACTCTTTCCGCCGGTTTCCTATACTGGCGTACCATAATCATTTGTCCATCATCTGTCAAAGCCGCTATAACGCTGCCTCCGCTGTGCTCCACAATCTCACGATAGGATAAACCATTTTCTACCGTTACCTGATCCCTTCTGACATTGATAATTTTACCTTCATATATTCTTTCCGAGCTTACGGTCTTTTCCTCAAACGTCATTATTCTATTCCCCCTAATGCATTTTTAAACATTATACCATAAACCATATCTGGATACCATAATCAACGCAAGAAAAACAAGCCAAATTCCAAAATGCTTTAATTCCAGAACTAAATTCGACATTTTTGTTGTTTTTAGGTCTAATGGTGCGGATTTTTTCTGGCGAAAATGGACATCCGCCCCAAATTCATCAGAAACAAGGGTCATGGTGCTCATTTTCACGATTACGTCTAATTCATGGCAGATTCACAACAACGTCGCAGCACGCATTTATGCTCATTAAATTCCGATAAAGGAATTTTTTATTGCTATTCTTGTTAAAAGCGCACCATTTGGAAAGTTTTGATGCAAAATAGTGCGGCTTGTGGTATTGCAGCCTTAGAATCCGCACCATGGGACCTATTTTAGAACAAAATAGGGCATTCTTCTAAAGATGAAAGGGTTACATAGGTACGAAAAAGGTAACGCCGGACAAGGGATCTATCTTGCCCGGCTTTTGTATAAAACAAAACCACGCGTTTACCGCGTGGCTGGTATTGTACAGAGAAACTCTGGCTGGGTTTCCCGCTTATCGTCAATAAATCATATCACATTTTCATCGTGGTTCGACTATGAGCTTAATAGCCGTTCTTTCCTCTCCCTCGATCTCTATATCGGTAAATGCCGGAACACACACAAGATCGATACCGCTGGGTGCAACAAAACCTCTGGCAATGGCTGTCGCTTTGACCGCCTGATTCAACGCTCCCGCGCCAATGGCCTGGATCTCCGCACCTCCCTTTTCCCTTAAGACACCTGCTAAAGCACCTGCTACCGAATTCGGATTCGACTTAGCTGAAACTTTTAATATTTCCATACTGTTTTCCTCCCTTAGAAATGTTTTGTTTTCTCTATTATACTTGTTTTTATTCACAAAAAGGTGCACAATCGTACAACAAAAAATACTCTTTTTCTTTTTTTTTCGATTTTCACTTGCATTTTTCGACTAAATCAGCTATAATGCAATTGTGGTTATCCCCCTGATAACCTCATTAATCTCTAATCCCAATACCCCTTT
This sequence comes from Ihubacter sp. rT4E-8, assembly GCF_049852125.1. Lineage (GTDB taxonomy): Bacteria > Bacillota > Clostridia > Peptostreptococcales > Anaerovoracaceae > Senimuribacter. The sequence continues at coordinate 1,302,344 of NZ_CP187532.1, read as the reverse complement.
TGAACAAAGTAGACTGCACCCCTTGCGGTCTATTTTGTTTTCTACATTTTGTCAAGAGGTACGATATGAAAAAAATAACAGATACCCTATCAATACAAGTTTTCGATTCCCGGCTTATGAAACAATACTTCGGCGAACGTCCTTTTGCTGTCTTTGATATTGAGACCACAGGGCTTTCCCCTGTCTATTGTAAGGTGATTTTATCTGGGATCTTGCTTATAGACGGAACCACTGCCCAAGTAATTCAGTATTTCGCAGACCAACCTGACGATGAAAAAATACTTCTTGAAGCGACATTGCAAACTTTGAGTCAGGTAGACTATATCATCACTTATAACGGACGTCATTTTGATATACCCTTTGTGGAGAAACGGGCAAAAAAACATGGACTTGTCTTTCATCCCACATATAATCTGGATCTATATCAAGTAGTCAGCAGCCACTCCCCTTTACGTCAAGTACTGCCCAGCTTAAAACAAAAAAGTCTGGAGCAATTCTGCGGCCTGTCAGACGGACGGGATGACGAAATTTCCGGCGGAGAAAGCGTAGCGCTCTACGAGAGATATATGGCTGCTCACACCTTTGACCTGGAACGACGCATTCTTCTTCACAATCACGATGACGTAATCCAACTTTACCGTCTGCTTCCGATCATCGCTAAAACTGATTTCCACCGCGCTATGTACAAGCAAGGATTTCTCGCCGGAGATTATTGGATTCAAAAAACTGTTCTGCATGGCCATGATCTTCATGTGACGGGATTGCAGCTTACCAGCCCAATAGATTTCATTTCTTTTCCTACCGACGCCAAACCCTATACGCTGATCATGAATCGAGCCAGCCGCAGCTTTGAGCTGCAGATTCCCGGTCAAAGTGAAGTAGGCGCTCTATATCTGGACGCGCTTGCAATTCTGGGAGAAGAAACGATCCGCGAAATAGAAAAATATCCGTCGGTAGTCAACGGATATCTCATCACACAGGATCACGGCCTTATCAATTATATGGAAATCAATTGCTTTCTAAAAGCCTTTTTTGAGACAATCTGCCTGCCGAAATGTTGACCGGTAGGCATTTTTCACTTTGTATTAGATCAATATATCAAGCGGTTTCTGGCTTCTTCAAACGCTGATTCCGGCATGTTTTTTACTGTCATGTTAGAGCTTCCCAATGGAGCGATATATCCGGCCATTACAGTAGTAATACCTTTACGAGCTTTCCACACGCTGGCAGTCGATTCAACATTTTCCATATGGCTTGTTTTCACAAAGATCGTATTCATTTTAAATCCTCCGTTTACCATAGAAAAATTTTCATCTCCAGCATACATAGCGGCATGTTTATATTCCAGTATTCTTCCACACACACTGTATGCAAAAATCAACAGTCCGATGATCCAAAGACCCTGACAGAAACCCTTTGTTAAAGATAGCCAAACACTTACACCCAGCAATATCACCGAAAGAAAAAAACCAAACCCATAGAAAAAATAATGCAGACTTCCCCTTGGTGTCCGGTAATAATCCTTCTTTTCTTCCATTTCTGGTAGAATCCGCGCAATTTCCTGCCTTACCCTGTCCTCCCTTATCAAAGGAAATAAAATTGGTTCTTCGCTGGCTTCTTCCCCTCCCGAATCTCCATAACCTATAGCGAAAAGCTGCAGCGTTCCCTGATGAAACAATCTCATAAACAACGACTGCTGATACGCAAATCCACTGATTCTGTTTTTCTGGATAGTATATCGTTTCTTCGTCAGCAAACCATATTCAATTTTAATCGCCTGACCGTTATCTGCAATGGAAAATCCGTAATAACGAATAAAACTCCCAATCATACCGCAAATAATCGCTAGAACAAATACCGCAGCAATCAATATCAGCAAAACTATGGTAATGCCCTGGCGCATGACCAATCCGTCAATGCCATCCTCTATCATCCACTCCGCCATGTTCATATTAAACATCGCTCCGGCAGTTGTAACAATACCAAACAGCTCAGCAGCGAAGACTCCTTTGGATTTCAGGGCGCCCAAAAGCAGCAGATCGCCTGCTTTAATCCTCACCGTTCTGCCCTCCTGTGGTTGGGGAATCACATCCTCATCCGCTAAATTAAATCCATCCAGCCCCCTTCTGCCTGCCAGCAAAAGTTCTCTGACTGCAAAGGCATCCTCTTTTCCAAAGGTCATTTTTACCTTAGTTTCTTGGTCTCCTATATTACTGGCATTATCTATATTGAGCCTATAGGCTTTAAAGATCTGGTGTAATATATTCTGCGAAAAGTCTACTGTCGTAATCGTTGACAAAGGAATTTCCAGCGTCTGCTTCTTCAGCCATCCGCTCTGAACCAGCAGACGTTCCTCGTCAATAGAATACCGAGTACAGAGATATTGAATTGTTCTCCCTACTGGACCTAACAGTACGATAACCATGACTGCTCCATTCTCATAGATAATGCTCATGTCTCCGCGAATAGCCCCTATAATCAGCGCCACAAATAGAGGTCCGAAGTCCTTGAAAAAAGTTTCAAAGATAAAAAGGATATGCCCGCGTTTAGGTCCGAAAATCATCATAAGACTCCTTTCTCACGAACCCGCGCATACAGCCGTGATTTTAAATTTTCGCTGATTGCCTCTGCCGTTTCCTGATTGAGTCCTACAATCTCAAAGCTGCCGCTGGCTAATGACAGCTTCAGCTTATAAAGTCCCAGTCTCCGGTCTATAGGGCCTTGGGACATGGTTATATTCTGTATTCGGATAATAGGCACAATTGTTTTTTTAATGAAAAAAATGCCGTGCCGGATCACAACCTTATCCTCCTCAATCAGGTATCCCCATTGGCGGTATTCTATTTGGGGCAGTATGCAGGCGGCAACGCCCTGAACAACAGCCATAAGTACAGCGCCGCCGATGATAATATATCGCCACCAGGACGACCAGCCGGTACACCATATAATCAAAATAACCACTGCGGCAATGATCGCAAATACAGCAAAGCTGATTAGCCTGCCGATACGCCAGCTTTTCATTGCTCTAACGTCTGGCTGCTGATATTCCATATCTATGCCTCCATTCCTCATACCGTTCTTTTTTCTCCGGTCGATCAAAGGGATATCCGTATTGATAGCAATCAATTACATCCGCGTCCTTGACAATTTCCTCTATAGGCGTTCCTGTCTCTGTTTTCAGGCTATGGCGCTTCACAGCCATAGAAATAATGTCAATTTCCTCCTCTGTAAACAACTGTGTTTCTTTCAAGAAAACTTTAACAGACTCGTATCCGGCCTCTGCATGTTCCTTCTGCTTTCCCGTCAAAATGCGCCCGAAATCATGAACTGAGGCGGCGCACGCCGCCAACTCTGGATCAACGCCCCGCTCCAGGGCTAACAGCCACGCACATCTTGCTGAGGACGCCATATGAAGCCGTTCCCAATCCAGTGTTTCATCCCTCTCAAAAACTTTTCCTTCCTGTTGGTCAATGACCTCCAATAAACTTACTTGCAATTTTAATAATCTGTTCATGTCATATAGTTTACATTGTTTTTCCCATAGAATCAAGCTATAATATCCTTACCATTTACTTCCATTTACCAAAATAAAAGACATAACGGAGGTGTACTATGAAACACAAACATATAACAACATTATTTCTTATTGCAACGTTGATCCTGACGTGCCTGACGCCGTCCGGCAGCTTTGCCGCAAATCCTTTCACCTATACTGTTAAGCTGCAGCAATCCGGCCATGGTCGGCTCTACTGGAACTACAATCAAAAAGGAAATTTCTTTTTTAATGGCAGCGACACATATGACAAAGCGTGTCTGGCGGAAAATATCGCTTACCGTTTTGCAATTTTACCTGAACGATGTCTGATTGCGGAGCCTTCTGAGGGTTGGTACTTTGATGGTTTTCGCGATTCCCAAGGCCGTACTCTAATACTTGACAAGCAGCGCGTTGATGTAATTCGCATTACAATTAAAGGCGCTCGGTTCTATGATAGCGTGATCTCCTATTCCGATCCTCGATTTAAAAATGTAACGAAATCTCATTACAAGGCTACTATAAAAGCAACGCTAAAAGCCCTCTACGGCACTACTCGCTACAAGATCATGGAGACGTTGGATGTATATAAGGTTCCAAAAAAGACACAGACAATCCAAGCCTGTTTCCGCGAAAAAAAGCCGCCTGTTTTAAATGTTCCTGAAACCTTGCAAAAGGAATTCAACGACGCGCCGTTCTATGCTATCGAAAGTCTTCCCGTTAATTGCAACGCTGTATTCCGTACTTCCAGCTCCCGGTTGCTGACCGTCGACAGTAAAACAGGTCTGTGTAGCATTAAAGGAGAGGGTATCGCAGTTATCTCGGTTACTGTAGATTCTACTCGGGAAACTTCACGGGGCCAATGGAATATCCGAGTTTATATTTATCCCGGGAAAGTAAATCTAACCTCTGCAATTCGCAGTAAAGACAAAAAATCGATCGCCGTAAAATGGAAATCTGACACATTGTGCTCTGGCTATGAAATACAGACTGCTGCGGATCATTCCTTTTCTAAAATAGCAGCTAAAAAAACAGTTGCCTCAGGAAAAACCTCATCGACCAAAGTAAAAACAGCTAAGGCTGCCAATTGTCAATACTTACGTATCCGCGCATACAAAAAATCACGAAATGAAATGCTCTATGGAAACTGGATGCAGATACCTGTAAAATAAACTTGCTATTCCGTTCCGGACAGATAAAAACCCGCATCTGGCGCTGCCAGATGCGGGTATCTTTTTTTTAAAACTGTACTACATATTAAATGACGGCGGGTTCACATCAACGTTAGGAAATGGTGTCCCTGCCGGAGATGGAGACGACAAATCCGCATAGAAGCGAGCTGCTTCTGTCGTTCCAAAATCATGGTTTGAACCGGTATCCTGCACCTTATTAAATGCCTCGCGAAACATTGCATTATGCGCCTCTTCACGATTCAACAGAAAATCGATAGTTTCTTTAACCTTCTTATCTTCAATCTGTCTGTAAAGATACTCATAAACTACTTTTGCACGTTGCTCTGACGCAATATTGGATAAAAGATCCGCACACAAATCTCCAGTTACAGTAACGTAGTCCGCTGTCCAGGAATATCCGGACGAATTGATCAATCCCGGATTCAAACCCAGAATAACATGGGACTGGATTTCTCCCGCGCCAACCTTCTCTGCATCTACATCGTGTCCATTCAAAAGACTGATTGTCTGAGCAACCATCTCCATATGACTCAATTCCTCTGCTGCAATATCCATAAACAAATCCTTTATTTCTGGATCCTTAATTCTAAAGCTCTGTGACATATACTGCATAGCAGCCTTTAATTCTCCATTTCCGCCGCCCAACTGCTCCTGCAATAGTACGGCATACTGCGGATTTGGTCGTTCCACTGCTACCGGATGAAACAAATTCTTTTCATGTTTGAACATACTGACTCTCCCTTCTTTTTTCTTAATATCTGCTTTTTGACGTTTAATATGCAAAAAGTTTAAAAAGAAGGCTATCTATCTAAATTCTATTTCTTCTTTTTTTCACGAAGACTCGCATCAGTACCGATACCGTTGCTGCCGCCAACAACATCCAACTCACAATCTCCCCGTCATCACCAGTCTTCGGAAATTGCTTACTGTCAGGCTTTACCACCATGATTCCCTTTGTCAAGGTATCCTCCTGTTCAAACTCTACCGTTTGTTCCTTATCATGAAAATCTTCATGACTTGCGATCAATACCTCTCCCAAATATAGCTTCTCAAAAACTACACCCGTAAAATCATTGACTGCAAATTCATCTATGTCAAATCTCATTGTCACTTGTCCATCAGAGGTTTCTGGAACAAAGGTTTTTTCTCCTCGTACAACTTTTCCGTCAATTACAACCGGTCTTCCCGTCGCTTTATCCATCAAAGTACCTTTTACGGTATAACGTTTTTGAGGAATCAAATTGCTGTACTTAACTACATCTTCAACAGTCCCAACTGTATCGTGAGATGCTGTTGTACATACCTTTGGAAAATATACCGTCTGATTCTCATCCTTCAACTGCGTATGAGATGCGCAAGGCTTATCCTGAACTGTATCAGGAACACCATCCTGATCCCTGTCAATCATTAAATACAATTCCTCGAAAACTACACCTGTTTTCCCGGCAAAATCTAAGCCGTTAAAGGAAAAAAATACATCGACGATACCAGCAGTTTTCTCAGCGGTGAAACTAGTTTCAGCCGTAATAGGCTTATCTCCGTTCTTCATCGTCTGTCCCGTTTCACGTTCCATCAATTTTCCTCTTAATACATACGTTTCACCTGGTATAAGGCCTCTGTAGCTGACTTTGTCAATCAACGTCACCTCACTTCCGACGCTCACGATATGTTCTTTCGTATTCATATCCATTACAGATGTTTTGATAGATGGCTCCTGTCTATGCGGTACATCTGGTTTAGACGGCGTTTCTATCATATCATTTTTAATATCCTCTGCATTGATATCATCCAGACTGTTAATCTTAACCTGCACACTCTCGGCTGAACTATCTTGTCTGGCCATAGTAACGCTCTTGAACACTTGTAAATCATTGGTTCTATCTCTACCGTCAACTGACAGCGCAGACCCGTCCGATTCTGTCAGTTTTCCTGTAAGCACATTACCCACACTGATTTGCATAACTCCATCCTTCTTTATCGATATCAGATAAATAGATCCATCGTCCGCATTCAGCTTAAGCTCATTCCCCTTTTTTACACAGATCTCTGTTTCTCTTAATGCGGAAACGTCAAGTTTTTCTTTGCCTAGGACTGCCTCAACTAACTGTCCCTTTGATAAATTTACTTTAACATAGAAATCCTCCTTTTCTCCGATACTGCCATCTTTGCGTACGAGCTCTAGCCTCATAGTCGAAAGCTTATCTGCTGCCGAAAGCGTAAAAAATCTGTCATCAGAATTCTTTTTACCGTCTATATCATAGGTAGCACAATAACCGGTATACATCGCCTTGGGAATATATGTTCCGTCCATGCTGTCATAATGGTAACGATAGGTGTTGCCTTTCACTTCTAGGCACAATACCTTTCCATTCGGTAGAGTCATTTCAACCGGCTTCTTCTCTGTGACTATTACAACTGCTCTGGACATATCCTCATGTATTTTTACTGTAATATTCCCTTCTTTTATATCATGATCCAAAGTATACGTTTTCCCATTTACGATTATCTCTGCTTCCGGATAGCGGTGCAGTGTTTCAATAGTAATTCTCGCCTTTCCAAATCCATCCATCACCGCCTTTGCAGTCATGCCGTCATTATCCTCTCCATCTTCATCCTTACTGATATATAACGGTTTTGATTTATCAGTATCCTTCGCAGCAAAATAAAAAGGTATATTGTTTAAACGATATCCAGGTCGGGTCTCCAATTCCTTCACATAATAAATTCCCGACGGAAGCTTTACCTCCGCCAGAGCCTTCCCTTCCGCATTCACTTCTAAAACATCCATTAAAGTATCTGCTGCTAGCTTTTCCTTCCCATAGGTAATCTGCTCCGCATTATACAAGCCAAACACTGCTCCACTGCCCGGACTATATGTTCCCGTTTGGTAGCCCGTCTCAAATACCTTTGATAAATCCAGTTCCACCTTCACCGAAGTATTCCTTGCCTTTAGATTATCCCAAACCAGAGGAGTATACTGGTCCTTGTATTTCAATTCTGCTTCCCATACTCTCTCTGTATCCGCTACATAACCTTCCGGTGCAGAAAGCTCACGGACGATATATTTACCAAGTGGAAGTTCCTTTGATGTCGCCGTCCCATTCTCATCAGTTGTAATCACATCTACCAGATCAGATAATGCTGCTGCGGAAGTTTTGCAGACACCATCCAAAACTAAAACACCTACATGATTTCCTGTCTCAGATTCCGCAGTATAAATTTTTCCTGTATATCCGTCCGGATAAGTAATTTCAAATGGACCGTCACCATCTTTCATGGTTTGATCGCTGATGATCTCTATGGTAAAATAGACGTCATCTGTTTTATTCCCCTCATGTCTTATAGCCGTTACTGTATTTCCAAAAGCTGCCTCCCGTTTTAATACAGGTTTATCTGGCGTCAACGGACTGAACCAGTCAATTTCTTCTCCAGTCCTGGTAAAGATGATCTTCGGTATTACTGACTCAAAATTCCCTTCTACCGCCTTCATGGGAATTGTCAACAACGTTTTTGTTCGATTACCAAAATAATACATCTCGGTCTTTATTCCGTCTTCACTCAAAAAATACACTGGCGCTGAGGGTTCTATCGCGCTAAAGGTAGTTACATTTCCCTCTGTTCTTTGTTGGTAGCCAATTCCCATAGAAATTTCCGGTTCTACATCAAAAGGCGTTTCTATGACTGTAGTGGCCGCACCAGTAAGCTGTGCTTGTGAGGAAACCGTAAAACCATCTAATTGAAAAGTAAATCCTACCTCATTGCCGCCCTGTTGCGTATAACTGGTTTCATAAGTCTCTATCATCATTTTTTTAAAATTGCCATTCGCCTGACAATCCTGCCAGGTTTTTTGGTCATCCAACAGCACTTTATATTTAATCTTATCATCTTCGGTCTTTGTTACAATTGCATAGTGCACATTAGTAATATTTACTTCATCTTCCTCTATTTCAACCTGTGGAATATAAGGAAGCTCCGTCCAGCCCTCTGGTATCTGATACTGTGAAAATGGAATGCCTGATACATCACAGTCCACCCAATCGAAGTTTTCTGTTAAAACCTGATATCTATTGTTCTTTAATACCTTAACTGCCCTGCCTTCCATCGACGGGTTCACCAATTCTACGCCGTTTTTCCATTCAAAAGCCGTTTTGGTAATTATCTCACCCTTATCATCTGTTCTTTGTTCTTTTTTCACGTCGTCTTCCGTCAGTTGATAAAAGCTATAATCTCTGACAACATATCGTTTTGCGTCAATACCTCCTAAATCAGCAATCAGTTCACCATCCATATCATATATTGGAGAACCGTCCGCCTCATACACTTGCACTCGTTTATTAATATCGAAAAGATTGCCTTTATCATCAGCCACATTGACAGCAGGACTATAGCTTCGATTGCCTACTGAGCAGGTAGCCTCTGTCGTTGGAATTTCCGGGGCAAATCCTTCCGCAACGCTAGTTGCTTTCGTCACACTGATATCCGTATAGTTATATCCTCCAGCGCTGTACCGCATTTGTACGCTTACGTCATAACGGTATTTCAATCCTTTCTCCTCTTTTTCAACGGTATACGCATAGCTGGCAGGTCTTTGCTCCGGCGTTGCATATATCCGTGTATAATGATTGTCAGCAGAAATATCTCTCTCCTTTTTAAAATATACCTTTGCTCCGCTACTGTGATGAAGAATTCCCTCATCATAAATAGAGCCTTTACCATCAATACCACTGTGTGTACTCTTTTCTACGGGAATCTTCAGCGGTTTTTTCGAATTACTATCATACAACCCCGCCCCATCTGTTCCATCATTTAACCATGTATCAATAGCAGCATAGATGCCGAAAACCGCATCCTTCAGTTTGCTCCATATATATTTAGGAGACCAAATTATGTAACCATTTTTCTCTTTCTTTTCAAATCCTGCAAAAGTTTCTCCCTGCTTTGCTATCTGAATTTTACCTTTTACCGGGTTATTTGCCATAGACACAGCCTTATAATACTTAGTATAGGCGTTTCCATGCATATGGCCGGCTTGTTTTTCCACCTTAAAAGTATAAAAATTAAACACATCCCCTGCTTTATATTGAATCTTTTGGCCGTCTTTATCATAGACAGCTAAAATATCATTTTCCGGATCATTATCGTATAGACTTTCCCAGCCACTTTCAGTTTTTGCTTTGCCATCATCGTCCATACCGTATTCTTTTGATATACCAAAGTCCGCGTTATGGGGATGGCCTTCCTTATCATAAACTCCAACAAAATATCCGTCTGGCAACAAAAATTCCTCGATACGATAAGTTCCAAACTTCAAATCATACGGTAATACGATTTCACCGTTTGCATTGCACTGAAAAGTATAATCCTTTCCTGTAGAATTCATATCAGAAGCATTAGGCAGCAGTCGGCCGTAATTTTCACTCTTTGAAGGATCCTCCAACAAATGATTTCCCATATACCGAATATAGAACTTCGTCCCTTTCAACGCTACCGGTTTACCTGTCTGTGCATCAGTCTTTATTACCTTTAGCACATTCTCCTTCTTCTTATTACGCAAGTTCCAATCATATCGTGGATCTTTAGATGGGTTATCCGGCTCATATACGCTTGCATGTTCATCAATCATTTGTTCAAAAGATTCTAAAACAAAGCTCTCATCATCAGCTGCAACTTCTTCCACGGTATACAATCCGTACGGCATATCGTAGACATAAATACACCCGTTCGTCCCCACAACTAAATCCAAAACTGCATTATCTATTCCTGTGCCATCTCGAACCACGCGGTATTTACGTGTTCCCGATTCCGTCAATCCCTCATCTGCAAAGCGAATATACGGGTGTTCCTCCCAACCTCCTGAATTTAAACGTATTTTCCATTTGCTTTCCCTGCTTTTTTCCTGTCCCCCTGAATTACCTTCTTCATTAAATACATCCTCGGATTCATTAGATTTGCTTATGAACAGTCTGCCTCTATAGCAGTCGTTTACAAACGTCATTGCACCGAACGAATACTCTCCATTCTCATCGATACCATTCTCACCGAGTCTGCCAGTCAATGTTTCCTTTATCTTATCATCGTTATAACGCAAAGTATATACTATAGAAGACCATTGCTCATCTTCATCAATACACTTCCGACAATTACGGGTTTCCGCCTCATATTCCGCTTCATAAGTATCTCTAACACCACTGTCAGGCTCAATAAATCTCCCCGTAGGCCTGGTTTCTACCACCTTATATTTAATCCTGCCGGACCATGTTATTTTCTCCGGGCGCACAACACAATGCAGCTCTTTTGCGTCGACAAAATGTTCATATGCGCCTGACTCGTTCTCTATAAAATCCTTATCTTCAAGCCACGGCTGGTCAGAAAGAACTTGCCTGTTACCGTATTCATCCAGTGTAACTGCATCCACCTCCTCCCAGTCTCCATCGTTGATAGAACGAAATAATGTAAAAGTAGATGCCAAGGACGCATCTCCCATACCTGTATGATTATCACCATCCCAACCTGGATTTAAATCCTCCTTCTCTACAGGAAACTGGAAAGTAGGAAAAAACTCCGGCTTCGGACGCTCTCCCTGGGGTTCATCATCGCCAAATTCTGAAAAAGATCCTTTTTGAAACTTAATATACATCGGTATTGGATCTGATTTCACTCCTGTCGCAACAGCCTGTCGTAAGCTTCCTGCTGAAGACCAGGACCAAATCAACATATCTCCTCCCTTATAAGAATCGATTAACGGATGCTTTTTAGAAAATTTAAAGACAGTGCCCTCTTGGGTTAACTGCCCTTTATAAGTAAATGTGTATTTATTTCCCTCACGGTCAATTGTCCATTTTTCTTTAGATAAGCCTGACGCTTCAATATCCGCATTGATTTTACTTCTATCTGTCAGAGTAAGAGAATACGTACCGTCAGGATTTTTTCTCATGGTATATCCTCTGGACTTTTTCTCACACTCTTTTTTAGTCTTATACGCAAAACCTGCTATCTTTTGATGCTTCTTAATGCAGTCCACTATATAATCATATATATCCTGTGCTGCACGCCCCTTTATTACATCATAATAATGGTTTGCATCTACCAATCCGTTGGCTTTTCGTCCATGACCTCCATCTATAGAATCTGTACGGATAAGCTGCTGATATTCCCAGATTATAATCTGAGTTGCAATGTAATAATCACCATCCGTGTATTCGTCAGCGTGTTTCTCATACCAACGACTATCTTCGAATCCTTTGCTCTCTAGCTTTTTAATTCCTCGTCCATCCTGATAACCATAGGCAAGCGCATACTCAATGCCTTTCCTTGACGATTCAGGATAGCTGGCAGTATGCGCCCAATCCTCTAAAGAGTCTTCTGCCGATAATCGAGTGGTGGTATCCACCCTAATCCCGTGTGCTACACAATAGCCATTTATTGTTCTGCCTCCGGTTTTAATCTGATAACGTTCCATCCCCGCATCTGCAGATTCAAAAGTCGCTGCATGATCTATTATCCTATTTCCATCTGCATCCCACCAATAAGCTGGGGCTGACATGGATTTTTTCCAATGATAACACCTTCCTTTCGCATCTACAACTTTACTACCATAATGAAACGTTCCTATAGTCGCTCCATAAACTGTGTCCATACCATTCAAAACTGGCATCATTGTCATAAGCAATATCACGACCAGAAAAACAATACAAAAACGTTTCAGCCAATTTGACATTCTTCTTAGCATAACTTTCCCTCCATCAACATATTTAAATCTATATAAAAAGACACATCTTGAAATGTGTCTTGCATACATAATTAAAATCTCAATAGATATACTTCGCAATACAGCGGCCGTTTAAACTTCTGATTCCCATTGAAATCATGCATATCCCGCACAAAGGCACAATAACTTTGCCTGTATTCATGTATTTCCATCAGATACTGCCACAGCATAAATTTCGTAGCGTACTCAAAGGACCAATACCGGCTTAATTGTACCGGCCACAAAAAGCTCCATCCAGCATTTTCCGGTGTTAATACCTGCACAATTTCAGAATCCAGTTCTGAATCAAAATATGTATCTGCTACCGCATATCCCTCTCCCTCAATAACATTCTCCATATACCGTTTGATATCAGATTTGTTCCAGGCAAACTCATACGCGGTAATTGGCGAAAATAATCCGTAAATCCTTTTTCCATGGATCTCTGTATAAGCACGGATTTTAAACTCATATTCTTTTGTACCATCAAATGATATTCCTTTTGCTACCGTACCTCTATATTCTCCAACATTCATCCACCTACGTTTGCCTTTTGATCGCATATATAATTGATAGCCCGATGCTTCTGATATACCATTCCACTTTACCGTAAACTTTTTAGACCTTCTGTTCGATGAAATATCCCATATATATCGAACTACTGTATCTTGACCATATTTTTCTGTTACTCTTTTTGCTTTTCCATACTGATAATAAGGAATAATAATTGAAGAAATAAATGTCTTTTCCGGCCGTCCGTATGATGATTTCATAACGGAATACGGAGTATAATATATTTTTTCTCCAAATTTTTTGTATCCACGAACTTTATAGTAATATCTTTTTCCAGGAATTCTGTCAGTATTGATATAGCTGTTTCTTTCGGGATTATGAATTTTTTTCACCAAAATATACCTGCCCATCTTTTTTGTTGCACGATATACTTCGTACCCATCTACATCAGCTATGGATTTCCATGTTACTTTTATCTTTGAAAGACTCATACTCACAACCCTAATATCCGGTGGTTTTATTTCTGGCGTTGCTTCTATTCCCAGAACGTCTTCATAAACAAAACAATGTACGCCAACCACCATTATAATCATTATAAACAATCTAAATACCTTTTTCATATGTACTCCTTTACTTAATAATGTTTTCTGCGATGATAACTTCCTTATTTCCATCGGCAGCAGCTGAAATAAAACAATTCAGCTGCTGCCGTCCAAGGAAAGGAGTTTTATCTATTTCAATTTTTGTACATTGCATAGATATTCCATCTCTATAAATACAAATGGCGTATCACAAGGATACGCCATTCAAGTAGTTTGAAGCTATATAGCTTCTTTGAAAGGATAAATTGTAAAAATTTATATTTTTTTACAGTAATATATTATCATATATCACATTCACTGTCAAGTGCCATTTTTCTTTCTTTTCAATTCAGGTAATATAATTTCCCTATCTCGAATATACAAGTCCGCCAGACCATGTTCTCCCGCTAAAACTCCAAACATAGTCTGAGAAATTAAAGATATTGCCTCGTTTCTAAGACGATAATATGTGCGTTTCGTCAATTCCAAATATGAATAAACTTCTGCTACTTCACGAATAGCGAAATTTTTATCCATATACGTTTTTCTAATAATTTCTGCATAGATATGACGACGATCGATCTCATCTCGCTCCATTGCTTCTACAATTCGCTCAATCATTTGAATCAGCACAGCAGAAAGGTGCAGCTTATTCGAAGTGACATATTCAATACAACGATTTGCCGCAAGATTACTTTGATCAGCCAGATTTAGAAGAAAGTACAAATCAGCCTGTGTTCCCTCAATAATCGGCCGCTTATTGTAGGATCTTTTCCGGTTGGCAATATACTCATACTGCGACTTATCATCAAGCTTACTGCTTTGACATATTTCTACTGCTTCATCAAATAAACTCTCACCAAACCTGAAATGATTATTTTCTTGAATAAATTTGTAATCAAGATATTTCTGAAGGCAACTAGTTATACAAGAAAATCCATCTCCACCAGGCTTATGAAAATTATCAGAAGCTAATTGGTATTGCTTTAACTCAGAAACTTGCTTGTAGCAATTATTCCCAGCGTGAATCGAATTCTTTACATATTCATCAATATGCATAAATCCGGCATCCTTTAAACTATCTCTTGATTCTTTTTTCATCATACATCCTCTCTTTACGCTATTTCCTTTCCTCTAAAATATATCGCTTTAGAGTATGGCCATTATAAAAAGCTTATTTCCATGTTGTCAACCCCAATGTCGATTTTTAGTCTTTTTTTGTAGCTTTTTAGGGATTTTTTGTAAATGTAAATTTATGGATATTGATTTTCTGAATATAAAACAATTTACAGCTTAGAAATTCTAAGTCTCTTTTCAAAAACAAGCAGATAAATAATTATGCAAAAAAACGTAAAGCAATAAAAAAGAACGTTGTAAGCAACGTTCAAAAAAAGTTAAACTGGTGCGCAACGAGGGACTTGAACCCCCACGGTCTCCCGCTAGAACCTAAATCTAGTGCGTCTGCCAGTTCCGCCAGTTGCGCATATTGGAGCGGAAGACGAGATTCGAACTCGCGACCCTCGCCTTGGCAAGGCGATGCTCTACCCCTGAGCCACTTCCGCATATAAAATGCCGTTTTTATAACGGCATTTATCCTGGTGACTCCACCGAGAATCGAACTCGGGTTACCGCCGTGAAAGGGCGGTGTCTTGACCGCTTGACCATGGAGCCACAAACGGGTTGCTATGCACAACCCGATTTAACAAAACTGGCAACGACCTACTTTCCCAGGCAGTCCCCCGCCAAGTATCATCGGCGCTTAGGAGCTTAACTACTGTGTTCGAGATGGGAACAGGTGTATCCTCCCCGCTATTGTTACCAGATTCCTTTTTTCCCCTTTGATCCTGAATAACGTGTCTAAACTTCACTCTTTGAAAACCACTGGTCAAGTGCTCGACCTATTAGTATCGGTCAGCTCCATACATTACTGCACTTCCACCTCCGACCTATCTACGTGGTAGTCTCCCACGGGTCTTACCTTAAAGGAGGAGATCTCTTCTTGTGGGGGGCTTCGCACTTAGATGCTTTCAGCGCTTATCCCTTCCATACGTAGCTACCCAGCTATGCCTTTGGCAAGACAACTGGTGCACCAGAGGTATGTCCATCCCGGTCCTCTCGTACTAAGGACAGCTCCACGCAAATCTCCAACGCCCACAGCGGATAGGGACCGAACTGTCTCACGACGTTCTGAACCCAGCTCGCGTACCTCTTTAATGGGCGAACAGCCCAACCCTTGGGACCTACTTCAGCCCCAGGATGAGACGAGCCGACATCGAGGTGCCAAACACCCCCGTCGATGTGAACTCTTGGGGGGTATCAGCCTGTTATCCCCGGGGTAGCTTTTATCCGTTGAGCGATGGCCCTTCCACTCGGAACCACCGGATCACTAAGCCCGACTTTCGTCCCTGCTCGACCTGTTTGTCTTGCAGTCAAGCTCCCTTCTGCCTTTGCACTCTTCGCGCGATTTCCGTCCGCGCTGAGGGAACCTTTGGGCGCCTCCGTTACTCTTTAGGAGGCGACCGCCCCAGTCAAACTGCCCACCTGACACTGTCCCAGTGCCGGCTTACGGCACATGGTTAGAATCCCAACGTTACAAGGGTGGTATCCCAACGGTGACTCCATCAATACTGGCGTACTGATTTCTCTGTCTCCCACCTATCCTGTACATGCAACGCCGAAACTCAATATCAAGCTACAGTAAAGCTCCACGGGGTCTTTCCGTCCTGCTGCGGGTAACCGGCATCTTTACCGGTACTACAATTTCACCGAGTCTATTGTTGAGACAGTGCCCAGATCATTACGCCTTTCGTGCGGGTCGGAACTTACCCGACAAGGAATTTCGCTACCTTAGGACCGTTATAGTTACGGCCGCCGTTTACTGGGGCTTAAGTTCTGTGCTTCTCCTCACGGATGACACTTCCCCTTAACCTTCCAGCACCGGGCAGGCGTCAGCCCCTATACTTCAGCTTTCGCTTTTGCAGAGACCTGTGTTTTTGGTAAACAGTTGCCTGGGCCTTTTCACTGCGGCCTGCTTCATGCAGGCACCCCTTCTCCCGAAGTTACGGGGTCATTTTGCCGAGTTCCTTAACAATAGTTCTCTCGCTCGCCTTAGGATTCTCTCCTCATCTACCTGTGTCGGTTTGCGGTACGGGCACCTCGGGTCTTGCTAGCGGCTTTTCTTGACAGCGTGAAATCAACTGCTTCCGGCTTATTTGCCTCCCCGTAACGCCTCAGAATTGTAAAAGCGGATTTGCCTACTTCTACTCCCTCGACGCTTGGACACGCTCTACCAGCGGCGTGCTCAGTCTATCCTTCTGTGTCCCCACTTCACTTAAAACGACCTCCGGTGGTACAGGAATCTCTACCTGTTATCCATCGCCTACGGCTTTCGCCCTCGGCTTAGGCCCCGACTAACCCTGAGCGGACGAACCTTCCTCAGGAATCCTTAGATGTTCGGCGGACAGGATTCTCACCTGCCTTGCGCTACTCATGCCAACATTCTCTCTCCTATACAGTCCACATACCCTTTCAAGTATGCTTCTACCCGTATACGATGCTCCTCTACCAATGATTTCTCATTCCAAAGCTTCGGTAGTAAGTTTTAGCCCCGTTTATCTTCGGCGCAGAGCCACTCGACTAGTGAGCTATTACGCACTCTTTGAATGCATGGCTGCTTCTAAGCCAACATCCTAGCTGTTTGTGCAGCTCCACATCCTTTTCCACTTAACTTACATTTTGGGACCTTAGCTGTTGGTCTGGGCTGTTTCCCTTTCGACCACGAAACTTATCTCACGTAGTCTGACTCCCACATATGATATTCCGGCATTCGGAGTTTGATAGTTTTCGGTAACCGGTGAAGGCCCCTAGAACATTCAGTGCTCTACCTCCGGGTATCTTTCTGTGAGGCTAGCCCTAAAGCTATTTCGAGGAGAACCAGCTATCTCCGGGTTCGATTGGAATTTCACCGCTATCCACAAGTCATCCCAACCTTTTTCAACAGATATGGGTTCGGTCCTCCATAACCTGTTACAGTTACTTCAACCTGCTCATGGATAGGTCACCCGGTTTCGGGTCTACAGCATGCAACTCTCTCGCCCTATTCAGACTCGCTTTCACTTCGGCTCCAGTGCTTTACACCTTAACCTCGCTGCATACCATAACTCGTTGGCCCGTTCTACAAAAAGTACGAGGTCACTTTCGCTCCCTCTGCTTGTAGGCATAAGGTTTCAGGTTCTATTTCACTCCCCTCCCGGGGTTCTTTTCACCTTTCCCTCACGGTACTATTCTCTATCGGTCACTGGGTAGTATTTAGGCTTGGGGGGTGGGCCCCCCGGCTTCAGACCGGGTTCCACGTGTCCGGTCCTACTCTGGATCCACTCTGCTTCATGTTCATTTCGTCTACGGGACTTTTACCTCCTTCGGTTTGCCTTTCCATGCATATTCGACTATCAACATTTCTTGCTTCTGAGTGTCCGCAACCCCGATAGCAAGCTATCGGTTTGGCCTCTTTCCCTTTCGCTCGCCGCTACTTAGGAAATCGATCTTTCTTTCTCTTCCTACGGGTACTTAGATGTTTCAGTTCCCCGCGTTTCCTTCTCATAACCTATTGATTCAGTTATGGATACCTACGCATTACCGTAGGTGCGTTTCCGCATTCGGATATCTGCGGGTCATAGGATATTTGCTCCTTACCGCAGCTTTTCGCAGCTTGTCACGTCCTTCTTCGGCTCCCAGTGCCAAGGCATCCGCCTTATGCCCTTCTTCACTTGACCTTCTTGCTCGTCTTTTCGCTCCCCTGCTTCCTTGCAGCTTTGCCAAAAGCCTTCGCAATTCTCTCGTGTCGCATGCGGCGCTCGCATGCTCTTTATTAAAGAATTCTTCTGGTTTTCTCGGTTGAAATCATAGAATTTCCCTTCCGTTATCTCTAACTTCTGTCTTTTCTCGATTTCTTCTCTGTGTTTGTTTGATACACGTTATTCAGTTCTCTAGGTGCTTTCTCTAGCCTTTCGGCTATGGTGGGCTTGGGAGGACTCGAACCTCCGACCTCACGCTTATCAGGCGTGCGCTCTAACCACCTGAGCTACAAGCCCATAAAAATTCATAGTGCAGAAACTTTCGTCTCCTTAGAAAGGAGGTGATCCAGCCGCACCTTCCGATACGGCTACCTTGTTACGACTTCACCCCAGTCATTGGTTTTGCCTTAGACAGCATATTTGCTTGCCGGCTTTGGGCACCCCCAACTTCCATGGTGTGACGGGCGGTGTGTACAAGACCCGGGAACGCATTCACCGCGACATTCTGATTCGCGATTACTAGCAACTCCGGCTTCGTGCAGGCGGGTTGCAGCCTGCAGTCCGAACTGGGACCGGTTTTTGAGATTTGCTCCGCCTCGCGACTTCGCTGCTTTCTGTACCGGCCATTGTAGCACGTGTGTAGCCCAGAACATAAGGGGCATGATGATTTGACGTCATCCCCACCTTCCTCCGAGTTGTCCCCGGCAGTCCCACTAGAGTGCCCAACTTAATGATGGCAACTAATGGCAAGGGTTGCGCTCGTTGCGGGACTTAACCCAACATCTCACGACACGAGCTGACGACAACCATGCACCACCTGTCTCTCCTGTCCGAAGAAATATCCCATTACGGATACGTCAGGAGGATGTCAAGTCCTGGTAAGGTTCTTCGCGTTGCTTCGAATTAAACCACATGCTCCGCTGCTTGTGCGGGTCCCCGTCAATTCCTTTGAGTTTCATACTTGCGTACGTACTCCCCAGGCGGAGCACTTAATGCGTTAACTCCGGCACCGAAGTCTTGCGACCCCGACACCTAGTGCTCATCGTTTACGGTGTGGACTACCAGGGTATCTAATCCTGTTTGCTCCCCACACTTTCGTGCCTCAGTGTCAGTTACAGTCCAGAAAGCCGCCTTCGCCACTGGTGTTCCTCCTAATATCTACGCATTTCACCGCTACACTAGGAATTCCGCTTTCCTCTCCTGCACTCAAGCTATTCAGTTCGCAGGGCGAACAATGGTTGGGCCATTGCCTTAAACCCTGCGCTTAAAAAGCCACCTACGCACTCTTTACGCCCAATAATTCCGGATAACGCTTGCCCCCTACGTATTACCGCGGCTGCTGGCACGTAGTTAGCCGGGGCTTCCTCCTTGGGTACCGTCAGTTCTTCTTCCCCAAGGACAGAAGTTTACGACCCGAAGGCCTTCTTCCTTCACGCGGCGTTGCTGCATCAGGCTTTCGCCCATTGTGCAATATTCCCCACTGCTGCCTCCCGTAGGAGTTTGGACCGTGTCTCAGTTCCAATGTGGCCGATCACCCTCTCAGGTCGGCTACTGATCGTTGCCTTGGTGAGCCGTTACCCCACCAACTAGCTAATCAGACGCAGGCCCATCTTATGCCGATAAATCTTTGACTGCTTTTCCATGTGAAAATGCAGTGTTATCAGGTTTTAATCATCGTTTCCAATGGCTATCCCTGTGCATAAGGCAGGTTGCCTACGCGTTACTCACCCGTCCGCCGCTTTCCACTCTCTCCCTCAACCGAAGTATCCGTCGAGAGCTTCTCGCTCGACTTGCATGTGTTAGGCACGCCGCCAGCGTTCATCCTGAGCCAGGATCAAACTCTTAATGATATGGTATTCTACTTGCTTTCGCAAGGTAAAATCATCTTAAAAGTCTCTGAACGCTTTGCGCTCTTGCAATATTCTTCTTTCGAATTATTGTTCTTTTTAAGAAATTGTCGTGAACTCTCACGCACTGGTAATCTCTTACCAATTTCATGATTGCTCGAAATTTTTGACTAAATTTCTACACTATGAAGTTTTCTAGGTGCTACAGTTCTTAAGAACTGTGCTAGTTCGCCGCAGCGAACATTTAATATATTACCATCACTTGGAACATTTGTCAAGAAGTATTTCTCAACTTTTTATTTTAAAATAAATGTCTTATATGTGACAGCTTGATAATTGTATCATCCTTTATCCTATTTTGTCAATAGAAATCGATAATCTTTTTTCAAAATACAATGAAAAAGCATCCGTTTTACTGGATGCTTTATATTTATCCTGGTGACTCCACCGAGAATCGAACTCGGGTTACCGCCGTGAAAGGGCGGTGTCTTGACCGCTTGACCATGGAGCCACAAACGGGTTGCTATGCACAACCCGATTTAACAAAACTGGCAACGACCTACTTTCCCAGGCAGTCCCCCGCCAAGTATCATCGGCGCTTAGGAGCTTAACTACTGTGTTCGAGATGGGAACAGGTGTATCCTCCCCGCTATTGTTACCAGATTCCTTTTTTCCCCTTTGATCCTGAATAACGTGTCTAAACTTCACTCTTTGAAAACCACTGGTCAAGTGCTCGACCTATTAGTATCGGTCAGCTCCATACATTACTGCACTTCCACCTCCGACCTATCTACGTGGTAGTCTCCCACGGGTCTTACCTTAAAGGAGGAGATCTCTTCTTGTGGGGGGCTTCGCACTTAGATGCTTTCAGCGCTTATCCCTTCCATACGTAGCTACCCAGCTATGCCTTTGGCAAGACAACTGGTGCACCAGAGGTATGTCCATCCCGGTCCTCTCGTACTAAGGACAGCTCCACGCAAATCTCCAACGCCCACAGCGGATAGGGACCGAACTGTCTCACGACGTTCTGAACCCAGCTCGCGTACCTCTTTAATGGGCGAACAGCCCAACCCTTGGGACCTACTTCAGCCCCAGGATGAGACGAGCCGACATCGAGGTGCCAAACACCCCCGTCGATGTGAACTCTTGGGGGGTATCAGCCTGTTATCCCCGGGGTAGCTTTTATCCGTTGAGCGATGGCCCTTCCACTCGGAACCACCGGATCACTAAGCCCGACTTTCGTCCCTGCTCGACCTGTTTGTCTTGCAGTCAAGCTCCCTTCTGCCTTTGCACTCTTCGCGCGATTTCCGTCCGCGCTGAGGGAACCTTTGGGCGCCTCCGTTACTCTTTAGGAGGCGACCGCCCCAGTCAAACTGCCCACCTGACACTGTCCCAGTGCCGGCTTACGGCACATGGTTAGAATCCCAACGTTACAAGGGTGGTATCCCAACGGTGACTCCATCAATACTGGCGTACTGATTTCTCTGTCTCCCACCTATCCTGTACATGCAACGCCGAAACTCAATATCAAGCTACAGTAAAGCTCCACGGGGTCTTTCCGTCCTGCTGCGGGTAACCGGCATCTTTACCGGTACTACAATTTCACCGAGTCTATTGTTGAGACAGTGCCCAGATCATTACGCCTTTCGTGCGGGTCGGAACTTACCCGACAAGGAATTTCGCTACCTTAGGACCGTTATAGTTACGGCCGCCGTTTACTGGGGCTTAAGTTCTGTGCTTCTCCTCACGGATGACACTTCCCCTTAACCTTCCAGCACCGGGCAGGCGTCAGCCCCTATACTTCAGCTTTCGCTTTTGCAGAGACCTGTGTTTTTGGTAAACAGTTGCCTGGGCCTTTTCACTGCGGCCTGCTTCATGCAGGCACCCCTTCTCCCGAAGTTACGGGGTCATTTTGCCGAGTTCCTTAACAATAGTTCTCTCGCTCGCCTTAGGATTCTCTCCTCATCTACCTGTGTCGGTTTGCGGTACGGGCACCTCGGGTCTTGCTAGCGGCTTTTCTTGACAGCGTGAAATCAACTGCTTCCGGCTTATTTGCCTCCCCGTAACGCCTCAGAATTGTAAAAGCGGATTTGCCTACTTCTACTCCCTCGACGCTTGGACACGCTCTACCAGCGGCGTGCTCAGTCTATCCTTCTGTGTCCCCACTTCACTTAAAACGACCTCCGGTGGTACAGGAATCTCTACCTGTTATCCATCGCCTACGGCTTTCGCCCTCGGCTTAGGCCCCGACTAACCCTGAGCGGACGAACCTTCCTCAGGAATCCTTAGATGTTCGGCGGACAGGATTCTCACCTGCCTTGCGCTACTCATGCCAACATTCTCTCTCCTATACAGTCCACATACCCTTTCAAGTATGCTTCTACCCGTATACGATGCTCCTCTACCAATGATTTCTCATTCCAAAGCTTCGGTAGTAAGTTTTAGCCCCGTTTATCTTCGGCGCAGAGCCACTCGACTAGTGAGCTATTACGCACTCTTTGAATGCATGGCTGCTTCTAAGCCAACATCCTAGCTGTTTGTGCAGCTCCACATCCTTTTCCACTTAACTTACATTTTGGGACCTTAGCTGTTGGTCTGGGCTGTTTCCCTTTCGACCACGAAACTTATCTCACGTAGTCTGACTCCCACATATGATATTCCGGCATTCGGAGTTTGATAGTTTTCGGTAACCGGTGAAGGCCCCTAGAACATTCAGTGCTCTACCTCCGGGTATCTTTCTGTGAGGCTAGCCCTAAAGCTATTTCGAGGAGAACCAGCTATCTCCGGGTTCGATTGGAATTTCACCGCTATCCACAAGTCATCCCAACCTTTTTCAACAGATATGGGTTCGGTCCTCCATAACCTGTTACAGTTACTTCAACCTGCTCATGGATAGGTCACCCGGTTTCGGGTCTACAGCATGCAACTCTCTCGCCCTATTCAGACTCGCTTTCACTTCGGCTCCAGTGCTTTACACCTTAACCTCGCTGCATACCATAACTCGTTGGCCCGTTCTACAAAAAGTACGAGGTCACTTTCGCTCCCTCTGCTTGTAGGCATAAGGTTTCAGGTTCTATTTCACTCCCCTCCCGGGGTTCTTTTCACCTTTCCCTCACGGTACTATTCTCTATCGGTCACTGGGTAGTATTTAGGCTTGGGGGGTGGGCCCCCCCGGCTTCAGACCGGGTTCCACGTGTCCGGTCCTACTCTGGATCCACTCTGCTTCATGTTCATTTCGTCTACGGGACTTTTACCTCCTTCGGTTTGCCTTTCCATGCATATTCGACTATCAACATTTCTTGCTTCTGAGTGTCCGCAACCCCGATAGCAAGCTATCGGTTTGGCCTCTTTCCCTTTCGCTCGCCGCTACTTAGGAAATCGATCTTTCTTTCTCTTCCTACGGGTACTTAGATGTTTCAGTTCCCCGCGTTTCCTTCTCATAACCTATTGATTCAGTTATGGATACCTACGCATTACCGTAGGTGCGTTTCCGCATTCGGATATCTGCGGGTCATAGGATATTTGCTCCTTACCGCAGCTTTTCGCAGCTTGTCACGTCCTTCTTCGGCTCCCAGTGCCAAGGCATCCGCCTTATGCCCTTCTTCACTTGACCTTCTTGCTCGTCTTTTCGCTCCCCTGCTTCCTTGCAGCTTTGCCAAAAGCCTTCGCAATTCTCTCGTGTCGCATGCGGCGCTCGCATGCTCTTTATTAAAGAATTCTTCTGGTTTTCTCGGTTGAAATCATAGAATTTCCCTTCCGTTATCTCTAACTTCTGTCTTTTCTCGATTTCTTCTCTGTGTTTGTTTGATACACGTTATTCAGTTCTCTAGGTGCTTTCTCTAGCCTTTCGGCTATGGTGGGCTTGGGAGGACTCGAACCTCCGACCTCACGCTTATCAGGCGTGCGCTCTAACCACCTGAGCTACAAGCCCATAAAAATTCATAGTGCAGAAACTTTCGTCTCCTTAGAAAGGAGGTGATCCAGCCGCACCTTCCGATACGGCTACCTTGTTACGACTTCACCCCAGTCATTGGTTTTGCCTTAGACAGCATATTTGCTTGCCGGCTTTGGGCACCCCCAACTTCCATGGTGTGACGGGCGGTGTGTACAAGACCCGGGAACGCATTCACCGCGACATTCTGATTCGCGATTACTAGCAACTCCGGCTTCGTGCAGGCGGGTTGCAGCCTGCAGTCCGAACTGGGACCGGTTTTTGAGATTTGCTCCGCCTCGCGACTTCGCTGCTTTCTGTACCGGCCATTGTAGCACGTGTGTAGCCCAGAACATAAGGGGCATGATGATTTGACGTCATCCCCACCTTCCTCCGAGTTGTCCCCGGCAGTCCCACTAGAGTGCCCAACTTAATGATGGCAACTAATGGCAAGGGTTGCGCTCGTTGCGGGACTTAACCCAACATCTCACGACACGAGCTGACGACAACCATGCACCACCTGTCTCTCCTGTCCGAAGAAATATCCCATTACGGATACGTCAGGAGGATGTCAAGTCCTGGTAAGGTTCTTCGCGTTGCTTCGAATTAAACCACATGCTCCGCTGCTTGTGCGGGTCCCCGTCAATTCCTTTGAGTTTCATACTTGCGTACGTACTCCCCAGGCGGAGCACTTAATGCGTTAACTCCGGCACCGAAGTCTTGCGACCCCGACACCTAGTGCTCATCGTTTACGGTGTGGACTACCAGGGTATCTAATCCTGTTTGCTCCCCACACTTTCGTGCCTCAGTGTCAGTTACAGTCCAGAAAGCCGCCTTCGCCACTGGTGTTCCTCCTAATATCTACGCATTTCACCGCTACACTAGGAATTCCGCTTTCCTCTCCTGCACTCAAGCTATTCAGTTCGCAGGGCGAACAATGGTTGGGCCATTGCCTTAAACCCTGCGCTTAAAAAGCCACCTACGCACTCTTTACGCCCAATAATTCCGGATAACGCTTGCCCCCTACGTATTACCGCGGCTGCTGGCACGTAGTTAGCCGGGGCTTCCTCCTTGGGTACCGTCAGTTCTTCTTCCCCAAGGACAGAAGTTTACGACCCGAAGGCCTTCTTCCTTCACGCGGCGTTGCTGCATCAGGCTTTCGCCCATTGTGCAATATTCCCCACTGCTGCCTCCCGTAGGAGTTTGGACCGTGTCTCAGTTCCAATGTGGCCGATCACCCTCTCAGGTCGGCTACTGATCGTTGCCTTGGTGAGCCGTTACCCCACCAACTAGCTAATCAGACGCAGGCCCATCTTATGCCGATAAATCTTTGACTGCTTTTCCATGTGAAAATGCAGTGTTATCAGGTTTTAATCATCGTTTCCAATGGCTATCCCTGTGCATAAGGCAGGTTGCCTACGCGTTACTCACCCGTCCGCCGCTTTCCACTCTCTCCCTCAACCGAAGTATCCGTCGAGAGCTTCTCGCTCGACTTGCATGTGTTAGGCACGCCGCCAGCGTTCATCCTGAGCCAGGATCAAACTCTTAATGATATGGTATTCTACTTGCTTTCGCAAGGTAAAATCATCTTAAAAGTCTCTGAACGCTTTGCGCTCTTGCAATATTCTTCTTTCGAATTATTGTTCTTTTTAAGAAATTGTCGTGAACTCTCACGCACTGGTAATCTCTTACCAATTTCATGATTGCTCGAAATTTTTGACTAAATTTCTACACTATGAAGTTTTCTAGGTGCTGCCGCCCGCTCTCGCAGACAGCTTATTTATAATACCATCTTTCAAAGACTGTGTCAAGGTCTTTTTTAACATTTTTTCAAATGTTTTTCAACTCTTTTCGTCATCAAACTGCTTTGATTTTGTCAATCCTTCCAGACAGCTTATCTAGAATACCATTAAACGAATACAATGTCAATGTTTTTTTTCAATCTTTTTTCTTATGTAATCCCCATAAAAAATAGAGTGCCACTCCAATCGCATTAAAGATGCCAAACAAACCATACACGCCTACGCTACCAAAGTGATCCATGGCGATGCCTCCCAAAAAGTTACAAAGAATAGATCCGCCGTTGGAACTGACTGCGTAAAATGCCGATACCGCAATTCCAATCAGTTTCGGTTCCACTACCGCCGAAAGATATTTTACATACTCTACTAATAATATACCGTTAACCATCCCCTGCAAGAAGAACAGCGCCATCAACATCTGCCATGAAGGTCCTGTTGCATACCAGCTAAACCGTACCGCGGACAAGATCATTGCCGATACGATGATCTTTTCCTGAGAAAACCTTTTCGTAATCCACGGCGCTAACGCCATAAACGGCGCTTCGCTTCCTACCATTAATAAAAAAACAGTTCCTACACCGGCCACTGTTCCTCCGCCATCTCGAAAAAGAAAGCTAAAATATGTATTGTTGGCTACATTCGTTCCCATAACAAAAATCCCACAGATGATTAACTGTATAGATTTCTTGTCACACAACAGTTCTGAAAAGCTAATGGTTTCTTTCCCTTTTTTCAGAGTCCTTCCTTTCGTACCCTTCGCATCATAGGAATCCTTGCAGGACGCCCTTTGCCTAATGCGCATAACAACCATCGCACCGAAAAGGAACGCCACAGCATATATGTAAAAAATTTTTTGCAGCCCAAACGCCGCTCCGATACGTCCACCGGTAAAGACAGTTATTGCGTATCCCACCGCGCCAAAGAGACGAATTTGCGCAAAGCTCCCCTGATTATGTTCCAGAACCATAGCATCCGTTAATCCGTTGACAGGGCCCTGAAAAAAATACATAATGCCGTAGGTAATTACAAACACCATAAACTCCGTGACAAAGGTATTTACAACTCCCATCAGCGCTGCCGTAGCACACAGCAGCGCAACAACTTTTCTCCCATCTGCACTGTTTGAATATATTTTACCCCAAAAGGTGGCCGCAAAAATAGCTACGGCGGTGCCTACAGATGTTACAATTCCGATCTGCGTGCCTGAAAAACCAATGGAACTAAGATATTGTCCAATCAAAGGAACCAATACCCCCAAAGCAGCATAGGTCAAAAAATACAATCCTTTAAATTTGTGAATCTCCACATTATTTCTCATTAAAAATCCTCTCTTTTTACGTAAAAACTTTACATAAAAAATAAATATCAGTATAGCCAAAGCCTTCAACGTGCACAATAGCAGTATCAACTTACTTTGGAGGTGTTTTTTTGATTATCATATGTATCAGAACGCTCATATTATATGTTGTGGTTCTCTTTGCGCTTCGCGTTATGGGCAAAGCTGAACTTTCCAAAATGTCTACCTTTCAGATGGTCGTCCTGTTTATGATTGCAGAATTAGCGTCTATTCCTATTGATGAACCTTCTACATCGCTTATTAACGGCGTAGTGGCCATCATGACACTGCTATTTTTGCAAGTGTTGTTTTCATACTTTTCCATCAAAAGCGAAGGTTTCAAGAATCTAATCAACGGCCGTCCCAGCATCATTGTAGATAAGGGACGAATCAATATCAAGGAAATGGAACGTCTGCGCATCACGGTCAATGAATTGTTCGAACAGCTGAGAATCGGCAATTGTCCATCTCTCTCTGACGTTGAATATGCCGTTATGGAATCCAATGGGGAACTGTCTATTATCAAAACAGAGGATCACGAAAGATTGCCTTTAGTATTGGTCAGTGACGGCACGATCTATGAAGAGAACTTAGAAAAAGCTCACCTCGACCGCCGGACTTTGCTGCACATGTTGGATTCGCGAGGTCTGTCAGATCTGAACAAAGTATTTCTGGCGTTCTACGATGGACAACATCAATTCCACGTCTACCCATTCCCGCCAGAAGATCAAAGCTTTGCCGGGGAGGTGAAATAAATGCGTTCTCTATGGATTTCTATACTTTCTTTAGCTATCCTAATCAGTATATGGGGTGTCTTTTTTCATAGTTCTCATCAGCAGCTTACGGAGATGACACAGCACTGTCAGGGTTTTATCATGGAAGCTGTGGAACAAGAAGACTGGGAAAAGGCTAACACTGCTTTTTCACAAGAATATCAACGCTGGCATGAATACCGGCGAATAGCTCTGTTTTTTTTGGATACCCAATCCATCAACGAAACCGATCAGACATTCGCAAAAACTCTGAAATATATCAAAGCGGAAGACAGGTCTAACAGCAGCGGAGAACTTCTATCTCTAACGGAGCAGCTAAAGACGCTTCATGAAAATGAAAGCATTACCTGGCAAAACATTCTTTAAAGGAAAAGGGCGGCTTAGTCGTGAGACTAAGTTCTGCCCTTTTTAATCTTCTATAATTTCATACATGCCGGCAGCGTCCTCCTTACGGCATGATTCAGTCAGTTGCAAGGCCTTGACAGTGATGGAACTGTTTCCGAATTCAATATGAATCGTATCCCCTACTCTTACCTCTGTGCCAGCTTTTGCTACCCTCCCATTGACGGATACTCTTTCTTGATCACAGGCGTCTTTGGCTACGGTCCGCCGTTTAATCAATCTTGAATTTTTTAAAAACTTATCTATACGCAAAATTTTCCTTCCTTTCCAAGCAGCACTTCGCAAGGTACTTTTCTTACCTTTTCGCCCCACAAGCAATGCGAGCTGCTAGGCGAAACAGGTAGCGAAGCGAATGCAATTCGCGAAAAAATATGCGAAGCATACGTTGAAACATACGGAATATCGAAAACGATATTTCCTATGTTATGAAAAAGGAGACAACCAAGTTGTCTCCAAAAATTACGACTTATTTGTTTACTGCGTCCTTCAGAGCCTTACCTGCTTTAAATACAGGAGCCTTAGAAGCTGCGATTTCGATGATTTCCTCTGGAACTCTTGGATTTCTTCCCTGTCTTGCTTTTCTTTCTCTGGTTTCAAAAGTACCGAATCCGATCAGCTGTACTTTTTCGCCCTTTACTAAAGCTTCTTCAACACTCTCCAGGAATGCGCTGATTGCAACTTCTGCATCCTTCTTAGTAAATTTGGTTTTTTCTGCTACTGCAGCAACTAATTCAGCCTTATTCATTATAAAATCCTCCTTAAATTATATACGTAAGCATTGAACTTATTTTCTTTTGACCTCATTCCAAAGGTTGTCCATCTCCTGAAGCGATAAGCTTTCAAAATTTAGACCCCTTTCAATTGCAGTCTTTTCCATCAAATCGAAGCGCCTGATGAATTTAGCTGTAGATTCATGCAGGGAATCTTCGGGATCAATGCTCAAGAATCGCGAAACATTAACCATGGAAAAGAGCAGATCACCAAATTCTTCGAATATGCCCTCCTGATCCTGTGCCTGACAAGCGCTTTGAAGTTCAGCGAATTCTTCTTCAATCTTATCAAATGCTCCGCTGACATTCGGCCAGTCAAAGCCAACCCGAGCCGCCTTCTCCTGCACCTTTGCACTCCTAAGCAATGCGGGTAAAGATCGCGGCACTCTCCTCAGCTTGTCTCCATGGCTAGTCTCTCCATGCTCTTCGCTCTTCATATTCTCCCATTTTTCAAGGGCTTTGTCAATAGTTTTTGCCCTTTCTTCTAAAAAAATGTGTGGGTGACGGCGAAGCATTTTCTCACATTCTTCATTTATTACAGCGCTTAGATCAAAATACCCTTCTTCTTCTGCCAAATTGCCATGAAAAACCACCTGAAGAAGAACGTCTCCCAGTTCTTCTCGGAGATTCTCTATGTCATGTTCTGTGATAGCGTCAACCGCTTCATAGGCTTCTTCAATCATACACCTCCGAAGAGATTCATGGGTCTGGACGCTATCCCAAGGACACTCGTTCCGCAAAATCTTTACAATTTCTACAAGCCGCTCTAATGCTTCTCCATCCTTATCTTTCACCAGATATAATTCTTCATACTCTTTTTTCATCTTATTTCACAAACTTTCTTATAATTTTAGACAGTTTTGTTCCGCCCGGCATTGTCTCTACCTCGTCTAAAGTGATAGCTCTCAAGGAAAAGATCAGAACACCATAGACCACTACGCCCGTCATAATCGCCAGAAGTGTTGCAATGCTGTTACTACCTAAAACAACCATAAACAGCTTATGTGCCGCGAAGGAGCAAATTCCCATGATGGCTGCAGCAATGCACGGTCTCACATACGTAAGCCCATAATCCAACTTTGTTCCAGTATATTTTCTAACAGACATATTATTTAATATCAAAGCAACTACATAAGCCAGCATTGTGCCGATAGCCGCTCCTTTAATATTAACAGAATGAATACCTACCAGAATAAACGTCACTATCACTTTACCAACACAGCCAATAGCTAAATGTACAACTGGTACCATCTGTTTCCCTATAGACTGTAATACGCCTACAGAGGTCTGTGTTATAGCCAGAAAAATTACGCTAACCGCCATAATCATCAAAGTGGGAACTGCCGCGATGGCGCTTGCTTTCTGTGCCGGATACAACAACAGTAAAATTGGCTCTGCTAGAGCAAAAATACCGAATGCGCACGGAAACGCCATGATCATGGTGACCCGATAGCCTAATTGAATATTTTGCTGTACGCCAATTTTATTTCTCACCTTAAAAGCAGCCGCAATTGCAGGCACCAGACTAACTGCCACAGCTTGTGTAAATACTTGTGGAAATGCGATTAAAGAATTGCAGAATCCGCTCAGAAGGCCATACAAGCTCTTAGCTTCCGCATAGGTCCATCCTGTGTCTTGCAATCTAGTCATGATGATGCCCGTATCAATCAGAGTCATAATCGGCATAATTTCACTACCTATTATAATGGGCACTGAAATCGCAATGATTTTCCGCAAAATAACGCCTGTTTCCTCTACCTGCTGATTATTCAGATCGATCTTTCGATGTATAATCCTTCGATTGAGCATATAGATAACCACAATGATGCCTAGTCCTGCGATAGATCCGGCCGACGCCCCGAAGGATGCTCCCGCCGCAGCCTCCTTTAGACCGGTATGCAACAGTGTATATGCCAGATACAGTCCGACAACTACTCGTACTAATTGTTCCGTTATCTCAGAAATGGCCGTAGGATTCATATTCTGCCGCCCCTGAAAATAACCTCTGAAGGCGGAAAAGATAGGCACGAACAACAGCGCCGGCGAGATAGCCTTTACTGCTAACGCTGCATCAGGGTTTCCCAATTTTGCGGTAATAAATTCTCCGCCAAAATAACACATGGCAAAAGAAAAGATACCTATGCCAAAGAGCAGGGATGTTGCCACTTTGAAAACCTTATGAGCATTTCTATACTCTCCTACCGCGATTCGCTCCGATACCATTCTAGAGATAGCCACAGGAATACCGGCCGTTGATAAAACCAACAATGCGCCATAGATGGAGTAAGCGAAACCATAATAGGACATACCGTCGTCACCAATCCAGTTGGTCAGCGGAATTCTAAAAATAGCTCCCAGCAATTTAATTACGACACCGGCCACCCCCAGGATCGCCGCGCCTTTGATGAATTTATTCCCTTTATCTGACATATTTGCCTTTCACTTTCTATAATAATTGTAAAATCTTATCTGTAGCAGCCTGTGTTTCGTAAATCGTTTTCTCAATATCGATGTAAGTGTATTCTCCATTTTCATACAAAACTCTGCCGTCCGCCATTGTCATAACAATATCACTGCCCGACGCCGCGTAGACAATATTGTTTAGCAAGTTGTGCACAGGATGCATATTCGGCACATCCAACCGCATTACGATCAAATCAGCCTTATTTCCCTCAGCCAGCATACCGCAATCCGTTCTTCCCTGTGCTATAGCGCCGCCCATTGTTGCCGCGTAAACAGCTTCTTTCGGCGTAATCACCGTTGGATTCATTTCTTTTACTTTAGCCAGTGCGGCAAAGGTTTTCATTTCTTCCAGGAAGTTAAGACTGTTATTGCTTGATACACTGTCCGTTCCAATAGCAACCGAAATTCCCAAATCCATCATTTTCGCCGCGGGACAAATACCGCTGGCTAACTTTAGATTGCTCATAGGATTCGATGCTACTACTGTACCCTTTTCCTTCAAAATGGCAAGATCATCGTCCTCGCACCATACACAATGCGCTGCCAATGCCGGACCGTCAAGGAGTCCGCAGCGTTCAAAGTACTGTACCGGCGTCATACCATCATGCCGCTTTTTACATTCCTCATGCTCCAACTGCGTCTCGGAAACATGAATGTGCATAATCGTTCCCGTCTCCTTTGCCAACGCCGCTGTACCGCGCGCGGTTTCTTCATTAGAAGTGTATTCCGCATGTAGACTTGTATCCGTAATAATTCTTCCATCCGCATAGCCATTGAACTGCCGTACTGCGTCTCTGGCTTCTTTTACCGATGGTAAACTGTCAAAAGGCATGCCCATAGGATTTGCTATTGCCCGGGAAATATTAGCTTTTGCACCGCTTTCAACTACAGCTCTGACCATGTCCGGTACAAAATAGTACATATCAGAGGAAGATACGATACCAAACCGTAAAGACTCAGCCATACAAAGCATAGTTCCCCAATAAACCGCATTGCCGTCCAACTTATCTTCAAAAGGAAATATTCGACTGTTCAGCCAGTCCTGTAACGCGAGATTTTCTCCATAACCCCGCATCAATGCCATGGGCGAATGGGCATGCGCGTTATAAAAGGCTGGCATCAGCAAACGATTCTTTCCATCATATTCTCTGCCGAAATCACCTTCAGGTCTTTCCTTACCTATATAAGAAATTTCTGTGCCTTTCACTACCACATACATGTCCCTCTGTATTTCCAGGTCTTTGTCCAGTATTGTTATCTCTTTAAAAAGCATATTCCATCCTCCATCTGCTTATACCTTCAATATAGCTTCACCACTTTTTGATGGTCATATTACAATAATATGGTATCATAAATGAACTTTCATTCCAACCTTTTTCGTATTTTTTCGATACATATCCTCCAAAGAAAAAATGACCATATTTCCGGTATATTTTTCTCTGCCATGTAAAAACTAGTCTTACAATCATTTTAAGAAGGAGAGTTAATTACATGAAAGCAACTGGAATTGTAAGAAGAATCGACGACTTAGGCAGAGTAGTCGTTCCAAAGGAGATCAGAAGGATTCTCAGAATCAGAGAAGGAGATCCTCTAGAAATATATACCAGTGAAAACGGAGAGATCATCCTCAAAAAGTATTCGCCTGTAGGTGATATGAGTCAGATTGCCACAGAGTTTGCAGAAACGGCATCTTCCATTTTAGGAGGCACTGTAGCAGTATCTGATACAGACACCTTTATCGCCGCCTCAGGCAAACAAAAACGTCAATTCTCTGGAGACAAAATTGATACAGAACTGGATCATATCATCCAGTCGAAAGACAAATATCTAAGCGGCAGCAAACTGATCGTTCCTATTCTCGCACAAGGTGACGCCATTGGTTCTATTACCGTCTTGGCCTCAGAAAACAAGGAGCTTGGCGAAGCCGAAATGAAGGCCGCACAAATCGGCGCAGAATTTATCGCAAAACAAATTTACGATTAATCCATCTCACACATAGAGACTGTGAAAAAAAGTCTGTAAATAGGTAAAAGAAAAAGGCCTTCTATGGTAAAATCAAATTATCATAGGAGGCTTTTTAAAATGGCAAAGAAAAAGGAAGTATACAAGGTAAAACCACTGACAGAAGGAAAAAAGAACATCATTGCAGCATTACTGGAAGAATACGACATCGAAACAGCAGATGATATTCAGGAGGCCTTAAAAGACCTATTAGGTGGCACCATCAAATCCATGATGGAAGCTGAAATGGATGAACATCTCGGCTACGGTAACTATGAACGCAGTGACAGCGATAATTACCGCAATGGTACAAAATCTAAAAAAGTACGCAGTAACTATGGAGAGTTTGAAATCAGTGTACCACAAGACAGGAACAGTACGTTCGAACCACAGGTAGTAAAAAAGCGTCAAAAGGATATCTCTGAGATTGATCAGAAAATCATCAGCATGTATGCAAGAGGGCTTACCACAAGACAAATCTCAGAACAGATTGAAGAAATCTATGGATTCGAATGTAGTGAAGGTTTTATCTCTGATGTAACAGATAAGATTCTGCAGGAAATTGATGACTGGCAGAAACGCCCTCTAGACGAAATCTACCCAATCATTTTCATTGATGCGGTACATTTTTCAGTCAGGGAAGATAATCAGATTAGAAAACTGGCAGCTTATGTAATCTTAGGATATACTCTGGACGGGATGAAAGATGTCATTCATCTTGAAATTGGAGAGAATGAGAGCAGCAAATACTGGCTAGGTGTACTAAACAGCCTAAAAAATCGAGGAGTCAAGGATATCATGGTCATCTGTGCAGATGGACTTAGCGGGATCAAAGAAGCAATTCAAGCAGCCTATCCAGATACGGAGTATCAAAGATGCATTGTACACCAAATACGCAATACGCTGAAATATGTGTCCTACAAAGATATGAAAGCTTTTGCCGGAGATTTGAAATCAATCTATCTGGCACCGGATGAGAAACAAGGATATGAAGCATTGCAAATTGTAACAGAAAAGTGGAATGATAAATATCCAAACGCGATGAAGATCTGGGAGAAGAACTGGGATGTATTAACGCCCATCTTCAAATTCTCTATAGATGTGAGAAAGGTGATTTATACGACGAATGCCATCGAAAGTCTGAACAGTACCTACAAGAAATTGAATCGGCAGCGCACAGTATTCCCAAACGACAAGGCACTATTGAAATCACTGTATCTTGCAACCTTACAAGCAACGAAGAAATGGACACAGTCTTTAAGAAACTGGGGTAAAGTTTATGGAGAATTTTCCATCATGTATGGGGATCGTTTTCCTGTTTAATACAAAATAAAAGCATGCAAGGACTCCTTCAGAGAAAGGAGTCCTTGACATGGCTAAAAACATGTATTATATTATTTTCAACTAAGAACTATTGAAATTTCAAAGGTTTCATAGTTTCAAATTACCATAGAAGGTAATTTACAGACTTTTTTTCACAGTCTCCACACATAAAAAGTACCATGCAGATTATCTTCGAAATCTCATCGAATTCTGATTTATCTGTATGGTACTGTTTTAATTTCAAGATGCTTCTACACGCTCGCTTCCAAACGACCTATTTTCGACCGGCTGCTTTCTGATCATACAAAATCTGCAGTAGCTTAACGCAATCTCGCAGCTTATCCATAGGCTTCACGGACAAACGAATATAGGGTTCTACACCGCCATGGACAAAGGCCTTCTGACCAAAAGTCTCAGTAACGTTCATCAAAGCATATCCGTTCAGAGGATTTTTCTCACCAAAGGCTACAATGATTTTCCCCTGCTGTTCGTAAATCTTAGTCACAGCAAGTTCCTCCGCCAAGCTTCTGATCCGTGAGATTCGAATCAAATTTAATGTCTCTCTCGGAACATCACCGAAACGATCCAACAGCTCGTCAATCATCTCATCCTCATCATCTTCTGTACGAACAGAAGCAATTTTTTTGTACATCTGAAGCTTTAATACCTCATTCTCAATGTACCATCCGGGAATATTTGCTGTCACCATCAGTTCAACCACAATTTCTTCCTTATTTTCATTGATTATTTCACCCTGCAGACTACGAACAGCATCATCCACCAATTTACAATATAACTCATATCCAATGTTCATCATATGTCCGCTCTGTTCGCTGCCTAACAAGTTTCCGGCTCCGCGAATTTCCAGGTCTCGCATAGCCACTTTGAATCCGGAGCCGAACTCCGTAAATTCTCGTACAGCCTTCAGTCTCTTTTCTGCAATCTCTGTCAAAACCTTATCCTTTTGATACATTAAATACGCATATGCCATACGGTTGGAACGACCCACTCTCCCGCGCAATTGGTATAACTGTGATAAGCCATACTTATCTGCTTCTAAAATAATCATCGTGTTGGCATTGGAAATATCAATGCCAGATTCAATAATCGTAGTAGCAACCAAAACATTGCTTTCGCCGTTGATAAAGCCAAGCATCACATCCTCCAAAGCATGCTCGTTCATCTGTCCATGACCCACGGCAACCTTCGCGTCCGGCACCAAACTGCGAATCGTATCCGCAATCTTATTAATGCCTCTTACGCGATTATACACTACAAATACCTGCCCGCCGCGATCCAACTCTCTGTTGATGATTTCACGAATCATAGAGTCATCCTGCTCCAGTACATAGGTCTGTACAGGATATCGTTCTTCCGGAGGTTCTTCAATCAGGCTCATATCCTTGATTCCCGTAAGTGACATATTCAGGGTTCGCGGTATCGGTGTCGCTGATAACGTAAGAACATCCACATTTTCTTTCAATTGTTTGATCTTTTCTTTATGTGCAACACCAAAACGCTGTTCCTCATCGATGACAAGAAGTCCCAAGTCCTTAAACTGCACATCCTTTGACAACAAACGATGCGTACCAATGATTAAGTCCACCTGTCCTTTCTTAAGCTCATCAATGATTTCCTCCTGTCTAGATGCCGATCTAAATCTTGACAGCATCTCCACCTTCAGAGGAAACGGTTCAAAACGTTCTTTTAAGGTATAATAATGCTGATTTGCTAAAATTGTAGTCGGCACCAACACCGCCGCCTGCTTTCCGTCCGCAATGCATTTGAACATAGCTCTTGCCGCCACTTCAGTCTTACCAAATCCTACATCGCCGCACAGAAGACGATCCATGGACCCTGGCTGTTCCATATCTTCCTTAATCTCAGCAATACATCGCAATTGATCGTCTGTCTCCGTATATGGAAAAGCGTCCTCAAATTCCTTCTGCCAGACTGTATCCTCTCCGAAAGCATGGCCTCTTTGCATCTTCCTTCTGGCATATAAGTCCAACAATTCCTTTGCCATCTCCGCAATCGCAGCTTTAGCCTTGGCCTTAGCGGCCTTCCACTCACTGCCGGACAGCTTGTTGACTTTGGGAGCCGCTCCATCAGATCCTATATATTTTTGAATAATATCCATCTGCTCTACAGGCACATAAAGCAGATCGTTTCCAGCGTATTTAATCTTCAGATAATCCTTCTTTTCACCTTGGACAGTCAATTGTTCTAAGCCCAAAAATCTTCCGATTCCATGGTTTTCATGCACCACAAAATCTCCAGTTTTTATATCGGAAAAGGACTGTATCTGCTCCGCTCGAGTCTTTCTTTTCTTTTTACGACGCGCTGTCTTTTGTCCTGCAAAGATATCATTTTCACTAATGTAACAACATTTTTCATCCGGGAAGTCCATACCGGATGAAAGAGCTCCCTCGGCAAACCCGACTCTGCCATCTAAGCCAATACGCTGTACGAATTCCTGTAAATTCTCCATCCGTTCCTTACTCGTACAAGCAATGGTAATCCGGTAGTTCTTCTTAACGTATTCCCTCAGCTCGCTTTCCAGCAATTCCATACGGCCGTTAAAGGCTACCATCTGACGGCTTTTGATACTGCAAACCCGATCCAGCGCTTTAACGCCGCGGATCTTCTTGGTAAACGGCGTTAATATATAAACCGTTCGGCAATTATAAACGCGTAAGAAGTCATCCCTGCTACCTGCAAGAACCATATCCTCCGGAACCGCCTGACCTCTTTCTAAGAACACCTGAAAATCCTGCTGCAGTTCCACAGATCTGGTATCCAGATATTCACAGACGCGATCCGGATCGTCTACGACAACCATACCGCCACTCATATAGTCCCATAAGTATTCTGTCTCATCACTGAAATAATGCAGATAGTTTTCCAGCAGAGGCAGGTTAGACACGTTCGTGATATATTCACACAATTCGTCTCGTCTCTTTTCAAGATTTTCCGCTGCATCCAGCCAATGATCACCCTTCTTTGCCAACCGCTTTACCTGGGCGGAATAAGCCTTGTGCAGTCTTCCTGCAGAATCATTAAAAATCTCCATATCCACTATCAGTTCCTCTGCCGGACAAATAGTGATAGCCTGCAGATTATCTATACTTCTTTGGGTATCAATATCAAAGGTTCTGATTGAATCCACCTCTGTATCAAATAGTTCGACTCGATATGGATTTTCACCATCCGGTGTAAAAATGTCAATGATACCGCCGCGCATAGAGAACTGCCCTCGACTGTCTACTAGGTCCATTCTCTCGTATCCCATCCTTATCAGGCTCTCTTTAACGTGTTCCGGATTTATATCATCGCCCAGATGCAAAGTCATAGATGCGCTGTCAAAGTATCGATGCGGCATAAGCCTTTTTACGGCAGCAGAAACAGGGGCAACGACAATACAGTCCTTCCCTGTTCTCAGTGCAGTCAATGCACGCAGTCTTTCTATTAGAAGATCATGGTTTCTGGCCTCAAAGCGCAAAAACATCTGATCTTCCGGCGGCAACACCAAAATCTCCTTCCGCGAAAAAAAAGAAAGATCCAAAGCCAGTTTATTTGCTCTTGCAGCGGTTGCTGTAATAATCAAGCTTTGTCCTTCTTCTTTTGACAGATGAGAAATAACTGGTGCGCACCTGCTTTCGGATATGCCCGAAATATTGATGATTCCCTTATTCTGCATCTTCCCTCTTCTCGTCCTTTTTCTCGTCTTTTAGGGACTTTTTCTTAGTATTATACTGATTCATGGCCCTGTCAATGCCATCCTCCAAAATGCATTCCACAGCGCAAGCAGCCTTTGTTACAGCTTCTTCCAGAGCAGGAACCTCCTCCTTCGTAAAACCGCCAATAACAAAATCCACCAAGTCCTTTTTTTCGCTTTTGCCTATGCCTATACGAATTCTTGGAAACCGATCGGATTGTATCTGATATACAACAGACCGCATTCCGTTATGTGTTCCGGCACTGCCAAACTTGCGAATACGCAGCGCGCCTGCTTCAAGATCAATATCATCATAAATAACAATCAATTGCTCTGGCGGCAGCTTATAGAAATGCATTACTTCACGAAGCGATTCGCCACTCAGATTCATATAGGTCTGCGGCTTCACAAGTAAAACCTTCTGGTCGGCGATCCTTCCCTCACCGACCAGGGCCTTAAATTTCAGCTTATCTACTTTTATATTATGTTTTTCCGCCAGCTGGTCTATGGTAATAAACCCTATATTATGTCTCGTGTGAGCATATTTTTTTCCTGGGTTTCCCAGTCCCGCTATTACGTACATACTATTCTATGTTCCTTCTATCAAAATTAATCAAACAATTTGCTGATAGAGCCGTTTGTGAAAACTCTTGTCATGGCCTCAGCAAAGATCGGCGCAACAGATAAGAAACGCATCTTCTCTATCTTCTTTTCTTCCGGCATCGGTATCGTATTCAGAAGCACTAATTCCTCAATAGCTGATTTCTCAATCCGCTCTACTGCCGGTCCGGAAAGTACCGGATGTGTAGCACAGGCATATACGGCAGTAGCTCCTAAATCCTTTATTGCGTTTGCAGCATTCGTAATGGTTCCGGCCGTATCGATCATATCGTCAATAATGATACAATTCTTTCCCTCAATATTTCCGATAATGTTCATAATCTCGCTTTTGTTAGGCTCCGGGCGGCGCTTATCTACAATAGCAATCGGACAATTCAGATACTCCGCCATGCTTCTCGCTCTGGTTACGCTTCCGTGATCAGGAGATACAACGACAACATCATCCATAGCTTTTTCCTTAAAATATCTGGCCAGAATTGGCATACCTACCAGATGATCCACCGGAATATTGAAATAACCCTGGATCTGATTTGCGTGAAGATCCATAGTCAATACTCTGTCAGCGCCCGCCGCTACGATCAGATCTGCCACTAACTTAGCTGTGATTGGATCTCTGGCCTTCGCTTTTCTGTCCTGTCTGGCATAACCGTAATATGGCAGTACCGCATTGATTCTGCCTGCTGACGCTCTCTTCATCGCATCAATCATGATCAAAAGCTCCATCAGATTATCGTTAACCGGTTTGCAAGTAGGCTGTACGATGTACACATCGATACCTCTTACAGACTCCCAGATATTTACGGAAATCTCTCCGTCACTGAATTTTGTTACAGTCGCTTTGCCCAGCGGTTTTCCCATGATGGATGCAATTTCTTCTGCAAGTTCAGTGTGCGAGTTCCCTGAAAACACCTTATAATCTGAAAATGCGCCGTTCTTCATTGTTTGTACACCTCTTCTTTCTTGATAGCTAAAAATTACTTTCTGTATAATCCCTTCTCAGCAGCCCATCCCCTGATGTTTTTCTGTCTTGCTCTAGCAATGCACAGTGCGTCCTCCGGTACGTCTTCCGTTACTGTGCTGCCTGCCGCAATATAAGCGCCGTCTTCTACCTTCACCGGAGAAACCAAATTTGTATTACATCCGATAAATGCACTGTCCCCTACAGTCGTCCGGTGCTTATGCGTTCCGTCGTAGTTTACAAAAACTACGCCGCAACCTATATTAACGTCCCTGCCTACATCAGAATCTCCAATATAGGTCAAATGTGACGCTTTTGAACCATCTCCAAAAGATGAATTCTTAACTTCAACAAAATCGCCGACTTTACAATCCTTCCCAATTCGGCTTCCCGGTCTCAGGTATGCGAATGGTCCTACTTTGGTTCCCTCTCCTATCTCACTTTCTACCACGACAGAAGACTGGATTTCTACTCCATCGCCAACGACAGAGTTTTCGATCCTGCTATTTTGTAAAATACAGCAATTTTTACCGATAATCGTATTCCCCTCCAACGTCACGCACGGCCCAATAACCGTTCCTGCGCCAATCTTCACATTTTCGTCAATATACGCAGTACGAATATCAACAAAATTTACGCCTGCCTCTAAATGCCCGATGCAAATGGCAATCCGTGCATCTTCTTGTTTTTGATAATCCTTAAAATCCATCTCAACACCTCACATTTTACTGATTGATGATCATTTCGCCTACTTTATAAATATCTCCCGCACCCATAGTAATAACCAAATCGCCTTCTGAAGCGTTTCTGCTGACATAATTTGCAATATCCTCAAAGGTATCCATATAATAGACCTTCTTTTCCGGATGCACTCTCTTAATTTCCTCAGCAAGCTCCGCAGAAGAAATTTTATAAATGTTTTTCTCTCTGGCCGCATAGATTTCAGCCAGAATCAACACGTCAGCATCAGTAAACGCTTCCGCAAACTCATCAAACAGAGCCAATGTTCTGGTATAGGTATGTGGCTGGAACAAGCACCAAAGCTTCTCATGGGGAATATTATGGGCAGCGGACAGCGTAGCCTTGATCTCCGTTGGATGATGTGCATAATCGTCTACCAGCTTAACGCCGTTCTGCGTGGTTCCTATGATGTCAAAACGCCGCTGCGTTCCTTTGAACTTGTCCAGTGTGTCAATGATCACTTGAGGATCAACGCCTAACTGGTGACAGCAGGCAAACGCGCCTACAGCATTGAGAATATTATGTTCGCCTGGTACGCAAAGCTTCACTCTGCCCAGTTTCTCTCCAATGTAGAACACGTCAAAAGACGGCATGCCGTTTCCGTCAAAGGACACATCGGCAATTCGGTACGTACATCCCTGTCCATATCCATAGGTAATCGCTGATGGAATATCACTGATTACCCGGCTCACAAAGGGATTGGCATCATAAGCTATCAGCTTGCCTCCCTCCGGCACAGCCTTCGCAAACTTATCAAAAGAGCTAACGATATGTTCAATATCTTTAAAATAGTCCAAATGATCTGAATCGATATTAAGAATTACCTCAATCCTTGGACGAAGCTGCAGAAAGCTGTCTCTGTATTCACAGGCTTCGGTCACGAAATACTGTCCATTCCCTACTTTAACATTGCCGCCAATCTCTGCCAAATTTCCTCCAACTAAAATAGTCGGCTCCAATCCGGCATGCTCTAAAATCAAAGAAACCATAGAGGTCGTTGTAGTTTTCCCATGGGTACCGCTAATGGCGATGCTATTTTCAAAATCATCCATCAATGTTCCCAAAACCTCTGCTCTGCTCGCCAGAGGAATATTCCTCTCTCTTGCCCTGATAATTTCTGGGTTTTCCTCCGCAATGGCTGCAGAGTATACGATCAGATCTGCTTCTTCTACATTTTCTGCTCTATGGCCTATATAAATCTTCACTCCGTGCTTTTCCAGTTTATCGGTAATCTCTGACTGCTTCATATCTGATCCCGACACGTTATATCCTCTGGAAAGCAAAATCTCTGCGATGGCAGATAAGCCTACGCCTCCGATGCCGATGCAGTGTATATTTTTATAACATGATAGCTGAATCATCTGTTCATTTCCTCCAAACACTTAAATCTGTCTCTTGTCTTATCTATTCTGGCACGAAAGTTCCAATGACATACATTGGAAACTTTGATTATATTCTGAATTATATTGAGTTACTACGCCATAAGCGCTAACCTCTGTCTTTACTTTCACTTTCAGCTTGTCTTGCTGTGTGTAGATATTATACCATAACCAGAACAGAAATGGACAAGAAATCCAAATTATTTTTTAAAATTCTTCTCCTTTCTTCTATTCTATGGTAAGATAGGTGTGGAGGTGCACCCTATGAAAAGAACTGAACGAGTCGGCGCAATGATCAAGACCTTGACCGACACACCCAGCAAGCTATATTCCCTGCAATATTTTTGTGAGGCCTTTGGAGCTGCCAAATCCAGCATCAGTGAAGATATCAATTTAGCCGATGCATCTGTACGTGCTACAGGAACCGGCTTTATTGAAACTATTTCCGGCGCAAGAGGCGGCGTCCG
The DNA here is from genome assembly GCF_049852125.1 of Ihubacter sp. rT4E-8. GTDB lineage: Bacteria > Bacillota > Clostridia > Peptostreptococcales > Anaerovoracaceae > Senimuribacter. The sequence goes on along the minus strand of NZ_CP187532.1, from coordinate 1,259,453 downwards.
TTTTGTACCTGATATCAATGAAGCCCAGCTTATTGCTCTGCAAGAAGAATTTTGTACGCGTATCTGCGACAGCAGCCGGATTTTGGGCGGCGGTTTTTTATATACATCGGACATTATGTTTGATATGCATTTGATCAACCGGCTCTCCGTAATCTTTGCGAAAAAATTCAAGGATCGAGGCGCGAACTATATCGCAACCGTTGAAACAAAGGGTATTCCCCTCGCAGCAAAAACGGCCTGGCAGTTGAATCTGCCTCTGGTAATCATTCGCCGGGAAGCAAAAGTCTCTGAAGGCTCTACCGTAAGTATCAATTACTTCTCCGGCTCTTATGACAGAGTACAGAAGATGTCCATTTCAAAACGGGCCATTGTTCCAGGCTCAAAAGCTATTATTATTGATGATTTTATGCGCGGAGGCGGGAGCACACGAGGCATCGCTGATATTCTGTCTGAATTCGATGTATCCGTTGTCGGTACAGGCATCGCGATTGCCAGCGTTCTTCCCGTAAAAAAACGGATTGAAGATTACACACCTATTCTTTTCTTGGGCGATGTGGATGAAGAAAAGCGTCACATAGAGGCAACTCCTAATTATCAGATATTTTAGCAATTTTTGTTGATCGCTACTGTAAAATGTTGTATAATATGATTATCTTTAAGCATCTGATGCGAGAAAGGTGGTCATGTCATGAACATAACTGATGTAAGAATCCGCAAGATTAGCGATGAGGGCAAGATGAAAGCAGTCGTTTCCATCACCTTTGATGATGAATTCGTCGTCCACGACATTAAGATCATAGAGGGTCAGAACGGCTTATTTATCGCCATGCCTAGCCGTAAAATGGGCGAAGGCGATTTTAGAGATATTGCACATCCTCTGCTCTCTGAAACGAGGAATAAAATCAAGGACGCAATCTTTACGGAATACGAAAAGGTACTATCAGAAAAGGATACAGAAATTGAATAGCGTATCCTACTCAGGCATTTCTTAAGTATTTGACTACATGGGTCTATGACAGCAGGTTAAAAACCCGGCTGCCACAGACCCCTTTTCATTTTATGAAGGATATCTATATCTCAGACGTTGCCTCCATCACACGAATGATATTCGTATTACCCGGTACGTCTACCGGCAAGCCGGCTGTGATAACCACCTTATCACCATTTTTGATCAATTCTGCCTCAATAGCTTTATTAGCACAATGACAAAACAGTTCCTCAATTTCATACCTGTAATTTGCCATAATCGGGCACACACCCCATACCAAAGACAATTGATGATATGTTTTCTCATATGGTGTTGCACCAATAATCATGATGGCCGGACGAAATTTTGACATCCGTTTAGCCGTGTAACCCGTTTTCGTTATTGCCATGATAGCGCCGGCCTTAATATCCTTTGCCAATGTGCATGCAGCATGTCCCACTGCATTCGTTACGTCCAGCGCATCCATTTCATGCCAGATCTGTTCCCGTCCGTTTCTGGAAAGCTGATCCTCCTCTGCCTGTGCTGTAATTTTTGCCATAGCTTTTACAGCTTCTACAGGAAACCTTCCGGCAGCGGTTTCTCCGGAAAGCATAACTGCCGTTGTACCATCAAAAACGGCATTAGCTACGTCGGTAATTTCCGCCCGTGTAGGAATTGGACTAGTGATCATTGATTCCAGCATCTGCGTTGCAGTGATGACGATTTTACCTGACTGTACGCATCTTTTAATGAATCGCTTCTGAATACCTGGTAATTTTTCATACGCCACCTCTACGCCCATGTCGCCTCGCGCCACCATAATACCGTCAGACAGCTGTAATATTTCCTCAAAATTCTCAATTCCCTGGGTACTCTCAATCTTAGAAATCACTTTAATTTCCTTACCGCCATTCTCATCCAGCAGTCGGCGCACCGCCTTGACATCGTTAGCGCTTCTCACAAAGGATGCCGCAATATAATCCACTCCGTTTTCAATGCCAAACAAAATATCCTCTTTGTCCTGTGAACTGATATACTGCATGTTTAAATTAACATTGGGAAGATTGATACCCTTGTGATTACTGATTTTCCCACCATGTATAACTTTACCGACAACGTCTGTTTCTGTAGTTTTCATAACCTTCACTACAATTTTACCATCGTTGATCAATACCAGGTTTCCTGGTACGACTTCCTTCGGCAGTTCTTTATAGGTAACTGAAACCATATCCTTTGTTCCCTGGACATCTCTGGTTGTAATAGTAAAGTCCTGTCCATCAACAAGAATCTCCTCTCCTCGTTCAAAATCACGAACACGAATTTCTGGTCCCTTTGTATCTAGCAAAACAGCAGCAGGTATTCCCATCTGATCACGTATCTGTCGAAAAATCTTAATCGTCTCTCTGTGCTCGTCATGTGTGCCGTGAGAAAAATTAACGCGAGCCACATTCATACCTGCCTGCAGCATCTCTTTCAAAATTTCAGGTTCTCTGGACGCCGGTCCAATCGTACAAACAATTTTCGTTTTCCTCATAGTATTTCCTTTCTAAAACTTGCAAATTCCTAATGCTACTCCGATCTTCTCCTTATCTCACACCGAAGCAATCAAATTCATTATACCTCAAAATACAAAAAGAGCCTCAAAGTCTCATGAATCTTCTTAGCTCACATCAAAACACAAATACTCTCGCGAAACCCTGCAATCCTCCCAGATCACCGGACATCCTACATAATTGAGAAAATTGATAAAATCTCCTTTAGAAAGCGACAGTGTCGCTATATTTCTATTAGGATTATTAGGATGAAAATTAACTAATTCTATATCATCTGCATTTGCGATCTCTTTACACAACACCACGGTCACACTGTCCTGGTATCAGTCCAAAGCATACCAGCAACTCCTCAGCACTGGTAAATACCGCTTTGTACTCTATTACTGTATACTCTGTAATACCAATCCTTTCGAAAGCCTCATATGATCTTTTCTCATTATCAGACGTGGACTTTACACCTTCCTGTTGAATTCCGTATTACACTGATGACATGTTACCTTAATTGTCCCTTTTCCCTTCGGCGCTCGCATTTTCTGCCCACATCCCGGACATTTAAAATAGGTATAAATACTGCGTTCGTAACGTCTCTGTCTTAGAGACTTTCCTTTAGTAAGCTTATACTTCATCGCCAAATACCAGTTATTTTCCATTTCTCTCTTGTAGAGATTACGAGAAAATGCACGAAAATAGGCATAAATGAACAAGACCAATCCTACATAGTATAAAAAAACATATATAATGCGTATCCATCCAAAAAACATAGAGCCCAGCATCATAACCAAAGCGGCAACTAAAAGAAATCTATCAAACTGATCAATGCCTCTCCTGCCCTGCATGAATCTATATATTTTATATCTGAAGCCATTCATAATGCCACGCCTCCCTAATTTCTCAGCTTTCTTTTATTTTATCCCAATTATATATATTTTTTATTTCCTTTATGTGAAGAAGCTGTGATAATTCCACCCAATTTTGTGGTATAATGTCTACACACGGCGACTGGCGAGCTGAAAGCGAAGACAGAGCCGATGTGTAACAGATGCCCAGAACACTTAGCGATTGGCAAGCTGAAAGGCGCAGACAGAGCTTAGTGCTTATGGCATAATGTCTACACACGGCAATGAAGCCCTAGCCCGCTGATCGACAAGCCACAGGCGCAGGTGGAAGCGCGGCAGGTCTCATGTCAGGAGTGCAGGAGCTTTGCTCCGTGGCATTCTACGGCAAGGCGAGCTGAAAGCGAAGACAGAGCCGATGTGTAACAAACGATAATGCACTATAAAGAAGGAGAAAATATGGATAAAACATCAAGAGACTATGAAGTTTGCCTCTGCTATCACACTACCAGAGGGCAGATTGAGGACATTATACGTGAAACAGGTATAACCACTCTAAAAGAACTTTGTGAAACAGCCAAGGTCGGGAATAAGTGCGGAGGCTGCCGGGAAGACCTTCAGATGATTTTGGATGATGTCCTGTCCGAATAAAAAATGAGCGCAACCCATATGATATGCCCCCTTTACTGGATAAAACCAGTAGAGGGGGTTTTGTCTATGCGTTACAATTACGAATTTAAACTGAAGCTTATTGTGCTTTATCAAAAATAACTTATGCTTAAACTGTAAATTGCAACTCAAATAGAATTGAACATCTGCAAAATGGCTTGCAGTTCCTATAATCAACATCTGATAAACTTAACTTGTATTGATGCACCAAAACGGCGGCAACAAATCAGATCAATAAAGAAATTAAGCAATACTCAAAGCAAATCTGAAATCTCCCTATGTACCGGAAAGAAGAACGACTTTTTTTCACAGTCTCATTCTCAATGGAATTAGTCGTATAAATGATTTTGCGGATTTCTGCCGGATATTTGAAGTAAATACATATAGGCGGTTGATGCATTCTTTTCTTTCTGGTGATAATTTTCTTCTTACCATAAAAATATCCTTCTGACTCAATTTCATTCTATCATTGATTCAGAAGGATATATACCTTGATTATTCGGTTTACGCAGAACTATTTACATTCTCCGATATAAGCTTGCACTCATCCTTTATTCCGCCTGTTTATTTACCACAGGCGTATGGAGCAAATTCCAGTCGGATAAAGTATCCCTGATCATGCTCGCACACAGGACATTTTTGCGGCGCCTGCGTAGTCTCCATAATATGCCCACAATTAAGGCATATCCATTTGCACTGAACATCGGAAACAAACAACTTATTCTGTTCCAGCAAATCTGCTAAAACGCCGAATCTGTCTCCATGCGTCTTTTCAATCTGCGCAATCTGATGAAAAGAGTTCGCAATTCTTGGGAAACCTTCTTCCATTGCTTTATTTCCAAAGGCCTGATAAGCATCATCGTATTCCTCATATTCGTTGTGCTGCGCATAACGAAGCAATTGCACGATAGAATCTGTAATATCCACTGGATAGCCTCCATCGATTTGAATACTCTCTCCGGCCATTTCTTTCAGATGATTGTAAAACACTTCAGCATGCTCTTTTTCCTGATCAGCCGTATAGGTAAAAATAGCTTCCACCACATGGAGCTTTGCCTGTTTTGCCTGCGCAGCCGCAAAGGTATAACGGTTTCTGGCCTGGCTTTCACCTGCAAAAGCACGCATCAAATTGGTCTTCGTTTCACTCATGTTAAAATCTACTGACATCTTTCCTCCTCCTATTTCAAAGCACTAGATATCTACTAGTATTCACCAAGTTAATAAAGATATGCGTGAGAGAAGAAAAATGCCGCGATCAAATTTTTCAGAATCTTAAAGACAGACAGGATAACCCTCCGTCAATCTTTCTGTACTCAGAAGTGTCTACCACTATTGTTTTGTATCCTAAATCCTGTACCGCTTTCAACACTGCCGGATAACCCTCTGGTACGATTACAGTATCGTTAACCCAGATGCAGTTTGCCGCATAGGCTTCATCTTCTGGAATCACAACTTTGTTGTACTGAGCAAAATCCGCTTTCTCCACAAATTCTCCGCTCACCAGCATATTGTTATCCTCCAGATAATTTACACCCGTCTTCAGGTGCAGCACCTTCTCCAGTTTGACTTCTGAACAGGTCATATCATACTTTGCCAGAATTTCTGTCAGTTGCCGGATACCTTCTTCATTCGTTCTGCCGCTGCGGCCCACATAGAAGTGATCGCCTACCATCATAACGTCGCCGCCTTCCAACGTTCCCGGAGCTTTAATATGCTCAATTTGGTCGTCAGAAAAAAACTTTTTTACAGCGCCGATGATTTCTTCCTTCTCTCCATTTCTGGATTCCGTACCAGGATTCGTGATAATAGCACACTTTCTGGTAATCAACGCCGGATCTTCTACAAAGCAGGAGTCAGGATATCTCTCGTCGGCTTCCAGTACTGTCACGTCTACATCGCACTGTTTTAACGCTTCAATATATGCATCGTGCTGCCTCAGCGCCAATTTGTAATCCGGAATACCCGGATAATCTCCGCCGGAAATGCCGTCCTTAATCGCTTTGCACGGTCTTCTTACGATAACGTGATTAAACTTTTTCATAATGATACTCCTCTCTTGCGGTCAGTAGAAACATCCGTACTGCCCTTAATAAAAAATATTATATATTATATTTTCAACACAGTCAATAAAAAGGACCAGAAATTCCTGTATGCCATGGTATGATTAAAATCTCTGTGATCTGCCTCTATAAGAAAAATTCCTGTTATTTCTCATCCTTATGGTGGTATAGACACTAAGATAAACCATGGAATTCAGGAGGCGTTTTATTATGAACATAAATAATTTCTTTCAGCGCTTGGATGAGCTCTTTGCCCAAAAAGAAATGCAGCAAGCCGAACAATACATGAAAAGGTCTCTGGCTGAGGCAGAAGATCAAAAAGATTTCGGCTCGGCAATTGCGATATGCAGTGAGCTCGGCGGCTACTGTCGTGTTACCAGTCAATATAAAGAAGGGATCGCGCTCTACGAGAAGGCCCTTCATTATATTGACCAGCTTGGTCTGACCGGCAGCGAGCATCACGGTACTACTCTGATGAATTACGCGACGACTTACACCATGACCGGAGATAAGGAAAAAGCATTATCTCTTTATAAACAGGCTGCCGACATCTTTCAGGCCGCTGGATTTACCATTGATTACCGCTTGGCCACCTTATATAATAACATCTGCTTTATCTATCAGGATTTAGGACAGTACGACCACGCAGAAAAAAACCTTCACAAAGCGCTGGCAATCCTGGAGCAATTATCCGAAAGCGCCATCGAGCAAGCTATTACCTATGCCAATTTAGCAAACATATATCTGGCGTCAAATCGCCTTCCTGAAGCAAAGACTTCGGCAGAAAAGGCTATTTCCATATTTACGAAGGAAAGCGGAAAAGAGGATGTACATTACAGCGCTGCGGTTTGCACTCTGGGTGAGATTGCATTCAAAGAAACCCGTTTTGCTGCTGCCCTCTCGCATTTTAGAGAAGCTATGTCTCTGACAGAGCGAGACTTCGGCAGTAATACCCTTAGCTATGCCGTTTTATGTGATAACGCCGCACTGTGCTGTGACGCTTTAAAGCTGGAAAAAGAGGCCGTTGCATATCGCGCCGAGGCACAGGCGATCAAAGAAAGGATCAGCTTATGAAAGGTTTAACCCTGTCTCGTAATTACTATGAAGCCTATGGACAGGAAATGATAGAATCCGTTGCGCCCGAATTATCTGTTCGAGCTGCTGTTGGACTGGCAGGAGAAGGTTCTCAGTGCTTCGGTTTTGATGACGATATTTCTCAGGATCATGACTTCGCCCCTGGCTTCTGCATCTGGCTCTCTGACGAAGACTTTGCGAATTACGGCGCTGCTCTGCAGCAGGCATATGACCAGCTTCCTTTCTTATTTCAAGGCTTTTCCCGCGATAATATCATCGCAAAGGACCGTTTGGGCGTTATGAAAATCAGCAGTTTTTATGCCCGCTTCACCGGAAACCCGGACGGTTCTCCCGCAAGCAATCTGGACTGGCTTCTAACGCCGGAAAATCAGCTTGCGGCAGCTACCAACGGAGAAGTCTTCAGAGATGATGCGAAAATCTTTACCAGCATACGCCAACATCTTCTGCAATTCTATCCGGAAGACGTGTTACGTAAAAAGTTAGCGGCTCGCGCTGCGGTTATGTCTCAAGCTGGACAATACAACCTGCTGCGCGTTATCCGCAGAGGCGACGCCGTAGCGGCGCTGCTCTCTTTATCCAGATTCACGGAATCCACACTATCCATGATCTACTTACTTAATCGGCAGTATATGCCCTTCTATAAATGGGCTTATCATGGTCTGAGTAATCTTCCCCTGCTGGCGGCAGATATTACCGCGCTGCTTTCCGAAAGCGCGGAATGCCTTATGGATATGATAAATAAGAGACGTTTGGAAAAAGCCCGGCAGAAAGCCTTTGATCTTACGGAACAAATCTGTCATCTTACAGCATGTGAATTGAACAGACAAAATTTCTCTTTTGTCAACAGTGATTTCCTGCAAGATCATCTTTCCAGTATCATGGATGGCATCAAGGACCCACAGCTACGGCGTATGCCTCCGATGTTTGACTGTAACAACTGAATCTAATCCCCTGTTTACCCCAAATGTAAAGGAGAAAAAAATGCTTATAAATACAATAGAAAACATCATCACCATTGAGTGGAATATGTTCCAGAAGGTCATTAATATCGGCGGACGTGCAGACTGTCAGGACGACTACGAAACCTTCTACATCATGCGCCGCAGCCAGTATGAAAACTGGAGCGACCGTATGATTCGTTGTTATTACAGCTTTCTCTGCGACTGTGAAGCGAATGGACGCAATCTAGTCACAGAAAAATATGCCCGTATGATGCAATATACGGATTTACATTATTTCAATAAACACCTTGCGGCACATATGCCTCCAGTCCCGCAAGTTAATTATCGGTTGATCAATCAAATAATTCCTGTTTTGCTGCAGTGGGAGGAAGAATTTGCTGTCGCCTATCCAGGGCTGGCAGGCCGCGGACGCCCCATTACTTCAGAGGGAGACGCTTCCGGTTTCACCTCCATGGAAACCTACGCCAGAGGTGAATTTGAGACATATCCTACAGAGCTTTTGCAGCTTTATGCTGATTATGTGGAAAATTTGAAATCCGCCGGAAAATCTATGTCGCTGATGATTCAGGACACCATGGTAAAGCTATACGGATATAGCAGCATAGAAGAAGCTGAAGCCAGCTGCCGTACCTAATATGGTTTTTTACAAGCAAAGGAGAAATACTGGAACTACATTATAATTTTCTTTTGGTTTTCAGATGAAACCACATGTAGGTTAAACATCCCGCAAGGATCACAAGGGAGATTGCTAGAATTGTATACATCCCCATTCCGTACTTCCAGACGGATCCTTTTTCCCAGTTAATGAAATACATGTACAAATAAAAATCGATACAAACAACAGCGGTTATAACAGCATTATGAACCATATGCATTCTCACCGCTGTTTTGCATTCATCCTTTTTTGCAATCGCAGTTAATAAGCTTTGTATCTTCCTATCTATCAGATATACCCCATATGCCGTTACACAGCCCAAAAAAGTGATAGAAGTAAAGGTCGCCATATAGGAAAAATCATTTCCATAAATCTTCCCGCTAATCACACTGGAAACTGCAAAAAGAATATGAATTATAACCAGACTGATACACCTCTTCTTTATCTTTGAATCAGAATAATATCCCGTCTCCATTTTCTACCTCCTGTAAATGTTAGAAATGAGAGGGTACACACAATTTACCATATCCTCTCATTTTTCTACTGCAAAAAACTATTCACTTTAGGATTTACCAGCAACGTATGTACACTTTAATGAACCTGTGGGATAATATGATCTTTGGCCTGGATGCCATTTGTAGGTCGCATCGATTTTAGCATAATTTTTTTTAAATTCAACATAAAACTTATCCCACGTCTCAAATTTCTTAGAATTATATTGAGTCCCCATGAAAGTCACTGTCCCCCATGCAATTCCTACTATTGACATGTCCTTAACAAGTGACAATACAACACTAATAAGATATGAAAATGCATTTGATTCAGTGCTAGTTTTGAACTTATTTCTAACATCAAGAACTTCTGATTTCGTCATATACGTAGTCTTTATTCTATTAGGATGATCTACAAGCGGAACGATAATCGGATATGTAGTATTGGTATCAGGTTTTATTCTCATTGATAAAGTTGTATCTTTAAGAACATAATCTGCTTCTACTTTTTTACCGTTAGCATCAACCGCAGGCATTAACTCGATTACATTGATAACTTCATTATATGCATTCACAACAAAAATTGCTCCTGTACTTTGCTTTCCTGATTCAAGTCCATATTCACTATCTCTAACTAGCTGATAGCCTTCAGGAAGGTTATATTGATAAGAAAAGCTCTTTGGTGCAGAAAAATCCTTCAGTATTACCGTGCTTTGAATATAACTAAAATCTACAGGTTCTTCTATTACTTGTACTGATAATGCCATAGAACTTCTATTTGAGTTGTATACAATTGTTCCATTAGAAGTCTGTACACTTTTAATATCAGAAAAGTCTTTTGGCAATGTCTTTTTTATTATACCAAAAGCTTCACCTTTAAATGAAATTACTTCGTCTCCACTTCTTGGAATAATATAATCCACATCACCTAAATCTATAGAGTAATACTTCGTATTCTCTTTAATATTTTTATCAATTTTACTAGTACCTATTACTTTTTCCACAATTTTAGCATTATAATTAGCAACATTCTGTCCAATATCAATAGACTGCAAAGCAAAAGACGATGTACTTATTACAAACACCATAGATAATATGAGTAAAATACTTACAAATTTCTTCATATTTTCTCCTTTCTTTCATATTTGTTACTTGACTTTAGAAACTTTATCATTCACAATAATGATAGAGTTTTTCTTAATTACTTGATACGTCGCACTACGTCATTTGTTTTTTTGAAAAACTCTTTTTTATTATTTCTTTCAACTCACTACCCTCATATACATCTCCCCTTTTTACATAGATAAGTTTAAAATAATATAAAGTATTATACAAATCAAAATTTTCACTTTTCACGCTTTTTATATTATAATGATTTTTTATATATTTGTCAATATATATTTATTACATAAATATGTATTAAATATTATCCGAGTAATGACTAAATAATTCGTAGTACAGATAAACAATTTATCATCAAGGAGTTCTTCAAAAATTACCTTATCCCATCACCTTGTGACTCGGAATTCTCTCTACTTTAATGGGTTTTCCAACGCAAAATAACATTTTGGAAATTTGAGGAAATTTATATTTTTTCTCCATAACAACCAGGAATTTTATCAAAAAGACAGAAAAACCTGATTCCGAAGAATCATGTCAGACTGTAGACAAAAAATAGTTTTGATACTCTCTTTTTTCTTTGGAAAAATTTTTATATATATTAATCAAATTTCAACATAATTTAAAAAGGAGGTCCGAAGACCTCCGTAGTAATCAGTCATGTGCGACAGCGTATTCAAATTCTTCCCGAACTTCTGCAAGCACCTGCGGATCATCCATGATTTCTTTTCCCGCCATGGCCATAGCGCAAACATTTTTCATCAGGGATTCCTTTGCCGGCTCCCGCTGGGTTGCTTCACGGAATCCGTCTGTATGCGTTGAATGCACTTCACCAGGCGCCATAATATTGAAGGACGGATGAATGGTCGGACACACGTGGCTTACGTTGCCTACATCAGTAGAGCCGTTAGCCTCTCCTGCATCTTCAATATCACAAATGCCAACCTTTTCCAGATTTCTACAAAGACATTCCTGCAGAGCATTGTTTGTCAGCAGATTATCATTGCCGGTTTCAAACTCTGTGATTTCAACTCGAGCACCGGCAGCAAGTGCACCAGCCTTTGCACAGTCGCAAACCTTGTCAGCAAGTTCCTGCAAATAGGACTTACTGGTGGCACGAATATAAAACTCTGCACAAGCCAGATCCGGAATTGTATTCGGTGCTGTTCCGCCTTCCGTAATAATGCCGTGTACTCTAGCAGTCGGAAGCATCTGCTGACGTAGCAGTCCAATATTAGAAAATGCAGAAATACAAGCATCTAGTGCATTGATTCCGCGCTCCGGATTTGCCGCAGCATGCGCAGCAACTCCGATGAACGTAAAGCGCAGTGCTTTCAGCGCAAAAGAAATTCCGCTCTTTACATTTGCGTAAAACGGATGAGAAATCAGTGCCGCATCGATATCCTTAAAAACACCATCCTCCGCATATTTTACTTTTGCTCCGTCAGTTTCCTCAGCAGGTGTTCCGATTACCACAATTCTTCCTTTGGTATCACCAATATTTTCCTTTAAATGAATGGCTGCACCAGTGCTTAACGTTCCCAAAATATTGTGGCCGCATCCGTGTCCTACCTGCGGCAGCGCGTCATATTCTGCCAGATATGCAATCGTCGGGCCGCCGTTTCCGTTTACATATTCCGCACGAAATCCTGTCTCAATGCCGTCATAACCATATTCGACTTCAAAACCGTGCTTTCTCAGAAGTTCCACATGTGCCGCTGAGGATAAGCGTTCCTCATAGCCCAGTTCCGGATGTTCATAAATATACCGGCTCAGATTCAGAAGCTCCTGTTTCAAAGATTCATCTACATAGTTCAACATAATTCTTCTCCTGTTATTCCGTCTGCCATTTTAGAACGGACCGTAGTTGATTGCAGTTGCAATCATGATAAATACCGTTTCCAGTGCAAAGAGAATTCCCGCCAATGGCAGCACGAACTTGTACCATTTGTCCATAGGAAGTTTCATCATACCGCACCAGGTTGCTACAGAAGTAGGCCAGATCATGTTGGAGAATCCGTCTCCGAACTGATAAGCAAGTACTGCAACCTGTCTCGGAAGTTCTACCATATCTGCAATCGGAACCATGATCGGCATGCTGGTTACAGCCTGTCCGCTTCCGGAAGGAATGAAGAAGTTCAGCAGGTTCTGTGTAATCAGCATCATAAATGCAGACAGGTACTTAGATTTAGTGTCTGCAATTCCAACGATTGCATTTGTGAAAGTATCGATAATCATGCCGTCCTGCATAACTAACAGAATCACTTTTGCCACACCGCATACCAGCGCACCGAACATGATATCTCTACATGCTTCGATAAAGGTTTCGGCAATCTGACTAAAGTTCATTCTCTGAATCAGACCTACTAAAATCATCATACCTAGGAACAGACCTGCAATTTCGTTGATATACCAGCCTAATTTTACTGCACCGTACATAATCAGAATTACTGTAACAAGGAACAGAAGCATACTGATTTTGTGTCTTGTAGTAAATTCCGTCTGCATCAGTTCTTCTTCAGATAATCCTTCCGCGCTCAGCTCGATATCTTTTACGATGCTGAGTCTTGGCTCCTTCTGCACTTTCTTGGCATACCGCATTACATACAGAATGGATACACAGATAAATACAGCAAAGACAATACATCTGAAGCCGAGGCCGGAGAACATCGGCAGTTCTGCGATATTATGCGCAACGCCAATGGTGAACGGGTTGACCGTTGCCGCTGCAAAACCGGTGATAACACCCACATACACCAGTGCACCGCCGACTAAAGCATCGTAGCGCAGTGCTACAGCAATCCCCATAAATACCGGAATAAATCCAAAGGTTTCTTCAGTCATTCCGAAAGTAGATCCACAAATTGCAAAGACCAGCATGAACAGTGGAATGATAAAGGCCTTGTGACCATGGAGTTTTCGCAGCATTGCGCCTACCGCTGCATCAAATGAGCCACACTTTATCTGCATGTATACAAATGCATACGCAAAGAAGATAAAGAAGATGATTCCAGCTGAGTCTATCATTGCTTCCTGTACAAGAGTAAGCAATCTAAACAGTCCTACAGGATTTGCTTCTACTTGGTGATAAGAGCCCGGTACAACCAGCGTTCTTCCGGAAGCTTCATCTACTACACGATCAAATTCCCCTGCTGGCACAATCCAAGTGAGAACTGCCATTAAAATAATAATGATACCTAAGATGACATAGGTATGGGGAATCTTGAACTTTTTCTTTTCTTTCATAATCGGCTCCTCCTCTTATTCTTTTATTACACCTAAAGTCTGCAAATGCGCAAGACTTCCGTAACGACGTACAGCTTCTGCATATTCTGCCTCATCGTAGAAACAGCATACACCTTTTCCAAAATCTTTGGCAGTTTCCACCAAAAATCTTGCAGCAGTTTCTACATCTGCAAACTGCGTTGCACCAGTTGCACAGCCGGCAACCGTACTTTCTGTCACAATTGCTACACCTACTGTCGGTGCACCGGTTGCAGTGCTTGGCTGCAAAATACTGTTAAGATGATACAGATCATTGCCGTAAGGTGTAATGTCCAGCGTACTCAGAGAAAATACTTTCGGCAGCTCTCCTGTTACACGTTCCATTACATCCAGCAGATCTTCACTGCACCGCAGAATATATCCCTCTTTTACGGTATTGGAGATTGCAATTCCGCGATGACAGATGATACGGTTTCCTTTTGTGGTATCAACTGATAAAATGGCGTCTAAATCAGCAGAGACATCTTCACGGTTTACTTGTGCTGTTTCCACCGGAGAATCCATAAAAGGTACCGGCTCATGAGGTCTGGTTGGCGCATCCGGACAAATATGGGTAGAAACCACTACGTCTCCCTCCAGATAATCGCCCTTTGCCTGCATGTCCAGCAGTTTAGCTGCAGCTGCCAATGCTGCCAGGGCTCCGTCGCCATCAGAAACAAAACCAGTTACTTCCGGACGGGCACCTAGCCCTCCCAGTCTTCCTAAAAGGCCGATGGTCGGTGCATTCATGCCTTTACTTTTTCCACGGGTACCTGCAATTTTAATGCGGATCATATCCGTATATCCCTTTGGTCCTTTCAGCGGGTACACATCCACATCAGCTGCAGAATTGACAGACAGCAGATAATCCTTTACTGCCTGTCCGCTGGCTTTCGGCGAATCCAGCAAATCAAATAACTCAATGACTTGTTTTAATAGCATTTTTCCCTCCTTTGTTTTTCTGCTTACAATTTTAAAGAATCTCACAATTTTAGTCTACATTCATAACATCCGAATTATATCGACATTTTTCGTGCTTTTTGCACAATAAATCTGTAAAATTTATCAAAATATATTCCATTCTATCGTATAAAATGTTAAAATATTTATAGCAAAGGAGGTTCTATATGGCAGTAACCGTACAAGACGCACTGAATCTCAGTGCTTATCAGGAATGTCAGCTTCGCGCCGGAAGAGGTGGACTAAATCACATCATTCTCTATACAGACAGCATGGAAGTCCCGGACATTCAGCCCTGGCTGCGTCCAAATCTTTTGATGATTACCACTGGTTATTCACTCTGTACTTCTCAAAATCCCGCCGCGCTGAAACAGCTTCTGATTGATCTTCACCATACTGGCAGTGCCGGGATTGCGATTAAAACCCGTTTTATAGGCACCCTGTCACAAGATATAATTGACACAGCCAATCAGCTGAATATCCCTCTGATTCTGGTGCCCGACGATATGCCTGCATCCTCGCTGGTTGTACCTCTGATGCAGATGATTTACAACGATCAGACACTTCAGCTTCAGAGCAATTATTTCTATATCGACTTGATTTCCGGAAGTATTCAGTCCGAACAGGAGGCTCGCATGCGTGCGGAGGCCATGCAGTGGCCAAAGCTTCCTCTGCGTCTGGTTCTCTTTAACTCCAAAGAGTTTTCACGTCAGGAAGAAATCATGAAAACACTGGAAAGTATTGTAGATTCCATGGTTCCATCACATATTCTGCTGTCAAACAACGACCACTTCATCTTTCTGCTGCCGGATGCCTTACCAAAACCGCTACTGGAAAACCTTTGCCAGACTGCGTGCCGCAGCATAAGCCAACACTATAATATTCTTGCACGAGCAGGAATTTCAAAAAAGATTACAGAGTATACCTCACTGCATCAAGCCTTTCAGGATGCTCTGGACGCATTAAAGATTGGAGCCATCGAAAATCCTGATAAAATTCCTTTCTTCATCAGCGAATTCACACTGGAGCAGGCTCTATTAGACTTCAAAGGCAACGAAAAGCTTCGCAGCTGCCTGCACGAAACCTTCACACAGCTGGAAGACTATGACCGCCATCATAACTCAAATCTGTTAGAAACTCTTTCTGTCCTGACAGCTTCACTAGGATCCAAAGCAGAAGCTGCCAAGAGGCTGTTCCTTCACAGAAATACACTACTTTACAGAATCAAAAAAATAGAGGAGCTAACCGGTTTTGATTTGTCGGATTCCCGCACCATCGCAGACCTGTCATTTTTCTTTAAGATTCGACCATATATCTAAGTTTCGCCAGGGGCCGGTGCTGCATCTCCCCGCCGGTGCGGCATTCCTCTCTCCGGCACTGACAAAATTGACAAATTTCCGGAATTCTATCAGTTTTGTCAGTGTTTTGCCGACTTTCCTACTGTTTTCAACGGTTTTACTGACAAAATGGACAAAAAATAAAAAATCTGTCACTTTTGTCAATGAATCGATGAGGAGACAGCAGCGAAGGCGGAGACGCCAGGTGACGCTGCCAAGCGAAGCAGGCCGCCCACGAAAAAAGGAGGAACAATCACAAATCGCTTTCTCAGTAAAGTGTTTACATTTTTTAGCCTTTGCTGTACTGTTCACGTATATGCCCTCTACTGTTTTTGTGGGGTATGCCACGAATCCATTGAAATTCCAATACTTTCAAGTAAAAAAATCCCCCAGATAAGTCTGCTGATCGCGTCTTAAACTGGAGGATATTCCCTAGTTACAAGAAGATTTCTCGGTTATAATTTTATACGAAAAATGTGTTCTGTTTTGCCATGTACCAGCTGCATAGGGATTATTTATCCGGTAAAGATTATATACAACCAGAATAACTACTACTATCGCTGCATAAGCGATTGCCATTAATCGCTTTGACTTGTTTTTTAAGATTTGCTGAATACCATTCTCAAATCTTGCTAAGTAATAGCGAAATTCACTTTCGCTACGTAAACGTTCACGTCCCCTGCTATTCATTTTTAACCTCTCTTTCTCTCAACACAAGTTCATTAATTGTACCGTCTTCTTTATACTCGACTATCCTATCCAGTTTTTTCAAAAATCTTCCACGTACTTTTTTTGAAGAAATTCCCGAATACTGTTTATCAGGCGATAGGTCAGAAACAATGTACACATCCATATAGCAGGCAATTCTATCGTCATATCTTGCCGGTAAAGTAAGCGGATAGCAGTCCAAGTAGGTCAGCATTTCCTGCAGCGGTATTTGTCCTCGAAAATTATCAAATACCAAAACCGAGTGACCTCTGTAGGTGTCAAAGGAGATTCCCTTTTTCTCCCGATAATTTGTTACACGGCACACATTCAAGAATCCATGCTCCTTATAGATGGAATATAATTTGTCTGCCTCATTTACACCCCATATGTAGGTCACATATATATTCCTTTTTCTTCCTAAAAATTGTTCGCCATAATATTTATCTTGGAGCGCTTCAATGTCTTTTACTTTTAAGGCGAGACTCGGCAGTTCTTCAATGATATTTCGAATTGCAGCCCCTTCGTCTACCTTATCCAGTAAAACTGACATCGCAGGAAAGCGTTCTTCTTTTTCTGAAGGAATATGCCCGGCTTCTTCAAAGCTGCCTTCTACTGATGTCTCTGCTTTCCTTGTGTCAGTCCACTTCCCCTCTTTGCATATATAGTATCTATTTTCCTGTAGCGATCCATACGCTTTTTCGATATGAGCTAAGGGAAATCGTTTTTTTAAAGTCGAAAATCGAACTGGTGAACCAGAGTAAAAAAACAGATGCATATGAAACATCCTTTCACCTAGGCATTGAGGATCAATTTGCAATTTTGAGATATTCATTTTTTTCTCCTTTCGATTCTTAGTTTTTTTGCGCCAGGCCTTAGCGTACTTATATCATACTTTTTTTAGTCCTAAAAAAATATATTCAAGAAATAATTAATATGTATTGATTTTTAATTTACAATTTGATAAAATAATAAATTTAGGTTTTAATTATCTAATTGCAATCCGTGACATTTTATTTTAATCAAAGAAAAAACCACCAAGAAGATTTGACTCTCCTTGATGGTGTTAGGGTTAACTAATTGGAATTCCTATGTCATAGGCCAACTCTCTTATTATACCAATATCTTTTTCTTCCATTTGGAACACAACTTCCAAAAAAGCCCTTGCTTTCGCATGTTCCCTGTTTGCACCGCAATCCAATGGATATCCAGCAAGGAACATCATAGCTTCGATTTCTTCATTTTTCGAAACATATGCATTGATGAGCACAGTATTCCAGAAGCCATACCTGTTCGGATGCGATTTCTTCATGTTGAAGAAATCAGCTGCTGCAATTGGTGAAAAACCGATTAGCTCTTGCAAAAGGATTTTGCCAGATTGCTCAATCATGATTCCGTTTCGATTCGGAATGTATCCTATTGTTTTATTCATTCGATGAACTACCGTCTCCCGCCATTTCAGAAGATTGGGTTTAGAGGATTTGTATTCGGCAAAAGCCGCTTCGAATTGATGCAGCATGCCTTTCTATTTAAGTTAAAAATAGATTTGATTTTCAAAATGGCAAATGTTAAATTGAAAGGGTTTATTTTTTTCATGAAAACCACCTCCTGAATCTGAAAATCATTTTCAATTAGTACAAAATATAACTATTTTCTGCAAAATTTATTATTTTGTTGCCCATTTGAAAATCATAAAATCAAATCTTTACATGGCTTTCGCCATGCCCTCTGCACGCGACCTGCTTTCTTTTTTAAGTCGCGATTCAGTTCAGCAAATTTGCTTTTGCAAGCATTTTCCTTAAATCTTTTTAAACAAAAGACCGAGCTGTTAAGCTCGGCGTTATAATTTCCCTATTTTTTAGTCAGGCGTTCCCACCTTAAATTCTACTAATTTTTAATGATATATAATTATGATTTTTAGTATAAGTTAATTTTAATTTTACTAAGATTATAGCACAATTTTCCTGTACTTACAATTGTTTTCGAGATTTTCCCTTTTTTATCTATAATTTAATTAAGAAGATTTCACCTATATAAAAATGCCGCCAGGATTTAATTGCCCGGCTGCAGATACTCTTTAGCTCATTTATATTTCTATCATATTAATAGCTTCTATTTTTCTTCTCTCCAGAATCTTCAAGTAGTATTTTTCTATAATTCGGCTGTTTGCGTGTCCTAATAAATCAGATACCGGCTGCAAATCCATTCCTTTGTCAAAAAGTAACGAACCAAAAGTATCTCTCAGCTTATGCACCCCGCTTTTATTCTCAATACCTGCATTTCGATTAATGGTTGCCAGATATTTATTCAAACTTGCAGGTGCTACAATTCGATGATTTGCAGTATAGATAGACAAATCCTTATCAGGAAACTCCGCAAAGAGCAGCCTTGCCATATTTTTGGCGGTTGCGTTCAGCGGAACCAGTCGTCTGCTTCGTTCCGTTTTCGGTTTCATCTGAATTACTGTATCCTAATATGGAATTTCGTTGTCCGGCTCCCTTTTTACGGTGATTGCCGTCTTGCTTACTTTCACTACGCCATTCTCAAAATTGATATCTGATTTTTTAATGCACAGGCCTCCCCTTCCCACAGTCCGGTTTACAGCATGAACACAAATAATCTTCCGTATTTGTAAACATATCGGTTCTGACTGTCTTTCTTTAGACATTCTTCCTTGAATCGCTAAACTTCTCTCGAATCATAAATTTCAATGTCTTTATGTTCTTTGAAGTGGCTTTCCGGAATCATCGTAACTGACAGCATTGGATTTTCTTGTATCTCCAAAATCTTTTCTACATACACAGCATAATCGAAACACCCACTAAATGCATCGTAAACTTTTTTAACAGACAAATGACTTAATCCCTTTTCAAATATTCGATCCAGAATTAACTCAATGTCTTTTCCAGTTAAACTTAAAAATGGCGTCTGCCCGCAGCGGGGCAAAATATGATTTTCGATTGTGCTGGTTAATCGCAGCAGCGGGGATTTTGATCAAAAACCACAGAAAAACCTGATTCTTCGGAATCAGGTTTTCGTGTAATTGGCTAGGGTAGCAGGATTCGAACCTGCGCATGATGGAATCAGAATCCATTGCCTTACCGCTTGGCGATACCCCAACATTTGGAGGCGACACCCAGATTTGAACTGGGGAATAAAGGTTTTGCAGACCTCTGCCTTACCACTTGGCTATGTCGCCGCATTTATATGGGGTGGGTAGTGGGATTCGAACCCACGTATACAGGAGCCACAACCCTGGGTCTTAACCACTTGACGATACCCACCATCTCTCTGCTAAAACGTGCAATTTACTGTCATCCTAAATGCTCAGCATTTGCAAAAATATTTTAGCACATCTTCCAGCATAATGCAATGGAAGTTTTAAAAAAATTGGCGACCTGGAACGGGCTCGAACCGTCGACCTCCAGCGTGACAGGCTGGCATTCTAACCAACTGAACTACCAGGCCGCATTACTTACTAATTTACCGTATTCATTCCGGCAAATCATCTCACAATTTGCTTCGATTTGAAACAATGGTGGGCGTTATAGGGCTCGAACCTATGACCCCCTGCTTGTAAGGCAGGTGCTCTCCCAGCTGAGCTAAACGCCCATAAAAAAATGGTAGCGGCGAGTGGAGTCGAACCACCGACCTTCCGGGTATGAACCGGACGCTCTAGCCAACTAAGCTACACCGCCACGCAATTACACGATTGCTTCAAATCACTGCAAGAAATATATTACCAAATACCCCTCCGTTTGTCAACAACTTTTTTCCAACTTTTTCGATTTTCTTTTAAGTTGTTTTCCGACAATCCTGTCCTCCTGCGGTAAGCAGCAGTCATAACTTATAATAGTTTATCACATTAAAATAATTTTATACGTCTATACTTTGTACAGTTCCCATCGGTACTGCCCTATAATATACTTCAACTGATAAATATATTCCTGATCCAAAATTCTGGACTGACAAGTGTAAACCAGGGCGTCGATGCCTGCAAGTCTGCTTTCCTCCACAGTTTGAATCTTTTCCACTACGACTTCGACTCTCTCACCGCACTCCCGGCAAAATCTCCACTTATATGGTATGGGCTTTTTACTCGGCTCAGAACTAAAAGTTGCAATCATCGCAACAGGTTTGGCCACAATCTTCACTGCTTGTATCCTCCCATCATCATGTAATTCCCATCGTTAACTCCGCCTTCCAAAGGCTTCAATGCAGAGTTGGCAAAAGTCCCGCGATAGATAGCGGTCTGCCCAAATCTGGCGCGAATTTGATCCACTACCTGATTCAGCGCTTCGTCCCGCGGAATCTTTTCAAAGTCAAATACGGAAAGCTGATATTCGTCAGCTCTCACAAATTCCGACAGTCTGACCCCCAGCTGACGTACCGGCTCACCCTTCCAGCATTCCTCAAAAAGCCGGCATATATACTGGTAAATTCTCGTCGTATCGTCGGTAAAAAACGGCAGCTGCACCTGATGACTATACCGTACAAACGTCGCAGCCTTAACGCTGATTCCGATTAAAGAAGCCTTACATCCCTGACGCCGCAATCGTCCAGTTACTCTGTCCGTCAAGGATAACAGATACTGTTCCGCCTCCTGACAGCTTGTCACATCAGCAGGCAGCGTCATACTATTGCTCAATCCCTTCTGCACGATCTCTCCATTAGGAATGACACGATCGCCGTCAATACCATTGGCATACTCCCATATAAGCTGCCCATGACTTTTCAAAAGTCCGCGAAGCAAAACGCTGTCCGCCCGAGCCAAATCTCCTATGGTTCTGATATTGATTCTCTCTAACTCACGCGCCGAAGCGCTGCCTACCATAAACAGCTCTCCTACTGGCAGAGGCCACAGCTTTTCTTCCAACTCTGTTCGGTTCAACAGCGTATGCACTTTATCCGGCTTAGATAATTCCCCTGCCATCTTGGCCAGCAGCTTATTAGAGCCTACGCCAACATTTACAGTAAAGCCAAGTTCCTTCTTGATTCTTTCCTTAATTTCAAAAGCAATCTGCTCAGCAGGTCCGAGCCGTCCCTCGCAGGCGGTAAAATCCACAAAACACTCATCTATGCTGTATCTTTGGATGAGCGGTGAATAGCTATGGAGAACATCATATATGGCGTCGCTGCATCCCAAATACAAATCGTAATCCGGAGGGAATATCAGCAGCTGCGGACATTTCTGCCTGGCTTCAAAAAGGCTCTGACCTGTTGCAATCTTATATGTTTTCGCAGGTATGGACTTCGCCAGTATAATCCCGTGCCGGTCCTCAGGATCACCAGCAATGACTGCCGGTACGGTTCTGATATCCAACGGATATCCTTTTTCCAGTAAATCCACGGCAGTCCAGCTGAGATATGCGGAATTTACGTCCACATGCAGAATACGCATTGTTTCCACCTCCCAAAAAAAACATATGTTCTTTTCTCGATTTTAGTATACCACCCCTACGCGTCCTTTTCAAGATACAATAAATTCCAGATCGCTACTTTTTAAAGTCTCCAAACTTACCATTTATAAATATACTGGTATTGCTTCGTCAAGCGTCATTCCATCCGTCCAGACCTGACAGTCGCGAGCCATGATACAGACACCCTTTGCTCTCGCCTGACGCAGCGCGTCGCCAAAAGCACGGTGCGTTCGATCATTAGGTTCAAACCGGGACACGCCTTTCATCTGAATGACAAAAAGCACGTATGCCTGATATCCCTGCGCCGCCGCTTGTGTCAATTCCAGAACATGTTTCACGCCCCTCTCTGTAGGCGCATCGGGAAACCTTGCGACACCGTCTTCTTCCAAAGTAACACCTTTGACCTCCAACCATCCTCCGCGGCAGTGTATATCTTCCACATAGAAGTCAAAACGCGATCGGCCAAAGGTTTTCTCTCGCTGTACTTTCACCAGCTTCTCCATACCGGGCAAATTCAAGGCGCCGGAGATGAGAGCTTCTTCACAGACCTTGTTAGGCGCCTGGGAATCCATATTGACCAAAAGATCGCCCTTCTGAACCCCGATCAAAGCGTACCTGAGCTTACGGTTTCCCATTCGTTCTGCAAAGTCTTCCAGCCATACTTCTGTCCCCGGTACGAGCAGTTCCTGACAGCGGCCTGTATTTTTTACGTGCGCCCGCACTGTCCGTCCATCTATTTCCACCTCTGCGATGAACCTGTTAGGACGTCCGATAAATTTTCCTTTACACATATTTTCGTATTTCATGGATTGTATTTTAACAGAAATTCCAGTATAATGGAAGCGCATGTTTAAATCCAAAGGATTTTCGTGTAAACCTAAATTTACAATTACACAAAGGGGAGATTTTATGAAAGCGCCAGATCCAATAGCTTTTACTTTATTCGGATTAGATATCAGGTGGTACGGCATCCTTATCGGTCTGGGATTCGTCCTGGCGATTCTTTTATGCTACAAGAGAGCGCCGAAGCACGGCATCAAGGGTGAAGATATTTTAGATTTTGCCATCTGGCTGATCCCGGCGTCCATTATCGGCGCCAGAACCTATTATGTCATTTTCAGCTGGGAAAACTATGCCGGGGATCTCAGCCGGATTCTCAACATCCGAGGCGGCGGTCTGGCTATTCACGGCGGCATCATTGCCGGTATCATCGTAGCCGTTTTTATCTGCAAATATAAACAGATCAACTTCCTGGAATTGGCCGATCTCGTATTTCCCGCTGTTGCTTTAGCCCAATCTATCGGCAGATGGGGAAATTTCTTCAATGCAGAAGCGCACGGCGGACCGACAGAGCTGCCATGGGCAATCTACGTGGATGGACAATATGTACACCCTACATTCCTTTATGAATCACTTTGGTGTCTGATTCTGTTCCTGTTCTTATTGTGGCTCGACCGGCGCCGCGGCTTTGCAGGACAGTTGGCTTGTCTGTATGGTATGCTTTACTCACTGGAACGCGGTCTGGTCGAACAGCTTCGCACAGACAGCCTGATGATCGGTCCGCTGAAGCAGGCGCAGGTATTAAGTCTGTGCGTCTTCCTGCTCTGTTTGGCAGCATATATGATTTTAATGAAGAAAGAAAAAGAAAAGAGGAGTTAGCAATATGAAATTAGGTATCGTCGGTTTGCCTAACGTAGGCAAAAGCACATTATTCAACGCAATTACCAAGGCGGGAGCAGAAGCGGCCAATTATCCGTTCTGTACAATCGAACCAAACGTAGGCGTTGTTACTGTTCCTGATGAGCGGATCAAAACGCTCCACGAAATATATCATTCAAAGAAAACCGTCTACACTACCATTGAGTTCTGCGACATAGCCGGATTGGTAAAAGGCGCTTCAAAAGGCGAAGGTCTGGGCAACAAATTTCTGGGTCATATCCGTGAAGTCGCCGCTATTGTTCACGTGGTCAGATGTTTTGAAAACGATAATATCGTCCATGTTGACGGTAAAATCGATCCCCTGTCCGATATCGAAACGATTAACACCGAATTAATCCTTTCTGATATGGAGCTCTTGGAAAGGCGTATTACAAAAACCACCAAGAATTTAAAGGGCGATAAATCTCTGCAAAAAGAGCTGGACATCCTGAATCGTGTCAATGATTTTCTCGCGGAAGGAAAATCAGCCAGAGCCATGGATCTCGATGAAGAAGAAGCTGCCTTTGTCGCAAGCCTTGATCTTCTTTCCTACAAACCGATCATTTATGCCGCCAATGTGTCTGAAGACGATGCCGCCGACGGCAAAGACAACGAACATGTCAAAGCGGTTCGTGACTTTGCGGCGACAGAGGACGCTGAAGTCGTAGTCATCTGCGCGGAAATCGAGCAGGAAATTTCAGAACTGGACGAGGATGAAAAAGCCATGTTTCTGGAAGAACTGGGAATCAGTGAATCCGGATTAGACAAGTTGATTAAGGCCTCCTACAGTCTTCTCAACTTGATTTCTTTCCTTACTGCAGGCGAAGATGAATGCCGCGCCTGGACTATTCGTAAAGGCGCGAAGGCGCCGCAGGCGGCCGGCCGTATTCACACCGACTTTGAGCGCGGTTTTATTCGTGCTGAAACGGTCGCATATGATAAATTTATTGAATGCGGAGGCAGTATGAGCGCTGCCAAGGAAAAAGGGCTGGTTCGTTCTGAGGGCAAGGAATATATAGTACAGGACGGAGATATCATTACCTTCCTCTTTAACGTTTAACTGATAAATTGACAAATTTTAAAAAGCGGTCCTGCATTGGTACGCTGAACATGCCGCAAGCCAGGCTATGCTCTACAGTACCTCATCAGGGCCGCTTTTGTTCAATTATTCTCCTATGGCATATGATTCATGCTCCTTTGCCCACTTCTCAATCCAAATCCGCGCAGTTTCCTGAAATAGCTTTACAGCCTGAGACACAGGCCCCGCCGCCCTCACTGCAAACGCGATCTTTCTTGATGCCGGCGGATTCAAAGGCTTTATCACAATAGGAAAATTCAAATGCTCCAATAGTAATTTAGGAAAAATGCCAAAGCCAAATCCACTGCTAATCATAGACAATATAGTAAAATCATTATCTACTCGATAGGCCACATCCCGTTTTTTATGATATAAATCAAAAATCTCATCAGCTTCTCTCTCCGAATTGACAGAAGACCGAATATACGGGTAGTTATCCAATTCACTGACTGGAAAATACGGCTGATCAGACAACGGATGTTCCCTACCCAGCACAGCCACTACAGCATCCTCATAAAATTCTGTCACCTTCAGCTTTTTCTTTACAGGCAATATGACAAATCCACAGTCCAGTTCTCCAGTACAGATCATTTCTTCCAACCGATCATAATCATCACAGCATTTCACTTCCACCTCCATGCCGGGATGCTCTGACCTGTATTCTTTGACCATGGCCGGCAGCCAATTAGTATGTACGCTGCTGAAAGTTCCGACTCTCAGGAGTCCAACGTCCAAGCGCTTCAATTCGTGCACCTTATTCATCAGCAGTCCCTCACAATTGCAAACACTGCGAATATATGGCAGCAGCAATCTGCCTTCGGAAGTCATAACCGTACCGCCATAGTTCCTGACAAAGAGCTGCATGCCAAGTTCTTCTTCCAAGGTATTGATCAAATAACTGATCCCGGTCTGCGTATATCCCAAAAGCTCCGCGGTCTTTTTCAGGCTCCCCGTCTCTGCGACACTTAAAGCTGCTTCGTATTTAGGATTATTCATACTGCCCTTCGCCCCTTCCTAATGCATAAAAGTTTTTCTTTAAATTGATATGAGAAATTCTCGTTTTACATTTATCCTATTTCTCATTATACTATTATTGTAAGTGTAAAGCAAGTAAAAGCTTGCTTACATATCAGCCGCCAAAAATTTCGTTTCTGTCAATTTATACTAAATACATAGGCGGTGTTTACCCATAAACGAGGCCTCAAGATAGGGAACTGGACCTCGTTTTTTCTTTGTCCGGCAAAAACA
The DNA here is from genome assembly GCF_049852125.1 of Ihubacter sp. rT4E-8. Lineage (GTDB taxonomy): Bacteria > Bacillota > Clostridia > Peptostreptococcales > Anaerovoracaceae > Senimuribacter. Next base: position 1,233,339 of record NZ_CP187532.1, on the reverse strand, counting down.
AACAAGAGACGGAATTTCTTCCGCCTCTATATCTACACACAGCACATTTATTTTGTATGGCTCAGAATAATATCAGTCAGATCTACCGGATCTACAATTTTGCCGTCCTTATAAACTCTCATATTTCCACTGGCAATCTCATCGATAAGAATTACCTCGTCATTATTGTATCCGAATTCAAATTTGATGTCCCACAATTCCAGACCCATAGTCGCCAGATCCTCTGCTACAATCTTCGTAATCTGCAGAGTCTGTTCCTTCATCTTTTCAAACATATCACGACTCATAACGCCAAGAACCTCCAAGCCCTCACTGGTTACCAGCGGATCACCCTTTGCATCGTCTTTGAATGTAGTCTCAACATAGCCGTTTTCAAATACCGCGCCGTCTTCAATATAGCTGCCGTATCTGCGAATAAAGCTGCCTGTAGCGCGTAGTCTGCAAATAACCTCAAGGCCCTGTCCAAACGGCGTTGCGCGAAGGACTTCCATCGTAGCATTATCTACGTCGGCGCTGACATAATGTGTCTTAATGCCCGCGGCGTTAATCAGTTCAAAGTAACGGATAGATGTACGCAGGTTTGCTCTGCCAATACCTTCGATCGTAAGTCCTACGGAATTTTCACCAGGATCAAAGACACCGTCTTTCCCAGTACAATCATCTTTAAATTTCAAAAGCACGTTGCCATTATCCAGCGCATAAACATCTTTCGTTTTACCTTGATAAATTTTTTCCATATGTGTTTCTCCTTCATTTTCATTCTTTTGATGTCCCCATTGTATCACATTTGTCAGGAGAAGAAAAGATACAACATCATCTATTCGACAAAATAGATAGCTGCTGCTTTCAGTCTTGTCTCATCATCCTCGCCCTCGCAGAACATCTCTTTACAAACATCCAGAACCTTCTCCAATTCTTTGCCGCTATCCGTCTTCTTAAAAGCTTCCTCATACTGCTCCAAATCCTCGTCTCCTTTGTAATCCGGGATCTGTGACAGAATATATTGCCAACGATAGCTATCATAATACGCCCATACACTATCCTCAAAGGTGGTTCCAGCTTCCTCTGCCGCAGCATCTAGCTCTCCGCTATTATCAGCCTCTGCAAACGGATCTAAAATATTCTGCTGAATATACGCCTCAACATCTTTTGGACCGTCGGAAATTCCCTTTTGCTGCGCAAGCGCATAAACTGCGTACGTACGAATCATTGCTTCCTGCGCATAATCTACAGCCTCAGATACAGTATTTCCTATCATAACTCTCATTGACGCGTTACGCCAGAAAGCGGGATACGGCGTATTACGTCCTAATTCTTCCCACAAATGCAGACACTCTCGGGTAATCCTGTTATATTCTACCATTCTTTCTTGATCTGTCATAGAATTCCACGCGGTTCTCTGTGCCTTTGCCGCTTCTTCTTCTTTGTTTCCGCCGCAGCTCGTCATAACTCCGATCATAGCCACGCATAAAATCAGTGCTAAAGCTCTCTTTTTCATCTCTGTTCCTTTCTGCATGTGCGCTAAAAACAATACCCTATATTATCATAGTATATGACATTACAGATCAAGTCAATATTCTATTATATCAAAATTTCTGAAGATTTCTTAAGACTTTAAAGGAACATCAAAACCCCTGCTGAATTAGATTCGCCATCTATTTCGCAGGGGCCGCATTCTGTATTTCTATATTTATTTCTTTGCCTTTGCTTCAGCCTTTGCCTGAAACTTTTCATTCTTAACGATAAAACGCTCGTGCAAACCTTCTCCGATCAATCCCGCTTCATCGTAAGCAGCCACCTTGAATACCAGCTTTCGTCCGTCCACCTCAACAAGCTCACTTTCACAATACACTCTCATTCCCAGAGGCGTGGCAGATAAATGCGCCACATCTAAATGCGTACCTACAGTACCTTCTCCTTCAGCAAGCTGATCCGCCACGCTCTTCCAGGCCGTACCTTCCATCAAAGCGATCATAGCCGGTGTCGCAAACACATCCAAAAGACCGCTTCCCAACGTTTTAGCCGTATTCTCCTCTGTCACCACTATTTCCTGTCTGCCCTTAACGCCTACTTCCAACATCTTCTTTCCTCCATTTTCATAAGTCTATGCCAAATGCCCTTTTCCGCGTGCAGAGGCATATCAACATATATTTCGAGTATAACCCAGCTCGAAATCAATTTCAATAAAAATACTTCTTAAAACGAAATTTCTTATTGCCATTTGAGAAAAATACCGCTAATATAATACTAACCCTATTCGTACAAGCCAAGGAGGAAATGTTCTAATGAAAAAATTTTTATCCGAATTTAAAGAATTCATCGCACGCGGAGATGTTATGAGCATGGCTATCGGGATTATTATCGGCGGCGCTTTTACCGCCATAGTTAACTCCCTCGTCGGTGATATCATAACGCCAATCCTGGGCATCGTCATCGGTGGACTGGATTTCACCAATATCGTTATAACCGTCGGTAGCGCTAAAATCATGGTCGGAAATTTCATACAGGCTATTATTGTATTCCTGCTCACCGCGTTGGTAATCTTCTCTATGATGAAAGTTTTCAACAACTTTATGAAAAAGAAGGAAGATAAGCCGTCTGAAGCTGAACCTGAAACTCCCGCGGATATCGCACTGCTTACGGAAATTCGAGATTTACTCAAATCAAAAAATAATTAAACGGACAAAAATTCCAAAAATAAGAGAAAGGCTGCTCTTGCGAAGCGGCCCTTTTTAATATATAATAACCTGGTTATCAATTATTTCTGGAGGTTCTATTATGGAATTTATCAATAAAAACCGAAAAGGATTACTGCTGTGTCTGGCAATCGCTATTCCGTCCTGGTTTCTGGGAAAAGCCTTTCCCATCATCGGCGGCGCCGTCATTGCAATTCTTGCAGGTATGATCGTCACAATCTTTTTTAAAGAAAAGGGGTCTTTCGAAGCTGGTATTAAATTCACATCGAAAAAAATTCTGCAATGGGCGGTTATCTTACTTGGATTTGGGCTCAACCTGAATGTTATCGTAGAAACCGGAAAGCAATCCTTACCGATTATCGTATGCACTATCGCAACATCGCTGATTATTGCTTTCATTTTGCACAAAGCTATGCATATTCCCTCTAACATCTCAACATTAGTAGGCGTAGGCTCCTCCATCTGCGGCGGTTCTGCGATTGCCGCCACAGCGCCGGTTATCGACGCCGATGACGAAGAAGTTGCACAGGCTATTTCGATTATTTTCTTCTTCAATGTAGTGGCCGCGATTGTCTTTCCTGCCTTTGGCAATGCAATCGGGTTCGATACCACGTCTGGAGAAGCATTCGGAATTTTCGCGGGAACAGCCGTCAACGATACGTCTTCCGTTACAGCATGTGCTTCTACCTGGGATAGTATGTTCAATCTGGGTTCCGCAACGTTGGACAAGGCTGTCACCGTCAAACTTACCAGAACGCTGGCGATCATTCCCATCACTCTGGTTCTGGCATTCTGGCGCACGAAAAAGCAAAACAGTATAGAAGACGGAAAAAAGGTGAGCATGAAGTCCATCTTCCCTTTCTTCATCCTGTACTTCATCGCTGCCTCTATTATTACTACCATCGCCGTCTCTAATGGAATTTCCTCTGACATCTTTGCTCCTGTCAAGGAATTATCCAAATTCTTCATCGTTCTGGCCATGGCCGCTATCGGATTAAATACTGATATCGTTAAATTGGTTAGGACAGGCGGCAAACCTCTGATCATGGGGCTCTGCTGCTGGATCGGCATTACCGGCGTCAGTCTGATTCTTCAACATATACAAGGGCTCTGGTAAAAGAATTACGGCGTATTATAAAAGCTGCACTTCAAATCACAACGATTTAAGTGCAGCTTTTTCTTCGTTCCCGAGAAATCATCTACAGCAAATCAACTTCTGGATGTTCTCTGTCCAGAATCCTGATCTCACATTGCGCGCCCAGGCGAGCTTCTACTTCCCGTTTCAGACACGCAAGTACATCTACAAATGTATCATATCTCTGTGCGTCTACCAATTCGCAGCACAGCATAGCGTTTTTCGTGTTCTCTGTCAACATGGTGCGCTTTGATTCCCTCCAGGTCCAACAGCGACACAGAACGCCCGCGTCATCCTTATAAACCAATTCCCCCGGAAACGGCGGCTCGTTCTCGTCGCTGCCAATAACAAAAAACGATTCGTCTCCGGCTGCCTTGGTAAGAAGAATATCCCCCTCTACAGTATCTAAATCTTCCCCACCGCATGGCATAGCATGAGATAGAGATACGCTGTTATAAATATCTACAATCGGATTGATTGTGCCTAAATGATTTTCTTTAGAAATTCGCTTCATCAAAGCTTCGATGGCGCATCTGGCGCCCTTCTTCGTCTTGAATTTCATATAAGCCTCACGCCAAACCCTGATGACCCTGTTATCGGCAAAATTCGGTTCAGTTAAAAACGTAAGCGCTTCCTTTTCACTATCGCGAATCATTTTCTCATATTCAGTCTCGTCATCTCTGTATATGTTTTCCATACCCTTGCAAACTACAATACCAATCTTGCAATCGGGAAACAATTCCCAGAAATCCTCTTTGCATATCAACCTTTTCATATTCAAATAACATCTCCTTTCATCCTTCAGTTTCTTTATGATAATTGTTGTCTCTATACATCCCGATACCATTTACCTGTGACGGATAAATCTGCATTTTTAAATTTACCTGTCTTTTTACAACTGCTCTTTAACAGAGAACTGCTTTCCTTCTTATTAGACAGATTCCAGCACACGTAACTTATCTTATTCTTCTTTAAAAATTTCATCCACCGGTTTGCTTCAATCTTATCGATTCTTCCGCTGCCGGAGCTCTCACAAATACTGAATTCACTGACAAATACAGGAAGTCCCGCGTCCAGCGCCTGCCGCACTTTATCTCGATAGGCCTTGCCGTGTGTGGCTGCATAGAAATGGAACGCATACATCACGTTAGAATATCCCTTGATGGGACTTCTTGCCGCCGTATCCACATCCTGTGACCATGTAGGCGTACCTACCAAAATCAGATTTTTCTTGTCATAGGTTCGAATCGCCTTGATAACCTGTTTGGCATAGGACTTGACGTCTTTCCACTGCGTTCCGCCATTTGGCTCATTACAGATCTCATAAATCACATTCTTCTGATTTTTATATTTCTTTGCCATTTCTCTGAAAAAGGCAACAGCCTGCTTTTGATGGCGCTTCGGATTACCGTCGCTCAAAATATGCCAGTCGATAACCACATACATGCCTAAATCTGTGGCATCCTTCACGCCCCTGTTTACAAGCTTCCTCAATTCTTTCGTGCTCCCGCCGCTGCAGTAACCGTTATATTCCTCCGTGTACATAGCCAACCGGATACAATTAACACCCCACTGATCTCGCAAGGTTTTAAAAGCTGTTTTGTTAACATATTCGGGATACCAGTTGATACCGTGCGTGCTGACGCCCTTCAGCGCTATTTCCTTTCCACCTTTGCCGGTTAATTTTGTTCCTTTTACTTGCAGCTGCCCGTATTTTGCAACCGGTGTTTTCCCGCTGGAAATCTCATTTTCCCCTTCAGAAGGTACTGTAGACGCAGGGGGTTCAACTGTCGGCGGCGTCGTAATCTGATCTTCCGGAACCTCCACGGATCCTCCCTGTTTGATTGTAAAGGTAGTCTCGCTCCCATTAGCATCCACGATTAACGTTGCGGCCCGCCAACGCGGCGCATTCCTCCCTTTGACAATAAATCCAAGAGCTTCACTGCCGCCTGCAGTGATTTGCTCATTATAGCTTTCTGGCTGAACCGTTAAAGCTTTTTCATTTATGGTATACCTTCCATTCCAACTGCCGGATAATACGATGTCACAATCAAAATCAATCTGCAAACGCCATCCGGAAACCTGTTCATTTCCGCTTTGCAGCTTTACTGCATATTGGACAAAAAATTCCGTATCATTCTGCCAACTGTTTACAATTTCTATTTTTATGCCGCAGTGTCCGCTATTTTTTTCCTCCGCAGCAACATAGGGCAGCATAGTTCCTATCAAGACGAGAATCAATATCAGGCAGAAAATCCTTTTATATGTTTTCTGTTTTACCATCTTCCAGCTTCCTTTCATTCGTTGTTTTAAGTATAACCCCACTCTCATTAAAATGCAAGATTGTCTCTATCATACAAGCAGTAAAAGAGGATGTCTCTTTTGAAACATCCTCCGTATTTACGCTATATTTTATAGAAATCAGGCTTATGATTTCTAAATACCGCATAATACTTCAAGCCGCATTCCTTCACAATTTCTCCCGCTTCGCGGAATCCCTCGCCCAAACGTTCCGATACATGGGCATCCGATCCGAACGTGATAATCTCTCCGCCTAATTCACAATATCGTTTTATAATGCTGCGATTAGGATTTATCATATTCTTCGCTTTGAACTTGGAAGTATTACACTCAATACCTCTTCCAGACTGAATCAATTCCTTTAGAATCTCATCGATAATATCTCCATATTTAGCGTATGTAAACGTTTCTGCTGCTCCCGGTCCGTATCTGAGAACAAAGTCCATATGCCCCGCCGCGTCAAAGCTCCGAAAGCCTCTCACGTTCACGAGCTCGTCCTCAAAGTACCGGCGAACAGCGGTCTCAATATCTATGCCTTCGTAATGTCTGGCATCTTCCGCATCCATCTTCTGAAAGGTGTGAGTGGACCCGATGATATAATCAAAGGGAAATCTCGCTGCTACCTGGTTTAATTTCTCAGTAAGGTGCGGTTGAATACCCAATTCTATCCCGAATAGCACCTCAATCTTGTCCGCATATCGTTCACGCAGGCAAGCCAGATCAGTCAGATATGCTGTGATCGTATCATCATCACCCTTATCATCCAAAAGAAAGGTAAAGAAATCCGGTGGAAAAACTGGTGCGTCATAGTCCTGATGATCTGTGATGCAAATCTGTTTCATACCCAATTCGATTCCTCGCTGAATCTGCATTTCCACAGGTACTTTAGAATCGCTGGACCATCTTGTATGCACATGCATATCGGATATCATTTACGCTTCGCTCCCTTCAGTAGAAACTTCTTCCTCAAGAGGCTTGATGCAAATACCAGTAGCAGCATAAACATAAGCCAGTATCCATACAGCATAGCTCATGAAGCAATACGGCAGATACGCGCCAATAGATACACCCAATACTGACGGATAATATACACCGGAGCCTGACCATGGAATGAATCCTGCCATACCAGTACCGAAGTCTTCCATCGTTCTGGACAAGTTCAGTGTAGAAAGTCCCATTTCCTTATACTTTTCATTATACATTTCACCTGTTAAAATCAGCGCTAATGAGGAACTTCCTCCGATAGCGACTAATATTATAACAGAGATTGAAGTTGCAAGAATCAGAGTAAATCTTGTCTTTAGAGCAGCTAAAAGTTTTCCTAATAAAACTTCAATCGCGCCGATCTGCTCCATAATTCCGGCAAAATAGAAGCAAATATAAATAAGGATAAACGATTTCAACATTGCAGAAAGACCGCCGCGGTTCAGTAGCTTCATAGCGTCCTCTCCTGCGTCAGCAGCGCTGAATCCCTCTCTTGCATGTTCTACCATTTCCAGATTGAATCCGCCATAAAGAGCGCTGACACCATCAGATAAGTCAAAGCCCTGATAGAAAAGACCGATAAGCAGGGCTACCATGGCCGATATCATCATAATAACCGTGGACGGTTTCTTTGTAATAGCGCCGTATATAACGATCACCAGCGGAATCAGAACGATGATATTCCAATGGAACGCGGCGTCTAATGTATCAAGCAGCTGCAGTGTGTTTTCCGGTAAACCATTTCCAGTTGACTTTGTACTGATGCCCATGATAACATAGATGATAATGCCGATAACAGCAGCCGGAATCACTGTCTTAGACATATGCTTAATATGATCAAAGATGTCATTTTTGGTCGACAATGCGGCAAGAATCGTAGTATCTGACAGCGGAGAAAGCTTATCTCCAAAGATTGCCCCTGTATAGCAAGCGCCGGCTACAGTAGCGATATTTACATTCGGCATAGCCGTTGCGATACCCATCATGGCAATACCTGCCGTTGCTGCTGAACCCCATGATGTTCCTGTACAGGTTGAGAAAATTGCACACAATGCAAAAGCAGAAACTAAAATCCACTTCTCGCTGACCAATTGCACGCCGTAATAGATAAACATAGGAATCGTTCCTGAATACATCCATGCACCCAATAAAAATCCCACTGCCAGCAATACAGACATTGCAGGGGCTGCAGACTTGATCTTTTCCGCGGTATATCCCTCCATGTCCTCCCAGCTATAACCACAGCGCCAACCGATAAAAACCACATAGCCTACTGCTATGCCGATCAAAGCCGGCGCTGACAGATCTGCCAGAGAACCAAAGAAAAAGATAACCAATAATACGATAACTGCAGAAAGCGCCTCAAACATGTTTGGCTTTCTCTTCACCCTTGCAGGTTTCAATTTTTTTACTTTTTCTTTCATTTTTCTAGATCTCCTTATAACGATAAGTTCGTACAGCTTTTAGCTTGTGGATATTATAGCAATTTTCTTATAATGTTCTCTTTGATAATTTCAAAAACTTTATGACTTTTTTATAGAAAATGAAAAGATACCGCCTTTGATCTGCATATATAATGGTTCTAAAACTAAATCACAGGAGTACAGAAATGTTTTACTATATGATCATCATTGGTCTTATTTTCGGCTATATCAATGGCATGCATGACGGCGGCACGGTGGTCGCCACCACCATTTCCTCACGCCTGCTCGCTCCTTCCAAAGCAGTGTTTATCGCAGGCGTTGCCAACTTTCTGGGCGCTGTCGCTCTCGGTACAGCCGTAGCTTATACCATTTCAGAAAATATTATCGATATCCGACCCGTTCTCTCCGGTTCCAGGTCCCTTTGCTACGCCTTTGTTGCCGCCGCCTTTACCGGCAGCCTGCTCTGGAACGTGCTCACCTGGGTCCTGAAGCTTCCCTCCAGCGCTTCTCATTCCATGATCGGCGCGATGATCGGCAGCGGCATCTGTGCCTACGGACTTCCTTACATACAATGGAACTCTATCATGATCAAAGTGATCGCCGCCATGCTGCTGTCTCCTGTTCTGGGATTCGCGGCTGGCTACCTGTTCCTGCGCCTTCTTGGCTGGCTTCTTCGAAACGGTACCATCGTCTGGAACAGGCGCATCCAGCTGCTCCATAAAGCCAGCAGCTTCTTTCTGGCTTTCTGCTACGGCAGCAACGACGCACAGAAGGTAATGGGGCTTATCGCCATCGGCCTTGCCGCTTTCCATCATACAGATGTGACAATTCCCCTTTGGCTCATTCTATCCGCCTCCTGCGCCCTCGCTGTCGGCACCATGACCGGCGGCTACAATATGATCAAAACCGTAGGCATGGATATCTGCAAAATCGACATACAGAATTCCTTTGCCTCTCAGCTGTCTACGATCTTCGTCGTCATGCTCGCCAACGTCACCGGACTTCCCATCAGCGCAACGCAGGTAGTAACCTCCTCCGTGATGGGCGTAGGCGCCAGCAATACGCCTAAGGCAGTCAACTGGACCGTCACAAAAAAAATTCTGCTGGCATGGCTGATCACCATCCCGGTTTCCGCTCTGATCGGCGGTCTCATATGCTGGCTTTTTCAACTTATATAAAGAAACGAAAGGAGAAGCACCATGGCTAAAAAAAGCTTTTTTAAAAAACAGGAACAGCCCAACTTCTACTACATGCTTTCACGTCAATGTGAAATCACATCCAGAAGTATTTCCCTGCTCTTAAAATACATTGATACCCAGGAAGAAGACCTGGCGGAGCAGATTGAACACTGTGAAAAGGACGCTGATAAGGTTCGCAGAAGTCTTATCGACTACGTCGAAAACTCCTTTATCACACCTTTAGACCGCCACGACATCTTCGCCCTGTCCCGCTCCATCGACGACATTACAGATAAGATCAAGGATCTAAAGGATTTTCTCGTCTTCTTCCAATACCAGCCGACGGATAAAAATCTGGAAATCATCCAGCTGATCGACGCGTCTATCTACAATCTGACCTGCGCCATGAACGAATGGGCACACGACCGGATCGAACACTTCTGGGACGATCTGGTCAAGGCGAAGAAGAACGAAAATCAGGTAAAGCGCCTGTACTGGGAAGGCATCGCGGATCTGGAATTTCAGGAAATCACCCTGAAAGATGTAATTATGCAGCGAGAATTCGCCAAAGACCTCAATAAGCTGGCCAACAAAATCGGAAAAGCCGCTGACCGGATCAGCGACATCAAGATCAAATCTATAAAATAAAAAACGTTTTCCTACTCAAAGTAAAACACCGGGCGCTATACAAAAATACCGCCCGGCGTTTATTATAATCCAGCTTGCTCTTTTAGCAAATAGAGCCGTACTGCCGCTGAAAGCTCCGCATAAAACTCAGCTTCTGTCTTCGATTCCAAACCTGTCATTTCCTTAACCTTAGAAAGCCTGTAACGGATCGTATTGGGATGGCAGGCACAGTCGTAGGCTGTCGCGTTCAAATCTCCTTTATTATGCACGAAAGTCAGACAAGTATGAAGGAATTCTTCCTTATCTAACAACGGAGTCATCAGATCGTCTGCAAATTGCTGCATGGCAAAATTCCCTGATAATGGAATGAGGTATCGGAACATGCCAATTTGATGATAACCCTCATATGGCCTGCCGTCAATAACGCTAGCCGCGTAAGTATGCCAACCTTCACGAAGACAAAGATCCAGCTGATCATAGGACCGGTGAACATTACTGCGACATACCCACACCTTTTCTTCATCAATAGACAGGCTTTCCATGGCTTCGTTCAGGATAACTTCAAACTTCTCCGGTTGCGAAAAAGCGCTGGTCAGAATTATGAACAATCCTTTTCGATAACGACAAAGTATACACTTGTTTTTCAATCCTTTATTCAAATAAAAGCTGCGTAAAATACGGCGTACGTCTAATTTCTCACCGTCTGGCGGCGGACTCACATAAACCGCCATAGCATATTCTTTAAAAAAAAGAGAAATACTTTTACTGATACTGGTTACTTCTTCTTTGGGTAATTGGTATTCTATCATCTTCAAGATATTCTGTTCTGCCAAAATAAGAGTATCCTCCTGCTGTACCGCATCCATAATCTCATAGATGATATTCTCAAAATACACATTTTGACCGAACGCAAATATTGGAAAATTTTTGTCGTTAGAAAATTTAACTACCTCCTGCGGAAGCTGTCCATAAATAATATCCTTATATGCAAAAGCTGACGTTCCCATTTCATAGAGCTTTCGTACAGCCTCCATGATTTTTTTCTCATCATTCTTCGCGAATAGTAGACTGGAGATAATAAAACTATCTTTATCAAAAGGCATGTCGTTATCATATTCAATTTCCGAAGCAAATTCGTAGTCCGCGATGCCAGCAGAACACACGGCTCTCTCCAAACCCCTCTCCCCGGAAACCAGCTTCATCCCCTGCAAACTCTGCAGCTGCAGGATATCCTTTACCTTCAGCGCCATATACGCCTCCTTCTTTTCCTGCTATCCATCCACTTTAAAAAGCCAGGTGCGGCTCAAAATCCATACCTGGCTTTATTATACTACAAAAGTGATTAAAGTTCTCTAAGAAATTCTGTAAATTTTTCAAGTCCTTCTCTCAACGTTTTAGAATCATACGCGTATCCGATTCTCACTGCTCCTTCCATCTCAAAGCACTCACCTGGTGTGAAAAGAACTCCCTTCTCCTTGATCAATCTAACGCACAGATCATAAGACGGAATATCCTTATCATAATAAACCAGCGCCGTAGTGCCTGCCACAGGTTTCAAATATCTAACCTCTGGTGTTTCCTGTACCCACTGATCCAGAATCGCGCGGTTTTTATTTAAAATAGCACGATTTCTGGCAAATATTTTTTCCTTGTTAGCGAGCGCCAGCGCTGCTAATTTGTCATCGATAACACCGCAGCTGATGGTATCATAATCTCTGCGCTCGTGACACTGATGCAGTACCTCCTCACTCTTTGTTGCAATCCAACCCATACGTACTCCTGCCATAGAGAAAACCTTAGACATACTTCCAACGGAAATACCCTTATCATAAAGATCCACGATAGATTCCATGTATCTTTCATCCTCCGCAATCCCTCTGTAAACCTCATCACAAAGTACATACGCGTCTACACTCTTAGCAATCTCAATGATCTCCTTCATTTGATCTACAGGAATCCATGAGCCTGTCGGATTGTTCGGGTTGTTGATCGTAATCATCTTCGTATTTTCATCAACCAGAGAACGCAGAACTTCCAGATTTGGAAGATAATCGTCCTCCAAGGTCAACTGCAAAATGCGCACGTCCGCGCCAATGGATTCTGGAATAGAGTAATGCTGCTGATAAGTCGGCATTACCGAAACCATATTATCTTCAGGGCCGATCAGTGTTGTGATAATCTGATTATTAGCGCCAATAGCTCCATGCGTAGGAATAACCTGCGTCGGCTTCAAATCCTGATACAAATTTGCAACCCCTTCCAGGTACTCCGGCGAACCAAAGATGTGGCCATAAGATAAACGAGTTTCAGCCAATTCTGTCATATAGCCTGTTACATCCTTTCCACATAACTCCAGCAGCTCTTTAATCGTAATAGAATCTACACAGGTTTCACCCAGATTATAGACGGCGTCGTCTTCATATTCGTTCATCCATCTCTCTACTTTAAATGTTTTAATCTTCATACTGATTATCTTCCTTTCCTTATAAATTTACTGTTTCTCCCAAATCTAACTCGCTGGCTTTTTTCAGCGCTAATTTCGCAGTTAACAAATCCAAAAGAGCCGTACCGGTTGCATCAAAAACTGTAATCTGCTCATCGTTCTGTCTGCCTGCTGTCTGTCCTGTCAAAATCTCACCAATCTCCCCAGCGATATCCTCTTTCCGTAAGATGCCTTGCTTTATTGGAAGTTCAATCTCACCCACGTTGATACACTGTGGCGTATCATCTGTAAACACTCTGGCGTCTGCAAATATCTGAGGATCAATTTCTTCTTTACCGCTCATATCGCTTCCAATGCAGCTAAAATGCGTTCCCGGCTTTACCCACTCCTTCATAATGATCGGTTCATGAGAAGGCGTGACCGTAATGATAATATCACTGTTTGCGGTATCTGCGGCCAGATCCTTTACTGCCTGGAATGCTACCTGTCCTGAATCTATATGAAAGCTATCCCGCAAAACCTGAGGCATAGATGTTGCAAAACGTTCTGCATTTTCCTGACTTAAGCCATCATAAACTCTGATATTTTCCAACTCCGTAAAGAGTGTCAGCATGGCCGCAATCTGAAAGGTTGCTACATGCCCCGCGCCCACTACAAGCAAATTTTTCGCGTCTGGTCGTGCCAGCAGCTTCGCTCCGATTGCACCCGCTGCGCCGGTTCTGATACCTGTAATATGACTGCCGTCCAGAATTCCCTGCGGAGCACCGGTTTTAGCATCCATAACCAGAATTGTGCCAATCAACGCCGGCAATTCTTTCTTTGTATTTTCTCCAAACCAGGACACTACTTTCAAACCGAAAATGTCACTGCCCTTTAGCCATCCGGATTTAATATCCATATCGGCAACACCAGGTTCGAATTCATGAAATACTAATGGAAATACAGTGGTATCCCCCTGTGCTTTCAATCGATAAACTTCTTCTACCGTGCTGATAACCTCCGGCATCTGCAGAACCTGCTCTGTTACTTCTCTGCTTAAAACTTTCAACTGAAACATTGCGTCTATCCTCTCCTTTTCTTTTGTATCATCAGTATAGCATCATCTCTCATTTTTTTTTTTGTAGAATATCATAAAATCGTCTAGTATTTTATGTTTTTTTAAAAATTCTTTTTTATTCTTGACATATGTTCAAAACTGCCGTATACTATTATTAACATATGTCAAGAAAGGAGATGTCGTAATGGCAAGACCTCGTAAAAACCGTATCGTAAGCGCTTTACCCGGCAGTGAGGGCTTTGTTCCTCTGGGATGCAAGCAGGGTCAATGCTGCGGACAGGTCATCATGACCGTGGAAGAATATGAAACGCTCCGCCTCATTGATTATCTGAAATTAACTCAGGAAGAATGCGCCGCACGCATGGAAGTATCCCGTCCTACGATTACTGGTATCTACGAAGCCGCACGCTTCAAGGTCGCTGATGCTCTGGTTAATGAAAAGCAGCTTCTCATCGAAGGCGGAAGTTACGACTTCTCTCATGAGCATAAAAAAACAGCATCTATTGAAAAGGAGAACACAAATATGAAAATTGCAGTCACTTATGACAATGGGCAGATTTTCCAGCATTTTGGACATTGTCAAAATTTCAAAGTTTATTCGGTAGAAGATGGAAAAATTATTTCCTCTGAAGTAGTTAACGCTGCAGGCAGCGGACACGGTGCCCTTGCCGGTTTTCTGCAGAATTTAGGAGCTGAAATGCTTATCTGCGGCGGTATCGGCGGCGGTGCGCAAACAGCTCTGGCGCAAATCGGCATCCGTCTCTTTGCCGGCGTCTCCGGCGACGCAGACGCTGCTGTAGAGTCTTTGCTTGCCGGAACACTTCAATATAATGAAAGCGCCACTTGCGATCATCATGGTCACGGAGAGGGTCATTCCTGCCACCATCATGAAGAAGGTCACAGCTGCGGCAACGGCAAATGCCACGAATAATTTTATTGTGCAAAAGAAGCCGCGAATCACCTCATTATGATTCGCGACTTTTTTTAGTTTATATTTCAATGCAGCGCCATTCAGTTAATTTTACGCTCTGACGCTATTTCCACTTCATCTGACAGCCAATTGTAATAGTAAACGCTGTCTGTCAATACTTCGCTTTTCTGAACAATCTCCCGGTTGGCAGTTCTTACAGCCTGTCCCAGTATCCTCAGGTTGCATTCACTGGCCGGCATGAGAAATACTTCATGAATCGACGCAGGCAAAATATATAGATCGTCTTCCAGAAAATCTGCCATTTTTCTCAAACCATCTTCGTAAAGAATGCTTGCCGCTCCCAATCGATTATACTGATTACTCATACAATAAAAAGCATCTTCAATTTTCCGTATACTCAAAGGCATTAGCTTCGGCGTATTCTCTGCTGCTATCGTATACAGTTCATCTTCAGTCATCTGAAGTTCCTCCATAATATCATTAGAAATAATCGCACTGTTAAAGCCTCCCTGTCCGTCTTCCGTCATCAATCGATAAATTATCATCATATCCAAATATAACCTGTATGGTACGATCTCTGCAAGCTCCTGATTTATCGACGCGCCAACCAAACTATAAACAATTTGCGGAGGTTCTTCCTCTAACTGCCTCTCCAGATTCACTTCGTCTAAATAATTCATACCACGCAAATACACTTTAGCAGCACAACACAACACCTGCTCCATGCTCTGACATTTCAAATAATATGCATATAGATCTGCAAAATACAGTGTAGGCGCAGCGCCGCAACCTTCTGGCGGCATAATACTCAGTGCGTCCAAAAATCCATTAACTTTGGGCACATATTCCGTTTGCACCCGATAATTTTTGAACTGTTCAGGCAGATAGTGCAGCATTTCTGTTTCCAGGACGGCTTTAAAATCTTCATAATTCTTCATCTTCTCTCCTTTTCATATTCCCGATAAATATATGAAAAGACTGCTCCTCGTGCAGCAAACACGTAAAGCAGTCCTTGTTAAAAATTTTGTGATATTTTTCTCAATTATTTTTATCTGTAGTCATTGATATCGCCATAAAAGAAAGATTTCCTATCTATAGCGCGCATTGTAGCCAGTATACCATCCAAATGATCATATTCATGTTGAATCAGTTCTGCGAGATCACCAGATAACTGCATTTTCTTTCTTTTCCACTCCATATCAAAGTATTCAATCTCACACTCATGATATCGTTCAACCTTAACTAACAGGCCCGGAAAGGACATGCAGTCATCCATAACGATCATTTTTTCATCGCCGGGAAAGTGTAATACTGGATTAATAAATACTACCGGCTTGTCAACATACATGTATAACAATCTTTTCTGAACACCGATCTGAGGCGCTGCAATGGCGCGGCCCGCACCATATACCCTTTTATACTCCATCATCGTATCGTGCAGGTCGTGAACAACTTCTTCGATTTCTTTAATGTTCTCTTTATTATATTCTGTACAGACTACGTAAAGCTGTGGATTTCCAAGCTTCAGAATATCCTTTATCATGATATCACCTCTTTCTTTGTTCTGTGCAGCAACATTCACATAACGCAGTTTATTATCCATATTATACTATAAGCGCTGCGTCATTTCAATAGATCCCACACATACGGCTTGCCTCCACCTGCAAGCCTTTATACTGTACTGTAACCACAACATGGGATAGCTGTATGTCATCCTCCACAATGCTCACATTGACCTCCAGTTCTGTCTTATCACCTCCATGCACCACCAAGTTCATTTGTACCATTTTTTTTGCTATTACATGCGCTTTTTGGTCTGCATCGGCGTTTTGCGCAATAATACCCTGATCACCCAGACTGATAACGACTGCCGCCGCTGCCTCGTCAGCAGCCGTCTGCAGCATTTGTTGATGCCAGACAGCTGTATTCAACTGACGCTGCCAGCCCATAGAAGTGAAGATGAAGATCACAGCGCTCATCGTAATAATCAAATTCTTCATTCTGACCTCCCTGGATATGTACTGACAGCATACTGATTTAGTTCATAATCAAAGGAATTATTTTCTTGATCAATATTCCAAAACCCCGGCATCAGAATAACCCGCGAAACAGGCGCTTTAACGTGATAGCTAATGAGTTCTCCCCGATGCAGAGGATGACCTGTTCCATTGACCTGTACCTGATCAGCTTTGCAGTGCAAAATCTTTCCTAGTTCATTTTGCAGCCATACTTTTTCTTTTTCTGAAACGCACCCCTCCTCCCGAATCATTTCCCGAAAACAATTCACCGCCTGATCTGCTGCCATAAGGCGATTATATATCGTCTGACTCTGTGTAAACTGCAAAATAATCACAAGCAGCACCATTATACAAGCCATAGCCGTAATCAAATTTTTCATATTCCGTTACCGCTCCTGATACATTCTTTCTATGGACTTCTCAAACCACTTGCCTGACGCACTTTTCAAACTATCCTTATCGCCTGCGATCATAGAGAAAAGAATACAGGCCAATAAAATTGTTCCCACAATTATGATTAAATCCTTCATCTCTATTCTCCAATCGTCATAGAATCGATACTCTCTATTCCATTCTCAACTAAATTCTGCGCCGCTCCCTGCAGCGATGTGTCACTGTCGCCCAGAACCATGGTGTTGACAATGATTACTCCCAGCAGGATTGTTCCGATAATGATAATAAGATTTTTCATGTTTTCACCTCTCACTCTAATTTCAAAATGCCCTGCCCAACAGGCGCATGGCATCCATAAATACAACTACAACAGTAAAATTTAATAGGATCGCGAAAACGGTAGCTGTTGCAGCTACCGTAGTAATCAGGCTCCTCTGTTCCGCTCTCCGCATGCCCCTGGTTACCCTTTCGGCTGCAAATGTTTCCTCAAACGCCGTCATCTGACTGATCAATTCCGCCGGATCAAGTTTATCAATTCTCGATAGGATGAAAGAAAAATGCTTTGCTGCCTTCACCGGTACCTTTTCATAAAGAATATCGAAAGCATCGTCACCTCCTCCATTCCGGTAAAGTGACAACATATCAGCATAAACATTGCTCAGCGGCCGACTGCATTCCATCAACTGCTCCAGGATAAAATCGCAGGACATAGGCTGTCCCTGATGCACAATGGACAGATTTTTCAATACTATGCAGCTGTTAAAGATTTCACGCTCTAGCCTATCCCTCTGCAGCTTTTTCCAGAAAGCTTCTAGCCTCTTTCCGCCTTTCTCTGTTGCCGTGAGACGTATCAGCGGCATATGTCTGCCATAGCCTGCAAGGCGGAGTAAACGAAATCGCAAGGTCGTACGTATTTTCATAACGTTTCCTCCTTATTATTTCTATTCATATATCCATTTTCTCCCTGGAGAAAAAAACACTAATCAGAACTCCTATTCCATACAGCATAAGCATGATTATCAACCATTTCAGTCCCAGCGCCGTTCCCAACTGATAATACAGAAACTTTGCCAGTGTAAAGTCAAAATAACGGCAGGCTCCGACTATAGAGAGCAGAAAACTAATTGGCGCCAGATATTTTAGTATCAATCGCGCCTCATTATTTTCTCTCTTTCCATACTCCACCACCTGGCGACTCTTTACAATCCCTGCCAACAGATCTTCCATAGCCGTATCTACTCTAATACCATACATATAGCTAAAGAAAATATTGACAGCCAAAACATTGCCCCAAGCCGTATCTAAAGAATAACGAAATACCGACAAAAGTCCTTCTACCTCCTCTTTGGTCACTGCTCGCTGCAGGCCCTTTGCCAATTGGAGAATTAGTCTGCGCACCTGAGGCGCTTCCTCCATCGATGCTGCAGTCACTTCAATAGCCTCTTTCATGTTGTAATCGTATATCTTATAGTTATTCAAAATTTCCTGCACTAAGATGTCTCCTTCTCTGGATCGCGCCACTCGCCTTCCGTATAACCTGGCCTGCAAGATACAATAGGGCATTGCAGCGGCAAAAGCGCCACAGATTATGGCCATAGCCGTGTCTTCCACCATAGCTGCAGCTACGGCCGCTCCAAAACCACAGATGCAGCTGATAATTTGCAGCTGCTCCGGCGTAGAAAAAAAGCGCTGTGCATCTGCGCCTTCTATCAGCAGCTTTAAATGCATACACCAGGAATTCCTCACTTTCAATTCCCTGTCGTCTGTCAATGCTTTCAAACTGCGTCTAATCGACAGTCTGTTCCGAATTATGCTGCAAAATCCGTCTAGAGATCCATACTGCCAAAGGGCTACGCCGCAAAAGTACATAATATAAATCAACATTGCCACATCCATGCTGTCTACCCCTTTCCGCATCCAGCATTATAATATGATGGATACACAACCCTATCTGTTTCCAGTTTACCGTTCTGGCTCAGCGCCATCAGCATCGTTGACATTTCTAAAATTTTATCTCTCTGTTCCGGATATTTTTTACATTTACAACCTCCCCCTTCCTCATTCCACAGCCACTTTCCTGCCGCAAAATCATAAACGCATACACGCCTGGCCATTACCTGATCCAAACTGCTGTCATAGGAATACTCAACAATGCCTTTCATGATTTTTCGCGATTTATCTTCCGGCATTTGCGTCAGCTCTATAGCATAATCAAAATTCTTATATACCTGCGCGATCAACGCCTTACTGTCGCCTCCGTATACTTCTCTTATCTTAGACGCCATCTTATAAGGTACATTGATACCATCCTGATCGTGGACAGTCGCTTTACTGCGTACAGTTCCTGTAGAAGTAATGTCCAGAGCAAGCCGAAAGGCTGCGGCATCTCTCATTTCCTCCAGGAGGATATAATCATTGTCTCCACGCAGCAAGGATTTCGTTATAGAGGATAATTTTTCTCCGTCAGCAACCAATTGCATGATAGGCGCTTCCGGCATAATTTTATGCCACGGCGTCTCAGGATCTGTCGCAATAGCTAATCCCTCCAACGTACTGTCCTCGTATCTCTGCCAAATTTGCAAAAAGGTTGTCTTACCGGAACGCACCTGACCTGTAAACAATACGTTGAAGCCGATATCAATCATCTTAAGAAACAGGGGAATCGCCTCAACCGGTATCGTGCC
This sequence comes from Ihubacter sp. rT4E-8, assembly GCF_049852125.1. Taxonomy (GTDB): domain Bacteria; phylum Bacillota; class Clostridia; order Peptostreptococcales; family Anaerovoracaceae; genus Senimuribacter. The sequence continues at coordinate 1,213,468 of NZ_CP187532.1, read as the reverse complement.
TTTCTTCGCCAAATGCTGAAAAGTCAAATTTTGAAAGATATACTTTCGGAATACCATAATGTCCTGATCCTCCTTGGTGCGATCACCGGAATATATTGTAATACGAATGCCGTTATGAAGATAGACTTCGTGAAATCCATACTCTAGCCGCTCATAAGGCGTCGCCAGAAGCAGGGTTCGCTTCAACTGTTCTCTGCGCCGTTTGTCAATCCTCTGCGGTTGCAGCTGTGACTTGCCGTCGATAAGACAATAAAGTCTGTCTCCGATTAGCTTTGCTGAGGATGAAAATTGATATTTTTCATCCATGTCATATGCCCATGGAGCCAGTCCGGCCAAACCGTACAATTCAGCAAAGATTCCTTCAAAGAGATTAGGATACCACGGAGGATGCCATTCCTCTGATAATTTCCTTTCCAATAAAATCTCCCTGATCCTTTCTTTATAATATGTCATTTCTTCTTCCGCGCCCATAATCGCCTTTTTTTCCTTTTCCAGCTTTCTGTTCTTTGCTGCGTCGTCCGTCTCATTCCACTCCTTGTCAAACTCCGATGCAACGATGCGGCAAACTCTCTGAAAGCGATCCATCTCACTACCCGGATGTTCTTCCTGTTTCAACGCTTTACTCATATAAGCCTCTAAACAAAATTCTTTTTCCGCTTCCATAAGTTTTTCTCCTCCTTCGGTTCAAAACATTCGACAACACGTGCTACTGCTTTTTCAAACTTATGAAATCTGCTGAGAGTTCTGCCCTCCATTTCCGCCTGCCATCCATACTCCACATAAGGGATACAATAACTATTCTCTGCCTGACACAACGTCAAAATCTCACTCCTGCGGAAAAGGGAAGGATCCTTCTGATACTTATTGATAATCAATTCTCCCCTTAAACCTAACGGAGCTAATACATTCTTCTGCAGCTGCAAATACCGCTGTATTGCTTTGTTCTGCTGTGTGATAACAAAAAACCTGTGCCGGCATAAATTTAAAGCAGATATAGTCAAACCTAAATTCGCGTCATGTCCGCCGTCCACGACTATATATTCAAACTGATCTTCCAATGGATCCAACAAAATCTGAAAAGTATTTTCCGGGAAATACTTAGCGGTCAAAGTATTTTTTACTGCTGGCAACACCCACATGCCTTTACTTTCCTCTACGGTCTGCAGCAAATCCTCACGATTGACTCTTCCGCTGATTACTCCCGCTTTCAAATCATCTAATGAATGATTCCCGCTGAGATGTAAAAACTCTCCTCCAAATTTTCCACTGCCGCAAACTAACAAAACTCGACGTCCCCGCTGAACCAGACATTCTCCCACAGCCTGTGCAATCATAGTCGTTCCAACCTGACTGTCTCCACCAAAAAAACCGATAACTTTTTTCATATATTCCTTCTTTCCGTCAGCTGTAAATGATAACCAACTTTTCGCCGTCTCGTGCCAGTGCAGAAAGCTCTGATGCCTGCTGTCTGCTGACAATCACTTCCACACAGCGGTTCTCTAAATTAACCGTCGAGGTCAATGCAGATGTAACGAATCTTTCTCCATCATAAAAGTATACGCGGTCACCCTTTGATAAAGATTCTGGCAATGAGGCCAACCAGTCAGACGGTATGCCTAAAACATATCTGTCTCTTTTTTCATCCGCCGTCATTCCCTCAGGTTGGAAATACTCCCGGAAAAGCAGCGCGTCTTTATGTATGAAAAAAGCTGCCTCACGGCCAATTACCGTCTGCAGCTCCTTCGCTTTGATACAGTCGTCATCACTGATATCCATATTCTTTTTTTCTAACATGCCTTCTGTAATAACGGTGCCTTTCTCCACACTCTGCCGCAAAATTAGAACCTCATCATAGAGAAAACGGTTTTTCCCCCATTTTTCCCAAGTAAACAAAGCTCCTACGCTGACCAATATCAGCAAAATACCAATAAATTTCTTTCCTTTGTCCAATCGCTGCTCCTTTCTGTTTTCTTTTAGAAACGGCAAAAGAGATCGCATAAACGATCTCTTTTTCATATACTTCCATTTTTACCTATTACTACTTTATCACACTTCACATTCTCACGCAAGTGCCAGTTTTAAAACATGGCTAATTTTTTTGCAACGATGTATAAAAACCGCTGCTTCCAATATTTCCACATCTTTCCCGGATATGTACTACTGGAGGTTCTCAGAATAATATTGCTCAAAATGCGTGAACGGTATTCTTCAGGAACAACATCTAATGCCTCTCGGATAGCGCTAGTTCGTTGCTTCAGTGCATCTAATTCCGCCTTTTCCGTTTGATTACAGGCAGAATCCCCGCCGTAGCAAAAACCACAATCACTGACACTATTTGTATTTTCAGAATCCAAAGCAACCTGCAAGTCCTCAATACGCTGCTCCATCCTGTACAGGTCTCTTACGGCCCAAATACATTGGAAATACACGGCATCCGGCAAAACAAACTGTTTATAGCGTTTCTGCTGCCACTCTCTCGACATGATCTCCCCCTTTCCGAAACCTCTACATACTTTTTAGCATATTTTACAGGATTTGTCAAGGAGTAAATGTAAATTGTCTTGATAGTAGATCGCTCAATTGTTTTCATTGAAAGATTCTATATATTCTTATCTCCCATAGAAGCTAAACATATTCCAAAAATAGTTAGACCCACTCCAATAACGGTATACCATCCAAAAGGGTCTCCTGCGAACAGACAACCTGAAAGTACACCGACCGCTGTTACCGAATTAGCGACTAAGTTCGTTCCTATGGCTGTAGGAAGCTTACCAAGAACAAAATTGAAAATCAGGTAGCTCAAGCAAGAACAGCAGATGCCAAGAAACAATACGCCTGCCAACACCCGGAAATCCGTAAAGCAGAGAACGTAACCACGTACCCCATTTCCCATAGCAAAGCTGACCATATTGAAAAAAATCGCTCCCATAGCGGAAATAGTAAAGGTCACCTCTATAGCATCAAATTCCGCCGCCGCTTTGCTGCTGGAATAAGTATACAGCGCTCCGCTGATAATAGCGCCCAACAGAAACAGGTAACCCATGCCCTTTCCTCCCAGAGAAAACCCTGGTGAAAACGCTACGCAAACAACAACTCCCAAAAATGCTATACATATTGCTAATATCGTACGCTTGCTGTTTTTCTTATGAAGAAACAGTGCGCCGATCACCAGCACCATCAAAGGAATTGTGGCTATGAAGATAGAAGATTCCGATGTCGTCGTATGCTTAACGCCCAATGTTTCAAAGATAGAATAAATGCATGGCTGCAAAATGCCTACCAGTAAAACGCCTTTGACGTTCTTACCCTTATAGTTGACCTTTACTACTCTGAAAACAATCAATACCAGAAATAGCAAGGTAGATACGGTCCACCGCATCGCTAACAACTCCATCACTTCCAGATGATCCAGGGTTACTGATGTTCCCAGAAAAGATAATCCCCACATAACGGCACAAATGGGAATCAGCGCATAAATAAACCATTTCTGTTCTGTAATTTTTCCTCTCATATTCGATATCAAAGCCTCTGTTTTCTCCTAGATTTCTCCTTCCAACACCCGCAAAACATCCCCAAAGATACCATAAGCAGTCTGTTCAATCTCCGGCTCATGTTCAATGACAGACAGCTTCCCCATTAAATCCGTGGTGATCGATACTACCGAAGTCGTGCTGTCTATCGCAGACAGCATATCACCTTTGTCTACCTCCACAGGCTTAACGCAAGCGCTGACATTGCCGTCCGGCTGCAGGCTGCCTTCGCAAAGCAGCTTGATAACCTTCCCTCGGTCTGCCGCATCTTTAATATCCTGTGCCGTAATATTTCCAATCCCTTTGCGCTCTACCTGATCCGGTGTCAAATGTGCGTGCATCAGTACGTTAAGCAGGGCGGTCACCTTTGCTGCAGCGTCATAGCCGTCGATATCCATGGAGGGATCTGCTTCAATGAATCCCAGCTTCTTTCCTGCCGCCAGAATATCCTCATAATCCTTTCCTGCCGCTAATTCCTCCAGAATATAATTTGTTGTGCTGTTAAGGATGCCGGACACCTTCGTAATCCTGCACAGCTTCAGAGTGTGCTCTACCAGATTAAATACAGGCGTTCCATCCATAACTGTAGTCTCGTAAAAAAACATACATCCTTTTTCCGCCGCCAAAGCAGACAATTCATCAAACGCCCAAGCGATAGGTCCTTTATTAGCGCTGATCACATGTTTTCCTCGGCTAAAGGCCATCCTTATGTGATCTATCGCCGGCTGTCCCGAAAAGATATTCAGCGGAGTCAATTCACAAACGGCGTCATACTCAGCTTCTGCCAGAACGTCAAAGGCCTCTTTTCTGCATAAACCCGGTGTATTGTCGGCAAAATGTCCGTGAACCTCCAGGTCATCACACACCTTATCAATATCGATGCCGGACGCATCTACAATCGTACCTTTTGAACGAGTTACAATCGCTGTGACCCTTACGCCCCTCCCGTAGAGACGTCTTATTTCATCCTCTTTGTCGGACAATAGTCTCGCAAAGGCCTGCCCTGCGTTGCCAAAACCTAAAATTACCAATCTCAAATCATTCATGTCAATGTCCTCCGAATTGATCATCCTCATGAAGCAACGCATGTATTCGCTGATTCAGCATATCCAGCGCCACCACATTAAAACCGCCTTCAGGGACAATAACATCGGCATTCTTTTTGCTGGGCTCCACGAATTGCTCATGCATCAATTTCACGGTAGTCAAATATTGCGTTACCACTGATTCCAATGTCCGCCCCCGCTCCTGCACATCGCGCAGAATACGACGGATAATTCGTACGTCGGCATCAGTATCCACAAACACCTTAATGTCGAATAGTTCTAAAAGCTCCCTGTTTTCAAAGATCAAAATACCCTCTACCACTACTACCTTCGCGGGGCGCACCGTAATCGTCTCCGCCACCCGGTTGTGTATAGTAAAGTCATAAACCGGCCTTTCTACCGTCTTCCATTGCTTCAGCTCTCTAATATGCTCGATCATCAGATCTGTATCAAAAGCATCTGGATGATCATAATTCAGACGGCACCGCTCATCATACGTCATATCGTCGTGCGCCTTGTAATAAAAATCATGGCTCAGCATGGTGATTTCATCGCTGAACTGCTTCTTAATATTTTTTATCAGAGTACTCTTTCCAGAACCCGTTCCCCCTGCAATTCCTATTACAATTACGTTGCTTTTCATCAATGTATTTCTCCGTTAACGGTCTTCCTCAGTGACTACAGAACCCAGCACCAAAGTAGCCTTTGCCAGTTCCTGAACAATATTATTGATACGCACCAGCTTTTCTTCTGACACGTTCCGACCCATCGCCAAATCCGTATTATAAAGGATATTCTCAATATCTCTGTGGATAGAAGAAATCTGTTGCCGAACATCCTGAATTTCCTCATCCTTTAATCCTTCCTCCTCAGCTTCCTGGTAATTGATCAGCCGGGCAGTATTCATATCCAGTTCGAATTCGGAATTTCCTAAAACAACCACAGGATCATATCCTAACTTTTCCTCAATCAGTTTACCGAAATCCGTTTTTGAATCCTCCTCGCCATGAACCAGAAAGACCTGTTTTGGTTTTTGTCGAAATCCAGCTAACCATGTGAATAAGCCGTTTTGATCCGCGTGTCCCGAGAACCCTTCCAGATTATAAATTTCCGCGTTGACATGCACAGCTTCACCAAACAAAGTAATATCCTTAACACCCTCAACAAGCAGTTTTCCCAAAGTTCCCTCTGCCTGATATCCCACAAAGATCACACTGGATCGCGCGTCCCACAGATTATGCTTCAGATGATGGCGTATGCGACCCGCTTCACACATACCGCTGGCAGAAATGATGACCTTCGGCGTTTTGTCCAGATTTAAAGCCTGTGATTCTGCTGTAGATCTGGTAAATCTTAGATTTTTAAAGTCCAGAGGATTATCGCCCTTCAAAATGTACTCTCGCGTCTCAGCGTCAAAAACCTGAGCGTTCTTCCTGAATACCTCTGTAGCCGTAGTCGCCATAGGACTGTCTACATAGACCATCAGGTTTTCCAATTCTTGCTTATATTCACTGTGTTCTTCATAGAACTTATTGAACTCAAAGATCAATTCCTGCGTACGTCCGACAGCAAATGAAGGAATCACAACCGTCCCGCCTCGTTTCGTAGTTTTCAAAACGATCTCCAATAATGACTGAATACTGGTAGCATTCGCCGGATGGTTTCGATTTCCATAAGTGGTTTCCATAATGACGTAGTCCGCCTTTTTAATGATAGTCGGATCTCGTAAAATCGGCCGATTCATCATACCCAGATCGCCGGAGAAAACAATTTTAGACTCCTTGTCGTCCTCCTTAACCCATAATTCTGTAATAGCCGAACCCAAAATATGACCCGCGTCGTTAAATACGATTTTCATATCGTCGTTGATTTGAATCTGCTGATCGTAGAGAATCGGCTCTACATACTCTAACGCTTTTACCGCATCATCATATGTATAAAGAGGTTCTACCGGCGGTTTTCCTGCCCGCTCAGCCTTGCGGCTTTTCCATTCCGCATCCTTTTCATGGATAAATCCGCTATCCTTCAACATGACTTCAAGGAGATCCGCGGTTGCGTCCGTGCAGTAAATTTTCCCGGTAAATCCTCTCTTAACCAGCAACGGCAATCTTCCGCAATGATCGATATGGGCATGACTTAAAATCACACACTCCACTTCAGACGGTTCGAAAGGAAACGGTTCCCAATTCAACGTCTCCTGTGCTTTGCCACCCTGAAACTGCCCACAGTCCAACAACACCTTATGATTTTCAGTAGTAAGTAAATGACACGAGCCGGTTACGCCGGATGACGCGCCACAAAATTTAATCTTCATACTTCCCCTCCAAATCTACACTTTCATACTCCAAAGATCGGCTTCTCCAGTAGAAACGACTGCGGCTCCTGCCTCTAGCGCCGCTCTCACCTCATCCATCGTCTCTATGATACCGCCCGCAATGATCGGCATATCCACTTTGCTGGAAAATTCTCTGATTTTCTTCGTTGCAATGCCGGGCATAATCTCAATAATGTCGGGTTTTGATATCTTAATCGATTCTACTGAAGTTCCCACAGAATGTGAATCAACAATGAAAAAACGCTGTACCGTGATCAATCCGCACTCCTTGGCGGTGCGCACAATATTCGTTCGCGTAGTAAGTATTCCATCCACGCCCTGCTTTGCCAGATACTCTAATCCATACCGGTCCTTTCCGATTCCTTCAGAAAAATCAATATGAATAAAGGCTTTTTTACCGACACCGTGAATTTCCTTCACGCACTGGGTTACTGTCATAATATTGGAATGGAGTAAAAAAACCATATCCACATCAGAACGCAGCGCCGTACTGAAATCCCGCTCCGTTCTAATTGCCGCGGCAATAGGCTGATTCATGAAATCTATAACCATATATATCTCCTCTTCTCTCATGGTCACACTCCTGACTGCCATCCGCAGTCAACAGGTATCTTTTGCTAATTTCATTATAATACTTTCTCTTTCAGTTTACAAGCCAGTTGTCTGCGGTTCATATCATATATAAATAAAACGGCCGCAGAAACCAACCCAGGTCTATCCGCGGCCAACGAATCACATCAATCTCTACTTGTGCAATTCGTAATTCGTAACTGTTTCCATCGTATAACAATCCCCTTTTTCCTGTAGAACAAATCGATTGTCCTTATCGTAACGTACGATCCATCCCTGTCTGCCGTATCCGGCAAAAGCTGCACCCATATAACCGTAAGAATCCGTATATCCTACATACTTCCAACTGTAGTCCCCCTTCACGATCCACTTGTTCTTATCGCTGGTCTTACTAATCCTCACAATGTGCGGATCTTTATACTCTGTAATAAGAAAAGTCCTATCCCGTGTCTGTTGATAGGTGGTGCCTCTTGATACCTTATAGGTTTCCTTTCCCTGATCAGACATTTCCCTGACAATTTTCTTCAGAAGCAGCAAACTGATTTCTTCCCTCGACTTACCTTTAACTTTAGATTTCTCTACCTTGGCCACATATGGACATTGAGAAGGAGAGTCGTATCTGATTCTCGTACCAGACTCCATAATCTCCTTTCGCATTCCATCTTCATCAATCTCAATATAAGGTATCCCCTTTTCAACATAGACCCCATTCTGATCTTCTTCCAATTGCATATAACGAGTTAACATAATACTGAATCCCTCATATCCGTTATTATCATTGCGGGCGCACGGATAGATAACCTCATAAGTACATTTAAAATTATATGCCTTCTCTCCCTGATGCTGCAGCGTATCAAAGCACACAAAGTCTCGAACAAAAAAGCTGTTACCGGCCTGCCATTTTTTAATATCCCCCGGTCCATAACCTGCCGCAAACTCCTCAGACCATTCATCCTGCAAAATAGTTTCCGCTCCCCGCGCCATCTTAGATTCCCTGTCTTGCTGTTCCTTATCCTTTTCTAGAAGAAGTTTCTCTCGCTCTATGTCCTCCAAGCTGTCACCAGTGCCTGAAGAAACCAGAGAGATTCTATCAGTCATATCCGGACCGCCCGTAATTATCTCCAGCAAATTCAAAAAATAGTCTTCGGATACATTTTCTGCTTCCAAATAGACATTTACGTCATCGCCCCCTGCATCCGTAATATCTGCTATATACATGGCTCGTCCCGGATCTGAAGAAGCCCTGCCATCTCGGATTACCCAAACAAGACGTCCATTGACACTGGATTTACGCAGTCTCAAGTCAATGACCGATTCTGAATACAGCTTTTCCTCACCCAAAGGCCGTTGTCCTATATATTGAATCATCTTGACATATCCTCTATCCTGTTGTCTTCCCAATACATTTGATACAGCCGCCCTTCCATCAGGATATTGAGGTGTTTCCCAAGTCCACGCTTCATCATGAAGCTGAGTCTTTTCATACTTCTCATTTAAGGCATACCTGTATTTATGCTCTATATTTGCTGCATTCTCCGGTAAAACTGCCTGTGATCCTACTCCTTCTCCTTTTGGTTCTAATTTACGATACCCTTTTTCATCCACAGCCTCATAGGGTTCAAAAGGCGACAACATACCACTGCTTACAGGCTCGTTAAAAAGCACTTCATCTCCACCTCTGGTCATACCTCGATCCGATCCTTCAGGTAAATTGTGTATTGTTACTACAGCTACCAAGATTCCTGCAAAAACTACAAGTCCCACAAAAGCCAATATCTTTTTCTTCTTCTCACCCATTTCTCTCATCACACTAACCTCTTATTTCTTTAATACTACACCCTCTGCTAACTGAATCATTTCTTCTCGTGAAAGTTGTCCCGAAATATCCAGCGTATATTCGCCAATCTGCCACATAAGTATGCTTCTACCTCCCCCATGGAACAGATAACCCTGGTATCCCCGGATAGAAATATTCTCTCGCTTCAAGCTTTTGTCATCAATGGACATATTATGATCCTCACTTTGCTGTACTGTAAAATATAAATATTTCCCATCCTCATTAAGATATGTTATCTCCCTGGCAAGCTCATTAACTGTCTCATCGATAACGCTATAACCGTCAGGTACATAGCTCAACGCAAAGTCCGGCAATTCTTCACCGCGTCCCAATCCAAGATAAGTCAAAATTCTGTGTCCGTTTTCTTCCTCCTGAAAATAATTAAACGTATTCTCCTTTGATCCCTCCGAAATGACTATCATTCCCTGAATCAAAACAAGAATTGCCACTAACGCCAGCGCTCTTTTTACAGTCCTCTTTTGTTTCGCTGTCCTTTTTCGAGGTATCTTTTTCTCCGATGACTCTACAAAGAAAGGCGGATCTTCCATCATATCGTCTTCTAGCGCTTCCAGATAAAGGTTCTCACTCTCGCATAGTTCCACCGAGTATGCCCTCAGCATTTCCTCTGCGATACATTCAACCTTTTGCTCCTTATTAATCATCTCGCTCCACCTCCTTTTCCAACAAAATCACTTGCAGCTTCTTTACCGCCCTTTCCAGCCTCTTCCTCACCGCGTCCTCACTCTTTCCTACAGCAACGGCCACCTCCCTGTGACTATAACCCATTCCTATCTTCAAACGTATAATATCTCTGTCGATACTATCAAGAGATTCAATCAATTCACCCATCTCCAGGCTAAATCCATATCGATCCTCATAGGATTGCATGTCCACCTGATCCATGGTCAGCTGACGCATAGAAAAGGGATCCGTAGGTAATTCCTTGCTTTGATGTTTTTGATGATACAGATTTATCGCAGCATGCTTTACCGCTGTACATAAATACGATCGAAAAAAGTTTTCCGGCATCTGCGTGCGTTCCTGATGCCGTGAAACAATAGACAGAAGCACGGTCTGCATCACATCCTCTGCTTCATTCCAATCCCGCAAAACTTCATAAGCCAGTTTTCTCATCAGTTTGCCATACTTCTGCAAAATATCTTCTACAAGTTTATCTCTCTCGTCTCTCACTTCACATGGTCTCCTTACAAATCCTGATCAGCCTATTTTTTAATTATACCATTCTTCTATTAATATAACAAAGCTTCCCTTTGTTTTGTGACACGACCACACAAAAAAGTCATCTTAATTTATTTGTCAAAGAAACCTCAGCTATATACAAATACGGTTAAAGGCTGAATTTTGGGCGAAAAAAACAGGAAGTATTGTTTTCAGATACTTCCCACTTATTTATACTCTGCAATTGCCGCGTCAAATTGTGCGGCAATCGATTTATTTGTCTCCGTGAAAGTCCGATCCTTCTGTAATATGCAGATGATATTTCCCTGCCAAAATAACCAGCTTCAAGCTTTCATCTTCAGATGCCGACGGATGATAACATTCCAGACCGCCAAGTCCGCATTTCTTTAAATCGCGAACAATAGCATCCAGCGCCTGCCAAAACGCATCCGTGTCTCTCGGTGGCAAATCCTTCGTCTTCATGGGATGCGCTAATACCGCGATACCGCCTGCGCTTTTGATTACCTCAATAGCTTTACTTGATGGCATCATCTCACGCTTTACACCATCAAGCAGAGACCACACGTCAGCAATATCATACCCTTTCGCCGCCAGGGCACGCACAAAATCAGGCTTTCCAACGTATGTTTGCTCCGGCCGCTGAAACAGATCAGCTTTCGACAGAGCATAGCCCAAGTTATTGAGATATGCCAGCAATTTCTCATTGCGCGCGTTTCTCTGTTCTCTAGCCCAGCAAAGTGTGTCTGTCAAGGCTTTGTTCTCCGTGTCGATGTAATATCCCAGGATATGCAGTTCTAAGGCTTTTCCGTCCAGGTCATATGCCGTGCCCAGCTCTACGCCTGGAATTACTTTGATCTCCAAAGCCTCTCCCGCTATCTCAGCCTCCTTGATGCCATCCACACCGTCATGGTCTGTGATCGCAATCATATCGTATTCACGATCTTTATACCTTCTGACAACAGCCGTAGGCTTCATCGTACCATCAGAATACCAGGTATGAATATGATAATCCGACTTATAATTCATCGCAGCCTCCATACAGCAGCTCCTTTGATACTGCAGCCGCCGCTTCCTTTCCCTTCAAATATTCAATGACAGACAGCGCAAAATCCATTGCTGTACCCGGCCCTTTTGAGGTAATCACATTACCGCTGACCACCACATTGCCTTCGCCGTGTTCAGCTCCCAGCAATTCGTCCTCCATGCCTGTATAAATCGTTGCCCGGTGCTTCGCTAAAATTCCGGCCTTTGCCAGCACCATCGGCGCTGCGCAAATCGCTGCCACCGGCTTTCCCGCGGTATAGAACCGCCGCAATTCTTCATTCAGCGAACGGTGATTGCAGAGGTTGACTGTTCCCGGCATCCCTCCAGGTAATACCAGCATAGCACATCTCTCATAATCTCCCTGATCAAAAAGAATATCAGCCTCTACACCGATGCCATGCGCTCCGTAAACCAGCCGTTCCTCCATAATAGAAACCGTCTTGACCTGTAGTTCGGCCCTTCTCAGCAGATCTACCACAGTCAGAGCTTCAATTTCTTCAAAGCCATTGGCTAAAAAAACGTATACCATTTCTTTTTCCCCCTCTATATCGCTTCAGTAAAATATCCTCGACGGCTTGGTCATCAGGTAATTTACATAACAGACAACCGCCAGTATCGCTAAGCCCAGGATAGATGAAAAAATCACATAAGTTTTAAAAAACGGATCTCCCAATACCATCGCCAGCGTGCTGTCCTTTGCCAAATCGATACCGACGACATGAGAATACAGCCATAGCCGATACTTTTTGATATTCCAGCAAATACCATGAGCGATCAGGAGGAGCAGTCCAACAACAAGACCCACTCGGCTCCGGTTATGAAGCGCTTCTCTAAATCCACTTCTATGAAGATAAATATAAATCGCGAAAGTAACAGCCAAATACAGAACTCCCATGGCCAGCTCAATATTAAGAGCATTTTTCACCTTTTTCATAACTTTTTGCTCCGCTTGTTCAAAGACGGGATCCTGATAAGCGCCATTTTCTTCATAAACCTGAAAGGCCTCCTTACTGAAAGACGACCAGTAAGAAGCAATGCCTTCAGCCATTTGACTGCTGGTTACATTATACGGAATCTCGTCAATAACCTGACTATCATTAAAATGATAGGTATAGACGGCCGACACTCTTAATACTAAGTTGGAGCTCAAGACAAAGATCATCAAAGGTAAAGTAATCATCAAAATGATGGAACAAAAATAGTTGAACTTATGCATAACTTACTCCTATTCCGTTAGTGAAGCGGGATAGACCGCATCGGCCTATCCCTTCCATCTTCTACTTAAGCTATGTAACTACTTTATGATCTCGCACACTGCATCCGGTCCGCATCCTGCCGCGTTACCTTCGTCAGTATCCAGATGAACTTCTCTTTCGTGTTTTGCACCGGCTCTTACCAGTACGTTATCAAAGACCAGTCCTCTTTCTCCGCCAATCTTGATGCTAACCCAGTCTCCATCCTTCACACCGGCTTCTTCAGCCTGCGCGTCATTTAAATGAACATGTCTCAGAGCCGCGATTACACCGTGATCCAACTCCACCTCGCCGCAAGGGCCTACCAGTTTGCATCCCGGCGTGCCGTCCAGCTTGCCGGACTCTCTCACCGGCGCTTTGATACCGATAGTTCTGGCATCTGTCAGAGCCAGTTCAACCTGTGTTTCCTTACGAACAGGGCCCAATACTCTGATACCTGACAGTGTCTTTTTAGGACCTACGATATCTACCTTTTCTTCGGAAGCAAACTGTCCCGGCTGTACCAGAGGCTTCGTCGGCGTCAGCTCGTGGCCTTTTCCAAACAGAATGTCCAGATGCTCCTGGCTCAAATGTACGTGTTTGTTGGACAAGCCAATTTTTACTTCATAACCCATAACTAATATATCTCCTTTGCATAAAAAATTATTATAAACAATTTGAATCTATACTATCCTTCCAAATAACTAATATATGGAAGATTCCTGTATTTCTGATCAAAGTCCAGACCATAACCGATGATAAACAAATCTTCAACAGTAAACCCTATGTAGTCGCCTGTCACGTCAGCCTGTCTCCTGGATGGCTTATCTAAAAGCGTGCAAATTTTCAAAGACTTGGGATTCTTTGACAGAAAGTATTCTTTTAAGTACTTCAGAGTATTTCCCGTATCGATAATATCCTCGATAATGATCACATTCTTACCTGTAATATCAATTTCGATATCCTTCTTAATTTTTACGCTGCCTGAGCTGATGGTACCGCTGCCATAGCTGGAAGCCGAAATAAAATCAATTTGAATATCTAAAGCAATGTTTTTCATCAGATCGGCCATAAACATAACCGCTCCTTTGAGTGTGCCGATAAGAATCACTTCTTCACCTGCATAATCTCTGGATATTTCTTTGCCCAGTTCCTTTGTTCTCTGCCATATCTGCTCCTGCGTCAACAGAACAGTTCCTACTGCTTCCTGATTTGCCATAACTACTCCTTTTTCTCGCTATCATCTTCTACATCAAATTCTACACCCTCGACAATGGTCTTGTCACGAAATTTTTTCGAAAGATCTTCTGCTTTTTCTCCCATCCAATAACGATCCAACTCGTCCTTCAGATGCCAAAGAATAAAGATCCATAGTACTAAATCATCGATAAAGCCGAACGGAAACAGTATCGGAGGTATCAAATCCACTGGCAAAACCAAATAGATTATGCCAAAGATAACCAACGCCTTTTTTCTCAACGGAACTGTCTTATCCTTTAGAAGGCTTGTAATGGCCGCAATCCTTTTCATGATAACCCTGAAACTTATAAATTGCATTTAAACCTCCAGAATATCCTCAATCTCCGAAAGAAGCTGTTCATAACCAGTTTTTTTCAAAGCAGAAACCGGTATTATCTTATCATCCGCTGTGAGCTGCAGAGTTTTTCTTATGACAGACATGTTTTTCTGCGCCTCATTGCGTGATACCTTGTCCGCCTTTGTTGCAACGACTATACCGTCAAGGCCATAATGACGCAGATACTCGTACATCTGAACATCCTGCGCCGTCGGCTTATGACGAATATCCACAAGCTGGATGACCTTCTTCAGTCCTTCCCGGTTTTGCAGATATTGTTCCATCATATCGCCCCAATTATCTGTCACAGACCTGGACACCTTGGCGTATCCGTACCCTGGCAAATCAACAATTCGAAAGGTATCGTTGACCAGATAAAAGTTAATAGTTCTGGTCTTTCCCGGACTACCGCTGACTCTCGCCAGCTTCTTTCTCCCTGTCAAAAGATTTAGCAGGGAGGACTTTCCCACGTTGGATCTACCTGCAAAGGCAATCTCCGCCATGGTGTCAGCCGGATACTGTGACGGTTTAACCGCCACAGTATCAAGCTGAGATTTTAAAATTTTCATATGATCACTCCACTATCTTACCAAAGCTTCATCCAATGCCTGGCTTACGTTATCGATCAAAACAAAATCCAATTGTTTCTTTACTACCTGCGGAATCTCGTCTATATCCGGCTCATTGGCTTTCGGAAGCAGGATCTTTTTGATGCCCGCGCGATGCGCCGCTAGAACCTTTTCTCTAATTCCTCCTACAGGCAATACCTTGCCGCGCAGAGTAACCTCTCCGGTCATTGCAACATCCCTTCTCACTGGAATTCCTGTAAGAGTTGAAATCACTGCTGTACACATGGTAACTCCCGCAGATGGACCATCCTTTGGCACAGCCCCTTCCGGCACGTGAACATGAATGTCATACTTTTTATAGAAATCTTCTTCAATCTGAAGACTATCTGCTACTGAGCGAATATAGCTGATACCTGCTTTCGCGGATTCCTGCATAACGTCGCCTAACTGTCCAGTAAGGACCAGTTTCCCCGTACCTGCAACAGCAGTCGTTTCAATTTGCAGTGTATCGCCGCCAACAGCTGTCCATGCCAGTCCCGTTGTTACACCTATCTGATTCTCACCCTCTACCATATCATAATGGAAACGGTGCTTACCCAGATACTTCTCCAAATTAGCCGGAGTGATGCTGTATCCTCTGGCCTTTCCTGTAACAATCTTTCTCGCCACCTTACGACACAGGTTGGCGATCTCCCGCTCCAGATTTCTGACACCGGATTCTCTGGTATAGTAGTTAATCAGATCACGAATAGATTTCTCAGAAATTTTGATGCTCTCTTTTTTCAGGCCATGTTCCTTGACCTTTTTCGGTATCAGATACCGCTGTGCAATCTTTACTTTTTCTTCTTCTGTATAGCCGGGAACCTCTACTACTTCCATTCTGTCCAATAAAGGCCGCGGAATGGTGTCAATAGAATTGGCTGTAGTAATAAACATTACCTTCGACAGGTCAAACGGTACTTCCAGAAAATGATCTGTAAAGGTATTGTTCTGTTCCGGATCCAACACTTCTAACAGCGCCGACGCCGGATCGCCCTTAAAATCCGCTCCGATCTTATCGACCTCGTCAAAGAGAAATACTGGATTGTTTGTTCCGGCATCCTTTAAGCAGGAAATAACTCTGCCCGGAATCGCGCCTATATACGTTCTTCTATGACCGCGGATCTCAGCCTCATCTCGAACGCCGCCTAACGACATCCTGACAAACTCTCTGCCCGACGCTCTGGCAATAGACCTGGCAATGGACGTCTTTCCTACGCCCGGGGGGCCTACCAGACAGAGAATCGGTCCTTTGATTCCTTTAGAAAGATGAATTACCGCCAAATATTCCAGTACGCGCTCTTTGACCTTGTCCAATCCATAATGATCCTGATCCAGAATCTTCTCTGCCTTTTTCAGGTTGATATTCACCTTTGAAGATGTATTCCAAGGCAAAGCCAATATTGTTTCCACATAATTTCTGATAACGGTAGCCTCTGCCGAGTTTGGCATCATTTTAGAGAATTTGCTGATTTCCTTTTTAATTTTCTCTGCAACCTTCTCGTCCAGCTTCAACGCTTCCAGCGCCTGTATCCAATCGTCGGCTTCGATACCGGCGTCCTCATTGACACCCAGTTCTTCCTGAATCGCTTTCATCTTTTCTCTCAGGAAATATTCTCTCTGGTTATTATCGATACTCTCCTTTACCTTTTGAGAAAGCTCCTTCTCAATAACGGAAATCTCATTTTCTTCCGCAAGCATAGTGGCCAGCATCTGAATTCTCTCTGAAAAATCCAATTCCTCCAGAACCCTTTGCTTTCGTGAGACAGAGACAACCATCTGATCGGCGATCTTATCCGCCACCACATTGGCTTTCTGGCTGGAAAGAATCTTTTCCACAGTCTCATCCGTTACCTGTCCGCTAAGAGCCGCGTATTTCACGAAATTATCATTTAAAATCCGCATTGCCGCTTTGTCCTTAGCGGATAAGGCCTCAACCTCTATATTCTCGTCTAACTCGCAGACTCTGCAGGACATGTAGGTATCCTCTGTTATCCGCTCCTCCAGTTTCGCTCTGCAAATACCTTCCACCAGAACCCGCACCGCATCGCCTTGAATTTTAAGCATCTGCTTGATCTTCACTACTGCGCCGGTTTCATAAATATCATCAAAAGTCGGAATCAGCACATTGTCATCCTTCTGACTGGAAACAAACATCAGCTTATCCACAGCCATTGCCTTCTCAAGCGCTCTGATCGACTTCTCCCTTCCTATATCAAAATGAACTACTGTATTAGGAAAAATTGTTACGCCTCTGAGCGGAATACATGGATAGACCTTAGCCGGAGTCTCCAGTTCTTCTTCCTGTTGCTCTGCTCCACTCTGAAGATCCTGCATTTCCTTCTTTTCTTCACTCATTCGCTTTTCCTCCTCCCTCTAAAACAAGGCGACATATGCCGCCTGTATTACGAAGCGTCCGCCTCGTTGTTATTCTTCTCATCATCAAAAACTAGCGTGGGTTCTGTTTCCGACTCAATGGTCGCCTTCGTTATGATGCATTTTTTCACGTCTTCACGCGAAGGGATCTCAAACATGATGTCCGTCATAGCCTTTTCAAAAATACTCCGCAGGCCTCTGGCTCCTGTCTTCCGCTCCAATGCTTTTCTCGCAATAGCCGCTACAGCATCGTCTTCAATGTCTAAAACAACATTGTCCAGATCGAACAGCTTTTTGTACTGCTTAATCAAAGCGTTTTTCGGTTCCTTCATAATTCGAACCAGAGCATCCTCGTTGAGTTCCTCCAACGTTACGATCACCGGTAATCTGCCGATAAATTCCGGAATCAGACCGAACTTCAGCAAATCCTCCGGTTGAATATGAGATAACAGATTTTCTTCTGTTTCCTTTATCCTGGTCAGTTCGGAATTAAATCCGATGACTCTTTCTCCCATCCTTCTCTGAATAATATTTTCCAGTCCATCAAAAGCGCCTCCGCAAATAAACAATACGTTGGTCGTATCAAACTGGATAAATTCCTGATGCGGATGCTTTCTGCCGCCCTGCGGAGGTACGTTGGCTACAGTACCTTCTAAAATTTTCAGAAGAGCCTGCTGTACTCCTTCTCCGCTGACATCCCTGGTGATAGAAGGATTGTCGGATTTCCTGGAAATCTTATCGATCTCATCCACATAGATAATACCCTTCTGTGCTTTCTCCACATCATAGTCCGCCGCCTGCAGCAAACGAAGTAATATATTTTCTACATCCTCGCCTACGTATCCTGCCTCTGTTAAGGCTGTAGCATCAGCAATGGCAAAAGGAACATTGAGAATCTTAGCCAGGGTCTGCGCTAAGAGCGTCTTGCCGGAGCCGGTTGGCCCAATCATGACGATATTACTCTTAGATAAATCAACATCACTATTTTTGTCATTCAAACCGTTAATCCGCTTGTAGTGATTATAAACGGCCACAGCCAAAGCCTTCTTTGCCGTATCCTGACCGATAACATAGTCGGACAGAGTTTGAAAGATGTCTTTTGGTTTCGGCAGCTCATACTCTATATTACTTGTAGTCGCTTCTTCCTCCCGGATCGCGTCCTCCACGATGTCCATGCACATTTCTACACATTCATCACAGATATATACTCCCGGTCCTGCAACTAATCTGCGTACCTGGCTCTGCGGTTTTCCGCAAAAAGAGCATCGCAGCTGTTTCTTGTCGTCATATCTCTCTGACATATATAGCCCCCTATTATTTTGATGTGATTACCTTATCGATCAAACCGTATTCAGCAGCTTCAGCCGCACTCATAAAATTATCTCTGTCGGTATCCTTCTCAATCGTTGACAGATCTTTACCTGTATTTTCACTGAGAATCCGGTTCAACTTATCTTTGGTTTTCAAAAGCCACCGCGCGTGGAGCTGTACATCGGAAGCCTGCCCCTTTGCGCCGCCCAGCGGCTGATGAATCATAACCTCCGCGTTTGGAAGCGCAAATCTCTTTCCTTTTGTGCCTGCCGACAGCAAAAAAGCGCCCATACTGGCTGCAAGTCCTACACAGATCGTAGACACATCGCATTTGATATACTGCATCGTATCATAAATAGCCATGCCGGCGGTGACAGAACCGCCGGGGCTATTGATGTAAATACAAATGTCTTTATCAGGGTCTTCTGCTTCTAAAAATAACAGCTGTGCCACTACCAGAGAAGATATATGATCGTCAATCTCCTCTCCCAGAAAGATAATCCTGTCCTTCAGTAATCTGGAATAAATGTCGTAGGAGCGTTCTCCTCTGCTGGTCTGTTCAACCACATATGGTACTAATGCCATTTTACATGTCCCCCTTATTCTCTGTACACGTTTATTTTTCTTCTACTTCAGCCTCTGGCGCATCCTCAGCTTTCGGCTGAACCATCTTTACTTCCGCCTTATCATACAGCATATCGATGACCTTCTTCAACTGGATGTCCTTCATGAAGAAAGTAATATTCTCCACGCCGATCATCTCTCTAACCTTCTCTACATCCGTATTATAAGCTTTTGCCATATCTGCAAGCTCCGCTTCCAATTCTTCCTCGGAAACCTCGATCTTCTCCGCCTCTACAATAGACATGAGTACCAGTCTGGTCACAACCTTTTTCGTCGCGTCGGCTCTCAGTTCTTCTCTGAACTCTGCCGCGTCTTTACCCATGAACTGCAAATACTGTTCCAGAGACAGACCCTGATATCTCAACTGATGATCCAGATCCTGCGCCATGCGGTCGATCTCATCTTCCACCATGACTCTTGGAACATCTGTCTTGTTAGCCTCGTACACTTTTTCGATAATCGCGTCTTTTGCCGCGTTGAGCGCCATCGCCTCAGCGTTCTTCTGTAGTCTTTCCTCAGTTGCCTTCTTTAATTCATCTAAAGTGTCATATTCGCTGACATCCTTCGCAAATTCGTCGTCAAGCTCCGGCAGTTCTTCTACTTTAATTTCGTGAACGTGGCAGTGGAATACAGCTTCTTTGCCTGCCAGACTGTCTGCATGATACTCCTCAGGGAACGTAACAACTACATCCTTCTTCTCACCGACATTGACGCCTACCAGCTGTTCTTCAAATCCCGGAATAAACATGCCGGAGCCGATCTTCAATTCCTGGCTTTCCGCTGTGCCGCCCTCAAACTGTTCATCGCCGACAAAACCCGCGTAATCCAAAATTACAGTATCGCCCTCCTGAACCGGTCTTTCGGCCTGAACCATTCTGGCGTTCCTCTTCTGCAGCGCCGCAATTTCCTTGTCAACATCCTCTGCGTTGACCTTAACTTCTTCTTGTTCTACTTCAACTCCCAGATAATCCTTTACCTCGATAACAGGATATACCGGAACAGTAATCGTGATAGTCAAAGGTTTTCCCTTACCTATTTCAGAGAATTCAGCAGCCGGACTGTCGATTACTTCCAGTTCCAGTTCGCGAATCGCGTTGGGATAGCTTTCCTGGAACAGATTATTGATAGCATCCTCAAAAAAGATACCTTCACCATAATGCTTTTCGATAATGCTTCTCGGAGCCTTGCCCTTTCTGAAGCCGTCTATCATGAACTGATTCTTAGACGCCTGATATGCTTTTACTACAGCAGCCTCAAAC
Organism: Ihubacter sp. rT4E-8; assembly: GCF_049852125.1. GTDB lineage: Bacteria > Bacillota > Clostridia > Peptostreptococcales > Anaerovoracaceae > Senimuribacter. Next base: position 1,192,920 of record NZ_CP187532.1, on the reverse strand, counting down.
TCCTCAGCTGTGAAATCCATGGTAAACTTTACATCGTTATTTTCTTTTGAAAGAAAGGTTGTTTTCATTGATATATATCCTCCTAAAATTATAGCAGATTCTGCATGGCATGTGCCAAATTCAAACATAGAATGCATATTATTATACACTTTTTAAGCGTCAAAGTAAAGGAAAATAGCAAAAATGACTGCTAAAAACAGTCATTCTGCATAAAAAGAAGTATTTTTCGTCCTATTTCATCAAATCCAGACCTCTTTTATACTTGCTTGTGTCTTCAGTACGCAGCTGGTACTTCTCAGCTATGGTCTGCCCCAGCTCCGTCATATCGGCTTCATCACCCGAATAGAGTTCAATTTCCAGTTCAGAAATCGGAGCGGTTCTGCCACAGCAGACAATCTCTCCCTGATCTACGGACAACTCGCAGATCGACTTTCCTGTATCGAGACGCATTTGCCGGCGCTTAAAGAAAATATCCATCACAGGCAGCAGCGTTCTCTTACCTACCACCTTTTCCAGCACCTCGCACATTTCGCTCTGATCGAAGATACGAATATCCGGCGTGTAAAGCTTTTTTTCATCATCTACGGGAATGTTTATTTCTTCCCGTTTATGCATGCCGTCTTCGCTGGATCCATTCCACTTCAGTGTAGCAACCAGTCTGTTTCCTTCTTTTCGCACACGAAAAGCAATGCCTTCTCTATACAGCCTACGGTCTTCTGTGTCAAAATATACTGCATGCATCTCTATTTCTTCGTCTGTCTTTTGATCTTTTATCTTCAAAAGATAAGGATCCTGAAATATTCTTTTGATGTCTGATTCATCTCGTATCAAATACTTGAGTTCAATTTCCATACTTTCCTCTTCTTTTCCTATGCGTATATAAATGTTTATCGCTCCATATGTTCTACCACAAAAAAGTCATTTCGTCAATAGAATACGTCTTCAATAGGATAAAATCCCGGTTTTCTTCCTTGCAGCCACAGGGCAGCTTCAATCGCGCCCTTAGCAAATATTTTTTTTGAAAACGCAGTGTGGCGTATTTCAATCACTTCATCCTTCATTGCAAACAGAACGGAATGTTCGCCAAAAATCGTGCCGGCTCTGACACTATGAATGCCTATTTCATCTCGCCGTTTGGTTTCTCCTTCTCTGCCGCAAAGCCTTGGATGCCTTTCCTCCGGATCACAGGCATCCGCTAGCATCAAAGCCGTTCCGCTAGGCGCGTCGGTCTTCATGCGGTGATGCTTCTCGACGATTTCTATATCACTGCATCCAGTCAGCAGAGGCGCGGCAAAACTCACAATTCTTCCCATTGCATTGATGCCATAGGAGAAGTTAGAACTCTTAATCACCGGAACTTTTTCCGAAAGACGCCTGATCTGATCCGCGTCTTCCTTGCTGAAGCCAGTGGTAGCAAATACAACGCCTACCTGCCCGCCCTTTGCCGACAAGTAACTGACGATAGACGGCAATGCATCAGGATGACTGAAATCAATAACCACATCAGGCTGCGGTATGTCAGAAAGACTCTCGCCCAACGCGGGTTCTATGCTGTAAACCTGATCGATTCCTGGATTTTGCAGAGCCATATCGCGTACGATACGTCCCATAGTACCTGTTCCTACAATAGCCAGCTTCATTCTCATTCCTCCTCTCAGAAAATATCTGTTATACAGTTTATTCTCTGCTAAAAGGATTTGCTACTTTTTTCTGAATGCCATAACATAACGGCGTTACATAAAGGAATAACGCCAAAGGTACAGCGCTGTATCCTACCTGCATAAACGCAAGCGGCACGGTACAGGCAATCGCCCACGGAACAACGCCCGCTAACACGATAACGGAATTCTCCAAATCTAATGCCAGTTCCTCCTTTGAGGCGCCTGCCTCAGCATAAGGTTTTTTCATAATATCACAGCACATCATAGAAGCAATCGTTTGATTGCAAAAGATACTTAACGTCACCATAGATAACAGTACCATAACAGGAAAACGTCCGATCCTATCAGTCAGAGCCTTTATTCTCCCCTGCAGGCCGCCGAGCAGATCTGTTCCCGAAAAGATGCCGGAATATGTACTGGATAACGCCACGATACACACTACCTCTATCATGGAAATCATACCGCCTCCGTTGATAACCGCGCCCATAGCGCCCTTTGAAGTATATCCGGCGACCATGGATACAAGCAAAGACGACACGTCCATATTCTGAACAAAGATGCTGACAGTCATTCCGCTGACAATGCTGATCAGCATTGACCAAATCACACTGACCTTCATCAGGGGCAACGCCACCATACATACAGCCGGGAGAACACACCAGACAGATACGGAAAATTCACGCTGCAGAGTTTCTAAAAATCCCTGATCCACACTATGTATAGGATTGGCAAAGGACAGAGCGCCATAAACTGTCAAACAAATCAATATCGGTGGGATTCCGGTTTTCATCATCCTTTTTACATTGCCCATAAGCTGCGTATGGGTCACTGTGGCAACCAGTACAGCGCTGGACGATACGGGCGAGCCCCGATCTCCGAAATAAATTCCGCTCATAACAACCGCAGCCGTCAAGACTTCATTAACATCTCCGCTTCTGGCCAATGCCATGAAAATAACGCCTACCGTTCCCGCTACGCCAAAGGATGTTCCCAATGCATATGAAAGAATGCAGCTGAGCAAAAATGTAATCAGCAGAAACAGACCCGGCGTAATCACTTTGATGCCATAATAAACAAAAAAGGTGATTGTGCCGGAAGATCGCCATACTGCCGTGATAAAACCAATGATAAACATAACCTCTACCACTACCAAAGCATCTTTCAAACCGCCGGCTCCCAACTTGACGATCTCCCGGACAGAAAACCCTTTGCTTACGGCAGCTGCAGAAAATGCTGCCAGACCAACAAAAAGAGCAATGACCATGGTATATCCACTGACGATACACCAAAGCATTGCTGCTATAAATACCATGAAACTTATGACGAGAGCCATAGTTATCTGTCCTCCTTGCGGTTTTTCAGAAGTTCTTCGATAAGCTGCTCATTGAGCATACGCTGCGTTTTTCTTAAATCGCTCTTACCGGACATATTGGTCAGCTGCATGACCCACAGATATTTCTTAAAAGCGCACTGTTCCATCCGCCGCGCTACAGCCCGGTTAACCAACACCGCCTTATCTCTCGCACCGATCAGATAAACTCTGGCGATGATACCGCTTCGCATCCTTTTGATCTCGATAATACTCTCCGCCTGCGTCGTCTCTGTAATAGCTTCTTTGATTTCACTGGCAATTGTCGCGCCGATCAGACGCGATTTTTCGTTGACCATCAAAATCCAAAACGCTCCACATGCAACGCCGCCTAACACCGCAGATAAAATCTTTCCAAAACTTTCCGCCGTACAGGCGTACATGATCATTCCAAGCAGAGGGCTGATCCATTTCAGCTTTTCAATAACACGAACTATTTTTTCCATCCTAATACCTCAAATTCCATGTTGTGGTGTTTTTCCTAAATTATTATATGCGCACATCACCATAATGTCAAAGGAAAAATCAAAGTTTATCATGCCCGGGTTTTGTGGTAAAATTACTATATGTATATGGAAGGAGAAATTTCATGAAAATCAACACCTACATCGACCACACGTTGCTAAGGCCCGACGCCTCAGAAGCAGATATTGCCAATCTCTGCGCTGAAGCTATTTCCTACCAATTTAGCGCCGTCTGCGTCAACAGCTGCTACGTTTCTCTGGCGGCTCGTCTGCTTTCCGGCACAAACATATCCATTGCCAGCGTAATCGGGTTTCCTCTGGGCGCTATGTCTACAGCGTCAAAAGCCTTTGAAGCAGAAGACGCCTGTATAAACGGCGCTTCGGAAATCGACATGGTGCTCAATATTGGAAAGCTAAAGGATGGAGACGAGGCCTATGTTGAAGCAGATGTTCGAGCCGTAGTAAAAGCTGCTGAAAAATATGGCGGTTCTGTAAAAGTCATTCTGGAAACCTGTCTGTTAAACGATGATGAAATCATTCGCGCTTGCCAGCTGGCAGAAGCCGCCGGAGCACACTTTGTAAAGACTTCTACCGGATTTTCTACCGGCGGTGCAGAAGCTCGGCACGTTGCTCTGATGAGAAGTTGCGTAGGCAATCGTCTAGGCGTCAAAGCCTCTGGAGGTATTCGAAATCTTGAAACGGTCAAGACTATGATTAAAGCAGGCGCCAATCGAATTGGCGCCAGTGCAGGCGTTACCATCATGAAAGAGGCTGCGGAGCAAGAAAATACAGACTTCTGATCCGATGTACGGCCTCAGAAAGGATACTATGGGTTAAGATGCCCTCAACGCCAGTTCTTCTCTGTAATACCGGTTCAAATACCGCAGATGTTCTGTACGATTGCTGATAGCTTTTCCTGTATACGGATTGATATACCCATATACGTCGGAAGCCTGTGGGAATCCATAGTAACAGAGCGCTTCATCAATCTGAAAGGTTAAATCGTCAAGCTCTCCTACCGGAAAAGCGCCGACATTCTCATATAAATATGCACAAAGGCCGTCTATCGTATCAAAGGAAGTGTATAGCTCCGCGAATCGATCGGCGGCATTTCTTAATTTTTTGCCGTCGTCATCCGACTCTTCCACGTCGGAATAAAAGTCCAACTCCCATATAACAGCAGCAGCTTCTTCTCCAAGCAGCAGTGTGTTCCAGTCCTCCTCCTGATAATCAGACATAACATATGCTCCGTTGCTCCAACCATCATCACTGTAGTTAACGTCCGAGTTATTATCGCACATGGTAAACATCAGCGTTACCACTGTAATCAGAACACCGATGATACTGCCCCATGACTGCATTTTACTTTTTTCTGCCGCTTCACTCTCCGACTTACCGTCCTGATTCAATGCGTTCGCCGTATCTGATGAAGATGATGATCCCTTTATCTCAGCCTCATACTCCGAATTGATTCTGATATTTTCTTTCATAGTATCGCGAAGCTGCTCCGCTCTATGCTTTAACGCGGATAAATCAGGCTTTATCATCTCTTTTTTACAGTTCTTCTCCGGAGCAGATCCCTCTTTCTCACTGCCTAATCGCTCTTTTACATCCTGCGCAAGTCTTTGCAGAGGATGCGTCTCCTCGTCCTCCATTCTCTGACGCTTTTTTACATACGCTTCTTTTTTCTTCTCACGGTACTGCTGTCTTCCCTTTTCTTCGGCGCTTCTTTTCCTTTCCTTCTCTCGCTCTGCATGCAAACTCCTTTTCTTAGGATACTGTGCCTCAGACTCTGTTTGAAGACCGCCTTCGCCAGCCATACGATAAGCTTTCTCATAGGCAGCGTTTAACTCCGCGATCTTCCTTCTTACGTACTCCGGATCATCCTCATAATCGGCGCTTTTATACTTTACCAGACGCCGTGCATAGGCTGCCTTCACCTGCTCCTTCGTCGCATCCTCCCTTAGTCCCAACATTAAAAAATTTCTATCCATCGCGTACCTCTTTTAACTTTCACGTTTCTTCGACAGCAAAATTCTTTAATGATATTATATAATAATTTAATCACAATCGCAATAGTCTTCAATGACAATAGCGTCAATTTTCATCTTTGACTGTAGAAAGTAAAATTCCACCCTATTTAATTTTAGGATGGTCTTTCTTTCTATAAGCGCTTAATAGATCTAATTTTGGAGTTTATTTCTGCATTTCACCTTTCTTCTGCAGAAAATGCTTATATGTTCTTTTTGCCTTTACAAAATTATCTCTCCCTAACGCAAACTGCTCGCCGTTATCAAAATAAATACTCTGCTCCGCCATTGCCTCCACACGCTCCATATTGATATAGCAGCCTTTGAGACATGGGTAAAAGCGTCCGTCTAATATGGGTTCTATGTTCTCTATTTTCTCATAGTAATCAAAATCATGTCCTTCTGTCATCACGTGTAACTTTCGATTCTTACGTTCAATCAAAACTACATCACTGAGCTTTATTCTTGCACTTACGGCGCCACTGATAATAGGAAGATATTTCTCTGCCACACGATTCACTCCCTCCACTTGCTAGCATTTTCTACTTTCATTATAACGCGCCCAATAATGGAAGTAAATGTAAATTTATCGACCACATTCGACAAAACAACTGTAATCTGTCGAAGTGTAGCCAACAATTGTTATAAAAAAAGCGCGCCGCCATGCGACACGCCCCCTATTCCCGTTAGTTCAAATTACAGCTCTGCTCCTTCTACAGCCAGATCTTCCTCTCTTTTATAGGTGATCAAATCTTCTGCGATCTCATGAGCCGCAATAGAAACCGGTTTGTTAATTTCACAGTCAGTCAAAATCGGTTTACCGTCGATAATATGACGCGCTCTCTTTGCTGCCATAATAACAATCGTATAACGGCTGTCCGCCTTTTTTCTGATTTCATTGATCGATGGATATAACATAACTACACTTCCTCCTTATACATCTCGATGAGTTTATAGATACTCTTAGATACTCTGGAATGCTCTGCCGTAACGATTGCCTTCACTCTTGCTACCGCTTCTTCCAGTTCTCCGTTGACTACGCAGTAATCATATTTATCTATGTAGGAGACCTCCTTCAGCGTTTCAGAAAGCCGCAGATTGATAGCTTCTTCCGTTTCAGAACCACGACCGGTAATCCTCTTACGCAGCTCCGCCATAGACGGCGGCAGAATAAAGATGAACACTCCCTTTGGATAAACCTCTTTCACGCTGAGCGCACCCTGAATATCGATTTCAAGGACTACATCAATACCCTTTTCCAGCTTTTCAATTACTTTCGCTTTCGGCGTGCCATAATAATTGCCGTAAACCTCTGCATATTCCAGCAATCCGCCCGCTTCCACTTCCTTCAGAAATGCTTCCTTCGTAGTGAAATAATAGCTGACGCCTTCCTGTTCTCCAGGGCGAGGACTACGTGTGGTCATAGAAACAGAAACCTCAACCTTCGTATCCTCTACCAGCCTCTTACAAATTGTTCCTTTGCCCGCGCCTGAAGGTCCGGAAATGATAAACAGCTTGCCTGTATGTTCGACTTTCTCCATTTTTATCTCCTAAACAAGTTCGTATGGATAAATATTGTACCATATCCTGATAAAAAAATCAAAACAATTATTCGATATTCTGTACCTGCTCGCGTATTTTTTCGATCTCCGCCTTTATCTGCAGCATGAGAGATGTGATTTCAATATCATTGGCCTTTGAGCCGATCGTATTGGCCTCTCTGTTCATTTCCTGCACCAGGAAATCCAGCTTCTTTCCGTCAGGCTCTTTACTGTTTTCGATAATGGATTTCATCTGATCCATGTGGCTCTTTAAACGGGTTAATTCCTCAGTAATGTTGCACTTGTCCGCAAAGATAGCGGCCTCCACCAGGATACGATCTTCCGGTATGGCTGCGTTGCCTGCCAGAAGCTCTTTGATCCTGTCACGAAGCTTCTCCGTATACGCTTTCGGAACAAGCTCAGACCGTTCCTCGATACGGTCAACCAATTCCTTGATGATTCCTCCCCGCATTAAAAGATCTTCCGCCAGCTTCTCGCCTTCAATGCTTCGCATTGCTTCAAGATTCGCGGCCGCCTCCCGCACCGGCTGAAGAATACATTCTGTCATTTCGGCTTCATCGTCCACATCAGGTATAGCCTTCAGCACATCGGGCATACTTGCCAGCATAGACAGCGTGATCTCTCCGCTGAGATCAAAGGAACTCTGTAAAGACTTCAGATTGTCGTAATACTGCTGCGCAAGGGTCGTATTCAGATTTATGTGAACGTCGTTTTCTGTCAGGTTTTCTACCATGATCGACACATCCACCTTGCCTCGCTTAATCTTCTCCTTTACGGTATTTTTCACCTTGTCCTCTACAAAGGAATACCTACGGGGCATCCGTACAGAAATATCAGAGTATCTATGGTTAACAGATTTAATCTCCACGATAATACTCCTCTTTCCGTCATTATATTCGCCTCTGCCGAAGCCTGTCATACTTTTTATCATCTAACGTTTCTCCTCTGCTTCTTTCATTCATGATAACTAGTCTATTATAACACAGTTCCCATCCGTTGACAAATCAATCCTTTCTGAGGTACAATATAAAAACTGGCCGCGTCAACCGGCCAAAGCTATTGCGCGAAAATATCCGAAGGCTGCCCAGCCTTTCAATCATACGATAAATAGTGTAAAAGGAGTAAGTAAGATGGCTTTTGACGGAATTATCACCTGCGCCATAGTGCGCGAGCTGCAGGACACCATTATCCTGGGCAAAATTGAGAAAATATATCAGCCGGAAAACGATGAACTGGTATTTCACATACACACCCGCGCTGGAAACGTAAAGCTGTATGCTTCTGCTTCCAGCAACCACGCTCGACTGCATTTTATCGAAGAAAACCCTGTAAATCCACCTGTTCCTCTAGCCTTCTGCATGCTGCTTCGAAAGCATCTTTCAGGAGGACGCATTGTCGAAATTTGCCAAAAGGACGCAGAACGAATCATTGAAATTTCCCTGGAAACTCTCAATGAGCTTGGTTTTACCGTCTCAAAGAAACTGATCTTTGAAATCATGGGCAAGCATAGCAACATCATCCTGGTAGACATGTCCACAGGAAAAATTATCGACAGCATCAAAAGGGTTTCCATCGACGCCAGCAGAGTGCGTCAGTTATTGCCCGGTCTGATCTACCAATACCCGCCGGCTCAGGATAAGATATCTTTCAAATTTCTTCCAGCCGGTTGTCTTAATGATTTACACGCTGGCAATGACAAAGAATATCTTTCTCGAATCGGCGGTATTTCCCCTGCTATCGCCAGAGAACTGGCAGCCAGTCAATGTCCCGAAAGCCGCATGTCCGATATTGCGGAAAGCATCAAGCAGAAATCCTTTGTACCCAGAGTATATACGGATGACAAGGGAATACCCCAAGAATTTCATATCACTGATCTGACCGAGCTGGAGGGCAGCGCACAACGACGCGACTTCGACAATCTCAGCCATTGTATTGCCTGGTTCTATGATCACAGACAGTCGTCTAATCGGGCAAAGCAAAAGTCCAGCGACCTTATCAAATCGGTAGGTTCTGCTCTTGACAAGCTTTACCTGAAAAAACAGCGTCTGTCGGAGGATCTTTTAAAGGCGGAAAATTCGGAGAATCTTCGGCTGTTTGGCGAACTTCTCACGGCGAATCTTCATTTGGTGAAAAACGGAGATAAAACGGTAGATGTAATCAATTATTATGATAATTCCACTGTGACGATTCCTCTCGATCCTCGCTTTTCTCCGTCGAAAAACGCGCAGCATTACTACAAACGCTACGGTAAGGCCATGACAGCTATTAAGGAAAAGCAAATCCAGCTGGAAGAAACCGGCAGCGAAATCGATTATCTGGAATCAGTGTTGTCCTATCTGCAAAATACTGATAAAATCGATGAGATCGAAGCGCTTCGAGGCGAACTGGTTGAAACCGGTTATATTCGTCGCCGCAAGCAGCAATTTAAAGAAAAGAAATATAAGGCACAGCCACATAAATACATTATCGACGGCGGTTTCACCGTATTGGTGGGACGTAACAACAGAGAAAACGATATTCTAACTCTGAAAACCGCCGCTAAAACAGATCTCTGGCTTCATACCAAGGATATTCCCGGTTCTCACGTGATCGTGCAGACCGGCGGCATCGACTTAAGTGAAGACGCCATATTTCAGGCGGCGGCCATTGCCGCGTGGCACAGTAAGGGACGCGATAGTGAAAATGTGCCCGTGGACTATGTAAAGGTCCGTTACGTGAAGAAACCTGCCGGCGCTAAACCGGGCATGGTAATCTTCACCAATAATCGAACGGTTTGGGTCAATCCTGCCCTGCCGAAGGACAGTAAAAGCTAAAGTTCCGTAGTTCGCGCCACTACTTCAGCGCCTAAGAACAGTCTGTTTCCCTCTCCTGACAGATCATAGTGATCCTCTAAGACCTCTACCTCTGTCTTCAGATTGCGTTCAGCGCCTTGTTCGCGCGCTTTCTGACAGGCTCTTTCCTCTGCCAGAGCCTTTGCCGCTTTTACAGCATCATGGTAATATTCATAATACAAAGGCGTTGGACCACCTGTAACTCTAAAGCTTCCCGTTTCTTCCCCGGCGGTTTCGGTTCCGCCTGTATAAGGCTCTATTCTGACTACATACTGACTGTTCACGCTGCCCGCTGCCGCGCCGATCGCGTTAGCGACCATGGCAAATGCTGGAACATCCGCCTCCGCGTCGAGCAGTCCTGCCACGTCTCTTACGAAGATTCCCGACGGCGCTCCGATACCGATTACACTCATTTTCGCTTTAAAATCCGGCTCTACAAACGAAAATCCCTGACCGTTCCGTCCTTCAAAGATTCGTTTCGCAAGTTTTTTCACCGCCGCAACGTCCTCCGGAGGTAATTCTCCGCCATTCTCATATTGCATCAAAATTCTAATTAAATTATGATATAATCGCATCTTTGCCAGGTTATAAATATCTTCACAGATTCCGTTATAGCTTCGTTTCGTTACGCGGCGCAAATATTCAATGCCCAGCTGCGACGCACGAATATTGTAATCTGTATAATCACCTAAAACGTGCATCACATCCGTAGGTGTGACGCCGCATCTAAGGAGTATTCCTTCATTTTCCAATCGCTCTGTGCGCAAAATATACGGACTGATTCCTATAGCCTTAGCCGCATCCTCATAGATTAAGGGGCCGTCCTCCAACGCGCGTATCAGCTTTCTCTCACTTTCCGTGTACTTCTCCCTCTGTTCTGCCGTTTCAGGTCCTGCGGCCAGTAAAAAAAACTGATGGGCCGGATAACTGTACCTGCCCAAAGAGGACACCAATTCTTCCAGCCTCTCCGTGATCTTAGGATACTGTGAAGCCGCCATACAGAGTGGAATCACTCTGCGCTTTTCCAAAAAAATCCCGTTGTCATTGTATTCCACCGCCGTATCGCCGCCTAGGGCAAAGGTATCAATAGTAACTCCCTTCACCATGGTTTTCCATCCGCCGATCGTAATGCCTGACTGACTGGTTACCGGAGTACCGTCTCTAACCATAGCGACATCGCTGGTAGTGCCTCCCATATCCACGATCAGAGCATCCTTTTTCTCTGACAGTTCTAAAGCGCCTATGATACTAGCGGCCGGACCGCACAGCAATGTCTCTACTGGACGCTTCATAGCATAATCTCGGTTCATAATACTCCCATCGCTTTTTACAATCTGCACAGGTAAATTCATTCCCATTTCTTCTAAGGATCCGTCTATGGAGTCAAAAAACTTTTCCATCACCGGTATCAGTCTCGCGTTAAGCAAAGCCGTAGCTCCTCTTTTTTGTACATTGATCTCCTGATAGAGATCATAACCCCGCACGCACGGAATACCCAGTTCTTCTCTGACAATGTTCTCTGCTTCTTTCTCATACGCCCCGTCATTATATTTGGCGTTGATCTGTACCAGCGCCACGCTGTCATAGACCGCAAAACTCTCTCTCACTTCCTGCCGAAAAGCATCCCAGTCCGGTCGGCTTTTCGTCTCTTTTGCTCTGGCAGCGTCACCGTCCAGAAAACAAATTTCGGATACCGGCGGTAAACCGTATTCTCCCTTCATTTTCTCTACAACAGCTGGCTTCACGCCAATAAAGACCAGCTTCGCCCGTCCGCCTTTACCTTCCACACAGGCGTTAGTCGCCAAGGTTGTTGAAAGTGATATCGAATCAGCAGCCTTTACCTGGTCCTGATCCAGCGCTAACAACGCTTTGAGAATACCTTTCTTCAAATCCTCTTTTGTCGTCAGTGTCTTTCCCCAGGATAAAACCTGATGGGCCTTTGTATCATAAACCACAGCGTCGGTACAAGTACCGCCCGTATCAATGCCTATCGTAATCATCACTTTCTCCTCTCGATTTTATCTTACTACACCACACACGTTGCTTGCTTCAACGCTTCCGTTGAACAAATTCTATGGTAAGTGTACATTATACACCTTTTAAAGACTATAAAAAAAATCCTAAAAATCAAGAAGATTTTTAGGATTTTCCCATCATTATTCTATTGATCCTGATCTCGCGTTCTTCCAATCTTCTCGCGAATCTTCATCATCCTAATATCCGTTCCGGCAATCACGTCGGCACACTCTTTCAATTCCTCCATAATCTCGTCGGCATTGCTGATATCCTGTTTATACTTCATCTGGTGTTCCAAACTGGCCCAAAAGTCCATCGCCACCGTCCTAATCTGGATTTCTACACGCATCGGCCGTTTTTCATTAGTAAAAAATACCGGAACCTCCACGATCATGTGATAACTGCGGTATCCGTTAGGTTTCGGATTCTGTATGTAATCCTTGATCTGAATCAAAGTGATATCATCCTGATCGGCCAGCATCTTCGCCACCTTATAAATATCGTCTACAAAAGAGCAAATGACCCTGATGCCAGCCACATCATTAAGGTTGTCTTCGATGGACTGCAGAGATATCTCATCACCCTGGCGCTGCAGTTTTTCCAGAATACTCAAAGGCTTTTTCCGTCTCGATTTGATAGATGAAATTGGACTATGCCCATATAAGGCCAGCTCGTCGTTAAGAATTTCCAGCTTGGTTCGAACCTCACGAATCGCAGAATTATACCGCATCATCAGCAGATCAAAATTCTCAAGAATCTCCTTTGCCTCCTCAGAGTCTTCCGGCAAAAATAGGTTCATCAGTTCTTTTAATTTACCTTCTTCCATGTGTCTACTCCCCCTCTGTAATAAACGCTGCAATCGTCTCTATAACCGCATCCCCTGTAGCCTGCTCTCCTCCATTATGGATTTCATGACAATACCCTGGCCATTCCATATAGGTGAACCACGGCGCGTCCTGATACCGCTTTGCGAACTGTCTGCTTCCCCCGATATGACAAATCTTGTCCTGATCACCGTGCATCAGAAGAAACGGTTTGCCGTCAGCCCTGTGATTATCCTCATTTGAGCCGTCAAAAAGACTTCTGCCAATATCAAAGCTTTCTGCCGCGCAGCGGAGAGATATTTTCGAATGCACCAACGGATCAGCCTCATAGGGTCTGACGTATTCCAGATTGCCGAGATCCTTTTCAGGAAACTTCTGACTGATCGTTGCCCTCGGAAAGAGCTTGGAAGCAGCCTTTACCACGCCGTATAGAGGTTTCGGCACATCCATGACCAGTTTAATCCACGGCGCGCTGACGATATACTTCACCGGCACGTCATTATGGCTGCCTCTGGCGCGGTAATCCAAACAAATGTTGCCTCCCATACTATGGCCGTACAGAATTAACGGCAGTCCCGGATAAAGCTTCTGTGCTTCCTCGATCAAAGCGTCCACATCCGCCAGAACCTCTTTTCTCGGAGCCGTGTCTCCCCGCACGCCCAAGGATATGCCATGACCTCGAAGATCCATGGATACGATAGCAATCCCATGTGCTGCCAGCTTTTCCGCCATGCGCTGATATCTGCCTGCATGTTCACCGATCCCATGAATCAAACACATCACATATCTGGCATTCTCACACGGAAAATGGTATCCTGCCACCGCGTGATCTCTCTTTTCCAAATTGAAATTATCGTACATCTTTCTCGCTCCTTTTTTGCTTTTTTACAAAAAATCCCTAAAAAGCTACAAAAAACCACTAAAAACCGACATCCCTATTGACTTTTCGTCTTTCAGTGGTTTACATTATCTATACAAACAAGAGGCTCGAAGCTAATTCAATATAAGGAGGTTATCCGCTATGAAAAACAATTGCTCCCTTTGCGGAAACATCTACCATAATAAAGTTTTCAAAGGCGGATTCGTCTGCGAAGACTGTCTTACATATATCAAAAATACAAAGAGATAAGTTAATTCACCTTTAACCTGACTCTCCAGTTACAAACAACCCGAATATCTAACTCCGCTTCAGCCTCTTCTTTGTTTTTGTCTTCTGCTCTTTTCTGTGCTTTGCTTCCTCTTTCGCCGCGTCTTCTCTGCTTTCTCTCTATTAATTCGTCTGCGAGTTTTCGCTTTCATCACAGAATATCCGAATTTTCCTAAAGGCTGTCTCTTTATTCCGAAATACTCCCCATGACAGTAAGCCAAAAGACCCGCCTTATCTAAGCGAATTCGCCCGTCCTCATCAAAAATTGCTTCTTCCGCGTGAACTCGCACAATTTCCGCGAGAAACATATCATGAGACGGAAACTCCTTTACTTCAAAGACTTTGCACTCTAAGCTGACCGGCGACTGCACGATCAACGGGCAATCCACCAGCTCAGCTGGTTCTATCGCCAATCCCGTCTGTTCAAATTTATTTACATCCCGCCCTGATCGGACACCGCAGTAATCCACTGCTTTGACCATATCCTCCGTCGTCAGGTTGATAACAAATTCTCCGCTTTCAGAAATCAAATGATGGGAATGCCTCTCCTTGCGCACTGAAACATACGTCATAGGCGGCTGGGAATTAATAATTCCCGTCCAGGCAATTGTAATCACATTCACATCCTGTCCGCTTCCGCAAGTCACCAGTACCGATGGTACCGGGCTGAGCATAGTAGACGGCTTCATCGAAATCTTACTCATTTTTTGCTCCTTCCCCTGCAGTCAATCCTCTTGACCGCAGCTTTTCAAGCTGTTCCTGAAAATACGCGGGCAAAGAACTGTCAAATTCCATATATTCTCCCGTTCTGGGATGAACGAACCCCAATACCTTCGCATGAAGCATCTGTCCATCGGCCCTTCCGTCTCGTCTCGGGCCGTATATCGGATCTCCCACCAGCGGATGATGAATATATGCCATATGCACACGAATCTGATGAGTACGCCCCGTCTCCAGCCGCGCCTCTATCAAAGTGTGTCTGCCAAAACGTTCCAACACGCGGTAATGGGTTACGGCATGTTTGCCGTGCTGACCATCCGTAACCGCCTGACGCAATCTGTTTCTGACATCTCTGCCGATCGGCGCGTCAACCGTTCCTTCGTCTGCCTTGATGTTATCATAAACTAGGGCCTGATAACGTCTGGTAACAGAATGAACCGCCAGCTGGTTAGATAACGACTCATGCGCCGCATCGTTCTTAGCAATCATCAAAAGGCCGCTGGTATCCTTATCAATACGATGCACAATCCCTGGTCTGATAACTCCGTTAATAGAAGACAAACGATCTCCACAATGAAACATCACCGCATTAACAAGCGTGCCGCTGTAATTACCGGCCGCGGGATGAACAACCATGCCTCTTGGCTTGTTCACCACCAAAACATCATCATCCTCATAGACAATATCGATAGGGATATCCTCCGGTTCTACTGACAAGATCTCCGGCTCCGGTAAATTGATTTCAACCAGTTCTCCTGTCTGCACCTTATATTTCTTAGACCTGCATTCTACTCCGTCTACCTTTACGCTTCCTCTTTCAAAAAGCTTCTGAATAAAACTTCTGGAGATATCCGGCAACAACAAAGAGAGCACGAGATCAATCCTTGTGCCCTGCTGATCTGCTTCTATATAAAATTGCTCATATCTCTCTTCTTTTTCCATCATTGTTTCTTCAGACGTCCGTCTGCCAATACGTAAACCGCAAAGAGAGCACAGCCCACGCACACGCAAATATCGGCCACATTGAAAATGGGCGGGAAAATACTGAAATCAAGCATATCGGTTACGCTGCCGAAAACAATACGATCAATAAGATTTCCGACGCCTCCCGCAATGATCAGCGCCCATGCTGTATACAGCGTCCAATGTTGATCTCTGTGCCGGTGAAAATACCAAAGAGCAATCCCAATCGCAATGAGAGGAACCAGTACCAGCAGAACCCGTTGTCCGCTGAACAAGCTAAAAGCTGCCCCACTGTTGCGAATATATGTCAGACGAAAAAAATCTCCTAATATGCTAATCGATTCGCCTATCTGCATATTACTTCTGACAGCCAGTTTAGATACCTGATCCGCTGCAAGAAGGACAGCGGCCAGGATATAATATCTCACATCCTGCCTCCCGCGTTTTATTATTTATCATCCCAGGAAATAACCCTGGTTTTAGCCATATCATCGCTGCTTTTATCGGAAGACGACTCGTTCCGATCTGACAGGCCGAAATCATCACGTAAAATATCTTCCAATGAACGGTCCAGAACCATGGTGTCATTAGACGTATCCCTCTGCAGCTGCTGCGTATATGCGCGCTCATCCCCTTTACTCACGGTTTCGGCTTCCGGTATCTTTCTCACCATTGTCTCTCTGACAGTTTCACGAGCCGGCGTTCTTTCCTTTTCGTGTCTTTCTGTCATAGACGCAGGCATAAATTCTGCTTCTAAATCAGCGAAAAGATCTTCGCTGGATCCCTCCAACTGATTCAGCTCATCCTCCAAAAGCTGCCGGTAACGTTCACGGAAGCGGCTGACTTTGACAGCCAATCGTTCCCCTTCCTCGGTTAACTTGGAAACAGAATCCTTAGCTTCTCGCTGAATAGATTCGGCATCCATCTGCGCGTTACGGATAATAATCTCCGCCCGCTTTTCAGCGCTTTCTGATATATCGTTCATCAGCTTCTTCGCAGATTCCAGTGTATTGATCACAGATGACTCAGATTTCTTGTATTGCGCCATATCCAGATTCAGCTTCTCGACCTGCGCCTGCAGCTGTTCCTTTTCAGCTAACAGCGCCTGCAAATCTAATATGATCTCATCCAGAAATTCATCAACTTCTTCTGCGTTATATCCTCGCATGGACTTGGAAAATTCTTTGTTCTCTATTTCCAGTGGAGTAATCATATCTCTTTCCTCCTGTTAAATCGCCACTATCAAAAGAATACGGATCAGAACTCTTGCCACGATTTCCACCAGGAAAAAGGCCAGAAGTACGGAAAAATCCAACATACCCGTATTCAGATTCAACTTCTGCAGCAGCATCCTGCACGGCGCTACCACCGGTTCGGTGATCCTGGCCATAACCATGTAGGCTTTTCCCAACGGTGAATACGGATTCTGTCCAAACCAGCTCAATATTGCCCTAAGAACCAGCGCCATCGTGATCAGATTTGCGAACCATCCGATGGCTCTGCATAAAATAATAATCAAAACTTACTTACCTCCAGGGACTTTTTTCTTCCGCCCCAAAATCAAAGGATGTTCTCTCATCCTGAGAAGCGGCAATGTCCACGTTTTCTGGTGCAAAGATGAAGATGTTATTAGCCACCTTCTGTACATTTCCATTGAGAGCATAAGTTGCACCGCTCATGAAATCAAAGATTTTTCTGGCTACTTCGGTTTCCAGCTTTTCCAGGTTGATGATGATCGGCCGTCTTCCTTTCAAACTGTCAACCAGCTTCGGACACTCCTCAAAGGCTTTCGGCTCGATGAGCACCAGCTTAAAAGCGCTGGTATTAGCTACAGAAAAACGCTTCTCCTGTGTCTTTGATGAAGCCGGCGTATAAGGCTTCTTTTCATGACCGGACGAGGTATCGCTGTAGGACCGTCTCTGCGGCGGCTCCTTTGCCAGTTTCTCCTTTGCCGCGATAACTTCTTCTTCCGTAATCATTTCATCTTCGTCAAGTTCTTCAATTCCGATAACTTTTTTGATTGAATCAGCAATGCCCATTTTTTCATTTCCTCCTGCTTTTCTTATTTTTCTTCACTGCGGTAGTCTCTATACCCGAAGATCGCTGTTCCTACCCGAATCAGATTGGAACCTTCTTCAACGGCTGCCTCAAAATCATTGGTCATGCCCATGGAAAGGTATTTGAAATCTACCCGGTCTATTTTCTCATTCACGTATCTGTCATAAAGCTTTTTTACTTCTGCGAAGTACGGACGCGCGTCGTCAGGATTCTCCTCAAAAGGCGCGATACACATGAGCCCTCGAATGCGAATATTCTCGCACTGTTGAGAAATGTCATGAATCAGCTGATCCGTCTCGTCTGTAGTAATACCAAATTTGGATTCTTCCATTGCCGAATTAACCTGAATCAGTATATCCATGGTTAAATCATGCTGCGCGGCCCGTTTGTTAATTTCCTTAGCCAGATGCAGAGAATCCACCGAATGAATCATAGATACTTTATCGATGATATACTTTACCTTATTAGTCTGCAGATGACCGATAAGATGCCAGCGCACAGATTTCACACGATCATATTTATCCATAATTTCCTGCACCTTATTCTCACCAATATCAGTAATACCTGCGTCAATAGCCTCATTCATTTCCTCCGGCGTATGAAGCTTCGTTACGGCAACCAGAAGAACATCGTCTGCTGTCCTTCCTGATTTCTCAGCCGCCTTTGCCTTTAATTCATTGATATATTCAATATTTGATTTGATTGACACCTTTACACCTGCCTCTCATTTTATTATTTAGGATTCTTCAAAATTTCATCATAAATTTCAACAGTGCTGATGGTTTCCTCTTTATCATTCACAAAGGATCCGTCGGCCACTAAGGAATACTTGCCGTCTGTCTTATATATCAGGATTGGCACGAAAAAGTAATTGCCCGATTTTCCTTTTACATAAACACCCTTCTGCCCTTTTTCCTCTGTGATGCTGTCATTCTCCAGAAGCAATCCTCTCTGTTCATACGTGACCAGATTGACCTTCGCAGTTCTGGTTTTTGCAAAACCGCTATAGTAGTAATCTGTTTCCAATATGATGCGCACCTTGCCGTCCATTTTTTTAATCTGGCTGACCTCTGTCCTGACCACATCGTCCTCAAACTCTACATCGATTTCCTGTCCCAACTGATACCGTTCGGCTGAACTCTTTTCCACGAAGCACACCAGATACCATCTAGTTCTGTCAGTAACCTTGTATACAGGCTCGCCTCTGGCTATACTGTCACGTTTCAAATCCAAAACCTGATCCTGTGTCACTTTGCTGTAATAGTTATATCCCATGTTCTCCATGGTCTCCGGCGTCAGCTTATTTTCGTAGCCGTCGGCATAATAACATACGATACCGCTTTCTTCCGTTGCAAACTCATTAGTTATCACCGCGCTGTCATCCAGTCGTGTGAGCATATCCGCATAGCTGCTGTCCGTTTCACTGTCGCTTCCTCCTGTTACTTCCATAACAGAAGTTCCTTTACGAATCAGTGTGCCTTCTTCAATATATCGGTTAGCGCTGCCTCCCTGTCCTGCCAGATAGACCTTTTCATTTCGAACAAGCCATCCGTCAGTTTCATCGGTAATCTTCAGCTCACCATAAACCGCCGTATACGAAGCCACCAAAGCGCCCGTTACTTTCGGTACAATATAGATGGCCACATACAGGATGATAATCATGATAAAAAATAATATGATTGGTCTTTTTTTGATCTTATTCATATATTCATTTTACATCATTTTATTACTTTGTCCAATACTTTCTGTTCATCTTTTGACAATTCCCCGTGATTCTTCACAAATTCGTCAAAGAGATCCGGCCGAACTGCTTTGGTCAACAATAAGGACTGTTCAAACTTCCAGAGATGAATCAATTTATGATTTCCCGAAACCAGTACGTCGGGCACATCGTAGCCGTTATAGCTCCGCGGCTTCGTATACTGGGGATACTCTAAAAGTCCACTGTAAATAGATTCCTCTGTAGCAGAATCATCGCTGGCAAGAACACCTGGTATTAATCGCGCTACTGAATCGATAAGCACCATAGCGGCCAACTCACCGCCTGTTAAAATATAATCTCCAATAGATACTTCTTCCATATTCCAATGATCCAGGACGCGCTGATCTACACCTTCATAATGACCGCACAAAACCGTCAGTTCCCCCTCAGCAGAAAGTTCTTTTATCTTCGCCTGATCTAGAATTCTTCCCCGGGGCGACATATACAAAATCTTCTTCGGCCTGGGCTGTATGCTTTCCAAAGCGTCAAAGATCGGCTGAGCCGCCATAACCATACCAGGTCCGCCTCCAAAAGGATAATCATCTACTCTGCGATGTTTATCCTTCGTGTAATCCCGAATATTGATGAAGTCAAGCTGCAGAATACCTTTTTCCGCGGCCCTTCCTAAAATGCTCCCGGTAACGGCCGTAAACATCTCAGGAAATAACGTCAGTATATTGATTTTCATATGGCGGCTAACCTTCTATCATGCCTTCGATAAGCTGTACCTTAACATATCCGTCTTCGATATTGACTTCCTTGACGAATTGAGATACCGCAGGAATCATCGCTTCACCGCCGGAAGGCATGCTGATCACATAGATATCCTGTGTAGACGGCTGTAAAACATCCTTTATCGTTCCGATAATTTCTCCTCGATCTATATCGATAACAGATATTCCTATCAAATCTCTTATATAAAAGGTATCCTCCGGCAGCTCCGCTAAATCGCTCTCTGTAATATATACGTCTTTATTTTTCATGGCCTCCGCCGCGTTCCGGTCGTTAATACCGGCCAGCTTCAAAATAACCATGTGCTGCTGATACCTGACTTTTTCAATTTCATACGGCGTTTCGTCCACAATGATGCGGTCCAGCTCCTCATACCTCTCTCGATAGCCGGAATAATTATAGATCTTCACTTCTCCCCGCAAAGCCACCGCGTTGACGATTCTGCCAATTTTAATCTTTTCCATTCTTCTCCTGATTATATTTCAGGCACATGAAGATACGTCCGCCGTACACCCATGTGCCCTTGTCTTTCCAGATCGCCGTCTTACTCGTCTTCTGAAACGATCTCCACGACAACTTTTTTGTTTTCTTTCGTAGCTGCAGCCTTCACCACGGTACGGAGCGCTTTAGCAATCCGACCTTGCTTGCCGATCACTTTTCCCATATCCTCAGCCGCAACCTGAAGCTGCAAAACGCTGCCGTGCTTATCCGTTTCTTCTGTCACAACAACCTGATCCGGATGGTCGACCAGCGACTTTGCAATTGATTCAACTAACTTAGTCACGTTATTTCACCGCTTTCTTATTCAATGATGCCAGACTTCTTGAACAGACCCTTTACAACATCTGTAGGCTGCGCACCGTTGGACAACCATTTCTTTGCTTTTTCATCGTCAATTTTAATAACAGGCGGCTCAGTAAGCGGATTGTAATATCCGATCTCCTCAATGAACTTACCATCTCTGGATGTACGGGAATCTGCTACAACAACTCTATAAAAAGGCTTCTTGTGAGCACCCATTCTCTTTAATCTGATCTTTACCATTATCTTGTTCCTCCTTAGAAATTTTAATTATAATTGTTTATATATTGATTGCCTGCTGCAGACCTGACGGCAAGCGCAGGTTCGTCTATCGATTAAAATAAGCCTCGAAACAGCTTGTTCCGTTTCATCGCCTTCGGATTAGAGAGCTGTTTCACCATCTTCTTCATCTCCTCATACTTGCGAATCAGATTGTTGATCTTGCTGACCGGCTGACCGCAGCCCGCCGCAATTCGTTTCCTCCGGCTTGCGTTGAGCAGATTCGGATTCTGTCTTTCTTCTCGCGTCATGGATTGAATAATGGCCTCCATCTGACGAAATTCTTTCTCACTTTCCTCCAAATCCACACCCTTCATCTGCGCCGCGCCCATGCCCGGCATCATCTCCAGAATCTTACCAATGCCGCCCATATTCTTCACCTGACTCATCTGATCCAGAAAATCTTCCAGCGTAAACTGATTCTTTTTCAGTTGTTCTTCCAGCTTTTCTGCCTTTGCCTCGTCAAAAGCCGCTTCAGCCTTCTCAATCAGAGACAGCATATCGCCCATTCCCAGAATACGGCTTGCCATACGTTCTGGATGGAACGGTTCTAAAGCATCAAACTTTTCACCTACACCCATGAACTTAATCGGTTTACCGGTAACCCTTTTCGCCGACAGGGCCGCTCCGCCGCGGGAATCGCCGTCCATCTTTGTCATAACAATTCCGTCGACACCCAGTCTGTCGTTAAAGCCTTCCGCCACATTGACGGCGTCCTGTCCTGTCAACGCATCTACGACTAAAAGAATTTCATGAGGCCGAACCTCTTTTTTGATGTCCACTAGCTCATCCATCAAGGCTTCATCGATCTGCAAACGTCCCGCCGTATCCACGATCAATACGTCAAAGCCTTTCTTTTCCGCTTCGTTGCGTGCTTCCCTGGCAATTTTCGCAGGCTCTCGACTATCTCGCATGGTAAAAACAGGCGTGTTAACAGATTTTCCTACGATCTCTAATTGGTCGATTGCCGCAGGCCTGTAAACGTCGCAAGCGCAGAGCATCGGCTTCTTCCCATGCTGCTTAAGATAATTCGCCAGCTTTCCGCAAGTCGTCGTTTTACCTGTTCCCTGTAAACCTACCATCATAATAGTAGTAAAGCCTGAAGGCGAATAAGTCAGCTTACTTCCGGTTCCCCCCATCAACTCTACCAGTTCCTGATTGACAATCTTGATGATCTGCTGAGCCGGAGTCAGACTTTCCAAAACCTCCGCCCCAAGACACTTTTCCTTGACATCGTTGACAAATCCCTTCACAACCTTGAAATTGACGTCAGCTTCCAGGAGAGCCAGCTTGACTTCTCTCATAGCTTCATTAATATCCGCCTCAGTGAGAACGCCTTTGCCCCTCAGCTTCTTAAACGCATTCTGTAATTTATCTGATAAGCTTTCAAATGCCATGTAACATACCTCTTTATTTTTTCCGGCAGAAGCCTCTCTGTAAATAGCTGTCCATACTTTGATCAGCCTTCTTCTAACCCGCTGATAACTGCCTTAATCTCCAAAAGCGCTTGTGTTAAAGCAGAATCGCCTTCATACCGTTCGCACAGATCATCCAGCATCCTGTCAATCCTGCGAAAAGCCTCACCGGATTCCATGAACCTCGCTACCAGTCCCAGCTTCGTCTCATACTCCGCCAGAGATTTCTCAGCGGATTTCAGAGAGTCGTGAACAGCTGCCCGGGAAATACCAAACTCCTCGGCGATTTCTGCCAAAGATAAGTTCTCCTCATGGTAGAGTTCCATCACCTGTTGTTTCCGCCTGGTCAAAAGCTGACCGTAAAAATCATACAAAAGACTGGCCTGCGTAATCTTATCTATCATTTGAATTCCTCTTCCTGAATTCCATTGCGGCTAAACGCCGCTTGTCAAGTCTCATTCCTTGACACCGTATTACTATAGCATATACGCTCAGACGTGTCAAGCATTTTTGCTTGACAAATCACAACAAGCTTGAATCCTTCCATTACAAAAGTCTGATACAGATGCAAACTTCCTGAAAACGGTTGATTTCCCTAATAAAACATTGTATAATTACTATGTTCGTCCAAGTGACGGAAACAAATCGCAGGAGGCGGAATATGAGTTTATTACGAAAGTTTCAAATTATGCATATGAGAATCAATGGCTTCTATGGTGGAAAAGCCAGATGGTGGCTCAATGCGAAACAATACGATGAAAAATACAATAAGAATTACACTAACGCGCAGAAAAAATGGGCATACAAACACGGTTTTCTGCCTGCTGTCGTAGAAAGATACGGAATCAATGACAGTAACTATCAGGACTTTATTTCTCTATATGACTACTGTCACATCTTCCCGGTAAACGACATCTTTCGTAAATGGATCAATGATAGAGTCACCACGAGAAATGTGTTAAAACCTTTCGCTCAATATCTTCCTAAGCAATACTTTCATCTATATATACGCGATTCCCAGGTGCAGATTATTAAGCTACTGGACTGTCCTGAAGAATATGAGGACAGCTTTGAGGGAATTTTTCAATTAGTTCGTGATCTGGGAAAAGTAGCTCTCGCTAAAACTCTGGGAACAAACTTTATCGTTATCTCCTATGAGGACGGGCAGTATGCCATCGATGGAGAAACCGTCACAGAAGAAGATCTTGCAAACAGAATTATTCCTGCGCTCGGAATTCTCATCGTTATGGAATATGTAGAAGCAGGCAAAATGATGAAGTCTATTGAACCCGACGATCATAACCTGTTGAAACTGATCGTATATAATAAGTATGCAGACAATCCAAAGATCGGACAAGCTTATCTCAGTATCAACGCTTCAAAGTCAAAAAATGCAGAATTCTTTTCTGAGGAAGGCCCTTCCTCCATGGGAAATGAAGAAGATCTTGACGCGAAAAACGACGAACAGACCAAAGATACAGAGATCGAACAGGACGACGATACCATCGGCAGAAACTTCATGGAAAACGAAGTAATTCTCCCTAGACGCGGCGCGCCTCAGAAAATTACGAGAAAGGTCTTTGTGCCAATCTGTCTGGAAGACGGAACTTTTGACGGAGGCAAACAGCTACAGGATAATCAAATCGTTGATTTACAGAATCATCCCGTAACCAACGCCCCTCTGAAGGGTCAGATTAAGAACTGGAAAGAAATTGTTAAGCTGATCGAAGAAATAGGAAAATTCATTCCGCAAATTGAATACATGGGTATCGACGCGATCCTAACAGACGACGGCATCAAACTGGTGGACTTCTCCGCGCATCCTAGTTATCCTCAGGCTGTGGGCTTCAACAAAGAAATGACGGATTATCTGAAGTTAAAGATCGATATCAAACAGAAGGAATCCTCAAAGTGGTCTACCAAGAAGAAAAATTTCAAGAAAAAATCCAACACCTTTATGTGGATCAGATTGACCAGATTCTTCTGTCCGCCGAAAATGCGGCCATTGATCTATAAATGGTGGTATATTACCGTAAAAGACGACCTGTTTTCAAAAAACGGCGTATCGCTGAAAGAAAAACGTTGGGCGTACAAGCACGGTTTTCTCTCCTATCGTTTAGAACAATACGGCATTACGAGAGACAATTACAAAGACTATATCTCTGACTATGACTACAGATATCTGCGTCACATCAATAATAAATACAGAGTTTGGCTGGAAGATAAAATCACAGTAAAATATATCTGCAGCGACTATAATCAGTTCTTCCCGGAATATTATTATCACGTTTCAGTTCGAAACGGAGAAAAGCGTATTATTCCGCTTATGGACTGTCCAAAGGAGCTGGGTACAGACTTTGACGATATCTTCCGCCTCGTTGAACGTGTTGGCGTACTAGCCTGCAAACCGCAAAGAGGTTCACAAGGAGAAGGCTTCTATAAGTTTTCCTTCCATGATGGAAAGTATTATCTGAATCACAAAGAGGCTTCCAAAGATGAAGTTCGCAGAATCCTTAATGATGACGAAAGTCAATATCTGATCACAGAATATATCCAGATGCATTCTTCCCTGAAGAAGATCTATGACGGCGCGGTCAATACTTTGCGTATTATCGTTTTCAAAAAGGATGGCAAAACGCCTGTTATCGGCAATGCTTACATGCGTTTCGGCTCATCAAAAACAGGCGCTGTAGACAACATGGGCGCTGGCGGCATGTTTGTTCAGGTAGATATTGATACAGGAAGATTCCATAACGGTAAAATCATTACGGAAAACAGCATTCTTCCTTGTTCTCACCATCCTGACACCGGCGAATTGATCGAGGGCATTCTTCCAAACTGGGACTTAGTAAAGCAAGGTGTCATCGATCTAAGCTATGCAATGCCTCAGCTGGAATATTTAGGATTTGACGTTGCGATTTCCGAAGACGGTATGAAGCTGCCAGAAATCAACAGAGCGCCTGGATATCCAAAAATTGAGAAGTTTACCTCATTGACTAACGATTACCTGTTGTATAAATTAGATCAGAAACGTAAAAAATATAACGTAACAAAATATACAAAAAAATAAACTTCTGCATTGTAACAAAAGCTGTTCATACAAAACACTTCACCTGAATGTTCAGTGTGAGGTGTTTTTGTACGGCGGAATAATTTCCTGCTGTATTGCCGCACAGCCTGCAAAGAATATCAATAAACAAATATACCAAGAAAGGCGAAAAAATGACTGCAAAAAGAAAGCAATTAAAAATCACTTCCATCCTGGTAACTCTTGCGCTGGTTTTATCCTGTCTGCCTTTTGACACTACTTTCGCTTCTGTCACAAAGGTGGATACGCCTGAAAACACATATGTATTCAGCTCTAACAGCACATCCGCCGGTGAATATTGTACCGGCGAGATCGATGGCGACAAGCTTAAAATCAAATACAAAACAATGATACCTTCCGTACAGTTTCGAGTTGCGCTGTACGGAGCGAATCCCAAAACAGAATTTATAGATCTTGGCATTTATGTGCCTGCTTCCTATACTGGCATATCATCTTTGGGCAACGCTACGTATGGTTTCGAGTACACCTTGGATTTTGCTATAAATACAATTCCTGACGGGGAATATTTTTTATACATCTCACAGCTGAAGGATTATGCCGATACCTATGAAACTACGCCGACAAAAGGCGCGTTGTATAAGAATTTACCGATCATAGTGAAGGACGGTATGCCAACAATCCCCCGCTATAACGATATCATCAGCGAAAACGACCGGGTACAGAAATATGACGGTTTATCTCCGGAAAACTATCTGGATAAGACTATGGAGGACGTTCGCTTTCTTTTCGTTGATCCCGGAACAAAAGTCAGAGAAAAGATGACGGACGATAAAGTAGCCTATATTAAACAGCTATCTGACAGAATTACTTTTAATGTATACAGCGACTATGATAAGCTGTTAAAAATCTACGAATACGTAGCAGGCAGCTTTTACTATGATACGGTCGCCTTTAGTACGCATTCCTACCAATATGCGAACCCTTACCGTAATCTATATAACCACGAAAATAAGATCGCAAGTCCTAACAGCGACAATACGGGTAGAGTCGCTACAACCTGTCAGGGTTTTTCCGGCATGTATCTGGCTTTAGCCAGAACGCAGAATATTCCCACCAGACTGGTTTTCGGACATCGCGCCACATCCCCGCAATATAACTGGAATACTGAGCCTAATCTTCCGGTAAGAGATCATTGGTGGGCAGAATCCTATGTAAACGGCAGGTGGATCTGCGTTGATCCAACCATCGGTACGAACAACCGTTGGAATAAGACGTCCAATACGTGGCAATATTACGGTGTGACCAACTATACATTTTTCGATCCAACAGCGGAACAGATCGCAGTATCACATTTGTATTTCAACGTATACCGCAACCTTTACGCCGGATCTGAAATCAAGAATACTGCTGAAATGACCAGACTGAAAAACTTTTTCGCCATTACCAGAAACGGTCTCAGCAATGGAAAGCGTTTAAATTCCAACTACAACGCTTCTGATACGAGAACGTGGGGGGACGGCGTACTCAACAATTTCTATGGAGACGGCAAAGGAAGAACCTCCAGAATTAAGTGGGTTAACGCTGGATTGTATGGAGACGCCGATTTTTCAAACTTCGGCAAGCTCAAATACTTCTATCTCAATGATAATCAACTGACTTCTGTAAATTTAAGCAACGATACCAGTCTTTTGAAGGTAGATGTAAAAAACAACAATCTCTCATTTATCAATTTAACCAACTGTAAAAAGCTGTCTTCCGTTCTTACAGCGGGGAATCAACTTAAAAAGGTAAAGATTTACGCCAACAAACGGAATACAACAATCACCTCTGGTGATAATGGATATATATATATCACCTATACCAAATCAAAGCGATACAAGCTCAGAACCTTCTTTGTGCCTGATATTGGTTACAAAGTCAAAGGATTCTATAATAAAAACGGGAAAAAACTGACCGCTTATAAGTCCTACTCTATGAACCCTACTTCCGGCTCTTATAACGTAGTCTTTTCCCTGGACCCGAACAGCTATAAGTATACGCTTCAGATCTGGCAGAATGCCGATACTTACAAGCCGTACAATCTGGCAGCGCAAAAACGCTTAAAAGAGCTTGGATATTACCAGACAGCAGAAAACGGTATCTTTGATGAGGCAATGAGATCCGCTGTAATCGCCTTCCAGGCTGATTATAATCTGGAGGCAAACGGCATAATAGACGAGCCTACGTGGGCTCTGCTCTTTACAGAAAATCCAAAGCCAATCCAACTGCCGGACGAAAAGCCTGAACCTGACGAAGGCATCACAGACAATACGCCGGATGTTCCGGACATGCCGTCCGATTCTTCGGCTTCAGATGTTATCGTATCTGACAGCAAATCAACCAGTGAGGAAGAACTTCCAACGCCTTCGCCTGATAATAAAGACTAACATCGAAAAAAGAATGTCATGACCAATCCGGTTCATGACATTCTTTTCATTCTCTTTACTATTTTCTGATCTGAGACATATATGTAATGGTGAAAGTACCATTCTCCCCCATTAGATCCATCAGCTGATCGTACTGCGATTTCGCGCTCTTATCCTCAGACCTTCCGGATAGGAAGGAAAGCAACGAAATCGAAGGCTGATACTGCAAAGTATGCACATCACAATCCTCTAACTCGAAATCCTTCTTCATAGCTGCAATCACGTCCTGCATCGTTCCGATTTCATCGATAAGTCCGTTCTTCTTTGCCTGCTTTGCGGTATAAATTCTGCCGTCGCCCAACTTCTTCGCCTTCGCAACGCTCATCTTTCGTCCTTCGGCCACTACGCCGATAAACTGTTCGTAGGCCTCGTCTACCAGGCTTTGATAGATTTCCTTTTGTTCACGGGTCAAAGGCTCCGTGTAACTGCCCATTCCTTTGTTCACGCCAGAATTGATAGTGACTGTCTTGACACCCATCTTCTCTAAAAAACCAGAAATATCATAAATCGTACCGATTGTGACGCCGATAGATCCCGTCCAGCAATTACGGTTCGCATAGATTCTGTCCGTGCCTGCGGAAATATAATATCCGCCGCTGGCCGCCATGGACTCCATATACGTATATACCGGCCGCCCAGTGCTTTCATACTCCTTAATCTTCAAGTATAATTCATCGATCGCGTATACCGCGCCACCTGGCGTATCTACCGAAAGAATCAACCCCTTATTGAAAGAATCCATCTCCATCTGATCGATACGTTCTAACAACCACTGCTGATTATACGTATCCGATCCATCTCCATCCGAGCTCATGGTTCCATGGATTTCCAGCACACCTATATAATCGCTGCTGTAATTGTAATCTTCATTGTCCGCGACGCCTAATGACGCCCGGATGAGACTGCTCGTACCTGCCTGACATCCAACACTGGCAATTACAATAATCAGAACAATCGCCAGAAAAATAATTACTCCCTTTTTCCATCCCTGCGGCCCTCTGGAGTTCTGTCTCGACCGTCCCGGCTCCTTCTTACGGTATATTTGTTCCGGATCATAGGTATAGACCTGTTGCTCCTTCTTTTTTTCTTCTTCATGCAAATGATTATTGGGATCGTAATTCATCGAAGTCCTCCTCTATATTTCACTACGAAGATTATATCATTTTTGCAGCAATTTGTAAATTGACGCAACTGTAAAGTCTATATTATAATAGAAGCTGATCATCAAGGAGGTAATATGACTTACGACTGTATCATCATCGGCGGCGGCGCCGCTGGTCTTTTCTGTGCCGCCGGCTTCGAAAAACAAGTCAACGGATTGATTCTTGAAAGGAGCAGCCAACCGGGCGTTAAACTGCTCATGAGCGGAAGCGGACAATGCAACGTTACGCACGGCGGTTCTATCAAAGACTTTGTTCCCCGCTACGGCAAAAATGGCCCTCGAATCAGATCCTGTCTTTATAAATATAATAACCTTCATCTGCAAAACTTTCTTCGTGAAAACGGTATTGCCTGTGTGCAGCGTGAAGACGGCAAAATTTTTCCGGCGTCTATGGACGCGCGGCAAATTCGCGATATGCTTGTCACGCGAGCAAAACAAAACGGTTTTACCTTAGAAACCCGCGCTGAAGTCGTCCAAGTCAGGCAAACTGCCGATAAACTCTGGCAGGTTACCTATAATCAAAAGGTATCCGTCTGCCGTTTTCTCATCGTCGCAAGCGGCGGCTGTTCCTACCCTTCTACCGGCTCGGACGGAAGCTTTTTTCAGATACTTAAGCGTGATCTGAACCTTCCGGTTACCAACCTTCAACCTGCTCTGACCCCTGTCAATGTGACGAAATATCCCTACAGCGCGCTTTCAGGCATCGGTCTGGAAAACGTACAGCTGACAGTATGGCGTCAACAGAGAA
Source organism: Ihubacter sp. rT4E-8 (assembly GCF_049852125.1). Taxonomy (GTDB): domain Bacteria; phylum Bacillota; class Clostridia; order Peptostreptococcales; family Anaerovoracaceae; genus Senimuribacter. The sequence continues at coordinate 1,162,862 of NZ_CP187532.1, read as the reverse complement.
AAGCAGCTGAAAATACCGGCAGTCTCCTCTTTACCCATGAAAACTTTTCCGGCCCGTTGATTCTAAATACGTCAAAAGACATCCTGCGTAACGATGAAATTAAGTTGAATTATATTTATCCAATGTCGAAAACTGAAGCATTAGAGAACATCATCAACGTCATGCAAAACACTCGTATGCGGCTGCATAATTTGCTTCCCCCTATCTTCGGCTTGCCGAAAGCAATGATGCAGACCATTCTTTCTGAAACCGGAGACAAGCCTAAGGCCGTTGCTGCCAGATTGACAGAAGACAGCTTTACCGTAAAAAGCTTAGTAGGATTCTCTAAAGCCATGGTCACGTCCGGCGGAATAGATTTGTCGTCAATGGATCTGAAAACGATGGAATCACGTAAATACTCCGGCTTGTTTATCATTGGAGAAGTCCTGGACATCGATGGCGAAACCGGAGGCTACAATCTTCAGTTCGCCTATGCAAGCGCTAAGGCCGCATGCGCCGCCATCACCGGCCGGTAAACTAAGAAAAGCATGAGACGCTCTGCAGCCACATGCTTTTCTTTACACTTCTATTCTGTTTCTTACATCGCCTTCGTCTGTATTTCTTCTGTCAGCTTAGCAATAAACTCATCTACAGACATAGCGCCCATTTCTCCAACCTTTGTAGAACGAACAGCCAATGTGCCCGCCTCGACTTCTCTCTCTCCAATTACACAGATGTAAGATACTCTCTCGTTTCTGGCCTCTCTCAGCTTATAGCCGATCTTCTCGTTTCTTACATCCAATTCCACACGCAGACCCGCCGCCTCACATTTTGCGGCAACATCCTTCGCGTAATCTGAAAACGAATCAGCTACCGTCAGCAGCTTCACCTGTACCGGCGCCAGCCACAGAGGGAATTTGCCTGCAAAATGCTCAGTCAAAATGCCGATGAAACGTTCGATAGAGCCGAAAATAACACGGTGAATCATAATAGGTCTGTGCTTTTCATTGTCAGATCCCACATAAGTCAAATCAAATCTCTGTGGCATCTGCATATCCAGCTGAATCGTACCGCACTGCCATGTTCTTCCGATGGAATCTTCCAGATGGAAGTCCAGCTTTGGTCCATAGAAAGCGCCGTCGCCCTCGTTAACCACATACGGTACGCCGACTTCCTTCATAGCTTCGCGCAGCGCGTCTTCTGCCATTGCCCATTCCTCATCAGTTCCCATGGAATCTTCCGGTCTGGTGGAAAGCTCTATATGATACTTAAATCCGAACATGCTGTAAACATCATCGATAAACTTGGCAACGCCTACAATTTCATCCTTGATCTGTTCCGGCAGCATAAAGATATGCGCATCATCCTGTGTAAAGGTACGTACTCTCATCAGTCCATGAAGCGCGCCGGACAGTTCGTGCCTATGCACCTGACCTAACTCGCCCATTCTGATTGGGAAGTCTCTGTAAGACCACATTCTCCGTTTGTAACAAAGCATAGAACCTGGACAGTTCATCGGTTTGATAGCATAATCTCCGTCATCAATTTTCGTGAAATACATATTGTCCTTATAGTGATCCCAGTGCCCGGAAGTTCGCCACAGCTGTTCATTCAAAATCAGCGGCGTCTTAATTTCCTGATAGCCTCTCTTACGGTGCTCCTGACGCCAGAAGTTTTCCAACTCATTTCTGATAATCATGCCTTTTGGCATGAAGAACGGAAATCCCGGACCTTCTTCAAAGATAGCAAATAAGTCCATTTCCTTGCCGATTTTTCTATGATCTCTCTTTTTCGCTTCTTCCAGACGGTTGATATATTCGTCCAATTCCTCCTGAGATGGGAAACAAGTACCATAGATTCTTTGCAGCATCTTATTGTGCTCATCACCTCTCCAATACGCGCCAGCTACGCTCATCAGCTTCACTGCTTTAATCTGTCCGGTTGATTCCATATGCGGGCCGGCACAAAGATCGACAAAGTCTCCCTGCTTATAGAAAGAAATTACCGCGTCTTCCGGCAGATCGTTGATCAGTTCTACCTTATAGTCCTCATTTCTGTCAGCCATGTATTGAATCGCTTCTTCTCTTGGCAATTCAAAGCGTTCCAGCTTGTAGTTTGCCTGAATAACCTTTTTCATTTCCTTCTGAACCTTTAAAAGATCCTGATCAGACAGCTTGTGCTCCATATCGATGTCATAATAGAAACCATTATCTATAGCAGGACCGATAGCCAGCTTCGCGTCAGGCCACAAATTTTTCACCGCCTGCGCCATAACGTGAGAAGTCGTATGTCTATACCTTAATCTAACGTCTGCATCCTCAAAATTGATTTTTTCTTTCGCCATTTTTCTATCTCCTTATTTATTTTCATTATTATCTTCTATCTCATCAGCCGACTAAGCTTCTGTCGCGTCAGAACCCGGATTAGGCGCGGGATCTGGCGTTGGCTCCGGATCCGGCTTCGGTTCCGGATCTGGGGTCGGTTCTGGATCCGGCGTTGGTTCCGGATCTGGGGTCGGCTCTGGATCCGGCTTCGGTTTATTACTGCCTCCGTTTGGCTTATCTCCTGTGCCGTTTGGACCTGTATTCGAATCGTCGTTACCTCCGTTTGGCTGAGAGGCGTTTCCATCATCGCTGGTATCAATCGGCTGTTGATTGGTCACCGATCCATTAATGTTGCTGATAATTCCATCGCTGATCATGCGTACTGTTTCTGAAGGTTCATAATCCTTCTGACCAAACATCTTCTCATGAAGCTCCTTGGTATTAGCAGCCAGATCATCCGGAAATACGTATGAAACCTGACCGATGTAACCTCCGGTTATGTGATATGGCCAGCCTGCGCCGCTTTTGATATTGAAATCCACAAGACGCATAGCCAGTCCCATCATATCACTATTTGAAAGGTTGGTCTTTACCTGCGGAAGCATCATATCCAGCATGTCGTCTAACTGGCCGATGCTCATGGTTTTCAATTTATCAAATACCAGTGAAAGTACAGTTCTCATACGTTCTGTACGTTTGAAGTCATCTCCTACGCCCTTTCGTATTCTTCCATATGAAACTGCCTGAACGCCTTCCAGGGTCTGCTCTCCCGCTTTTTCGACCAGCTTATAGTTCTTTTTACCGATATTGTTAGCGGTTTGAATCGTATATTTATTTAGCTGCTGAATCTCAACATCCTGCACGTCCACGGTAATGCCGCCTACGGCGTCTACCAGATCGGCCACCGCCTTAAAGTTCACGACCACGAATTTGCTGATATTCATATCCATAGCCTGATTCAAAGAGGAAATCATCATCTGCGGTCCGCCGATTCTGTTGGCATCGGTAATCTTTCCGTAAGAATCCGTATCTCCCATCTTCAGATAAGTATCACGATATACGCTCATCAGCTTAACCTCACCAGTTTCTTCTTTAATGCTGAGAATCATAATCGCGTCGGCGCCTGCGCCTTCAATATTATCCATATCCCGGCTATCCACACCGAGAAGAAGGATATTAATATATCCGTCTACATCTACACAGGATAACTTCTTTTCATCCAATTCCACTCTGTGCATCAGGCCTAGCTTTGAAAAAGCGTAACCTGCAATGGTGATAGCAATAATCAGAACGATCAAAAGGGTGATCAAAACGCCCTTCTGCCAACCCTTCAGCTTCCCAAACCATCGTCCGATCTTCTTGAAAATATTACCTTCATACTTGTTGTTCTGTGCGAAAATGTCTTTTTGATTTCTTGCCATTTCTTACTCCTATTCCGGCTTTAACCTAAAACCTTCTTACTTCCCTTACGCTTTCGCGCTTCCTGCGCCTGCTCAAGAAGTTCTTCATAAAAGTCTATCGCATCCTGAATTTCTCCATCAAACAAGATCCTACCCTGCTTCAGCACAATTCCCCGTTTACAAAAACTCTTTGCCACCTTTGTGGAGTGGGTTACGAATAAAAAGGTGGACTCGCCGTCTCCGAGGATATCCTTTATTTTTCGGTTGCACTTCAACCTGAATTCTTTATCACCTACGCTCAATGCTTCATCAACGATTAAAATTTCCGGCTTTATGTTTGCATTGATAGCAAATCCCAGTCTGGCTTTCATCCCGCTGGAATAGGTCCTGACAGGCTGATCTATATAATCTCCTAAATCAGCAAATTCAATGATCTCCGGTTCCAATGCTTTTATTTCCGCATCCTCTATTCCCAGCAGCTGTCCCCGAAAAAAAATATTCTCTCTGCCGGTAAAATCAGGATCAAAGCCTGCTGTCAGTTCTAACAAGGCGCTCACTCTGCCGTCAACAACGATTTCTCCCTTCGTCGGATAAGTAACACCGGTAATCATCTTTAAAATAGTAGACTTTCCCGCGCCATTGCGTCCAAACAAAGCGACGCTCTCTCCCTTTTCAATGGTAAAGGAAACGTCGTCAATGGCTTTTTTAATCTTCGGTTTGATCCTTCTGGAAAAAATCGCTCTAAAACGCTGCTTGTCATTTTTGTATAGCTTATATTGTTTTGTTACATTTTTAAATTTTATCGTTGCTTTGCTCATGTAAACCCCTTCCATTACAATACATCCGGAATATCTTTGCGCAGCTTTCTGTATGCCCACAGCGCCAAAATACTCATAACTGCATAAACGATGACAAAGTTCATCATTTCCTGCGGCGTTTCCCAGAACCACTTTTTATAGACAAAGCAATTTCTGAATCCATTATCAATTAAAGTGATCGGATTGTAAAGCAAAACCTTTCTGAGCCAGCCGATCTTTATCGTATTAACATTGTACAAAATTCCGCTCATCCAGAACAGCGCCGTTGTAAGGGACTTGACCAGATTGAGGAAGTCTCTGCTCATCGCCGACAGCACGCCTGCAAAAAGCCCCCACGCGGTGAAGAAGATGAACATCAGCGCCATATAGAAAGGTAGCTGAAGATAATAGATGTCCGGCATATATCCAAATCCCATATATATTAAGATTACGATAATAATCAATCCAATATGAACCGCGAAAAACGACATGCTCACAAAGGTCGGTATTGTAGATATGGGAAACTTAATCTTTGTGATCAGATGGGTGTGACGCCTGAGACAGGCTGACCCGCCGGAAATCATGTCCCTCATATAAAACCATGGAATCATTCCTGCAATCAGCCATAAAAAGAAGGGATAACCTTCTACAGGCTTTCCACTCCTGAGACCGATAGAAAACGCGAACCAAAATACGAAGATTTGAATCGCCGGCCGTATAATAGCCCACGACCAGCCGAGAGCCGCTCCCTTATAAGTCTTTATAATTTCCGTTTTGGCAAGCTTGAACAATTGCTTCCTATAGTCGTAGTGATCTTTTATTATCTCTTTTATCGTATTCACAAATTAACCTCTCATCAATTGGTTATAACTTACCTCTTCAAATCCTCCGGCGAATTGAAATCTCTCGTATCATCCGTCAAAAAAACGTATTTCTCTGTCATCGTTTTTTCTCCGAACGGCAGACCTGTAAAGGACTGATACACCTGCCATCCGATGCACTTGTCAATTCTTCCTGCAAGAAACAGTTCCCGCACCCGATTGACGTGCTGTGAAAAGATCGCCGCATCGGCCACCTTGACCGCGACAATAGACCGCTCGTTGCCAAAAAAGAGCAAATCCTCCGCATCGGTTTCCACAATGGTCTTCGCGGAAATTTCCGAGTAGTACGTATCTCCGTACAGAAAACATACATTATTTTCAATCAGTTCCGCCGTAAAGCGATCAATCTCCAGTACGTTGTTTTTCGGCTCGTAGCGCAACGCGCCGTCAACCTCATATCTTGGGTCATGAGATGTGATGATGACCTGACAGGATGGATCGTACTGCCGAAGCAATCTCACGGTTCTCTCCAGCAGGGTCTCCCCGTTCACCTTTATAAAATGCTTAGGAATACCCTGATGAAGATTCCATCTGGTTCCCTTTCCGTCAGCCATGATAATATATTTCATGCCGTTCTCCTATTTTTTAATCGCTTTGTGATAGCGGTAAAAATCTCCCAGTTCATCATTTCTCTGACCGCCCCAAAGCTGGATAATATTCACGCCGGAAGAAGTATTTGCTTCGATGATACAAATTTCACCATCCTCAGTAATTAGTATATCCCAGGCAATGAAGTGCATATACGGCATCTTGTTGGCAAGAGCCAGCATTTCTTTCTTGATTCTATCCCAGCCCGGAATCTGTACGCCTTCAATGGGCGCCTTTGAGTCCGGATGCACCTTGTACACATTCTTATTGTGCAGACATCTGGCTTCTGTCAGAATACCCGTCTCCAGATCAATCTTCGCCACAAGTCCGCCCCGACTCCCGTTATCTACCGGAATAGTAGCGGAGGTACCGATTCTCTGCACCGCGAAAAATACCTTGAACTGATGGGTATGGATATCCCGCAGCGTAATAAAACGAATAGTATTGACCGTCTTATCATAAATATCGTCGGAATACTGATGCTGTTTCATAGATTCACAGATAAACCAGTCGTCTCTGCCCTTCAGGAACTTTATAAACGCTTCTTCTGCATATATCTCTTTATCCACAAAGATTTTTCCGTCTTCATAAATCAATATATTGACGCCGTTGCCCTTGCCCGCGCCATAAGGCTTGATGAACAGCTTTCCTTTTTCCTTCAGCAGGTCTATGGCTGTCTCATACTCCATATGTTCGCTGTCAAAGCTGGTCAGAAATCCTTTGTTCTTAATCATGTAGCTTTCCGGCACACGGACATACTGCTTCAGAATCTCCGCCGCGGCAATCTTGTTATTTAAAAGAAAATCAAAAGGCTCGTTGATATACCGGGAGCGATACCAGTCGAACTCCGACAGATATTCTCCTTTATCGTTGTGATCCAAATCATAGAGAATCCACTGATCCGCCAGAAAACCTCCGCAGACATTGGCTCTGATCTTCTTGAAAAAAGAACATTTGAAGTGGTTCTTCACAAAGAGAATCCTTCTAAAATACAGAATAAACAATTTCAGTCTTTTGATCCACTTTTTTGCAAGTTTAAACATACTGTGCTATCTCTTTCTATTTCTAATCTATTGTAATTGATCAACCACCAGCTGAGCCAGCTTTTCCGTAGACGTGCCCAGCTCCTTTGGCAGATACTTTTTTCTGTAATCCGCCAGCGCTTTCTCATTGTACGCGCCGCTCATAAGCTGTTCCATCAGCGGTACTGCATCGGAAAACGCGCAGCCCGGCATGGAATCAAACGGGTTGACATTGATGCCGTTCTTCTCTGTATATTCTTTGTAATCGTACAAATAATAGTACGTCTTTTTGTTCAAAATCGCGGCTTCTATGGCGATCGCCGAATAGTCGGTAATCAGGTATTCACACACCGAAAGCAGTTCCACAGACTGAAACTCGGGGCACAGCAGCACCCCTTTGTGCTCACAGGTGATTTTTTGATTGGGATGACCTTTGATGACCAGAATAAATCGGTCAAAATCAATGACATCCAGAAGCGATTCCCATTTCAGATCAATCCCCCGGCGAAAAGTCGGCGCATACAGAATAACCTGTTTGCCTGCCATTTCGGGATAAGCCGTCAGCACTTTCTCTCTATTGGCGTCTGCAGTTTCCAAAAGATAATCAATTCTCGGAAGTCCGATATTGACAAGCTTATCCTCAGTCGTATGGAAAGACGCGCAGTAATATGGATTCCATGCGCTGCCGCCCGCGATGATATAATCGTAGTTCTCATGCATATTGAGAAGCCTTGCAGTCCTGCCGCTTCTGCCCGATTCTTTGTCCAAAGTCTGATAGCCCGATTTCTTAATCTTTCCCAGCGCATGCCACATCTGAATCACAGTCAGCGACTTCTTATGACGCAGTATAGAGACCGCCGGCCAGTACGCGTCCAGTACGCAGACCCTGCTGGTCGCAAGATAGTACATACTGCGCAGCGTATCGATCCCAAATCCTATGATGCCGCTTTTGCTGTCATCCAGTCGGTTGCAAATGCTCACGATACGAATCTCCGGCATTTTTTCTGTCAATCTGTCTTTTAACATGGAAAAATCCAGGCTCAGCACATCAGCCTGCCTGCTCAAAAACAACGCTTGATTCTGTTTGACCGGAAAGCACTTGAGCACGCCGTATATCACGCTCAGAAACACTTTGCCGATTTTTATAATTAAAGTCATAGTTTCACCTGCTTATGTTCCGTAATATTTTACCACATCTGACCCTCTTTGTAAATAATCGCAGATGGATTCAACATGGTAAACGGGTGAAAAAGTCGTGAAGAATGGATTCTCTTAGCAAACCAGAGACAAAGAAGCTCCTCTCTGAAGGGTCTGTGCGCATAGAAAAAAGCCTGCATTCAAAATTAGAATGCAGGCATCGTCTGTACTAAATTTCAGATATTTCACTTGTCGACTTGATAAGGAGCATATCATTTCGCAATAATGTATTTCATTTTATCGGTTCAAAACTGTTACGGCTGCGGTCTGCTCAGTCTCATCTACTGAAATTTTGAAAGTACCTTCGTAATCCATCTCCAGAATAGAAGACTGCTCTGGTACTGTACTTGGATTGCTTTCCAACGCTTTCTGATTGAATGTAACCGTTATTTCATGATACGTATGCTCTAAAACCTTGTAAAGGGCAGAATCATAAACTACTGGAATATTTTCTGCCTTTAATTAAGTAAGCACGCCATCTGTTGCTGTCCCCCAAACGGTCTAAGATGTTGCAGCAGTATTTCTTTCTTCAAAGCTAACAGTTTCTTTTCTGTTTGTCAATCTTTTTATTCAAAGTAATTCAACATATTATATTACATCATTACTAAAAATAACACTACATCTTGATTAATAAAATTTACGATATTTAAATAAGCAGTTCATAAATTTTTCTCTTTAAACTATCCTTCTCATTTCAATATTCGTCTGATATTCTTTACAATAGCTGTAACAATGTTCCCGCCTGCCGGAATTAAAAATGCCTCCAGCAAATCTAAAATCAAACTTTGACTGATATCGGCTCCGGCATCCTTTAATTGATCGCCTATAGATTTGGATTCAAAAAAATCCATATCCAAATTCTTCTCTTTCATTTTCTTTTTCAGGTCTTTTTTAATTGCATTCCTGTCTTTGTCTTCCACGATCTCCATTAATAAATCCAGGAAATACTCCGGTCTGATTTGCAATAAACTTTGACTTAACTGGGTTTCCACGTATCCGCCCGATGCCTCCACCGCATTTTTAATTTCTAGATAAAGATTTCTGTCAGGAATATTTATCTTAATCTTTCCGTTTTCATAACGCGCATTACTGCTGATTCTTTCAAAGGATTTTCTCCAATCAAAATACTGATAAGGATACTTCAACTGCTTTCTAACTTTCAAATTGCTTATTTTACTTTGCGTAATACCTAAACACTTTGATAATGCATAATCACTGTAAACCCGCATATCGTTTTCATCTTTCTCTAAAATTCTTTCCAAATAAATTGAAAACAATAACGTCTCAAAATCTACTTTCTGCATTTCTCCAAAATTACAGAAATAGTATGCTGCAGCAATCTTATCAAACGCCTTCGCCTTTTCCTCAATTGAAAAAAGTTCCTCATATTTTTCTTTTGCTTTTTCTAAGGTGTTTTCCATAACAAATCTCTCCATTTCAATTATCCCTCATACTCACGTTAATATTTTACTATCTGAGGAAATGCAATCTTAACTCGTGTTTCACAATATATATTGTATATAATATGAATATATCATTATGATTTTATAATAGCACCACATTATTAACTCGTCAACAAATTTTAAAATGATCCATACAAAATATCTATTTTAAAAGAGCTATAATCAAAGGGAGACTGCCTATACCACTATTTTTATATTAGTCGTAAAGACAGTCTCCCTATCCAATTCTTTTATCCTGCGACCGGGAACCCATTATCCATATTGTTGCTTACTTCCAGCAGTCCTCCTGCTAAGGCGTTCACGAACGCCTCATTACCCTTCAAATCTTCTATTTTCCACCCTTTTTCTGTGTACTTCTTGCTACTGCACACAGCCAGCAACACTATCATCAAAGAAGCAGACAGAATTATGCCTACAAATTTTCTCATACAGTTCTATTCACTTTTTCAAACTGTCAATATCAAGGCTGTAACCTACTGCTTCTCCTATATCCGTAGCTTTATACATCTCGAAGGATTTCTATGCTTTTTAATTCCCGTTGCCTTTGTCATCTTCCTGGAATAGCTCTATTTTGGCGACTTAGGATTAAACACAAGCGACACCAGATATCCGAATGCAATCGCCACGGCGATACCTGCCGACGTGCCTTTTACCGCGCCGGTTACAGCGCCGAGGAATCCATCCTTCGCACCATCCATGGCGCCTTTTGCCAGCGCATAACCAAAACCCGGAAGCGGCGTTGTGGCTCCCTGATGAGCAAGATTTACCAGCGGTTCATACAGATGCACCGCCTGCAGAACGACGCCCGCAACTACAAAAATAACCAGAATTCTCGGCGTCGTCAGCTTTGTGGTATCCATCAGAATCTGTCCAATCACACAGATCACGCCGCCGATTAAAAACGTATATATATAATCCATAATCTTATTCCCCCCAATTTCTCCAGCTTAACAAGTTTTAATCGACACAGCATGGGCGATACCGGGAATGCTCTCCCCCTGAAAAGGACTAATAGTTGAAAGCATAGCTCCCGTTGAGATCAGCAGCACCTTTGAAAGTTCTCCGCTGCGCATTCTCTGTACAATATTCCCACAAAAGACAGAAGCAGAACATCCGCATCCGCTGCCGCCACCATGGACATCCTGTGCCTCTCTGTCATAAATCATCGTGCCGCAGTCATCGTACCGTTGAGATACGGCTTCCGCGTCAAGTCCTGCATCCTTTAGTAAATCTGCCGCGATATCTTTGCCGATATACCCCAGATCTCCCGTCAGCACCAGATCATAATAATCAAGACTTCTTCCTGTATCCTCCAGATGATTGAGAATTGTATCTACCGCGGCAGGCGCCATAGCGCTTCCCATTTGATTGGCATCCTTTACTCCCGCGTCAATGACCTTGCCGATTGTACCGCAGTCCACACGGATATTTTTCATAGACGACGGCTGCGCCGCCTTTCTTCCGTCCAACGCGCCAATTTGCGCAAGATCCGCCTTTTTCTCTGAAATTACCATAGCTCCTGCAGCTGTCGCTGTCCATTGTGCCGACGGCGGTCTTTGATTACCGTGCTCCACTGGCATTCGGAACTGTCTCTCCGCTGTACAGAAGTGACTGGAAGCGCCTACAATAATGTTATGCGCAAAACCGCCGTCCGTCAGCATAGAACCCAGAAGCAAAGATTCTGTCATCGTAGAACAAGCGCCGTAAAGTCCCAGAAACGGCAGGTGCAAGTCTCTCGCCATAAAAGATGAAGACATCAGCTGATTCAAAAGATCGCCGCTGAGCACCAGATCAATCTCCTTCTTCTCTTTTCCGGACTTTTGCAGCGCTGCCAGCATCGCTTCCTTCAGCATCTTGCTCTCAGCTTTCTCCCACGTTTTCTCCCCAAACATATCGTCATCCAGAATCTGATCAAAAAAGCTGCACAGAGGACCTTCCCCCTCCTTTTTGCCACCGACCGCAGCCGAACCGATAATATACGGACTCATCTCAAAAGACACCGTTTGCTTTCCAATTTTCTTTTCTGCCATACTTTTACTCCTTAATGGTTCGTCCCAAGAACGCAAGTGATTGGCTAGACGAACCTTATGCTTTAGCGTCCCACGAGCAACATACGAGTGGCTTGACGCTTGTCGTATCATGGTTCGTCCCAAGAACGCAAGTGATTGGCTAGACGAACCTTATGCTTTAGCGTCCCACGAGCAACATACGAGTGGCTTGACGCTTGTCGTATCATGGTTCGTCCCAAGAACGCAAGTGATTGGCTAGACGAACCTTATGCTTTAGCGTCCCACGAGCAACATGCGAGTGGCTTGACGCTTGTCGTATCATGGTTCGTCCCAAGAACGCAAGTGATTGGCTAGACGAACCTTATGCTGGCATTCCCATCTTTAGCTGATCAGGAATGCGTCGTACTAAAATAATCCTATAATCCAGTAAATAATGCCGACTATTGTCGCCGACGTGATGCCGCAGACCAACACCGGTCCCGCTACGCTGAAAAGCTTCGCGCCTACCCCAAGCACCAGACCTTCCTTCTTGTATTCAATAGCCGGTGCCACCATTGAATTGGCAAATCCACTGATCGGCACGATTACGCCCGCCCCAGCAAACTTTGCGATACTATCAAACACACCGAAGCCTGTCAAAAGCTGAGCGAGCGCTACGATACCGATAGTAACATAAAGTCCCGCGTCTTTCTCTGAAAGACCTCTGGCTATGAGCATATTGTTGATATAATAACCCGCTGTACAAACAAGGCCGCCGATCAAAAATGCCCGCAAACAGTTGGCAAAATAGGTCGGTTTCGGTGTGAACTGCTTGGTATACTTTTCATAGGCTTTCGCCACGTCTTTCTTTTGCACTTCTTTTTGCTTAGTCTTCTGTGCCATTTCAGTCACCTCCATAAATCTTTCATTAGTATTTGGCAAAATCCGAAATTTATGCCATAATGTTATACGGAGGTAACATTATGAAAAAAAAGATCATTTTGGCGTCATCATCGCCAAGACGAATTGAAATGATGAAAAAGCATGGCTATGATCCCATCATTCGTCCTGCTGATATAGACGAAACCCTTCCAGAAAACATTTCTTCAAAAGACGCGGTTATGTTTCTGGCATTAAAAAAAGCCCTTTGCATCGAACAAAAGGCATCGCCTGGCAGCATCATCATCGCCGCCGACACGGTCGTTTATAAAGACGGTATCCTTGGAAAACCAGAAGACAGAGCCGATGCAGCCCGCATGCTGCAAAAAATCAAAAACACCAGCCATCAGGTTGCAACGGGGGTTTGCCTCCTCATAGCCGGTGAGCCTGTCAGAAACGTATTTTGTGATGTGACGGAAGTCTTCTGCAAAGACTTTTCAGACGCGGAGCTTTCCGCCTATCTGGATACAGACGAGCCTTACGACAAAGCCGGCGCCTATGCGATCCAGGGCATCTTCGCAAAGCATATCGACCACTATCACGGCTCCTTTAACACCGTAGTCGGTTTTCCCTGGGAGCTGATTCAGCCGGAACTGGCGCGTCTTCTAACTCTATAAGTAACCTGCGTCACACATCCTTCTTCGGAATATCCACCACGATGTTAAGCCACTTTTTACTGTTAAAACGCGGCAATACGATAAAAGTTCTTATTACATCACCGATGGCGACGATAAGCATGGCAACAGGCAAACTGGTCCGCAGAAGAAGTACTGCCGCATACGCCAGCGGAACCTGCACCAGCAGATTACATATAATTTCCAATTTCATGCAGAACACCGTATCTCCGCCAGCCCTCAGTGTTCCCACGATGCAGATGTATCCCATCATCTTCGGCGTAACAGTAATCGCCATGGCAATCAACGAGTAAATCAAAAGCTGATTGGTCTCTCCGCTGAAATTGTAAACCCCTGCTACTGGTTTTGCCAGCAAAATCATTACAATGGTCATAATTACGTTTAGAAGCATAACAATTTTTACAGCTCGTTTTCCATTTTGGAAAGCATCTTCTTTATTACCCTGACCAAGATTTTCACCGATGAGCATTGCCGTCGCATTACCCACACCAAAGTATACGGACTGCAGCAGTTCGCAGACCACATTAGCCACCTGCGCTACAGCAAGAGCCGCCGTGCCCAGCCTGCCATAGGCCGCAAAAATCAATGTAACGGACGCCGCCCAGCTGCATTCCGTAAAAACTACCGGCACAGCAGTTCTCATCACCCGCATAAAATGCGCCCGATCAAAGGATAGAAGCGTCTTAATTCCCGTCTTAAACGGATGGGATTTTCTTGTATATACAAAAATCATCAGCGCTGCAAATTCAAAAATACGCGCAATCAAGGTTGCCACTGCCGCCCCTCTGACGCCAAGCTGCGGCAAGCCGCAAACGCCAAAGATCAAAAGATAGTTGAGCAGCGCATTGATACAAAGCGCTATGGCGTTGATAGCCGTAGGCACTTTCAAATCCTGTATCGCTCTGGAATTATACGATATGGCGGAAGACATTCCCGAAAAAACATAAGAAAAGCAGGCTATTCTGAGGTAATCCACACCAAAGCCAATCACTTCTTTGTCTCCAGAAAACAGCTGTATCACGTTCGGCGCAAAAATAAACGCAGCGATACTGACAGAAACAGCAAAGATAAATCCTACCGCGTAGTCGATGCCCAGCATTTTTCTCACACCGGTAATGTCCTTCGCACCCCAATACTGCGCCGCGTAAACCGCCGCGCCGCTATAAAGCCCAAACAACGTCACCGTATATACGAAATACACCTGATTAGCCGCGCCTACCGCTGCCAATTCCTGCTCGCCTAGCATGCCGATCATTAAAGTGTCGATCAGATTCAGCCCCAGACTGATCAGATTCTGAAACACTACAGGAATCCCTATCAAAAGCATTTTCCTGTAAAACCGTTTCTGTTCTGTCATTACCGTCATTCATCTTCCTCCCGCATTAAAATTTGCCCCGGCAAAACCGAGGCAATATTCATTGTATCATATGGAGAAAAGTTTTCCAAGTCACATTCTTCAACTTTTCAGTGTAGAAAATTAATCTTTTCTACACCGGCAATCGAAGTGCATTTTGCAGGACATCCTGCATTAGATACAGCACATATCATTCGTTACGTGTTCACACAGAATGACAATAATGAAATGTTACTGAATTTACAAGTTTCTTGCGCAGGTTGCCAAAAGAAAAGGTGGCTGTCCCGCCATAGACTTTTTACCCGCTTCCTCTACCCCGTAGGGTTGTGCAAATTTAAAGTTTCACAGATAAAAATGCACAACTTTGACAGCAGACAGTTTTGCAAATCACAATACATTTCTAAGGATTGCACAACTAGTTTTGCAATATTACCCAAATAACTGAAATCTGCACAACTTTTTCAGAAAAAATCTGTATCATATCTCCTTTTTTCCACATAGAAAATATAAAAAGTTGTGCAAATCCTTACTCCCTAAAAATATCTGCACAACTAACGACTACTGAAGTTGTGCAAAGAACAGAAAATCATGCAAATTTGCACAACTTACTTCTAGTAAAGGAAACCTCACCCCTAAAGATAACGAAATTGCTCTACGCAAAAAAGGGACTGCAATGCTGCATCCCTTTTTCGCTGCCGTTTCATTTGGACGCATCATGACTGTCCTACCGGACATTTCGAATGATATCCAAAATGGTTCCATCCCTATATTCCACCAGACCAACTACCTGATCGCCATATTCCGGAGGCTCCGGCTTTCCGGTCAGCGCATAAGCCATATCCCGAAGTTCTTCAATCTCATAAACCGGAAGTCCCTCTTTCATCAGTCTTTCTTTTAACATTGGATTTTGTGGATTGACTGCGATACCTCGCTCCGTTACGACTACGTCCACGGATTCACCCGGCGTAGAAATCGTTACAACCCGATCCACAATAATCGGTACTCTTTTCCGCAGCAAAGGCGCAACGACAATCGCCAATTTGGCGCCGGCCGCAGTATCCGGATGACCGCCCAGCGCGCCCATAATTACGCCGTTAGAAGCGGTCAGAACATTCACGTTAAAGTGCACGTCCACCTCTGTAGCCGATAAAATCATAATATCCAGCGCATGTGCTACATTACTTTTTGCCTGCGGATCCGCGTACATTTCCGCATCCATTTCTATATGATTTTGATTTTGACCAATCGACGCGACGGCTTCTGCATCAAAGGTCTGCACATCCAGCAGTTTTTCAAAGAGCCCTTCTTGCAAAAGTTCTGTCATCGCAGATGTAATCCCACCAGAAGCAAACGAACCTCGAATCTGATGTGCTTTCATATATTCTTTCAAATATCTTGCTACAGCCAAGGAAATTCCACCGCTACCTGCCTGATAGGAAAATCCATTTTTAACAAGATCCGCCGCAGTCATCACCCTGCTTGCATACGACGCAATGGTCAGTTCCACAGGATTCTTCGTTTTTCTGGTTGCGCCCTGGCTGATCATCTGCGGATCACCAATCTGTTCCACCTCCACGACACAGTCCACCCATGTCTGCGGAATACTGATGGGGCTTGCCGGATATGGCACCAAATAATCTGTAATCGCGACTACTTTCTCTGCATAACGAGCATCCACCATCGCATATCCCATAGAACCAAATGCTGATTTTCCTACACTGCCGTTCATATTGCCCATGGGATCACAGCAAGAAGCGCCGATAAATGCCACATCAATTTTCCGCTCACCAGATTCAATCGAACGAGCCCTGCCGCCATGGGTTTTGAATACCACTGGCTTTTTTAAAATGCCGCCCTTTGAAACAGCTTCTGCCAGTTCTCCCCGCATTCCACTGGTTTCAATGCCAGTTACAATACCGGTTTTCATATGTTCCACTAAACAGCCATGGGCGGTGCTGAGAGAAGATGCGCAAATCGTCAGATCGCGAATACCAAGTTCAGCAATCGCCTCCATGACCTGCCGCAGCACCAAATCACCATTTCGCAAATGATGATGGAAAGAAATTGTCATACCATCCTGCAGCCCGACCTTTCGTATCGCTTCCTGTAAAGATTTCGCGACCTTTCCTTTGGCAGCTTCATCACACACTGTCAGATATTTTTCTCTTCGTTTGCCCGGCTGCTGATATGGCCGCAGCTTTCCAATGCCTTCTATTTCCGCAGGAATTTCACGATGGATCCCATTTTTCACAAACTCCATCTGTTATACCTCCTCCCCCAGCATCTGCAATACATATTTCGCTTTGCTGACAACCGGTTCGTCCACCATTTTTCCATCGACAGCAACGACGCCGATCCCGGCTGCTTCTGCTTCCCGCATCGCATGCAGCACTTTACGCGCATCTTCCAGCTCTTTCTGGGACGGTGTATAAATGTCATGAACCATCGGAATCTGACTTGGATGAATGCAGGATTTTCCCGTAAAACCCAGAGATTTTGCGTGTTTCACCTCTGCTATAAACCCTTCCGTATCTTCCAAATCAGCAAACACTGTGTCAATGGCAGAAATACCTGCTTCTGCTGCTATCACCGGTAGATATTGTCTTGCAAAGGTCAGTTCCGTACCTTCCTTGCTGCGGCTGGTACCCATAGACCTCGTGTAATCCTCCGCCCCAAAGGAAAGAGAAATCACCCGATCACTTGCCCTGACACTTTCTCTTGCATGCAGTACGCCTTTTGCAGTCTCAATCGAGCACTGGATTTTCACAGAACCTGCCGCAATGCCATGCTGTTTTTCCACTTCACAAAGGAGCTGATCCAGCGCTCTCACATCCTCTGGAGATTCACACATCGCAAGCCGAATTCTGCGAATCCCGGCAGGTACAATAGCGCGTACATCTTCTTCCCCAAAGCGTGTCCGCAGCCCATTGATTCTGGTAAAAATCTGACAGCCTCCGAAAGGCAGCCGCTTCATCGCTTCACAGAGCAAGTCTCTTGCGCTGTCCTTTTCTGCCAAAGTAACGGCGTCTTCTAAATCAAACAGAATCGCATCCGGTCTGTACACCGGCGCATTGAGCAGCATTTTCGGCTGACTGGCCGGACAGAACAGCATCGTACGCATACGCCCCTCTGTCATTCTATCCGAGGCGGAAATCACGCTTTGCTCAAAATCTGCCGTATTCTGCTTTTCTTTTACGGCTCTTGCATATGCTGTTTTAATTCTGGCTGCAATCCCAAAATCCAGACAGCCATAATCTACAATTTCAACCGTCACATGGGCGGCAGACAACTCATCCAGGCAATTTTCCGCGCACTGGCGTATGGCATTTCCAAACATCCTCTCCTGTTTACTGTGCAGCAAAATGTTTCTGCCGCCTTCTTCGCGGAGTGTTACCGTTACCTGACAATCCTGCGGCTTTTCAAATCCAGCCCGACCTGTCCATTCAGAAATGATGGATTCCATTTCTATCACTCCTCTTTTTAATAACCTACCGCCATTCCAATGACACAGAACACAACACCAATCAGCATCCAGATCCCAATCAGCGGCGCTACATATTTCACCCATTTTTCATAAGGGACTTTCGTAATACTGAGAACGCCCATCAGCGCACTGGAAGTCGGCAGAATATTATTAGTAATGCCGTCACCCAGCTGGAAGCACAGGACTGCCATCTGCTTTGTCATGCCAACGACTTCGGATAAAGGTCCCATAATCGGCATCGTCGCCGCCGCCTGTCCGGTTCCGGAACAAATCGGGAAATTAATCAGCGTATGGGCAATATACATGCCGATTGCCTGTAAAGAGTGCGGCAGTTTTTCCAGCGATAAAGAAAGACCATAGACAATCGTATCAATAATATTTCCTTCTGTCATCACGACGGTCAACGTTCTTGCAATACCTACAATCAATGCGCCTGCGGCAATATTTTTACATCCTTCGCAGAAAATATCAGCGATTTTGCTTGGGCCAAAACCGTGTACCAAACCGCCTGCAACACCCATGGTCAAAAATAGTGCTGCCATAGGTCCCATGCCCCAGCCATACCGAATGACGCCATAAGGTAATGCTGCAAAACCGACGATCAGAATCAAACCAACAACCATATCTCTGATACCCGCTTGTTCAGAATCTTCGCCGCTGATTTCATATTCCATGTCTTTCCACGTGTCCATTCCCGCTACAATGCTTTTTTCCGGATTGTGATACACTTTGGAAGCATATCTGAGCACGTAAGCAATCGATACAACCAGCAATACAATCCAAAGAATGATACGCAGCCATGCGCCGGAATACAGCGGCAAGCCAACAATTTCCTGCGCAACGCCCACATTAAACGGATTCAGTATACCCGCAATAAACCCGCAGGCGCAGCCGGTACTTACCACAGCAACGCCTACAATCGCGTCATATCCCAGCGAAATCATGAGCGCAACGAACATCGGCGCGAAGACAATGGCGTCTATGGACATGCCGAATGTCCATCCGCCGATTGAGAACACAAACATGATGATTGCAATCAAAAGCTTCCGTTTATTTCCAAACTTTTTTGCCAGCTTCTGGATACCTCTGGATAACACGCCTGTCTGGGTAATGATTTCAAAGGCGCCTCCGAATATGAAAATAGAGAAAATAATCGAAGCCGCGTCAACCATTCCATCATAAATCATTTCAGGAAAATCAACAATACTGACAGGTGTTCGCTCCGCAAAGTGAAAGCTGTCCGCCAGAATTTGTGTTCTGCCGCTTTCCGGATCTGTCACTCTGTCGTATACACCGGCTGGAATAATATAAGTGAAAGCCACCATAATCAGTCCCAAAATAATTAAAATCACAAACGTATGCGGCACTTTAAATTTTAACTTTTTCATCGTTTTGTTCTCCTTCTAATTCTCTTTTATTCCGTTTAAACTCTTCCCTGATTTCCCGCATCAAGTCCGGCTTTTCGATCAGCTCCCTGCAGGTATCTTCCAAAATTTTCGCTGCGGTGATCATCGCCTTGTGCATGCTGTCATGCTTTCCATATTTCAAAAATGTTTCTGAATGGGACGGCGTTCCCTCGGGCACAAATGCCACCCGGATGCAGGAACCCGGAATGCGGTACATAATATTCCCAAAATCCGTGGAACCTGTTTTTTCTCTGGATGGTCTGATGCAAGGCGCCTTATGGTTTTCTGCATGTTTCATCAAAAGCTGGTTCAATTTCAGTACCGGAATTTTGCCGTCACAGCTATTTTCGTGAATGACTTCTGCTGTGGTTTCTGTCATCAATTCCGCCCCTTTTACGATCTTCATAAAACGCGCAATGACAGAATCAAGATATGCACGGCTATACGACCGCAGTGTCACTTTACATTTGGTAAACGCCGGCACGGTGCACTCGCTTTCGCCTGAACAGGCAAGATTATAGTGCATACGAGTGTCGTCTTTTACATGCTCCCGCAGAAATTCAATCCCCTGAAACATCAGCAGGGCTGCATCCAGTGCGCTGCGCCCTTCTTCCGGCGCGATTGCCGCGTGAGAAGCTTTCCCCCGAAAACATACCTCATAGGAGGACAGGGCAAGACTTTTCACATCGGTTGTCGTCGTCGCGCCCCCATGGCACATAAGCGCTACATCCAGTTCAGAAAAACAGCCCGCATGCAGCATCACCGCTTTTCCGCCAAAGCCTTCCTCTGCCGGTGTCCCATACACAACCAGCGTAAAAGGTTTCTCAGCTGCCGTTTCTTTCAGCGCAATCGCGGCGCCTATGACTGCCGGTCCCTGTGCATGATGTCCGCAGGCATGTCCCATGCCAGGCACCGCGTCATACTCGCACAGAAGTCCAATCACCGGACCGCCTTCCCCATTTTGGAATGTGGCACGGAAAGCAGTTTCAAGTGTTCCAACGCCTTTTTCTACTTGAAATCCGTTTTTTTTCAGATAACTGCAAAGCTGCTCTGATGCATAAAATTCTTCACCGCCATTTTCCGGATGATCAAAGATTGCATCTGCTAAATCGCACAGTTCCTCTTCTCGTTCCTCTATCATTCCTGTTCCTTTCACTATCATTTCACCATCTATCCTCTAAAAATCTGACCTTCTGATAACTGCTGTTCTAAATTCTTTAATTCATCCAGCATCCTATTCTTCTGCCGTATAAAATTCGTCTGCATAAACAAATATGTTTTCGCAGGCATTTCTTCCTTCCGGATTCCCTGCAGCATCTTTAATCTGGAAAACGGCGATGTTGCAGTAATCGCCAGATCATGATCATAGGCGGAGCCATAGCTGAGCCGCAGTCTGTTCATTCTGCCGCAGACGCAGCGAATATACTGATTTCTGATCTTTACCTGATCCACGTTCTCCACTGCCCGGAAATAGGCGTCCCTGACATCTCTTACCGCCTGACAAATTTCTTCCGTTGAGAAATCCGGTTCTGCATTCACACTAATGCTGCGGATTTCCTCTTCAAACCGCGTAAAATATGCCTCCGCTGCAAAAGGTAAGCTTTCTTCCGTTAAAAGTCTCCATCCATGGAGAAAGAATAATGCCGCATCTTTTTGATAGATATCCCAGTCCACTTGCTCCACAGTATCCTCTGCAGTATGCCATTGATAACTTCCTGTAGCCGGTGTACGAAAGAGTTTTTCCTCTGGCAGCACTTCATATCTGCTGTAAATATGATAAGGAATTTCCAGTCCAAAGAAAGACTGGTCCGCCCCTCTTCCAATTTCACCGAATAGAATCTGATCCCCTGGCGCAGCCATCGCAGCAGACTCGCGTAGATACTCCTTTCCTTCCGCGCCAGCGGTATGCATGCCAATCACACTGCCGCCTCTAGCGCCCATTAAATCAGCGTTGATATGCGCAATACAGTGCTGTTTCATTTCCAGAAAATGATGGTCACAATACCATGTAGAGCCGGTATAGCGGCCGTTTGAATGGCCTGCCCACCATATGATTCTGACACTTCGTTTCAGCTTGTCCTGAAATCTTCTGCAAACTTTCGCAATTTCAATCGCCGCCGCATTGGCAGTCCCATTGTCAATCGCACCGCCATACCAGGTGTCATAATGACAGGAAAACAGGACAAAGTCATCACTGTCCCCTTTGATTTCTGCCACTGGCATGCAAAGTTCTGTTACCTTACTGTCCACTTTCGCCGACATCTCCGCAAGGGCTTTCTTTCCTGCCTTTTCCTGTTCTTCCATCCAGTGCAGGATTCTGTTCCCGTCTGTAAGGGTAACCCCTATGACCGGCATTTCCAGCAAAAGCAATGACGAATCTACCGTAGGCGTCCCCCAGACACAACTGATCGTATCTTCATGAATCAAAGGATCTGCGCTGGTCCATATCTGAATCCAGCCTGCAGCGCCATATTTTTCCAGAAGAAGCGCATACCTCTCATCATCGCCATAGGCCACTACAATTTTTCCTTTCACAAGGTTTAAAAAGCTTTCGCTGGTCAATTCTGCTCGTTTACGATCTTTTGATCCTGTATCATAGATTAATTCTGCTGCAATACCATGACGGCAATCTCCTGAGAAAGCTCTGGATCTGCTGGGAATCTCGATTTTTCCATCCAGCTTCAGACTGGAAGCGCCGGGATTGCTCATGTATCCCGCAAAGGTTTCCATATGACAGGAAACCCCCGCCTGATTCAGTTCCTCTAAAATATACGCCGCCGCTTCCTCTGCCTCTTCAGAGCCAGACAACTTTTCCATTGATGCCAGTTTTTCTAAATGCCTTCCCATGGCTTTGTAATCTATGGAACGTAATTCTTCTTGATAGCGTTTCATTTTTTTCTCCATTTTTTCTTTCCTTGCAATATCTTCCCGAACATGTTCTTTGATATTTTGATTATAATACGAAAAAAACATTGCGTAAAACACATTTTTTATAATATAATATTAGAAAATAACTAATATTAAAAGGAGCATTTCATGAATCTTCGTGAACAGGAGTATGTGCTGGCAATCGCCAAGCACAACAGTATCAAATACGCTGCGGAGGAACTTTTCATCGCCCCTTCTTCCTTGAGCGTCTTTTTAAAAGATCTTGAAGAAAAAGAGGGACTTCCTCTTTTTCATCGCGTGGGCAAGAAATTCTATCCGACGCCGGCAGGTCAAACTTATCTGGAAGCTGCAAAAAAAATGGCTTTGTTAAAGCAATCCTATTCCAGCAATATGGCAGACCTAAAAAATGAAATCACCGGCACCATCCGGTTCGGTCTTCATTATCGTCGGGCAAATTATCTGCTACCAAAGATTCTTCCCCAATTTAAAATAGACTACCCCAATGTAAAAGTAGTCATTTCAGAGCTGAGTACGCAGGAAATGCTCTCCCAGCTTTCTGCCGGACAGCTGGATCTGATTCTGTCCAACCAAATACATGCGCAAGATGCCCTCATATTGCAGGAAGTTTACCAGGATCGAATCCTTCTGGTTAGCCCAAAAGGGTATTTTTCTCCCTCTGACTGCAGCACTGATTTACAGGAACCATATCCGCGCATTTCACTATCACAGATTGCCAATGAAACTTTTATCTTGCAAGAAAGAACGCAGACGATTCGCAGCTATACCGATCAGGTTTTTTCTTATGAAAATGTAGTACCCCGTGATACTTTCGTGATACAGAATCTGGAAACTGCAGCAAAGCTGGCTGCTGCGGGTTATGGTCTTGCGTTTAATTTTGAAACCTATCTGAAACCGCTGGAATCGTCCATCCCTTTTGACTTATATACGGTTGGCGATCCATCGGTTCGAATCATGATATATCTGGCATACCATAAGAACGCCTATCTTCCTAACTACTTGCATCATTTTATGGACTTGATTCAGGAAAATTTTGTTTAGTATTTATTTCTTTGGATGCAAAAATTGTTATATCCGATGATGGCAAATCCACAGCCTGAATTCAAGATAATCGGCATAATTTTGTTGTATTCGCTCCTGTTTATGCAAGTGAACCTGCGCAAGCAAATATAAACAAAGCCTTGTATTTAATCCGTTTTACATGATGGTTTTGTTACGGGAAAAAAATAATTACTTTCATTGAGGATCAGATTGGGTACGAATTTAAGAACAAAGATTTATTGCTGCAAGCATTTGTAAGATGTTCCTATCTGATTATAGGAAAAGGTGTTTGCCCCGCCATAGACTTTCTGCCCGCTTCTTCCCTCAATGTGGCGCTTCTGTATAATAAAGAAGATACCCTGTCAACTTCGGGTATCTGTATCAATCGAAATCATAAATCGCCGTATAGCAGCGAGTTTGTGGCGCTTCTTGCGAAAAAATATCCCCGCTGAAGCGCTTAAAAAATGTTGCAAACCTTGCTGGTGCCTTTCTTCCCTCGAAGGATTGTGAAAATTTAAAGTTTCACAGATAAAAATGCACAACTTTGCCAACAGACAGTTTTGCAAATCACAATATATTTCTAAGGATTGCACAACTTGTTTTGCAATATTACCCAAATAACTGAAATCTGCACAACTTGTTTTGTGGGAATCTATATCATTTCTCCTTTTTTCTGCATAGAAAACATAAAAAGTTGTGCAAATCCTTACTCCCAAAGAATATCTGCACAACTAACGACTACTGAAGTTGTGCAAAGAACAGGAAAATGTGCAAACTTGCACAACTTACTCCTGTATTAAAATTACCTGTTCCATATTTTATAGGAACTGTACATTCACACCGGCAGGATCTTTCACAAAGAAAAACCGTACCTGCGGCATTGGTGATATCATAGCAGTGGGCTGAAATCCATCGGAAATCAAGCGCTGGTGCAGCGCTTCCAGGTTTTCTACATGAAAACCGATCGAAAAATTTTCATTGCCCGCCGATTCTGCAGCCTTATTTTCAATGATTTCTAATTCTGTATCTCCATCCTCCTGCGCGAGAAAAACAATTCCCTTGCCCATCGGCCGCATGTCCTTTTGAACCGCGAGCTGCGCGTACTTCTCATAAAACTCAATTTCCTGCTCAAATGCAGTAGTCTGAATCGTAACATGTGCTATTTTCATCTTTTTCCTCCTAATGAATCAATTCCAAATTCTTTCGCATAGATCATGATTCCATCAAGTGCAGGTGCATCTTCCCTGATTTTATAAGCCATAAAGTTTTCATCGGGCACGGCAAAAGGCGGTTTTATACCAAAGAAGCTTGCCGGTAAATAGCCTGCCTTTGGATAGTATTTCTCACTGCCTAATACAACCGAGTACGCATATCCTAATTTGTCAGCAATTCTATGTCCTTCTTTCATTAAAGCCATGCCGATGCCCTTTCTTTGATAGGCAGGCAGAACTGCAAGGGGCGCCAATGCTAAAACAGTATCCTTCCCAACGCTGGCTTTCGTAAACAGGATATGTCCTATCAGTTTTCCGTCTATTTCCGCAACGAAAGATAACTCTGGAATAAACGCTTCACTTTTTCTTAATGAATTGACTAAGTCGTGTTCATTTCCGTCTGAATGTTCCGCACGATCAAATGCCGCTTTCACGACAGAATAGATGATTTCACGATCTTTTGCTTCCTCTTTTCTAATTCGCATCATATTCCTCCACAAAATTTAGGTTTACGTGAACGCTCTGTGCTATAGAAAACAATCATCTTGTTGTTATCTATCTCTTATGCAAATCCACTCCTAATTTCGGCAAATTATTTAAATTTACAGTTTCTAATGTCTGTAGCTGCTGTACTGCCAATTCGCGAAGCAACTCCATTCTCTCTTTTTGGTTCTTCCCTTGATTAATCAAAACAGCATTATAGCTTTCCAAATTGGCAAGCACCAGTAATTGATTCAGCGTTGCTGCATCCCGCATATTTCCTTTCACTGCAGGATTTTCGTCTTTCCATTGCTTTGCAGTCTTTCCAAATAAAACCACATTCAACATATCTGCTTCATTCTCATAAGTATAAGCTACTTGTGCAGGTGTTAATTCTGGCGGTATCAAATTATCCTTAATTGCATCTGTATGTATCCTATAATTCAACTTAGAAATTTCTCGGTTCAAATTCCAATTCAGAGATAACCGACTATTCTCATCTGTCTTTAATCTCCTGTAATCCTTCATAATATATAACTGAAACTCAGGCGAAATCCAAGTTGCAAAGGACATAGCAATGTCGCTATGGGCATATGTTCCGCCATAACGTCCTGCTTTTGATACAATGCCAATCGCATCTGTAGCATCTATCCATTTTTTTGGCGACATTGTAAATGCGTTTGCTCCTGCCTGCTTTCTAAACCCCTCGAATTCGAGGGGTTTAAAATCCGGATTATGAAGTCTTTCCCATAATCCCAGAAATTCTATCACATCTCGATTTCTCATCCAATTTTGAATAACCGCTGTTGGATCATCACTTTTATACCGTGCAATATCTGTTAATGAAATAAATTCATTTTCAAAATCCTGCGTATAAATTCCGATATCTAGCCCATTGGCATGAATCGTTTCCTTAATTACCTTTCCCATTGTGCCTCCCTCATCTATACCCAATATCCTCTTATTGTTACTAACACATTACTTAAAAACTTTTACTTCCTTATTTTCCCACATTTCCCAATATTTTTCAATGTAATATTTGATACATCTTCGTTGAACGCTTCCTCGGAGGTTTTAATTTTTCTGCCGCATTAGGCGCATCATACATTGTCAATCCCAAAAAAAATTTACCTACTGGTGATTTATAGAAAAATATTACAGCTCCCTCTACTGCTCCCTGCCATAAACAGCATAAACTCTCTTTCGCACCACAAAGAACGCGCCTGCGATAAAGACCAGACCGGAGACCCAGGACAGCGGTTCTGTCAAAAACAGCAGCTTCGTGCTCGCCGTCACCATGCCGATTCTCGCAACAACCACACGGGCTACCGCCTCTAAAATGCCGGATATCATGGAATATACGGAATTGCCAAAGCCCTGCACGATACACCGGAAGACATTGAGAAGATACAGCACAATCATACCGCAGGAAATGATTGTCAGCAAACGTTTTCCGACCTCTAGAGCAAGGTCTGCATCCGTTTCCGCCGGATTGATAAAAATCTGCAGTAAAAATTCACGGCTCAGCAGAACAAAACCGGTTACCGCAAGGGCGAGAAGCACCACGATTTTCAGCGACGCTTTGACACCCGCCTCCATGCGTTTGATATTACCCGCGCCGTAATTTTGCGCCGTAAAGGTGTTTGCCGCCGCTCCAAGGGATAAAGAGGAACTTTCAAGCAGTCCAAACACCTTATTGTTGGCTGTCACACCGGCAACAAATACACTGCCCTGCACATTGATCGCCGCCTGATACATGGTGCCGCTTGCGCCAATCAAAAAATTCTGCAGCGCTAAAGGAATTCCAAATCTGCAAAGAACGGAAATCATAGAGCCGTCCGGTCTGAAATGACTTCTGGAAGCTCGCACATACGGCAGCTTTCGTATCACAAAAAAGCAATAGAGAAAGGACACCAATTGTGAAATCAGCGTTGCAAGGGCAGCCCCCAAGATGCCCATTTGAAAAGATATCACAAATAACAGGTCAAGTAAAATATTCAGTACCGCCGCGATGCACATAGCGATCAGCGGCGTTTTTCCATCTCCAAGGGCTCTGAGAATGGCGGCTGCCATATTGTATGCGATGACTATCAGCGTCCCAAAAATCATGGCAGTCAAATAGGTAACCGCGCCGTCATAAATATCTGCGGGTGTTTGCATCAAGGTCAAAAGCGGTTTCTCTACAGCAAGTCCAAGCAGTGTAAACAACATGCCGAAAACAGCACACAGCAGCGTCGACATGGCAATGACTTTATTTAATCCGTCATAATCCTTTCGTCCGAAATACTGCGCTGCGTAGATGGCAAACCCTTGAGTCAATCCCTGAATCGCCCAAAGCAGCATCCAGTAAATCCAGTCTGTTGCGCCGACCGCCGCCAGCGCCTTTACGCCAACACCCCGTCCCACAATGGCGGAATCCACAATCATATATAGCTGCTGACCCAAATTGGTTAAAATAAGCGGGAACGCAAAGAAAAGGATCAGCTTTGTCGGATTTCCCGCCGTCATATCTTTTGTTTTACTCATTCTGATTCTCCATCTTAGCGCTTCCAAATAGCAGCATTGGTATCGCTGTCACTTTTACCTAAAATCCCGCGCCGCTTTCAGACCGTAAGCAGGCTCCGCTGCCTCCACGCCGCGGACGATTGCCTTTTCGATCTGTTCTGTCGCCAGCACCGCCAGCGCGTCAAAGTTGACGTCCACTTCACCGGTCGCCATGACAAAAATCGTATCGCCATCGGCGGTGGAATGAACCGGTCTGATCGCCCTGGCATAGCCGTCGTGAGCGATAGAAGCCAGCTTGGTGCACTGGGCTTTGGTCAGCTTTCCGTTGGTCAAAATACAGCTGATGGTGGTATTTCCCTTGAAAATATCGAACTGCCTTGCGATATCCTCTTTAATTGCTTCGGAGGTAGACGCCATCGTCGTTCCATCCGGTGAAAGCATCCCTGCAATCTGTCTTCCCTCTGCGAAAATGTCACCCAGGGCGTTGACTGCGGAAACTGCGCCAACCTGCAACTCTCCAATTTGCACGGCAGACGCGCCCTGCCCGCTTTTCATCATGGTAGCCGGCCCTCTGTACTTTCCTACAGAAGCGCCGGTTCCCGCGCCGTGGTTTCCTTCCGCAAAGGCGCCCGCAAAAGCGTTTGCGCAGGCTTTGCGCCCCATGGCTTTGTCCGGTCTGACTTTGCCATCTCCTACTACAAGGTCAAAGAGAGACGCGCCGCAGACGATAGGCACGATGCCGACGCCTACATCAAAGCCAACACCTTTCTCTTCCAGAAAATCCATCACACCGCAGGCTGCTTCCAGCCCGTAGGCGCTGCCGCCGGACAGCACCACTGCATTGATTTCCTGTACCATATTTTCCGGTTTCAACAGGTCGGTTTCTCTGGTAGCAGGACCGCCGCCCCGCACATCGACGCCGCCGCAGGCGCCCTTTTCACAGAGCATCACCGTAACCCCCGTTGCCGCTTCTATATTTTCGGCAGAGCCGATTCTAAATCCTTTGATATCTGTAATATTGATTTCTTTCATATCTATTCTCCCCTGCTGTTACAGCGCCTGTACTGCTGTAATCAGTGCAATAACTACCCCTACGACAGCTTCGCCTCCCAAAAGACCCGACGCGATAATCTGTCCTGTCGCGTTCTTTTCAACCGCCGGGAACCATTTGTCCGCGATAAAGCGAAGGGCGCCGCCGATAAAAGCTGTAGCAGACATATAAAATGGCAGATATACGCCAAGACCCAGGGTCATCACCGGGAAGTTGATGCAGTACAGCACTACTGCGATAACCAGACCGGCAAGGAATGCCGGCAGATTGGAAATGCCGCCTACCATGGCTGCAACTGTGTTTGCCTGCGCCGCGGTAAAAAGCTGACCGTCTGTAAACGCTGCCGGACCGTAGGCTTTGACGATGGTGACCAAAACAAATACGGACACTACCGCGCCGATGACGCCGCCTACCGCTTCTGCAATCCACTGATCCTTCGGATTGGTTCTCAGTATATGCCCTTCCTTGAAGTCATTCATGACATCGCCCACAAGCCCGCAGGCAACTGCCACCACTGCCGCAATGAAGAAGCCTTCCGCCTGCCCTACCGCAGTCAGCCCTTTGGCTGCCAGCAGGACAATAATCCCAAAAATTTCCATTGGGTTGATGCCGGATTGCCCGACGCACTGTGCAGACATTGCCGTTGCCAACCATACGCCTAAAATGGTAATCACGGAAGCGATTACGCTCATCTTGCAGACGATGGTCAGTACCGCCGCAATGAGTATCATCACAAAAGGCGCCCATCTCATGGGAACAATGGAATCTCCCGCACTGTCCTTGCTGAACATACCGCCGAAGATTTCTTTCGCCTTTGGTAAAATCCCTTTGACTAAAATCCCTACGCCTGTGCCGACCATCAGACCGATACCCAGCGCCTGTTTCACACCGGTAGCCTCCTCTAAGGTCCAGATACCGCAGGCCTGACCGCCGATGAGAATGCCTGCATCGCCGAGGAGTGCACCCAGGAACCATACGCCGATAGCGATAGGACCTACAATATACCCAATCGATACCAGCATCGGGGACAGCCAGATGCCGCCAGCAGAACCGAAGCTAAGCATTTTCTGGCTCATCAGGGTTGCCGGAATCTTTCCGAACCAGTCTCTAATCACAGTAAAGACTGCCGCGATACCCATCGACGCAAAGAGAGTGCCAGCTTTCTTTCCGCCTTCATCTCCCACCTGCAGGGTTTCCGCTGCTGCTTGTCCCATTGCGTAAGGCAAATCCTTGGTTTCAACAAAATATTTTCGAATCAGGGCTGTAAAAATCAGTCCCAAAATCACACCGCCCAGTGCGATGACCAGAAGCTGCATGGTGCTGATTTCTGCCTTCGGATTGAGAATCCAGATGCCGGGGATGGTAAACGCAAGTCCCCCTGCGACCATTGCCCCTGCGGACATTGCCGTATGGGCTACGTTAATCTCATTGAGATTAGTGTTGCCCAGGGCTTTCAAAGCTAACATTGAAAATAACGCCACGAACATAATCGGCCATGGCAGCGAGCTTAGTTTCAGCGCAACGTACATGGAACTGCAGGTAATGACTACAGAACCGATCACGCCGATCACCATGCTGCGAAGTGTAAGTTGTTTTCCGTTCATCGTGTTCTCCTACTTTTTTCTAAATTGCGAAAAGTCCCGCGCCACCAGAGCTGCGTGCCTTACGCGGTGATAAACATACAGGTTGATTATAACAGTTCGGTTGAATCATTGTCAAAAGTTTTCGTTCAAAACCAAAAAACTTTTGATTTTTCTATATTTTTTCGGGTTGTGCAGATTTGAAAATCCATACGCAAAATGCACAACTCAATCCATCAAAAGTTGTGCAAATCTCTCTTATTCAGGTCTACTTTGCACAACTAACTACGTCGACAGTTGTGCATGAACGCGTGAGATTCCTGCCTGCTGCACAACCGACTATCGATTTTCGTCATTATCGCACCTTGATGTTGTGCATAGCTTCTAAAAAAGTTGCATCGTGCACAACTATTTCCAATAAAGCTTCGCCTCAATTGCAGATTCATCCATATAAAACTCGAAAAGTTGTGCAAATCCTTCTTATTCGATTCTAATTTGCACAACTAACAACGTCGGCAGTTGTGCATGAACGCGTGAAATCCTCGCCTGATGCACAACCACCGCCGTATTTCATCTATTATCATAAATACTGTACTTCCGGTGGAGAACCTACCAACAAATTGCATTAAAAAAGAGGATGCAAAGGGAGAGGCTACATAAGGAAGTAGCTTCTCCCTTCGGCTTTGTAATCAGCCAGAGTGATTGAATTGTAGGGGAAATTCAAATCATAACGGAGGATTACAGCAATGGCAAAAACAATTTTTGAGGAAATAGGCGGAACTTATCACGAAGAAAATGGGTATCTTATCCCCGACCTTTCCTTACTACCCGAAGAAGAAAAGCCCATCGGGATATGGGGACAGCGGCACTTGCGGTATATCAAGGAGCATAAGCGGATGGTTTATATAAATCTGCTGACAAGCAGCAAGTTAAACAGCTATCTTGCTGATATGAACGAGCAAGCAGAGGAATTGTTCTTTCGGCTGGTAAAGCAGCTTGCCGAAAAAGAAGGTATAACGGAAGAACTCAAAGCAGGAAACCAAATGGAGTGGGTTGGACGAATGAACAATATACGCTCCAGAGTAACGGAAATCGTCAATGCGGAATTGATTTACGCATAACAAAATCTGTTGTTCAAAAGTTAAAAATCTCGATTTAGATAAATAGAACAGCGGCAGGGATAAATCCTTGCCGCTGCTTTTTTGAGACTGTGAAAAAAAGTCTGTAAATTACCTTCTATGGTAATTTGAAACTATGAAACCTTTGAAATTTCAATAGTTCTTAGTTGAAAATAATATAATACATGTTTTTAGCCATGTCAAGGACTCCTTTCTCTGAAGGAGTCCTTGCATGCTTTTATTTTGTATTAAACAGGAAAACGATCCCCATACATGATGGAAAATTCTCCATAAACTTTACCCCAGTTTCTTAAAGACTGTGTCCATTTCTTCGTTGCTTGTAAGGTTGCAAGATACAGTGATTTCAATAGTGCCTTGTCGTTTGGGAATACTGTGCGCTGCCGATTCAATTTCTTGTAGGTACTGTTCAGACTTTCGATGGCATTCGTCGTATAAATCACCTTTCTCACATCTATAGAGAATTTGAAGATGGGCGTTAATACATCCCAGTTCTTCTCCCAGCTCTTCATCGCGTTTGGATATTTATCATTCCACTTTTCTGTTACAATTTGCAATGCTTCATATCCTTGTTTCTCATCCGGTGCCAGATAGATTGATTTCAAATCTCCGGCAAAAGCTTTCATATCTTTGTAGGACACATATTTCAGCGTATTGCGTATTTGGTGTACAATGCATCTTTGATACTCCGTATCCGGATAGGCTGCTTGAATTGCTTCTTTGATCCCGCTAAGTCCATCTGCACAGATGACCATGATATCCTTGACTCCTCGATTTTTTAGGCTGTTTAGTACACCTAGCCAGTATTTGCTGCTCTCATTCTCTCCAATTTCAAGATGAATGACATCTTTCATCCCGTCCAGAGTATATCCTAAGATTACATAAGCTGCCAGTTTTCTAATCTGATTATCTTCCCTGACTGAAAAATGTACCGCATCAATGAAAATGATTGGGTAGATTTCGTCTAGAGGGCGTTTCTGCCAGTCATCAATTTCCTGCAGAATCTTATCTGTTACATCAGAGATAAAACCTTCACTACATTCGAATCCATAGATTTCTTCAATCTGTTCTGAGATTTGTCTTGTGGTAAGCCCTCTTGCATACATGCTGATGATTTTCTGATCAATCTCAGAGATATCCTTTTGACGCTTTTTTACTACCTGTGGTTCGAACGTACTGTTCCTGTCTTGTGGTACACTGATTTCAAACTCTCCATAGTTACTGCGTACTTTTTTAGATTTTGTACCATTGCGGTAATTATCGCTGTCACTGCGTTCATAGTTACCGTAGCCGAGATGTTCATCCATTTCAGCTTCCATCATGGATTTGATGGTGCCACCTAATAGGTCTTTTAAGGCCTCCTGAATATCATCTGCTGTTTCGATGTCGTATTCTTCCAGTAATGCTGCAATGATGTTCTTTTTTCCTTCTGTCAGTGGTTTTACCTTGTATACTTCCTTTTTCTTTGCCATTTTAAAAAGCCTCCTATGATAATTTGATTTTACCATAGAAGGCCTTTTTCTTTTACCTATTTACAGACTTTTTTTCACAGTCTCGCTTTTTTACTAAAAGATTATGCTATTTCTTTACTAATGAGGCGACTATACTGTTCCTCAATCTGTTCAATGGCTGCAATTCTATTTTGAAGTAATTGATACTTTTTGACAAGCGAAAGTTGCTCATCATAACAAGGAATATCAATTTTAGTATAGGAAAAGAATCCTGTCATATTCCACGTGCCATTATCCGAGTTAGAAGCATATGACAGAAAATCTTGTTTATATTGAATTGCAAGCCATCGTAAATCTATTTTATAAGGAGAACCATCTTTAACAAAAAGTATATATGCATGGTCATTTATGGTATATCTTCCTTTATTTAAATATTTTGTGTAGCCTGCTTTTCCATTTCTGGTAACCAAAAGTCCTTCTTGCCCCTCAAACACTTTCAATTGACGATTATTAATGACGCACATTGGAATTTCACCCATCATTGTGCTATCCTCAGTAGCACTTGATAATATCTGATAATGTTCGGCACCGTTCTGCAGAGTTTGATAAATAAATTCTTCTGTAAGTCCTGTATTGCCGCTCATATAGTCTATGCAGGTTGAAATATCTATGTTTCTGCCTTGATATTTTGTGTATTCAACAGATATTTCTTTGTCTATAAGGTATTTATAATTATTCTTTAATGTTGCTAAATTCTCTAACTTAGCCTTTATCCCTTTTAGCAAGTGTAAAATATTATTTTGTACCTCAAACTCTGGCAAATCAAATTCTTCAGCATAAATCTGTGTTAGCGACAATGTTTTTGAACCATCACTTACACCCATTTCTCTATAAAAATTCTGCAAAAATATTGAAAAGTACTCAAGATTGACCTTATCTCTGGCATTTTTTCTCAATGTAATGAATCCAGCGTGGTGATTTAGAGCAAATTTCTCATCACTTTTATAGGTCATGCTTCCTGCACTACCATCTAAACTAATGATTATTCCTTCGCCAGAAAAAACAGTTATAGGTACTCCTTTTTTTGTTTTAGCTGAGATGGATATTCTACGTTCTGTTACAGCGTGTTCTTTATTGCCACCGTACAACGGAATTAATTCATCACCATTTTGAAGGGAGGCATATATTGCTTCATCAGTTAATGCATAATTGCCTTTTTCAATTTCATTAAACACATCAAGAAATTTCACTTAATACCCTCCTCATTTCATCATCAATTTTCTTTAATTCATTAGCAAATTCTTCTTCGCTAATGTAGTGTGGCGAATATGGGCGCAAATAGTATTCGGGAAGTAAGGTTTCGTAGTTGTCAGATATAATACGCTCGATATCTATATTTCCACCTTTTCTTGCCGTTTGTACGATACCTTTTTCGTCTATCCAATTGCTTTTGGTTTCACTATCATCAAAAGTCAACCATCTTTTTTCAAGTACACCTGGCATTTCAATGCCATCTGTGCTAACCCAACCAGAAATTTCATCGTGCATCCAACCATTGCGATTGTTCCGAAGCTTAGTTGGGAAACGTTTATCTGAATTGGCGAGTCCATCGTTATCAATAATATACATCCATACAGGCTTATCTTGAATTTTTGTTATCGTGTTGCTCCGCTTCTTAATAAACAAAGCATATGTTTTTTCCTTTGTATAAGGTGCAAAGGCAAACTTAGGCAATGAAACTATTGCATAAACTTCACACTTTTCCAAAATTTCCTGTCGCAACTTTTTGTATGAAGGGTTTTCCAATACACCATCAGGCGTAATGATACACGCTTTGCCACCAATTTCAAGCAAATCAATAACCTTACAAATGAATGCAATCTCCGTTCTATTAGTAGATATTGCTTCAGTATTTGCTTTGATTGTGCCGCTTCCATAAGGCGGATTGGTTATGACATATTGATATTTTTTGTTTAATATATTTTTCCCTTGACGAGTAGGTTTTAATGAGTTGTCGGAGTACATATGCGTGTGTCCGTCACCTACCAAGAACATATTAAGTCGAGTTCTTGAAATGTTTTCGTCACGTACATCAACACCATAGAAGCACTTTTTAGATAGAAATTCTCTTGCTTCAGAAGTAAGTGTTCCACTTTTTTCATAATTATTTAAGAGGACTTTGAAGCTTTCGGTTAAAAATCCACCCGTTCCACAAGCGGGGTCCGTTGCCATGTCTAAAATGATACAATTACACGAACCTCTAAAATTTGCACCCAAGCCTGCCCTTTGGTGCATTTTTGGTGCAAATGCCGCTGGATCTCTTTTTGCTTCTTTCCTTAACGATGTTATCCGCATAGGTACATTTTGCACACTCATCATAACGATGCCGTATGCACCATTGCGGAATATATGGTTTTTAGGCTAGGTTTCTTTTTGGAACTCTTTTTCAAAATTCCATGCTTCAAATATATTCACATAGTTGGAATGTATCTGTTCTCTTTGTTTTTCCCAATCATATCGCTGGTTACAATACTTATCAATATCTTTCAGATATTCATCAACTTTCCTTAAAGCATCTGAAACTCTACCAAGCTGGATAGACAATACTGTTTGAAGCGGTTCATCTGCAGAAGTAACAATTCTGTTTAAAACATTCTGCTGCAAATAATCAATTTTCACTTTATTGATTGCAATTTTTACTGCATTGCAACCTTTCAAAATGGGCTGAAAATCTATTGCTGTTTCCCTGCAAAACTTCTGGTGTGCTGTTAGCAAGAGATTTTTTTGTTTGAACGGTGCATAATCAGTACTCTGCAATGCAAAAATCTCACTTTGAATCATTCTTGATGTTTCATCTAAAAGATTATCCGGAACACCAGCTTCTGTATTTCTTTGATGATCACATATGTTTTGTTTCATCAAAAATAAAGCCTGATACAGATAGAGTGCCTGATAAAAAATATATTCCTCAACAGATGCCTTTGCTGTGATATATTTTTGCACCTCGCAAATCAAAACAACTAGCATACTTGCAAAAGCTCCTCCAAATATTGTAAGGACGAAATCATTTGAAAACCATATCGTATTTAACTCAAGCATATGTGTTTCCATGTTTACCGTAGTAAAATAAGTTAGTGCCAAAAACAAGATTGACACAAACGCAGTGAATTTTATTACTTTAACATTGCCTCTCATATAAATCACCTTTTTATAAAATCAATTACACTTTTCTTATTCCGAAATTGTGATAGCTTTTAACACTTCATCTATCTTAATAGCTTGTACGGGAACATACTCACCATTGAGACGAACACCTCCGCCAGTCAATGAAAATAATTCTCTGGAAGTGTTTAAATCCAGTCGTAGATTCTCGTTTGAGAGTAACTGGTCAAGTTCAAAAGCCACTTTCCTTGAAAGAAATTTCTCAGCCTCTTTCTGACGTTCAATATACCCTTCTTCCGATTCGCAGTCCTTACGAATGCGGGCATTACTGATAATACGGATTTCATTAACTACTCCGAGCATATGGTAAACCAAACGCATCATGTGCGTTTTGGCTTCATTTTCATCCATATCAAAATAGAGCTGCTCAAAAGCCTTATCGATTTGTGTTGAAACTTCTTCAAGTCGCCTGTCAGGTTTGGTTTTCTCCATTATTGCAGTTTTTGTGGTAAAGGAAGATTTCTGCTCTGTTTTCCCACCAACCTTGCTTTTTATTCTGTGTCCTTTTTCTTTAATCCAAGGCCATGCTGTGTTCTTCCACCATGGAGAAACAACATTTCGGAACAGGAAAATACCTCCTGCAACAATAGCCGCTCCCAAGGCTTCGCCAACTTGCTGGGCAAATTCCTCCTGCTCCGGTGTAAGCCGAACACGGCGCTCCTCATAAGGGTATGGTTCATAATCATCGTTTATTAAATCATCAATATCGTATTCTTCCCATTCAATAATATCAGGGTTTTGGTTATTTTCATCCCGTGTCAATCCCCTCACGCGATCAGGATTATCCTTGGAGCGAATAAGATGATCTCCATCTTTCACTATAGGTTTATATACTTTCTCACCCATGAACAAGCTGCTCCTTTCGGATTATTCTTTCTTCACATAAGTCAATTCGACATCATACCCCAAGGATTCAAGCATCTGTATGAACGTCTTATTTACAATTTTTTCGCTTTTCTTAATCAGCCGATTCACATAAGACGGCGTGGTACCGATATCTTCGGCGAGTTTTGCCTGTGTAGTTTCCGCTTCTATGCATTTGACCTTTACATCGACTTCTATGTTGTTTTTCAGCATTGCCCCTCACCTGTCCATGTCCTTTGAAATAAATTATCCTATCCGTACAATTTATTGTATCACTTTATTTCCACATTTTCAATCCATCGGAGAAAAAAGACACCCGGCCGAAGCCGAATGCCAGTTTCGCCATTATTCTGTTATGCCTGAATCTCCGTCCCATCGCGGAAGGTGACCGTGATTTCCTTTTTCCTGCCGACCGTCACGAAGTCCACCATGCAGCCCCAGAGCCGTTCGTCAAATTCTGCGATGGAGCCGTCCTGCTTTTTCAGCATCCTGATAAAGTCCACCAGCCTTTCGCTCTGCGCTTCCTTGGCGGAGATGGCGGCTGCCACCTCATCGTACCGCGTCTTTGCCGTTTCATACCTCTGAACCAGTCCATCGTATCGATTCTGGTACTCGTCCTGGTCCTGCGCGATGCGGGCGTTTTCTGCTACGATGCTCTTCGTCATCTCCACCAGTACCAACATCTCGTCCTCCAGCTTCTGCCTTTCTTCCCGCAGGGAGTCGGTAGCGCAGAGCGTCCTGCGGATAATCTCCGCATTGGCGATGATCTCTTTCTTCTCGGTCACCAGCTGGTTGTAAGCCGACACGAACGCCGCCTTGACCTCGTCCTCCGTGACGTGGGGAGTCCCGCATTTCTCGCCATTGTACTTGCGGTTGCAGCGGTAGATGACCTTGCGGTACCGGTCTGTGGAATGCCAGACCTTCGAGCCGAACCACCCGCCGCAGTCGGCGCATTTTATCTTGTTGGAGAAAATACTCACGCCGCTGTAGCGTGTGCCGCCTTTGCTTCGTCTCGCAAGCTCCGCCTGCACCATATCGAATACAGCGGGACTGATTATGGCTTCGTGGTTTCCTTCCACATAGTACTGCGGCACCTCACCCTCATTCTTCTTCATTTTCTTCTGCAGGAAGTCTACCGTGAATTCCTTCTGCAGGAGCGCATCGCCTTTGTATTTCTCGTTCGAGAGCATCCTGCGAACCGTCTGCTGGTTCCACACGTCCTTGCCGCCGGGCGTTTTGATGCCCCGGTGCGTAAGTTCCGCAGCGATGGAATGCGGCGTCATGCCTTCAAGGAACAGTCGGAAAATCAGCCTCACCACTTCCGCCTGTTCAGGATTGACCACAATCTTTCCTGTCTCTTTGTCCATATCCAGTCCCATGAAGCGGCTGTAGGCAAAGCTGACCTTGCCGTCCGCCATGCGCTTGCGCTGTCCCCATGTGACATTCTCGGAAATGGAGCGGCTCTCTTCCTGTGCAAGGCTCGACATGATGGTGATAAGCAGTTCACCCTTGGAGTCAAATGTCCAGATATTTTCCTTTTCAAAATAGCACTCGACGTTATGCTCCTTCAGCTGCCGGATGGTGGTCAGGCTGTCCACCGTGTTCCTTGCGAAACGGGAGACGCTCTTGGTGATGATAAGGTCGATTTTCCCGGCAAGGGCATCGGCGATCATTGCTTTAAATCCCTCGCGTTTTTTGGTGTTCGTCGCAGAGATACCTTCGTCCGTATATATGGCTACAAACTCCCAATCGTCCCGGCTCTTGATGTAATTCGTGTAGTAATCGACCTGTGCCTCATAGCTTGTGGTCTGTTCCTCATGGTCAGTCGAGACACGGGCATATCCGGCGACACGCCGTTTCTTTGTGCTGTTAATTGGTGCCGCTGTGTAGCGGCTGATCGTTGGCGGAATTGTCGTCACTTTTCTTTGTGTCATGCATCTTCCCCTCCTTCCGTTTCACATACTCATTGAAGCCCATGCCCGTGCCGTTCCTGCCGCCAGCATAATTATATTCGCTCCAGAGTGCTTTTCTCTCAGGTGTCCACATATCTCGTTTCGCTGTGGTTTTCCATTTCGTTTCAATGGAGCTTCCATCGTAAAAATGGAACTCCATCGTGTCCGTGCCAATAATTCTGACTTGTTCAATCCGCTCCGAAAAGATGTTGGCATCGAATTCATCAAGCCCCAGCACATCACAGCAGATACGCTTTAGCTGCTCCTCCGGCACGTCCTTTGCACCGCAGCTTAACTTGCGCCTGCCTTTTTTCGAGCCGCAGATCCAGAGGACATACTTGCCGCGCTTTCTGGCAGAGCGGACATAACTCCGTCCGCAGTTCCCGCATTTGATTTTCGTGGAGAAACATGAAAGGTTCAGAGCCTTGTTCGCAAAGCAACCTAATTCTTTCCGTCTCGCAATCTCGGACTGGACATAATCGAATGTCGCCTTGTCAATGATGGCGGGATGCGTGTCCTCCACATAATACTGGGGAAGCTCGCCGTGGTTCTTTTTCCGCTGTTTGGAAATGGGATCAGCAATGAACTCTTTCTGCAGGAGAAGGTTTCCCGTGTATGTGATGTTCGTCAGCACCACCTTGATGTTGGAATCCACCCAGCGGCATCCCTCCCTCGTGGTGATGCCCTCGGCTGCAAATTCCCGCTCTGTTTCCAGTCTCGACTTACCGTCCAGGAAATTCTGGAAAATCCGTCTCACAATCTTCGCTTCCTCCGGCACGATGACCAGCTCGTCACCTTCCCAGCGGTATCCATAGACGCGGAATTTCCCATTCGGTATGCCCTTTTCAAAGCGTTTTCTTGTTCCCCACTTCACATTTTCAGAAATGCTACGGCTCTCTTCCTGCGCAAAGGATGCAAGGATAGTGAGCATCAGTTCGCCGTCACCGCTCATGGAATTGATATGCTCCTTCTCGAAACGTACTTCCACACCAATGTCCTTTAAGTGCCGCACCGTTTCCAGCAAATCTACCGTGTTTCTTGCAAACCGCTGAATCGACTTTGTGAGGATGATATCAATTTCGCCGTTTTCAGCGGTTTCAATCATCCGCCGGAATTCGCTTCGCTTGGCCGTCCCCGTACCGGAAACTCCATCATCCGCAAACACGCCCGCGTACTGCCAGTCAGGATTTTTCTGTATCAGGGAACTGTAGTAGCTGATCTGTGCGGAAAGGGAATGGTTCATGCGCTCTGATTCCATTGAAACACGGGCATAGGCGGCGACTTTTTTCTTTTCTTTTATGGTCGGCAGTGTCTGCTCGACCTTTGTTATTTTCGCCATAAAATCACTTCCTTCCGCTGCTATACATCACTCTTTTCGCCCCAAATAGCAAGCGGATTCGGAAAATAATGTACCCAAAGTTGGACGGTATTTCTC
Source organism: Ihubacter sp. rT4E-8 (assembly GCF_049852125.1). Lineage (GTDB taxonomy): Bacteria > Bacillota > Clostridia > Peptostreptococcales > Anaerovoracaceae > Senimuribacter. Next base: position 1,122,570 of record NZ_CP187532.1, on the reverse strand, counting down.
AAGGAAAATTGTATCAATCTGACGATACTCATCCTCCGATATAAGCCCATCGGAGAGCATTTTCCGGGCAAGGTGCATGGTGGTCTGGTACAGCTTTTCATTTCTGAATTCTTCCTTACTCATCGCCATCTCCAAACCTGTGCCTGATATAACAGACGCGTCCGCAATATTTGCGGTTTTTGCTTCCATAGGCTTGAAACTGCCTGCCGCAGCACTCACATTTGTAACTGTAGACCGCCTTTTTGTTGACGGCTTCCCTATGGCTGTTCCACCATTTCATCCTGCACACATCAGAGCAGAATTTCTTTTCCCTCGCCCCTGCCGGCTGTACGATAGGCTTTCCGCAGCATTTGCAGTATGACGAAACGGTTTCCCTGGAAGTATCCTTGCACCGCCTATAAAAAGATTTGACCGTATTTATGGAAAGTTCCAATCGGTCTGCTATTTCCGAATATGTGAGTCCCTCGGAACGCAGCGAAATAACATCTGATTTTTGTTCTGCCGTCATCATAGGCACCTCCACGCTCTTGATGTGTCTATAGGCAAAAGAATACGGCAGAATCCGAAGCGCTGTTCAACGAAAAAGAGCCGCAGGCATTTGGAATCTATCCAAATACCTGCGGCTCATAAGATTTATTTCAATAATTCATTTACTCTTTTCTGCACTGTCGAATAATCGTAACCTACGGCAGTCAGCCTCTGCTTACGTTCCGCTCCGTTGCCCCACTTGCCCTGAATTACCTCGTGGGCAATGGCATCAACAGACTTCTTTGCGGATGGGTCCGCAGGATAGATTTTGCTGCCGTTCCTGTCAAACACGGAATGCCCCGGATTATCATCCGCGCATTTCTTTGCGTTCTCCAGCGACTTGAACGCCCCTTTCTGCGAGGAAGCGTCTGCCCACGACTTCCGGACGCGGTACCATCCCTCATCTCCTACAGAGCCGGAAGATACACCGCCAGCCATTCCAAGGATGCCTTTCAGGATGGCGAGGATCTTCTCCCCATAGCTGGCTCCTGCCGCCCATCCTTTCCCATGCGGGTTCTCCTTCTGCCCAAGCCACTCCACATATTCCGCACAGCCCCTCGTGACATACTTGAAACGCGGGTCAATGCAGGCGTTCTTCAGCGCATCCGTGGAGGCGTAGGCTTTCAGGTGCTGCACCTGCGCCCGGATGCCAAGCTGCGGCGTGCCGAAGGAATTCCCCTTCACACCATTGGAAGTCACGCCCATGCCGCAGAAATTGTTCTGGGAAAGCGTGATCGCAGAGCCGAAAAAGGTGAAGTTCCCTGTCTCAAGGCAGGACTGCGCAAAGGCAATGTCGCCCCTCACGCCCTCTGCCTTGCCCTCCGAAAGATACAGCGGAACCATATCGAGGACGGACTGCGGCACTTTCGGGTTCTTCGCCTTGAGATATGCCTTCATCTGCTCCGCAGTCGCCACGGCATTCCCCATAATCTTTGTGTATCCGTCCGTTCCGGAGGATGCGCCGCCCATTGCCGCCTTGACCGCTTTACGGAATCCGTCCATGGTGTACCCCATCCCAAGCTGCGTCCACAGATGCTCCGGGTCGCCGTGGTTGCTGGCAATGCCCCGGCTGTGGCCTTCCCTGTGGCTGATGACCACACCGTCCGCCAGCGGGTCCAGGCCGTATTTCTTGCAGAGCATTGCGAACAGCCCCACCGCCGCCTTATAGGTTCTCTCTGCCACCGCTTTTGCCTCTGTCAGATTGGAACAGGTAAAGTTGGAGCCTGCCGTGTATTTGATACACGCAGGCTCGCACATCTCCACCCCGATATGGGTATTGTTCCCGCTCCCTTTGCTCCCGCTCCCGCAGTGCCATCCCCTGTGGTTCCAGGGGAGCGTCTGGTACACCGTCCCGTCGTTTCCGTCAATAAATCCGTGGACGCAGGAACTGCCGTATGACGGGCTGTTCCACGAACTGATGAAGGCGGACGCCTTCGGCTGCGGGCAGCCCACGGAATGGAGCATCAGCCCCTTGACCGTGATCTTCCGCCCTGCCGTGTAGCAGGGGTTCCTTGTCAGGATGCTTTCCACAAGTTTCATCCTCACTCGTCCCCCTTCCCGTTCTCCGCTTTCTCATGGAGCTGCGCCAGGATGTCCTTCAGCTTTTCCGGGATGGGAAGCCCCAAGTGTCCGGCGTTCTCCAGGAGGCTCACGCCCTCATTGGAGATATAGAAAAAGATGATTGCCGTCCGCAGCACGGAGCCGCTCCCGATGACCTGCACATCGAGGATGTTGGCGATCCCCACCAGCAGGAAGACCAGCACCTTCTTTGCGATGCCCCTAAAGCCCACCTCGCTGGACAGTTTCTTATCCGCTGCGGCACACATCACGCCCGTGATATAGTCCACCACGACAAAAACGACGAGCGCGTACAGCAGGCCGTCACAGCCGCCCAGGAACCAGCCGAGCCATCCCCCGATGGCCGTAAAGATGAGTTGGATCGTGTTCCAGAATTCCTTCATGTTGAAACCCTCCTTTAAATGATTTTTTGTATGAAAAAAGCGGGTGTCCGCAATGGGCATCCGCCAGTTTCCGTGGAACATTTATTTGTGTCGTTTACACAAGTATCTGTGGGAATCTTTGTCACATTTATGCCTCCCGTTTCCCTTGCTATTTCACGGCTTCAGAGTGATTAATAACACTACCCGAAGCCCCGCCTGCCCGGAAAACGGGCGGCGGCAGGGGAAAATAAAAATCCAAGGAGGACACCCTATGAAGACAAAGAACATCAAAGTCGTTTACACCTACCGCCACTACCAGAGCGGCGGCACCCTGCATACCGGCACCGGCCCATGCACCGCAGTCCCGAAGATACAGATGGAAGGCCACTGGCTGGAAGCCCTCGGCTTTTCCATCGGTGCCCCGCTCATCGTGGAATACGAGGAGGGCTCCATCCACATCCGCACCCTCACAGCCGAAGAGCTGGCGGCAAAGGAGCAGCGGGAGGCACAGGCGGAGCTTGAAAAAAGGATCGCGCAGCTTGAGCAGATGAAGCGCGGCATTGAAGCCGAAGCCGCATCCCTCTCCATGGTCGCGGAACCGTCCACAAGATACGCCGCATCTGGACCGGACTCCCGGAACTAAAGAAACGCCGCACGCCGGGGTTCCCGGCACACACCACCCTTTTATCACGGCAGGGGAAACGCATCCCCCTGCCGTAAAGCTGTCCGTCACGCCTCCTCCGTCAGCGTGTAGGTGATCTTCATGGTCTTGTTGGCGTCCTTCACCACCGCCGAGGACAGGTTGTTGATGGTGGCAAGGTACGGCGTCAGCAGGTACATATGGCGGTACTCATTCCCATAGCTGCCTCCCCACCCCACAAGGAACTGCTTGTGCTGGAACAGCGGCGTTGCCGCGCTGCCGAGCCTCGCGCTGCCCTGGGTATGGATGACCGTGTCGCCTGCCGTGACCTGGAAGTCCCCGCCGATGATGAGGTCGCCGATCAGCGTAAGGTACAGCTCGCAGGTCGCGGACTCGCACAGCGGCTTCATCTTGGATGTGAAGCCGAAGGCGACCAGCGTCACGTCTGCGGAATTCGCCACGTTTATCTTATAGATGCCCTTTTTGTCATACGCAGGGACATACAGGTATCCATTCCGTATACAGCACCGGCACACCCTCTTCGGGTAGCTGTCGTCCATGTCCCGCTCCCCGACCGTCATCAGCTTTGCGTTGGACAGCGTCCACTCCCCCTCCGTCATGGAATAGTCCGCCTTGGATATCTTTACCCACAGCATCTTTGCGTTCCCGGAGGAATTCCCCTGGTTGGAGAAGCCGTACCAGTACCCGTCCTTCCCGTCCAGGAATTCCCCGTACTTCGTGTAGCTGCCCAGGAACAGGAAGGTCTCCGCCGGCACGGCGTGGTCTTCCAGCACCGTGTATGTGGAATCGTCCAGTTTCTCATTCAGCCCGATGGTGAAGATGGGGATGCGGACTTTCCGTATCCGCACGCTCGAATCCGCAAAGGTGATGGAATACAGCAGGTCATTCCCAAAATCCACCTCCGCCGCCTCGAACAGCACCGCCTGTTTCGCTTTCCCAAGGTCGCCAATATCCAGTTTTTTTATCTTGAGGAACGTGCTGGCGTCCCCCACCAGGCTCCCGTAGGCGTTCTGCCCGCCCTGGGCGCTGGTCAGCGCCACCGCCGCGATGGTCCCGTTCCCCTGGCTGGGCGTGAACTCCCATACAAATTTATAGCCGTTTTCTAACGCCTTGCTCTCCGTCTGGTTCATGCTGCCCCTGGCCGTGTTCGCCGTAGTGTTCACGTTATTGGAGGCATAGGCCACCGGGAGGTTATCCGACATCTCATAAATGTGTGCCGCGTCTTCTTCCAGCGTTTTGGGGAAGAGCAGGATGCCCCCGACCATGTTCGGGCAGATGGGGAGCATCGCCCCGTTCCAGCTAAAGACATCCGCCAGGTCCTTCTCGGAATAGAACACGCCCATGGGGTTCATGCCCAGGATGTCGTTCACCGCCTCCGTCACCATGTTCTCTTCCGTGACTGTTTCCACTGCCCCCGTGGTTTCATCCGTAAGTTCCAGTACCATCGTCCCTTTCAGCTTCATCCTGTCCCCTCTCCTTCCTGCGGCAGCTCCACGGGCTTCCCGAATGCGCCGATGCCCGCCTTCCCGATGCTGTCCGAATAATACTTCTTTACCAGCTCCATTGTCTCAAATCCCATCTCCCCGGAGAACGCCTTCGCCTGCAGGCCGCCCCCGACCGCGAACGGCTGCACATATTCCTCTACCGTGATGGTGCCGTCCCACGCCGCGCCCGCAGCCATGCCTTGGCCGCTGATGGAGGCGATGCACCCGCCCGTATCGATGGCTGCCGTCCCTCCTTCCATCCGCAGGTGGACGCTGAAGGTGTTCGTGATGTTCGGCACAAGCCCGTCAATCGGATAGTACAGGGAAAGGATGTGCTTCCCGCTCCCCCAGGTCTCCACCGGGTAATGGATGAGGATCTCGGAATCGTTGAATTCATAAGTGATATACGCCACTGCCTTCCCGTCTTCCGTCCATGTGACCGGAAGCTCCACGTCCACCGTGACGCTTTCTGTATCTGCCCCCTGGCCGCCGCTGCCATCCCCGGTATCTGTTCCGGCATCCGCGCCTGTTCCTGTATCCCCGCCGCCCCCTGCCGGGAACGGGACCACGATGCTCCCTTTCGCACTGGCAGAACGGCTCACCTGCCCTGCGGACACATCCACCAGCACCTGCCCGAAAAACTGCACATGGGTCTCCTCCTTCGCCGCGAACTCAATGCTGATGATCCGCACATTGGTCTCCGCCACCGTATAGGCGGAGGCGTTGGTAAAGGTGTGTATCCCTATCCTCCCCGCCTCAATCTGGTTTAGGAGGCCGGAGATGTTCTTGTCGTTCTTCGATTTCGCCTGCGCCAGCCTTGGGTTCTTCCCCACGCATTTCAGCGTGTGTTTGCCGCCAATCCTGCAGTTGGAGGAAGTGATGCAGGCGGTCTGGCTCCCGTCCGCCTGCCCGCCCGTGAAGGTCAGCACGTCCCCCAGATCCAGCGCCGGGTTGCCGATGGTGCTGGAATCGAAAGGCACATAACTGACCACCGCCAGGTCATTTAAAATGTTCCTGCAGAGCTGCCCCCGCGTTTCCTCCAGCCCAAACTGCAGGAGCGGGTTCACCGCCAGGTTCATGGTCAGCCCGTCGTCCGGCTCCAGGGCGTAATACTCCGCCGTCTGTGTGCGCAGGTTCGTGGAGCTGACCGCCGTGTACCGGGTGATGAAGTCGGAAAAGCTGCTGGTGAAGCGGTGCCTGCTCTTTACCTCCATCACCGGCGACCTCCCGTACTTCCGCAGTTCCAGCTTCCCCTCCCGGCTGATGCAGAAAAAGCCGCCAAGCACCTGCCCCACGAAGTACAGCACATCACGGTACGTCTCAATGTCATTCTCCGGGTAGATGGAGAGCAGCTCCGTGCCGTTGGGCATCCCCTCAATCTCTGCCTGCGTATGCGCCAGCTCCACGGCACAGGCTTTGCAGCATAGATCCAAAAAGGCGTAGGCATTGCCCACAGTCTCAAAACCGTTGAAACTTTTCTCAAAGCGGAGCATATAGTCGTAGGCTTTCAGCTCCAGGCAGTGCGCCGTCCGGTTCGCCTCGCTGACCTCGAAGATGCCCATCGGCACTTCCTCGAAGCTCCCGTCCGCAAGCCGCAAATGGTAGGAAAGCCGCACCTCCGCCCCTTCCAGCGTGTAGCGGTCGATCTGTGAAAACAGGGTGATCCCCACCTCTGCGGCATACACCGTGCCTAATTCGATCTCCGCGCTGCCGCAGCACTGTGCCGTGATGTACCCGCTGCCCTTCACGATATCTCCGTAAACGAACGGATACACAGCGCCGCCCTTTGTCGTGATCTGCCCCGTCCAGTAATAATTCCGTGTGTTCTCCTGCACTGCCTGCAGGAACGCCTCGCTCACCGGATACATCCGGATGCCACCTCCTCCCGCCATGCTTTCCCTGCATTCTTATAATTCTTTCAGCGTGAACGACACCTTCCACAATCCCTTATAGGACGTGTCTTTCACGAGGCTTGCCTTATAGCCGCTGATGAACATTTCCGTCCGCTTTATCTCCAGCGTCTCCGCGTCAAAATAATCCACAGTCAGCTTCTCTTTCTGTTTAAACCCTGTCAGCAGTTTCAGCCACTTCGGGGAAACGGAGAAAGCGGCGGGGATGGAGACCACGCCCATCCTCACCACGTCCCTCTGCGTGGTCCCGGCCTCCGTCTCGCCGCCGGAATCCGCTTCCACGTCCGCCATCTGCACCTCGTAGGAGTCCGGCAGGGGCAGCGGCATCCCGTCAATGGTTAAATACTGTATATATGCCATGCCGCCTTACCTCCCTCCCGACCTTAAGTTCTGCCTTGCCTGCGCGTCCACCACCACTTCATCCAGCAGCGTCCCGCCCACATACACGGGGATGCAGATGGTCCCGCCGCCCGCCATCTCCTGCAGGCCGGAAAGCATCTCCCTAAGCCCTCCGAGCAGCTCGCCCACGGAAGGATCCCCGGAGGAATCCCTGCCGCCCTGCATCCCCTGGACAGCCGCCTGCGGCTGGAGCATTAAGTCGGACGCCACCCCGGACACGGCCTTCTTCACCATGCCCCGGCTCTTTTCGATGCCCTTTGCCAGCCCGGACATGAAGTCCGGCATCCAGCTCTCGTAATCCGTCAGCGGCCCCTCGTCCGGCACGGAGAAGTGCAGGAAGGAGCGTATCTTGTCCGCTACATCCGACACCGCATTTACCACGTTGCCGATGGCGCTGCGGATGCCGTCCGCGATTCCGTTGATGAAGTCCTTCCCCCATTCCAGCGCCTTCCCCGGCAGCGAGGTGATGAAGCTGATGGCGGACTGGAACCCGGACTGCACCACGCTCCCCAGGGTGGAAAGCGCAGAGCGTATCCCGGACACCATGCTTTTGAAAGCGTTGACTGCCGCCTGTTTCAGATTGGACGCAATGGATGACACTAAGTTTTTCAGCCCGTTCCAGGCGGACGAAGCTGTATTCTTGATCGCCGTCCAGATATTGGCAATCGTAGTTTTCAGCCCGGTAAGCAGGATGGAGACGTGGTTCGCAAGCCCCTGCGCCAGCGAGCCGACCACCTGCCTGATGCCGTTCCAGATATTGGACGCCGCATTCTTGATGTTGTTCCAGATGTTGGCGGCATCCTCCTTCAGCTTTGTGAAGTTCCCGGTCACCAGGTCGATGAGCAGAAGCACCGGCCCAAGCACCACGTTCTTTATCAGCTCCCATGCCCCGGAAGCCGCTGTCTTTATTCCATTCCAGATGCCCTGCAGCGTCGTGGAGAGGTTCTCCCAAAGGGAGCGTATCATGTCCACAATGCCCGTAAGCACGGGATTGTTTATCATATTCGTCCAGATGTTGCTGAAAAAATCGCCCACGGACTGCCACAGCCCGCTCCACCACGCCGGGATTCCTTGGAAGAACGACACAAGGGAATTCCAGGCATTGGGTATGGTTTCCGTGAAAAACGAGCAGATGACTTCCCAGGCAGAAACAAAAAATTCCTTGATCTGCGTCCAGATGGCATTCACCGCCTCCCGGAACCATTCGCATTTGTTATACAGCACTACGAGGATCGCCACCACTGCCGCAATCGCCAAAGGCACCCACCCGATAGCCGCCACCACGGCGGAGACCGCCGGGATCACCGTCCCGGACACAAAAGCGATCACCCCGGAAATGGCGCTGGCAATCTGCGGCACCACGGTCATAATTGTTCCGACTGCTCCGACCACTTTTCCGATGACGATTAGGACAGGGCCGAGCACCGCAGCCACAAGGGCCACCGTAACGATGATCTTCTTCGTGCCTTCGTCCAGGCTGTTCAGCCAGTCCACAAGCCCCTGAATCCACCCCACGATCTGCCGGATGTAGGGCATCAGGATTTCCCCGATGGAGATGGCAAGCTCCTCAAGCTGGCTCTTTAAAATCGTAAGCTGCCCCGCAAGGTTATCCTGCATGGTGGCCGCCATCTTCTCCGCCGTGCCGTCGCAGTTGTTGATGGCGCTGTTCAGCTTTTCAATGTCCCCCGGAGCGGCGTTCATCACCGCAAGGAAGCCGGACATGGCGTTCTTCCCGACCAGAGCCTCCGCATTGGCGGCCTTCTCCGACTCGGACATCTGCGAAAATGCCGCACGGCAGTCTGCCAGGATGTCCCCAAGGCTCCTCATGCTGCCGTCCGTGTTCGTGGTCTGGATGGTCAGTTCGCCGAAAGCGTCCCCGACAAACTTCACTTCCCCGGTGAGGTTCGTCATCATGGAGCGCATGGCCGTGCCTGCCTGGGAGGACTTGATGCCCGCGTTCGCCATCAGGCCGATGGCTTCCGCTGTATCCTCTGCGGAAAAGCCGAGCGCACCCGCCACGGGCGCACAGTATTTGAACGTCTCACCCATCATGCTGACGTTCGTGTTGGCGTTCGAGCTTGCCGCCGCAAGGATATCCGCAAAATGCCCGGAATCCTCCGCCGACAGCCCCAGGGCGGTCAGCGCGTCTGTCACGATATCGGAAGTCATGGCAAGGTCCTCCCCGGAGGCTGCGGCAAGGTTCATGATGCCCTCGATGCCGGAGAGCATATCGTTCGTCTTCCAGCCCGCCATGGACATGTAGTTCATCGCTTCAGCGGCTTCCGAAGCGGAGAACTTGGTCTTGCTGCCCATCTCCCTTGCCTTGTCACGCAGGGCTTCCAGGTCTTTCCCTGTCGCCCCGGACACGGCCGCCACCTGGCTCATGGCGGAGTCGAAGTCGGATGCCACCTTCACGGCAGCCACGCCAAGCCCGCCCACCGCCGCAGTGACGGGCATCAGCTTCTGCCCCACGCCCTCAATGGCGGAACCCACGGTCTTTAACTTCTCCCCCGTGGCGGCAATCTTTTGTAAAGCCACGGCAGACTGCCCCGCCTGCCGCTCCAGGTCGCGCAGGTTGTTTTCGGTTTCTATGATCTCCCGCTGGAGGGCGTCGTACTGGCTCTGTGAGATTTCCCCATTGGCAAGGGCCGTGTTCGCCTGCTCCGCCACCGTTTTCAGCGTTTCCAGCTTCTCCTTCGTTTCCCTGACCGCATCCCCAAGGAGCCGGTGCTTCTGCGCCATCAGCTCCGTGTTGCCGGGGTCGAGCTTCAGCAGCTTCTCCACGTCCTTAAGCTGCGACTGCGTGTTCCGTATCTCCGTGTTCACGCCTTTTAGGGCCGTCTGGAGCTTCGTGGTGTCGCCGCCGATTTCTACCGTAATCCCTTTTATCCTGTTTGCCGCCACACCAACACCCCCTTAACGGCACAAAAAAAGCCCGGCTGCCCAGGCGTAAAAGGGGACTGGAATACCGCCGCCAGTCCCGCATACACATATTTTCCGGTTAAAATAAGTCAAATTCGTCCTGCCCCGCGATGATGGAATAGTCGGCGCTGTCATTGCTGCTCTCCGCATACATATCGTTGATCATGCCGATGGTCAGCAGGTCCAGATCCCGGATGGAGATGCCGAGCTGCACACACCGCAGCAGGAACAGCGGCGTGGTCATCGGGCGGTCAGTTGCGCGAAGTTTTTTTTAGCCTCCACATCGGTCCTCACGTTCAGCCCCCACAGTTCGATGAGCTGCGGCAGCACCTGGTAGATGGAGAACGTGCCGAAGCCGTCCAGCCATTCCTCCGGCGTGTCCGGGATGGAAGGGTCGGCGTGCTTCGCCATGATAAAAGCGATGTTCTCGAACAGCTCCAAAGAAAACAAATCCAGGCTGGAATTCTCCTCATCGCTATTCCCAATGCTCTTTTCCAGCGCGCTCAGGTCTTTATAAATATCCCGGTGGAACTTGATCCGGTAGATGCGCGGCACAGCCGCCGATGCCCGGAACGGCACTTCCTTCCCGTCAATCTCGATCTTCCTCGTCATGCTCATACGCTTTCCTCCCCTCCTTCATCTGATGCCGTGGGCATATACACCGCCTTGTACCAGTCCTTATAGACCGTCTCATCCGTGGAGTCCCCGGTCTTCGCCTTCACCATCCCGTCCGCCAGCGGCGTGGCCTTGACGGTCAGCGTCTCCGTCTGCACCTCCCGGCTCTCCTCATTGGTCTTTCCCTCAATGCCGGGGCGGGACGCAGAACAGTTGTAAAGGACGTGCCGGATGTGCCGCTGGTCGCCGTCAAACTCAAAGAGCAGCGCAAACGCCGCAAGCTCCGCCGAGGCGTTCTCGATCAGCACGCCCTTGCTGTCCAGCTCCTCCCTTAAAGCATCCCTGCGGAATGACTCCGGGATCATGGCAAGCTCCAGGTCGCCGTCATAGCCCATGTTATTGTTGATGACATAATAAGCCGTCCCGTCCGCATAGAAATTCTCTGGCTCGCCATTGGCGTCCAGTGAGATGGACACTGAGCCCGGCATCGGGACGGGCGTGCCGTAGGAAACCGCCCCGTCCTCCGAAATATTGAGCATCGCATAATGCGTATTTTTAAGGTTGTATTTCACTTTGTTCTTTTTGCTGTTATTTGCCATCTGTCATGCCTCCCATCCAAAAATATACAGAACTTCGTAGAGCCGCTCGCTGCTGATCCACGTTTCCGATTTATTATAAAAAACCTCATACGCATCCAGCACATCCTCCACCTGCTCCTCCAGCTCCGGGTCTTTCTTATCCGTGTAAATTTCCAGATGCACGCTTGCGCCCTTGTGGTACACCTTCCCGTCCGCCGCAAAGTTATCGCTCCCCGGCAGGAGGTAGCACAAAAACGGCGGCTCCGGCGACTCCCCCTCCGCGAAATGGTCATAGGCGAAAGGCAGCCCCATCTCCGCGATCATTTTTACAAGCCCTTCCAAAATAACCTCACCCCCTTAATGCCTTTTCAATCTCCTGCTCCAGCGTCCGTTCCGCCCGTTCCTCCGCAGGCGCAATGTGCGTCCTTCCGGGAACGCGCCCGCCGCCCCGCTTCGCATGGCCGAACTCCAGAAGGTGCGAGAGCTGGTAGCGGTTCCGGGAATGCACCACCAGCTCGATGGAGTTGGAAGTCTCCTTCACGTTCTTCACACACCAGCTTTTCGCATAGGCGCCCGTGTCCTTCGGTGCGCCCGCCTGGATATCCTTTTTCACGGAATTCCCCGCTTTCTTCACCGCCTTTTTCAGCTCATCCGCCGCAAGATCCGCATACTCCGTCAGCCCTTCCATCACCGCGGCCGCAAGCTGGTCAATCCTTACCCTGTCTGACATCATCACCGCCCCGCTTTCTCACATTTGAATTTCAATGCCCGTTTCTTGTTGTTCAGATGGTCTACCTTCAGAATGTCGTAAATGCCGCCGTCCCACAAAATACGGAAACCTGTGGTGTCCACGGCCTTCAACTTCCTGCAGAAACGCACCGTGAAGCTGATGTCCGGGTGCGCCACGGTCTGCCCCGCCGCCTCCGATTCCACAGAGGACTTCCCCAGGGAATCGCTGACGGTGGCATGGCAGGAATAATAATCCGTCCACACATTTTCATTGTTCCCGATGGCATCGGACACCGTTTCATTTTTCTGGAACATAATCCGCACGTTCATTGCCGCCACATCCATCAGAACGCCTCCTTCCTTGCCCCGGAGAGCAAAGCCCGCAGGGTGAGCGTGAGGGCGCGGTGGTCTGCCTCCTCCCGGTGTTCGTAAAGGTAGGCCGCCGCATACAGCACGGAGACTTTTGCGTTCTCCACAGCAGAAAACTCTTCCATTGAATCCATCCGTGCCACGTCCATGCAGAGGCGTTCCGACGCCCCGATGATGCTTTCAATCAGGGCGTCGTCCTCGTCATAGTCCACACGGAGGTAATTCTTCATCTCGTTAAGCGTCACCACCATGCCGCCACCGCCTTCCATCAAAATCTGTATTTTTTATGAGCCGGATGCCGCTTTCTGCACCAGCACCTTCACCGCTTCCGCAAGGATCAGCTTGCCGTCCACACGCTGCGTGGCGAGGAAGCCCACCTGCCCGGTCGCCGCGAACAGCTCGTTCAGGCGCTTGAAGCTGCGCCCCTGCCGGTCGGCAATCCAATAGTAGCTGAAATCACCGAAGGCGATGGTCTTTGCGCCCGCGGCCATGGCCGGCATATACGCCGAGGTCTTGATGGGGCGGCCTAAGATCATGTCCGGCGTCCCGGCTGTCAGGGACGGCTGCCACAGGTACTGCCCGTTATTGTCCTTCAGCTTTCGGATGGCCTTGATGGTGGAATCATTTAACACCCACACGGACTTCCTGCGGTACGGGGCTTTCAGCGAATAGAATAAATCCATCATCTCATCCGCCGTCACGGCCGTGGCGGATGCGGCGGTCGCGCCCGTTTCCGCGCCGCCTGTTGCCGCAAGCACGCCCAGGGGCTTGCCCTTGCCGTCCCCCGTGAAGAACGCCTCCTCTTCCCTCGCCCCGATCCTGCGGGCAAACTCGCGGGAGATATAGGACTGCAGGTCAAACACGCTGTCGTTTAACAGCTCCTCGGAAACCTTGATCATCGTCCCCAGCTTATATGCCCCGATGGAGACCTGCCCAAAGGCATCGTCGCTTTCCGGGATTGCACCCTCCTCGTCAATCCAGGACGCCGTGCCTTTGCTTGCCACCACCGGGATCTTGCGGTCGCCGCTGGAGGTCTTGATGACCTTCGCCATCTGGCGGAAGATGTTCTCCTCCTCCAGCGCCTCCACCAGCGTCCTCTCATACTCATCCGGCACCAGGTAGCCGCCCTCGGAATCCGTGCCGACCTGCAGGGCATTGGTGACTTCCGGCATCGGCGCCTTGGAGCGCATCACATTCCAGAAATTCTTCCGGTAGTCATCAGACGCGCGCCCGGTCTTATCCTCCGTGCCGTCTGCCCCTGCCTTTCCGCCCGGCTTCCCCGTGAGGGGCTTGTTCACCGGGCGGTCCAGTTCCGCTTCAAGCGCCTCCTGCCGCTCCAGCCTTGCGATCTCCTTCCCAAGGTCTGTGATCTCCTGCTCCATCCTTGTGTATGCGGCGTCATCCTCTGCGGAAAGGGTGCCGTTCTCCTTCCTGTGGGAATCTAAAAACGCCTTTGCCGCCTCCCATGCCTTCGCGCGTTTCTCACGCAGTTCAAGAATCGTCATAATGGAATCCTCCTTCTCATCGCTTTAATAAGTTAAGCCGCTCCATGAGTGCGTCCACGGAACGGCCGGTTTCTGTTTCCGGTTCGTTTTTCCCTTCTGGTGCAGGGATTCTTGCCTGCTCCCCGACGCCCGCCTTCGGCTTTTTCTCCCCGTATTTGGCAATCACTTTATTCAGCAGGGCGTTGTCCGCCGCCCTGCGGGAAAACAGCATGGAGCTGTGGGCAGAAGGGGATTTCTTTTCTTCCCCGTCCGTATTCCCCTCGCCTTCCTCCGGTTCCGTTTTTGCCCGTGCCATGATGTCATCCGCAAAGCCAAGCTCCACCGCCTTGTTCGCGTCCATCCAGGTCTCCGCATCCATCAGGTGTGACAGCTTCGGTCGGGAAAGCCCGGTCTTTAACACATAGGCGTTGATGATGGACTCCTTTACCTCGGAGAGCATATCCATCGCTTTCTGCATCTCGGCGTGGTCGCCCCATGCCATGGTAGCGGGGTTGTGGATCATCAGCATCGAAACCGGGGATACCAAAACTGTGTCGCCCGCCATGGCGATCACGGATGCCGCCGATGCAGCGATGCCGTCAATCTTTACTGTGACTTTCCCTTTGTAGCCCGCGAGCATGTTATAGATCTGTGCCGCCGCCACGCAGTCGCCGCCCGGTGAGTTGATCCACACGGTAATATCGCCCGTGCCGCTGTTCAGCTCATCCTTGAAAAGCTGCGGCGTGACGTCATCGTCAAACCAGCTATCTTCCGCGATGGTGCCGCTCAGTTCCAGGATGCGCTCCTCCGCCCCCGTTTCCTGGTTTTTCGCCTTCTTCCAGTTCCAGAACTTCTTCGTTTTCATTGGGTTCCTCCTTCCCTTTTTGATATGCCGCCCCGGACATGGAAAGCGGCATCATGTTCCCGTTGATGAGGTACAGGTCGCCGCCCACTTCCTCCGGGATGCGGTCAAGGTTCTCCAGCTCCCGGATGTCGTTTGCCGACATCCACCCGTTCTGCCGCCCCACAGCATATCCGTTCATGCGGCTCTGGTAATCGCCCCGGAGCAGGCCGTCCACGTTGAACTTCACGAAATACTTCTTCTTTTCCTCCGCCGTCAGCAGCGACCGCGCCATGGACTGCTCCCACCTTGACACCCACGGGTCGAGGGTGTATTTCACGAACTCAAGGCTCTGCTGCTCGATGTTGGAGAAGCTGCTCTTTTCCAGGTCGCCCACCATGTGCGGCGGCACACGGAATATCCGTGCGATCTCATTGATCTGGAACTTCCTCGTTTCCAGAAACTGCGCCTGTTCCGGCGAGATGGAAATCGGAGTGTATTTCATCCCCTCCTCTAAAACAGCCACCTTGTTGGCGTTGTGGCTGCCGCCGAAGGTGGACTGCCAGCTCTCACGCACACGGCTTGGGTCTTTGATGGTTCCCGGATGCTCCAGCACCCCGCTCGGCTGTGCGCCGTTGGCGAAGAACTTCGCCCCGTACTCCTCGCAGGCTATCGCCATGCCGATGGCATTCTTCGCCATGGCAATGGGGGAATAGCCCACCAGCCCGTCAAAGCCAAGGCCGGGGATGTGCATCACCTCCGTGGGCGGCAGGATTACCGTGCTGCCCTTCACCGTGGGCGCGTCCTCCATGCTGACTGTGTATTCGTAATAGAGCTGCCCTTTGGAGTCCCGCTCCACGCCCATCCGGTCCGGCATCAGCGGGTACAGCCCAATGACCTCCCCTTTGCCGTTGCGGATGATCTGCGCATAGGCGTTGCCCCACAGGAGCAGGTGCGTCATCAGCGTTTCACGGAAAACGAAAGAAGTCATCTCCGGGTTCGGTTCGTCATGGAGTAAAAAATACAGCGGGTGTTCCGCTGCCTTTTCCTTCCCACCGTCCTCCGTGTACTTATAAAAGTGCAGCGGCAGCCCCGCCACCGCTTCTGAAAGAATCCGGACGCAGGAGTACACCGCCGTCATCTGCATGGAGGTGCGCTCGTTCACCCTTTTCCCCGATGTGCTGTTCCCAAGGAAAAAGCTGTAGGCGCTTCCCGACGTGCGGTTCGTTGGCGCGTCCCTCGCCCGGAACAATCCGCTGAATAACCCCATAAATACCACGCTCCTTTCCAAAAACGGACAGCCAAAAGGCGCCGCCGAAGCAGCGCCCCCTGTGCCGTCCTGTCTTAGCCGTTTACCGATGCGACCTCTAAAACCGTGTCTCCGTTGTGCGGGTATGCCCTGACCACCTCGCAGTCGCGGTAGAGACCCATCTCGTAGATCCCATAAACCTCATCCCCAAGCTCCGCGTCGTAGATCCGCATCCTGGACTCCTTGATCTTGTGCTTTGCGATAAATTCGTGTACCTTCATGTGCGTTACCTCCGTTTTGTTTTTTCCCTTTCGGTAGTACACATATTCGCTCTGAATGCGGATAATAGCAAGTCAATTACGGGCATAAAGTACACAAACATCCGGGGCAGTTTTTGTGTGGTTTATGCCCCGGAAAAGCCGCTCAGACCAGCCGTCTCAGCGCGGCGCGGCAGACCTGCCTCGCCCTCTTTTTCAGCGGCCGCTTCCACCTGCGGATGGATGCCGCTTTGGTGTGGTTCCTTGACCAGCCGCCGAAGTCCTCCCTCTCATATTTTCCAAACCTTTCCTCTGCTCCATATGGCTTCATTAGAAATCCCTCCATCCGAATAGTTTCCGGGACACCCTCCCGGTAAGTGACATATTCGCTCTGAAACCGCAGAATAGCAAGCAGAATACAGCCGTATCATGCACAAACATCCTTTGTGGGGTTTGTGCATTTTACCACTACAGAATGAGGAGCCCGCGGGTATCGTAGACGCTCTCCGAGGACACGTTCCCGCAGCGGATCGCCCGGTCAAGCCCCATGATCGCGGCCACTGCCCCGTCAATCTTCTCCGTGGACTTTTCCTTATCTGCCTTGATGTTGCCCGCCGGGTCGGTGCGGATGAAGATGTTGTCCATCATCCACCGCAGGACCGGATGCCCGCCGTGGGCAACCATCTGCTCCAGCACCAGCTTCATCAGCTCCTTCGTTGGCGGCGACATATCCTTGAAGCCCTGCCCGAACGGGACCACCGTGAAGCCCATCCCCTCCAGGTTCTGCACCATCTGCACCGCGCCCCACCGGTCGAAGGCGATCTCCCGGATGTTGAACCGCTCCCCAAGCCGCTCGATAAATTTTTCAATATAGCCGTAATGCACCACGTTCCCCTCCGTGGTCATCAGCTTCCCCTGCCGCTCCCACACATCGTAGGGGACATGGTCGCGCCGCACGCGCAGCTCCAGCGTCTCCTCCGGCACCCAGAAGTACGGCAAGATACAGTATTTGTCCTCCTCATCTAACGGCGGGAACACCAGCACGAACGCCGTGATGTCCGTGGTGGAGGACAAGTCCAGCCCGCCGTAGCAGACGCGCCCCTCCAGACCGTCCTCGGAAACAGGGAATGCGCAGGCATCCCATCGGTCCATGGGCATCCACCGCACCGCCTGTTTCACCCACTGGTTTAAGCGGAGCTGCCGGAAGCTGTTCTCCTCGCCGGGGTTCTGCTTCGCCGACTCGCAGGCGGCCTCCACTTTGTCAATCCCTACCGTGATATTTAATGACGGATTGGCTTTCTTCCACACCTTGGGGTCCGTCCAGTCGTCCGCCTCATCCGCGCCGTAAATGACAGGGTAAAAGGTCGGGTCGATCTTCCGCCCCTCTAAAATATCCTTTGCCTTCTGGTGCGTCTCGTAGCAGATGGAATGGGTGTCCGTCCCCGCCGTGGTGATGAGGAAATACAGCGGCTGCATCCTTGCGTCCCCGGAGCCCTTGGTCATGACGTCAAATAATTTCCTGTTCGGCTGCGTGTGCAGCTCGTCAAACACCACGCCGTGGATGTTGAAGCCGTGCTTGGAATACGCCTCCGCCGAAAGCACCTGGTAGAAGGAATTGGTGGGCGTGTATATGATCCGCTTCTGCGAGGCGAGTATCTTCACCCGCTTGGAAAGTGCCGGACACATCCGCACCATGTCCGCCGCCACGTCAAAGACAATGGTGGCCTGCTGCCGGTCGGCGGCGCACCCGTACACCTCGGCGCGTTCCTCTCCGTCCCCGCAGGTCAAAAGCAGCGCCACAGCGGCGGCAAGCTCCGACTTGCCCTGCTTTTTCGGAATCTCAACATATGCTGTGTTGAACTGGCGGTAGCCGTTCGGTTTCAGGGTGCCGAAAATGTCACGGATGATCTGCTCCTGCCAGTCAATCAGCTCAAAGGGCTTCCCCGCCCATGTCCCCTTGGTGTGGCAGAGGCTCTCGATGAACATCACGGCAAAATCGGCGGAGTCCTTATCGTAATGGCTGTCCTTCGCCCTGAACTTCGTCGCCCTGTATTTTTTCAGCTTCCGCATTGCCATTCGGCATCACCTCCCCAAAGATGGCATCAAAAATGGCCTGCCTATGGTAAGCCCCAATCTATCGGAACAAGACACAGAGCCTTCCGGCTCCGTTCTTGTAATTCTCCGTTTTTCGTTTACTGCTGCATCGCCCAGGCGATTGCGTGGCCGTCATCCTCGAACTCGGCTCTGCTTGCCGCCCTCAGCCCGATGGCGCCTTCGCAGGTATGGTCGTCGCCCAGGAATTCGTAAACCGCCCCGAAATAGCAGGGCTTGTTTGGGCCGTTGAAAAAGTAGCCAGCGATGACCACCCTGTCGCCAAAGGTCAGCAGCTTGCCCCACCTGCATTCCAGGTCTTCCGGCGTGGTGGGGTTCGGCAGTCTGTAGGTTTTCATTGCATCGTTGATCTTCATGGTCTGTGTCCTCCTTTTTGTTTTCCCTTTCAGCAGTACACATATTCGCTCTTTCTGCCGGTAATAGCAAGTGAATAACGGGCATAAAGTACACAAATATCTGCGGGAGAAACTGTGTATATCTGCCACGGGCAAAAGAGCCTCCCGGCCCAGTTGCCTGCGGAAAACCCGCCTGGATGCTATTGGAACGGAAGCTCCACCGGCTCTTCCATCTCCCTTTTCCATTCCGCATATTCCTCGTCGGTGACTTCCGCCGCCCCGGTGCAGACCGGGCATTCCTGCCCAAGCTCCCTGTCCGACGGTGCCTCCGCCCCAGGCTCATACCGGTTCGGCTCTTCCCACTGCCTCCGGGCCTTTTCGTTGGCCTGACGGACCGCCGTCTCCTCATCGGGGGCCTGCTCCATGTCGTTCCACCATTCCGGCTCGCAGGGCCAGCCTTCCGCATTGAAATCCGTACCCGGAACCACCAGCCATACTTTATACCACTTCATCCCTGCCATAAAAAATCCTCCTTCGCCCCGCACTGCCCTGCGGATGTATTTTTTGCCTTCCCGTTTCTCCGGGGCTTCCGGCCCGCCGGTTTTCCCTCCCGTCAGGCCACCCCGCGCCTTACGCTTCTTCCGCCGCCATCCGGATCGCTGGGATGACCGCCCGCTCCTGGGTCTGGAAGTCTGTGTAGTTCGCTTTTACCTCCGTCAGCCCCGCCATCTGGAAGCCGTGCTTTGCAAATTCCGCAAGCGTCGAGATCAGGCTGGAAAAGGTGCTGCTGATGGTGAACTCGGTGATGCCGTTCTCCTTCAGCGTTTCCGCGATCTCCCCGACCTCGCTGTCCCAGATGACCTCGCCGAAGTCTATCCTGTCGTTGCCCGCCGTGATGCTGTTGCGGTATGCCCAGAACAGTGTCGGGTTGATCCCCCAGTCCTTAAGGCTTGCTGCCTGCTCCGCGATGGCCTTTTCAAAAAGTTCGATCTTCTTCATGGTGTGTACCTCCGTTTTGTCTTTTTGTTTTCCCTTTCGGTAGTACACATATTCGCTCTGATCGCGGATAATAGCAAGTTAATAACGGGCATAAACTACACAAATATGTGCGCCGGAAATTGTGTAGTTTATGGCGGGCTAATCCCCGCCAAGCTCCCTGCGGATCATGTGTTTGGAATGCTGCCGTTCCGACTTCTTGAACGGCCGCTTGTAGCGCCTCCGCCTCTGCCCGCGCCTTTTCCCGGACGCGGGCATGGCGATCCCGGTGTGCATCTCATCCCCGTACTGGTGATCCTCAATCCACCGGAGGTTCCTGCCGTATGCTTTCATCCTTCCTGCCCCCTCCCGTAACACCTGTGGATGGCTTCAAGGATCTGTTCCTGCTCCGCTGCGCCCACGCCGATGCCCTCCAGCGCCTCCCTGGTGCCGCAGTCCGGGCAGAGCTGCGTTTCATTGTCCTTCCGTGAGACTGCCGGCCTCCCGCGGTAAGCCTGCCCGCACCTGGGGCATACCCTCTTTTCCCTGTCCGTGTGTTTCATTCCGCATCCGCCTCCCTTCCAAGCGCCGCCTCCCTGCTGCGGAACATCCGCCCTGCGGACGCACGGCACCGGCTCCCATTCCTGTTCTCCAGGCAGAAGTACCTCCCGTCAAACCCCCGCACGGTGTATGCGCCGGTGCAGCCGTTCTTCCGGTTCGTCACCAGGAAGCAGGCGTCCCCTGCCTTCCACCCGCCCGGAAATTCCCGCGCCTCCCCCGCCGCGCTGTCGGCATACGCCCGTTCCAGGAACGCCCCGTCAAAACCGAAGCTCCGGTAGCCCTGCCTGCAGGTTTCCATGTAGGACCGGCTCGGCAGCCCCAGAGGGCGGTCCTCATGCATGATGTAGACGAACACCCTGCGCCTGCGGACCTTGCCAGTCTTAATCCCCTTGAGCGGCAGCTCCATCTCCTTTTTGTAGTAGAAGGCGGGGAAGCCCTCGTAGCGGTCCAGGACCGCCTCATCTTCCTCTGTCACCGCCCATGCCGCCACGGGGACGCTCGCGCCCTCCTGCGGCTCGATGGTGAGGTAGGAGCCGGTCTTACTGCCTTTGAACAGGAGCCGGTAGCCTTCAATCACCGAGGTGCCGATGATCCTCGCCCCAGGGCAGCGCATCCGCATCTGCGGGATATTCAGATTGGAGCCGTATGCGATGTAGTATCTTTTTTCCATAATGTCTTCCTTCCTTTCCGAAGGGCCTAACCTTCTACTGCCTTAAGGCCGCTTTTGCGGCTTGGGTAAGGCGGCAGGAGGCTGGGTCCTGCGGTTTATCTCCCGTTTCGGAAGGATGCGTCCCCGCTTAAGCGGCGGGTGAGGACCTCCCTCGCGGTCTTGAATTCGTCCCCGATGAAGCCGAGCCGGAGGAGCCAGGTCCTCATGGCGTATTTGGGGTTCTCATGCTGCTGCGGCTTCGGGCTTGCGCTCTTCACTTCCTTCGCCATCTGGCTGAGCAGGAGGCAGAACTGGATGTACCCCTTGAGCTGCCCGGCGTGGAGGCCGTTCCGTTTCCCGCCTGCCGGGGCGTCGAACTGGAAGAGCCGGAACTCGACCGTGGCCTTCGTGAAGGTCGCGTGGTAGTTGAGCATATGGTACCGGCTGTCGTTATAGTGGGCGCTGCGGTTGTAGCCCGCGCCGTGGCTTGCGTACCAGATGTCCGCGAGGGCTGCCATGGTCTGCGGCTTCTTTTTGTTGAGCTGCTCCAGGAAGCGCGGGTCCACCGTGCGGCAGTAGCGGCTCATCCTGCCCCGGTCAAGGTCGAGGGCTTCCGCGATCAGGCCCTCGTGACCCGCCATGATGTTGGCGAGGTTTCTCAGGCTCTGCGGCGTGTGGCCCTTCGCGCCGATGTGGATGTGTACCCCGCAGCCCCTCCCCGCGTCGCTCTTCGCGCCGGCGTGCCGGAGCTGCCGGACAAGCTCCTGCAGGGTTTCAATGTCCGCGTAGGTGAGGACCGGCGTCACCAGCTCGCATTTTTCGCTGTCCGGCCCCGTGATGCTGACGTCCCTCTGGAATTTCCATTCCCTGCCGTCGGCGTCCCAGGCGCTCCAGGTGCAGTAGCCGTTCCGACCTGCTGTGTCTTTGTACCGCCCTGTTCCGAAAAAGTCTGCCGCGGCCTTCGCCGCCCTGCTCCTCGTGATGCCGTTCATCTCTATCTCCACCCCGATGGTCTGTTTCTTTGCTTCCGCTATCTGCCTTGCCATTTTTTCGTTCATCCCTTTTACCTCCGTTTTGTGTGTTTTCCCTTTCGGTAGTACACATATTCGCTCTAAAAGGGGATAATAGCAAGTCAATCACGGGCATAAAGTACACAAGGTTTGATGCCGTATTTTGTGTAGTTTATGGCTCCCGTCCGCTATATCTTGCGGACTTCGTCCTCGCCGTAGATCACATGGAGGCGCGAGCCGTTGTTCCAGCGGACCATCAAAGAAGTCGTGTCGTCCACACCTTCCACCACGCCCTCCGTCCCGGCTGGCGGGGCCTGTTCATCTTCCATCCTGACCAAAGCCACCCGCGTCCCCGCAGGGTATTCCCTGCGGACGCGCTCCACAACCTCCCTACTCGGAAATTTCATCATCTGCCGCCCCCTTCCTTGCCCCGCTCTTGAAGCTGCCGTTGCCGGAAAGGTTCTTCAGCAGGACCTTCCGCTCGCCCTTGTACTCTTCCCCGATGAAGCCGAGCCGGAGCAGGAAGCACCGGAAGGCGTATTTCTCGTTATCCGCAGGACGCTCCTTCGCCGTGACGCGCTTCTGCTTCCGCGCCATGTCGCAGAGGGCGGTGATGAAGTGCGTGTATGCCTTCGCCGCATCCCCGTCCTGTCCGTCCGCGAACCAGGGGAAGGAGACCTTCTCCGCGTCCGCCTCCACCGGGAGGCTCTCCACCGCCAGCGCCTTTTTGATCAGGGCGGCCTTGGCGTCCACCAGCCTGTGCAGGTTCTCCAGGGCTGCGTCCGTGAAGGACTCCCTCGGCAGCGACACCGTAAGCCCGATGCCCTCCTGCGGTTCTGCCTGAGCAGTTTCCCCGCCTGCCGCCTCCGGCGTATCCATGGCCGGTTCCTCTGCGGATTCTTCCGGTTCCGGCGCATCTGCAGCCGCTTCCTCCGCCTCTGCGGTTTCCTGCGGCTCCGCCGCTTCTTCTGTGGAATCCTCCGGCTCCGCCTGCGCCTCTGCGGTCTCTTCCGGCTCTGCCGTGAAACCTGCCTGCGCCAGCCCTGCCAGGACTTTTTCCACCAGTTCCCCGCTGCTGCGTTCATCCCAGGCCAGCGCCCCTTCTTTGCTGACCGTGAAGTTGCTGATTGCGTATGCGCAGGTCGGCATCCTCATGTAGACCGCCTTCATCCCGACAATCCCGGAAATGACCTTTACCATCTCTTTCCTGCGTTCCCCTGTTGCGTTGAATCTTCTTTCCATGCTGTTTGCCCTCCTTTTTTTGTGGTACTACATTAATCACTCAAAGTGGTAAAAATAGCAAGGGAAACCGCAGGAAAAATGTCACAATAAAAAGTCCGGGAACTGGGCGTAGTACACAATGCCCGCAAGCACGAAATATGCGTTCGGCAGCGCGATGCCGTTTCCCCACATTTTGTATTCGGCACTATCCGAGTGGGGGTCTTTCAGCCATTTCACTATCTGCCTGTCGGTCTTCGGCTTTTTGGAAGTCCCCATGATCTTCCGGTGGGCCTCGAACACCTCCCGCCAGAACGCCAGCTCATCCTCTGTGGGGTCCTCCGTGCCAAGGCCGTCACACCACCAGTCCGGGAAGCCCTGGAGCCTCGCGCATTCCGTTGGCGTCAGCCTCCTCACGATGTAGTCCGGCTCCGCCTTCACATCGTTGATGACGGGCGGGTCCTTATAATCAGTAGCCACCAGCGTGTTCGCCAGCTCCTTCTCCGCCCGCGTGAAATGGGAATTCTTGCTGGTGCAGTAGATCGGCTGCGCCACGGCGTGCCGGTCCGTTGCATCCAGCGTGAAAGAGACATCCTCATTGATGCCGCTGCCCTGCGGCCCATTCTTATCATCCCGCCCGATCATGGAACCCTGCAGGACGAAGGTCTGCATCTGCATATTCCGGGTCGCCATCAATGCCCCGGACTTCCCATGCAGGTCGATGACCTCGTCCCTCTGGCTGATGTGGAACGCCGACATCCCCTCCGGCTCCACCACGGCGATCCCGCCCTGATTGCAGGATGGATTCCCGCCGTTTGCGTCCAGCGTCCGGGAGGTTGCCGCCTCATAAAATCCGCTGTGCGGGTTATCCGACTTCATGGCGTTGCTGTCTTTGGAGCAGATGCCGTAAGCCTGCACAGGCACGAACACCGTCTGGTCGTTATTGCATGAGAGGGTCGCCGATCTATCCTCCTGGACTAAAATGCCTTTGCCCCCGCCGGATTTTCCAGCCCTCACCTTCATGGTCTTGGGTGTGTCCGGCTCCGCCACGAACGGCTGGTTGTTCCCGCCCATGCCGTAGGTGGCGCTGACCGTGGGTGCGGTCTCCAGCGGCCCCGTGTAGCGCGTGTCCTGCGAATGGTTCTCAAACATTACCGCCGCAGGCACCGTCCCGGCACGGAGCGTGGGCGAGGTTTCCTCTTCATAGCCGATGCCCCGCGCCTGTGCGGAATGCTCCGTGCAGAACCCCGCCGCATCCAGGACACACGGCGGATGGTGCGCCTCCGCCCGCAGGGTGCAGGCCATGTCCTCCATCACATCCATCCTCTGACCGCCCTGGTCGCAGAGGCAGGTCACTCCCCGGATGCCGCCTGCCGCTCCAGCGCCTTCCTCAGTATGGCGGGCAGCTCCTTGCCACGCGCGGAAGCCCTCCGCAGAATACCCAGACACGCCTTCGGACTCAAATAATATTTTTCCGGCACCCCACCCTGCAAAATCCCCGACAAGGTAGATGCGTTTCCTTCGCTGGGGGACTCCCCACAGCTGCGCGTCGATCTGCCTGAAGGCCACGGAATATCCGTCACCCACGATCTCCCCCGCGTTTGGCCATTTCCCCTTCGGAGGTCCAGGAACAGAAACGCCCTCATCCCTGACAGAGCAGATCTCTTCGAGGACGCAGCGGAAGTCCTCTCCTTTGTTGGATGAGAAGGCACCGGGGACGTTCTCCCACACGATGAACCTTGGATATTTTCCATCTGTCGCACACCTCATTTCCTTTATGATCCTTACCGCCTCGTAGAACAGGCTGGACTGTTTCCCTCCCAGCCCCGCCCGCTTTCCCGCCACCGACATGTCGGTGCAGGGCGAGCCGAAGGTGATGATGTCCACCGGCTCTATCCCATCCCCGTGTATGCCGTTGATATCGCCCAGGTGCTTCACAAACGGCAGCCGCTTCGTGGTCACCCGGATGGGGAACGGCTCTATTTCCGAAGCCCAGACCGGGCGTACCCCGGCAAGCAGGCCGGCGAGCAGAAAACCCCCGGAGCCGTCAAACAGGCTACCGAGGGTCAGTTTCGTTTCTGTATTCGCATTATCCATCCGCACCGCCCCCATCTTCCAGATCATCATAGGAGATGCCCGTCAGTTCCGTCAGCACGTCTTCGCAGGACGCCACTGCCGCATCCCATCCCCGGTCAAACTGCTCCGAGGCGTCACAGCCGCCAAGGGCGTGTATCCTGCGGAATATTTCAATCATCAGTGTTCTGTCCATCTGTTTCCACCTCCTTCACCAGCGCGGAGTACGGGATCTTCTCCCCGCCCCGCTCCACATACACATTTTCCGAGTCCTCGGTATCCTCCACATACCTCCGCAGGATGACGGACGCATACTTCTCATCCAGTTCCATCATGCAGCAGATGCGGTTTGTCTGCTCACACGCCATCATCGTGGAACCGCTGCCGCCGAAAGTGTCCAGCACGATGGCGTTCTCCTGGGAGGAATTGCGGATGGGGTAGCCGAGCAGGTCGAGCGGCTTGGAGGTCGGGTGGTTCTTGTTCCGCTTCGGTTTGTCGTAGTTCCAGATGGTGGTCTGCTTCCGGTCGGAATACCACGGGTGCTTCCCGTTCTTCAGAAAGCCGTACAGCACAGGCTCATGCTGCCACTGGTAATCCGAGCGCCCAAGCACGAGGGAATTCTTCACCCAGATGCACACCCCGGCAAGGTGGAACCCCGCGTCCACAAATGCTTTCCTGAAATTCAGCCCCTCCGTGTCCGCATGGAACACATAAGCCGCACCGCCTTTTTCCAGGTGTGCCGCCATCTGTGAAAATGAATTGTACAGAAAAGTGTAAAACTCCCCGTTCTCCATGCTGTCATTCTGGATGGAAAGCCCGCTGCCGCTCCTGAATGCGACGTTATACGGCGGGTCCGTCACGATGAGGTTTGCTTTCTTCCCGTCCATGAGCGCCGCCACGTCCTCAGCGCTGGTGGCATCGCCGCACACCAGTCTGTGCCTTCCCACCGTCCAGATGTCGCCCCGCTCCACGAACGCCGCTTTCTCTAGCGCGGCGGAAAGGTCGAAGCCATCATCCTTCACATCCTTCTCCTCGTCCCCGGCAAAAAGGTCGGCAAGCTCATCCTCGCCGAAGCCCGTCAGGGATACATCGAAATCCGCCCCCTGCAGACTTTCAATCTCAATGCGGAGCAGCTCCTCATCCCATCCTGCATCCAAAGCCATGCGGTTGTCTGCGAGGATGTAGGCTTTCTTCTGCGCCTCCGTCAGATAATCCACAAACACACACGGCACTTCCTCCATGCCTTCCTCTTTCGCGGCGGCAATCCTGCCATGCCCCGCGATGACATTGAACTCCCGGTCGATGATGACCGGATTGATGAAGCCGAACTCCCGCAGAGACGAGCGAAGCTTCGTGAGCTGTTCCGGCGAATGAGTCCGCGCATTATTCACATATGGTATTAATTTCCCAACAGCCACAAGCTGCATATCAGTCGTCGTATTCATTAAAACCTCCATTTCACAGCAGACAGCGTTACTTAAATACACACCCTCCGATTAAAAAGAGCATGAAAAAACCGCCCCATAGGACGGTTTCAAAAATAATCAGTTAAAATATTTTCTATGATATTTCGTTTATTGTTTCGACATAAACTATATAGGATGGATGGCTTTTATCCTGCCGTTCAAGATACATATTTTTCTTGTATTTATATCTTTCCCGGACTTCATCCCAATGCCTTTTGGACTTAATGGCATCAGCTTTTTTCCGGATATGATGGACGGCTGGTGCTCCCCCCCCCAATGATAATTGTTAGATCGCTTATCATGGATCAGCCTATAATAAGTCCCATCTTCATCCTTGGCCAATATGGCAAGGTCAAAGCTAAAAACCACTTGTGACAGAATACTGGGAGTATACATCAATGCAGTTATAACAGATGTTGAATCCTTCCCATCGGAGAACCTGCCTCCCCTTACAACACGGCTCCTGCTTCTCCTTAGTATCAGATTCAAAGAATCCCTTACCCTGTTTTTAAGGCATTGGGGGTTATTCCAATATTCCTCCGGCATCCTTATGACCATCAGATTGTAATCCAAGTCAAATGGGGCATTCCCATTCCGCATAACAAGTTTCCGTGCATCGCTTCCGCTGCCTACAAGGAAAAACTGAGTAACTATGCCATATTCCTCATTCAGATAATCCCGCAGTTCTGTAAGCATCTGTGAACACTCACTACGGTATGGCTTGACTTCCTTCTCACTCACATATTCGTATGCCATTCTTTTTCTCCCATCTGCCCACGCCTCCATTTAACGCTCTTTTGTCGCTAAATCATTATAGTATGGCAGAGAACGCCTACTCTGTCAATCTTCTTTTTGTACATTTTATAATTTTTTCTGTATACCTCCCAATTTTCAAACATCCCTACATGCCTTTCCTCGCGCGGAGCAGGCGCTCCATCACGTCATCCTGGGGCGTGTTCCCCGAAAACTCCACCGAGCAGTTCTCCTTCACGATCTGGTAAATCTGCATCCAGCAGTAGTTGGTCTGCTTCATATAGGACTGGCTCATGGAAACATAGGGGGAGGCGATGGCGGCTCCCGTGGTCGGGTGCTTCGCCAGAAATCCAGTGGAGGAAACAATCTCCTCACACTGAATCCACCGGGACACGCTCATGGCGTACTGCTCCACCATCTGCACGGTGACCAGCTTCTCACAGCCCCTCGCCTTCAGCCAGGCATACGTCTCGTTATACACTTCCTCCGCCACCAGCTCCCGCCCGCTTTTCTGCGGGGACTTTAGGAAGTCCTTCACGGGCGGCACATCCACGCCCTCCAGCTCGGCCGGTTCCATCAGCACCTCCGCCGTTTTCCCCTCGCTGATCTTCTCCGTGAGGGCCTTGGGCTTGCGCCCCGCCCCTAGCCTTGCGCCGCCACGCCCACTGCCGTCTTTTGCCACCGTTTCCACCCCGTTTCTTTGATTTTCTTTGAAAAAATGCTGCGGAAATCAAACGCCGCAGCGCCTTAAAAGCCTTTATTTTACGGAAAATCCTGCAGGGGCAATCCCCCGTTTGATTTCCGGTTTTTATGCGTGACACCCCACGCCCGTTCCCCGGCGGGTCCCTTGTGGAGATTTCGACCGCCCCTCCCGGCTGGCAGAAATCCCCACAAGGAACCCGCACACGGTACATTAACGCTTATTCCACCGGTCACCGCGCTCCGCATGAATCCTCGCATGGCAGGACTGGCACAGCGACACGAGGTTCGCCTCGTCATGCGTCCCGCCCTCTGCCAATGGCAGCCTGTGGTGTACTTCCTCCACCGGCCGCAGCAGCCCCTTCTTCCGGCACTCCTCACAGAACGGGTGCTTTGCGGCGTAACGGTCACGGATTCGTTTCCACGCCCTGCCATACCTACGGCGTACAGCCGGGTCACGGTCGTACTTCTCGTAGCGGCGGTTCTCCTGCTTCCCATGCTCCTCACAGAACCGCCCCTCCGTCAGCCTGGGACAGCCAGGGAAGGAACACGGCCCCTTCGGTTTCCTTGGCATCTGCCTCACCTCCTCACGGCATAAAGAAAGCCCCTGCAGGATTCCGATGCTCCCGCGAAGGCCCTCTTGACATTTTTACCCTATCAGCATACCACGCCGAAACGGATAAATCATCTCACAAAGTGGACATTATGGTTTCCCGAACAGCAGGGTGGTCAGCTTTGCCAGCGCCCGGTTCTTCCTCCGGTATGCGGACGCCCGCTCAATCCCAAAGTAGTCCGCCACGTCATCCGCCGCGCTGCTGCCGTATTCGTTGTCCTCACTGTAGAACGCATCCAGCACATAGCGGTCGTCCTCCGAAAGCTCCTCCCATGCCGGGCCGAACCACGCCATGTATTCCATTGCCTGCCGGTACCGCTCCCGCAGGACGCTGATCTCATCCATGCCCTCCGCCATCCTGTCCTCCGCGGCATGGGGATTGTGTGCGTGTGGCACCCCGTCAAACTGCGGGCTACTGATCCCGCCCATTTTTTCATATGCTACCTTTATCTCATCGTCCGTGTGTTCAATGATGAACTTCATACTGCCGTAATCCTTCACCGCGTCTGCCGCCGCCGACTTCTTATCCAGGTACTTCCATGCGATTCCCATAATCTGATACCTCCAATAGAAAATTTTAACTGTTCCCGGATTGTCACTTGTTTTCATCATTTGGCTCAGATTGTCATTGATTGGCTTTTATTTCCAGGTCTGCTTTCACCGCATCGATCAGCGCGGCCTGCGTGGTATCTTTTTCAGAAAGGGCTTTCATGATCCGCTCATCTATGGTGCCTTCCGTGATGATGTGCTGCACCACCACCGTTTCCGATTGCTGCCCCTGCCGCCACAGCCTCGCCACCGTCTGCTGGTATAATTCCAGCGACCAGGTAAGGCCGAACCACACAAGGGTATTCCCACCGCTTTGGAGATTCAGGCCGTGTCCTGCGGATGCCGGATGAATCAATGCCACCGGGATTTCCCCGGCGTTCCACTTCCGGATACTGCCGTCCGTGTCCAGCCTGGCATACGGGATTTTCAGCTTCTGGAGCCGTTCCGTGATACGCTCCAGGTCATGCCGGAACCAGTAGGCCACAAGCACCGGCCTGCCGTATGCCGCCTCGATGATGTCCTCCAGTGCGTCCAGCTTCCGCTCATGGATGGCGATGGTTTCTCCCGCATCCGTGTACACCGCCCCGTCCGCCATCTGCGACAGCTTCCCGGAAAGGGATGCGGCGTTGGCGGCTGTGATTTCCCCATCTGGTAACTGCAAGACGAGGTCTTTTTTCAGCTCCTCATATTTCTCCCACTCCGTTTCGGAAAGGTACACCGTGTACCTGGAATCCACCAGCTCCGGCATCCGCAGGTGGTCGGTGGACTTCATGGAAATGGTGATGTCAGAGATTTTACTGTAAATCTGCTTCTCCGCCCCCGGCAGCGGCTTGTAGGAGAACACCACCTGCCCGTTCTGCTTATCCGGCCGGAAGTAGGAAGTGCGGTACTGCCCGATGAACCGGCCAAGCCGCTCCCCCATATCTAACAGCCGGAACTCCGCCCATAGGTCCATCAGGCCGTTGCTGCTTGGCGTGCCAGTCAGCCCCACGATGCGCTTCACTTTCGGCCGGACTTTCATCAGCGCCTTGAACAGCTTCGTCTGGTGGTTCTTGAAGGAGGACAGCTCATCAATCACCACCATGTCAAAATCAAAGGGGATGCCGCTCTCCGTAACCAGCCATTGTACGTTCTCACGGTTGATGAGATAGATGTCTGCCGGTTTTCGAAGTGCCGACAGCCGTTCGGTTTCTGTACCGACCGCCACGCTGTATTTCAGTCCATTCAAATGATTCCACTTTTTGATTTCATCTGCCCAAGTAGCCCTCGCCACCCGCAAAGGTGCTATTACGAGGATTTTATGAGCTTCAAAGCGGTCAAAAAGAAGATTGTTTATTGCCGTCAGAGTGATTGCGGTCTTGCTCAGCCTAAGCCCATATCCAGGAGAACCGCCGCTGTCTTATGGCTCTCGATGTAATCAATCGCATAGGACTGATAGTCATGTGGTATGAACTTCATTCGGCATCACCTCCCATCTCGCTAATGATGCGTGTAATCTGTTTCTCGCTGTCCAGCACATATACCTTGAATCCCAACCGCCGCAGGAGCTTATGCCTTGCAAGCTGCAGCGGCCTTGGCTTTTTGCCCGGCATCTTGACTTCCACGAATGCCAGCCTCCCGCCAGGGAGAATCGCTAATCTGTCAGGCATCCCGTCAAATCCGGGGGAGACAAATTTCGGCGCGATGCCTCCCGCAGCTTTTACGTCCCGGACGAATTTCTGTTCAATGGTTTTCTCCCGCATATGCCCTCCACAGTTCCTCAAAAGCGTCAACCGCTCCTCTGCAGGCACCGGCCTGCCAGAGATAGCTTGAGATTGCCTGATGGCTTGCCGTTTTGGGGAAATCAAAACACGCAAGCATATCCCTGACGAAATCGCCGCATGGTGAAGCGTCCCGTTTAAATTTCCCCGCCCATTGGAAAAACGGGCTGGGGTTGTCGTTGATTTCACGGGTGAGCACGATCCGATACCGCCAGTTCAGCTCCCCTGCATTCACGGGGGGATGCCCTGCCAGCATCATGGCGTCTTTGAACTCGTTATTGGTAAGGTAAATGCCCGTGTCATGCTCCAGCAGGTGTTTCATCCCATAACTCGTCCGCCCAGGCAGTATTTTCCCTGCGGCACGTACATTCTGCCGTATCCATTCATCCACCGCATTTTTCACATCATCGCTGCGGTCTGTGATCAGCCCATTGTCCTCCCATCCGTTTTCATTGGTGTAAGGCCGTCCATCTCTAATCATCGAAAATCCCTCCTTGTTCCTGTTCCGTACCCGTTCCATATGCCTGTTCCACCGGAAATCCTTTGTCTTCAAAAGCTTTTGGCATCCGTTGGAACAAGAGAACGGAAAATCCCCTTACGCGCGAAATACATGCGCTGGCACAAGAACGCCTGCTCCATTTACATATATTTTTTATTTTTTTGTGCTATTAAGATTTTTCTGTTCCATTGTTCCGCACAGCCGCCAGCGTCCGTGCCTTTAAAGCTTTCCGCATGGAACGGCCGTGCGGAACAGCCATGGAACAGGTCAGGTTGTTCTGATGTAGATACGCTGTTTCCCATAAATAGCGGACCGCCTGGACTTGTCGCTTTTCTTCCAGCCCTCAATCCGCGCCATAATGGCAGAGATAGCGTAGGAATCGGAGGGGCGCATCTCCTCCTTGCCCTTGCCAAAGCACTCGCACCAGATTTCAATGTTGCTGACGGTCTGCCTCACCACGGCCCCCTCCGTCCTCGTCGGGTCGTCCTGGTCCCGGAAATACTCGCGCCGCCTGTAAAGGTCCATGCCGTCCCAATCCTCCGGCAGGAGCATGTCAAGGTACTCCTGCACGATGCCTTCGCGGTCATCCTGCTCCATGGCTTCCCGCTGTTCACGCTTGGCATATTCCTCAAGGCCGGCGTCGAGATACAGCTTTTCCCCCGCTTTGGCGGTCTCGGCGGCCTCCGCCCAAATCTGCTTTACGACCTCGGCGGTCATATCCCAAGGCTTCCACTTCCCCTGGCCGCTCACCTTGACGTTCCAGAAGCGGCGGTTCCCCGTGATGTCGCGCAGATACCCGTTCTCGCTGTTGGTCGTGCCGAAGAACACGCACTGCCTCGGATGCGGCGTCACGCGCCGCCCAAAACTGGCCCTGTACTTATCGTCCTGCCTTGATATAAACGCCTTGACCTTGTCGATGTCAGCCTTCTTCATGCCCGCAAGCTCCCCGATCTCCAAGATCCAATAGCCCTGCAGCTTTTCCGCCGCCGTCTTGTCGTTCATATCCGAGAGCGCAAGGCTGTCGGAGAACCACTCCCCGCCAAGCCATGCGATCAGGGTGCTTTTGCCGATCCCCTGCGCCCCGTTCAGGACGATCATGGTGTCAAACTTAATGCCCGGATGATACACGCGCATATATGCCGCACACAGGGCTTTCCTCGTGACCGCCCGCACATAGGGGCTGTCCTCCGCGCCAAGGTAGTCGATCAATACAGTTTCGAGCCGTTCCGCCTTATCCCAGGGCGGCAGCGCCTCGAACATCTCCCTGATTGGATGGTAGGAGCGGTCATCCGTAACCTTTGTGACCGCAATGCGGTAGTTCCTGTCGGAGAACGAGCCGTAATTGGAATCCACAAAACTGATAAGCTGCGCATCGTCCGCGTCCCGCCAGAACCTTGCCGGGTGTTTCCACGGGACCTCGCCCTTAATCTCCATCCCGTCAGCCAGCTGATTGAAAACAATGCTTTTAAGGTTAGGATCGTTCTCCATGATCAGGGTAATGTTGCGGAGCGAGTTTTTAAGGGCCGTGGAGCGGCTTTCGTACTCAAGCTGTGTTTTCCACGAATCGTCATCCTCTGTGAAATCTGCTGCTGCGTTCCTCTGCTTTTCCTCCAAAATCAGCAGCTTGACCTTTTCATCCCTGCTTGCAAAATCCGCCATATCCCGGAAAGATTTCTTATCATCCTCATCCGGGAACTTATGCACCCTCACAAGGTCAAAGGCGTTCAGTTCCTTCCCGCAGGCGGGGTCCGACTCGTGGAAACTGTACGAGAACCTGTCATCGAAAACCATAACTCCCGCCATGCTGTCGGCTGGAATATAGTCATAGCGGTTTTCAGCCGCAGTCGGAGCGTATATGCCGCTTAAAAACTCCGCGATGGCTCCCGAAATGGAGTAGGCACGGCAGAACGCCCCTACGATGCCGTCCTTCTGCAAAGGGTCCGCCTGTTCCCTGCCCTTTGCCTTTATGACTTCCGACTGCCGGCTCGACATCGGCCACTGCGTGATGTCCCGCCAGTCCGCATACATGCCGAGATACTTATCGGGATCAAGCGGCTCCGCGTCCTGATCTTCAAATACAAACTGCCCGTTGGACGGGCAGGATGCCCAGTACATCATCCTGTTTGCCTGGTAGGTGGAATCATCGAAATAGTCCATGCCAATCTGCTTTGCGGCCATCCGCATGAGTGCCGGATACTCTTCCTCGCTGACTTCCCTCGCAAAGAGGATGACTATCCGGTATCTCGGATTATCCGGGGTATGGCTGTGCGTGGAGTAAAGGAAAAAAGTCACCCCATTAAGTGCCACCTTAACACTGTGCATAAAGACATCGTTGTCATCGATATGGTCTGCGTCAAGCGTCCCGATGGAGCGGAGCGCAACGCAGCCGTTTTTCCTGATGCCGCCCTTCAGCCAGCCGCCCAGGTAGCCGCCGACGTCTTTCAGCGCGTCCCTCTGCTGCTTTGTCAGCTTCGGGTATTCCCCCGCAGTTTCCGTTGTCCTGACAGGGCTGCTGTTGCGGCTCTTAAGGTACTCCCATTCCTGCTCCTGGTTTTTGTATTTTTTGTCCGTCTTCTTATTACAGACCGCCACCTTAATCTTCATGCGGGACCTCCTCCAGATCTTCCGTGAAATAACGGACAGCCTTGTGCATCCTCCTGGCTTTGCATATTTCCTTTTCCATGCCCTCGGATATGCGGCTCCCGAACACCCATACTTCCTGGCATTTGGCAAGGACCACCCCTCCCATGTAAAGGGCAAGCGGGCGTTCGGTTTCCTCCGACAAAAACTGTGGGAACAGCAGATGCACTGCCAGGGGGATGGCCCCCTTATCCACCGCGAAGCGTGAGTAAAGCCGCGCCTTTTTTGTATTGCCGCAGACATCCCCGCCGAACGGGCTGCAGATATAGACCAGCGGCCGGAAACGGGCGGCACGTTCTTCCTGCCCGATTTTTGCCAGCGCATGGTATGCGGTAAGATCCGCATACCCCTCCATATTTTTCTTACCGATCATCGCATCCGTCCTCCCTTTCCATCGTGGGCAGGATGCCGTCCGCCTTAAGCAGGCCGTAAATGAACAGCCGCCCCTGCTGCGTCCAGTAAGTATGCACCTTCGTGTGGACGGTGCCATCGTTTGCCGGATAGCTGTGCGTCTTGGTGCTGGTATATCCTTTTTCTGCGTATTTCTGGTACAGCAGCCAGATTTTATTCCCCTGCTTGTACTGCACGCCTTTTTCATGAAGGTACTGGTTCATGCGGTTTGCCGACCAGCCGTAGTCCTTTGCGATGACCGAGATTGCCACCAGATCCCTGCAGTTCAGCACCACGTCGTAATAACTCGCTTTCGGCTTCATCTCCGTAATCTGCTGATGCTGGACAGCGACGGTCTGCGCCAGCGTTCTGGAGCGTTCCCGCTCCGCTTTCAGTTCTGTCAGGGCCGCGATCATGGTATCGGGGTCTGCGAGTATTTCGTCCACCGCATACACACCGTGCTTCCGGAGGGCAGGCAACACCTCTGAAGTCACCCAGCGTTTGAATTTCTTCGCCGACGGCAGCCTGCTTGAGAGGATGAGGCTGTAAAGGCCGCTCTCGCTGATAACAGAAAATTCCTGGATACCGCCAGGGGTGTCGCATTTCGCTACCCCCTTATCTTCATCATCGACGTGCTTTGCAAGGGCGTCTCTTGGATTGCTGTAGCCCAAAGCTGCCGCTACATCCCTGCCCACAAAATGAGGCTCGCCATTTATAGTCACCGTTCTTACAGAACCAAGCTCTGCATTGCTGAATGTCTGTAATTCATGCATACGAATTACCTCCGTTTTCTAAAAAGTAAGGCATCTGATCTGCCTCCTGCCCCTATAGGCAAAGGAAATCTGCCAAATCCGAAGTGACCCGAAAAAATTTTTAGTCCAAAACTGTGCCGGCCTGATTTGATGTGCAAAAAAACAGGCATCCGTTCCCTTGTATGGGAAAGCAGACGCCCGTTCCGTTATTCTGCCTTTGAGTCTATCACGCCGATATTTCGCTTCATCCGTTTTCGGAGGGCTTCCGTCTTGTTAAACTGCGCCCTCCAGCGCCAGTATGCGGGCGATCCCTCTGGAAGCTCTTCCATCTTCTGCCTGTACATATCACAAAGCGCCTTATACCCGTCCGCCATCTCCCGCAACTCCGAGAGCAGCCCCGCCCTTGTCTCATCCGTGCAGTATTGATTGATGAGCCTTGCGGCCTTCTTCATCGCCGGCATCTTGCAGGGGAAGAATGTTTCCACAATAAGCTCCATGTATCCCGTCCCGTATTCAATCCGCAACCGTCCCATCGCACACCCCCTGCCTAATCCTTCTGGTAAAACTGACATTCATAACCGTCTGCCCGGAGCAGCAGCCCTTTTGCCCAGGGCGGCGTCCTGCCCATCTGTTCGCATACAGCCTCCACGGACATCCTCCTGTCCGATTCAATGATAATTTCATCATGCACATGGGCGACAATGGAGCAGTTCCGAAGCGTCCGCATGGCGTAACAGAGGATATCCCTGCTGACCGCCTGCACAATGTTTTCCACCAGCTTCCCGCCAAATGTTTCCAGGCGCTCCCATTTCTTCGTGCCGCCCGTACCCATGTATGTGACGGACTCCCCTCCGAAACGGTTCTCCCCGATGCGCGGCTTTACATAGGCAAGCCATCTGCCTGATGGGAGGATTGTGAACATCATGCCGCTCTGGTAAGTAAACTTTATGCCATGCGTTTCCGTGGTGTCCCTCTTCCTGAGGCATCCCTTCACGGCGGAGTCCACTTCCCACCAAAACCGCACGATATTGGGGTTCGCTTCCCGCCAGCTGTCCACAAGCGGCTGCAGCTCATCCTCCGCCATCCCCGCTTCCAGTGCGCCCATTGACTTTAATGCGCCGACCGCCCCGCCGTAGCCGCAGGACAAAGTGGCCTGCTTCCCTTTCTGCCGAAGCCCCGCATTCTCGCCGTGCTTCTCCACCCTGCAGTGGAACATGCGGGCGGCGGTCTCGCAGTAGATGTCGCCGCCTTTTTCAAACACCTCCGACACCCACTTTTCCCCGGCAAGCCACGCAAGCACCCTCGCTTCGATAGCTGAAAAATCCGCCACAATGAATTTTCTTCCGTCCTGCGGCACAAATGCCGTGCGGATGAGCTGGGACAGCGTGTCGGGAATATCTTCATAGAGCATTTCCAGAGCGTCATAATCCCCGCGTTTCACAAGCTCCCGCGCCTGTTCCAAGTCGGGGATATGGTTCTGAGGGAGATTTTGCAGCTGTATGATCTTCCCGCTGTACCGGCCGGTCCTATTAGCGCCATAAAAGGCAAACATCCCGTGCGCCCGGCTGTCCGCACACACCGCATTCTCCATCGCCTGGTATTTTTTCACGGAGGATTTAGCAAGCTGCTGCCGGAGCGTCAGCACCGTCCGTAATGGCTCCGGCGCATCCTTCAGAAGCCCTGCCACCGCTTTTTTATCCAGTGAATCCGTCCCCATCCCATTCCCTGCAAGCCACTGCTTCATCTGTTGCACGGAGTTTGGGTTCTCCAGCCCCGTCAGCCTCTTCATGGCCGCAGACAGCTCCGCCTTGGAACGCCCGTCCATGACGATCGCGTTTCTGACCATCCCCATATCCACGCCGATGCCCCGGTCGTTTATTTCCTGGTCGAGATGGTATTCCTCCCACACAAAATCCGGCACGGGAAACTTGGAAAGCCTCTGCTGTATCTGCATTTCGGTTTCCACGTCACGGAGGTTGTATGCTTTGAACCGCACCCACTTTTCCCTGTCATGCTCCGGCAGGTTCCGCATCCGTCCGCCGTTCGCCTTGGTCGCCTTGCAGGGTACGCAGAAATACCGAATCAAGTCCTTCCCTTCCGACAGCTTCTGCTTTTCCAAGCCAAGCGCCGCCCCCACATCCTCCAGCGACCGCGGGAGACCGAGATAAGCCGACCAGACCATGGAGCATTTCCACGATTCCGGCTCTAACCATTCCCCCAGACAGCTTGACAGGCAGACACGCTCGAAATTTGCGTTATATGCCCACTTGGTCACGTTTTCGTCCGCAAGTGCCGCTAATATTCCCGCAGGGATTTCCTCGCCGCAGGCCAGGTCAACAACTTTCACATCCCCGCCGTCCGCCGAATATCCGAACAGGAGTATTTCAAAATCCGGGCTTTCCGCATACTTGTAAACGCCGCATTTGGACAGATCCACAGATGAAAATGTTTCTATGTCAATTTCTAAATTTTTCATTATATACGGTCCTTTCCGTGTAAAAGCGGCGGGAGCGTCCAAAATCGGACTTTCCCGCCACCCACCGTTATGTTGTCTGTTTATGAGAGAAAATCGTCATTGCCCTCGTCTGCAAAATCATCCTCGGCTCTGGTCTTGCCGCCCAGCGGCTCTCCATCACGGATCTTCTGAAGATTGTTCAGGCCGCAGGCAATGCCGCGGTTTCCATTGCTGTTGAACGCGTAGAAGTTGATGCTTGCCCTGCCATACACGCCGCTGTACACCTCCGAGGTGTCTATGATAGGCTGGCGGTCAGCGTCCACGATGCCGGGAGCCGTGCTGCTGTTGGCGTTGACAAAATACGCATTGGCATAGGCTTCGTCGTCCGGACGCTCCAGATCACCGTCACGGAGCGGGGTTTTCAGAACAGAGAGAGCAGGGACGGCCTTGCCATTGCCCTTCAGCTTGCTTTCTCCCTCCTCATAGGCAGCCTGGATCGCCGCCTTGATCTTATTTATTGTAGCCGTGTCCGACTTCGGGATGATGAGCGACACGGAAAACTTCGGCGCACCGCCGTTGATGGACTTTGCCTGCCACACGTTGGCATAGCTCCATCTGGTGCCAGGTCCTGTGATAACTTTTGTCGGGTTAGTGAAATTTGCCATTTAATTTTCCTCCTTAAAATCGTCTGCGGCGTTTGCCGCATTATCCATAGCTGGCCGCCTGTCCGACATGGGTACTAAAGTCGGCCTGCCCTTTGGTTTTTCAACCAGGTTTCCGAGCAGCTTGTCGAATTTTGCTTTTCCGAGCAGCTTTGTCATAGCCGTGATGCCGAGGATCTTATGTTCAAACGGATCGAAACCTTCCTGCTTTACGACATCTGCAGCTGCCGTTTCATTGATGTATCTGCGGTTAGAGCGCCCCTCTACCACTTTCCAGCCGTCATATTCCACTCCTGCGAGCGCCTGCGCCAGAGCATATTCCTTCACGTCCGCCGCCCAAGCCGCCAGTTCATCCGCTTTCGCAAGAACGGCAGCAATCTCAGCTGTTTCCAATTCAGCGGGCATCTCGAAGTCGTACTTCGCCAGTTCGAGGTTGTACTCCGCCCTTTTCCTGCAGGTCGCTTTGACCTTGCAGAACCGGCAGTGTTCCCCGGCTTTGAATTCACCCCCGCCGTCATAGGCGAGTTTTGCAATAGGGGCGAGGGTCTCCTCTGCCCATTGGTAAAGGCCAGCCTTCGACATTGTGAACACACTAATGTTCTCCCGGCGCGGCTGGTAGATTGCCATGCAGACCGATGTGATGTCATAAATCCCATCAAAAAGTTCCAGGGCGCCAAGTGCATAGCACATCATCTGCGGATTCTCCAGGGCGGAAACCTCCACGCCCCTGCCATACTTGAAATCAATCACATGGAGCGTCCCGTCCGCTATGATCAGGCAGTCACCCGTGCCGAAGCCCTCCGGCACATACCTGGAGAAATCAAGCCGCTGTTCCACAAGCACCACGGGATCCCCGCATGTGTCCTTCACTTTCTCCACGATTTCAGAAATGTAGGCAGCATAGTCCTCCGCGCACCGCTCCATCTCATCATCGTAAAATGACAGGTTTGCAGTGGGGTTCTCCGCTTTTTTGCCAAGATACTTCAGCACCTTGTACTCGCACAGGCTGTGTGCGTCCGTTCCCTCTGCGGCGTATTCGCTGCCCATGTCCTCCACTTCCGCACAGAGCTTTGCGGAGGGCGGGCAGACGAGCCACCGGTGGCTTGAGGATGCGGAGAGCAATGCGTGTTTACCCATTTCCCAGCACCTCCGCTTCCGCAAGCAGGGCTTCATATTCCGCTGGATCAACATCCGACAGCTTATCTGCTCCGTGCTGTGTGATGAGGCTCCTGACCTCCGCCGTATATCCCGCACGGGATTTTTCCGCCAGCACCATACGGACTTCTTCCAGCGTCAGCGGTTTCTTTTCCGGCTCCGCTTCTGCAGGAGCAGGTTCCTGCGCCTTCGGCGGTTCCGGCTTAGGCTCTGCTTTCGCCCTGGTTTTCTTCTTCGGTTCTTCCTTCGGCTCGTCGCTTGCCATTGCATCTGCAAGTGCCTGCAGGCTGTCTCCCAAAGAACGAACATCCTCGATGACGTTCAGAAGCATCTTAATCCTGCTCATTTTCCTTTTTCCCTCCTTTGACTTCATGTACCTCTACCGATTCCACGCTCTGGCCGGGCGATAGCAGATAAACCGTTGAAAATTCTCCAAAAAGCAGACGGAGAAGCCTCGCCGGCAGCCTGCGGTCAGCTCCTTCCAGAACCTTTGTCCTGGATTTTTCATCCGTGACATTAATGCGGATTCTGTGTTTGAGTGCCATTTCCAGTTGCCTTCCTTTCTGCAGGGACTGTATCGTTTCCCCTTACACCCCTATAGGCAAAAGGAAATGGCGGAATCCGAAGTGCTATCTGTATAAATTTTTCAAAAACTCATCCCCGGCAATGGCGGCATTGATCTTTTTCACTAGCTGACCGACACGGACATCACTGATTCCGATTTCTTTTCCAGCTTTTGCTTTAGACAGCCCCTTCATAAATACAAGCCGGTAGACTTTCTGCCACTGTTCCGGCATTGCCGCCACAAGCTCCCGCAGACGGATGATCGTGTCTGGGACTTCTTCCTCATCCGATATAGACAGCTGCTCCTCCAGGCGGCTGCTGTCGCCCAAGCCATCGCCGTCAGGATCGGTCTGCCCGTCCAGGGATTCCAGAATACGGTGTCTGCCGGGAATTTCATCCGCAAATGGCTCCCTGCCGTACCGCTCCCTGAAATCAGCAATAAATTTTGCCTTCCATTCCTCATAGACAGGCTGATACCACTCCGGAAGCCTGTTTTCCTTGGCATTGACATAAACCTCGTGGTCGTCCATCTTGTGGAGGTTAAGGATGTCCACTTCGGTCACCCCGTCCTTTCCCGGCTTGTACTCCATTACGAATATCCCGTTGTCATCAAACAGTTTGTAGGTTCCTCTTTTTGCTTGTGGCGTCTTTTTGGTTTTCATAGATTGTCCTTTCCGTCCGAGCGGTACGGAAGGACACAAAAAGAGCCTACGGCGAAGATAACCACGGACTCCGACAACCGAAAATGGGCGCACGAAACCACGGTGGGAGCATCTTCATTCCATACACAGCCTTTATCGCTGTGCCTTGAAACTCTTATGCATCCCTCCATCCTGATGGCCATCTCGGACTAAGAGATTTAATTGTTGTGAATTGAATTTTTGCCTTTTCGATTTTTTGTCTGCTTTCGCAAAATATTTTTTCGCAGAAGCTGTAGACATTTCCACAGATGTGTGATATAACAAAATAAAATCTTTTGCGATGTGCAGAGGTTCTTTTCGATTACACTTAAAACCTATAGTAGATACCGTTTCCGTCAATACCTTTGAGAGGTTACTTTGGTGGATAACGTTACTTTTGAACGAGAGGCAGAAATTTGGAGAATAAAAAAGTTCCATACCTCTGCGGAGGCACTCTCTTCTTTCTGCTTGTGCAGACAAAGAAGCCGAGATCCAACGCAAGGGAGCGGGAAAACGGAGTAAAAGACCATTTAACTGATCCTGAAATGATGGAAGGATTGATTCAGGCAATCACCGGCAATTATACACACGCTAACGGCGGCAGCCTGAAGAAGGACACTTCACAGTTTCGAGAATGTAAGATCAATGGCAGCACGAGCATTCCAATCAATGAACAGGCTGTTATCAGCAGCTATGATTACGATATAAAGAACAATTACAGCGTCGCTCTCTCACGGATGGTGAAGTTTTCGGAGGATTTCCTTGATCCCTCAAAAGCAGCGTGGCTTGTAAGGGTACTGCTTGATATGATCGGGCAGGACGACATTGATGAAAGCACACCCTTTTTTGTGCTACGGAACGGCTCATTCTTTTCAAAGTCTGACCTAAATGGAATAGATCGCCTTGATTTCCAGCCTTTTTTAACAGGCGTGGTTCATTACATACTGACGCACCGCACCGACAATATATCCGGGTTGCCTACACTGGACGTATTAGGAATCAAAAAGGAAGGCCAAGAACGCAAAGCCAAGAAGGATTTCCCGTTTGGAAATTCCCTGAAAGTCTACGTTGATTGGTATACTTCGGCTGAAGCAGTCACACTTGCTGATGAACAAGAAACTGGCGAAGAACAGGAAATCGAACCAGAATATGCCGAAACAGAAATCATAGATAACTGCTCCGAAAAAGTGGAAACAAAAACCGCAAACCAGTCTGTATTTATCAATAGTGGCAACGGAATCCAGATTGGTGTAAATTACGGAACGATTAACCTGTCACCGCAGCGAAACACAAAGGATAGCTAACGGTGTAGCATACGGTTATTCCGCCCATAGCAGCTGTAGATAGCAAACATGATATTTAGCGAGGAGGTGTTTAATGGACAATAATCAACTCATTCCATCAGAACTAACGTCTGCGCTCGCCAAAACAGCCAATCCTAACATATTGGTAAACCAAGGGGATGGCATTCAGATTCAACAGAACAGCGGCCCAATCAATATCAATGTGAGCAGCACCGAACTGTCTGAGCTGTTAGGCGGCATATTCAGATTAACGCCCTCAGAAAATCCTGTAACACACGCCATGGAATGGGCATCGCTCAGCAAAGACTGTTACTGCCTCTTCGTGTTGGAAAATGAGGAATATAGCGATGGCACATTCTCAATTGCAAAAGACCGTGCCCTGCAAAAGCACACGCCAGCTGAAATCCGGGATAAGTACAGGATGCTTAGTTTGGACAATATAGCCGAACTCAAATTGATGCCTTGCATTTTTGCAAAACGCAATATTCGTTACAAGGAAACAGAACCGGGACATCCGGCGCTTGTAGGAAGGATATGTGACATTGTACCGCAAGGCGAAGTCATAAAAATACGTTTTAACGGATTCCAGGCATTCCCGCAGCAGATATTAAACCAGAATATCAGCCTTT
This sequence comes from Ihubacter sp. rT4E-8, assembly GCF_049852125.1. Lineage (GTDB taxonomy): Bacteria > Bacillota > Clostridia > Peptostreptococcales > Anaerovoracaceae > Senimuribacter. The sequence goes on along the minus strand of NZ_CP187532.1, from coordinate 1,080,101 downwards.
TACATATGGCATCCGCACCACTACGGAACGAACTTGATTTAGAACACTGGGCAATCAAACGATGCAATCTGATAGATGCCTTTGCAGCAATGAATATTGAGATTAAATAGGAGGACATCATGAACGAAAAAGTATCTGCTCTAATCGGAAAAGTAACTGTAAATTCACCTGTATTTCAAAGTGAGATCTTTTCCCCAACGCTAATAAATTATTTTTTCGGAAAGAATGGCACAGGCAAGTCCACGATTGCCAAACTGATTGGTAAGTCTGAAACCACCGAATGGCATTCCGGCATTTCCCCGGAAGACTATGAACTTCTGGTGTATAATGAGGAATTTATTCAGGAAAACATCCAAAGTTATGGGAATATTCCGGGTGTTTTCACCATAACCAAGCAAAATGCCGCTGTTAAGGCAGAGGCAGATAAAAAAACATCTGAATTAAAAGCGCTTTCCGATAAAAAAACCACAATAGGAAAGAAGATTACAGAAAACAACGGCAAACTGGAGAAGCTGTTCGCCAAGCTTGTGTCCGCACTTTGGGAGAAAAGTGAATCCATAAGAAAAGCATATCCTGGAACACAGGCAGGATTTACTAAAAGCCGCCAAAAATTTGTCACAGAGCTTTTGAAGTACAAGCCCACTTCAGTTGATGAGGATGCCATCAGGGATCTATATGCCGTGGCATATGGAGAGGGCGGCAAACCTTACGAGGAATTGAAGCCCGTACCGGCTTCGAAAATTCCATCAACCCCGCTTTTGGAAAAGCCAATCGTAAGCAGCGGCCACACTGCATTTTCCGATTTCTTGAATGCGCTGAATGCCACAGCCTGGGTAAGCCAAGGACATAACGACTTCCAGCACGCCGCCGGCGGGAAATGCCCATACTGCCAGCAAAACCTTCCGGACAATTTTGAAAATGATTTGGCATCCTGCTTTGACGAGCAGTATAAAAAGGAAACAAGACAACTGGAGGAATTTATCCAAGCCTACAAGTCTGCACTAAACAATATTTATTCTATTTTGAACGGGAATGCAAAAAGCGGCTTTGCCTGTGACCAGCTCACGGCATATGCCACAAAGTTTGAGCTTTTCATGGAAAAAGCAAAAGCGAATGTAGCACAGCTTGAAAAGAAAGCGAATGACCCAACTCTGGTAGTGGAACTGGATGACCTTTCTTCTTACCTACAGAATTTGAACGAGCTGGCCGAGCAAATCAATCAAAAAATCCGCCAAAACAATGCCATCCTCGCTGACATACCCGCGAAACAGGAGGAATGCTGCACTATGGTCTGGACGCTAATGGCAACAGTGTGTCAGGCAGATATCACTATTTTCCAAAGCGACGATGCACGAATAAAGTCCGAGATTTCCAAGCTAAATGGCGAACAGGAACAGGCTGTAACTGATATCGCTGCTCTTACTGAAGAAATTGCACAGCTAAATAAACAGACGGTAAACACAACCGCCGCCAAGGACAGCATTAATGCACTCATCAAATCGTCCGGCTTCCAAGGCTTTTCTCTGAAGGAAAAGCCGGGAACGCAATATGTTTACCAGCTTGTCAGGGAGGACGGAACGGTTGCTAAGGGCTTAAGCGAAGGAGAGCGCCACTTCATAGCCTTTCTGTATTTTTACCACATGGTCATGGGAAGCCAATCGGGCGAAGGCAGAATGAAAGATAAGATTGTTGTGATTGACGACCCGGTTTCCAGTATGGATAGCAGCGCCCTTTTTACCGTTGCTTCCCTTGTCCGAGAAATGATAGCTGTCTGCTACAACAATTATGAACTGACCGAGGAAGAAGGAGTGGATGACCATATCAAACAGCTTTTCTGTCTGACGCATAATCCGTTCTTTTTCAAAGAGGTTATCTACAATCGGATAGCTTCCTATGAGTGTGTTTCCGTCTTTGAAATCAGGAAGCGGGAAAATAACCACTCCGTTATCGAAAAATGCGAACAGGACAGCCCTCGCGTAGGCGATGGGAAAATCAACCGCAATCCTGTGGTCAACACCTACGAGGCTCTTTGGAAAGAATACAGAACCTCTGAAGATCCAGTGGCACTGATGAATGTGTCGCGGCGCATCCTCGAATACTACTTCCTACAGATGTGCGGATATTCCAATGGAAATATCCGCAGCGATTTGATGGAAAAACACCGCTCTGATTTTGAAACGCATCGTCCCGACGGTTCGGTTGACCATACGAGATATGATATCGTTGACGCTATGGTTTCCGTTTTGGATGTCGGCGCACTCGCATTCAACGACGGCTTGTACTTTGATGCGTCCTCTGTTGATCCGGCACTGCTGAAAGATGCATTCCGGCAGGTGTTTTATGTATTAAACCAGATGCAGCATTACAAGATGATGATGCAGGAAAACTAAGAGTGAATGCTTTATTGACAGAGTCGCTCCTATGCAATTGCTCATTGAATGGGAGCAGTGCCGCACAAAAATATATTCATGAAACAGAGGAGGCATAAAATGCACATCAGTTACAACAAGCTGTGGAAAATGTTGATTGATAAAAATATGAACAAACATGACCTGAAAGAATTAAGCGGTGTCAGCTCTGCTTCCATCGCCAAGTTAGGCAAAGGGGATAATATCACAACTGATGTCCTCATAAAAATCTGCGAATCACTTGATTGTACCTTGGAAGATATCATGGAAACAGTGAAAGATTGACGAGGAGGTGAAATCGTGCCGAATGTGGTTACAATCGATATGAGCACCCCATCCGTTCAGTATCTATGCAAGAAGGATAAACGTTTGGCAAAGGTCATTAGCATGGTTGGCTCCATCAGCTATGTCCCTCATGAAGAAGATGCCTACGCTTTTTTAGTACACGAAATCATCGAGCAGATGCTTTCCGTAAAAGCAGGACAGAAAATTTATAGCAGGCTTGAGGAACTTTGCGGAGAAGAAATATCGTCCGTTCGAATCGCTGCACTAACAGATGAACAAATCCGCAGTACAGGAACATCCAACGCAAAGGTCGAATACATACGAAATATCACAAATGCAGTTACAAATGGAACACTCGATTTTTCTGCGATGCAGCACCTTTCGGATGAAGAGGTTATTGCAAGTTTGACAAAAATCCGAGGCATCGGGAAATGGACGGCAAAGATGTATCTGATGTTCGTCCTCGATAGACAAGATATCCTGCCGTTTGAGGATGGAGCATTCCTCCAAGTGTATCGGTGGATGTATAAGACGCAGGACTGTAGCGAAAAAGCCGTAACGACTAAATGTAAAAAATGGAAACCTTATTCTTCTGTCGCATCACGTTTCTGCTACAGAGCCTTGGATGCCAGTATGACAAAAGAAGAATTTCATTTGTTCAAATGAAAGGAGTAAGTTAAAATGAGTGCAACAGACGAAAGGAACGAACGTGTCCGTAAAATTCTTGATTCTCTTTACGAAAGAGCAGTGGATGCCGGTGTTGAAATTGATGAATCCGCATACAGGGATTCCTTGGAAAAGCTGTTCTCCACTACAGCATGGGGATTTAGAGAAATTCTTCTTGTGGTGATTATCGGGATGCGTCTTGACCGTGCCTTCAAAGCATCTACCGGCCTGTATGACTGCAATCCGAGGGCAATTTATGAAGGACCAATTAAGGAATTCCTTATTGAAAAAGAAATCCCCCATCGTAAGTCCGGTCCGTTGAATGTTGCAAAAGCTACTGTAGGTTTGGATATGACATGGGCGGCACAGCGCAGACCATCTGACGTCGCTGAGGAGGTTGTCAACCTTGTAAATTTTATGGAGACTGATGACACGGATACAGAACTCCGTATTGACAATGTGGGAACATCCCTTCTTCGCAGGCTTATTGCCTATTCCAACAGCATAGAATCCCTAGCTGTTGCTATTGATCCGACATCTGACCCTGAATTCCTCTACCGCCTGTGCTGTGAGTTGATTACAAAAGTACCCGATGCGGGAAATACGCCACAAAAGATTGCCGCGTACCTCCTTAAAAACTACCATACATTCCTACATACTGGTGTTATTGTAACGGGCGAGGATGACCGTGCATCTGTAACAAGCACGACAAGCAAGAAGCCTGGAGATATCAACGAAGAGATACCCGAAGGGGTTATCCGCAAAGTATATGAGGTCACGGTAAAGCATTTTGATCTGGCACGAATCCGTGACTCCTACGACTGTGTTTCCATATACAACGATGCTAACGATGCGGATATACATGAAATCATTGTCATCTGTCGTAGGGAAGACTGTCCTTCGGATATGAAGCCCAGCGGTCTTCATGGTTATCTCGGAAGCTATACATACCGGGACATGATGTACTATTATTGGGATATCTATGAATGGATAGCGAATACGCTCCAGCGTATGACAAATGATGGCAGAATTGGTTTCTACCTCAATTTGAACTCATACATTGATGATATCAACACTTCCGAAAGCGTTAAAAAGCTGTGGAAGGAATTGCACGAAAGCAACTAACAAAACGCCGCCAGTCATGCATACTGGCGGCCAGACTGTCAAAAAAGGTCAGCAAAAGCTGGCTTTTTTTGATATAATAAAATCAGAGGTGAGAACATGCTGATAAAAGAAAAGTCGGAAAGAAATACACTGGAAATGGTCAGCCTCGAAGGGCTTGTTCCGCAGGATCATCTGCTTCGGAAAATTGACTGTGCAGTGGATTTTACTCATATTTATGATTTTGTGGAAGACCTTTATTGTGCGGATAACGGGCGTCCCAGCGTTGATCCTGTGGTCCTGTTTAAGATGGTGCTCATCCAGCACCTGTATGGGATCCCATCCCTGCGGCGTACCGTGGAAGAGATCAGCATGAATATCGCATACAGGTGGTTTCTTGGCTATCTGCTCAATGAATCGGTTCCTCATTTTGCCACCATCAGTTATAACTTCAGGCACCGATTCAACGAGGACACTATAGAAAAGGTGTTTACATGGATCCTTTTTGAGGCGCAAAAGAGCGGTTATCTTTCCCCGGAAGTTGTATTTATGGACGGGACCCATATCAAAGCAAACGCAAACATCCATAAAAGAATGAAAAAAGCGATCCCCTCTGCGGCGAAAGCCTATGAGGAACAGCTTATGAAAGAGATCAATGAGGATCGCCAGGCACATGGAAAAAAGCCTTTTGACGGGAACAGCGGCGGCGGGGAAAGAAGGGAACGGGAGGTCACGGTATCAACAACTGATCCGGAGAGCGGCATGTTCCGCAAAGGGGATCATAAACATTGTTTTGCGTATGAGGCCCATACAGTCTGTGACAGGCATAACTTTATACTGGACACGGTAGTAACAAGCGGAAATGTACATGACAGTGTTGCCTTTGATGTGCTTTATGAGAAGGTGACCAGAAGGTTTCCCCAGATCAGGACAGTCACCATGGATGCGGGATATAAAACCCCGTGGATCTGCAAGCGCATCATAGATGACGGACGGCTCCCCTCCCTGCCTTATAAACGCCCTATGACGAAGAAAGGATTTCATGAATGGTATAAATATGTATATGATGAATATCTGGACATCGTCATCTGCCCGGAATACAAAAGCCTGCCGTACAGCACGACCAATCGGAAGGGCTACAGGGAATATAAGAGTCTGTGTTACCAGTGTGAAGCATGCCAGACGAGACATCTGTGCACGGAGAGCAGGAACTGTCAGAAGACAGTAACCCGCCATATCTGGGAGGATTATATAGAACAGGCGGAGGATATCCGGCATTCACCGCAGGGAAAAGAAAGTTACTGTCTCAGATCACAGACGATCGAAAGGGTGTTTGCCGATGCAAAAGAAAAATATGGAATGCGTTATACACCTTACCGGGGACTGAAAAGAGTCAGTATGTGGGTAAGGCTGAAATATGCTGCCATGAACCTGAAGAAACTGGCGATGTGGAAATGGAAGGCAGCTCACCGACAGTTTTTTGTCGCGATGAGTATTGCTGCTTTAAAAAAGAACCTCTGCTGTGCTGCTGCATAACAGGGGTTCTTTGACAGTCTGGCCGCCAGTCATGCATACTGGCGGCATTTCTCATAGTAAAAAACATATTGCTGGATAATGCCTGCATTTTGTCCAAAAAGACCGAATGGCGATTTTCCTCCGCAATCATGCTCAATGGCTCTCGAAATCCAGACATCTATAGGGACACAGGCCGTTCTCCCATAGGCAAACAGAGCAACACAGTTAGCCACCTTTTTGCCCACCCCATGTATTCTTTGCAATGTTTCAAGAAGGGCCTCATCACTGTAATCTGGCAGAACATTCAGATTAAGACCTCCTGTCTGGACTTGGCGAAGCGCATCAAGGACATATTGTGTCCGATACCCCAGACCGCACTCCTTCAATTGCGTTTCTGTCGCATTCGACATTTCCTCCGGCGTGGGAAAAGAATACAGGGTTTCATGCCTGGTTTCAATACGATGCCCAAAACCCGATGCAAGCAACTCCACAGATTTTGAAATAGCAGGAATGCTTTTCCTTTGTGAAATGATAAATGTAATAAGCATCTCCCACGGATTTTGACGCAGGATGCGAATACCCCGACCATAAACCATCGCCTCGTGTATAAATTGGTGTTTGTTACATTCAGTTCCAAAAATGTCGTTATAGCACCTACCGAGGTCAAAATAAAAACTCCAAATGTTTTTCCACGCATTAGGGCTACAAGAAACAGAGAACATATGACTTCCAGTCTCCCGTATGTATATAACCTCATCACCGCTTATAAAACGATAAGCTCCATCTTGTAGTCTTCCCACGCGAAAACATTGACCACTCAGTGCGATTTTTTCCAAGTCAAAATCATCTTGAATTTCTACCAGCATATCTCGCTCCAATCAAACTGTAGCCGTTTCCTTTCTCATATAGGCTATGACCGCTTTTGCTACTGCCTCCGCCATTCTGCATGGGACAGCATTGCCGATTTGTGTGTATATCGCTCCTTTGTTTCCGCAAAACACATAATTATCCGGGAAGGATTGAATCCTTGCCGCTTCCCTGATCGTGATCCGCCTTAAGCGTTCTGGCGCCTCTTTGAACTCAGGTACAATCGTACCTTCCATCAGCCCCCTATGGTAATCAACAACCCAATCGCTTGATGCCTCCCCGTAAAGATAGTCCTCATCCACAAAGGGAGTCTTATTTCCACCCATAGAGGCAGGCAACGTATTTGCATACCCGTCGACATCTATCGGCCTGCCTTGCCCGTTGAAATACATCCCGGCGTATGGTGATTTTCTCATCACTGGATGTGTGGCAAATGTAATCTTTGCAGTGCAAGTATCTGGATTCTCATCCGTGCCTGCTCTTCCCAAAGACTGCAGCAACTCTCTTACGATTGGAGCATCATTTTTCTGCTGTAGAAGTAGGTCTTTCATATAATACTCAAAAAACGGATCTCCGTTATCCCTTATGCCGATAAAGAAAACTCTTTCACGCTTTTGTGATACCCCATACTCTGTAGCATTCAAAATGAATGGTACACAGTTATAACCCAAGGCACGAACTCGATCCAGATACTTTCTGCGCACAGGTTCCCACTTTTCCAACACACCCAGAGCCTTGACATTCTCCATGACAAACGCTCTTGGACGAACCTTTTCAATAACATCCAAAAATGTGAAAATCAATTTGCTGCGGTTATCATCAGGATTCATTTTGCCCGCCACGGAAAATCCCTGGCACGGTGGTCCCCCGAAAACCAGATCAACCCCTTGAAACTGACCAAGTGAATCAAGGATATTATTCACATCATCATTTACCATAACCCCGGAAGCGTGGTTAGCATTATATGTTGCCGCCGCTTCACTCATAAGTTCGTTCGCAAAGATTACCTCAATTCCTGCTCTCTCGAACCCGATATCCATTCCGCCTGCTCCTGTGAACAGGGAAACTGCGGTTAGTTTATCTGCCATTCTCTGTCACTCCTTCACCATTACCGTTGTGGATGCGAAAAATCAGTGAATTGTCACTTGAGTCAAGATAAATGTCAAACTTGGTCTTCCCTTTTTCTACACCCATATTTGATAGGATTGCCTTTGGCATTCTCACCCGCATATCCTGCTGTAAAACGTAAGTATCAAGATAGATACAAGAATCTGTCATGTCGGTACCCCTTTCAGCTTGATTTCAGTCTAATTATAAACTATTTTCAGTCCAAAATCAACCTCTGTGTTCGCAAACAAAGAAAACGGGGATTAGTTGTATCCTACGAATTATATAGCTGAACGTATCTGCATAAGTTCGTTCAATTATGCACCAAGTGCAAAAAGCCAGCTGCTCCCAGCGGACAAAAAAAATAAGATTTAGCGTCATGCCAAACCGAAAAAGCCTTGAACTCAAGGGGATTAAGCCACTCTTTCCCATGTCCTTTGTATCAATCCCGTCACTGTTATATCAATAATAGAGAATTCCTTCTTTTTGTTATATACATCCTCATCTTGCAACAACAGTTTAGAGAAAATATGCGTATAGTGTCTTCTTGTGAAATATTCTCCGAAATCTTTCTTTTCCTTTGAAGATGCAAACATTTCATATACGGCACCAAACAAATCAAATCCCGTACCGTGTAAGGGCTTCATAGAATCAATAATGCCATATATTTGCTTTACATCATCAACACCAATAAGCGGTTTGTTCTTGCCGTCACCACTAATAGCAATTCTGACCACTTCCATAACATTCTTAAATTCTTTGAATGTAGTTTCATCTTCCAAACGGCTTATATAACCACTTAAATTATTCTTGATTTTTTCTGCAACTTCATCGTTACAAGTAGACCAATATACTTTTGATGCATCTTTATTATCATCAATTTCTTCTTTCTCTTCAAAATATTCAAGAGCTACAAACCCTACTGTAAAGTCGATTTTTTGAACATTATCTTTGAAATTGATACCTCGATAAACACCTGCAAGTTCCCATAATTTCTTGTTAAAGATTGCTTCTGAAATTGTAGAAATCGAGTCAACATTCGTATTGATAGAATCTAAATCGGGATTTTCTGTTAATTTGTTTTTAATCAAACGATAAATGTCTATGGTTTGAAATTCTCTAATCGGATTTCCGTTTAGTGTTAATTGATTTAATGTTTTGGCATTATAGAAATATGTTGTTTTACAATTTGTAACAATAAAATACGGTAATCCCAATTTGGGAGCCTTGGTTTTACCTTGTTTTAAAGCATCTTTCCAATCTTTATCATCCACCTTACAGTCATCTTTTGCTTCGGCATATGCAACAAGATTTTTTATATACTGTTCATCGTTGGTTCCGTTATATTCAAACTCAGAAATAAGTATATCTGGGCGTTTTGAGCCTGTATATTTAGAAAATGTAGTATCATTAACAATTTGGCGGAATGGTATACTTAATTGTGCAACTAAAACTTCATTTATCAGTCTGCTTACAGATAGCGCCTCTTGTTTTTTCTTAATTTTTGCCATTGTGGGTTCCTCCTATAATTTCAGAAATTGTGTTTTTATATTTGACGCTATCAGTCAAATAAGCACAAGCTGCTTCATTAAAAAAGTCCACGAGCTTTCGTCCATCAAGTGCAAGCGTGCCTTTGAGTTTGCTATGTAGTTCGGGAGTTAGGCGCACCTGAACTTGTTTTGTTTTTTCATCCACTCGTTTCACCTCTATTTGATATCATTATATCTTGATATAATGATATCAAATAGAAAGCAAATTGTCAAGACTGACACGAATAAATTCTCCAAATCGGGAAAAAATAATAAGTTTCGGTCTTGACAAGCACCTATTCTGTGATATATAATAAAATACCATTTTCGTGGAGTTACAACTGAATATCCAATGTTCTTGAAATGGAATTGCGGCGCAAGCCGCCTAACGCCTGCGGTACGCTAAGAGAAAATACCGCTGCCCATCGTCAAAAGCTGTTCTGTACTGTCAGCGGCGTAGGGGCATGAAAACAGTATGGTTTTGAATTTCAAAGCCGATACATAGAACATCATTTTGAAGCGAGAGCAAAGCTCCCGCCGATTTTTGATGTCTCTGTGTATCGGCTTTTTGTTTTGCCGATTAACAACTGAATGACCGCCCGAATGGGATACTATGCCAAGACTTCTTTAACGGGAACGAGCGAGACAACGCCGCTAAACAAGGGGCAGGAACGACATTCGGGTAAAGCGGCGATGATGTCACGCTTTTAAGGCGCAGAAATCCGCTTGCCATAATGCATTTCAGGCTTGTATATATCGTTCGGAATGGTTTTATACGGCAATCTCCATTTTAAGCGCATTAAGCGTGACATCGGTATTATGCGTACAGCGTGCTTAAAGTTTCTGAGGAGTGCAGAGGTACTCTTTTCAAAGAGTGCCTTTGCCCCTCGGAGAGCCCACGGCACTTTGCAGCCGCAAGGCTGAAAGTGTCATAGTGGGTTACGCACTTTGGAAAGGTGCGTAACAAAGGACGCTCCGATTTTAACATATCCTCCCCATCGGGAGAAAGAAATACAATCCGAAACAGAAAGGAAGTGAGAAAAATGTCAAGACAGAATTTCAGCGTGGCGAGAGTGGAAACCCGAACAAGGGATTCCATCGGCAAATATGAACGCCATAATGAGCGAAAAAACGAGCATTACGGCAATATGAATGTAGACTTGTCCCGCACACCCCTGAATGTGCATTTTAAATCCTGCGGCGATATGACCTACAACGAAACCCTTGATAAGCTGGTCGCTGACGGGAAAGTATCTCTCCGAGGTTTGAAAAAGGACGCAAAAGTGTACGATGAAGTCATCTTCGATGTCAATACCGACTACTTTGAAACCCACGGTGGCTATGAATATGCCAAGCGGTTTTATGAAGAAGCATACCGCTTTGCAGTCAAGCTGTACGGCGAGGACAATATTCTGTCCGCTGTACTGCACGCCGATGAAATCAATCTTGCCCTATCCGATGATTATGAAAAACCCGTCTACCACTACCATATGCACATTGTAGCACTGCCTGTGGTAAAAAAGCAAGTGTTATGGACAAAGCGGTGCAAAAAAACCGAATTGGTCGGCACGGTCAAAGAAGTTATTCAGCAGATCAGTCATTCAAAGAAATGGAAATCTCCGCAGGCGGTGGATGAGAACAACCAGCCTGTATTCGATAAAAACGGCAAGCCTGTGCTTGTCCCTTCATACAGCATTTTGCAGGATGAATTTTACGAGCATATGCAGAATGCAGGCTTTAACGATTTTCTCCGTGGCGTGCGTGGCAGTACCGCCGAATACAAAAGCAGTCTGCAATATCAGATTGAAAAAGACAAGGAACGCCTTGCGGGAATTAAAGAAAAGATTGCGGCGGCTGACGAAAGACTGTCCTCTGTACTACCCGTACAGGCAAGCGCAGAAATTATTGACAGTATGGGAAAGAAAACGCTGACGGGTAAAATTCAGATGTCTGCCGAGGACTACGGCTATCTTTCAAATTTGGCGAAAGAATGCCTTATAAACAGACGAACGGTGCAAATCTACGAAAGCAGCAACCGAGCGTTATCGGATAAAGTCAAGCGTCTGCAAGCAGAACTGACCGCCTTAAAAGAAAAATGCAGACCGTATTTAGAAGCGTTGAAGGCTGCACCAAAAAAGGTTAAGGATTTCATTGACAGTATTCTGAAATCTCTCCGCAAAACTGCACCTGAGCAGGAAAAGAGCATTTTCCATAAACCGCCCGAAAAAGAAACGAAGCCGTCCTCGTGGGATTTGACAGTCCCTGCACGAAAAGCAAAACCGAAAAAGAAGGAGGATTTGGAACGATGACAGATGTGATTTATCTTGACGAATACGGAAACACCGTAGATGACGGTGCAGAAATACACGAATTGATTGACGGGATAACGGATATGCTTGCCGCTATGACCAAGGCGGAACGCCTGAACTGGTTTCGCAAGTCCCAATATCCCTACCCCATCAATTTTCAAACGGAGATTGACGGTACGGTTTATTCGGTCAATACCCATTTCGACAGTACGGCAAGCGAGAGCCTGGAAGAAAAAGCGGAACGGATTATTCTGAAAAATCTGTAACAGTTTTGAGAATATCACTTTAAAGCGTTGAAGTTTAATAGCGGATATGGTATGATAGGGATACCTACAATTCATACCATATCTGGCTGTGGAAAGGAGCTATATGAACATTAAACAGTCAGACAAGCGAATTACTGCCCTTTACGCAAGGCTTTCCCGTGACGATGAGAAAGACGGCATATCAGGCAGTATTCAAAATCAAAAAGCTATTCTTGAAAAGTATGCAAAGGACAACAAGCTGCCCAATCCCCGTTTCTTTTATGATGACGGATTTTCGGGCGTTAGTTTCACAAGACCCGCATTTATGGAAATCATGGAGCTTGCTGAGCAGGGCTTGGTTGCAAACCTCGTTGTAAAAGACCATTCAAGGCTCGGACGAAACCGCCTTGTAGTCGGTCAGCTTTTGGAAGAAGATTTTGTCCGTTTGGATGTGCGGTATATCGCCATTATGGACAACATCGATACGGCAAAGGGTATCAGCGACATTGTTCCAATGCAGGATTTATTTAACGAATGGCACGCAAAAAATACCAGCGACAAAGTCCGCAGAGTAATGCAGAGCAAGGGGATGTCAGGCGTTCCGCTGACCACGAACCCGCCCTTTGGATATATGAAAAATCCGAACAATAAGGACGAATGGCTTGTGGACGAGCCTGCGGCAAAGGTGGTAAGACAAATCTTTGAGATGTGTGTTTCGGGACTTGGACCGACGCAGATTGCCAAGCGGTTAAAAGCGAAAAAGGTGATGACGCCTACCGAGTATTGGAACAGCATCGGCAGAAAATGCGGCAAGCCGCCCGCCATTCCTTTCAGATGGGTGGCAGATACCGTTTCGGATATTCTTGATAAGCAGGAGTATTGCGGCGATACGGTCAATTTCCGCACCTATCGAAAATCCTTTAAGCTGAAGAAAAAGCTTGATAAGCCAAAGGAAGAATGGAAAGTTTTTCCCGATACCCACCCCGCTATCATTGACCGAGAAACCTTTGCACTCGTACAGGAGTTACGGCAGCACCGCCGCAGACCGACTAAAAGCGGTATTGTGAGTATGTTTTCGGGATTGCTTTACTGCGCCGACTGCGGCGAGAAGTTGTATTACAGCGTGACAAACAACTACAAGCGGGAACTGGCGTATTTTTTCTGCTCCTCCTACCGCAAAAACTCCGAGGTCTGCTCCGCACACTATATCCGAGAAAAGGTGGTAGAAAGCCTTGTACTGGAAAGTATGCAGAGAGTGATGTGGTATGTGCAGACCTATGAAAAGCTGTTTGCACAGCGGCAGATGGAGGATTTCGGAGAGAAAAAGAAGAAGGAACTTGCTGAGAAGCGCAGAGAGCTTGACAGGGCGAAACGGCGTGTCTCTGAGATTGACGGGATAATCCAAAAGCTATATGAGGATAACGCTATGGGCAGGATAAGCGATGAACGGTTTGCTACGATGTCAATGTCTTTGGAGGATGAACAAAGCAGATTGAAAGACCGTATCCCCGAAATGGAAAACTGTGTTGAAAACGCCAAAATCCAAACCGAGGGTTTACAAAGGTTTATTGACAAGGCAAAACGAGTAACGCAGCTTAGTGAGCTTACGCCCGAACTGGTACACGAGTTCATACAGAAAATCGTGGTATCCAAACCCGAATACAGGGACGGAAAGCGTTATCAGGGCGTGGAAATCTATTACAACGGCGTTGGAATTATCCGAGAGCCGTCTCCCGACGAAATGGAAGAATACTTCCAAGAACATTTGGAACGAAAAGCGGCAAAAACGGCATAGCCACAGGGCTATACCGATTCAAACACAACAATATTTTATTTTAAATACAAAGCCTTGGGGCACCTTCCTTACGGAGGGTGCCCCAACGTGTCCTCTTTTATTGACTTTTTTATAATTTCCGAGCATAGCCGAGGAAATTATATGATTTCTACCTTGCGGCAAAGCCGCTTGCGAGCAAAGCTCGCATATAAATCAGAGAAATCTACGATCGGTTTCTTCCAATCAATGTTCGCTGGTCGCTCCATCTCTTGGGAAACCTTCGTAAAAGACCTGCCTGCGATTTATCTTCACAATAGAAAACGCCAGGAATTAACCTGGCGTTATTCCTATTACTCGATAAATCGGGCTAGGGGTTGCGCCGTCGGTTCATGCTGCGCAGATCTTCGCCTTCGGCTCGACTTCGCAGTAAACCTTCGCGGGGGACCTACCAGCAAATTGCATTAAAAAAGAGGACGCATTTGCGTCCTCTTTTTATGCAATTTGGGTTAGGTCCCCCTATTGTCGAAGACAACAAGGTTCCCGGGTACCCGCCCGAAGCTTTGCTTCGCAGGTGGGTGGGGTTCTTATTTCGTAGTTGCGTCGTACAGCGCTTCTGCGTTTTCCCATTCAGCAATGATTTCTGGGATTACTTTGTACAGGTCGCCTACGATTGCGTAGTCAGCAACTTCCATGATCGGAGCATCCGGATCCTTGTTGATTGCTACGATGCAGCCAGAAGTCTGCATACCAGCTAAGTGCTGGATCGCACCGGAGATACCGCATGCGAAGTAGATTTCCGGTTTAACGGTAGTACCGGTCTGACCTACCTGATGGGAGTGGTCAATCCAGCCAGCGTCTACACAAGCACGGGAAGAACCAACAACACCGCCAACCTTATCAGCAAACTTCTTCATAAGTTCAAAACCGGAAGGATCGCCCAGACCACGTCCGCCGGAGCAGATGATCTTAGCGTCAGTCAGGGATACCATTTCCTTCATGGATTTTACGATATCCTTGATTTCGATTCTGATATCTTCCTTAGAGATCTCTGGTTTTACGTTTACGATTTCACCAGTAGCGCCAACCTGTCTTTCCTGCTTCTGCATTACGCCAGGTCTTACTGTGGACATCTGCGGTCTGGTCTTAGGGCAGATGATGGTAGCCATCAGGTTACCGCCGAATGCCGGACGAGTCTGCTTGATGCCAGTGGATGGATCGTTAGGGTCCAGAGTGGAAGTATCTAATGTAGTATTCGCTTTTGCAAACTCGATGTACTTGGAAACTTTAACATCCAGGTGTGTACAGTCAGCAGTCAGACCAGTGTTGCATCTTGCCGCGATACGAGGTGCAAAGTCACGACCGATGTGAGTAGCGCCGTACAGAACGATTTCCGGCTTATACTCGTCGATCAGCTGCTTCATAACCTTGGTGTAACCGTCAGTTGTGAAGTTTTCCAGGAGCGGATCCTGAACCATATATACTTTTTCAGCGCCGTATTCGAAACATTCCTGTGCCAGGTGGTCGATATTGTTACCGATCAGTACAGCACAGATCTGTGTATCTTCGCTGATGTCTTTTGCTAATTTCTTACCTTCGCCCAGTAATTCCAGCGCTACGTTCTGAATCTTGCCCTGTCTCTGTTCAGCAAATACCCAGATATGCTTGTAAGCGGAAAGGTCAACCTTTTCAGCTTCAGGAGCAGCTTCAATCGCGTCGAAGTTACATTTTGCGATACAAGCGTTACAGTTTGTGCACTTTCCTTCGTCTACAACTGCAATTCTGTCAACGATCTTCAGAGCGTCAAACGGACATGCTTTTGCGCAAAGGGAGCAACCTTTACATTTATCATTAATAATTTTGATAGCCATGATTATTCCTCCTTCAGATTAGATGATGTGCTTACCCTTCAGCTGGATCAGCAGGTTCTTTGCCTGTTCGTTTTCGGAGTCACCGTTAACGACCTGACCAGGAGCCTTCGGAGCCGGTGTGAAGGATCTGAATACGTTTGTAGGGGAAGCTTCCAGACCTACTTTGGTCAGGTCAACTTCGATGTCCTTTGCGTTCCAAACTTTGATATCTTTTTCTGCGAAGATACCAGCCATGTTCATGTATCTTGGCTCATTCAGTTCTTTAATCGCAGTCAGCATGCAAGGGGTCTTGATGCCAATCAGTTCATAACCGTCTTCCATCTGTCTCTTAACAGTGATATCCTTCAGGTTATCAGCAATTTCAAATTCTTCCACATATGTAACCTGCGGCAGGTCTAACTTTTCAGCAATCTGCGGACCAACCTGAGCGGTATCTCCGTCGATAGCCTGACGGCCAGCGAAGATCAGGTCAGCAGGACCATTTTCTTTTTCCCATTTCTTAATAGCAGCTTCCAATGTATTGGAAGTAGCCCATGTATCAGAACCGCCAACAGCTCTGTCGGAAACCAGGATACCTTCGTCAGCGCCTTTTGCGATACACTCAAACAGCAGATCTGATGCCTGAGGAGGTCCCATGGAGATAACTGTAATAGTTACATCGTCATATTTGTCCTTAATCTTTAATGCTTCTTCTAAAGCGTTAGCATCGTCGTGGTTTAAGATGCTTGGAACGCCGTCTCTGATAAGAGTACCAGTCTTAGGGTTAATCTTGATAACGTTTGTATCTGGTACCTGCTTTGCGCATACGATAATCTTAAATGCCATTTCTATTTCCTCCTACTATTTTATTTTTTGAAAGTCGCACCAGCGATGACCATTCTCTGAACTTCAGAAGTTCCTTCATAGATCTCGGTGATCTTAGCGTCTCTCATCATTCTTTCTACTGGATAATCCTTAGTGTATCCGTATCCGCCGTGGTACTGTACACACTTAGTAGTTACTTCCATGGCAGTTTCTGCAGCAAACAGCTTCGCCATTGCAGCAGCTTCACCGTAAGGCAGATGCTTATCCTTCATGTCAGCAGCCTTGTAGACCAGCAGTCTTGCAGCTTCGATCTTCGTCTTCAAGTCAGCCATGCCGAACTGCAGCGCCTGCATCTGAGACAGCTTCTTACCGAACTGTTTTCTTGCCTGCATGTATTCAACAGTTACGTCAAAGGCGCCCTGTGCAATACCCAGAGCCTGGGAAGCGATACCGATACGGCCGCCGTCCAGCGTGGACATAGCAACTTTGAAGCCTTCGCCAACCTGACCCAGCAGTCTGTCTTCAGGAATTACACAGTTCTGGAAAATCAATTCAGTAGTGGAAGATGCGCAGATACCCATCTTATCTTCTGTCTTACCGATGGAGAAACCTTCGTCGCTTTTTTCAACGATGAATGCGGAAATACCGTGGTTTCCTTTCTTCTTGTCGGTCATAGCCATTACAACGAAAACGTCAGCATATCCACCGTTGGTGATGAATACCTTCGCTCCGTTTAAAATCCATTTACCGTCAACCAATTCAGCTCTTGTCTGCTGTCCGGATGCGTCAGTACCAGCGTTAGGCTCAGTCAGACCAAAAGCGCCTAGCTTCTTGCCGGATAACAGATCTGGCAGATATTTTTTCTTCTGTTCTTCATTACCCCAGTTGAAGATCGGCCAGCAGCACAGGGAAGTGTGCGCGGAGCAGATAACGCCTGTGGACGCACAGACTCTGGATAATTCTTCTACAGTGATTGCATAGGAGATGTGATCTCCGCCGGCTCCGCCGTATTCGGTCGGGAATGGAACGCCCATCATGCCGTACTTAGCCATTTTTTCAACAGTTTCCACTGGGAATCTGTGTTCCTGGTCAATGTCTGCAGCTAATGGTTCAACTTCGTTAGTGGCAAATTCTCTTACCATTTTTCTTACGAATTCTTGTTCCTTCGTTAGTTGAAAGTTCATGTAAATGCCTCCTTAAATTATAATAACGGTCCTTCCATAGGAAGGAGTATTTTAACCGTATCAAGCTATGCTGTTTTTGTTTGTTATAAAAATAACAGCATACATATATAGTAAACCACTTTTCAGAGAATTTTGCAAGCCATTTTTGCCTGAATGGTCATAAAATGTCGAAAAGATAAAGGTGAGCCGTTTTCAACTCACCCTATATCTGCTGCAATTCTATACATCGCTCTTATTCTGCCATTTTATCCCTGATTTGTGCCAAAGCACGCTTTTCTATTCTGGATACCTGCACCTGCGATACCCCCAGAATCTTCGCGATCTCCTGCTGTGTCATATCCCGATAGTATCTTAAAATGATAACCTGCTTCGCCTTGTCCTCCAGCTGACTGATCTCCTTTTTGATCATAATGCTGTCCAGATTATTTTCCGGCGAACCCTGGCTGCTGCAAGCGTCATATTCTTCTTCCACCAACAGATTATCCAAACTCATTACGTTTCCCAGGGCAGAGGCAGCCTCCATAACCTCCAACACATGCTCATTACTGGTACCCATAGCCTGGGCAATTTCGCTGACTCTGGGTGACGCGCCGGTCTCCGCAGTCAATTTTTCCTGAATCCTTTTCAGCATACTGATCTCTGCTTTCAAACTCCTGCTTGCCTTAATCTTACCTGTATCCCGAAAATGCCGTTTCATCTCACCCATGATCATGGGAACTGCATAGGTAGAAAACATCACATCGTAGTCCGTCTCAAACTTATATACTGCTTTCAAAAGTCCGATATAACCAATCTGTATCAAATCATCGAGTTCATAGTCGCAAGAAGCGAATTTCAAGGCGATCTTTTTAACCAGTCCCGTATTCTGTTCACAGAGAAGCGCCTTTGCATCCTCATCTCCGGACTGCGCTCTGCGGATCAGTTCATATGTATCCTCTTTTGCAACTGGCACATACTTATAGGTCATAGTAGGTATCCAGATACTTAATCAAGGTCACCGAGGTCCCCACTCCCAGCTGCGATTCCACCAATACCTTGTCAACAAAGCTCTCCATTACAGTAAATCCCATACCACTCATCTCCATGTCCGACCCGGTGGAGTACATAGGCTCTCTCGCTCTGGCGATATCGTCGATACCGCAGCCCTGATCTGTAATTCGTATAAACACCTTGTCACGATCCACAAACTTCATCTCCATTGAAATTCTTCCCTGTCCCTTCCGCTCATACCCGTGAATGATCGCGTTGCTCACCGCCTCGCTGACAGCCGTTTTTATTTCCGTCAATTCTTCTACAGTAGGATCCGCCGCGCCGACGTATGCGGCGGCTACAGACCGGGCAAAGCTTTGATTCTCAGGCAGCGCCTCAAACTCTATGGTGACTATATTCTTTTCCATCATTTACTCCTTCCGATTTTTCTTCTCTGCAGCCCTCCAGGGAAAAAATCCCGGACATCTCTAAAATCTGTCTGACCAGACTGCCCGCTCCTTTTATGACCACTGTACCACCCATAGACCGTACCTTCTTATATCTTCCAAGAACTACCCCAATGCCGGAGCTGTCCATAAACGTCACGTCAGAAAAATCAAAGACCAGATTTTTCACTTCATAAAGCTGCATTTCGTCATCGATATCCTTGCGTATGCCATCAGCTACATGGTGATCAATCTCACCGGACAAAGTGGCCACTAGCGTATCGTTTTGCAAATAAAAAATTGTATCCATTGAAAAACCCCCTCTTTCTCTATTATAATCCACCCGGCAGGGCTTTGTCTTTAAGAGAAAAAGGGGGAATCGCACTATTTTTGTCGAATGATCAAAGGATTTCCGTCTACGGCTGTCAAACGTCACGCGCCGCGGCGATTATTCCGCTTCGATATGGATAATTTCTTCAGAAGCAACAGCCTCCTTTACCAAATTCTCCACATCCAGACGTCCCTCCGATTCTTCAATACGCTCTAATTTCGGCTTGGTTGTCGGATGCTTTGGCAAAAATACCGTACAGCAATCCTCGTAAGGCTGAATAGATGTTTCAAAAGTGCCGATGTCTTCAGCCTTTTCCATAATATCAACCTTATCCATGGCGATAAGCGGCCGCATAACGGGCATCCTTACACAGGCGTCCGTTACCACTAAGGATTCCGCTGTCTGGCTGGCAACCTGTCCCAGATTTTCACCGGTAATCAGCATCATAGCCCGGTTCTTCTCCGCCAGCTTTTCCGCAATTCGCATCATAAAGCGTCGTACCAAGATCGTCGTTTCCTCTTCAGGACAATTCTGCACGATCTGCTCCTGAATCGGCAGTAGGTTCACCACATGCATCTTGAAATTACCACAGTAGGATGCTACGATTCTGGCTAAATCCTCAACCTTCTCCTGCGCCCGCTGACTGGTATACGGATAAGAATGAAAATGTACTGCCTCGATAAGCATACCTCTTTTTGCCATCATCCAGGCGGCTACCGGACTGTCAATGCCTCCGGAAAGCAGTACCATGCCTTTTCCATTTGTACCCAGCGGCAGACCGCCGAATCCAGCGATCTTCTGCTGATAAATATAGGATTTTCCATGCCGCACGTCTACAAAGAGATATACGTCCGGATTGTGGACATCTACCTTTAAAACCTTGCAGCCGATCAGCACCTTGGCGCCGATAATACGCGCGATATCAGGCGATTTAACAGGAAAATCCTTGTCCGCCCTCTTAGCCTCCACCTTAAACGTCTTGATACCCCTGGTCTCTATGAGCTCCATCATGTACTTCACAGCTTCCTCGCCGATGGAATCCAGGTGACTTTCCACCTCTACTGCCGGGCTGATGGAAGCAACGCCGAATACCTTAGATATCTGGCGGATTAGCTGTTCCTTATCGTATTTTTTATCTGCCCTGACAAAGATTAAGCCTTCATGCCGTCTCACGTCAACGTTCTCAAAATCTTTCAGATTCTTTTTAATCCTATCTACCAGCATTCTTTCAAAATATGGCTTGTTCATGCCTTTTAAAGCTACCTCGCCGCAGCGGACGATGAAAATATTCTGTTCGTTCATCTCGTCTCCTATCTAAATGATCCTAACTTTCTAAATCTGTTTACTGCCGTCTTCACCCTGTCTATGACATAATCCATTTCTTCCGCGGTATTGAATTCATTAAAGCTAAAACGAATCGCGCCTTCGATTTCCTTATCTGACAGACCCATTGCCGCCAGCACGTGGCTCCGCCCCTTCTTATTGGAAGAACATGCCGAACCTGTAGACACATAAATCTGATCCTGTTCCAACGTGTGCAGCAGCACCTCACCTCTGCACCCAAGGAAGGAAACATTGAGCACAGACGCTGCGCCGTCTTCTGGACTATTGACACGAATATCGCTAATCTGGTCACAAAGGCCGTCGAACAAACGACGTCTCGCCGCCGCCATGGCGGACACCCTTTGATCAAAATGTTTCTCGGCAATCTGACTGGCCATGCCAAAGCCCGTGATGCCCGGAACGTTCTCTGTTCCCGAGCGGCGGTGTTTCTCTTGACCGCCTCCGTTGATAAAGGCCGGTATGGTCACGCCTTTGCGGACGTACAGCGCGCCGACTCCCTTAGGT
The DNA here is from genome assembly GCF_049852125.1 of Ihubacter sp. rT4E-8. GTDB lineage: Bacteria > Bacillota > Clostridia > Peptostreptococcales > Anaerovoracaceae > Senimuribacter. The sequence continues at coordinate 1,058,845 of NZ_CP187532.1, read as the reverse complement.
CCATGGATTTTATGGGCGCTGAGTGAAATCATGTCCGCGCCTGTCCGCTTCAGCTCTGTCTTTCCCAGTCCCTGAACCGCGTCCGTATGGAAAATTGCCCTTTTCTTTATCTCCGAGATATCACGCAAAGGCATGATCGTTCCTACCTCATTATTGACAGCCATAACGGAAATGAGAATCGTCTCATCGTTGATTGCTGCCTTCAGCTGTGGAAAATTTAACCGGCATCTTTCGTCCACATCTATATAGATCAGCTCAAATCCCTGCCGCTCCAATACCTTACAGGTTTCCAGCACAGCCGGATGCTCCACCCTTGTTGTGATAATTCTTTTACCTTCTCGCCTACGGGCCTGCGCAGTGGACAAAAGAGCCATATTATCGCTCTCAGTACCTCCGGAAGTAAAAATAATTTCATCTTCATGACAAGCAAGAGATGACGCAATGGCCTTTCTAGCCTTTCTAACCTCTTTTTCCGCTGCCAACCCCATAGCATGCAGGGAAGACGGATTTCCAAAGCAATCCCGCATAGAAGCGGCCATGGCGTCCGTCACCTGATCATATTGGCGAGTTGTCGCACTGTTGTCTAAATATACAAACATCTATTCCTCCTGAAAAGGGAAAGTATTTCCCTAAATAATCGTTTTCAGCCATTTACCGCTGAGATAGCGGCGGTATTCCAGCACTGCCTTGATCACATTTCCGCCGGAAGCCACCAAAATGCACAGATGCAACGGCAAATGTAGCGCTAAAACCGCGAAAAACGCCAAAGCTACTTCCAAACCGAGGTTGCACGAAAGCTCTACTATCATACAGAAGAAAGTATCGCCGCCTGCACGCAGCAGTCCGTTCTGTACAGAATAAGCCGCCATCCGCGGTATTTGCGTTACCGCAAACATAGCCATGGAAAGCATCAGGATTTCTGTAGTAGCCGGATCAAACTGGTAAAATGCCGCTACAGGCGCGCGTAGCAGCAGAATCATCAGGCACATGAGAAAATTCAGAGTCCATTGCACCTTCATGTATTTCTTCGCGTTGTCGCGAGCCAGGTCAATCTCCTGCCGTCCTAATGTCTCTCCTATCAAAGCCGCACAGGCGTTACCCATACCAAAGGACGCGCACTGGCATAAATTGCAAAGCACCTGACATACCTGAATAACAGCCAGAGCCTGTGCGCTGATTCTCCCATACGCGGCAAAGGTCAGGCTCATTCCCAGGGCCCATCCTCCTTCGCTGAACACTACCGGCATAGCAGTACGCATTACGCTGTTGAACAGAGAACGGCTGAATCCCAGAAAGTCTCTGACTCTGCCATGGAAAGGATGTTCCTTATCCAGCCAGAGATAAATCAATAATGCAGTCATCTCCACAATCCGGGCGATTGCCGTAGCCAGAGCAGCTCCTTCTACGCCCCTAGCCGAAAAGCCAAAATGGCCGTATATCAAAATATAGTTGAGCGCTGTATTGATCAAAATGCTGCATACATTGATGATCGTCGGTATCTTCAAAATCTGAATCGGCCTCGAGTTAAAAGTAACGGCAAAGCTGATCCCTACGGTCAAATATGTAACGGCAACAATCCGGATATAGCTAGAACCCATACGAATCACTTCCGCCTCGTCGGCAAACAGTCCGATAATATGCGGCGCGAAAAGCAGGACTCCGCTTACAGTAAGCATTCCGAGAACCAGTCCGATAGCTATATCCATTCCCACGATCTTTCGTATACTCTTAAAATCCTTAACTCCAAAATACTGCGCTAATGGTACTGCCGCACCGCTAAAAAGTCCAAAAAGAACCATGGTATAAATAGAATATACCTGATTAGCAGCGCCCACTGACGCCAGTGGCAGCGCGCCCAATCGTCCAATCATGACGTTGTCCACCAGATTCAGACTTACGCCGATAATCTGCTGCAGAATAATAGGCAGAGCCAGACGAAGAAGTTTCTTATAAAAGGACGGCGCCTGTATTACGCCGGCCGTTGCTTCCTGATTCTCCGATTTTATTGTTTTTTCTTTATCCATACTTTTTCCCATTGCCTGTCTCTCTGCTTTGGACGTCTCCGTACTTTGTACACAAGTTCTTCTGATATTCTATCATAACTACTGTCGATTTACTACGATTTTTTCTGTTTTTACCCGCGGACAAAGTCTGAATTAAACGCATAAAAACTGCCCTAAGCATAACTTGCTTTTCAGGGCAGCTTTTTAATGCTACATCTATTATTTCGCGTAATCGATGGCTCTCGTCTCTCTGACTACGTTGACCTTAATCTGACCCGGATATTCAAGCTCAGACTCGATCTTTTTAGAAATCTCTCTTGCCAGAAGAACAATGCTGTCATCGTTAACCTCCTCCGGCTTAGCGATGATCCGAATCTCACGGCCAGCCTGAATGGCAAAGGATTTATCAACACCCTTCGTGGTATTCGCAATCTCCTCCAGCTTTTCCAGACGCTTGATATAAGCATCCAGCGTTTCTCTCCTCGCACCCGGTCTCGCCGCTGAAAGAGCGTCTGCCGCGGCAATAAGTACAGCTTCCATACTTTTCGGCTCGTAATCACCATGATGCGCCGCCATACCGTTAATTACAGCTTCAGATTCCTTGTACTTTTTCAATACCTGAATACCGATATCTACATGAGTTCCCTCATATTCATGATCTAAAGCTTTTCCGATATCATGAAGTAAACCGGCGCGTTTCGCCAGTTTGACATCCAGTCCCAGCTCGCCCGCCATCAGACCGGAAAGCTGCGCAACCTCTACAGAATGCTTCAGCACATTCTGTCCGTATGACGTTCTGTACCGCAGTCTGCCCAGAAGCTTCACAAGCTCAGGATGCAGGTTGTGAATTCCCACCTCGAAAGTAGCCTGCTCACCTTCTTCTTTGATGATAGAGTTCACTTCCTTCTCAGCTTTCTCTACCATTTCTTCAATTCTCGCAGGATGAATTCTGCCATCTACGATAAGTTTTTCCAGCGCGATTCTCGCGATTTCTCTCCTTACAGGATCAAAACCGGAAATAATCACGGCTTCCGGCGTATCATCGATGATCAAATCTACACCGGTTAAGGTTTCGATCGCTCTGATATTTCTGCCTTCGCGGCCGATAATTCTCCCCTTCATTTCATCGTTAGGGAGCGCGACAACTGATACAGTGCTTTCAGCTACGTGATCTGCCGCACATCTCTGAATTGCCCCTGTAATGATCTCTTTTGCCCGCTTATCCGCGTCTTCTTTCGCCTTGGATTCAATATCCTTGATCATAACTGACGCATCGTGTCTGACATCCTTCTCAATCTCATCAAGCAAAAGCGCTTTTGCCTGATCAACGGTCAAACCGGAGATTTTCTCCAGTTCTTCGATCTGTCTTGCCAGAAAACCATCCAGCTCTTTTTTCTTTTCCAAGATTTCGTGTTCGTGCTTTGTAATGCTTTCTTCTTTTCTTTCGATGTTTTCCAGTTTTCTGTCGAGAGACTCCTCTTTCTGAATCAAACGTCTTTCAGAGCGCTGAACTTCCGCCCTTCTTTCTCTGACCTCCCTCTCGGCATCGGTGCGCATGCGATGCGCTTCTTCTTTTGCTTCTAATGTAATTTCCTTCTTGATAGTTTCGGATCTATTCTCTGCATCCAAAATCAGATTTCTGGCCTTTTGTTCGGCGCTGCCGATCGCCTTCTCTCCGATGTTCTTACGCAAAATATATCCGACCAATAGCCCCATGGCTAAAAGTACTATACAAATCATAATCCAAATCAATGGAGACATTAAAGCACCTCCTTTTCTATTAAATTGTTCCTGTTATGCCTTGTCCTGCTTTTCAAAGCAGAAACCTTATCAAGTCTTATATCTTTAAGGTAATTTCTAATAAAAAAAAATTGCATTACGGAATTAAATCTTGCTATATTCGCACAACATATATTATAATGTTGTAGTCGACATTATGTCAAGAACAAGAGGGGAAAACTATGAACAATTTTTCAAATTTACTTAAAAACATCGATAAAATCATCATAATAATAGCCGTACTCCTTGCCGGAATCAGTATTCTCATGATCGGAAGCACGCAAATCGCCACCGGTTTCCTCAGCCGTGAGGTCATCGTACAGATTGCGGCCTACTTCATCGGTCTGATCGCCATCTGCGTTATGCTGCGATTTAATTATACTATGTTCTTCGGTATGGAGAAATATCTGTATATCCTTTCTTTGGTTCTTCTCCTTTTGGTATACGTACCCGGACTGGGTGTAGAACAATTCGGCGCTCGCTCATGGATTAACGTAGGTATCACGACTGTACAACCCTCAGAGATAGTCAAAATTCTGTATATCCTGATTCTTGCCGGCTATCTCAGTGAAAACAGAGATATGCTGTATAATTTTAAAGGTCTGATCAAGGCCGGCATTGTCGCCGGACCAATCATTGTCATAGTTCTAAAGGAGGATCTGGGAAGCGCGCTGGTTTTCGCCGCGATCTGGGTCGTTATGGTCTTCTTTGCCGGCATCGATCTGAAGGTCTTTGCCAAGTTCTTCGCGCTGGTACTGGCTGCCGTGCCTGTAGCTTACGTCTTTATGGCGGACTATCAAAAGGAGCGAATCGAAGCTTTTCTCCATCCGGATAATCTGGAGCTTTCCGGTAACTGGCAAGTATGGCAATCAAAAGTCGCGATCGGCTCCGGCGGCATCACCGGTAAGGGACTGTTCAACGGCACACAGAAAGAACTGGATTTCATACCGGTACAAACTTCCGACTTTATCTTCTCCGTTATCGGTGAAGAACTGGGTCTGATCGGTGGTTTGATTGTTATCGGCCTTTTTGCGATTCTGCTCATTCGCATGGCCTCCATTGTCCGTGACGCGCTTGACTTCTATGGCGCTCTGGTCGTCGTTGGCGTCATCGGTATGTTTACCTTTCAGATATTTGAAAATATTGCCATGACCATGGGTCTCATGCCTGTAACTGGTATTACCTTACCGTTTCTCAGCTCCGGCGGTTCTTCCATCATATCCAATATGCTGGCGCTGGGACTTGTACTAGACGTTGGCATGCGCAGTAAAGGTATCAATTTCTAAAATGTATCATGAACAACAAAAAAGCCGAAGCATTAGTGATATTTCTTTATGCTTCGGCTTTTATCTTCAGAGAGTCTTCCTTTTGAAAGGTTCTATGCCTCGTCTACAATTCTTCCGGTGATTCTTTGAAAATTTTCTTCAATATACGTTCCCTGTTTAAGAATAATTGGAACGCCCAAGTTGGTGGAAATCTGAATGTTTTCATCGTACTGTATAATGCCTGCCAAAGGCGGACGCAGCATTGCGGTAATTTCTCGTAAACGCGGCGCATATCCGGCGTTCATCATCTCCGCTACGACCTTATTCAAAACGACAAAACGTTCTTTTATCCCTAACTGAAGCAGTTCACGGTCTAATGTATCTGCATCACGCAGCGCCGAATATTCCGGAGTTGTAACCAAAACGGCAATATCCGCACCGGCAGATGCCAACACCAAACCGTCATCGATACCTGATGGAGCGTCAATAATCACATAATCATAAATATTCTTCAATTTCTCACATAGCACCTGCAGGTGAAGCGGCGTCAGACTTCCATCATCTCTCGATGGAGGCGCTGCCATCATGTATAGATTCTCGAATCGTTTATCTCGTATCAAGGCCTGTTTAATACGGCATACGCCGGTCAACACATCATACACATCGTATACCACCTGATTTTCCAGACCAAAATACAGATCCAGATTCCGCAGTCCTAAATCCATATCCAACAATACCACGCTTTTACCCCGACCGGCTAAAGCCGCGCCGAAGTTAACGGCAAACATGGATTTTCCTGTCCCGCCCTTTCCGGATGCAATTAAATAAACTTTGCCCATTTCTTCCTCCAGTTAAAACGCATTTTCTATAACTATGATTTCCTGCCTGTCTTCTCTCCGCAGTGATTCTGTATTTACTGCATTCTGTTTGTTCCATTCTGGTCAATTTTATAAACCGCGATCTGATCCTCGTCATAAGCTTCCATATACTTGGCGATGATCTCCTTTGCCACCGGCGCTGCGTTTGATGAATATCCTCCTTCAACCAGCATGACTGCAACCGCGATTTTCGGGTCATCAGCTGGAGCCATCGCGATAGTCCAGGCAAAATAATCATAACTTCCCTTACCGCTGTTAATCATTCCCTGGGTAATACGATAATTGCTGGCCTTGATCAAAGCCTCGTCCACCGTATTATCCTCTGTATCAAAACGTTCAGGCTCCCGTTCCATCATTTTTTTCATCTGTCTTCTTACCTGTTCCCAAGTCACAGAAGTATGTGCCATGGAATTGATAGAACTAAGATGAGACTTCACATAAGCCACCTCGTTCTTTGGCTGACGAATAGACTGGTTTTCTGCTGTACCAGTCTTTCCGGCAACTTCAAATGGAAAGCTTCCGAAAACGCCGGCCAAAGTACCGCTGGTGCAAACTCGTTTCATACCTTTCACAACTTCTTCAATCGTGCCGTCCTTCAAACCCAGATTTACAGGCCTTTTCTTAACAGTAGATCCTTCGCCTTCTACGCCGCCAACGATGCTTACCTGATTTCGCACGCCGCCGTTGCCGATCGTGGCTACATAATTAGCCATCTGCAACGGCGTATACGCATTGTCGCCCTGTCCGATGGAAATGTTAAACTGGTCGCCTACACCCCATTGTGCCTGAATGAAATAGTCGAACTTCACACGGGATGCCACCGTTGCCAGCTGATCCTTCTTTACATCCGTATTTTTGTCCAACAGATCGATCAAATCCTCGTAAGATGGATTCTGCTTGATCCAACCGGATATGGTCTTCAGGTTCTCTACCAGCTTATCATAATCATCCGCAATCTTTTTCGGAAAAAACTTATGGGCATTATTGTACAAATAATCTCTGACGCCCGCGGCATAATTAGCTGTCTTATTTTCCTGAGACGGCGCCTCTACAACACTTTCGCCGATTTCAATACCAGTTTCACTACCAAGACCATATTTTTCTGCCATATTCAGCATATCATCTACACTGATATTATATCCTAAAGAAGCTCCGGTTCCCCAATCCTTTCCTGTTGCGATACAATAGAAATAGTAGTTACAGGAGTTACCGATACCCCACTCTAAATCTTCTGTTCCGTGGTTGCCTCCCCAATCGTTCCAACTGGAACATCCGTAAGTTCTTCCACCATACTCAATGTATCCCTTGTCGTTAATAAGGAGATGCGGACTCAATCCCTTTTCCAGCGCTGCCGTAGCGGTCACCGGTTTAAAGGTAGAACCTGGCTGTACGGCGGTTCTTGTAGCGTTATTGTACAGCGGCGCCGGCGAAAACGAGTCGCGAGGATTTTCCATCTGCACTGATTCCCATGCCTTTTCTGAAATACCTTCAGCAAAAATATTCGGGTCATAGGTCGGATAGCTGGCCATAGACAGCACGTCTCCTGTCTTCACTTCTATGGCCACAGCAGCGCCGCTTCGACTGTGCTGCGACCTGTTAATGGCGTCTCGCAACGCGCTTTCTGTAACCTTCTGCAGACCCAAGTCAATGGTCAAATAGATGTCTGATCCCTTCTCAGCCTGGCTTTCATCCAGCGTCTTTACGTATTCACCGCTACTGTTGACCTGAATCTTTCTCATGCCTGCTTTGCCGTGAAGCTTTTCCTCCATGGCAGCTTCCACACCATCCTTGCCGACCAGATCTGTGGAGCTGTAGCCTAATTCGTCTACATAATATCCAGCTTCACTCTCCGAAATAGCGCCCATATAGCCTAAAATATGACATGCCGTACTCCTATTGGGATAATACCGCTTACTTTCAGACGCGATTTCCGCGCCCTTGATACCAGATTCCTCTATAAAAGCAATGGTCTTTTCACAGATACCGGAAGCGATTTTAATCGGCTGGTATCGTGTAAATCCATTGGTCGCAATTTCGTTTCTGACTACAAAGATTTTCCGCGCCTCTTTATCGCTGAGTTTTTTGTCGACACTGTAGTCCTTGCGCAGCTGTTTAAAACAATCCTTTGCGGAAACTCCCTCTTTAATCTGATCCTCCGTAAAAGCAAACTTCCCAAGAAAATTTTCCAGTTCAATATCGTAAGTGTACTTCATACGCCTTACTGAAATAGGAGGATCCAGACCATACTTATCCTGCAGCGTCTCCATTGACGAAAAACGGGCGCTGTCACTGTTATCAAGACCATACTTACTACAGAGACGACTAAACGCTTCTTTGGCCGTTAAATCTTCAGGAAATCCCTGCTTCCGCAGCCACTTGGCAGTTTTCTGCTTATAAGTATAATAAAACTTTCCCGACTTCGAAATTTTAATCGGGAAATTATCTGTATATTTATCTCCATTTTTGATCAAGGTATTGATCAAATCCAGAGAAGACGTGTTGATCTCCTCTGTCGTCAGCGAGCTGGCGTTAAAATTAACAGTAAAAACCTGCTTATTTCCTGCGAGTAGTTTTCCGTTACGGTCATAAATACTGCCCCGCGGCGCAGACGTAGTAATAACCTTGGTATTCTGATCTGAAGCCTCAGCGCTCCATCTGTCATGCTGCAAAATCGTTACTACAAACAAGCGCACGCCTAAAACGATCGTCAGGATCAAAATAACCCCGATAATCTGCCTATATCTGGAACTGAATAATTTTTGATTTCTATTCATTGAAAATACCTGTCTCTTCTATGCTTAATAACCCTTTTTATCAACACAAAGTAAAGTACGCTTCCTGCCGCTACGTTGAGAATGAATGGCCGCGGCAGCGTCTTCATAACGTATAAGTAACTATATGGACTTCCCAGTACCGCATAGACGCACCAATACAGAGAAGCATATAACCATGTAGCAAACAGCAGCAGCAAAACGATATTAACAAAGTTCTCCTTGTTTGCAAAATGCTTTAATAATAAAACCGCTATACCGGCCAGTACCAAACAAAGCGCGCCAGGACCGACATACATGCCAAAAAAGGAGTCTTGTATCATGCCAAAGATGCAGCCAAAGAAAATTCCTGGCAGCGTCTCATCGTATACAAAAGTCAGCACTACGGTCAGACACAGCATCAGATTTATCTGTCCGCCAAATCCGGGGAACAGATTATGCAAAAAAGGCTGCAGAAAAAGCGCGCCGACATATAAGATCAATGCCCGTGAATACCTCATAAAATCACCGTAACTTTCTGCAGAGATTTGAAGTCCACTGAAGGCTTTACATCAACCCGCTGCAGCTGCGCATTGCTGTCATAACGAACCTTGACAATTCTTCCGATTTCAATTCCCGCAGGATAAATGCCCATGCCGGAAGTGACCAGCTTGTCTCCTTCTCTTATCTTGGCTTTATCATCCAGCATAAAACCACTGAGAATTCCATCAGTACATCCTTCAATAACACCGATCAGCTGCAGATTACCAGATACCTTAAAGGTAACTCTGCTGGATTCATCGATCAGCGCTACTACCTTGGACCATCCTTTTCCCACAGAGTGTACTCTACCGACCAAACCATCGCCGCAAATAACTACGTTGCCCTCCTTAACGCCGCTTTCCGAACCGCAATCAATAGTAAAAATGTTCATCCACTTCGTGCCGTCCATGGAAATAACATCGCAAGAAACGATATCCCCCGACCCACTGATTCCGCTGTAATTTAGCAGCTTTGACAGCTGTTTTAATTCTTTTAGTTCATTAGCTGACAGCGTCATTGCCGCAAGCTCCTGTTTTAAATTTTCATTTTCTTTTTTTAACCGGTCATTTTCCTTCTGAATATCCCGATAGGAAAAAAGACCGGATACACGATCTGATATTCCCCCTGCCACACCAGATACCGGTTTCTCGATAGCAGAATAAATGCTGCCGGCCAAATTGGAAATAAAATTCCCTCTGCCGCCGGAAGCGACAGAAGCAACCAATACAATCAGGCTGAGCAGAATTACCGCCAAAAGAAAACTTATCAATTTGTGATTTTTAATCCACTTCATACCCTATTTTTCCTATCTTCTGTTTACGCTGGTAGCATAAATCTTCAACTTTTCTATATCATTGAGACTCATTCCCGTGCCTAAAGCCACCGCTTCATAAGCATTCTCAGCAATATTCGCCTTCATACCTGTCCTCTTTTCAATCAGCTGATCCAAATTATGAATCAATCCGCCGCCGCCGGACAGAAGCATTCCGCTGGACGCGATATCTGCCGCAATTTCTGGCGGCGCTTTTTCAATGGTGGATTTCACCCCGTCGATAATCATATCTACCGACTCCTGCAGAGCAATCATGATATCACGATTGGATACCTCTAAGGTCTTCGGCAATCCGCTGATAATATCCCTGCCGCTTGCCTGCACTGTCGTGATGATTTCATCGCCGTTTTCGTCTATGTCCAAACATGCCGCACCTACTTGGATTTTCAGATACTCAGCTGTTTTCTCACCGATCAGCAGCGCATGACGTTTTCTCATATATTGAATAATGGCGTCGTTAAACTTATCTCCCGCATGTCTGATGGATGTACTGGCTACAATACCTCCCAAAGCAATGATGGCGATATCCGTAGTTCCTCCGCCGATGTCCGCAATCATACAGGCGGTAGAACTGTCAACATCCATACCGGCTCCGATCGCAGCAGCCATCGGTTCTTCCAGAATATACACTTCAGCAGCGCCCATATTGCGTACAGTCTGCTCTACTGCTCTCTTTTCAACTTCAGTAACGCCGCTCGGTACGCCTACAGCTACGCGGAAATTTTTCATCTTAGTCGCAGGCACAGCCTTCTCAATAAACGCTTTCAGCATATCTGCCGTTCTGTCAAAATCAGAGATAACTCCATCCTGCAGCGGCCTGACTACGCTGATATTAGACGGCGCTTTGCCGATCATATCCTTAGCCTCCGTGCCTACAGCCAGTGTCACGCCTCTACGGTTATCCATAGCGATTACAGACGGCTCGTTAAGGACGATACCGCTGTCCTTTATGTATATCAGTGTATTTGCAGTACCCAAATCAATTCCCATATCTTTTGCTGAAAAAAAATTAAACATGTATATTACCTCCAATATTCAATACAAACTCAGTGGATCAGGCCTAACTCTCTCATACTGGCATACTTTCCATCACCGATAATAATATGATCCAAAACGCAAATCCCCAGCAGCTGCCCGCCTTCTATCAGCCGCTGCGTCGTTACCGTATCTTCCTGACTGGGCGACGGATCTCCACTGGGGTGGTTATGTACAAAGATAACCGCCGCCGCGCTTTTTCTCACAGCCATATGAAACACTTCTCTCGGATGCACCGGTGTGCTGGACAATTCACCCACAGAAATATCGTCTATGGAAAGAATGCCGCCTTTCGAGTTTACAAGAACGCTCTTAAAATATTCTTTCTTAGCATAACGCAATTCCTCCATAAAGAGCCGGGCTATATCTTCCGGACTCTCTATAGAGACTCTATCTGCTGCCGGTTGCGCTGAAATCCTCTTTCCCAATTCTACAGCTGCAAGCAGCACTGCCGCCTTTGTTTTCCCAATGCCCTCCAAACGAACCAAATCCTCCGGACAACAAGTGGCCAGTCCTCCCAGGCCATCTGGAAATGCCGCCAGCACTTCCTCGGCCAGACCGATAGCAGACTTATTTCTCGTACCGGTATGCAATATCAAAGCTAAAAGCTCCGAATTAGACAGTTTACCAATACCTGCAGCCCATGCTTTTTCCACAGGCCGTTCATTTTCCGGCAGTAATTTCATTTGCATTTTTTACCTCCAAATGAAATAACCCGCCTCTCACAGTTACATTGCTGATTTTATTTTAACCGCAAAATATCAACATAAATTATATCATTCTTTGGCTTTTCTTACAAGCAAAAGGCACTAATATTTTTGCTCCAAACGGTTAAAATATTTATTGAAATCACATGAAGGAGGAAAAAATTATGGATTGTAACTGCAACCGCAACATTCACTGCACTGTAACACAGTGTATGCACAACGAAAACAAGGAAAAATATTGTACCCTTGATTCTATCACAGTAGGTACTCACGAAGCTAATCCTACACAGAAACAGTGTACTGACTGCATGTCTTTTGAACTGAAATAAGGTCTGACACAAAGAAGTCCGAGTCTATTTACGAATAGCCATGCACTTCGCCCCCTCTTTTCGCATATGTTTAATGCGAAGAGGGGGTTACATATATGAGCAGTTCCTTTCCACTGCCACTATCCGAAAACGAAGAAAAAAAATACGTAGAACTTATGGAAGCCGGTGATCCCAGCGCCAGAGACATTTTAATCGAAAGAAATTTGCGTCTGGTCGCCCATATCGCCAGAAAATATACTAGCCCAGCCGCGTCAGTCGAAGATCTGATTTCCATCGGAACGATCGGTTTGATCAAAGGCGTCAGCACGTATACCAGCAAAAAATCTGCCCGACTGGCGACTTACGCCGCGCGATGTATTGAAAATGAAATACTTATGAGCATTCGAACTGCTAAGAAAACCCGTCAGGAAGTTTCCATCAGTCTGCCTATCGGAACCGACAAAGATGGAAATGAAATCAGCTTAAACGATATTTTAGGCACAGATCCCGATGAAATTATCGATAATCTAAACCTGAAATTTCGTATTCAGGAGCTGTACCAGGTTATGAATCAAGTTCTGACGAAACGGGAAAAGAAAATTATCTTTCTGCGGTACGGCCTGGACGGAAACGGTCCCAGAACACAGCGAGAGATCGCCAACGCTATGGATATCAGCCGTTCCTACGTATCCAGAATTGAGAAAAAAGCTTTGGGCAAGCTGCGCTGCAGTCTTCATCAATAAAGCCAGTTTACAATTTCTTCAAAGACAGGAAGCGCCGAGCCGCTGCCTGTCTTTCCGTTTTCTATGAATACGGTGACCGTATAGCGAGGATGATCTGCTGGAAAATATCCGGTAAACCATCCGTGTACGATATCTCCGCCGGCTTCTGCCGATCCAGTCTTTCCGGCAATAGAGGCATGGGCTGCATTTCCTGACCCCGTACCTGACAGACATACCTCTTTCATCATACCGGCTAGAGCTTCCGCAGTCATCCTGGTCACCCTTCTGTTACCAGGATTGTCCAGACTTTCCTGCTTCATAACCACTTCCGGTCTGTGGGAGATACCTCCGCAGGCGATAATATTGGTCATCTGTGCAATCTGCAAGGGCGTAACCAGAAGGTTTCCCTGTCCCACAGCCAAATTAGCCAGTCCGCTGTACATCCTGTCTTCCTCAACAGGGAAACATCCCGCTTCTTCGCCCGGATAACCTTCCAACACAGCCGCGCCTAAGCCTAACCGGCGTGCCATTTCCACTATATTTTCTGAACCAGTTTTCTTTGCCAGCTGTGCAAAGTAGCAGTTGCATGAATACGCGAACGCCTGATTCATATTTACCTTACCATGACCCTCTTTTCTGCTGTCGCAGATCATCTCTACGCCGTTTACTTCAGTCTTTCCGGTACAAGTAAAGGTAAATGATTCATCTGCCGCCCCGCTTTCCAGCGCTGCTGCCGCTACTGCAATCTTAAATACCGATCCGGGAGGATATTGTCCCTGTACAGCCTTATTGATCAATTCTCCCTGATCAGAGGTCAGGTATCCATCAAGCTGATTCGGATCAAAAGCAGGCGTACTGGCCATAGCGCGAATCTGCCCTGACGCAGTATCCATTACCACTACCGCGCCGCGCGCACCGCGCCCACGCAATATATCCTCTACCTTTTCCTGCAGCGCCTTGTCGATCGTCGTAACCAATGCAGAAGGATTCAGCCTGTTATTCTCCGTTTCCTGATGCAACCCCAAACCTGCCACTGGCTGCCCTGCGCCGTCGCCTGTCAGCTTCAGCGCTGCCTCAGGCGAAGCCAGTCTATACTGATATTGTTTTTCTAATCCTGACTGCCCAATTCCGTCAGAGTCCACATATCCGATCAAATGCGCCGCTGTCTGATTAACCTTGTATCGCGTGCCGCAGCAAAACGGATATGCGCCGTACCGGGAAATCATCTCCTGATTCAGAGAACGACTGAATTTCTCTGATTTATAAACTGCATATTTCTCTCCCATCGTCCCCGCTTCCTGACAACCGTATTTTTCTATAAGTAAGCGCAGCTGATTATCGGCTTTTGTCTTCTCTATCAGATAGTAATAGCATTGACAGCTGTCAGTCAGCGGCGTCATATTCATATCATAGATAACGCCCCGCTGGTTTCTGCTGTAAACCTGTATGGCCTGCTGTCCCTCTGCGCCTTCTGAAAGAGCGTCTCCACACAGGATCTGAATGTAATAAAGCCGGGCGCAAAGCGCTGCAACCATAGCTGCCATGAGGATCGCCAGAATTACTGATCTTTTCTTTACTTGATCCATTGCTTCCTCCATAAAAAAAGACTTTGAAGATATTTTTACCTTCAAAGTCCCGCGATATACATATGAAATTCAGCCTCACGAAACAAGCAGATATCCTTTATAGCCTATGCATGAAAAGTCCGCTTCCCAGCTTCGGCTCAAACCATGTGGATTTCGGAGGCATGATCTTCTCACAATCCGCAATATGCATCAGGGTTTCCATAGATACAGGATGCACCGCAATCGCAAGCCGCATGTCGCTTTCCGCACGGCGGGCAAGTTCCTCCAATCCTCGGATTCCGCCTACAAAATCAATCCGTTCATCAGTACGAGGATCATCAATGCCAAAGACCGGCGCTAACACGCGTTCCTGAAGAATCGATACGTCCAGAGATTCAATTTCTCCCTTCGGAACCAGAGACGCGTCTAAAACCATAGCATACCACTTTCCGTCTAAATACAGTGAAAATTCATGACATGCCGCCGGCCGGTAAGGCGTTTCTCCCTTATACGTTAATGTGAAACCCGCGTTGCGTATTTTCTCAAAAAGCTCCTCCGGTGTGTTTCCAGCCAAATCTGCTAAAACACGATTATAATCCATGATAGACAAATCCCCCGCGGGAAAAATCACCGCCATAAAGTAATTGAATTCCTCATTGCCTGCACAGTCTAGCGCCTGCTCACGCCGCATTTTCCCCACCTTATAGGCTGAAGCGCTTCGATGATGTCCGTCTGCAATGTACAATCTCGGCACGTGGGAAAACGCTTCCGCCAAAGCCTCTACAATCGAATCGTCATCTATAACCCAAAGGGTATGACTGACACCGCTTTGATCAACAATATCGTAGCATGGCCCATGATGATCAGTCCAGCTTTCAACTAAAGACTCCACCTTTTCTTCATCACGATATGTAAGGAAAACAGGTTCTGTATTCATGTTGCAAGCGTCAAAATGATGAATACGATCCATCTCCTTTTCTACACGTGTCAGTTCATGCCGGCGAATAGTGCCGTCTGCATATTCATCAATGCTGACGCAGCCCACGATACCAGTCTGTACTCTCTCATTCATAATCTGTCTGTATATGTACAGGCACGGCTTCTGCTCCTCGATCAAAACGCCGTCCGCTAAAAATGCTTTAATATTTTCAGCCGCCTTCTTATAAACGTTTTCGCTGTAAGCGTCCTCCTCCGGCAGATCGATTTCTGATCTGCTGATGTGGAGAAAGCTTTCCGGATTTCCTTCCGCCATAGCGGCGGCCTCCTGCCGATTCATCACATCATAAGGCAGCGCCAATACCTTTTCTGCCTTTCCTTCTGCTGGTCTGATTGCCGCAAAGGGTCTAACGATCGCCATTTATCTTCCCATCTCCTTACGAATAAAATTTATAACATCCTCAATAGTCATATGTGTCGTATCGATTTCTACTGCATCCTCAGCCTTGCGCAGCGGATCTACCTCCCGATGGGTGTCGTTATAATCCCGTTGATTGATGTCTTCCAGCACCTGATCAAAAGTAATCCCACTATCTTTCTCTGCTAGCTCAGCGTACCGGCGTCTTGCCCGCTCCTCCGGTGTCGCCGTGATGAAAAACTTATATTCTGCATCTGGGAATACCACTGTTCCGATATCACGGCCATCCATGATAACACTCTTCTTTTCGCCCATTTTACGCTGCAATTCTACCAAACGTCTGCGCACAATCGCCAAAGCAGAACAGTCAGAAGCCTGTTTTGAAATTTCCTGGGTACGAATCCTGTCGCTGATGATTTCTCCGTCCAGAATCGTATCCCCGTGAGAAAAGTCAATCTCTGTCATATCCAACAGTTTCTGAATTCCCGCTTCATCCGTAAGCGCTATCCCATCCCGCAGCATCTTATATCCTACGGCCCGATACATAGCTCCTGTATCAATATAGTCTAAGCATAGCCTCTCCGCTATGGCCTTTGCAATGGTGCTTTTTCCGGCTCCGCTAGGGCCGTCAACAGCGACTCTGATGATTTCCTTCATACTATCTCCTATTTATTTCCAAATATTTTTTCTATCTCTTTTACAAAGGTATTGACGTCTGTAAACTGCCTGTACACCGAAGCGAAACGCACATAAGCAACCTCGTCCAATTCTCTCAGCTGCTCCATGACCAACTCTCCAATGAATGTGCTTTCCACTTCTTTCTCCATCAGATTATTCAGGCCTCTCTCAATATCCACCGCTACACGTTCAATCTCGGCCATAGGAACGGGTCTCTTTTCACATGCCTTGATAATGCCGTTCAAAACCTTACTCCTGTCAAAAGCCTCTCTGCGTCCATCCTTTTTTATGATCATAATGATGGATTCCTCCACCTTTTCGTACGTTGTAAACCGTTTGCCGCACTTTTCACATCCTCTCCGCCGGCGAATCGCATGGCCTTCTTCTGTCGGACGTGAATCAATTACCTTCGTGTCCAGGTTCTCACAATACGGGCATTTCATCTCTTATATCCTCCTGTATCTGCTTCATAACAGTAATGTCTAGAAGTATTGTACTACATATTGTGGTATTTTACCAGAAAAAGATTCATCTTGTCCTTCACAGCCGCATACAATATCACAGGAGAAAACAAGAGGAGGAACGAAAATGCTAAGTACGGACAAACTAAAAAACAAAGAGGTCATCAACATTGTAGATGGCAAAAGCCTGGGCTTTATCTATGATATCGAGGTAAATCTTTCTGACGGTACGATTGACGGTATTGTGATTCCGGCTGAACGAGGACTGTTTCACTTTTTAGGTAATAAAGAAGACGATTTTGTCATCAAATGGGACAGAATCAGAACCATCGGTGACGATGTGGTGCTCGTTGAATTAGAGCACAGCGGGTTTTAATCATAGAGTTAAAAAAGAGGCCTTTGCATACGACGGATCCTATCATCCTCCGCAGCATACACGGCCTCTTTCATATTACACAGTTCCTATTGTTATACTCTCAGCTTCATATGTGCTTCCTTTTCAAAAAAGTCCATAGTCTCCTTTGCTACCACACCGCTTAGGCATACCAGAGCGATCAGATTCGGAATTGCCATGAGACCGTTGAAAATATCCGCGATAGTCCAAACAGCTTCTACAGTCAGGAACGGTCCGATAAGAACCGCGAAAATATACAGCCATTTGTACGTCATCAGCACACCCTTCTTCTTGCCTGCCAAGTATTCGAGACATCTTTCCGAATAATAGTCCCAGCCGAGAATGGTAGTGAAAGCAAAGAAGGACAAACACATCATCAGCACGAACGCGTCGACGCTCTGGCTCCATGGAAGACCTTCTCCGAAGGCATAGGCAGTGCATTCCGCGCCTTCCAGCCCCTGTTCCGTCGCTCCTGTAATGATCAAAGTAGTGCCAGTCATGGTGCAGATCACGATGGTATCGATAAAGGTTCCTGTCATGGAAATGAGGCCCTGTCTGACACTGGTCTTTGTCTGCGCCGCGGCAGCCGCGATCGGCGCGCTGCCAAGCCCTGCTTCGTTGGAGAAAATGCCTCTGGCAACGCCCTTCTGCATGGCGACCATCATAGCGCCCAAAGCGCCGCCTGCCACTGCTTTGACGCCAAACGCGGACTGGACGATGGTAACGATGGCAGCCGGGAAATCTTTGATATTGTAAAGAATAATAGCGAGGCACACCACAATGTAGGTGACTGCCATAAACGGTACGATGATGGTAGTGACGCTGGAAATTCGTTTGATGCCGCCTACAACGACCAGCGCTGTAGCCACAGCTACAATGACCGCAGTTGCCACAACCGCGATAGAATATTCGTTTCCAAACATCGAT
This sequence comes from Ihubacter sp. rT4E-8, assembly GCF_049852125.1. GTDB lineage: Bacteria > Bacillota > Clostridia > Peptostreptococcales > Anaerovoracaceae > Senimuribacter. The sequence continues at coordinate 1,040,644 of NZ_CP187532.1, read as the reverse complement.
ACCATATGCTTACCGTCGGGATCTGCAAAGTTTTTCACTGCAGACGCGATTCCGTTTACCTGTGTAATCGTTCCGATACCCAACAGTCCCGCGCCAATGCCGAAAATTGCAAACATCTTTGCAAGCCACTTCCAGCTTGCGCCCATGCCCTTTTCGATGTAGTAGAACGGTCCGCCCAGTGCATGACCTTCGCTGTCAATGGTTCTGTACTTGATGGCAAGCACGCCTTCGGAATATTTGGTTGCCATGCCGAAAAAGGCCGCAACGACCATCCAAAACAAGGCGCCGGGGCCGCCTGCCACGACAGCAGTGGCCACGCCTACAATATTTCCTGTACCGATGGTTGCCGCCATAGCGGTACAAAACGCGCCGAAGCTGGTAACTTCACCCTCTGCGCCTTCTTCATTACTAACCATAAACTTCAGGGCTTTGCCCAGTTTTCTAACCTGTAATAACCTGACCCGGCATGTCAAAAGGATACCAGTACCCATGATGAGAACGATCAGGGGAATGCCCCAGACGAAATCATCAATACTTTTAAGCAGTTCTGTAAAATTCATTTCTTCCTCTCCTCTTTCTTGTAAAATAAATGAAAGCAAAACAAAAGCCGAATTTAGAAAATCCGGCTCTGGAGGGATGACATAAGCTATGTAGATTCACTATGTGGCTCTGTCCTCTTTGCCTGAGATATCACGTCCAGGCTGCTTACACCTGTTCGCTTAAACCTTCGGCGACCTTTCGGTTCTCTCCAGAGAGATAGTTTCTTTTCAAACCGATAAAAAAGACCAAATCGGATGATAGGTAAACTAACGTACTAGAGTTTATCATACAATTTGGTCTTTTGCAACTAATTTTTTACAAACAAAAACTTATTTTTCCTTTGCGTATTCCATCACTTTATCCATGACCTTATTCAGCAGCATAGATGCTCTGGCATTCATGTTTTCCAGATATTCCTCTATGGTCATACCATAACTGGTCTTAAAGGTATCCGCATCCATACCGGATCCTGCCAACATCTGTTCAACATACTTGTCGTATTCGTCATCAGTAACCTCGACGCCCTCTTTCTCTGCAATGGCATAGATCAGCATCTCCTGGTATGTGTTTGTCTCGATATAATCGACTACCAGCTTCTTCATTTCTTCTTCAGTGTAGTCAATAGATTTCAAATAATCTTCCCAGGTTGCGCCGTTGGCTTCAGCATCTTTCTTTAAAGCCTCCAATTCTTCCTCAATCTTCTTATCCTTATCATCCGGATATTTAATGATTTCAGAATTATCTACGATCTGCTGCCACAGATTCTGTTTAACCTGTGTCTCCTGCGTCTGCTGCTTGGATGCCAATAGATCCTTCTTTACAGCAGCCTCATAATCTTTAAGATTATCGTAGTCGCTGTTTGCTTTTACAAAATCAAGGTCGTAATCAGGTACGATCTTCACATCCTTTGTTTTGATCTTAACTTCAAAAGTTACGTCCTTACCGGCTACATCCTTATTATCATAATCTTCCGGGAATTTCAGATCCAAAGTAACGGTTTCTCCGACATTTTTTCCCTTCAAACCGTCTACAAAGCCATCGATCATCGGCGTTTGGCCTATTGTAATAGCATAGTCGTCACTGCTGCCGCCTTCGAAAGTCTTTCCGTCAATTTTACCCTCAAAGGATACGTTAATCGTATCTCCGTTTTTTACCGTTCCTGTCTCCGCCTTTTCTGTAGTAGCCTTTTGTTCGCAGCGCTTATTGATTTCTTCCTTCACTTCCTTTGCGCTGACGGAAACCGAAATCTTTTCATATTCCAGTCCCTTATACTCGCCTACCTTAACATATTCGGAAAGGTCCAAATCGCCATAAGGTTCATTGCTGCCGCCGCAGCCAGTCATAACCAGCATGGAGGACAGACACAGTACAGCTGTCAAGCCTGCGCATAGTATTCTTTTCTTCATAGTCTTCTTCCTCTAATCTATCATACTTATCTGCCATTTGCCCCGCGGCAGCTACGCCGCGCCAGCAGACTTCCTCATTTTATCACGCCTTTATACGATTTTCAAATGATACTTGGATATTTCACGCAAAATACACAATCTTTCACAAACCATCATATTCATTCTGTATGAGCTTCCAGTCTCGTTTCCTTTTTCGCCCTTCTCTTTTTACGGCCTTCGCTGGTCGCTACGATATACACCAACATCAAAACCGTTACAAGATATGGAACGCCTGCTGTCAAATCTGACGGAACGCCTACAGATTGCAATCTTAAGCCTAAAGCCTGCAAAAATCCAAATAAGAGCGCCGCGCCAAAAACCTTTGGAGGATTTGCCATACCAAAAATTACACAAGCAAACGCGATAAAACCACGGCTGGCGCTCATGCCCTCCGTAAAGCATTTTAAATAGCCCAGAGACAAATGCGCTCCTGCGAAGCCACAGAAAATACCGCACAATACGCTGGCCAGAACCTTCATTTTTACCGGATCAATCCCGGCGGTCTCCAGCGCCTCCGGATGTTCACCAGACGCCCGCATCCAGAAGCCGTACGGCGTTCTATACAGGAAAAACCACACGGCAATAACAAGCAGCCATGACAGATAGACAAAGATGGAATGGCCGCTTAAAACTGCTCCGATAAACGGAATCTCTTTGATCAACGGAATTTGGATTACTGGAAGTCCTACGATTGCAGCGTCAGACCATGTACCTACCTGTCCGAACACATTACGCATGATAAATACAGTCAGACCCGCCGCAAAAGTATTCAGCGTCATTCCAATAATAAATTCATCGCTCTTTAGCTTTACTACAAACAGTGCAAAGAACAGTCCAATAAGAATACCTACCAGCACTGCCGCCAATACGCCCATAGGCGCGCTGACAAACATGAAGCTGAAAGCTACAGCTGTAAAAGCGCCCGTTAAGATCATACCCTCCATACCGATATTCATGATACCCGCGTGCTCTGTGAACAGTCCACCAAGCGCCGCAAGAATAACAGGAGTGGCATTACGGATGGTATTCTGAAATAGTCCGGCATTAAAGATTTCTGTTATCTGATCCCACATTTGCCTCCAACTCCTTTCCTTCTTTCGCTTTCGCTCTGACCCTTGCTTTGGTCGTCTGCTGTAGTCTCTTATTGGTAACCCATGCCGAAATACCCTTCTGAGCCGCCATCAGGAAAATGATGATAGAGAAGATGATATCATAAATCTGTGATGAGATACCTACAGTCATGTCCATCAGAGCCGCTCCTGTACTCAATATGGCAAAGAAAAAGCTCATAATGATAATTCCGATCGGGTTATAATTCATAATCATAGCGACCAGCATTCCGTCAAAATAGAACTCATTGCTGACGCTGTCCGTCATACGTCCCTGATAGCCGTACACCAGCAGCATGCCCACGAAACCGCAAATCGCGCCTGAGGCAACCATAGAACCTATCATCAGCTTGTCCGCCTTTAGTCCTGCAAACTTGGCAAACCGATAGTTCTCGCCAGTGACCTTCAGTTCCAATCCGACACTGGTCTTCTTCATTATATACCAGATGAAGAAAGTGACAATGATACCGCTGATGAAGCCTGTGCTCAGATTGGACGCTGTAATCAGCTTACTGAAACGAAGCGGATCTGCAAGATAATCCGTACCCTTTGTAATCGATTTCAGCGGCGATACCCACGGGCCATTAACCAGATAAGTACAAATCTTAATAGCTACAGTATTCAACATGATCGTTGTAATAACTTCACTGACACCCAGTCTTACCTTCAAAACCGCCGGAATCCATGCATAAAATCCACCTACTACAACTGAACAGATCAGCGCCAGCAGGATAACAACCGGTACTGGCAGGTTGGAAAACCAGAGTCCTATCATGGTAGCCGCCAAAGCGCCGAAAAACAGCTGTCCTTCTCCTCCTACGTTAAACAAGCCTCCTCTGGCGCCAATAGCCGTAGCCAATCCCAGCAGACACAGCGTCATAGCCTTTTCAATCGTATTACCTATGAATCGCGGACTGCCTAAAGAGCCTTTGATCATTGCACCGTAGCCTTCCACCGGGCTGTAACCGGTAACCAGCATCAGCAGAGCGCCGATCAGCAGTGCCGCTACAATACTGGCAATCAGGGAGACGATATACTTGGTATCGATATTTTTTAAACCTTTCATATCTGTACGCCTCCTTCCTCCCCTTTGACAGTTTCACTGCGATCTCCTGTCATATAGTAACTGATGTCCATCTTATCAATTTCGCCTTCTTTAAATTCTCCCGTGATCTTACCTTCGTACATAGTAATAATACGATCGCTGAGCCGGAAGATTTCGTCAAGATCAGCGCTGACTAGCAGAATGGCGCATCCTTCATTTCTCTTATCTATAATACTCTGATGGATGAATTCAATAGCGCCTACGTCTACGCCTCTGGTCGGCTGCGCAATGATCAGAATCGGCGTTTCAAAAGAGAACTCCCTGGCGACGACAACCTTCTGCATATTTCCGCCTGACAGAGAACCCACTGTTGTATTTACACCAGCTCCTCTCATATCGAACTTGGTGAACAGCTCCTCTGCATATCGAACGATGGAAGATCGCTTCAGGTGGATACCTTTCTTAGAAAATTCTTTGCGCTTCTCCTTACCAATGATCAGATTATCGGTAATATCTGACTGAACAGAAACGCCTGTAGCAATTCTGTCCTCTGGAATATGAGCTACTCCCAAGCTCCTGATTTCACCTGGGTCTTTACCGTTAACAACGGTATCCTTTACGATAACTTCCCCTGCTTGAATTGGGCGCAATCCAGTAATGGCCTCCAGAAGCTCACTTTGTCCATTCCCTTCAATAGCGGCAACGCCAAGAATTTCTCCTGCTCGAATTTGCAGATTTACACCTCTGACCGCAAGCAGACCTCTATTATCTGCAACGTGAAGATCCCTGACCTCGATTTCTACATTTCCTGTCTGTCCTCTTTTTTCCAGCTTATCAAAGAGGACGTCACGGCCTACCATCATAGAGGCCAGTATCCGCTCGTTAACATCTTTCGTTTCCACAACGCCTACCAGCTTTCCCTGGCGCATTACGCCAACTCTATCGGAAATAGCCATAACCTCATATAGTTTATGAGTGATAATAACGACGGTCATGTCCTTTTCACGGACGATCCTTCTGATTACATCGAAAAGTTCTTCTGTTTCCTGGGGCGTCAAAACAGCCGTAGGCTCGTCTAAAATCAATATATCTGATCCTCTGTACAATGTTTTCAGGATTTCTACTCTCTGCTGCAGTCCTACGCTAATCTCCTGTACTATCGCCTTAGGGTCGACAATCAGTCCATAATCCTCTACTAGATCTGCCGTAGCCTTCTCTGCCGCCTTCAGATCATAGAACACCTTATTCTTTCTCGGCTCCTTGCTCAGCGCGATATTCTGAGCTACCGTAAAGGACGGCACTAACATAAAATGCTGATGCACCATGCCTACGCCATTTTCAATCGCTTCTCCCGGCGTATGCTTCTCCATCCTGTTCCCTTTAATATACACGTTTCCATCAGTGGGCGTATTGATACCGTACAGAATATTCATCAATGTACTTTTTCCCGCGCCGTTTTCACCTACCAAAGCAAAAACTTCACCCTTCTTAATATCGAAAGAGACATTATCGTTGGCCAGTACGCCGGGAAACTGCATAGATATGTTCTCAAATCTTACAATTGTATCTTGCAAAGTCATTACCCCGCATTCTCTTATATAGTATTGTATTTGTTTCTATACCTTCGAAACAAAAGCGTGGCGCATTGCACGCCACGCCTCAGTCACTAAGCTATTTATTTATCTGATTCAATTATAAAGCAGTGTCAACCTTCAGATCGCCATTATTCAGCTTCTCAATCTGTGCTTCCAGTTCAGCCTTCAGATCATCAGATACCAGCTGTTCCATATCATCAGCACCATAAGCAACTGCTACATAGCCGCCGCCCATACCTGCACTGAATACTTCTCCGCCTGGGAAGTTTCCGTTATCAGCGAAATCTTTTACGATGTCAACAATGGATTTTCCAACTTCTTTGATCATAGAGCAGAGGATTCTGTCTGCGTATTCTTTCAAAGTAATTCTCTGATCCTGGTCAACGCCGATGCATTTGATTCCCAGTTCTTCAGCCTTCATGATAGCGCCGTTGCCGGAACCGCCTGCTGCGCAGAAGATAATGTCCGCGCCCTGAGACTGTTCAACCTGTGCGGCTTCGGCTCCCAGATTTGTATCTGTCCAGTCGTCAGTAAACTGTTTAACAACCTTGACGTCCTTGCCTGCTTCTTTTCCTGCGTCCTTAGCGCCCTGCGTAAATCCAACACGGAAATCGTTGATTACAGGGATATCCTTACCACCGATGAAACCAACTACGTTGGACTCTGTCATCTTGCCTGCAATCCAGCCAACCAAATAAGAACCTTCATTCTGTTTGTAGGATACGCAAGTCAGGTTCGGATATGTTTCAATTTCTTCTAATACGTTATCGCACCATACGAACTTTACATTCTCGTATTCCTTTGCAACTGTACCGATCATGTCAAGCTCAGAGCCTACGCCGATTACGATGTCCGCGTCATCAGCAGCAGTTCTCAGGTTCTGCTCGAATGTGTTTGCGTCATTCTTGCACTCGATAACCTTTGCATCATATCCTTCTTCCGCTAACTGGTCGATACCTGCTTTTGCAGAATCGTTAAACGACTGGTCGCCTAACTGTGTAGAAATAACGCATCTGACCTTTACGCCTTTTGCTTCTTCACCGCCAGCGCCTGCGTTGTCTTCATCGCCGCCGCAGCCTGCCATAAATAAAGACATGGACAGTACCATAACAGCAACGAGAGTTAATGAAATAAATTTCTTCATGTTCATCCTCCGTAATTTCTCGTAGCTTTTCAGCTATTCATATTTTATCATATTGACAGAAACTTCGCAACGTAATTTCATATGATTCCCTGTTTTTTCTACAATTCACCAGTAGAATCATCAATCCCTTTTCATCCTCTGCACCAGCTGAGAAAACCCATAAGCCAAATCTCTCTTATCATGACAATCACTTGATAAGATCGCCGGACAGCCCAGACGGTCAATTTCCTCCAAAAGAAAATCCGCCGGATACGGCCTGCTGCGATACCCACGGGCCTGCGCACCGGTATTAATTTCAAAACACGGCTGTCGTTCCGCCGCCGATTTCAGCGCGTCCAGCGCAGCTCGTTTATACCAGGCGGCGTTCTCGTCGAAATACTTATTTCCCTCGTTAAATTTTGTTACCAGATCGAAGTGTCCTATGATATCCGCTTCTGTTCGCTCTACTACGTTCGCAATCGTTTCATAGTACCGTTCTACATACGCCCGGAAATCACCCCCGAAATGCTGATCCACATTACTGAGCATAACCTCCTCTGTATTATCCACTGACAGTATCTGTCCGTCCTTCTCTACGCCATGAACGGAACCGATTACAAAATCATAGGGATACTCGTCCTTCTCGCCGTAATAGTCCATCTCAACGCCCAGGTAGATATGGATTTCCTTTTGATATTTCTTTTTCAAACGCAGCACTTCCTGCCGGTATGCTATCGTATTCTCCTTGCTCATACAAAAATCTGTATCGTAAACAGAATAGCCGTGACCGGAAAAGCCCAGAGCAGAAAAGCCCAAGGCTATGGCTTCCTTCACCATATCCTCAGGCATATCTTTTCCGTCGCAGTAAGCCGTATGCGTGTGCAGATTTACGTTTCCTTTCGGATTCAATAAAATCATCTCATCTTCTCCTGCTTTACCTTGTGATCGATTACATGACGTGATGCCAATTCATCTATAACCTCATCCACGCTGATTCCCAACTGAACCATAAGCACCATAACATGATACATCAGATCCGCGATTTCATAAACCGTTTCTTCCTTGTCTTCCGCTTTCCCGGCAATAATTACTTCTGTCGATTCCTCGCCCACTTTTTTCAGAATTTTATCCAAACCCTTTTCAAAGAGATACGTAGTGTAAGAATTTTCCGGCAGCTCAGCCTTACGGCTCTCCAGCATTCCATATAATCCCTTCACTGAAAATTCCGGCTGCACATCGCCCAATACAGGAAATTCGAAGCAGGAATCGTTGCCAAGATGACATGCCGGACCCTCTTTGTTCACTAAGACAACTAAAGCGTCTCTGTCACAGTCCGCAACAATGCTGACGATATGCTGCTGATTGCCGCTGGTTTCGCCTTTCCTCCACAGCTGTTTACGCGAACGCGACCAGAAGCACGTTTTCATTTCGCGCATTGAAATTTCCAAACTTTCTCGGTTCATGTAAGCCAAAGTCAACACCCGTTTAGATTGATTATCAACTACGATAGCCGGTATCAAACCCTTTTCATCAAATTTTAATTCGTCTATTCTTATCATTTTTAACCTCCCTGTCACCGTACATTGACGCCGTCTGCCAAAAGAGCCGCCTTTAAATCACTGATCCGCACCTCTCCAAAGTGAAAAATCGAGGCCGCAAGTCCCGCGTCAATCGTAGGGATTTCTCTGAACAAAGTAATGAAATCACCAATACTTCCCGCTCCCCCGGAAGCGATAACTGGTACGCTAACCGCCTCGTTTACAATGCGGAGCAAAGGGATGTCGAATCCCTGCTTTACACCGTCCGTATCGATGCTATTCACTACAATCTCGCCAGCGCCGCTTTGCTCACCCCACTTGATCCATTCGATAGCATCCAACCCCGTGTCCTCTCTGCCACCTTTTGCGAAAACGTGAAAAGAGCCGTCTACTCTTTTCACATCCACCGACAAAACTACACACTGGTCGCCATACCGTTTTGCCGCCTCCGCAATAAGTCCCGGATTTCGAATCGCGCCAGAATTAACGGAAACCTTATCAGCGCCGCACTTCAGCACACGGTCAAAATCGTCCAGCGTATTGATCCCGCCTCCTACAGTCAGCGGAATAAAAATTGTAGAAGCCACTTCTCTCAAAATATCTGTAAACAGCTGACGCTCCTCATAAGATGCAGTAATATCGTAAAAAACAAGCTCGTCAGCACCGTTTTCGCTGTAATACCGGCCTAGCTCCACTGGCGAAGATACATCAGACAATCCCTGAAAATTCACACCTTTGACTACTCTGCCGTTACGTACATCCAAACAAGGAATAATTCTTTTGGTTATCATATCCCTTCCCCCTCTCTAATAGCCGAAGCAAGATCGATATCTCCAGTATAGAGCGCCTTACCGATAATCGCGCCATATACGCCCATGCCAGTCAGAGCCTTTACCTCCTCCATCGAAGAAACGCCGCCTGACGCCACGATATTCACAGAATACTTCTCAGAAAGCTCTTTATATAAGCTGCGATTCGTTCCCTCCATAGCGCCGTCCTTAGAAATGTCCGTACAGATGACACAATTGACGCCATCAGCTGTCAGGCGATCAAAAATGGCGTCTACTGTAATCTGCGAAATCTCACGCCAGCCGCGAACCGCAACATTTCTGCCGGCAATATCCACAGAAACCGCTATCTGATCGCCGTATTTAGCTATCATATCTGCTGTAAAAATCGGATTTTCTACTGCAATCGTACCTAAAATCACGCGCCAAACTCCCACGTCCAGATATTTTTTCACGGTTTCCTCGTTCCGAATGCCGCCGCCAATTTCCACCTTCAATCCCGACTTCTGCGCCAGCATTTTCACTATGTCAAAATTAGGATTATCACCGTCCTTCGCGCCGTCCAGATCCACTACATGGAGAAACTCCGCCCCCGCTTCAGCAAATTCCTTCGCGACAGCCAGAGGGTCGTCGCCAAAGACAGTCATTCTATCGTAATCTCCTTTCAGCAGGCGAACCACCTTGCCGCCTCGCAAATCAATTGCAGGAAATATTTTCATAACTCCATTACTCCTCTATAACTCACAAAATGCTTTCAAAATCTTCATACCTACTTGTCCGCTCTTTTCCGGATGGAATTGAACCCCGTATACATTTCCGGCAGATACTGCTGCCGTCAGCTCCGCCCCATACTCGGCGCTGGCAATTACACTGTCCTCACAATCCGTTCCGAAATAAGTGTGCACAAAATAAACGCATTCTCCCTCTTTAACATACCTGAACAAAGGGCTTTTTTCACGGCTTTTTGGAAAATGCAAGCCATTCCATCCAATGTGAGGCACCTTGTACTCAGCAGGAACTACGCCTTCCATGGTAACTACTTTCCCCGGAATCAAGCCCAAACCGTCGTGTTCACCGTATTCATAGCTCTTTTCAAAGAGCAACTGCATGCCCAGGCAAATTCCCATAAGCGGTTTGCCCGCGGCCGCTTGCTCTAATACAAGCTCAGCCAGTCCGCTGGACCGTAATTTTTCAGCGGCGTCGCCAAAAGCCCCAACCCCCGGCAATACGATTTTATCAGCGCCTCGGATTACCTCCGGATCCGCTGTCAACACAGCTTCCGCTCCTATATATCTAAAAGAGCTATATAGGGAAAAAATATTCCCCACACCGTAATCAATGATCGCTATCATCTACAGCACTCCTTTCGTGGAAGGTATTTCGTCTTTATATGCCTGATCGATTCTTACCGCATTTCCCATCACGCGGCCAAAAGCTTTAAACATTGCCTCGATGATATGATGCGTGTTTTCTCCTGCCAGCTCCTTGAAGTGCAGTGTCAACTGTGCTTTGCGCACAAATCCCAAAAAGAACTCTTTCACCAGTTCCGTATCAAATTCACCCACCTTCGCAGCCGGCATCAGTACGTCGAATCCCAGAAAATCTCTCCCTGAAATGTCCACGGCGCAGACCATTAAAGTCTCGTCCATAGGCAAAATAATATGGCCATAACGTGAGATACCCTTCATATCGCCCAACGCCTCTTTAAACGCGCTGCCCAGCGCGATACCGATATCTTCCACACTGTGGTGATCATCCACATAAGTGTCTCCCTTGCAGGTTACATCCAGATCAAACCGGCCATGGCGTGAGAATAAGGTTAACATATGATCCAAAAAACCACAGCCCGAATGAATTTCTCCCTTTCCACTGCCGTCCAGATTTAAACGCAACGTAATATCTGTCTCCGCTGTCTTTCTGATAATTTCACTGGTTCTCATTTTTCAGTCTCCTTCATAATTTCTGCTGTAGCCTCCAGAAGATGATCCATCTCCTCATCCGTTCCAATCGTAATCCTGTTGTACTGAGATATTTTCTCCTTATCAAAGTGACGTATCAGAATACCCTTTTCACGCAACTTACGGTAATACAGGCCGCCATCGATCCGTTCGGATCTGACAAACAAAAAATTTGCTTTAGACGGAACAATATCAAATCCAAGGCGTTCCAGAGCATCCGCCGTACGCTCGCGAGTGTCCGCGATCCTTTTACAATTTTCTATATAATAATCGTTTTCCTCGATAGCCGCAATACCGGCCGCCGCTGTCAGACGGTTGACGTTATAAGGATTAGTGGAATACTTTATCTTCTCCAGATCGGCAATGACAGCCGCGTTGGCAATAGCAAATCCCAGCCTTGCACCCGCCATACTTCTGGACTTAGAAAAGGTCTGTACGACAAGAAGATTTTCATATTTATGTACCAGATCCACACAGCTTTCCGCGCCAAAATCCACATATGCCTCGTCGATGAGAACGATATGATCCGGATTTGTTCTGACTATCCTTTCGATTTCATAGAGCTGCAGCGCTTTTCCTGTAGGCGCATTTGGATTCGCGATAACGATCATCTTATTCTGGCACACATAATCTGTTGAGTCTATGGAAAAATCCTCTTTTAAAGAAACCTTTTCGTAATCGATGTGATAAAGATCACCAAAAACTTCATAAAATCCATAGGAAATCTCCGGAAACATAACTTTCGTACTATCGCCTGCAAAAGCCATAAAAGCAAAATTCAATATATCATCGGAGCCGTTAGAAACAAAAATATTCTCCGGCTTCATCCCATATAAACCAGCTAGCCTTTCCTTTAGAACCCTGCTCTCCGGATCTGAATAAAGTCTCAAATTTGCCGCTTCACTGCTATTTACAGCCGCCTGTACTTTTGGTCCCGGCGGATATGGCGATTCGTTGGTGTTCAGTTTGATGTAGTTCTTCCCCTGGGGCTGCTCTCCCGGAGTGTAAGCCTGGAGCTTTCTATATTTTTCATTTAAAAATTTGCTCATCTTTATTACCTCATATTCGTATCTCTACAGAGAAAGCTGTGACGCCAAAGCGTCGCGGACATGTTCTATTTCCTCTGTCTTAAATTTAAAGCTGGCCTTATTGGCAATCAGCCTTGCACTGATTGGAACAATGGTGTCGAAAACTACCAGATTATTTTCCTTCAAGGTCTTTCCGGTTTCTACGATATCCACAATAACATCGGACAGTCCAAGAATCGGCGCTATCTCAATCGATCCGTTGAGTTTTATTATATCGATATCACGACTCTCCTTCTCATAGAAATCCTTGGCTATATTAGGGAATTTGGTAGCCACTCGTAGCGTTCGCTCCGTTTGATCACGAAAATCCTTTCTAGCGGCCACGGCCATGCGGCATCTTCCCAGATTTAAATCCAGCAATTCGTAAACATCAGGGGCATATTCCAGCAGGATATCCTTGCCTGCCACGCCGATATCCGCCGCTCCTCTCTCTACATAAATCGTCACATCCGAGGGCTTTACCCAGAAGTACCGGACGCCGGCATCCTGATTTTCAAAAATCAATTTTCGGTTGTCTTCCTTGATGGAGGGACACTGGAAACCTGCCTTTTCGAACATATCATATACCTTCTGCCCTAATCTGCCCTTTGGCAGCGCCACGTTAATCATTTGCTTCAAGGACTGTCACCTCGCCATCTATCAATTTTACTAAAGTTCTATAAGTTAATTTTCCAGGAAGCTGACGCTGTACCAGCACCGCTTTGCCCTGTTCCCGCAGAGCCTTCGCTTCTCTGAGCACCTGACCGATATCCGCATCCCGGTCATAAAGAAAGACCACATCAAAGTCATACTGTTTTTCGTATGATTCGAGACGGTCCAAAGAATCCAGATATACCGCGAAGCCGATTGCTCCACCCTTTTTACCCATGCGCTCCATCAGCCTGTCGTATTGTCCGCCGGAAAGAACACTTGAAGGAATGCCGTTGATAAAACCTTTGAACAGCAAACCGCTGTAATAGGTCATATCATTCACAATGGAAAAATCTATATTGATCCTCTTTGTCAGCTTATTTTTCGCCAACACACCGCAGATAGCGGCAAGTTCTTCCAATGCATCCTTTGCTCCATTATCCAGCTTCAGCTTCGACAGTCTTCCCAGCACCTTTTTGTAATTGCCATAGGTGGACACCAGGATTTCTAAGGATTCGTCTATTTCTTTATCTATGTGATGTGTATGGCAGATCTGATGGATCTCATGTATGTTCTTTTCGCCGATACACTTTATAATCTGCGCCTGCACTTCCTCATCCAGCCCCTGCAGCAGAGACTTAACCAATCCCATATGGGAAATCTCCAATACATGATCGCTTCCAATTGCCGCCAGGCTCTTTGCCGCAAGCATGGTCACCTCACACAGATGATACAGGTCGATATCTCCCATGCACTCCAGCCCCGTCTGCAGGATTTCCTTATAACCATGGGATGCTTTCGCGCCACGATAAATATTCTCGCTATAGTAAACCTTTTCTACATATCCCTCTGCGGGATGGTAATTCTTTACGATAGAAAGCGTTAAATCCGGTTTGAGGGCCATCAGCTTACCGCCCGGGTCGTTAAATGTGATGATACTGTCAGAAGCGATAAAATCTTTATTTCTGACATATAGTTCATATTCCTCGAACTTTCCCACCTTGAACTGACGATAGCCATACTGCTGGTAAAGACTACGCAGCTGAAATGTCGCTCGTTCCCCACTTTTCATGATGTTCTGGTTGATTTTCATTGCCTGCTATAACTCCTTTCGGCTTTCCGTGCCATATCACGGTGGTTTCCGCTTTTTTGCACTTCATCATTTTACCATATTAAAGCGTTAAATCAAGAGTTTTTGCCGAGAAAATCATGTTTTTTTGCTAATACAAAAACCGGTCCGCTTCCACAGAGACATTCTGTTAACGGCGGCCCGGCTTTTTACCAGTTATATACGCGTATGATCTATGAATTTATTTTCTTTCCCTCTTTGTGGCAAAACTCAGTATTCGGGCAGCTGCCACAATGATAATTACACTTTTCCTCGTTGATATCCCGCTCTGATTCATTTTTCTGCGCCATTACTACGGTAGCAAAACCAACAAGACCTAACACGACAGCAACGACAATAATATATCCGATATGGCTGAAAAAATATTCCATATGTTCCTCCCTGCGACAATTTTTATCCCTATCAGTTTACCACACCTTTATCAAAAGTAAAAGATAAAATTACCTACGAAACACTTCTTCAAAACAAGTTGACCCTTTCTCACAAATACAGTAAAATACTTTTAGTAAACTACTGAGGGAGGCATCCTATGGACGCAACAGATATCAATATCATTAAATACCTAACTAAAGAAGGTAGATCCACAATCAAAGAAATCGGACAGAATGTTAATCTTTCATCTCCTGCTGTAACAGAACGCATTAAACGTCTGGAGGAGCAGGACGTCATCAGAGGATATCATGCTGACATCAACTACTCTAAACTGGGAAAGTCCATTCAGGCCATGGTTTCTGTCAACGTTGATCTTAAAAAGTACGATGCATTCTGCGAATTCTGCCATGCGAAAGAGTCCATTTTGTCCATGCATCATATCATCGGACCCTACAACGCGCTGCTCATGGTCGCTGTAGAAGATTCTGATCAACTGAGTCAGCTCCTCGCTCATATTAATATCTATGGAGATTCTCAAACCTCTGTCATTTTAAAAAAAGAATTTTAAACAGCAGTACGTCTTAAAAGAATATTATATGTTTTTATAAAGTTTCAGTTCAAGCTCTGAAACTTTTTTATTTTCTGTTACCCTCCCATGGAAATATCTGCTTGACTTCTAACTGCACTATATGTATAATACAGTTAACCGTATTATTTAAATAATACACTTTTTTATAGAGAAGGTGATTCCTTTGATTTCCTTTGACAACTTTCTCATAGAAGACACCAGTCCCATATATCAGCAAATTATTTACTTTGTTCAGAGGGGTATTGTGGCTGGTAGTATTGAAAATGGAGATGAAATGCCATCTCGGCGCGTGTTATCCGCCTGGATCGGCGTAAATCCCAATACCATACAAAAGGCGTACCGTATATTGGAAGACGAAGGAATCATAGCTTCCCGCAGTGGCGCAAAGAGCTGCGTCACAATTGACGAAGAAAAAATACGCCGCATTCGTTCTTCGCTTTTAACGAGAGACACCCAATCTCTGATTATGAGTATGAAGCAAATGGGTATCAGCATGAACGACGCGTTAGCTCTAGTTGAATCCGCCTGGAAGGAGGAATCAAATGATGAAAAATAGAACGGCGCAGCCTCAGGTTCAGAAGCCGGGCAAAGCTTACCGAAAAAGAGCAGAAGACAGTGTTCCTCTTGGTATCTCCTGGAAAAAGGAACGATCCGCTCTGATCGCCGGTCTTATCACAAGTATCCTGATCAGTCTGGTATTTCCAATCCGCTTCATAAACTGCTATCACGCACTGTTTTTCACCGCCGGCTCTACGAAAACGATACTGCCGGGTGCGCAGATGCCAGACTTTAAGGTCCTGATGGATTATACCCTGACCGGCTTTTTGATACTGGCTCTGTCTATGATTCCTCTTGCCTTATATCACTATCGTTATCATACACAGAACAGCAAAAGCATCTATCTGATGAAACGACTTCCATCAAAGTATGAACTGGCAAAACGCTGTCTCACAATGCCGTGCGTCGGTCTTGCAGCGTCGGCGATTACAGCATGCCTGCTCATCTGTCTTTTCTATCTGCTATATGTAACCCTGACCCCCGCCGCCTGCATGACGCCAGGGCAATGGAAAAACTTTTGGTTCATGTAAAGGAGATCCGCCATGATTGAAATAAAAAATGTAACGAAAAAATACAGCGGACAAAAGGCGCTAAACGACATCTCTCTAGCAATACCGCAGGGACAGATCATCGGCTTATTCGGTGAAAATGGAGCAGGCAAAACCACTCTGATGAAATGCATATTGGGCTTCCTGCGATATCAGGGGAACATTACGCTGGACAGCGCGCCAATCACCCATCAGAATATTTCTCGCATATCCTTTGCCACCGGAGAACACTCATTTTTTTCCGCGCTTACGCCTCAACAGCATCAGGAATTCTATCAAATGCAATTTCCTGGTTTTCGTAATAAACGATACCACGGCTTGATGGAGTTTTTCCAGCTACCGGAGAAGAAAGCGCTAAAAAACTTTTCTGTCGGACAGCAAAATCAATTTGAAGTAATTCTGGCCCTTTCCCAGGGCGCGGACTACATTTTGATGGACGAACCCTTCTCTGGCAACGATGTATTCAACCGTGAAGATTTCTACAAGGTACTCCTGGGTATATTAGAGCCGGAAGAAACCATTCTACTGTCCACACACCTTCTGGAAGAAGTAGAAAAATTTATAGACCGGGCAATTTTAATCCATCGTGGGACTTTGGCGGCAGATACTTCTATGGATAAATTAGACGAGACAGGGAAAACACTGCTGCAATTCGTAAAAGAAACCTACCGCTACAAGCAGGATCGAGTCAGCCGCGCTTTGTCGGCTATGACAGAAGAAAGGGAGTGATCTCGTGCAAAAATACAATTCCATTTTCGCATACGCCGCCCAGCGAATTCTGCCAAAGCTTTCCCTGCTTTTAGCTGTAACCGCCGCGGTTGAAATCTCTCTATTCAAAGTCGTGCTTCATAAATACGCTGAACAAGGCATCTATAATTTCACGCTAAATGATGTTATAGATGAAGGTCACATTACGCTGGTCTTTGGTTTGTCTGCTGCGTGCATGTATGCTTTGCTCTGCGGCATCTGCAGCGCAAAGGGTTCTAACCGGATGAGATACACTCTGTACAGACTTCCTCTGTCAGAAAGATTTCTTCCCTGGATCTGGATGCTCTGCAATGTCTTCGTCATCATGATTTTCTGGGCGTTCCAGCTGGGACTTCTGCTGATACTGTCCAGAATTTTTATGCATGAGCCGCATATCGCGTCCTCTTATCTGGGCGTTTTCCTGGCAGCCTACGAAGTACCTGTATTTCACAGCCTTCTCCCTCTGGACGATATCTGGCTGCACATAGAAAATATAATCCTTATCATCAGCGCCGCGGTCAGCGCGTCGCTGTTCGCTCTAAAGCAGCTTCACGGACGATTCAATTTCGCGGCGCCTTTACTGGCCGTATGTACTTTTGTTTCCTTTTCCCGCAGCGCTACCGGTTCTTTTGTCTCCGGGGCAAAATTATTCATGTTAGCCGCATGTATCGTCATCGAACTTTATTCACTAGTCATTATGATCCATGACTGCCGTCATGGTTTTCGGGAGGTGTATGAAAATGCGTAGAAGCGCCGTACTCTTATGTCTGTTTTCCGCTCTGGCAGCTTGCTTCATCCTCTATACCGGATTTTCTATTAACGGACTAAAGGAGCAGGTCACAGTTACCGAAACAGTCCTGGCTGGCGACCGAGACAAGGCGGCAGGCGTCACCATAACGAGCCGAAGCCTGTTTCAGGATTGTCTGCACTGGGAAACCCGTTATGATATCAATGAAAGCCTAAAGTATACCGCTGCGTTTCGCTTCGAACATACACCGCCTGAAGGGGAGGATAAAAACAGAATAGTTCCCTTTTTGGCGGATGCTCTGGCTGAAAGCATAGGTGTCTCTTACAATTTCTCTGATAAAAATGCCGACTTCTACAGGGATTCAACCATGGGTCCGCTACTTTTGGATGCTGTAAAACAAGCGGATACAGGCGATGACAAGCATATAAGATTACCCTTGAACAAGTATTTCACCTACTATCCCGTGTCGCTGCAAATATCTCACCCCGATTATAATGTTCGTGAGCAGCAACCGGAGAATGAAAAGATAAACTCGTATTTCAGACTGCCTGTATACGACGCCTACTATACGGTTGATGTCCTGAGAAACAGCGACGGCGAAATCATCCATGTCACCTGTGAGTTTAACGGTTCCCGTCCCTGGTCAGGATATTATTCCTACACGAACCATCCAGTCAGTCTTACTTCACCCCAGGGCGCTTATCTGACCCTCTGTTCAAGCGACGACTACGCTATGCCTGAAGATATGCGCGGAATACACTTTATCCCATACGTAGAAGACACGCAGATCGTATCGAATAAAACAGTCTACAACTACGATATGAAGCACGCTCATCTGGCATATCCTCTTGCTGAGGACGCCCGCGCTCTATCTCTTACAACCAGCACAGATGAAGATGAACTGCTTCTCATAACCTATGAACAGGGACGTTGCTATTTGACGGTTATAGACCGCGATACCATGAAAAAAAAACAAAAGCTTTCTATGGGAAAAACAGCGGATATTGACAAGGATCCTCTGCTCTTTGATACTTATCAAAACAAATCGTTCTATATGGCTGTGCAAAACAACAAAAAGATTCACTGTTTTGTCAAAGAACGCGGACGTTACAGGCGCTTTCTCACAGATCAACTGTACCTGCCGGAAGAAACAGAGAGGAATGATGAAATCTCAGCTGATTTTCTGGCGATGGACTATTCAGACAATCGGCTGGCCCTCGGTATGATGTCCCTGCAGAACGGACTTACTCCGCTTAACTCTGTCTACCTGCTGGTCTATGAATCATCCGGACTGGTTTACGCTGGCTATTATGAAAACAGTCTGGATCAAAGCGGCCGGGTATACGGTCAGGAAACAAACGGCATCAATATACATTGGGGACCTTAGCGCTGACGCCCTTTGATCATTCCCTGTATCAGACGTGAAAAAACGACTTCGGGAAAATCTCCCGAAGTCGTTTTATCTACTATAAAAATCGGTTTCTCAACCCTTACAAGCTTCCTGCACGGCAACCGCGACAGCCACGCTTGCGCCAACCATCGGGTTGTTGCCCATACCCAAGAATCCCATCATTTCAACATGTGCAGGCACAGAAGATGAGCCCGCGAACTGCGCGTCGGAATGCATCCTTCCCATGGTATCCGTCATACCGTAGGAAGAAGGTCCTGCCGCCATGTTGTCCGGATGCAACGTTCTTCCTGTACCTCCGCCCGACGCAACAGAGAAATACTTCTTGCCTTCCAGAACCCGCTCCTTCTTATAGGTTCCCGCAACAGGATGCTGGAATCTCGTCGGATTAGTAGAATTTCCAGTAATAGACACGTCTACATTTTCGTGATGCATGATAGCAACGCCTTCTCTTACGTCAAAAGCGCCATAGCACTTTACCTTAGCGCGGTCGCCTTTAGAATACGGCGTTTCCTTAACAATCTTCAGTTCGCCTGTATAGAAATCAAATTCCGTCTGCACATATGTGAATCCGTTGATTCTGGAAATAATCAGGGCGGCGTCCTTTCCAAGACCGTTCAGAATAACCCGCAGAGGTTTTGTTCTGACCTTGTTAGCTGAGTTGGCGATACCGATCGCGCCTTCTGCCGCCGCAAAGGATTCGTGACCTGCAAGAAAAGCAAAGCACTCCGTTTCCTCACTGAGCAGCATAGAGGCCAAATTGCCATGACCAATTCCGACCTTTCTGTCATCAGCCACAGAGCCTGGAATGCAAAATGCCTGCAATCCCTCACCGATGGCCTTTGCTGCTTCCGCCGCAGTCACCGCGCCCTTTTTCATAGCAATGGCAGCGCCGAGCACATATGCCCAGCAGACATCCTCAAAACAGATCGGCTGAATGCCCTTTGCAATTTCATATGGATCAAAGCCTTTATCTGTGCACATCTTACGCGCTTCTTCCAGATCCTTGATTCCGTATTCTTTCATAACCGCCTCGATTCCGGCGATCCTTCTATCATAGTTTTCAAACAATTCCATCCCTGACTCCTCCTATTCCTTCCGCGGATCGATCTTCTTGACCGCTTCGCTAAATCTGCCATATTCGCCGCTGGCTTTTTCAATGGCTTCCATAGGGTCTACGCCGTCCTTGATGAAATCCATCATGCGTCCCAGATTTACGTATTTATATCCGATAATATTGTCGTTCTCGTCCAAACCCTCTTCCAGAATATAGCCTTCTGCTAATTCCAGATATCTAGGTCCCTTTGCCGCAGTGGAGAAGATGGTTCCCACCTGACTTCTGGTTCCTTTACCAAGATCCTCAAGTCCCGCGCCAACGGCAAGTCCTCCTTCCGAAAATGCCGACTGGCTTCTGCCATAAACAATTTGCAGGAACAGCTCCCGCATTGCTGTATTAATTGCATCACAGACCAAATCTGTGTTCAGCGCTTCCAAAATGGTCTTTCCGACCAGAATCTCACCTGCCATAGCCGCAGAGTGAGTCATACCGGAACATCCCAGCGTCTCGATCAGTGCTTCCTGGATAATGCCATCCTTCACATTCAACGTCAGCTTGCAGGCGCCCTGCTGCGGCGCGCACCAACCCACACCATGGGTCAGACCAGAAATGTCCTTGATTTCCTTCGCCTGCACCCATTTTCCTTCTTCCGGAATCGGGGCAGGTCCATGATTGGCATCCCTGTTCACGATGCACATGTTCTCGACTTCTTTTGTATAGATCATCTTCTACCTCCGTTAAGATTCATTACTATCCCAGTATAGCACCTGCCGCGCGTTTCTTCAACAGGTTTTATCTGTTATCGCATGTCAAAAGAAAAAGAAAGCCGCCTCGCAGGACAGCTTTCACGTCAAAATCCATTATTTTTCCCTTTTTGACCAAAGGGTGTCTGCCGCAGTCTTCCACGTATCAGCATAACCCCGGCATTTACCGCACAGCGACTCCGCCGTCTCCGGAGATGCAAGATCCGTAGATTTTGCGCCGGTTTTCCTTACCAGCTCCGGCAGAATATCCGGATTCTCCAGCATAGGACATGGCCTTAAATGATTGTCATTAAAAGGCTGATTATCGTGATACGCCATAAAAATAGGTGAATGGAGAATTTCAAGCAAACTGTTTTCTTTTATATTTGCGTTAGAGTAATGAACAAATACACACGGTTCAGCATCGCCGTTAGCATTGATATGAAAATAGTTTCTGCCTCCCGCAATGCAGCCTCCCACATATTCTCCGTCATTTTGAAAGTCAAAGCAGAACATACCTTGCCCTTCTTCCATATCCCGTATCTCTCTAACGCGGCGGTACATATACAGACGCTGTTCGGCCGTAGGCAGCAAATCAGTTGAAGCGTCGCTGCCTACAGGCATATAGTGAAAATACATCGAAAATTTCACACCTTTCTCTATCTCCATATGAATAAAATCATCAGATGTTACCTTTTCTATATTTTGACGGGTATAGCAAATAGACGTTCCAAAAAGACATCCATTCTTTTTCAATAAATCCATGGCGCGCATAACTTTGCTGTAAACGCCATTTCCACGCCGCAGGTCATTAACCTCCTCGCTGCCTTCTAGGCTAATAGCAAGATACAGATTTCCTACCTGCTTCAGCTGATCGCAAAACGCCTGATCTACCAACGTGCCATTGGTAAAAGCCATAAACGCACAATCTGGATGCGTTTCACATAATCTGATTAAATCATCCTTTCGCACCAAAGGTTCTCCACCAGTGTACATGTAAAAATAGATCCCCAGCTCCTTGCCCTGCCGGATCACGCGATCCATTTCCTTAAAAGTCAGGTTCAGCTTATTACCATATTCTGCAGCCCAGCAACCGACACATTGAAGATTGCAGGCGCTGGTTGGATCCATTAAAATCAGCCACGGTACATTGCAGTCATGCTCTTTACGAGCGTCCTCCATCGTTTTCGTACCGCAAAACATCGCCTCGTAGCCCAGGTTCAAAATCGCCGTCTTCAAAACGTTCTTATCCAGTTCTTCAAAAAATCTTCCAATGTATTTAGAAAGCGCGCTGTTTTCATCCATTGTAAGCCTTTGCAGCCGATCAAAATCGATATCTACATCTGTTTTCTCAACATATCCTTCCGCCATACGAAGCATATCGCTGATAACCTTCTGCCGGTCCCTTCCCATTTTGCCATATGACGCGTCTATCGCTTTTGAAAAAGCCATTCTGCCTAATTTATGATTCCATATGTTCATCAATCTCCTGCCTCCTGTTACATTCTATATGCCTCATTATAAATATGACATTTAACATCCGCAAATATCAAAACTTCGGCTTTGTCTGGAAATCCAACAAATCTCGAAATTTGTCGAAAAAAAGTGAAACTTTTCCTTAGACTAACGTCTCTTTATATATAGAAAGGATTCCATGAACAGGAGGTAGCCAACTTGGAGAACAAAGACCGAAACTCGCAAATAGCCGAAAACCTGCGGTATATCCGAACGGTTTTCGGCTATACACAATCCGATATAGCTAAGGTTCTCCATGTATGCCGCTGCACATATGTTCAATATGAAACCGGCAGAATGATACCGCATACAGAAAGCCTTATGGATCTCGCCCAGTTTTACGGAATCACAATAGACACCTTGCTCGGAGATCCTAAAAAATCCTTCTCTGATCATATTCTCTTTACCGACTACACGGATAACCAACTTCCTCGTCTTCTCAGTATTTTCAGCAGATTGACAGATGAACAGCAACAATGTCTTCTTCACAAAGCACAAACCTTACAAGCGCACGAAAAAGCTTGGAGACATTTTGTAAAACGTTAATTTTGTCCAGGTGATTTCTCAGGGATTTCGTTCTTTTTCTCTACAGTGGTAACTCCAATCCTGTGATTCTCAACACTGAGAATCTGAATTCTTAAACATTCTGTTTCTACAAACAGTTCCGCTCCATCTTCCGGTATCTCATCCAAAATTCCACAAAGAAAACCGCCGAAAGTATCATATAGCTTTTCTGGCAGCGAAACACCTAACGCCTGGCTCACCTCGCTAACATCCGCGCAGCCATAGACCTCCCATCGATTCTCACCTAAATAGCGAATCGTTTCCTCTCTTTGATCTTCCGCATCATAAAGATCCCCCACTAATGCTTCCATTAAATCATGCAGTGTTACAATGCCTGATAATCCGCCGTATTCATCAATCACCAAGGCAAAATAGCATCTTTTTTTCCTCATATTGCGAAACAACACATTGGCCTTCATCGTTTCAGGTATGAAATATGCCTTTTTGACCGCTTTTTTTACAATCTCAGCTTGATCCTTTGCCTCTATGCGAAAATAATCCTTTGTGTCTAAAACGCCTACGATTTCATCAATATTTCCTGAACAAACGGGATAATAAGTATATCTGCCTTCATAAATGATCTTCTCCCAGGCTTGCATATCATCTTCCGTATCCAAACAAGCGATATCAACTCTATGAGTACAAATCTGTTCCGCTGTAATATCGTCGAACTCAAACACATTCTCAATGATCTGACTTTCATCCTCATCAATAATTCCCTGTTTGTTTCCTGCTGTCAGCATCATTCGAATTTCTTCTTCTGATACCTTTTCCTCATCTTCTTCCGGATCAATTCCCAAAAGTCTGAGGACGCCGTTTGTAGACAGCGTCAGCAAAAACACCAGCGGCGCAAATACCTTTGATACACCGTGAAGCAGACCCGACAGAGCAAGGCCTAAGGCTTCAGCCTTTTTCATCGCGATGCGTTTAGGAACTAGTTCGCCAAATACCAGATTGAAATAAGCCAGAATGAGCGTAATTAAAATTACAGACACCGATTTTAACACAGATACGGATATCTGCGGCACAACTGCAGATATCTGCTTTACCAGAGGTTCTGCAAAGCTTTCAGCAGCAAAAGCGCTGCCTAGAAGTCCCGCTAACGTGATTGCCACCTGAATCGTAGCGAGAAATCTGGCCGGCTGCCGCGTCAGCCTAAACAATCGCATGGCTCGCTTATCACCACGCTCTGCCTTTGCCAGCAGTCGTGTATCATTCATAGATATAACGGCAATCTCCGCACTTGCAAACGTAGCGTTTAAAAAAATCAATATCACTTGTAAAAACAACGCGCCTAACATATTTCATCCTCCAACTTCCATTTGATTTTAGTATTACCAAAAAACACAAAAAGGCACAGTTCAGTTAAAAACAACTGAACAATGCCGAAATATTTCATAAAATTACACGGCCCGTCATATTCGTCCATGCATGAATCACACCTTTCCTATCTTGCCTCTCATTATATGTATGCACTTTCGACTATATGCTGCGCCTGTTTTATTTATTTTTTCGTTCATAATTACAGGATTATTTCTTGCATCCGTCTCTCCCCGCGGCCTGCCGATGCGCTCTTTGCTCCGGACGGCATTTGCTGCAGAGCCCATAAATAACAGACCCCCTGCACTGCAGAGAGAATTCATGCTCCTGGCTGATATGATCTGCTATCTCCTCCATAAAGCTGCAATTCAAATGTATCACCGCACCGCAGCTGACACATTGAAGATGAAGATGCGCGTCGCATCCCTGCTCTGGCTCTATGATCTGATAAGTTGCTTTATCTCCTTTTTCCCCAGTATATTTCATCAGATGTCCGTCTTTTTCCAATTTATCCAGATAACGATAAATGGTAGTCACATTGACAGGACAGTCCAGAGCCTGCAGATGCGCGTCAATCTCCCGAACAGTCACTGACCTGTCGCAGTTCTCTTTCAAAAATTCTTTGATTTTTGCTCTGTTATGGGTCTTATACTCTCGTTTCATCATGTCTACATGCTCCCTCTAAAATGTAATGCCTGAAAAATCAATCACCACGCCCCATGCAACGCTGCCGCCATAGAGAAACGCTGCAATGATCAGGTTTTCCTTCATGTGATGATTTTCTTTAAACAATACCAGAAGTCCTACGCCGGCGCTCACCAAAAGTCCGCTCATCATAGGCCCCGCTGTAATAATACCGTCCAAATATAGCTGCGTAATAATCACTGAAGCGGCACAGTTGGGAATCAAACCTACCAATCCCGCTATGGCCTCGCCAACGAATGGAACGTTAGAAAACAGAGCCTTTAAGCTATTCTCACCAACCATATAAATCACAAAACCAATTGCCAGGGAAATAATCAATACAAAGAAAAAAACCTTCAGCGTATGATGCGCCGCCTCCTGAAATATACTGCCCGCACAGCTGCAGCAATTATCCTGGGAGTGTTCAAAGCTTTTCGGCGCTTTTTTCTTCCGTGCCAGCCATCCGAAAAGAATCTCTATCAAAAAACCACTGATCATGCCAATCACGATCTTCATTCCCAATATCCCCGCGATCGTTCCTATCTCAACCTTTTCGGAAATCAAAATCGGCAGCATTTCATCAGAGGTCGACATATAAATAGAAATCAAAGTGCCCAGTGTCAAAACTCTCCCCATATAGAAATAGGAGGCGGCAGCCGAAAATCCACACTGAGGAAACGCCCCAAGAATACCGCCCCATAACGGCCCGAATTTACCGGCCTTTTTTATCAAGCGCTGCGGCCTGTCACTTGCTGCATGCTGTAAAATTCCCATAACTAAATAGGTTAAAAATAAAAACGGGATCAGTTTGACACTATCCTTAAATCCATCTAAAACAACCTCCAGCATGCCCGCTCTCCTCCATTCAACTTCAAATAGGATGCTCCGAAGACAAATTAAAAATGCAACCAGATCGAAATTGCAAATCAGTTGCATTTTTATTATAGCACAGTTATTCTATTTGTCAATCATCACTATGAGTTTACTCTATCGATCTCAAAATCGCATCCACCACGGCCTTTGAAACCTGATCCTTTCCCATCAGTGAAAGCGGCTCTGCGCCTTCCTTTGTAATCAATGTTACAAGATTGGTGTCCGTGCCAAATCCCGCGCCGTCATCCTTCAGATTATTCGCCACAATCATATCAGCGTTTTTACGCGCCAGCTTCGCTTTGGAGTTCTCCAGCATATTTTCTGTTTCCATAGAGAAGCCGCAGAGGAATTGCCCTTCCCGCTTATGCTCTCCCAGATACTTTAAAATATCCTGGGTTCGTTTCATAGGAATGGAAAGGTCGCCGTCTTTCTTCTTCACTTTCTGATCGCTGACATTGACAGGCGTGTAATCGCTGACCGCGGCAGCTTTGATGATGATATCCGAGTCTTTGCTTCGCGAAACCACTGCTTCAAACATGTCCGCCGCGCTTTCCACCGGCACTACGTCTACAAACATCGGTACAAGCGCTGTTGTCGCCGCTTTTACCACAGTAACCTCCGCGCCGCGCAGCATGCACTCCCTGGCAAGAGCAAATCCCATCTTGCCGCTGGAATGGTTGGTAATGAAACGCACCGGATCCATAGGCTCTCTGGTTGCACCGGCAGTAACCAATACTCGTTTTCCTATCATATCCTTTTCACGAGCAATGGCCTTTTCGATATATGCAAATAACACCTCTGGTTCAGGCATTTTACCGCTGCCTGTGTCACCGCAGGCAAGATAGCCGTAAGCCGCCGCAATCACTTCGATGCCATAACTCCGTAAAATTTCCATATTATCCTGGGTGATAGGATTTTCATACATAGCGGTGTTCATGGCAGGCGCGACGATTTTCGGACAGGTAGATGCCAGAAAGGTTGTCGTCAGCATGTCGTCAGCCAGTCCGTGGGCCAGCTTTGCCATCACGTTCGCCGTCGCTGGCGCGACCAAAAACACATCAGCCTTCTTCGCCAGAGCCACATGCTCCACGCTGTGCTGAAAATTCCGATCAAAGGTATCTACAATACACTTGTTTCCTGTCAGCGTTTCAAAGGTAATGGGATTGATAAAATTGCAGGCATGCTCCGTCATAATCACATGTACCTCTGAACCTGCCTTTACAAGACTGCTGACAAGAGAGGCGCACTTGTATGCCGCAATACCTCCGCTAACACCTAAGAGAACAGTTTTATTCTTCAACATAGTAATCTTTGCTCCATTTTCATAAATATGATGCAATCAGTATACCATCTGACTGCCTGTTTTTCAAGAGTCGGTCTCATCATGCTCACGGCAAACGCAACACTTCGTTCTATGCAGCGGGCGCACCGCAATCAAATAGGAACTGCAGAAGCAGCAGTTCCTATTTGATTTTCATCTATTCACAAGCTAGTTTTTCGATGGCGAGCCGGTAGATTTCCCGTGCTTTTTCCAAATCCTCTACAAAGATCCACTCGTTGGCTTGATGTTCCGTCAGCTCTCTGCCCGGAAACGCCGGACCGAAAGCTACGATATTCTCCATGGCTCTGGCGTAAGTACCGCCGCCGATCAGCTGCGGCGGTGTATCATCACCGGTCACCTCCACGTAAGCTTCCATCAGCTTTCCGATCACAGGTCCGTTTTGATCCATATACACCGGCTGCATCGCCGCTGCGATTTCCACTGCAATCTCCGCCTCAGCGAAATTTTCCCGCAGCTTTTGAACCACATCTTCTTCCGCATAGGTTACCGGATAGCGAATATCCACCGCCAGCTGCACTTTTCCGTCCTCCATGGAAATCTTTCCGGCATTAAAGGTCAGTCCGCCGCTGGCAGCATCAGAAAGACCGATGCCGCAGCCGGAGCCGTCCAGCCGCCAGCCGATTTTATCCATATACACTTTGGCAAAGTGACAGTCTTTTGCGGCAGCCTTTTCCATCAGCTTGGTGATAGCGTTTTCTCCATCTTCCGGCGTGCTGCCGTGGGCTGCCTTTCCTGTTTCAGAAAAAACAGTGCCATCCGGCAATACGCCCTTTGCCCACGCCGCTACCATGTTCGGCGCGTCGCCGCCGGCAATCTCTGAAAAACCGGCTTTAGCTGCATCCATGGATAATACCGCCATCAGGATTCCTTTTTCTCCGTAAATTGCAGGGAAGTCAGCATCCGGCGTGAATCCGAAAGATGGAATTTCCTCGCAGGATTTATAATACTCCATATCTTCCCAGTCGCCGCATTCCTCCATGACGCCAAAGATGATACGCACTCGCTTTTTCAGCTTTCTTCCGGAATCCAGCACATCCTTCATGGCATAAATCGCTGCCATAGCAGGCCCTTTATCGTCCATCACGCCACGCCCATAAATGCGGTCTCCCTTTACCGTACCGGCAAAAGGCGGAAAGTTCCATCCCTCTCCCGCAGGCACCACGTCCAGATGACAGAGAATCCCCATCAGTTCTTCTCCCCCGCCGATCTCAGCATAGCCCAGCTTTCCGTCCACATATTTCGTACGGAAGCCCAGTTCTTCGCAAATACCTAGTGCGCAGCCAAGGGCATCATACACCTCCGGCGTTCCGGTGACACTGGGAACGGCGAGCAGTTTCTGTAAGCTCTCAATCATTTTGCACAATCCTCCTATATTTTGCAATATATAGTTCCTTGCATTTTATTATACACGAAAATGCTGTCTGCGTCTACCCTTCTGCCTGCGTCCAGTGTAGCGTATCAAAGGATACGCCGCCGGGAATAAAATTGTTGTAACCCATCCGAACCATGGATTCCAGCGCCACACAGCCGTTTCGCACTGGTTCGATCACATTGACGCAAACCTTCCTGTCTGCAAGAATTTGCAGCAAATCCTCATAGATATAGTACATGGCTGTGCAGCCAAGACAGATCACACTGACACGATCCTGTGTTGCCATCTCCGTACACAGATCCGCCAAAGCGGCAAGCAATGTGTCTTTTTCCACTTTGATGTTTTCCACCATCAGATCCAGCGCGCGAATGGAAACAATACGGTCTGACACACCGAGATTTCGCGCCTTCTTTTCTTCATTCAAAATGCCTGCCTGATCGGTAGTAATGATGCCGATTCGCTCTCCAAGAGAAAGGGCCGTCGTTACCGCCGCTTCATAAGGTCCTACGGCAGGGATACGTCCCATTTCCCTGAGACCATAAACGCCCGGATCATCAAAGCAGTCCACAAAGACGCCGTCAAAATTTCCATCATCCTTTACTGCCATGACGACCTGGCTACCGTTTACCATGCCGGCAAGCTCTGTCTCCACCGTTTCAAACCCATATTGCAGACTGGAAAATTCCAGTTCCGTTTCCGGCATCAGATGAGGCTTCAGATACGCGGCAAGTTCTTCGCTGTAGTCAGAATAATCTCCTACCACAGGAATGATAAATTTCAGCTTCATCACCTGCGCCTCTTATCTTTCGTTAAAAGGTACATAGTCAAAATCAAAGCCGAAACTTCTCGGACCGAAGACCTCAAGCCCTCTTTTGGTTTTCCAGATTTCCGGCGCCGGCAGAACAAATACGGTCAGTTCCATGCCGTTCTCATAGTTTGGATTGGTCACCGGTGTGCCGTCTTTATCTACTACGCAGATCAGATCCGGCACTGTAATATCCACTTCACCGTCCAGATAAGAAACCAAATGTTCATTCTTATACCAAACCTTGTATTCATGCCCCTCATATGCGCCGGTGCCCGCAAGCACGGTATCTCCATAGATGAAACCGCCGGTTTCTTCTACCTTCCACTCTTTCACGATACCGCGGAACAGCACTTTGCCGTTTCCTGCCTCACAAACCTTTTCCGCAACATCCTCTCCATTTTCTCTTGCTTTCCGAAGAGCCTCACCCAGCTTCAACGTGTAAGACAAGGCATTTGGAATAATCGCGCCGCGGAGCTGCTTTCCGGTAATGGCATGATCTGCCACGCCAATTTTATTTCCGCTGGCAACAGCTACGCTTCTAACAATGTCTTCTGCACGCATGTCGTCCACAATATCCTTTACAATCATAGCGTCGCCAAACTGGGTCGCCAGTGCAATGGGCGCCATCGGAATGTCCTTTACAAAGAAGGTGCTGTGCTGCAGTTCCGGCACAGAACGACCTGCCGGGTCCGCATCAATAATCGGCACACCCAGCTGGCAGGCTGCGTGAAGGGCAAATGCCGTATTCGCACCGCCCAGCTCCGTAGAAACCGCGCCGAAAAACTTCTGACCGAAGTAATCCTCTAAGGTGCGGAACGCCAGCAGAGATTCCGGATATCCCAGCAGTGGCAGATGAGCATATTCCTCTCCGCCGCCTTCCAGGGAAGCCGGAGAGCCGCACATGTACGGCACTGCGATGTAAGCATCATCAGGTACCTCATCCACACTTGCCATGTACAGATCCTTACCCTGGGCAAAGTCTTCTTCCATGGTACGAAGTCCCAGATCCAGATCGCCGCCTCCGCCGGTGCCTACGATGGTGCAGCCGTAAAGAAGATCAATAATTTCCTGTTTTTCTAGCTTTCTCATGATGTTATCCTCCTCATATCTTTCTAAACTATTCTACGGTTCCGTCCAGTTCTCTCGACTTTGACGGAATGAATTTCTCTACAATCAGGTAAACGATCAGTCCCCAGAGCAGACCAGAGTAGTCGACCTTGACCACAAAAGCAGCAATGGCGATGGCAATGATCGTCGAAAGAATACCTGTCCAGTTGAAGCCTTCCACTCTGTGCCAGCTTTCCGGTTTCCCTTTTCCAACAATCCAGTAGTCCGCCATCATGACGCCGCCCATGGCGGAGAACACATAGGACAGCAGGCTCAGGAATGATTCAATGTGGCCCAGAATGCCCAGCACTGCCAGGACGATGCCTACAAGACCGGTCACCAGGGTCGCCAGCTTTCTCTTGTTATCCGGCAGATTAAAGGTCATCACCACATCCAGTCCCGCAGAATATGCGTTGAGGGAATTGGTGGTCCAGGTTGCCAGAATCAGTACGATAATCCCCAGAAACGGCAGTCCTACCGTTGCCAGTACCGAAGAAATATCGTAATCCGCCGCTACCTTTGTCATCAAAATGCCTAGCACCAGGGTAAAAATGGCTGCAGGCAGAATGCCCCAGAATGTGGACTTAATGGTTTCTTTTCTGCTCTTCTGGAATCTGGTGATATCGGAGCAAGTGACCGCTGCGACCGCTGTAAAGCTAAAGGAAAGTCCGATACCCTGCATCATGGTCATAGACTGTTCTACTTCTACGGCAAGTCCTGCTGATCCAAATTTTCTGAACGCCATGACCGTACCGAGTACCATAATGATTACCAGCAGCGGAATGGAAACAGAATCCAGCTTTTTCAGCGCGTTCATGCCGAATACGGCGCTCAGCAGCATAATGACGCCCCATGCGATAGAGGATATACTCACCGGAATTTCTACGCCGGTCGCGATGTGCATCAGGTTGGAAAAGGCTTCGCCGCATACGTTGCAGTTGATGCCGAACCAGCCGATCATCGAGATGGCAAGCAGAGAACTGATTAAAATTCTTGCACCCTTTGTCCCGAAAGTAGAGCAAGTAATCACTGCACTGGGAATCCCCAAATCTGCTCCCTGCATCCCCAGAAAGAAAGAGATGAAAATCGTAAGCAGATATCCGATAATTCCCGCTGCAAGGGCTTGCCACAGCGGCATAGACGCTGACAGAATCGCGCCCAGCAAAAGGCTCGGTACACAGATAAACAGGCCGGTCTGCACAGCTGCCAGTGAAACCCAGCCTTTTCGGTCCTCAGGCTTTACTCGTTCCAGAGCAAAGTCCTCCATTGACTTCTTGTTTTCTTCAGACATAGTAAAAACTCCTTTTCTTTGATTGCACCAATCATATCAATTTTCAGATAACTTGTCATTATGGGCGCTACGAATAAATACCGCTTATTTTTGTGGTTTTCACAATCTAGTATTGCTTTTTCTCCATTTTCATTTATAATTTATACAAATACCACTGTCGAAAAGAGGCAAAAAATGAAAAAAATCACCGTTTCGGACATCCTTCATCTGGACATCTTCAGCGACTACCGTCTGGCTGCAGGCAAAAGCGGACTGCAAAATGAAATTCATTATATCAACGTTTACGACAATCCTATCAGCGAGATTGATACCGACATTCAGCTCTTTCCCGGAGATGTCTATCTGACGTTCTTTTACTATGGCAAAGACGACACCGATTATATCATGCATACACTGCGCTATCTGATCTCCCAAAAAAGCGCTGCCCTGATTGTCTTTGATGAATATATGCATACTCTGCCGCGGGAAGCGACAGCCCTTTGCGACGAGGCGGGACTTCCGGTTATTTTTCTGGACTGCCGTACGCCCTATTCGTTGGTGATCGCAAGTATCATGGAATGTAAAATCGCCATGGAACAGAAGAATACCATAGAAGAAAAACTAGAAACCATCTTAAGCCGCAGCAGTTCCTCCGATAAAAAAAGGCGTTTGCTGCAGGAGCTGAATCCCTCCTTTCAGCAAAATATTACGGCGCTCTTTGCGCAAACAGATCAAACGCTTCCGCCAAGTACCAAGGTCAATCTCATGTCTTCGGTAATTCGTGATCTCAGGCATTTTGCTGCAGAATTTCGCGGTGGGATTCTGTTTCTCCTCTCCTATTCCGACAGCAGAGCCGACGCAGCTTCTAAAACGGTACAGCATACCGCGTCGCAGATTTATACCGCCTTACAGGGCGCTCGGATTGGTATCAGCAATCCCCACAAGCTGGACGACACAGGCAGAGCGATTGCAGAAAGTCTGCTCTGTATCACTGCCGGCAGCCCCGATCAGCAAGGGAGAATCATGTACAGTGAACTGGGCGTCGCCCGCATTCTGGCGGATCTTTTGGGCAGTCCGTCCCTGGAACAGTTTTACCAGGATATCACCCTGCCGATTTTAGAATCTGACGCCCAAAACAACACCTGCCTACTGGATACCATGCTCACGTTCACAGCATATCAGATGGACTGCAAAAAAACAGCGGAGGCTATGTTCGTACACGAAAATACCATCCGCTATCGTATTGGCAAACTGAAAGAGCTGATTCCCTATGGAAAAAGTGATATGGATTTCTACGAAACCATCTCTATCACCGCCAAAATTCATCATATGAAACAGCTATAGGAATAGGTTTTTCTCTCGCCGTAGGTTTCTTCCAATCAACCTGCGGCTGCGCCTTGGCTTCTTGGGAAACCCTGACGTTGGACCTACCAACGATTCTTCCTTCTGCTTACGCATCGGAACAATCGGGTTAGCTTTTTCTCTCGCCGTAGGTTTCTTCCAATCAACCTGCGGCTGCGCCTTGGCTTCTTGGGAAACCCTGACGTTGGACCTACCAACGATTCTTCCTTCTGCTTACGCATCGGAACAATCGGGTTAGGTCTCAAACATATTTCCGCATATATTTCAACGCGTTTTTCTCAAGTCTTGATACCTGGGCCTGGCTAATTGAAATCTCCTCTGCCACTTCCATCTGTGTCTTCCCCTCGAAAAAGCGCATCTGCAGAATATGCTTTTCTCTCGGAGACAATTTGTTCATTGCTTCTGACAGGGAAATATTCTCTATCCATCGTTCGTCAGTATTCTTCGTATCTTGCACCTGATCCATAACATAAACCGCGTCTCCATCGTCATGGAACAACGGTTCAAACAAAGATATCGGTTCTTGAATAGAATCCAATGCCAGAACGACGTCTTCACGGGGAACCTCAATATCTTCCGCAATCTCAGTGATAGAAGGATCTCGAGAAAGCTCATTAGAAAGCCGTTCTCTCGCCTGCAACGCCTTATATGCAATGTCTCTTAAAGATCGGGATACTCTGATACTGTTGTTATCCCGCAGATACCGGCGCACTTCACCGATAATCATCGGTACAGCGTAGGTTGAAAACTTAACACCGTGACTCAAATCAAAGTTATCCAGCGCCTTAATCAATCCGATACAACCTACCTGAAACAGGTCGTCAGGGTTTTCTCCCCGTCCTGTAAATCTCTGGATCACGCTCAAAACCAGCCTCAGATTTCCCGTAATAAACTTTTCCCTTACATCCATATCTCCGGCTTTAATCGCCAGAAGCATCTCCTGCATTTCATAGTCCTTGTAAACCGGAAGCTTTGCGGTATTTACACCGCAGATTTCTACTTTGTTCGCCATAATTCACACCAGCCTGTTCTATATAGTTTCATATGTATAGATTGCGCTCGACGGTGTAAAACATGCGAAACAAATTATCCCAGTTTCTGCACCTCCCGTTGAAGACGTTCAATGATTTTTTTCTCCAACCGCGATATGTAACTTTGAGAAATGCCCATAGCGTCGGCAACTTCCTTTTGCGTCATCTCCTTGCCGTTTTTCAAACCAAACCGCATATCCATAATCTGCTTTTCTCGCAAGGAAAGCTTATCCAGCGCTGTATATAACAGCTTTCGGTTCACTTCTTCCTCCAAATGCGTGCTGACCACATCATTTTCAGTACCCAAAATATCCGATAGCAGCAATTCATTTCCATCCCAGTCAACATTCAGCGGCTCATCTAAAGAGACCTCGCTTTTTCGTTTCACATCCCGGCGCAGATACATAAGAATCTCATTTTCAATGCACCGCGACGCGTAAGTGGCAAGTTTAATATTCTTCTCTACCTTAAAAGTATTGACAGCTTTAATTAAACCAATCGTGCCAATAGAAATTAAGTCCTCTACATTAACCCCTGCATTTTCAAATTTCTTCGCAATATATACGACAAGCCGCAAATTGCGCTCAATAAGTATCGCCCTTGCTTCCTGACTTCCCTTCGCGTAGGCCTGAAGCATCTCCCTTTCTTCCTCCCTGGAAAGAGGCGGCGGCAGTACATCGCTGCCGCCAATATAGAATACATTTTCAGCATTTTTTCCAAATATCCTTATAAAAAAGCGTCTTAATTCATTCAACATCAGTATAAATACCCCTTTCTAACATCTCCGACGGCAAAAGAATCTGCTTTTCCTTCTCCTCTGAAAGGAAATTTCCATCTCCCCAAACCGCCAATATAGGCTGCTCTATTTTGCCGCCTGTATATTCTAAAGAATCCGCCCGCCAGGCGTCCAACAATCCCCTGTTGGTTCCTACAGCTCGGAAAGGTATTGCCGCGTAACGAGTGTCCACATCTGTCAGACCGTCCAGCATTTCCTTCATCAAAGTCTTACCAACCAAAGCTACAGGCTTGCCGGATAACGGTTCGCGCAGCAAATTCCCCGAATCTATAAAACCTGTCAGCCTCCACTGACGGTCTCCCATCGATACTGTTACAAAAGTTAACGTTCTGGCTGCCTGACGCTTTGTTCGGATCAGACTAATACATAATTGCAGAAATAGCAGCGCGGCAACAGACGCTGCACTGACTGTCAAATATGTAACTCGCGGCATATATAAGCCCTGGCCGCTCGCAATGCCCTGCCATCCAAAAACGGAAAGCAGAGCCATCGCCGTACCCCCATAGAGCACAGTGATCATGAAAAAAACAGCTGCAGAAGCAATCGTATGACGCAGATTCTGCAGGCCGAAGGCAATTGTTACTGCCGCTATGGTAAACAGCGCTTTCAATGCAAATGACACAACGGGCATTACGGACAAAAACATAGTGAATGAAAACGCTCCACACAGGGCGCTGCACAACAACAGTCGAAGCTTACCTATATCCCTCCCATAAATTTTTCCTGAAAAAAATGTAATAATCCATCCTGCAATAAAATTTTCCATGAAAAGGTATTCACTGTAAATGATCAAAATAAAGACTCCCCTCTAGCTGGTACTACTACAGTATAGCTAAAGGGGAGCGCTGAATTTGTCAAAATCTGCAGGATAGAAAAATTATTTCTCTATGCCGGCAATTCTCTTAGCAAGTTCTTTCTTACCCTGAATGTTACCCTGTCTGCCGATCATAATTCTCTGTGCCTGCGGCGAACCGGCGCCGTGGAGAGACTCTGTTCTGTAACCCACTGCAGACGCGCCCAGACAAATATTCTCCAGAAAACGAAGGATTCGCATTCTATCTTCCGTAGAAACCTCTGGTCTGCCTGCAAAGTATTTATTGCAAATTTCACCGATAGTTTCACCATTTCTGCCCGCCACAGTGGCAGAATTGAAGTCTTTCTCCGAAGGCATGGTAACCATTAAACCACCTGCGATGTCTTCCGCCAGTCTGACAATCTCGTAAGGGAACCTGGTTACATTCTGTTTGCACACATTGGCAAGGAGCAGATCAATCTGGTAATTGCCCGCCTTCGTCTGCTGTCCCTGACTGGAGCAAGCGATACCACAGCAGTACAGCGTCTCATTCAGATGCGTCATTTCAATCAGTTTATCCTTCACAGCAGATGCTTTTTCCGCGCCGTTATATTCAGCAGCTACAGCAGCAGCGCCGATCACAACATCGCCGACGCCGACCTTACAGCCACCGTAGCTCTGTCTGTGATAACCGGCAAAACGTTCTACCATCATTCCCGCGAAATCATATTCTCCCGCCATGAAAATATATTCGTTCGGAATGAATACATGATCGAACACCACTAGGGCTTCCTGTCCGCCAAACTGCTTGTTCCCTAGATCTACATCCGCGCCTTCCTCCAGCTTTCTGGTATCGCAGGACTGTCTTCCGTAGATCATGAACAACCCTTCCGCGTCGCTTGGGCATGCGAAGGACACTGCGTAATCCGCATCCGCTTCCCGCATTGCGATGGTCGGCATGATAATATGCCAGTGAGAATTAATAGAGCCGGTCTGATGTGCTTTTGCGCCACAGACGACAATACCGTCTCCCCGTCTTTCTACGATGTGCACATAAAGATCTGGATCCGCCTGTTCATGCGGCGCTTTCGCCCGGTCTCCCTTAGGGTCTGTCATCGCGCCGTCAACTACCAAATCCTCCTCCTGAACCATTTCCAGGAATTTCAGAAAACGCCCATTGTACTCCGTGCCGTATTTCTCATCAATTTCATATGTAGTAGAATACACTGCGTTAAATGCGTCCATACCTACGCAGCGCTGGAAGCAAGAAGCTGTTTTCTGTCCCAGCAGACGCTGCATCTTCACCTTCTTGATGAGATCATCCGTAGATTGATGCAGATGGGTAAACCGGTTGATAGTTTTTCCGGTAATGCTGGATTTCGCGGTCATCAAATCTGCATACTCCGGATCCTGTGCCAGTTCATAGGTCATAGCCACACAATTGATTGACGGGCGAATGACCGGATGATCGACCCAGTTCTCAATCTTCTCTCCAAACATATATACTCTGGTGTTTAATTTACGCAGGCTTTCAATATATTCAGCCCCTGTCATCAGTGACATAATATTTCCTCCTTCTAAATGCGGCTGTAAGCCGATTCTGCCATTTACAGACGATCCAACGCTCTCGCCACTTTAATGAGACCCTCTATGAGATCCTTCTGTGATTTTTCAATATCCGACTGGCTCCACTTCATAAAACCCTCGCCGCTCTTAAAGCCCAGCTTACCTTCTTCCAGCTTTTCCTTCAGTAGCTTTGACGGTTCTGTACTGTTCTCGATGTGAGGAAACAGATATTCGTGAATACTGTAAGTCAAATCTGTACCGCCTGCATCGATGACTTCCATCGGCGCGCGCACACCAAGACGCATGCCAAAGCCGTATTTGATTGCTTTATCTACATCTTCAGCCGTCGCGATTCCGTTTTCCACGATAGAAATCGCTTCTCTGAACAACGCGTGCTGCATTCTATTGGCAAGGAATCCCGGAACGTCCTTCTGTACGATGACCGGACACTTTCCAGCCTTTTCAAGGAGATCGTAGGTTTCATGCACAACATCTTCTGATACATATCTAGTCTTAATCACTTCGACCAGCGGCATCAAATATGCCGGATTCCAGAAGTGCGTTCCGATGATCCTTTCCTTATGTATTGATTTTTCCGCAATTTCTGTCACGCTGATTGCGGAGGTATTGGTAGCCAGAATCGTGCTCTCTTTGCACATAGCGTCCAGCTTGGCAAAATAGTCCTGCTTCACCGCCAGATTCTCTACAATACACTCAAAGATGACATCTGCAAAGGCTGCTGCTTCTTCTAGACTTTCCGTACAGGTAACCCGCTCTAAAATCTCCGGAATTCTATCCTCCGCTAAAGCCTGATTATCCGCCAGAACACGAAGTCCTGTCTCCATTGTCTCCATCGGTTTTGCTCTCAGCTTGTCATCATATACATAGATAATCTTAACCTCATGACCTGCCATAGCAAAGGTCTGTGCAATACCTGTGCCCATGACGCCGGCGCCCAGAACCGCGATCTTTTTCTTCTCGCTCATGTCAGTTTTTCCTTTCTCCATCTTCTTTCCTATGAATATGGGAAACTCCTGCGTGCGGAATTTCCCATGAAATTTTTAATATACGCCGTACGGATATTCTTTATCCGGAACGTTTCTGTCAATTCTGTCAGACGGAACAAAGGCAACGGCACGAACGATGGTACCATCACCCATGTACCAGCGCAGCGGGAACGCGCAGAACAGGAATCTCTGGTTGGTTACTTTGTCCAGATCTCCGCCTAGGTTTTCAATGCCCATCACGTTGTTTGCCATCAGAATATCGTGGCATGGCTCCCATTCTGGGAAATCCTGAAGCGCAGGATGTCCGAACTGTTCCTCATATTCCTCTACGATACGCGGTACATATGGTCCAGGACCGTGATCTGCAGCATAGGTGTACAGAATGTGGTCTATGGCCTGCATATCAAAGCCAACTCCTCTTACGTGATGCTCTACAAACCATTTTGCACCGTCAATGGAAAGACCTGGACTATATGCGAAGTAATCGTCATTCTCACCCCAGCGTCTGTGTGTGCCAGTGTTCAGAAGAACCCAGTCGCCTTCTTTGATTCCGCCAGGCACCTTCTTTGCTGCCTCTTCAATGTCTTCAACTGTAATCAGTTCCCACTTTCCCTTTGGAATATCCAGACAAACTGCCTCGCCAAAATAATTCTGAATTGGCAGCTCATGGGTAAACGGGCTCTCCGGAATGACATGGGACGGAGAATCCGCATGGGTAGAATTGTGCATATGAAAATCATTGAAGGTCTGCAGAAGACGATAATGCATCGGCATATGCTGCACTCTGTCAATATGAAAATCTCCATTGGACGGCCAGAGCGGATTGCCTCTGCCAAATGGGTTTGAAAGATCGATCAGTTCAAATGATCCGTCTCTAAACATATCAAAGATACTTCCATCATAGGGCTTTTTCCAATCATTTGTATGTGCGAAGCACTCTTCGCGCGTGTGTCTTACAGCGATTTCTGACATGATAAGATCTCCTTTTCAGTTTATATTTTTTGGTGCGTCAATTAGCTTGCAAGCACCAAAAGAGAAATTTTTATTCTTGATGCTATATTACATCGCAAAGGTTGTGCCAAAGTTTCAGGCACAGTGCAAAAACCTTCGTGCGCCTTGTAATCACCCGTGTTTCATCAAAAGGCGTCCGCCCCGCCCTTTCGCTGCGACAGGCTTTTTCTGTTGCAAAGCAGCACCTCCGTTGCGAAAGGACAACACAGATTGATCTCAAACCGACTATAGATTCCACCGCGCTGACACAGTTGTGCAATTGCTTCTTTCTTCAACAAATTTGCACAACTTCCGAACCTACCGCGGCAGCAGCGGTATTGCTATTCTCAACATAAACGTGAAAGAGGCCTCTGCATATTTTATTTCTAGTCCATGCATCAGCCTCTTTTCATTTATTTGAGAGTAACTATACTGAATTTCAGATTACTTTTTAAGACCCAGAATCTCTCTAGCTTCATCTGGGGTCGCGACAGACTTACCCATTTCCTCTGCAAGCCGTTTTACACGAGCAACAAACTGCTCATTGGATTCTGCTAGCTGTCCTGCATTATAGTAAACATTGTCTTCAAGACCAACACGGATATTTCCGCCCATAGCAAGGGCAGAAAGCAGAATTTCGTTAGCTCCTCTACCGATGCCGAAAGCGCTCCAGGTGCAGTTTTCCGGCAGATGGTTCACAAGATATACCAAATTCTCTGTGGTCGCTTCCATACCGCCCGGCGCGCCAAGACACAGCTGAAAATGGGCAGGTTCTTTAATCAAACCCTTTTTAATATAGTATTTAGCGGTATTCAGCATGCCCATATCGAAAATCTCAATTTCAGGTTTTACATCTGCGGCGATCATTTCCTTACCGCACAGCTCCAGAAAACCCGGCTCATTCATAAATACTACCGAATTGAGCCAATTCATCGTGCCCGCATCAAAAGAAGCCATGTCCGGCTTCAGTTCTTTAAACGGACGAATTCTTTCTTCCCAGGAAAAGCCCTGTCCGCCGGAAGACGTCAGGTTAATGACAACCGGGCAGCCAGAGGCGCGCAACAGCTTGACCGTTTCTTCAAATTTATCAAAACGCATGCTGGCTTTATCTTCGTCATCTCTAACGTGAATATGCGCTACAGCAGCGCCTGCTTCATAGCAGGCAATGGCAGATTTTACGATTTCCGCAGGCTGGGTCGGCAAATTAGGATTGTTCTCCTTTGTAGTTACCGCACCGGTCAAAGCGGCCGATATAATGACTTTGTTCTTGTCGTTTAATCTTCTTGTTTCAAACATATTATAACTCTCCTTTTTTTCTGCTGATATCAGTTCTTCAGGCGTAAAACCGTTATTACATAATTTAAATTCTTCACTTACAATATAGCAAATCTCGTGCCAAAGAAAAATGCTGCAATTTCAACGAATATCCCACACACCATGTTGCACCTTGCAAATCAGCGTTGCATGAAAGCAACAACTTTGCTATACTAATAGTAATTTCATTCTACAGGAGGCAGATAACATGGATCAGGTATTAGCAATTCAAAAAGTACAAGAAAAAATCAAACGATCTTTGGAAGCACAAGACTATCAGAATCCGGATAAAAGCGCGCGGATCCTGCAAGAAATCTATCAGGACTTATCCGTATTTCTTGCGCAGGGCGTTGATTTTAAAATTGTCGTCGATGCGCTGGACGACAGCATTTTTATCACTGATAAAGACGGCGTCTGTCTGTACGTCAATCCCGCTCACCAACGCAATACAACCATTCTGCCTGAAGAAGTCATCGGCCGGAAGATATCTGATATTGTGGAAGAAGGAAATCTGTTCACCGGCGGCGCTACGTTGGACGTTCTCAAAACACAGAAAAAGGTTTTTCGTCTTTCCACCGTGCAGAAAACCAATCCGCCCAGCGTCGGTTATGCGGTCGGCGTACCGATTTTTGACCAAAACAGCAACCTACACCAGGTGGTTGTCAGCAGTCGTCCTATACTGACGCTCCAATCCCTACAGGAAGACTTCGGTAAGTTTCTCGCAGAAGCCAATGCGCTGGATAAAAGCCGTGAGAATGTCCGAATCTTAGAAAATACGGAAAGTTCCAAAAGACTGGTCGGTTCCTCCTATACTTTGCAAAAAGTATGGAATACCATCCAGATGGCTGCGCCGACAGACGCAACCGTTCTGATCACCGGCGAATCTGGTGTCGGAAAGGAAGTCGTTGCCGATGAAATCCATCGGCTCAGTAAATTAGCGGACAAAACCTTTGTCAAGGTCAACTGCGCCTCTATCCCTGCCAATCTGTTGGAAAGCGAACTGTTCGGCTATGAAAAGGGAGCCTTCTCCGGCGCTAATACCAGTGGAAAGCAAGGACTCTTTGAAATGGCAAACGGCGGGACTCTGCTTCTGGATGAAATCGGCGATATGTCCATGGATCTGCAGGTCAAGCTGCTGCGCGCTATTCAGAATAAAGAGATTACCCGCGTCGGCGGTACTAAACCCATCAAGCTGGATATCCGTTTCATTGCCGCAACTAACAGCGACCTGAAACGTAAAATTGCCGAAGGCACATTTAGACAGGATCTGTATTACCGTCTCAACGTCATTCCAATCTACATCCCGCCCCTCAGAGAGCGGCTCAATGATCTGGACGATCTTTGCCGTCACTTTGTGGAATATTTTACAGAAAAGCACGGACGTCCCTTCACGCTGACCGAGGATCAGCTTGCCATCATGAAGCAATATACCTGGCCGGGTAACATCCGTGAACTGGAAAATGTCATCGAATACCTGACCATCTGCGCTTCCGGTACAAAAGAAGTCGCCGATGAAATGCTCCGCGGTCTTCTGGATATCTCCCAGGGCGATGAAGTCGTCACCAGCACAGGAACACTGTCACAATCACTGGAAAACTACGAAAAAAGCCTGATTGAATCCGTCCTCAGAGACGCAAGCAGCCTCAGAGACGCCGGTGCAAAACTGGGCGTCAACGCGTCTACCATATCCCGAAAGATCAAACAGTACGGCATCGACTATCCGGGAGCGAAATAATCGCAAATAAAAATCGGCTGTATCACTTTTGTTATACAGCCGTTATAAATTTATTATATTTTATATGTCAAAATCAATCCTGATATTCTGTTCGAGTTAGTATGCTTTCCTAATATTTGCTTTCATTCTTAACTAATGAAATCGGATATTTCCCATATATCTGATTTCTATTCCAC
The DNA here is from genome assembly GCF_049852125.1 of Ihubacter sp. rT4E-8. Taxonomy (GTDB): domain Bacteria; phylum Bacillota; class Clostridia; order Peptostreptococcales; family Anaerovoracaceae; genus Senimuribacter. The sequence continues at coordinate 998,261 of NZ_CP187532.1, read as the reverse complement.
TCCTCGATTGATACGACATCAACTGCCTCAATCAGCTTCCTGCCTTTTCCTATATTTTCCTGAAGCTGAAAAGGTAAATCTTTCTTCAGCCTATTTCTTAATCGTCTCCTGGTCACTAAATCGCTAGTTGGATACTCTATCACACAAATATACTGTACAGGTCTCACCTTATGCAAAAGATTCAGGTAATGAAGAGAATCATAAAATTTTTTAACCAGTTTCGTATAATTTTTTTCCTGATTCGGGTCATATGCGTCTGGCTTTGCTGCACCTTTTATATTTGCATTTTTGTATTCTACCATAAGCAAAGAATCCAGATCTTCAATTAAAAAATCCACATCGCTCAAATGCACCCCTGCACTATGATATTCATGATGCACTTGATCTGTTGCCCACTTTGCCTGTGAACAGTCAATACAGTATAAACCATTTTCTTCTATAAACACTTTTGCCATAGGTCACCTCACAAATCATAAACTTCATCCAATAACTTCATATCGGCAATCATAATATGATTTGGTGTGATATCTTCCATTCTAAATGCAGAATTGCTAAAAATCATGCCATTTTCAGAAAATCTTTTATACAAGTTATGAAACATAACCTGTTCGTTCTTATCTCGGCGAATCTCAAGGTATTTAGCAAAATTATAGCTGTGTGTCGCAACAAAGATCTGAACACCATTCTTTTCTAGCTCCAGAAGGATTTCTGCAACCAGAGGATATAACTCCGGATTCAAGTTCGCTTCCGGTTCATCCCAAAGCAAAGCGCTTCCGCTCTCCAAAAGACCGTTACGAATCAGTTTCCAAAGCAATCCCAGCTTACGAAGCCCTTCGGCTTCTAAGGAAAACTCTATTTTATGACCGTCTTTTTTGATAACGTAAAATGTATCGTCTTCCAATGTCACGGTACCTCCAATAGCATCACTGATTTTCTTTAAAATACCTTCCATCGCAGCTGGCACTTCTCTTGTTTCAGGTAAAGAAGCATTTACGATGATATCCACCTGCGTACCGTCAAAAGGCATGTGATATTTCTGATTCATGGCTAGAAATCCATTGGAATGAGAAAGCATCTCTGTAGATGGGATAAAAACTGATTGGATATTCATTTTTCCCCATCCATCACTTGAACTGGTTTCAATGTCTGATATACTGTGTGTGATTCTGTGTTCGCCATCCGTTACAGAAAATCTTCCTGGCCCCATCGAATTATCCACATTCTTTAATACTGAACTTCCATTTTCACTAATAGAGAAAAAATGCTTTAACGGATTCATTTTACCTTCTGACCACTGCATTGCAGCATACAGCATTTTCAGTAAGGTTGTCTTTCCAACACCATTTTCTCCTATAATAACATTAATTCCATCACAAAAATCCAGTTGAAATGTATTATTGTCATGTTGCCCAAACACCAATAGATTGTTTATTTCTATTGATTTTATCGCCATATTTCTCCCCTCCTTTGCAGTATCGAAATTATACTAAAACATTTATAAAAATCGCTCTAATCCGATATTGGATTCACTTGATAAATCTTCGTTCGCTTTACTATCAGTATATGCGATTTTCTATTAAAACACAAGAAGAAAAAGCCGTCTGCAGTTCATCCCTACCTGCAAACAGCTTTTCAAATTCTGAAACTTTATAAACTTGTCATTTCTTCCGCATCACTACTTGCTCCAGCAAAAACGCCGCCGCCATTCCCACGATCAGTCCGTTGGACAAAAGACAGGCTGCTGCCGCCGGTAGTCCTCTGAATGTGCCCGCAGGCAGAAACATAATGCCGCAGCCGATAATCATAGACAATCCTACGATCAGGTTTTCCCTGCTTTCAAAGGGAACTTTATGAAACTCCCGCAGCGCCTGTCCGATGCAAAGGGCGAAGATGATAATCAGCGCGCCGTTCCCCACGCAGGCAGGAATGGTCGCAAAGAGCGCACCGAAGGGCGCGATCAATCCCATGACAATCATACCGCCCGCTGCAAGATACATGGGCCGTCTCGACGCTACACCGGTCATCTCTACCACGCCGATGGAAGACACATAGGGCATAAACGCGATGGAAGAAAAGCCGCCGGTCATAAATGCAGCCAACCCGTGAAAAAAGATAGAACGCTGCATTTTCTTTTCCGTGATGTCTTCCCCTGCCATAGCACCCATGCCGTTAATGCTGGCAAACACCATAGAAATCAGTACAAAAGCGCTGATCAGGCAGGTCAAAACGACGCCGCCGTCATAGGTCGGTTTTCCCCAGGCAAAGAGAGCAGGCAGCGTCACGACGCCATTCTGCAGAAAATCCACCTTTTCTGTAACCCCCAGCGCCGCCGCTAAAATCCATCCCGCCACCATGCCGATAAAGGTCGCGATGCTGCGGATGAATCCCTTTGTAAACAGATTGATGACGAGAATCACCACCATGGTAAAGACCGCCACGAGAAAAGCCGTTCCGTCAATACCCGGCGATTCCTCGCTGACGCCCAGCATGCCTTTCATGATGCTGGCGCTGATCTGCAGCACCATGAGAAGAATCAAAAGACCATTGATGATCGGTGTAAACAGCTTTGCCATACGACAAATCAAGCCGCTTGCCGCCAGCGCCATGACCAGAATTCCGGCAAGAAGCATGCCCATTTCCAGATCTGTCCGAAGCGTCCCCAAAGAAATGCCAAGGGCCGGCGCAGAGGAAACCATCAGCAGAAACAGCCCCGACCAAAGACCTGCCGGACCATCCTGAATGGGAAAGCGGTGACCCCATCTGACCTGCAGCAGAGTCATCACACCACAGAGGACAAAGGTCCTCTGCAGCATAGCCGCCACTTCCGCCTGCGCCAGCCCTAATGCGTATCCCACAACGACCGGCATTACCACAGCTGACGCGACAAAGAGGACAATCTGCTGAAAACCGTACATCAGGTTTTCTCCAAAAGGCACCCTGTCGTCCAGCTGATATTTCAGTCCATTTTTAACATTTTGTTCCATTATACCATGACGATTCCTTTGAATATAGAATCGCAAGTCATGATTCAATGAACGCTTCCTTGCAGCAACGCTGATATGGTTATTTGCGTTCATTATACCATCTCGATAATGACCGCAGTTCCCATGCCGCCGCCGGCACAAAGCGTTGCAAGTCCATACCTCTGCTTCCGCTTCATCAGTTCGTACATACAGGTAATGACGAGACGAGAACCAGTCGCGCCTACCGGATGTCCCAGAGAAATTCCGCTGCCGTTGACATTCAGCTTCTCATCAGGAATGCCCAGCGTTTTCTGACAAGCCAGACACTGCGCTGCAAAGGCCTCATTAATCTCAAAGAGGTCGATGTCGTCTACCGTCAGCCCCGCCTTTTTCAGCGCTTTCTGGGACGCGCTGATTGGACCGATGCCCATGACCTCAGGACGCACGCCCGTAGTCGCCACTGCTTTGATACGGGCAAGAATCGGAACGCCCAGCTCCTTAGCCTTATCCTCCGCCATGAGAATCACGCCGGAAGCCGCGTCGTTCATGCCGGAGGCATTTCCTGCCGTTACCCTGCCGTCCTCTTTGAAAGTCGGCTTCAGCTTTGCCAGCTTTTCGAGACTGGCGTCACGGCGCGGATACTCGTCTGTATCGATGACGGTATCGCCTTTTTTACCCTTTACGGTAATGGGAATGATTTCATCCTGAAACTTGCCGGCGTCAATGGCAGCTACGGCTCTCTGCTGAGAACGCAGGGCATAGGCGTCCATCTGTTCTCTGGTCACGTCGTACTCGTCCGCCACATTTTCTGCCGTGATACCCATAGCAGGACCTACGCCCAGGTTAGTCAGAGAATCCCACATAGAATCCCGAAGTTCCATATGACCGTATTTCTGACCGTAACGAGCGTTGAATACCATATGGGGCGCCGTGCTCATACTGTCCGCGCCGCCTGCCATGATACAGTCCGCCTCGCCGGCTTTGATCTGATAATAGCCGAACTGAATCGAAGACATGGAGGATGTGCAGTTTCTGTGAATGGTAATACCGGGAACTGTATCCGGAAGTCCCGCCTTTACAGCCGCTACCCTGGCAAGGTTATTTTCCTTGTAAGTTCTCTGATAGTTGCAGCCCCAGATTACGTCCTCGATGATAACAGGGTCGATTCCGGCTCTCTCGATGAGATTCTGCATGACCGGAATGGAAAGATCCAGGGATGTTAATGTTTTAAACTGGCCTCCCAGCGCCCCGATCGGCGTTCTGCAGGCCGCTGTAATCACTACGTTTCTCATGTGAAATTCCACCTTTCTGTTCCTATATGCGGGCAGGCCGCTTCACAGCGGAAGCAGCCTGCACAGAGTTCAAATGTTGAGACAAATATGTCCGATAAAATTTAAGCTTTTTCTAAACCCCTTACGCGCTCAGTTCTTCTTCTCTCTTGTAGTCCAGGTTGTACTTCTTCGTATCGAAGCAGTTGATCAGTACAACATTGACAACTAAAAGCCCGATGAATACCAGGTAAGCGCCTCTCAGTGATCCGGTCAATTCCAGAGCCTTCGCGTTGATGTAGTAGTTCATCATCAATACGATCTGCATCACCGGGAAGTAGATGGAGTATACGACGTCAAAACTCTGTCTTCCGAATACAGATGCAGGAAGTGAAGTCATGAAGTTGGCGGCAGCGCCGATGGCTACGCCTACCATTGCTACGCAGATATATCCGCCTAACATACTGTTCAGGACGTAGTTTACAGCCAGAGCTGCACAATACCATACCAGGAACATGATAACCGCCTTCTTAACACCCAGCTTCTGGTCTAACCAGCCGAATCCGTAAGATCCGCAGACGCCGACAACGGCGCAGACTGTCATTAACCATACAGCCTTTTCAGGCGCAAAACCCAGTTCGATGTTTCTTGGAACCATCTGGCTCATTACGCCGGTGGTAACCAACTGGTTGATGCCGATGATGATGGCAACGAACCACATCTCTTTGGTCTTTAAAAGTTTCGCAACGGTCCATCTTGGTTCACCGTTTTCTGTCTCCTGCGCGTATTCAGCTTCATATACTTCCTTTGATACGTTGTCAGGATACATGCCTCTTTCCTGCGGCGTGTTTCTTACGATAAAGTAAGCGATTACAGCGATGATGATCGCAGCGATGCCAGGCATCGTCATACCTTTCGCGATGCCGAATGCGCCAATCAATCCGCTGATCAGAGGTACATAAAACGCAGAACCCAGATTGTGACCCATGGTGGTGTATCCGTTTGCCAGACCTTTTTTCTTCGGGAACCACTGGGTTACCAGATTTCCGCCGCCGATGTAAGCAGCGCCGTTGATGAATACGGTAACCAGCGTTAAACCGATAAAATATCCGGTGGTGGTCGTCGAATGTCCGTAGTAGATGTAGGAAGCGCCTGCTAAAGCAAGACATACTGCAGAAAGCGCTCTTCCGCCAACCTTAACCAGAATTCTACCGATCACAAAGTAAGCAACTACGCCGATGAATCCGGCATACATCGCTAATTTCAACAGCTGCGGTTTTAATTCTGCCGGATCTGCGCTGCCTCCGTTTGCATTAATCCACTGATCGATTACAATATTCTGCCCGTCGATAGAGAAACCGATCAGGAAGAAAAACATGATCATGGAGTAAAAGATGATCAGCCAGCCTCTGCCAAAGTTGGACTTGGTATTTTCAGACTGGAGCTTTTGTTTATTGTCAGCCATTTGTAATTACCTCGAATCTTATTGTTTTGGTGATTATTTTTCTTTAGGAAATCTCTCGTCCGCCGCTTTCATGACCATCTCGTCCCAGGTCTTGAAAACAGTGCTTTCGATGACGAAGTTGTTGAAGACTGTTTCGGGATAAATCATATATTCTCCATCCCAGCTGCACATCACCGCGCTGGAATAGCGAAAATACTCAAAGCTTTCAAAGTTGGTATATTTCTGCATGAATTCGTCGGTAAAGATCATGTTCAGCAGTTCCCAGAATTCCTTTCCTGCCTTGACCCTGATGTATCCTTCCATTTATTTAGCCTCCGGATTTTCCTTCTTGTATTCTTCAAATTTAGCGAACACGTAATCGTGCCATACCTGTGCGTCTCTTGCCATGCATGGACGGATGATCTCATCTTCCTGATCCCCTGTCCCGTCGATGGTCTCATGTCTCTGAATGGTCAAGTAGAGAGCCGGTTCATTCGGAGGGCATCCCAGAATGTGATATGCGCCCGGATGCTGCTTCAGATATTTCTTGGTGCAGTTTCCGTGGAGTACGATCTTCTCGTCCGGAATATCATCCGGAATTTCGTTGAGCCCGCCGATTACAACAGTCATGCCGGCATTCTCGTCGTAAGCGTTTACTGCCTTCAGTTCTTCCATGTTGATAGCAAGGAGCGCCTGGCAGCTGGAGCATCCGCCTTTACATCTTACATCGTATTCCGGCCATCTGGTGCTCATATCTCCGATATATGGAATCCACATCTTCATGAAGGATTCTTCGATGGTATTGCCCACGACTTCAATCTGATCCATATCGTAATTTCCAAGACCTGTTTCCTCTGCAACCTTGAAGTAGTCTACAGCCGTGGTATCGATGCCGGTAACCTCACAGGCAACACGGTCGATAGCAACAGGGTCTTTGGAGCCTAAAATCATGTGGGATTCGATTGGAACCGGCATATGCGGGCTGTATCCGGATGCTGCCCGGTGCGCGTCCATAATATTGATATCCGCACGGCATACGGACCATACGTCCATCATTGCCATGGTCAGATTTTGTTTATGCATATCCATATGTACCTTATCCTGTACTACACCTTTGATATTCTTCAGCGCGCCGGAGAATACCATAGAAGCATGTGCCTTCAGGATTGGCAGGTTGATCAGATGATCTGCTTCCAGCAAAAATCTAGGCAGCTTTACAGAGTCGATATTGGAACGGAATCCGCGAACGGCAACCTTTACCAGATCCTTATCCCGTTTGATGTCCAAAAGCTCAACGCCTTCCTCCTCAGCAACGGCCTGGATGCCGCTTACCTTGAAGCATTCCATCGTATCACAGCCGATTGCAGCTGCCTCTGCTACGATGATTCTCTTAGGTTCTGCCTTCTTTACCTCGCGAATGACCGCTCTTACAACTTCCGGATTGGTGCATACAGAAGTTTCCGGCGGTTCGGCATGTCCTGCGTTAGGCTTTAACACAACCGTGGTTCCTTTGCGGATTACGCTGGTAACGCCGCCCATCAGATCAAAAACCTTGGTTACGTTTGCCTGAATGTCATCGCCTTTTGCAAGAGCAACTAATGATTTTGCTTTACTCATTTTCTTCCTCCTAAAAAATTATGACGTATTTATAATGACACCTTTACTTACAGCAAAAAGTGTGCCAAAGGAAAAAAGGCGTTTTTTACGAGAATTTGTTACGAAAATAACAATTTTGTTGCAGGAAAGCCGTCACATTGTTGCGTCTACGCAACAACATGGAGGATTTTTTCATAAATCTGTTCGATGTCAAAGGCTGTCAGCTCGATCAATCCATACCCCACAAAAGGTCTTCCGTCCAGGGTCTGCCTGGCCAGCTCTGCCAGATCCTGTTTCTCTGTTTCCAGGCGCTGCGCCAGACCGATGGTATCGATAAAGCTTCGGAACGCCGCGATCCCTTTCTCTATGATATCCTGCGGCTGATCCCCTTTTACCTGAAAGACCTGGCTGAAGAACGACGCAAACCGCTGCGACGCGTGATGACTGACATATTCGCACCATGCCGGCATCAGCATGGCAAGGGCCGCGCCGTGGGCAATTCCAAAGGATTCTGTAATCTGATGGCTCATTTCATGACAGGCAAAGTCACCGCCGGGTCCCAGCATATCGTTATGCGCCACTGTAGCAGCCAGCATCAATTCACTGCGAAAGCTCTCATCTTCGGGTCGTTCCAGCACCTTTGGCAGAGTTTCGACAACCTCCCGCATCAGCGCCACGCTCATACGATCGAGAAGACTGCTCTGCCGGTTCAGATCAAAATACCGCTCAAAAGCATGCGCGAAGATATCGAACCCTCCGCTGGCAGTCTGAAAACGGCTGACACTAAGGGTCAGCGCCGGATCAAGCAGGGCAAACTTAGGCTTTGACCCCTCAAAGGCCCGCATGATCTTTTTTCCTGTGACGCTGTCGCTGATCACCGACGTCGCGTTGGATTCGCTGGCTGTAGCAGGCAGCGTCACCACCGCGCCCACCGGCAGAAATCCATCTGGCTGTTTCTCTGGACTTGCATATAGTTCCATGATATCGCCGTCAAAAAATACGCCAGCGGCGATTGCCTTCGCTGAATCGATGACGCTTCCGCCGCCTACAGCAAGAATCCCTTCTATCTGTTCTCTCCGCGCTAAAGCGATGCCGTTTCTGATATAAGCCGCGTCCGCATTTGGTTTCACCCCGCCCAACGCAAGTACCGTACATCCTGCATTTTCCAAGGAAGCAATGATTCTTCCGCCAAGCCCTTCCTGAAAAATTCGTTCGCTTCCATAGACCAGCAGCACCCGAGCCGCATGCGCTCGCATCAAAACGCCAACCTGTTCCTCGCACGCTTCCCCAAAATAGATTTCTGTGGGAACGCTGAAATGAAAATCAAACATATATAAACCTCCAACTGTTGTTTTTATAGAGAGACAAAAGCAAAAAATATGCCAAAGCAATAAAGATCTTTTTGTTGCGTCCCGCCGCACGCGCCTTTATAATATAGAAAAAAGCAGATTATCAAGGAGATTACATATGCGAATTTTAGTTGTTGACGGGCAAGGCGGACGTTTAGGCAAACAGATCATTGAAACTGCACGTAAGGCTTTCCCTACGAGTCATATCACTGCAATCGGTACAAACGCCATGGCTACAGCCTCTATGTTAAAGGGCGGTGCAGACGAAGGCGCTACAGGAGAAAACCCTCTCATCGTTGCCTGCCGGAACACAGACTTTATCATTGGACCTATAGGCATTGTCATTGCTGATTCCCTTCTCGGAGAAGTAACGCCTAATATGGCTGCCGCCGTAGGACAAAGTAGCGCGGTTAGAATATTGATACCAATGAATCGCTGTGACAATCTGATCGCAGGCGTCAACAGTCAATCCCTCAGTGATCTTATTGAAGACGCCGTAAAAAAAATAGAACTGTCATGCTGACAAAATCTATACAGCAAATTTGAAACTAAGGGAATTCAATCGAAAGCCTTAAAACCATCTAGAGAATCAGATAAACCGCCGTTTAACTTGCCAATAAAAAGACTGCCGCATCGGAATTTTCTGTTCATGCGACAGTCTCTTTCATTTAACCCTATAACTCCAATTCATACATAACCATGGCCAACGCTGCCATTCCCGCAGTTTCCGTTCTCAAGATCGTCTTTCCCAAGCTAACGCGGATAGCTCCTGCCTGATCCAGAAGCTCTGCCTCACTGTCAGCAAAGCCTCCTTCCGGACCGATAACAATCGCTATCCTCTGCGGTATTTCAGATAATCCCCGCAAGCAATCCTTCATCGTTGTGCCTGTCTCATTTTCATAGGGAAATATTACTAAATCATAGCCGGCCAACGCATCCGTCATCTCGCGAAACTTCTGCTGTTTTCTCACTTCCGGTACAATGCCCCGGCGACATTGTTTTACCGCTTCATCAGAAACCTTCTGCCAGCGCTCCAGCTTCTTGGCGAAATTGCCCTTTTCCACTACAACGCTTCGCTCCATGAATACAGGCGTAATCGAATAGACGCCCAATTCAACACACTTCTGGATAATGGTTTCCATTTTCCCCGCCTTCGGCACGCCTTGAAATAAAGTCACATGAACTTGCGGCTCTCTTGCGAATTTCTGCTTGTCACAAATAGCCAACAGCACCTCATCTTCGCTGATTGATAGGATCTCGGTCTCGTACTCCCATTGATTACGATCACTGACATCTACCGTATCTCCTTCTCTTAAACGCAAAACCTTGCAGAGATGACGTATATCACCGTGGTCTGTGATTTTGATATATTTATCTCCTACATTAGAAGGCTCTGTAAAAAGCTTCATATCCATCCTCCAAAGATCCACCCGAAAACGCTAAAATAAACCAGCGCAAAAGTGAAAATGATAATAAACGGAAGCGCCATCAATTTCTGATACTTACCCGGCGCTAAAAGTATAAGCAAAATAACCGCACATACCACATCAAATGCCAAAGGAATTGTAAAAGCTTTATAAATCGGCCACGCTTCTGCTGCCAGCAATGAGACTGGAACAGCCGCGCAAATACCGCCAAGCCATTCCTTCGCGCGGCTATTCCATACAATGAAACCGATCACCGCCCCAACTACAGCAAAAACCAGCCAGTACACGACTGCTTTTACATGAACATTGCCGCCGCATAGCAGAATATTTCCATAATAGCCGGCAATAACACCAATAAAATATGTAAAAGCGTGAAGCGCCGCCTGAAAAGCTTCTGGAGTATAAGCTGCAAGCAAGGCGCTGACAAAGATCCAAATTCCTACATTGCCAATTATAACGCCCGGCACGCCGTCTCCCTGCAGATCCCTGGACGCCCATCCCATAAATAACCCCAGAAACAGGGCGAACAGGATGAATACTACGTCAAATTTTTTCTTTCCTCTACTCAATCTTATCCTTCTCCCATTCCTCTACAGCTTCGCTGTGATACAGCACCATCCGCCGTCCTCACGGATCTCAACAATGGAAAAGCCTTTCTCGCGAAGACAGTCTACTACCTGTTCTTCCTTTTCCACCAAAATGCCGGAAGATATAAAAAATCCATCCGCTGTCATATGTCTGGCAACATCCCCTGACAGCATCATGACCAAATCTGCCATAAGGTTCGCGACAACAATATTCGCCTTGTAGTCGATGCCCTTTGTTAGATCTCCATATTCAGCTCTGCAAATATTTTCTACATGATTCAAAGCTATATTTTCTCTTGCCACATCTACTGCCACCGGATCGATATCTACACCGAGAACATCCTCTGCTCCCAAAAGCGCCGCAGCGATAGATAAAATTCCGCTGCCGCAGCCCACGTCTAAAACCTTATCGCCTTTTTTTTGATACGCTTCCAGCATACGAACGCATAAGGATGTCGTCTCATGGGTTCCCGTGCCAAATGCCATCCCCGGATCTATTTCAAGCACCAAGTCACCATCTTCTCTCTCGTAGCTTTCCCAGGTAGGCTTAACTACCAGACTTTCAGAAATTCTTGAGGGTTTGAAGTATTCCTTCCACTTATCCTTCCACTCCGAATCGTCGTCATAGCTGGTAGTAACCTGTAAACTTCCGAAATCCGCCGCATCGCCGAAATCGCCGCGGCTGACACCCTTTGCTAAAATGCCCATGGCCTCCTCGATCTCCTGAATACGCAAACGGTTTTCTTCTGTGTCTTCCAGATACACGGTTACCTTTGGAGCGTCCTGCAGCTTTGCGATGACCTCATCGTCCAGGTAATCCCAGTCGTATGTTTGTTTCTTCTCCATCAAATCTTCCACATCCCGAGGGTCTTCCACTACCGTATCGGTGATGCCGATGGCCAATAGGGCGCTGACCACAGCCTCAATGCCCGATGATGTAGTTTCGATATCGATTTCTATATATTTCAACCTTATTTCCTCCAATTTCGTTGCTTTCTCTATTTTATCACAAAACCAGCGCATGAGCAAAAGAAAATCTGCCCAGCTGCAGAAACAACGCAACGGGCAGATTTTTATGGGTAGAAAATGATGCGCAATATTTTAAAATATATCCTTATAATCGTTAAGATCTACCGGTTCCCCTCGACGGCGCTTTTCTACGCCTTCCAAAATTCTCGGATAGGTCCTTCTATTGATAGGATATCTAGTGAGGATTAGCGCGACAGCCAGCATGCAAAGACCTGGTATCAAACAATAGCTATTGTTGATCCATGTAAGAGCCGACTCTGGCTGCACAACTGCCGCGTCAGCAAAGCCGGCTTGCTGCAAAATGATACCCAGCAGCTGAACGCCTATGGCCGCTGACAGGGATTCTGACAATGCCTGCAATGAAATCACCTCTCCGGACCGCTGCTTACCTGACGCCAATTCCTCTGCTTCACATACGTCATAAATCATAGATGGCATGAGCTGCCAGTAGCAGGTATTTCCTACAGAAAAAACAGCGCTGACAATACAAGCTCCCAAAATCGTCTCGATACCTGCGAATCTGGCTACTACTAATATGCTCCCGCTGGCGACCAATCCCCCTACAAAAGCCGCTTTCTTATCTGTTTTCTCCGCCAGCTTTGCAACAAAAGGCGTCATAGCAATGCCGAAAACTGTCATAAATAAGGTTATCCCAGAGATCTCTACAGCAGAAAGCGCCATATTGTAGGTATAATAATAAACCATGTCGGAAAGGAAAACTGTATTAGCTACCAGATAGATCAAGCTTCCGCCTATCAAATATCTGATTGGTCTAAGCTTAATGATCGTTCCATAGGAGCTGAACATCTTCCTGATATTGTGAAATGTCAGCACCTTCGGTTTATTTGGATCCTTCACAAAACCAGGGACGTCAGACTCTTTGATGGTCAAAGCGCAGATCAGCAGTGCAGCACAGCTGGCCGTACCGACTGTAATTCCCACCGCTGACCAGCTAGCCGCCAGCGTAAAACCGATTCCCATAAGGGCTGCTACTAAAATCGTAGGCATTACCGTGCCCAGTCCTTTACCGAGCTGATTAAATACATATGCGTAGGAACGGAGTACTGTCCTTTCGTGGTAATCCTCTGTCAATTCAGATCCCCAAGTCATATACGGCACGAAGAAAATCGCGAAACACCACCAAAACAAAATTGTCATCAGTCCATAATACAATACTTTCAGAGTATACGGCATCTCAATCGCTGTGAACAGCAGCGCAGTTACAACTGCGGCGGGTATTGCCGCCGCCATGAGAAACGGCTTTCTTTTTCCAAATCGAGTTTCTATATTATCAGATAAAAAGCCGCTGATAGGTCCGCAAATCGCCTCCCAAATACAGCCGAGGGCGAGAATCAGTCCTGCAGTAGCCGGTTTGATTCCTACAACTGTTGTCAAAAAGAAAAGCAGGAACGTCTCGATCAGAGTAAACAGAGCATTGTCTGCTAAACCTCCAATTCCATAGGATAATTTGGTTCTAAATCTTAATTTCATCATATCACCTCAAATTTCCAGCCATTATCCGTTATCATCGACTATTAACATAATAAACCCTGGTATCATACCAAGGTCAATAGGTTTTTGGAAATTATTTCTTACTAAAATGCTTTTTCCTATATACAAAACTGCTGCACCGTTAACTGGTATCGTTCAGTCAACAGTGCAGCAGCCTTATCCATCAGCATACTGCTGATCCTTTTACTTAAATAGTTCTTTCATCTTCTCAGCAAAACCGGATTTCTTTTGATAACATTTGGTATCCACGGCCTTGCCCATGTCTTCGATGGCCTTCTTCTGCTTAGAATTCAATTTCGTCGGTACTTCCAGAATGACCTTTACATAAAGATCTCCCATTCGTCCGTTTCTCACATTTTTCATTCCTTTGCCTTTCAGGCGGAATACCGTACTCGGCTGTGTTCCCGCAGGAACCTTATAGGAAACCTTACCATCTAACGTCGGGACAGTGATCTCATCGCCCAGAGCCGCCTGATTAAACGTAATTGGAATATCTAAGTACAAATTATCCCTATCCCGTTTGAACACCTTATGTGGTTTAACGGTAATCACTACATAGAGATCGCCGTTTGGTCCGCCGTTCTCGCCTGGCTCTCCCTGGCCTCTAATTGGAATCACACTGTCGTTATCCACACCTGCCGGAATCTCTACGTTGATCTTAATGGTCTTGCGAACCTTTCCTGTTCCTCCACAATCCGGACATGGTTTCTCAATAACCGTACCCTTTCCACCACAGTCCGGACAAGGCCCCGTGCTCTGGAATTGACCAAATGGCGTCCGCTGCACAGTATGCACCTGTCCGCTGCCGCCGCATTTGCTGCAGGTCTTCTTTTCGGTGCCGGGTGCATTTCCTTCACCATTACAAGTGGAACATTTCACGTACTTATTGATACTGATTTCTTTCTTTGTTCCGAAAGCTGCTTCCTCAAATTCAATGGTAATAGCCTTCTGCAAGTCTCTCCCCTTCATAGGGCCGTTTCGTCTGCTGGCGCTACCGCCGCCAAAACCACCGCCGAACATATTTCCAAAGATATCGAAAATGTCCTCAAAGCCGCCGGCGCTGCCGAAACCACCACCGCCGAAACCTGCATTAGGATCTACGCCTGCATGCCCAAACCTGTCATATTTGCTCTTTTTATCCGGATCAGACAAAATACTGTACGCTTCGTTAACCTCTTTGAATTTTTCTTCGGCTTCCTTATCGCCCGGATTTCTGTCAGGGTGATATTTCATCGCCATCTTTCGGAAGGCCTTCTTTATTTCATCGTCACTTGCACCCTTCGAAAGTCCAAGGACCTCATAATAATCTCTTTTTTCTGCCATAATCTTTATTACCTTCCATCTAAATTATCATTTCTTATAACGCATGAATGCCGTGGCGAGGAAGGCCTCGCCACGGGCAATCATAAATTTTATATCGCTCAAAACACGCAGGAAAATGATTCGCGGCTCATGCTTCGCACGCCGAAAAATTTTCGTAGTGCACAGGTTTGCCAAGTGAGCGCACGCGCGCGTACTTAAAGTACGTAAACGAGCACGAGTGACGGCAAACCGCAACAATACGAAATTTAGCAAGCATTTTATTTGTCGTCGTCCACAACCTCATAATCCGCATCCACAACATTATCGTCAGCAGAACCTGCTGCGCCGCCTGCCGCACCGGCGTTCGGATTGAATCCGCCTGCCATGTTCGGATCAAAACCCGCGCCGCCTGCTGCCTGCTGCGCCTGTGCAGCCTGCTCATACAGCTTGGTAGAAATTGCGTGGAATTTTTCGGTCAGGGCTTCTGTCTTTGCCTTGATATCATCCGGATTGTTTGCTTCCAGCGCCTTTTTCAGGTCTTCCTTGGCATCCTCTACGGATTTCTTTTCATCGTCAGAAATTTTGCCTTCTAATTCACCCAGCGCCTTTTCTGTTTCATATACTAAATTCTCAGCCTTGTTTCTTTCTTCGATTTCAGCTTTTCTCTTTTTATCTTCCTCTGCGTACTGCTCTGCTTCCTTTACCTTCTGGTTGATTTCCTCGTCAGACAGGTTGGTGGAAGAAGTGATGGTGATGTTCTGCATCTTGCCAGTTCCCAGATCCTTTGCGCTTACGTTTACGATACCGTTGGCGTCGATATCAAAGGTAACCTCAATCTGCGGAATACCGCGAGGCGCTGGCGCGATACCGGTCAGCTGGAAACGTCCCAGCGTAATATTGCCGGAAGCCATTTCTCTTTCACCCTGCATAACGTGAATGTCTACAGCGGTCTGATTATCAGCAGCCGTTGAGAATATCTGGCTCTTTTTGGTCGGAATGGTTGTATTCCTTTCGATCAGCTTGGTTGCTACGCCGCCCAGGGTCTCAATAGACAGAGAAAGCGGTGTAACGTCCAAAAGCAATACGTCGTTAACTTCGCCAGTCAGTACGCCAGCCTGAATTGCAGCGCCGATGGATACACATTCGTCAGGATTGATGCCCTTGAACGGTTCTTTGCCTGTTACATTCTTTACTGCTTCCTGTACAGCCGGAATTCTTGTAGAACCGCCGACCAGGATTACCTTAGCGATATCGCTGTTGGAAACGCCAGCGTCAGCCATTGCCTTCTTCATCGGTTCGATGGATTTTCTGACAAGGTCAGCGGTCAGCTGATCGAATTTTGCTCTGGTCAAATCCATGTTCATATGCAGAGGTCCGTCTGCAGTTACTGTGATAAACGGCAGATTGATGTTGGTAGTCTGTGCGCTGGACAGCTCTTTCTTTGCCTTTTCAGCAGCTTCCTTCAATCTCTGCAGCGCCATCTTGTCAGCACGCAGGTCTACGCCGTTTTCCTTTGCAAAGGAATCAGCCAGGAAGTTCATAACAGCATTATCAAAGTCGTCGCCGCCCAGATGGGTATCGCCGTTGGTTGCCAATACTTCAAAGACGCCGTCGCCCAGCTCCAGAATAGATACGTCGAAGGTACCGCCGCCCAGGTCGTATACCAGAATCTTATGGGAGCCTTCTTCTTTGTCGAGACCGTATGCCAAAGATGCCGCAGTTGGCTCGTTGATAATTCTCTTTACTTCCAGACCGGCGATTTTGCCTGCGTCCTTAGTTGCCTGTTTCTGCGCGTCGGAGAAGTATGCAGGAACGGTGATAACCGCTTCTGTTACCTTTTCTCCCAGATAGCTTTCCGCGTCAGCTTTCAGCTTGGAAAGAATCATTGCGGAAATATCCTGCGGCGTATATTTTTTACCGTCGATTTCTACAGTGTAGTCTTCACCCATATGTCTCTTAATAGATGCGATGGTTCTTTCCGGGTTGGTTACCGCCTGTCTCTTTGCAGTCTCACCTACCAGTCTTTCGCCGTTCTTTGCAAAACCAACTACAGACGGTGTGGTTCTATTACCCTCCGCGTTTGCGATTACCACCGGATCGCCGCCTTCCAGTACGGATACGCAGCTGTTTGTTGTTCCTAAATCTATACCGATTACTTTAGCCATTTTAAATTCCTCCTTTTGGTTATGTTAAATTTACTTTTTTTACGTATATTTTGCTTTCGCCAAAGCGCTTACTTAAATTAACGAAGATTTTTTTCGCAGTACACAGGATTTTAAGATGCTGCGGCAGGCGCGTACTTTGGGTACGTAACTGATGCAGTAATCGAAAAAATCCGAAGTAATGCGGAAAAAAGATCGTTAATTGTTGACTTTGACCATCGAAGGCCTAATAACCTTCTTATTGAGCAAATACCCCTTTTGCAGGACTTCTGTCACTTTGCCGCTCTCATAGTCGGCATTGTCCTCTGTCATCACTGCATTATGGAAGTTAGGATCAAAATCCTCTTCTTCCGCTTTTATTTCCTCCAGCCCGGCTTTTTCCAAAACCCCTGTAAGCTGTTTGAAAATCATCTTCATTCCTTCTGCAAAGCTTTCATCCGCGGCTTCATGCTGCAGCGCTCTTTCGAAATTGTCCATGACGGCAAGCAGTTCCACAACGATCTTCTCGTTAGCATAGGCGTAAATATCGCCTTTTTCTTTCTCCGCACGTCTCTTGAAATTCTGGAAGTCCGCCATCAAACGCAGATACTTGGTCTGCAGCGCCTCATCTTCCTCAGTTTGCTCAGCGCCCGAATCACATGCGTCTGTCTGCTGTTCTTCCGCTGATTCTGTTTCTGGCTGTTCCTCTGAAGTCTGTTCCTGATCCTTTAGATCCTCTTTGACTTCTTCATTTTCCATATTTGTCTTTTTCTCCTCGTTATTCACGATCCTCTTCACCGCCTTCTAATTGAAATGTATTGTTTAGGTTTTCCGTTAAATATTCTATAATTGATGTAATTTCTCCATATTTCATTCGAGTCGGCCCGATGACGCCAATCTTGCCTACCATTTTGCCATCTACATGATAGGTTGCCGTAATTACAGAACAATCATTCATCAAATCATCAGCATTTTCATCACCAATCGTTACGATGATACCGTCTTCTCTCTCGATTAGTTTCTTTGTGAAATCCTCTTTTTTATCCAATAAAGACAAGAAGCTTCTGGCCTTTTCCAAATCGTTATATTCCGGGATATCGAAAATATTGGTTAAACCATCCATGTAAAGGTTTACATTGAGCATTTCTTCCAACGTTTTCATGAAATTCGGCATAATATTTTCTGCCAATCTGCTCATGGCCTCAATATCCGACTCAAAATTGGCAATGATATGATGTCGTAATACATCAGTAATTTTCTTACCATTGTAATTATACGTCATATTTTTTGCCAAAAGCTGCAGGCCTTCTTCTGTATACGGAACCTTCATACGAAGGGCTGTGTTGGAAATCTTACCGCTTTCAGAAACAATCATCAGCACTACAGTATTCTCATCCACCGGCAAAAGATTGATAAACCTTAAGGTATCCTCATTCTTCGTTGGCGTCATAGCAAAGGACGTCAAGTTAGTAATCTCTGAAAGGATCTTCGCAGCATGCCGTATGGTTTCATCAAATTCATTTACATTGCTTCTCAGCCGTTCAGCAATTAGATGTTTTTCTGTAGGAGATAATTCGTGCTTCTCCATCAAATTGTTGACATATAATCTATATGCTTTATCTGAAGGCACTCTGCCAGCAGAAGTATGCGGATGGGTCAAATATCCCATCTCCTCCAAATCGCTCATTTCATTTCTGATCGTCGCCGGGCTGATACCCAGTTCAAATTTTTTCGAAAGGGTTCTCGAACCAACAGGCTCCGCAGACTTAACATAATCACTGATAATCGCCTGCAATATCTTCAATTTTCTCTCTGTTAATTCCATTTCCTTCTCCTTATTAGCACTCACTCCATCCGAGTGCTAATCGCTATATATAATATAGTCCTATTCTGCGCTGATGTCAACAGGTTTTTTACATTTTTCCAAGTCTTTTATCTTTATTTGGGCAATTTATATCTCAAGTCGCCCAGACAAAATAAAAGCAACAAACCATATTCATATGATGCACACAATCTTATCAAAAAACTTGCTAAAAAAGATTCTTTGTGATACGCTTATACTAGGGCAAATAAGCGGGCAAAGGCGATATAGCCAGGGATACCATCTTTGTTTGATAACACAGGAGGTTATATATAATGTTAGAAAAATCAAAGGCATTGCTGGAAGAATCCCGCAAACGCCGTACCTACAGAGAATTCCTGCCAGAACCAATCGACATGGAAGTGATTAAAAACTGCGTTTTAACTGCGGGAACCGCTCCAAACGGCGCGGATAAACAACCATGGCATTTCAGCATTGTCACTGACCCTGCCATGAAGGCAAAAATTCGTGAAGAAGCCGAAAAAGTAGAAAAGGAATTTTACGAAAGCAAGATTACCGACGAATGGCAGGCTGACCTCAACAAACTAGACGTAAACTGGGAAAAGCCTTTCCTAACGCAAGCGCCTTGTCTGATTGTTATTTTCAAAGAATGGTACAAAACGCTGGAAGACGGCACCAAAGACCAGAACTATTATGTCAACGAATCCATTGGCATTTCCATCGGATTTTTAATCAACGCGCTGCGCAATGCAGGTCTTGCCAGTCTGACCTATACACCAGCGCCGCCGACTTTCCTTCGCACTCTGCTGGGACGTCCAGAAGGTGAAACCCCGGTCATGGTTCTGGTGGTAGGCAAACCTGATCCTTCCTACGATCTTCCAAAATTAAAGAAGAAAACTTTTGATGAAATCGCTGATATCATCTAAGCTGTACAAAGCTATAATTAAATCTACACAAACTGAAACGCAATGTCTTTTCATTGCGTTTTAATCTTTTATTTCTTATTCATTTTCCGCCTCTCATAGAAAATGCTCAAATACAAATATCTGCGTTTATTTACGCCATCGCTTCCTCAAGTCAAAGAAGAAAGCCGCCGTCAGAAATGCCACATCACAAATAAGGAACAGCCAGACGGGATAACAATAATCATCTCTGTTCGTTCCGTCCAATATCACAAATGGAATTATAGCGACAAGCATAGCTGCAGCAGCTACTGTTGCATAGGCTGTCAAACTTCGCAGCCCAACCTGACGGTCACCTTTAATGAAACAAAAAATAGACCAAATATTTCCTATCACATAAACAGCAGCCCCAAGATTAATAATCCGCTCTGCCCACTGACGCAGAATTTGCCGCTGTGCAAAATTGAGTTGAGAAAACGGAAATCTGCTGCACATAACAAAGAAAAGAATCCCATAAACAAAGATACTTACCGCTGCAGTAATAATAAATGCGATAACAAATTTCTCATTTTTAGTTCTATTTCTCATATATATTCTCCCACCTTTTCTTATAGGTGCGTTACGTATTCGGATTAGTTCTACTTTCTTAGCATATCTTAGCTTTTACAACATCCTATAGCCTAAAAGATCCTAACTCTATCTCCGCCTTAGACGGTAAGCGCGGAAGCTTATCTGCTGCCTCCAGCAGATTTTTTCCTAAGAGCATAAACTTTTCCGAGCCACATACCTTCATGTCAAAAGCGTCTAGCGGCTCATAGATGTCTACAATCTGTTTTGTTTTCGGATCATACTTTACCAGCACTTCAAAACCTCGCCTGACCTTTCTTCACTATCACCGTAAATATACTCCGTTTCCAAGCTATACAGGTAAATATCCAATTCTTTGCTCTGTAATTCTCCTTCCAGCTTTCCGGATATATTATATTGGTTTAAAACAGTATCATTGCGCTCGTAAAAGTTTTGCCAAGCGTCCTGCTTTGCTATCAGATAAGCCTCTACGTCCTCAGAGATATCGCTATCAAAGTCATTGTCTTCCCCAAGATCGACATTCCTGCACATAGCTATAACATCTTGCATCAGAGTATTCGCCTCACGTGTCTCATCATTTTGTTCTTTCCGTTGCTTTCACTGACCGCAGACAACAAGGCTGCCCAAAGCAAGAGACAGCACTAAAGCTATCGTAAAAAATTCCCATGCTCTTTTTTTACCCATTTTTTCACCTCTTATAAATTCCGTCTTCCTCTAAATCAAAATCATAAGCTGTAGATATTACGTGTTTATTATATCATTGTTTTCAAGAATTGAATAGATACTTCTCGCTTCATATTATATAAAACAATCCCCTGCCAAGAGATGTCGTATCTGCAATATTTACAGATCAGACCCACCTCTCTTTTCTTGCGTATTTATTCCATTAAAAACAGTTGCGCCGACGCCGCCTTATAACGTCTTCCTCTGGATATATCATAAGCTACCGCAGTTTCCATAACAGTATATCGATTCTGCAGCATATTCATTCTGTGAGATGGAGAAGCCTTCCACTGTTCAAAGAATTTTCGCGCCATAATGATTGCGTTTCCGTGATAATTTCCGCGCCATGCAAGATTTTCACCCCATCCTCTCGCTCGCAATGATATATGCATTTCTTTGAAAACCGTATCAAATCTGCCGATTTCACCATTTCGCATATAGCGCTGATGCGCCAGTCGGGGATGCTTCAGCGCTTCTTCCGCCCTTCTTTTCGCAGCCTCCCGAATTTTCACACTGCCGCGAACCTCTCGCAAGCCATGCTCTCTGCGATACTGATTAACTAAGCGCAGCATTTCCCTACGAAACTTTGAATCATAGGTATCCCCAATCTCTTTCTGCGCTCCATACGCAGATGCTTCCGGCTCTGAAGCAAATTCGCCCATACCAGGCAGACTTCCCGCTAAGCATACTATTATAATTACAGATACCGCAAAAATCCTGTTGTACATTTTTCTTCTCATTTTTAACCTCCCGTCTTCAATACGATCTTTACTGTTTAGAAGTATGCATGTCCTCTCTTTACCATATTATATCCAAAATAAAACATTATTTCAACCGTTTTCCACTTAATATTTCCTTATTATTTCCATTTTGGTTTGATTCACTTAGCATTCTCTCCTTGACGTAAAACAATGCAGCACTACTTTTTTTCCCAAAATAGCCAAATTTACTTCCAAAATTCGACTTTTGCCGTACACTGCTTGTGGTATAATATATTATATAATTATAGTAAGAAAGGAGACGAGTTTATGGATTTTACCAATGAAGTCAAATCCGCAATAGAGCCTTTAGTGCAGGACATCTCCGCTCTCTGTCAAATAGACAGCGTCGAGGGCGAACCAAAGCCAGGCATGCCTTTTGGCGAAGGTCCGGCAAAGGCGCTTGCAGCAGCTCTTGCAATGGGCGAGCGGATGGGATTTCGCACAGAAAACTTCGATAACTATGTCGGACATATCGAGTTCGGCGATGGAGATGAAATGATTGGCATTTTAGGACACTTGGACGTTGTTCCTGCTGGTGACGGCTGGGACAGAGATCCGTGGGGCGGACAAATTGAAGGCGGAAGAATCTGGGGGAGAGGCACCTTAGACGATAAAGGACCTCTGCTCACTTGCCTCTATGCCATGAAAATTTTAAAAGATCTGAACGTACCTCTTAAACGGAGAATTCGCCTGATCCTTGGCACCAATGAGGAAACCAACTGGGGTTGTATGGACTATTATCTGCATCAGGTAAAACCGGAAATGCCTGTTGCTGCCTTTTCACCGGATTCTGAATTTCCAGTGACTTTCGCAGAACTGGGTATGCTGCAATATACCCTGACACGGAAGATTGATGAAGTAATCAACATAGAAGGCGGAAGCGCGTTTAACTCAGTACCGTCCTCAGCCAAAGTGATTCTTCCTGAAGCGCTGGAAGCAGAAGTGAGACAAGCTGTTTCTAACAGCAAAGATCCGTCCATCTATCAGATTAATGTTGACGGCGGGAAATTGCAGCTGGAGGTAACCGGTATCGGCGTTCACGCCAAGGATGTCCACGAAGGCCGCAACGCCATCAGCTATATGATGGATGTACTAGGAAAAGTATCTGTCACCGGTCAGTTGAAAGAAGTAGTCGATTTCTATAATGCGCACTTTGGAACAACGGTATTCGGTGAGAAAATGGGAATCTCTGCATCTGATGAAATTTCTGATCACTTAACCTTAAATATAGGCAAAATTCAAGCTGTGGATGGAAAACTGACCATATACTGCGACAGCAGAATTCCAGTCAGCATCAAGGTAGACGACATCGAGAACGCAGTCAAACAGAAGATCCAAGGTACTGGTTACACCTATGAACTGGCATCTAAAGAAAATCCACTCTATGTAGAAAAGGATTCTGAACTGGTAAGCACTTTAATGGAAGCGTACCGCAAAGTAACCGGCGACATGGAAAGTCAGCCGATGGTATCCGGCGGCGCGACCTATTCCAGAACCATCAGCAACTGCGTTGCTTTCGGCTGCTTGCTTCCTGACCAAATTGACACCATGCATCAGGCCAATGAAAGTCTGGAAATTGATAAACTAGAGATCTGGCTGAAAGTTATGGTAGAAGCGATTTATCAACTGGCAAAATAAAATACGATTAAAGAAACGAGGTATTCACAATGAAGAAAAAACAATTCAGAATGCCGCCTGCATTGATTATCGTCATGATGTTCCTGTTTATCGTAGGCATCATGACCTGGTTTGTACCGACCTCCGTCGTAACTACCGACGAGGCGGGAAACAGTGAAATTATTTATAATGCTGCCTTCGATGCAGACGGAAACATTATTGAAAATGCAGGGACTGACCCTGTAGGCATCTGGGACTTTTTCCTGGCGCCGATTAAAGGCTTTGCCAATGCCGCTGATGTTGCCATGGCGATTCTGGTATCTGGCGGTCTGCTTGCCGTACTTACAAAAACCGGCGCCATGGATGCCGGCATCAATGTACTGGTCAGAAAGTTCAAGGGCAATACGCTGATTGCACTTCTGATGATTGTATTTGCTTTGATGGGAACGGTTTACGGCGCATGGGAAGAACTTCCCGCTTACGCAATTATCATTATTCCGCTGTTTGTAAAAGCGGGTTACGATGTGATGACCGGTATTCAGGTTATTCTGATCGGTGCAGTCTGCGGTAATATGGCTGACGTTGTCAACCCATATGCCATCGGCGCTGCGGTTGCTGCCATCGGCAATGACGAGCTTTCTCTGGGTTCCGGTATTTTACTGCGTCTGGTACTTTTAGCAGCGTTGCTGGCCTTTGGTATCTTCTCCGTAATCCGTTATGCCAATATGGTCAAAAAAGACCCGTCTAGATCTGCTGTAGCAGGAATTGATAGTATACAGGTGCCGATTCGTTCGGACGAAGGAGAGACTGCTTCTGCGGAGACAACCAAAATGTCAGGACGTCACAAGGCCTCTCTGATTGCGTTCGGTATCGTAATTCTTGCCTGCGTACTGGGCTACGTGCCTTGGGACTCTATTCCTGTAGGCAATCAGACCATGTTCGAATATGTGAACATTCTGCAGACCAAGCTGAGCGGTACATTCTTTGGCAACTTGCTTGGTACTGACAATTTTGTGTCTTTTGGCTGGTGGTATTTTGACGAGTTTTCTGTTACATGGCTCATCGGCGCTATTGTCATCGGTTTGATCAATAAAATGGATCTTCACGAGTGGGTCAGCACCTTTATAGAAGGCTGCAAGGATCTGATGGGCGTTGTCATGGTACTTGCGGCTTCCAGAGGAATCTCCATCTTCATGGGTTCCAGAGAATCCGGGATGAGCATCACTTTTATCCATTGGATTCAGAGTTTCTTGTCCGGTGTTCCTCTTTGGGCGTTTGCGATTGCGGCAATTATTGTATATCTCCTGATCGCGCTGGTACTGCAGTCTACAAGCGGTGTTTCCGGCATCACTATGCCGATTTTCGGCGCGCTGGCATTTGCATTGTTTGCAGGCACCTCTGCTGGCTCCGTCGGCGGACAGGTAATTCTGATGTCGGCATTTACCTGCGGTGTAAACTTCGTATGCAGCTGGTATCCTGAATCTACGAATATGGGTATCATTGAAATGGCAGGCGTTCCATATAATGTGTTTGTAAAACAACAGCTGAAAATTACAGTGCCTTTGCTGATTATATCTACGCTGATTATTTCTGTCGCGCCGTATATCGGACTGGCATAATTCATTCGACTATCGTGATTACAAATTAGTCGCATAACAAAACGGGATCTCCTTTACGCGATACAAAAGCGTCTAGTCTGATCCCGTTTTAAATTTACTATGAAATTTTACCCTTAGGCATATTGGCAATATAATCGCTCTTTACTGCCGGAACGTAGTATGTTGCACAGTCAACATATGCGCCTTCCGTTCCGGTCTCGCCTTCCAAAGAAGCTTCACCATCTCCTTCAGGCGCCATACCCTCCGGTAATTTCACATCAAAGGCATAGTACGGCATAAAAATATTAAAATCATCACCTGCCAAATACACTAAGCTGATCCGCTGTATATATCCAAGTCCCGGCATGTCGTGATCATATCTGGTCACATAGTCTCCCAACGCCAGCAGCCTCTTTGCTTCATCCTCTGAAATTATCGGATATTCCTCAATCTTCTCACTGCCGGCCAGATAATCCTTAATAAAAATGCTTTGCAGATTTCCAGCGTCATCCAAGTGGAAAAACACACGCTTTAAGTTATAGCTGACGATATCACCCTCTAAAGTATCAGTCTTCTCATAACCCCCGATCATCCATTTTTGCCATTCCTCTTTCCAGACTGCTTCAGCTACCGCTTTGCCCTCCTCAAAGCCAGCCAAATCGGCGTACTTATCCAAAAGCCAGGCGGTGACACGCTCCATATTCTCCTGTGTTCTCTCCCCCTTTGGTATTCTGCATTCCTCTGGTAATTCCACCTCGTCAGCAAACTGTATCAAAAGCTCGTGTCCTCGGGATGACTGTATCGTCCCCTCATCATTCTCTGCCTTCGCTATGAAGCTTACAGCACCGTCATCCTTTTCCCCGTAATCACACCCTATCACCACATCATCCGCTTTTACATCCATATCCACTGCTGCCGCCGCCAAAAGTACACGGTCGACAATCGCCGCTTCCTCTGCAGCCTTCAAATTCTCATCATTGGCAATAAAAGCATCGTTAGAGTAAACCGGCAATAATTCCACCTTGCTTCCCGATTTCCACGGGTTCTCAGTTTCCCTCACACTTTCTTCCGCCAATACTTTCTTCGTACGCTTTTCACTATGGCTATCACGTTGTTTTTCCTCTATGGTCAGTATAGGCAGTTTCGCCATATTATCTTGCGGCAAAGGGTTTCCGCCAGACCCTTTCTCCACAGGCATCATTTTTACGCATGCAACGACTGCAATAACCAGGCAGGCCGCCAAACATCCGTAACGTAACCACAAATTCTTAGGCTTTTTTACGGCTGCCGGTGTGCACGCAGCCGCCTCGCTTATAAAATCATCCTCTATATCGCCTATGGCCGACAAAAATTTTTCTTCCATTTTCATAATGGAATGTCCTCCTTTTCCAGACAATCCTTCAGTTCCTTTCTCATACGAAACAGCATTGTGGCCACCCTGTTTTCTCTCATAGACATCTCCGCCGCAATTTCTTTAACCGGTGTCATATACCAATACCGTTTAACAAAAATCACTCGATTCACTTTAGGAAGTCCTCTGAGAAAATCATTGATCACCCCTGTCAAAACACTCTCATCAATAAAATCCTCTACCAGACATCTGCTTGCAACACATTCCTCTAATTCCGCCAATGCCGCAGCAGTCTGACCTCCGCCTCTTTTCTTCGCGTTATACCCTTTATACTTATTCAACGCCAAGTTACGAGTAATCTTACCCAAAAAAGTAGACAACTGTACTGGCCGATGCGGTGGTATAGCATTCCAAGCGCGCAAATAAGTATCGTTAACGCACTCCTCCGCGTCCTCACTGCTATATAGGATGTTGTACGCTATGTGATTGCAGTATTTGCTATACTTCTCTGCTGTAGCCGAAATCGCCCCCTCGTCTCTCTGCCAATACAGATCGACGATTCTGCTGTCTTCCATGGTTGTCTCCTTTCCATAGCCCTTCTGAATCAATACACCATTTTTTCTGTTTGATATTTCACAAATTCCGCTTTTTTCCCTGGAAAAATATTGTGCCTTCAAATTTGTTATGCCGTTCCATCAATTTTCTGGCTTTCTTCAATTCTCCGTTCTGCACAGCCTCATTCACTTCGGAATGTGCTTTAAGGCTCTGCTGATGATTTTCCTTTGTAGCCATGTATGCGAAATTGCACATGTTTATCTGATTCTGCGTTTTCATAGCATAATCACGAATAATCGGATTCGTACAATGTTCAATCAGCACCTTATGAAATCCTACTGACGCTTCGTGAAAACGGCGATCATCACCGCATTCACTAGCTGTCAGCTGCATTGTCATCACTTCCTGCAATGCGCTCTGAAGTCCCTGCAAATCTTTAAGATAGCCAAACGAATCAAATACTAAACCGCCCAGCGCCGCGTTAGCCTCAATCAAATCCTGGGCTTGTTCATCTGAAAGCTGAACTACGCTGGGGCCCACATTATGTTTCTGCTCTACAAAACCTTCCTGAATCAGCCGGTTTACAGTCTCCCTTACCGGGGTTCTGCTGACGCCGAAATCCCTGGCCAAATCCTCTATATTAAGCCGATCCCCCGGCAAAAGCTCCCTACTTTGTATTTTATCCAGAATCAAACCGTAGATTGCATCTACCTTTGATATCTTTGTATTTCTCTCAGCCATAGACGCCTCCTGTCAAACCCTTGTTCTCTGTCATCTTATCATTCTCCTAAATCTTTGTCAATATCAGCGCAAACTGGTGAATACGGTAAACGGACTTTGTATTTTTTATGCACGCAAAATGGAGGCCACTCCTCAGCCTCCATTTTCCTTTTGCTATTAAATTATCATTTTAATATGGTCTAGGCTGCTCTCTCTTACTGTTTTCCTTATCAATAATCTTGCAGACAAGAATCCATAAAACCAATGCCAATACAGCGAATACCAGAATTGCTACAAAAGACGAATCATATGCGCCGCCGGACTTTTCTACCAGGCTGCTGCTGATCGTCGGTCCGATAATCGCCGCCGGAACTAAGTTAAACATACCGATACCGAAATTCACAGCGAAAAATTTTGGCCCATAGTATTTCTGAATCAGCGTGGAACAAATAGTCGGGTTCGCACCGTAGCTCAATCCCATAGCCAGAAGTCCGACCAGAACCAGAACCATGGAACCTGCCTTCGCACCTGCCAACAAAGCAATGCCGCCGGCAAACATGAAGACCACGTCTACGATCATAGCAACTTTTCCATTGGTCTTATCATAGATTCCACCTACAATAACACGGCCCGCACCGTTAAACACAGATACAATCATGCCCACGATAGCCGGCGCTCCAAACGCTACTGCAATGGACGCGGCGCTGTTAATCACCATCAGTCCGCCTACGCCAATTACGACGCACCAAACGATAAAAATCCAGAAAGACGCTGTTTTCAGCATAACTCCAGGCCCTTCTCCATACAATTCCTTTTGCGGGCCACCCTTACCTGCCGGAGCATCAGGCACTTTGATAAAAAATGATCCAACTGCCAGAACAACGAAAATCATAATGCCCAAAATCATGAACGTTGTAAAGATGCCCTTAGACGCAATCAACCCCGTAGCAATGCTTCCCAGAATTAAAGCGCCCAGACCAAAGCCCATCATCATAATGCCGCTGCAAAGGCCCGGCTTATCAGGAAACCATTTGTTCATAGTTCCAATTACACAGTTGTATGTAAGACCTACGCCCGTGCCTCCTAAAACACCGTAACAGATATACAGCATCGGCAAGCTGGAAGACGGATTACCCGGATCCAGACGAGATACGCCGAAAAAGCCCGCCAGCAAACAGACAGCCGAAAGAAGTATGATCATTTGCGGCTTAAATTTTGCTGCCAGCTTACCTGCCGTAAATCCACCAATACAGAAAAAAATCATAGAAATCGTAAATGTCATTGAAAGCTGCGATAAAGACCACTCCGTATAAACTTCACTGAACGGTGTTTTGAATAAAGACCATCCATAAATGAGTCCGCAGAAGATCAGAAGCAGCGTGCCCACCGCAAGGTAGAGCCATCTTTTGTTATTTGCCATTGCACTCATTCTCCTTTTCATATAAGATTCTTACTGTTGTCCGCGCCGTCTCTGATGAAAAGGGCGGATGAAATAGAAGTATATTCCACCCGCCGTCACCTTAGACAAACGCATTATTTTCCATTGCTTTATGACTATTTTATAGATTTTCTAACAAAAAGTCAAGACGTTATTGCAGTTTATCTCGTCAAATTTTCACTTTTTTTAAGCATCGTGACGTCATTCGGCTCACCTCATATCCTCAATCAAGAAATCTATAAAACGGAGACCGCATCTGCAGCCTCCGTTTCTTTCTATGTATTCTTCTGTAAAGATCAGATGTCTTTGACAAAATCATTGTTCTTTTGTATTTTTATCAACGCTGAAGTAGAATATTGGTCTTCCAACGGAAAGCTGTCCCTGATTGATTGACAAAAATACGTAGATTACAGAAATTTATCAATGTCAGCCTGCTGCTGAAGATTTTCGCTCCCACGTACCTAACGGATTACTACGATTTAGGGGCGCTTCCCATCGAGCCACCAAATACGGAACCGGTATCCACATGGTTACCTGCGGCATGGCAATATGAATACAGCGCGCCCGCCTTTACAGCCCATATCACCGCCGAACATCCTTGATATGGTCTTCCTTTATACCGCTTTGCATGCTTGTTGTGCTCTTTTCTCAAGAAAGCATTTATTAAAAATCATCAAAACAATGAAATCTCCCAATAAGCTGGAATTTATTCTATTATTTTTTCAAAACGGAACATTCCATCTGAAAATTGTTCATCGCTTTCATCGTAACACATTTCTGAATCATTGGGTTCAGGATGAAATTTATTAAAAAATTCAACAATACGAAACCCTCATCTGTTTACATAGAAATGAATATTACGCTGTTGAAAATATGGTGTCATTGTCTCCCAGATTTTTACCTCAGGGTGAAGTTTTTCAATTTCACACCACGCGGCATATCCAATTCCTCTGCTATGAACATCGGGAGATACGAACAAAAGGTCTAAATCTCCTTTTTCACCTTCAACCTTAATCACAACGCCACCAACAATTTTTCCTTCTTCTCTAATAATTCGATAGGCTTCTCCATCTTCTATAGATTGCTTAATTGTCTCTCGTGAAATAATTTGTCCTTCTTCCTCGAAGTGTTCATCTCGAAGTCCAAATTCTTCCATAGCTCCAAAATTAAATGCTTCTTGACTGTCTCTGATAAACTGCTCCCTATCATAATCTTTAAGAAGACGCAGCTGTATCATACTATTCATCCCTTTATCCTCTCAAATTCCTGTTTGGCAAGCTGACACAATCATAGTATATCACGCGTTCAGGCGGCTTTCAATCCTTATTTCAAGGGCTAATCGTCGTGATAAGTGAAACATCCCCCTTGGTTTTTTTCTTACCCTATTGACAATGACAAAAATCCATGCTATTATTCCTAACAGAGTTAGGAATTTTAAAAGGAGTTTTCAGCATATGAACTACACCGAATTAGCAATCCAGCTCATTGATATGCGCGCCTGTGCACCGCAAATCAAGATGGAGCGAGCCATGTCCCAGATAGCAAGGGGCGAAATTTTAGCATTAAATTATCTGGCGGCAAATGGAAACCGGGCATATCCAAAAGACATGAGCAGAGCGCTTATGCTGACCACAGCAAGAGTCGCCGCCATGTTGAAGTCTCTGGAGAGACAGGATATGATAACACGAACGCCTGATCCTGCGGACAATCGACAGGTCATTGTTTCCCTGACAGAAAAAGGGATGTCTTTAGTCGAAGAACGCCGAACAGCAATGATTCATTCAGTAGCAAAAATGCTGGAGGTTTTAGGCGAAGAGGATGCAGAAGCCTATGTCCGCATCCAGGCCAAATTGATTGAGCTGGGTGACATTTGGAGGTAATGATCCTAAATTTAAATTGAAGGATCAAACAACAAAATAGCTGAGGCACTATAAATTACTATAGAGATAAGTCCTATGCGAGTAGTCGCATAGGACTTAATTTTTTAGGAGGTAAGAACATGAACCCAATCATACAAGTAGAGCACTTTTCTAAAAAGTACGGGAATTTTACAGCGGTGGACGACATTTCCTTCACTGTAGACGAAGGCAGTATTTTTGCTTTCCTCGGCCCCAACGGCGCAGGGAAAAGCACGACAATCAATACGCTGTGTACAATCCTTGACAAAACTGAGGGCAGCCTGATCATAAACGGTCATGATGTTTGCGAAGAACGCAGTTTAGTGCGTAAAGACATCGGAATCGTTTTTCAGGATTCCACCCTCGACGCCCAAATGACAGTGGAAGAAAATTTGAAATACCATTGCAGTTTCTACAAAGTGCCGAAAAAGGAGGTACGGGATCGTATCAACTTTGCCCTTGATCTAGTAGAACTTACGGACTGGAAACGGGCAGCGGTAGGCAGTCTGTCCGGCGGCATGAAACGGCGGGCTGAGATCGCAAGAGGCCTGGTACACGACCCCAAAGTTTTATTTTTGGATGAACCTACCACAGGTCTTGATCCGCAGACCAGAGCCAATGTGTGGGAATATATCCAGCGGCTTCAAAAGCAGAAAAATATGACGATCTTTCTGACTACCCACTATATGGACGAGGCGGAGGTCTGCTCAAAAATCGTCGTTATGGATCACGGAAAAATCGTTGCTCAAGATACGCCGGAGAACTTAAAACACCAATATACGGGCACGGAGGTCGATGTTGTCTGCACACAACCAGAACTGCTTATGACTACACTGGAAAAGCGAGAGGTTTCCTACCGGAGAGATGGGAACAAACTGGTTTTCCATACAAAAAAAGCGCCTGCCGCATTGGAAATTTTATCCGCGCACAAGGACGAAATTACAGACTTTGAAGTGAAAAACGGAACGCTGAACGAAGTGTTCCTGGCCATTACAGGAAAGGAGATTCGAGAATGATGAACCCAATTACAGCAATCGTACAAAGAAATTTACTAAACTATATCAGGAGCAAGGGACGGGTACTTGGCTCGCTCTTTATGTCCATGTTTATGCTGGTGATGTTTTCGTTTCTGATGAAATCTGCCATGAGCGGCCTTGACGCACCCATGCCCTACCTGATTTCCGGCGTGATTATCATGAGCGTGTTTCAGGTTAGCGTAAACAATTCCTCCGATATCCTGTCCGACATTTCCAGCGGCTATATGAAAGAGGTTCTGG
Source organism: Ihubacter sp. rT4E-8 (assembly GCF_049852125.1). Taxonomy (GTDB): domain Bacteria; phylum Bacillota; class Clostridia; order Peptostreptococcales; family Anaerovoracaceae; genus Senimuribacter. The sequence goes on along the minus strand of NZ_CP187532.1, from coordinate 966,393 downwards.
TTGCGCCCATCGCGCGAACACAGATTTCCATGGGACACATTCTGTCGGGAGCTCTTATCGCCACGCTGCAGGGCGTCGTTACCATGATCTGCGGCATTGTGCTTGGACTTCGGGTGGGCATCCTGCAAATCCTGCTTCTGGCCGTGGTAATGCTGGTTTCCGCTATGGCATTCAGCGCGATCGGTCTGTTTTTGGCTACAGTTTCCAGAAACTCCCCTGCCTTTCAGACCCTCAGCTCCATGATTATGATGCCCCTGACCTTTGTTTCCGGTGCGTATATCCCTACCACCATCATACCTGGCTTTCTTCTGCCCATCGTCTACTTGAATCCGCTGACCTATACAACCTCAATTTTCCGTTATGTTGCTTTGGGAGCCCATACGCAGACTACAGAGGAATTGGTTAGACAAGGCATAGCCTTCGACCTTGGCGGATTTGTTATCACGCCGCTGATAGGCCTTGTCATTACCATTTTGATCGGCGCCTTTTTCTTTGTGCTGTGCGTGCGCAAATTTAATCGCGCAGACTTTTCCACCATCAAGGTTGCGACAGGTATGCGAGGCGGCGGCGCTCCGGCAAAATAGTTTACGCAGGCAGATGTCACCTATAGATTTCCATAATATTTAATATTCTACCTATTCTAACCACACTTGTTAATAAGTGATTAGAATAGGTAGAAAATAACATCTTTTTGCAAATTTTTACTTAAAGCTGATACAAGATTTCTCCAATATCTCCATTGATACAAATAGATTTGTTTTTTATTTCATCAGGTGCGTATGCCTCTCCATCGTTTAAGCAGATATAAACGGCATTCTTCCATTTATGCGTCATACGCCAAAAACTGTATTTCACTATTGTTGGCGTATTGAATCCGACCGCTGCCTCTAAAAACAGCACTTTCACATTCTGATGTCCGCGAAGAAATTCTGCATACCGCTCCGAAGCCTTATGCCATCCTTCATCCTCTACAAAGGTATGGTCTGCCCGGAGATTCATGCGCATGGGCTTCCCGCACTTCGGGCAATGCGGAATAATGTCTGAGGGAACCGCCATTTTAGGTGATACGCTTTTCGGCAGAATCAATGTACCATCTGTATCAATCACGTAGCCCTGTGCTTCAACCATTTCCCGGATAACCGCCTCATTATCGTAAGTACTCTGGTGGCAGGGTCTGCTGCACTGGAACAATCCATAATCTCCTTGTGTGTAAAAAAGCCGGTGTTTATCAAAGCCAGCCTTTTGAAAACAATGATCCACATTCGTTGTCAGCACGAAATAGTCTTTGCCTTTCACCAGGTCGTACAGTTTATGATAGACCGGTCTCGGGGCATCCATATACCGGTTGATATAAATATACCGACTCCAATACGCCCACTGTTCTTCCAGCGTATCGTATGGGTAAAAACCACCGGAATACATATCCCTGAAACGATACTTTTCCGCAAAGTCATGGAAGTATCTGTCAAACCGCTCTCCGTCATAGGAAAATCCCGCGGAGGTTGACAATCCCGCGCCAGCGCCAATTACAACGGCTTCCGCATGTTCAAGCTCATATTTCAGCCGGGCAGTCTGCTGCAAGAAGTCTTTGGTAAATGTCGTAGTCCCGTTCTTTGAACACATTGAATATCACCTCCATCTGACGATTTGTCTGCTCTTTATAATCTTTTACCGTTTTCACCGCAATTTCTGCCGCTTTCTCCGGCGGAAAATGGAACTCCCCTGTAGAAATGCAGCAAAAGGCAATACTGCGCACACCATTTTGCTCCGCCAGCCCAAGACAGGCGCGATAACAGGACGCAAGCAGTTCTTCATCCCTTCTTGTAAGCCTCCCTTGCACAATAGGTCCTACCGTATGAATCACATATTTGCAGGGAAGATTGTACGCAGGTGTAATTTTAGCGGTTCCGGTAGGCTCCGAAAAACCCTGCTCTTTCATCAGCTCCGCGCAGGCAAGGCGCAGCTGCACACCGCTGAAGGTGTGAATCTGATTATCAATGCAGCCGTGGTTTGGGCAGAAGCAGCCCAGCATCTGCGAATTGGCGGCATTGACAATGGCATCACAGGCAAGGGTGGTAATATCTCCTTTCCAAAGGTAAATACCGCTGCGCGAAGGCTTTAGCGCCGCAAGGGTTACAATGCCCTTTTTTCTAGTCTCCTCTTTCAGATAAGCATCCTGCACCTCTAAAAACTCCGCCTCTGCCGGCATCGGCATGCGAACATTTAAAAACGCGCGGAGCAGTTTTTTCTGTCCTTCTTCATCTGCCGGAATTTCAATATCAGCATAATCCGGCTGTTCCCTTCGTAATGTCTCAATTAAAAAGCGTCTTCTTTTTTCCTGCGTCACAATCATCCCTCCTAAACGATGGCGAAAAAATCCGCCGGTCACTGGTTACCAGAGCGCCGGCAGATTCCCATGGGACCCAATTATTCGCTTACCACGCTGATACGCTTGCGAATATTATTTCCTTTTACTGCTTCATCCACCATTGCGATGGCATAGTCAGCATAGCTGATTACACTCTCTCCTTTTGCGTTAAGGGTCAGTTCCTCGCCGCCCAGGATATATGCTCCGGTACCTTCCCCTTCCGCCTGAAAATCGCCGGCAGGACTGATATAGGTCCATTTTACATCTTTTCTTTCGCGAAGTTCTGCCAAGGCTTTCGCCATAGCAGCTGCCAGCGGTTTAAACATATCTGGAAAATCCGGACCATCAGCTACACAGATCGTATGTTCAGGATTTACATACAGACTGCCCGCGCCGCCTACCACAAGGAGCCTGGTGTCTGTGCCGGATAAAACATCACACAGATGCGCGAGCGAAGTGCTGTGCTGCGGAAGAGTTTCCTCGGTCCACGCTCCAAAAGCATCGATCACCACATCAAATTCCTTCAGGTCCGCAGCGGTCAGATCAAATAAATCCTTTTTCAGCACCTTCTGCGCTGCGGATGTGTTTTCCCCGCGAACAACGGCAGTCACATCCAGACCTCTGCCTACAGCCTCTTTTACAATCCACTTACCAGCTTTTCCATTTGCACAAATTACTGCGATTCTCATTTTAAATTCCTCCATTTTCATATCATAATTTTACGACTTGCTTCGCTGATTCGCGGCCGCTTTCCTCAGCTCTTGTCTATATGATAGACGGGAAACGCGCCGGTGTAAAGTACGCACAATATTGTGGTATAGTTACCGCCGGGTAACTATTGGATGGTTACTTTAAAGAAACCTTTTGACAAAATCAAGGGATTTTGCTGGTTTTACAGTTAAAAAAAAAATTGTTTCCGGGCTATGTTTTCACGGCAAACGCGCTAGAACAAGAATTTTGCGCCGGAAACTTTCTTTCTAACACATTGTGTTAAAAAATCACAATAAAGAGTCAGATTTCAAATTTGTGTTTTAGCAAAAATGACACTTTACCTGTCTTTCTTCACGGAATGTGTCATAAATAATTTAACAATATTATATAATTACATTAAAGCGAGCGGCAATATTTACATTTTCTGTAAATCAGCAAGTTCAAACGCAAGTTAGAATGCAGAAATCTGACACATTCCGGTCAAAATCACACTCATTGTGTCAGATTTGCAAAAACGAAAAAACAAAAATGACACTTTGTACTCAAAATTGCACAGATTGTGTTAGAATCGATATTACGCAACAATTCTAAGGATTTTCATGCTTTTGCCGTGTCATATTTCTATTCCCCCTTGACGGGCAGCATGTTATAATGCTAGGATATACTATATTCGGAGGTTTACGATATGGCAGAAAAAGAAGCAAAGAAAACCCTGCCGGCTTGTCCGGTGGCAACCACCTTAACTCTCATCGGTGATAAATGGAAAGTATTGATTCTTCGCGATCTCCTTTCCGGCACAAAACGGTTCGGCGAATTAAAGAAGTCTGTGGGCAATGTTTCGCAGAAAGTCTTGACAGCGCAGCTTCGCGCCATGGAAGAAAACGGTTTAGTCAGCCGCACCGTGTACGCGGAGGTTCCGCCACGGGTCGAATACGCACTGACAGATCTGGGTTACAGTCTGAAACCGATTCTGGACGCAATGTGGAATTGGGGTGAAACCTATCAGGCATCCTATGACGCATAATTCATAAAAACAATCACGCATATCTAACGCGGGATTTTACTGACACTTATTGACACAATAAAGGCGGGATTGCTCCCGCCTTTTGCTTTTTCCTTGATTTAGTTCTCTTTCAGTTTGGCTACCAGTTCGCCTGCCTTGACCTGCTGACCTTCGTGTACATAGATCGTATCTACGATGCCCTTTGCAGTTGCCAGGATGTTGGTTTCCATCTTCATGGCTTCGATGACTGCAATCGGCTGTTTTTCTTCTACTGCTTCGCCTTCCTTCACCAAAATCTTCAGGATGTTGCCCGGAATGTTGGCGCCGATTTCCATCGGATCGTCTTCGTTTGCGAAACGCGCTGTGGCAATGGAGGAAACAGCGGACTGCATATCTTCGTCCTTAATCTTGACGATTCTTCTGTTGCCGTTGACTTCAAATACCAGATCGCGGTTGCCTTCCGGATCTACGCCTCTGATTTCGTGCAGCTTGATGACCAGCACTTTACCTTCTTCCAGCTTGACTTCGCAAGTTTCGCCCTCGGAAAGTCCGTGGAAGTAGATGTCACTACCCATGTATCTGAAGTTGCCGTCTTTCTTCAGGCTCTTATGATAATCCTCAAATACCTTGGAATACATCGCATAGCTGATCACATCCTGCGGCGTCGCTTCGATACCAAGTTCGTCAGCCAGATGGGCTTTGATAGCGTCAAAGTCTTCCGGCGGCAGCAGCTCGCCCGGTCTGCAGGTAATCGGCTCCTTGCCTTTCAGTACCACTTCCTGAATATCCTTCGGGAAGCCGCCTTCCGGCTGACCCATCATGCCTTCGAAGTAAGATACGGTAGAATCCGGGAAGTCGATGTCTTTCCCCTTTTCTACAATATTCTCCGGTGTAATATCGTTCTGCACCATAAAGATTGCCAGGTCGCCCACTACCTTGGAGGACGGCGTTACCTTGATGATATCGCCCAGCATCTGGTTTACAGTCTTATACATATCCTTTACTTCCTGGAACTTGTGTCCAAGACCGAAAGATTCTACCTGCGGCTTCAGGTTGGAATACTGACCGCCAGGAATTTCGTATTTATAGATTTCCGCAGTGGAAGTTGCCATGTCGGATTCAAAGTTCTTGTAAACCGGTCTGACGTCTCTCCAGTATTCGGAAATCTTCTGAATGCCGTCCAGGTCGATACCGGTATCTCTTTCACTGTTTTCTACAGCAGCAACAACGGAGTTCAGCGCCGGCTGAGAAGTCAGTCCGGACATGCTGTTGAACGCCGCGTCTACGACATCTACGCCAGCCTGCGCCGCCATCAGAATCGTGGCTACGCCATTTCCGCTGGTATCGTGAGTATGCAGATGAATCGGCATATCCACTTCTTCTTTCAGTGCTTTCACCAGCTTGTAAGCTGCCATCGGCTTCAAAAGACCTGACATATCCTTGATGCCCAGAATGTGAGAGCCTCTCTTTTCCAGTTCTTTCGCCATTCTGATATAGTAATCCAGATTGTATTTGGTTCTGGAATCGTCCAGAATATCGCCGGTGTAGCACAGACATGCTTCTGCAATTTTGCCCTGATTCAGCGTTTCATCCAGCGCCACTTCCATACCCTGAATCCAGTTGAGGGAGTCAAAGATACGGAACACGTCAATGCCTGCGGCAGCGGACTGCTTGACAAATTCTCTGATCACATTGTCCGGATAGTTCTTGTAGCCTACTGCGTTGGCGCCACGAATCAGCATCTGGAACATGACGTTAGGAATCTTCGCGCGGAGCGTCTCCAGTCTTTCCCATGGAGATTCCTTCAGGAATCTGAAAGAAGTATCAAAGGTAGCGCCGCCCCACATTTCGATGGAGAACAGGTCTTTGCCGTAAAGGGCCATTGCCGGCGCGATTTTTTCCATATCTACAGTTCTGACTCTGGTTGCCATCAGGGACTGCTGCGCGTCTCTCATGCTTGTATCTGTAATCAGCAGCTTCTGCTGTTCCTTGGTCCATTTCGCGACAGCCTCTGGTCCTTCCATATCGAGGAGCTGTTTGGTGCCTTTTAAGGTATTGATTTCCGTCATCGGAATCTTCGGGAATACCGGCACGTCAAACTGCGGTTTCACACCCTTTGTCTCATTGACAACTTTGTTTCCGATATAAGTCAGTACCTTCAGTTCTCTGTCGTCGGCTTTTCTGATGTTGAGAAGCTCAGGGTTTGCCGCGATGAAACCAGTGTCGCAGTCACCTGCTTTAAAGGTCGGATGATTCAGTACGTTGAGCAGGAAACCGATGTTGGTCTTAACGCCTTTAATCTGGGTTTCACGCAGCGCTCTAATCGCCTTTCTGGTCGCGCCCTCAAAGGTATTGGAATATGCTGTAATTTTAACCAGTAAGCTATCGTAGTACGGGGATACGACAGAGCCGGTAAATCCGTTGCCGCCGTCCAGACGAATGCCGTAGCCGGAAGCACTTCGGTAAAGCTCGATCGTTCCGGTATCAGGCGCAAATCCGTTGGCAGGGTCTTCTGTGGTAATTCTGCACTGGATGGCGTTTCCTCTCATCTGAATATCTTTCTGGCTTCTGATGCCGACTTCGTCGGAATCCAGCGGATATCCTTCGGCGATGAGAATCTGAGACTGTACGATATCGATGCCGGTTACCATTTCGGTTACCGTATGCTCTACCTGAATTCTCGGGTTCATCTCGATAAAGTAGTGATTGCCGTGTTTGTCGAGCAGGAACTCTACCGTACCCGCACTTCTGTAGTTGACCGCTCTGGCGATTTTCAGGGCGTCTTCGCAGATTGCCTTTCTCTTTTCTTCAGAAAGACACAGCGCCGGTGTAAACTCGATCACCTTTTGGTGTCTTCTCTGAATGGAGCAGTCTCTTTCGCAAAGATGTACTACATTACCGTATTTGTCGCCCAAGATCTGCACTTCGATGTGTTTCGGGCTTTCTAAGTATTTTTCAATAAAGATATCGTCGATGCCGAAGGCTTTCTTCGCTTCGCTTTTCGCGCTTCTGTACTCCGGTAGCAAATCCTGCTCGTTTCTGACGATACGCATACCGCGTCCGCCGCCGCCAGCCGCGGCTTTGAGCATAATCGGATAGCCACACTTCTGCGCAAAGTCGACCGCTTCTTTTTCTGTCTGGATTGCCTTTTCTACGCCTGGAATAGTCGGCACACCTACTTTCATCGCAACCAGTTTAGACTGGATTTTATCGCCGAGACTGCCCATCATTTTGTCAGTCGGTCCGATAAATTCGATGCCCGCGTTTTCACATGCCGCCGCGAATTCCTGGTTTTCGGAAAGGAATCCGTAGCCCGGATGAATCGCGTCTACGCCTTTGGCTTTTGCCAGTTCGATGATTTCCTCGATGGCAAGATAAGCAGCAACCGGCGCTTTGCCTTTGCCGATCTGATAAGATTCGTCCGCTTTGGTTCTAAACAGCGAATTCTTGTCTTCCTCGGAGTAAACTGCAACGGTTCTGATTCCAAGCTCGTTACAAGCACGGAAAATTCGGATTGCAATCTCGCCTCTGTTGGCGACCAGCACTCTCTTGAATTTTTTAATTTCTTTCATCTTTGTCTCCTATTCTCTTATGTTAAAAAAATTAAAATGATAAACTAGCTTATATTTATTTGACAATATGAACGTCAACCTGCTGATACGGAATACTAATACCCGCTTCATCAAATGCGACTTTCACATTCTCCTCTAAAAAATATTTTACATCAAAATAGTTTTCCGTAGCGCACCAAACCTTAAAGTCCATTAAAACGGCATGATCGCCGTGAGAGGCTACGCCAATTACTGGCTCCGGTTCTGTCATAATTCCGGGATGACTGACCGCAATGTTTTCCATCAATGTCCGAGCCTTTTCGATATCCGCGTCATAGCTGATAGAAAAAACGCAGTCTACCCGTCTCATGTCTTCTGATGAATAGTTGATCAGAACAGACGTTGTTATCGTTCCGTTGGGAACCGTTACAACTTTGTTGTCAAAAGTATGCAGACGCGTAGTCAATAGATCAATACTGTCTACAATACCGCAAACACCTGCAGTTTCAATAGTATCACCACGATTAAATGGCTTATTAACCAAAATAATCAAGCCGCCGGCAATGTTCCCCAAACTGTCCTTCAGGGCTAAAGCGATAGCAGCGCCTCCTGCACCTAAAACAGCCAACAGGGACGCCGTACTGATACCCAGATTCTGCAAAACACTAATAACCAGAACAATCCAGAGAATCACTTTCGTTGCTTTAAGAATAAATAGATGCAGCGCCTCGTCAAGTCTGGATTTTGCCAAAGCCTTTTTCTCTATCCGAAGAATCACTCTAATGGCAATCCATCCGACAAAGAGAATCACTGCCGCAATGCCTGCGTCCATCAGAATATCCTTTGTTTCTTGTGACAAATTACCACCTCCTGCTGAGTTCTACATACAATATCCTGCCAGCCTTCTGCCAACCCATACTCCAAGCAAGCACGTACAGATACTGGCCACAGCATACAAAATGCCTGTAAACAGATGATCCTCCTCTAGCAGATTGAGCACCTCCAGAGAGAATGTAGAGAAGGTTGTGAACCCTCCGCATACGCCAATCTTTACAAAGATCACCAGGTTGGGATTTATCGCCTTTCTACCCATGATGATACCTGTTACGAATCCAATCAGCAGAGCGCCGGTCAGATTAATAAAAAAGGTCACCCATGGAAAAACCGTTTTTACAGGAATCAATCCCAGAGCATATCGAGCGGTTGCTCCTACTGCGCCGCCCAGCGCCGCCATTCCTAAATGTACTAAAAAGTCTATGTTTTTTTGAAACATGATATACTCCAAATGATACGACTAACGTCTCGCCGCTCCGGCTTCGTTACTCTCGCGCTCCCGGGACGCTAAAGCCTTGCAAGTCCATTATCTTCCGGATCTTCTCCGTTCAATTTCTCTGAGCAGCTTCTTTCTCAAACGGATATCATCCGGTGTAATTTCAACCAGCTCATCGTCTTCGATGAACTCCAAAGCTTCTTCCAAAGTGAATACCCTCGGCGGAGACAGCTTGATCGCCTCATCACTGCCGGCGGCGCGCATATTGCTTACCTTCTTCGCTTTACACGGATTCACTTCCATATCGTCGCTCCGCGAGTTCATTCCCACGATCATACCCTCGTAGACCTTCGTTCCAGGCTCTACAAACATATGCACGCGCTCACCGATATTGAATAGAGCATACGGCGTGCACGTTCCTTCCTCGATGGCAATGGCTACGCCATTGGTCCTTCCCTGAATTTCACCCTTATATGGCTGAAATTCTAAGAATCTGCGTTCCATCGTACCCTCTCCTCTGGTATCATTAATGAACTCCGAACGATAGCCGAGCAGTCCTCTGGTCGGCACATGATATTCCAATCTGGAATATCCGTTCTCACCAGTCATCTGCACCATGATTCCTTTTCGCAGGTTCAATTTACTGATTACCGTACCGGCATATTCGTCAGGAACGCTAATCGCTACTTCTTCTATCGGTTCCAGCTTACGTCCGCTTTCATCTCTGCGAATAATGACCTCTGGTTTTGAGACAGCCAGCTCATAGCCCTCTCTGCGCATATTTTCAATCAAAATAGAGAGGTGAAGCTCTCCTCTTCCCGATACCTTAAAACAATCAGTGGAATCAGTTTCTTCAACCATGAGACCCACGTTGACCTCCAGCTCTTTATCTAATCGCTCTCTGATATGTCTTGACGTTACAAATTTTCCAACCTTACCTGCAAATGGAGACTTATTGACCATAAAGTTCATAGACAAAGTCGGTTCTTCGATATGGATCATTTCCATCGGCTGCGGATTCTGCGGGTCGCAGATGGTTTCGCCAATAGAAATATCAGAAATACCGGATACTACTACAATATCACCGCACTGCGCTTCCTCTACCGCTGTTCTTTTCAGTCCGCGGTATACGAAAACCTGATTAATCTTTCTCTGAACGATCGATCCGTCTTCTTTCGCGACCGCTACAGTCTGACCTTCCCTGATCGTACCCCTGGTAACGCGTCCGATTCCCAGACGTCCGATATAGTCGTCATATGCCAGAGTGGAAACCTGCAGCTGCAAAGATTCCTCCCTCAGATCCGGATACGTCGAGCAGTGTTCGATAATGGTGTCAAACAGCGGCGTAATATCCAACCCCGCGTAACCCGCCGGCGTATGCTTAATTTTGCTTCCGTCTTCTTCTACAGAAAGTCCTTCGGCATCCTTCGGATCTCTGACTGCGATACCCTGTCTGGCTATACCATAGAGAATCGGAAAATCTAATTGCTCGTCGTTGGCATTGAGATCCATAAACAGCTCATAGACCTCGTCCACAACCTCCTCGATCCGCGCATCCTTCTTATCGATTTTATTGATAAACAGAATAGGATTTAATCCCTGTTCCAGAGATTTACTCAGCACAAACCTGGTTTGCGGCATCGGACCTTCGCTGGAATCCACCAGCAAAATCACCGTATCCACAGTTTTCATAATACGCTCAACCTCTGAAGAAAAGTCCGCGTGTCCCGGTGTATCAACGATGTTGATTTTCACATCGCCATGCATAATCGAGCAATTTTTTGAGTAGATCGTAATGCCTCTTTCCCGTTCTATATCATCGCTATCCATGACGCAGTCTACGATATCCTCGTTAGCCCTGAAAACTCCGCTTTGATTCAGAAACGCGTCCACCAGCGTGGACTTTCCTGCATCAACATGGGCTATAACTGCGATATTGATAATCTTCTGTTGTTCTACCATTAACTTTCCTCTTTTACATACAAAATATCATATAATTATACCTCATTTTCTGTGATTGATCAATAGTTTCTGTGTGTATACACAGTAATAATCACAAAAAAAATGCAAAAACATTGTTGCTTTTTCCAATTTTATGATACAACCGCCGCTCTATCTCTCCAACTGGGGCAGCTGATCTATCGTAGGCTTAACCTGATAAAAATCCCGAAGGGCTTCGTATTGAGCCTGAGATGCCGCAGCCTTGGACGCGCTCGGATACTTCGGCAGAATCCCTTTGATCATAATATTGCGAGCAGTATGCTCCAGACTTGTAAATTCAATCATAGCTACGTCGTAACCGGCAGCTTCCAGCTTCAACCCCCGCAGGCCGTCTGTCAGATACTCTGTCAGCCGGTCCTTCAAAATGCCGTATTTCAACATAGGCTGGTGTATATCATTGTGTATCTGTGAAAAAAGCTCATGCTGACAGCACGGAACTGAGAGAATCACAGGCGCGCCCCAAGAAACGGCGTGAATCAGCGCGTAATCTGTAGCGGTGTCACAGGCGTGAAGTGTCACCACCATATCAGCTCGATCACTGGTAAAATCCGCAATATCACCAAGCAAAAAGTGAAGTCCTTCATAATGAAGATCCTCTGCCACCTTGCTGCAGAAGGCAATGACGTCTTTTTTCAAATCCAAACCTATGATTTCCACATCACGGTGTTTTATTGTCTTCAGATAATGATACAGGGCGAAGGTCAGATAAGCCTTACCGCATCCGAAATCAATAATTCGAAGTGTTCTGTCTGTAGGAAGATAAGGAAAAACGTCTTCCACGATTTCCAAATACCTGTTTATTTGTCGAAATTTGCTGTAATGACGCTGTACGACCTTTCCGCTTTGCTCCATAACCCCCAAACGAATAAGAAAATCGCACGGCTGTCCGTCAGGAATGACATACTGCTTCGTTCTGTTATGCTCTAAAGTCGGCATGCCCCGTGTGGCTGGCCTCGTCATAATATGCGGCTTGTCCGGTTTTGCTGCGAGTATCTGGATATCCTCCGCTGTCGTAAAGATATTGACCTGCTTAAAATCATCTGCTGTCAGGGATTTCGCCTTTGCCAGAGCCGACGGCCGATCTAAATTCTCATGGCTCACTTTTTTATCAAAGGTATATTCCGTCTGGAACATCACTTTTCCGGATATTTTCACAGGACGAATGATAACCTTATGGTACGCCAGAGACCTTTTTCTTTTATTTGAAAAAATCATTCGAATCAGATTTCCACTTTCGAAAATATCTGTCAAGCACTTTTCTAACTGGTTCATAGCTTCCTCTTTTCTCTCTTATTATTTTCATTTTATCATAATTTCTGAAATGCTTCAATGCTCTGACAGTGTTAAGGGAATCCGCTATTGCTGCAGAATTCCCTTAACTCTTTTTCTGTCTACCTGAACGGAAGACATTGCTCCCTGCTATATCAGAACAGTCACGCCTCTACGAACGGCACTCCTAAAATATCCGCTACGGACAGCGCAAGATTTCTTCCTATGGAATCTACATTATTCTTGATCCAGTTGGCGTCCTCCACATTATCGTGATAGGCAACCTCCACTAATACCGCAGGCGCTTTCGTTCTGCGAAGCTCCGCCAACGTAGTCGTAGGCACAGTTGTAACTAACGATGGATTTGGATAGATCTGCTTCAAATTATTCGCGATAATTTCAGCATCCCTCTGTCCTGCTGTCGAATCTCTGTAGTAGTAAACATCTGGTCCTTGAATCGCGCCGGACATATTAGGCGGAGCGGCGTTAGAATGAATGGCCAGATGAAAGTCATAGGTTCCCGCGTTGGAACTTGCAATTGAATCCGTTACCGTACCGCCCGGATTATTGCGGCTGAAACTGATACCGCTGGCTCTCAAATAAGGCACCATAGCGTCAGCGATCAGATTCGCGTAATATTCCTCTGTACCCCCGTTGACAAATTGGTTATATTCCTGTGTGGACGGGCTTAAAAATACACTTGGCATAGTATTCCTCCATTTTTTAGTCTCATTTATCCTATGCCGCGAAGAACACAAATGTGCCAGAGCATACCCACCACGTAAAAAATTCGCTTGCCCTACGCACAAGCGAATTTACAACAATAAACAGAGCGCTTACCCTGTTCTACGATAATCCTGCCCAAGTCATCAGCGCCGGCGTAATATAGCATTCTATCAACGCCGCGACAATCAGCAAAGGTATCGCTCCCAGAACGAAAGTCTTCGCCAAACCATTTAAGACCGGCAGAACCCTTTCCTCCTTAGCTCGCCCCAAAATTTTTCGGGACAGCTGCTTGCAAAGATAGATCCCCATAGCCATAGACAAAAAGAATGCCGGAAGCTCGAAAATTCCATGGGGTAGCAATCCAAACACAATTGTTTTGGCCACCGGCATGATACCGCTGGCCGCCCCCAACCCCAGCAAAGCTCCAATCAATGCAGCATTAGAAATTACACTGAGCGCAGGGAGGAAAATAAACGGAATAAATCCCAGACCCACACACATCGCACAAGCGAAGATATTGCTTAATAGCAGCTTTATAATAGAGAGTGCGCCATTCTCATCTATCATATCCTGCGCTTTGGGCGCATACATTGCCACAATCTCCTGTGCAGACGCCGTATCACTGCCAAAATAAACAGCCGTCCCCGCCGTCAGCGCCACAAAAATCACGGCTATCCAAACAGCCAACCGCACAATTTTCCTTCTTAAATCCTTCTCCATGTCAAGAACACGCTCCTTCCGCAAACTTTTACTTGCCGGATTTGTCAATATCTGCAGTAAGTATATTATTGATTTTATCTACGCAGATCCTCTTTTCCACATCCAGCCCATGCTTTTCATAAGAAAAGCCGAATCTACTGCTGACCTGGTGGTACAGATCCAGACACTTATAATGACTTTCCAGCGCCTGCAGAGATTCCTCTCCTGTGAGAACAGGAAAACGCAAGCTGATGCGTCCCCTCTCTAAAATATCCAACAGATAATCCGCCAGCAATTCCATTACCGATTTTTCTCTCGTATCACATGGACAGGCAATCAGTTGATAAACCTGATGCTTATCGCAGTCTGACAGACGCAAGCAGCTTCCCTTTACTTCCACAAGCTTTTGCAGATAACGATATCGAATCAGAGTTTCCTCTACTGACATCATGCGAAAAAAGCGAGAATGCCCCATCTTCTCCCATGTGCTTAAAATTGCCGGAAGCTCCGCGGGAATGTCCAATAAGCTTTCCGCAAAGCCCGCAAAAACATATTGTAATTCTTCCGGTGGACAGAGCAGCGCTTCCTGGATTGCTAACATATCCCTGGCTGCCTGCACAAAGCCCTCCTCATACATTCCAAGTCGCCCCGCCCGGCCTGCTATCTGTCGAACCTCCTCAGGCTTCAACGGCCGCATCACTCGTCCGTTATATTTCTCCGTCTCCATGAAGACCACTCTCCGAATTGGCAAATTCACACCCATCCCGATCGCATCCGTGCTGACCACAACCTGAGTCTGTCCCGATATAAAACGATAAATCTGTTCCTTTCGCGCTGCCGGCGGCAAATTGCCGTAAATCACGCTGCTCGCCACGCCTCTTTCTTCCAATAAAGATGACAGCTTGAGCACAGATTTTTTTGAAAATACGATCAAAGCGTCTCCGTCCCGCACATTCTCCAAAGAAAAAGGTTCCGGCAGGAAAAACAACTCTGTATTTCTTTGATGCCGCACTACTTCATAACGGTCTCCGCACATATGAATCAATTTCTTTACTACCGCTTCACTTTCCGGAGCCATACAGACATGAATCTCCCTCGCGCAAAGCCCTAAAATAGCTTTCGTCCAATTGTGTCCTCTATGAGGGTCTGCCAGCATCTGCGCTTCATCAATCACCGCTATGTCATACTGTAAACTATCATCCAGCATCTCAATCGTGCTGGCCGTCACCAGCGCATATGGCTCAATCATTTCTTCTTCTCCGGTAACCATATTGCACGGGACGCCGCTTTCAGCCATTTTATCATGAATTTCCAATGCCAACAGCCGCAAGGGTCCTAAATAAACGCCGCAGGAAGCGGATTTCAATCGTTCAATAGCGTCATAGGTTTTTCCAGAATTGGTCGGTCCAATATGAAGGATGAATCTTCGTCTCATGTTTCGCGCCTGCGGATACTGCATCACCGGTGAATCCGGCATCATTTTCGAAATATCCCCCTTAATCAAACGAACCAGATAATAATTCTGATAATAATACACCAAGGACATTTTGCACATCCGTTTATCCACCTGCCTGTCTCCCATAAAAACAGCGGCTATAGAGCCTGTAAAAGCAGGATAGCACTCTGCAAAAATACGCAGATCCGCCTCTGCCAAAAGGCGAACCTGCTCATAAAATGTATTTTTATCAAAATCCGTTCCATAAAGATTCACATCTCTGGAGAGAGAATTGGCGCGAATATGGGCATCCTTTGACTCTCCTGGACCAGCGGGCTGCATTCTTTTCTCACGTACGATTTTTCGAAGTCTGGCTTTTAGCCTTCTCTTATAATTAGCCAGATTCTTACCCTTTTTTCTCGCGATTTTACCGCCAGTATTGTTCCGGTAAATTTTCTCGTAGTACGACGCTAGATAATTCAGGTTTTCGCTGTATATCACCAGCTTCCACCTCCGCCGCCGCCGAAGCCTCCGCCAGAGAATCCACCGCCGCCAAAGCCGCTGGAATGCCTTCCGCCGCTGTCACCGCTGGAAGCAATCATGCTTTTCGTCACGCTGTCTGTAAATCCTCTGCTACAGCTCCTGAACATATGGCTGTACCACATAGCAGTAAATATCGGATCTCCACCATATCCTGAATAGTATGACGGCGCTTCCAAACGTATATTTTCAAATTTTTTAGCCCATTTATCTGATAGCCCCATAACATAAGCATACGGCAAAATATTGAAAAAGTACTCTGGATCATCCTCGACCAGCAATTCCAGCTTTTCCAGTTCCGCCGTCTCAATAAAATTGCGGAAGCCCAGAATCTGGCTCTGCAATTTAGCTCCGTAATCTGTTCGCTTGCCCATGATCAACACAAAGATAAATGTAACAATGCCTGAGACCAAAGTAAGCAGCGCAAGCAGCTCCTGTTCCATTGATATAGCCACCACACCAGCGCCAATGCCAAGTCCTATCAGACCTAAAGCTGAACCAATCATACTAAGCAACAGCTTTTTCCCCTTACTGTACACATCTCTGCGGTCAAAAACACTAATATCCATGCATAACCCTATCAGAAGCAGAATGATGGACGGAATCAGCGCTATCATCCACAGATAATTAAAGGAGAAAAAGGAACCTGCCGTAATAGACGCTATTGCCGGCACAAACATCAAAGCCATACCGATTCCCCGGATCACCTTAGAAGCAGTAGTTGTTAACACACGGTCGCCGCTATACCAGCTTTTCAGCTGGTCTCTGGCCGCAAGAAACTGATCGCTAAAGCCTTTTGGCAATTGATCCATACGAACCACGTCGCCTTCTTCAAAAAGCGCGTGAAACAAAGTTTTCGAAAAGGCCTTTTCTTTCGGATCAATAGAAGTAAGACGCGTCAACTCAAATTGATCCCTCGTATATTCTCTTACAGACAACCAGCCCTTATCCGCATAATACATGATCATAGAGGCCAGATCCTTGTTATCTACTATGTCGTCTATAATATATCCGATTTCTGCTGGGGTCAGATCCTGCGGAGGATAAAATTCTACGGTCTTAACGATCTTTGTATCCCGTCCGAACATCAGCCAAAGCAGTCCCATAATCAGCGGCAGCGCAATTAAAGCGCCCGTCAACAGCCATACCAACCAATCCCTGTTCGCGGCTCCCTGCCAATATCCTTCCGGCAATTCAGCCCGCAGAGTAATCCCCGCGCCCTGATAAAGGTTCTCAGCATGCAATGTAATGGTATTATCTTTCTCGTGATAATTAGCCTTTACCTGCAGGGGATTGCCTTCAAGCCCATAGCTGCCGGAATAAACCTCTACGCGCGCCGGGTCGATAGGCTTGGGCAGCGACACTTTGACAGATACCTTTTTGATAGAAGACTCCCATCCGGTAGGCAAAACATCGACAGCCAGAAAGTCCGCGTCAGCCGTTTTATCCTCGTAGCCTACGATATCATAACTGATGATATACGTATGCTTGCCTGTAATCGTCCGATCTGCATCACCGACCTTCAGGATACTCTGCGCCGTACCGTTTTCTCTGATCGTCTCTGTGCTGTAAGACTCACCCTCCGCGCGCAGGTTTTTGATCGTGTAAATGCCGTCCTCAAAGGGGACATATCGAAAAATACCGTGTCGCGCAGCTTTAAAATCAACTTTTATCGTTTCAGTAACATGAATCACATGATTTTCTTCTACTGTCATTTCCACGTCGAATCGATTTGTCTCATAGCCGCCGGCCGCATAAACCGACGCGCTGGAAAACAAACAGCAGCTCAAAAGAAGCGCCGCTGCTATTAACGCACAAAATAACCTTCTCATCCTTCTCATCAGAATTCCACCTTTACATTCCGTCTTTCATCGTCAGCATCCACTTCAAACATCGGTTTCTTTTGAAAATGGAATATCCCTGCCAGAATGTTACTTGGGAACATCTCGCATTTGTTATTAAAAATCTTAACCACAGCGTTATAATATTTCCGAGCGTTAGCAATATCTTCTTCTACTCGCTTCAACTGGTTCTGAAGATCAAGGAAGTTGGTATTCGCTTTTAAATCCGGATAATTCTCCGCTATTGCAAAGAGACTTTTCAACGTCCCCGTCAACGCATTTTCACCGGCGATTTTTTCCTCTATTGTTCCCGCGCCCTGCGCCATATTTCTGGCCGCTACCACCTGACTGAGCGTTTCTTTCTCATGAGATGCGTATCCCTTAACGGTTTCTACCAGATTAGGAATCAAATCATATCTCTTTTTCAGATAGACGTCCATAGTAGCAAAGCTTTCCTCTACGTTGTTTTTTCCTCTGATAAATCCGTTATAGCCGCTGATAATCCAGATTACAAGAATCAGAACAACCACAGCGATAATAATACCAATGATCATATTGATACCTCCCGTTATTTACTTTAACATAGTTCTTTTTCTTTGATTGATTATACACCAATTAACAATAATTTACAACTCAACCAGAGCTTTGACACGGTAAACGCGTGAAAACAAACTTCTATCTTCAATCACTCCTTCCGATGTAAATCCGGCTCCGGCCATTTCCATATTCACGTAAGACCCCGGCTTCACACAGCTTTCTCAAGGCATGATATGCTTTGGTGGTCTTCACTTGTAAAAGCGCCTCCGCTTCCTTTCTTGTTATCGCACCGTGCTCTCTCACATAACGAAGCAGCCTTTCTTCCTCTGTCAGAAAAGGTGTCGGCGCACTAGTTTTGGTTAATCCGTAAGAAAGTTCATGGACGGCAGCGCCGGTTTTCCGCGAAACCTCTTTTGCATAAAGAAACTCATTTTCATTACAGTTTGGCAGCGTCACCCGGAACGCACCCTCTGCCGTCTCAATCTTCGGCTGTTTCGCTTCTGCCTGATATAAGCGCATAATTTTGCTGATGCCAGTTCCGTAGCTTTCAATCAGACCCAAACGATAAAATACCGCCGCCAGATTGGGATTTCTGGACTGTGAAGCGCCCATAAAAATCGCGTCAAGAGACAGTCCCTGCACCAGACCTCCCAGAGAAACAAACTCCAAGCGATCCTCGTAAATATTAATCAAGGTACTCGCGCTGAACCCGTAATCACGATGTACAATACAGTTAAGCAAAGCTTCTCTGATGGCGTCCTCCGGATAATCTCGCTGATCGATTCTATCAAGTCCTGAAAAGGTCGCTTTGGTCTTGTTGCTGAGATCAATCAGTTCATATACGCTGTACAGCTGTTTCAACAAAGACCCGGAAAACTCTTTCCGGCTATGAAAAACTTCCTTCTCTCTGCCCTGAAAAATTGCGACTTTGATACTATGATCACACTGATCCGATAAAAGGCGCGCCAGATTAGTATATAATCCGTCCTCTCCAATGAGATGGAGGTTGCGCATTTGCGGCTGTCCAAACTCGATAGATTTTTTCGCCATCTCCACTTCTAATGCAGAAAAGGTAAGATTTTGCTCCATGCTGCGGCTTTCTTCGTAGGATTTGCCGCTGCTTTCCAGTATCATTTGACGAATTCCCTCATCGCTGACAGGAATCGACGCGCTGCCCTGCCGCACATATACGCCAGAGGATCTCAATCCTTTACTTTTCAGATAATATGGACGCCGAGTTCCCGTCTGCACCGCAATTTCAACCACAGGTTTACCTTCCCGTTCAACGGTTCTGATCTTTACAAAGGGCATAATGTCCGGCATAATCGCATCTGAAAGCGCTGACGACGCCCGCAGCATAACTGCGTCAGGATCTTCCACGCCTTTGATCGTACCATCGTTTCTAATTCCAATGTAAAGCGTGCCGCCTGCTCCATTGGCAAAAGCGATAACTTCTTTCTTGACGTCATCTACGAAAATTTCTTTCCATTCTATATCGATATTTTCAATCGGCTTCATCTCCGGTTCCCCCTTCACAAATCATCTTTCTTTTATTATAACCCAAAAAAGAAAAAAATCAACCAAAAGCGAAAGAAAACGAAAGAAAACAAAATAAAAGAAATAAAAATTCTGCGATCTAGCATATTACTGTAAAACCGCAGAATCTAAATTTAATGTCTTTATATTTTCCACTCCACCGGGCTCTGTTCATTTGCCGTCAGAAAATCATTAGCCTTGGAAAAATACCTGCCGCCGTAAAAGCCGTTGTAAGCAGACAACGGGCTTGGATGCGCGCCTTCTAGAATCAAGTGGTTTGGATTCGTAATCAGACTTCGTTTCGACCTTGCATTGCCGCCCCAGAGGATAAAGACCATGGGTTTTTCCCGCTCGTTGAGCAGACTGATTACCTTATCAGTAAAAATTTCCCATCCCTTTCCCTTATGGGAATTAGGCTGGTGCTCTCTGACCGTCAGACAGGTATTGAGCAGCAGTACGCCCTGCTCCGCCCATTTGACCAAATAGCCGTGATCCGGCGGATCGATGCCCAGATCGTCTTTTAACTCTCTGAAAATATTCACCAGCGAAGGCGGCTGCTTGATGCCCGGCCGCACAGAAAAAGACATACCGTGGGCCTGCCCCGGACCGTGATAGGGGTCCTGCCCTAAAATCACAACCTTGACGTCCTCGTAATCTGTATATTTCAATGCATTGAAAATATCGTGCATATCCGGATAAATGGTTTTGCTTCCGTACTCGCTGATCAGAAACTGCCGCAGCTTCTGATAATATTCTTTTTCAAATTCTCCTGCTAATATTGCATCCCAATGGTTTCCGATATTTACCATAATGCTGTCATCCTTTCTCCGGTTCTTCCAGACCAATTTCCTCATATCTGAGCCATCTGCCTTTTTTAATGTAAATTAACATCATAATTGCACCGATGAGCCAGGTCACTGGATAACCCAAAATCAAAAGATTTAGCTGGTGGGATATATCGAGACTGACCTTAATCCAGATGACACGGCAAACGCACAGGGAGAAAATCGAAATGACCATTCCTTCAAAGGTTCTGCCCACACCTCGTATGGCGCCGATGGCAATCTGCAGAATTGCCAAAACCCAATAGAACGGATACATATATTTCATCATGTAAATTCCCGTCTCGATGACCGCTTGTTCACCAGTGAAAATCCGAATGATATACGGCCCGAACACCAGCATCACCGCGCCGGCAATCAGCGCATATCCAGCTCCCATACTCATAGAGGTCTTCATCCCCTGTCTGATCCTGTCAATCTGTTTTGCTCCATAATTCTGTCCACAGAAGGTCGTCGCCGCCATACTGATACTTAAAATCGGCAGAAGAATAAATCCGTCTACACGGTTAAAAGCCGCGTAAGACGCCATAACCGTAGGGCCGAAACTGTTGACACTGGACTGCACGATAACATTGGACAGGGAAATAACGATATTCTGCACACCGGTAGGCAGACCAATTCTTACAATCCTTCCAAGTAAATTATCATAAAACTTGATAGATTTGAAGTGAACTTTGTACATCTCACTGGTGCGACAAAGAAATCTCAGAATAAAGAAACAGGAAATGCCCTGACTGATATCTGTTGCCAGCGCCGCGCCCACAACGCCCATCTTAAATACAGCCACAAAAATAATATCTAAAATCGTATTGGAAACCGCAGCGATAATCAGATAAATCAACGCCCGTCTGGAATTTCCAACAGCGTTCAAGATGCCTGCCAGCATGTTATAAATGACAGCAAAGAAATGACCTGCAAAAAAGATCTGCAAGTAAGCCTTTGCGTCCGCAAACACTTCTTCCGGCGTATTCATCCAACGAAGAATCCACGGCGTAAACAAAACGCCGATGATTGATAAAATAATCCCCGCGCAGATGGAAATCGCCAAAGTAGTATGTACCGCCTTAAACACGCCCTCCTGGTTCTGCGCGCCATAGGACTGAGATGTAATAACCCCCGCGCCGGCGGACGCACCGATACAAAATCCAATCAGAAGCTGAATAATCGCACCGCTTGCGCCTACTGCCGCAAGAGCGCCGCTTCCTACAATATTTCCAACAATAACAGAGTCTACAATATTGTAGAGCTGCTGAAACAGATTTCCTAAAATCAGCGGAATTGAAAAAAGAAGGATTTCCTTCCAAATTGTGCCTGACGTCATTAAAGTATTGTTTTTTTGCATATGATATCTCCTTCCTTCTAAAACTCTACTACTATTTGAACACACTTATGTGTACAAAGTCAAGGGGGTGTACAAAGAAAAAACAATCTATCCTTTTTTTCCCGTGCTTTTCGTGTTAGAATAGTTCCATGAACAAAATTTATATTGCGAAAGACGCAAATATCAGATTAAAAGAATATCTGAATGATACAGGCTACTGCTTGGAATTTGTGGCGTCGGAGGGTATTGTTGACAAGGCGATTTCAAATCACCCCGATGTATTTTTATGTAAAATGGGGATCGAACAAAACGCACCCATATTTTTTGCTGCAAAGGAAGATTTAGGAAAAGATTACCCTGCCGAAGCCGCTTTCAACGCCGCCTGCACTGGAAAGTATTTTATTCATAATCTCAACATCACTAACGAAAAGCTACTGTTCGCAGCAAAGGAAATGGGTATGATTCTCGTCGACGTTCGACAGGGTTATACAAAATGCAGCGTAGTCATCGTAGACGAAACCTCTCTCATCACCTATGACGAAGGCATTATCAAAGCCTGCAGTAAATTCCCTGATATTTCCGTGCTTCGGGTCGCACCGGGCTTTGTCAGACTGGATGGTTATGATACCGGTTTCATCGGCGGCGCCAGTGGCAGAGTCGGCAAAGAAATCATCTTCCACGGCGACCTGTTCGGTCATCCGGATTTCTCCGCCATCGTGGACTTTATTGAAAAACGCGGTCTCACCTGCAAATGGTTTCCTCAGTTTAAGTTGACCGATATTGGGTCGATTTTGTAAGCATGCGGGTTACTCTGGATCGAGACATTAACAAAAAGCCGCGGACCACAGGAATTCGTCAATGTCCGAAGTCAAGCAATGCAACACATGCGGCAAATCGGGCTAAGGCTTCATGAAGTACGTGAGTATCGCAGTACATACAGTAAACCGAAGTAATGGAGGCGAAAGACAAGTGAAAAAGCATGCAATCATCCCCATCTTCATACCCCACAAAGGCTGTCCCAACGATTGTGTCTTCTGCAATCAAAGAAAGATTACGGCACGGACTGCGCCTCCTTCTGAAAAAGAGGTGAGGAACACCATTGAAACCTGGCTTTCGACCTTGGAGCCTGCTGGAACTGACGTTATTGAACTGGCCTTTTTCGGCGGAAGTTTTACGGGACTTCCTTTGGAGGAACAATCTGCATATTTATCCATTGCAAAGGAATATAAGGACAAGAGGCGTATCAAGAAGATTCATATGTCTACCAGACCGGATTATATTGATGAAACGATTTTAAATAATCTAAAAAAGTACGATGCCGACACGATCGAGCTGGGCGTACAATCCTTTGACGATGAAGTGCTTCGTCTTTCGGGACGAGGTCATGACAGCGCATCGGTATATAAAAGCTGCCGTCTAATTCAGGAATACGATTTCGAATTAGGAATTCAACTGATGATTGGTCTGCCGGGCGACACTTTAGAAAAGGATATTTATTCCGCGCAGGAAACAGTGAAAATCAGACCTTCTATTGCCCGGCTCTATCCCACTGTCATCATATCAGACACACAGCTGCACCACCTATATGTGTCTGGTCAATATACGCCGTTATCGGAAGAAGATGCTGTCCATCGAACCAAAGAAATGTATAAAATTCTCACAAAGGCCGGTATCAATATTATCCGTGTCGGTTTGAAAAGCAGCGATATTCTCAGCGATGAAGATCAAACCGCAGGAGGTACTTTTCATCCAGCTTTCCGTCAATTAGTGGAGGGCGCCATCGCCAGAGAGCAAATTGAAGATCAACTGAAGGAATACGTCACGCTAAAAGGACGTTCCAACGGAAAAACTAAGGCAGATTTCTACGCAAACCGGCGTTGCTTCTCTAACCTGATCGGAAACGGAGGCAGAAACAAGAAGTTTTTTCTTGAAAAATACCCTGAACTTAATATATTATATAAGGTGAATGATTTTTTACAGGATTATCAATATGAAGTAAAAATAAAGGAGAATGATAATGAACGAAACATCTAAAGCTGTTGTAACCGTGATCGGAAAAGATATGGTAGGAATTCTTGCCAGGGTTTCCACCGCTTGCGCTCAGGCTAATGCTAATGTAGTTGAAGTAACACAATCTGTGTTAGACAGTTTTTTCTGTATGGTTATGATTGTTGACATCACAGAAGCATCCATGCAGATCGATCAATTACAAAAATCCATTCAGGAACAAGTACCGGCCATGCAGGTTCACGTTATGCATGAGAATATTTTTAATTCCATGCATAGAATTTAGGACGGGAGGATTTTGTAGATGCTGAACATGAGCGACATCATGGAAACAATTACCATGATACAAGAAGAAAATCTGGATATACGCACGATTACTATGGGGATTTCTCTGCTGGACTGTGCTGACAGCGATATCGACAAATCCTGCGAAAAGGTCTATAAAAAAATTACGACCAAGGCACGTGATCTCGTTAAAACGGGTGAATTCATTGAGAAAAAATACGGAATTCCTATTGTGAACAAAAGAATCTCCGTCACACCGGTCTCTATGCTGGTTGGCGTTTCCGGCGGTGATCCGGTAAAGTACGCCCTCACATTGGATAAGGCTGCTCACCAGGTTGGAGTAAATTTCATCGGGGGTTTTTCGGCTCTGGTACAAAAAGGATTTTCCGCGGGAGATCTGGAACTGATTCAAGCAATTCCTCAAGCATTAGCTGAGACTGAATTGGTTTGCTCCTCTATCAACGTGGGTTCAACTCGCGCCGGTATCAATATGGACGCGATAAAGCTGATGGGACAAAAGGTTCGCGAAACTGCCGAATTAACGAAAGACAGACAATGTATTGGCGCAGCCAAGCTGGTGGTTTTCTGCAACGCGGTAGAAGACAATCCATTTATGGCCGGCGCTTTTCACGGTGTTGGCGAAGCTGACTGCGTTCTTTCCGCCGGCGTCTCCGGTCCGGGCGTAGTTCGCAGCGTTCTATCAAAAATGCCTGCGGAAGCTACTATGAATGAAATCGCAGAAGCAATCAAAAAAACTGCGTTCAAAATCACTCGTATGGGCCAGCTTGTGGCTGCGGAAGCCGCTGAAATGCTAGGCGTAGAATTTGGCATCATCGATTTATCTTTAGCGCCTACGCCGGCGGTTGGAGATTCGGTCGCCCATATCCTAGAAGAAATTGGTTTAGAGCAATGCGGCGCTCACGGTACGACAGCCGCCCTGGCTATGCTCAACGATGCCGTAAAGAAAGGCGGCGTAATGGCGTCCTCCAGTGTAGGAGGCCTGTCCGGCGCTTTTATCCCCGTCAGTGAAGACGCTGGTATGATTGCCGCGGCCAGAAACGGCGTCCTGTCCATTGAAAAGCTGGAAGCAATGACTGCAGTCTGCTCTGTAGGTTTAGATATGATCGTTATTCCTGGAGATACAACCAGCGAAGTAATTTCTGCCATCATAGCAGATGAGGCAGCTATTGGAATGGTCAATTCCAAAACCACAGCGGTTCGCGTGATCCCGGCAATCGGTCTTTCCGAAGGCGAAGAACTGGATTTCGGCGGTTTGCTGGGGTATGGTCCTGTTATGCCGGTTCGCAGCCAATCTCCTGCAAAGATGATCAACCGAGGCGGCAGAATCCCTGCTCCTCTGCAAAGTCTAAAAAATTAAGGAGCAAATCATGACGCAAATCAGACTTGGAAAAACAGAAATCATTACTAATAAAAACGGCTTCGGCGCGTTGCCGATTCAAAGAATTTCTTTTGAAGCTGCAGACGCACTGATTATGCGCGCTTACGAAAACGGTATTACCTTCTTTGATACTGCCAGATTCTATTCTGACAGCGAAGCAAAGTTAGGCAAAGCTCTCAGCAGCCGAAGCTTACGTGAAAACGTTTTTCTTGCAAGCAAAACCATGTGCAGCGCTACAGAGGAATTCTGGCAGCAGCTTTCTACTTCTTTAAATGAACTGCAAACAGATTATCTTGATCTGTATCAGTTTCACAACCCTGATTTCTGTCCGAAGCCTGGTGACGGAACTGGTTTATACGAAGCAATGTCAAAAGCCAAGGCAGAAGGAAAGATTCGTCATATCGGTATCACAAACCACAGAATCAGCATAGCAAAGGAAGCCATCGAAAGTGGACTGTACGAAACGCTGCAGTTTCCTCTCTCCTATCTTTCTTCATCTGAGGATTTAGAACTTGTATCCCTATGTAAAGAAGCTGATATGGGATTCATTGCCATGAAGGCCATGGGCGGAGGACTTATTACTAAAGCTGACGCGGCATATGCCTTTATGAATCAATTTGACAATGTCCTTCCCATCTGGGGCGTACAAAAAACAGAAGAACTGGATCAGTTCCTGATGTGCGGAAAGAATCCTCCCGTTATAGACGACGCCATGCGCGCTTTCATTGAAGCAGAACGAGAAGAACTTTCCGGCGACTTCTGCAGAGGATGCGGTTACTGCATGCCATGCCCTGTTGGGATTAAAATTAACGACTGCGCCCGTATGGCTCTACTGCTTCGCCGAGCGCCCGCAGAGGTCTATATGGACGAAGCGCATCAGGCCGATATGACTTTGATCGAAAGCTGTCTTCACTGCGGTAAATGCAAAGCGAAATGCCCGTATGGTCTGGACACACCCGCTTTGCTAGAAAAAAATCTGGCAGACTATAAAGAACAGATAGCCCTTCGAACAGTGTAATAAATCAGGAGGTACACCACTATGACATTAGGTCACGAAAAATTACAACTAATCACCCTGCCTACGCCGTTAACGCATCTAAAGTCCATTTCCGGAGAATTAGGTATCAACCTCTATTTAAAGAGAGATGACCTCACCGACTTCGGCACCGGGGGAAACAAGCTGCGTAAACTGGAATACCTGGCAAAGGACGCGATGGACAAAGGCGCTACCATGCTGCTGACCGTTGGAGGCGCGCAAACCAATCATGGGAGGCTTACCGGCGCCATAGCCGCAAAGCTAGGCATGAAAGCAGCTATCATTGCGGTAGATCCTTATCCTGGTGAAATATCAGCTAATCTTCTGCTCGACGGCATTATGGGTTGTCCTGTATATCTGGTACAGGACGACGGTATGCATTCTGAAGACGAACTGCAGTCTATAGCTGTTGAAAAGGTCACAAAAGAATGGGAAGCTAAGGGTGAAAAGGTTTATTTCATTCCGACCGGCGGTTCTAACGAACTGGGCAGTCTGGGTTATTATGACTGTGCGCTGGAATTATCCCGGCAGACAGAATCCATGGGGCTGACAGACGTGCGCGTCGTCGCTACCATAGGCAGTCTGGGAACTTATATGGGGTTAGCTGTAGGCATTAAAAACGAACAACTCCCATTACATCTTACCGGCGTAACGATTCTGCCGTTTAAACACGGCGGAAAAACGGAAGCTACAGAATACTTCAGCAGAATCAAACAGTTCTTTGGATTAGATATAAATATGTGTGAAGAAGATTTCGACGTGATCTGTGATTACGATCACGGTGACTACAATAATCCTGTTAAAGAGGTACGAGAAGCCATTTACTACATGGGCCGCAAGGAGGGTATTATTTTAGATCCCTGCTACACCGGCAAAACCTTCGCCGCTATCTTAGAAATGGTTAAAAGCGGCCAGATTCAGCAGGGTGAGAACGTGATCATGATGCATACCGGAGGAATTCCAGGCATCTACACAAAACACCATCGAATTGAAATGGAAAAAGAACTGGAGAGATATATTCATATCATCTAGCAGTTCCGCAATCAAAAAGGGAATTTAGCTTCTTCGCTGAATTCCCTTCATTAACAATATATTTTACCAACATGGAGAGCACCAGCTGGTCAGGCAATACACGGTGCAGCAAGTATCGCAGCAATCTCCTTGCTGTTGCTGTCCATAACCCTGCGCGTTGGATCTTCCTCTATACATCGCTCCTCCTGACGCCATCTGTTGATAGATTTGTCTGTATTCCATATTGTTCGGATTCATATCCATAGCCTGACGTACATTGGTCAGCGCATCGTCAATCCACCCCTTCTTATACGAAAGTACGCCGCTGAGGAAAAACCATTCCGCGTCTCTCGCCGGCATATTGATCAGCATCTGCTCCGCGCCTACCAAATCATTGTGGTCTAACGCCTGCCTTACAGCATAGTATTCTGCTGATCCTCCGGATGCGCCATAAGACTGTGAGCCGGACGCATGATAGCTCTCATTTCCTGAAGGACGGTTTTTCATCAAAATATCATATGCCTCGTTAATTTCCTGCATCTTCTCCTCCGCCAAATCAGCCAAAGGATTATTTTGATACTTATCTGGATGGTATTTCTTTACTAGATTCTTATACGCCGCTCTGATTTCTGACTCTGACGCTCCTGGTTTAACGCCCAATACTTCATATGGATTATTCATGTTCCTTCATCCTTTCTGCCAAAATGCGATCCGTTTGTCCACGTAAACCAATAAAGAGAATATTCTCCAAAATTCCCTGATTTTTCTTTATTTCCAAAAGATCATAAGCTTTGGTAATCTCTGCAAGTTCATTATATAGCATATCTTCAATTCCGACAAGACCATCTTTGCGTAAAAGAAGTGGATTATACGCTCCTGATTCTCTGTCCTTCTCCATATCGTCCAAAGCGTCAATCACATAGATCCATCGTCCCACGTGACGTCCCAGATGCTCCAAGATCCGCTCCCTTGTTTGGAAAGATTCTTCAACTGCTTTGTCTTCAGTTGAACAGGAAAACCTATATCCAGAAAATAATGCCGCCAGAATTTCCCCGAAGACGTCACAGACTAAATCTATCATCGCACATTGTTCCTTTTCCATCGCGGACAAACGGTTGAGACCATCCTCCACCGCGGCGCAAACCTTCGGCCGGCACCCTTTGATCCTGCCATATGCCAATGCCAATGCCATACGTCCCGCTAACGCGGAGATTTTTTGTTCGTCCTGCCAGTCATCTCGGAATTTGTGGTATGCCAGAATGACCATAACATCAGCGGCATAGTCCAAAGCCTCGCTTCCAAAAACTACCGGTTTTTTCTCCAAATGATGCATGATACAATGTTCTTTAGAAATCTGTTCCGCATTTTCTGACAGACTTTCCAGGATCAGCGCCAGAAAAACGCAATCGAAGCTGAGTACCATGCGGGGAAGCTGCCCTACTCGCCGGGAAATAGACTTGCACATACCGCAATAATATCCCTGGTAGACATCCCATTCGCGGACTTTTAATTCATTTTTGTCAACAGTTACGTAGCCTAACATAATACTTTTGATGATATACCAAATATATGACAGTTTCAAGAAGTATTTGTGAAAATTACTTGCGAAAGGTTGACAAATTCTTCATGATCTTGTTACCATATACAAGGGAAAAGAGATTATAAAGGGGAAGGATTAGACACAGCACACAATTACAGGAGAGAAAAAATGAAGAAAACATTACTAACAATCGCTATCACCATGGCAGCTCTTTTTGCCACGTGTACTATGGCCTTTGCCAGCAATGCAGTAGTAGACTCAGAAACCTATTCTCACCCGTCTAAATTCAGCAACTGCATCGTGATCGACGGTATCGACGTATCGGTATGGCAAGAAGACATCGACTGGGGAAAGGTTAAACGGCAGGGAATCGACTACGCTTTTATCCGTATCGGCTATACCGGTTTGGACTCTCCTTTTCGCCGTAACATAGACAGCTATTTTGAGCAAAATTATAAAGAAGCCAGAGCAAACGGCGTCATGGTCGGCGTATATTATTACTCCTGCGCGACTACTATCAGCGAAGCGCAGAAGGAAGCACAGTTCGTTTTAGACACCTTAGACGGCCGCAAGCTGGACCTGCCCGTAGTCTACGACTGCGAATATGCCGGCAGACTGAAAACGGCCTATGACAACGCAGGTACAACGGCACAGAAACGTACGAAATTGACTTCCAATTCGCTGGCTTTTCTCAATGTCATCGCAAAATCCGACGCAGGCTACACACCTATGTTCTACTCCTATCGAAACATGATGTGTCCGGACTTTTCAAATGCCTATAAGCTGAATATGAACCTGATCGATAATAAATACAAGGTTTGGATGGCACAGTACTCCGATAGTAACAGCTATGCCCGTCCATATGAATTCTGGCAGTACACTTCCAGTGGGAAAGTAACAGGTACTACCGGCAGCATCGATTGTAATTTCTGGTACTATGACAACAAAGCTGAAAAGACCAAGGAAGGAACAATCTCCATGAAAGACGTCTCTGTTTCTTTGAGCAGAACGTCATATCCTTATACCAAGTATAAGAAGCAGCCGATTATCACTGCTACATATAACGGAAAAACCCTGACCAAGGGCGTTGACTACGACTATTACTATATCAAAAACGTTCTCGCCGGGACAGGCTATGCCATGGTTCGAGGAAAGGGCGCGTACTCTAATACAAAGCTGGTGCCGTTTACTATTACCACTACTGACATCGCAGACGGCGGAACTGTCAACGCAATCGCAGATCAAAAATACACTGGTTCAGCTAAAAAGCCAAGCGTGACAGTTAAATATAAGAGCACTACCCTGAAAAAAAACCTGGACTATAAGGTCAGCTATTCTAATAACACAAATGCCGGCACAGCAAAGGTAAAAATTACGGGCATGCGGAACTTCCACGGATCGTTTACCCAGACGTTCAAAATCAACAAAGCTACGCCTACCTTTACAGGCTACAGCGCTTACTCCAGAACAGTCAGCAGGCCTGATTGGACGCTGAACGCCAAGTGCAGTAGCGGCGCTGAATTAACCTATAAGTCCAGCGATCCAGCTATCGCAACTGTAAACAGTAGCGGAAAGGTATCCCTGCAGGGTAAAACCGGCGTTGTTTACATTACTGTAACCAGTCCGGAAACCAAAAACTATGAAAAAGCGTCCAAGGACATCAAAATTACCGTAAAAGCAGATGAAAAGCCCGTTGCTTCTATCAGCGCCAGCGCAGACCAGTATAATAAGACAACGGATGACAGCGGTTTTGATCTAAACGCGTCTACAAACGGGGGCAAACTGACCTACAGCAGCAGCGATACAACTATAGCTTCTGTCAGCAGCAAAGGGTACGTTACCTTAAAAGGAAAAACCGGTACTGTCACCATTACAATCAAATGCGCTGAAACCGATGATTACTCGGCAGCTACGAAAAAGATAACTGTTACCGTTACCGAAAGCGCCAACGAGCGCATTAAAAAAGGCGTGGAAAATACTACGATAAAAGCTTCTTCGGAATTAGGCTCCGGCTTCATCAGGCTTTCGTGGAAAAAGTCCGCCGGCTACAAGGTAGATTACTATGAAGTCTTCCGTGCAGTCAGCAAAACTGGATTTGAGGATACGCCGTTTTATTCCTCTAAAACAGGAACTGCCTCTACGTATAAGAACAACAAGGCTCTGACCAAGGGTGTTCGCTATTATTACAAAATCAGAGGCGTCAGAAACATAGACGGAGAAACGGTTTACACCCAGTGGTCCAATTTGGCTAATCGAACCTACAATCCGTCCACAGTATCCGCTGCCTCAGATGATTCGCGGATCATACAGGGAGTAGAAGCAACTACACTTAAAGCGTCCTCTACTGCCGTACCCGGCGCTATCACTGTTAAATGGCAAAAATCCTATGGCTATAAGGTTGATTATTTTGAAGTTTTTCGTTCTCTGAAAAAGAGCGAGGGCTACGGTGCTAAGGCGTTCTTCACCACAACAGATGGAACAAAGCTTACCTATAAAAATACAAAAGATCTCATTAAAGGTACTCGTTATTACTATAAAGTACGGGGCGTTCGAGTCATAAACGGCGAAAAGTATTATACGCAATGGTCCACAAAAGCGATTCGTACAGCCCAATAGAATAGAACTGCAGCAGCCGGCCTGTCGGGAAAGAACCGTCAAGCCGGCTGTTTTTTAACCGCGTTGAACGCTGCTGGCCTTGAAACAAAGTAAAAGAATCAGAAAAAAAGCCAATTCTCTTAGCACATCACGATTCGTGTTAAGGAAATTGGCGTAAAACCTCCAGTCCCTATAAAAAGGCCAACAGCTTTTTATACAGATCTAATTCTATATCAATTAACCGTTCAGCTATGGATTTTTCTTCCAACCCTGCCGTCGGGTACTGCCGCAAAAGCCTACCCAGAGATTTGATTCCCGCGTGGCATCCGTCTAACAGAATTTCTGCGGCCTTACTGTCCTCCTGTTCAGTCATCATCTTAAACTCTGTCATAAGCCGCATCATCGCTTTCGCCATAGCGCCGGGTTCTTTACCTTCCTCACCCGCTTCCGCCAAAAGCCGTTTACACAGCAGCCCAATTTCCTGATGCTGCCTGTCATACTCATCGATGAGCTGCCCCAACGCGCCCTCGGCGACAAATTCCTTTATTTGCTTAAAGCTATCCATCGCCGTTTTACAGCCTTCATTAACCTCTCGCAGTAATCTGACACTATCCTCTTTCATTTCATCATCCCCTCGCTTAGTAATGCATACTATTAGCATGCGCTGCGCCGCGTGAGAATATACTATCTCCATCACATTTCCACAATTCTGTCGCTGATATGTTCCACCATCGGCAGATCGTGAGAAATAAGCAGAATGGTCAGTTCCCGTTCATCGTGAAGCTTTTTTAACAAATGGATGATCTGAGATTGAATAGACACATCCAACGATGCAATGGGTTCATCGGCCACCAACAAATCCGGATCTGTAATCAAAGCCCTGGCAATCGCCGCTCTCTGACGCTGCCCGCCCGACACGTCATAAGGATAGCGCAGAGCCAGCTCTCTCTCAAGCCCCACCTGTTCCATCAAATCGTACACCTTCTCCGAAAGCCGCGCCTTGCTGCCATACGACTTTTTTATAACCAGAGGCTCCGCGATAATATCAAAAATCCGCATTCGAGGATTAAATGCTGACACCGAATCCTGAAAAATCATCTGCTTTCGGCAACCCTCGCTCAATCGAATCCATCCGCCGTCCGGCTTATAAATTCCCATTACGCATCGCGCTAACGTAGACTTTCCGCAGCCAGAAGGTCCTACAACTCCTACGATTTCTCCTCTCTTAACCGTCAGTGAAAAATCGTTCAGCGCCGTAAGCGCCTTTCTCTTTCCTAAACGAAACCTTTTCGTCAAACCTGTGATTTCAAGCAAGCTTTCCTTCTCAGGCAAAGGGTGTCCGTCCGGCGTCTTTCCCTCTGGCAACAGCTTTCCGTCTATCCAGGCTCGTCTCCGGCATCCGTCTCCAATCGCGCCGTGATAATGGCTTCCGCCTTTGCCATAGCGGGCATACCGCAAGAGTTCCTTCGTATACGCGTGCCGCGGCGTGGAAAATATCTCCTCTGTCGTCCCAAGTTCCACGATACAACCATCCTTCATCACGGCAATACGGTCAGCAATCTGCTCTGCCAGTCCGAGATCATGGGTTACCATAATCATAGCGCGTTCCGCGTCGGCGCTTAAAGAGCAGAGCAGCTCCATGATTTTTTCCTGGGTGTCTATGTCCAGCGCCGTAGTAGGCTCATCAGCTATCAGAAGTTTCGGTTTCGCTGCTAACGCAATCGCAATAGCGGCCCGCTGGCGCATACCTCCGGAAAAATGATGAGGATACTGACCGAATCGAATATCCGGCTGTGGGATCCCCACTAACTCCAATAAGCGCAGCGCTTCTTTCTTCGCTTCTTCACGAGATACTCTTTGATGCAGCAAAACCGGCTCCATAATCTGCCTGCCTATGGACAGTGTAGGATTGAGAGAGGTCATCGGATCCTGAAAAACCATGGCTGCATCCCTTCCCCTGACTTTTACCAGCTCTGCCTCATTCATCACAGAAACATTCCTGCCACAGAGCAAAATGCGGCCGTCCTCTATGACCGCATGTTGACTGTGCAGCATCATAACAGCTCTGCAAAGCGCCGTTTTTCCGCAGCCGGATTCACCTACCAAAGCCAGGGTTTCACCTGCGTTCACTTGCAGACTTACACCTCGAAGCGCAGAAACATTGCCCTGTGAGCCTCGAAAAGATAATTTCAAATTTTCTACCGACAGAATCTGTTTCATATGACTATTCTATACTCCACTTCGCAATATTCCAGAACACGCCTACTCCGTGATGCCCCAGAACTGTTTTTTCCGTAAGGCCACGGATATTCTTCTTCACCGCGTAATCAGCATCTACATAAGCGATAAAGGTATATGGCATATTTTCAGTCATCACTGTCTGAAATTCCCCATACAATGAAGCGCGCTCATCCCCGTCTTCCGTATGCCTTGCCTTTGCCAGTATTTTATCTACAGCTTTGTTACCATAACCTGTATAATTGTCTCCTGCATCGGAAGAAAAAACCTTATAAGTATGATCATCGGCGTCAAAAGGACTTCCCCATCCGATAATACAACAATCCTGGCCGGCCCAGTCAAGAGATGGTTTCGCCTCAGCCGCAGCATTGACTCCGACCTGCTGTAATTGATTGGCGCACATCTTTGCCATATCCACGCGAACCTGATCATCCGCCATAGCCGAAATTACAAAACTAAGCTCCATCCCATCCTTTTCATAGAAGCCGACGCTATTCTTTTTCCATCCGTCCTTTTCCAGCAGTTCCTGACATTTCTGCGGATCATATTCAAATTTTTCTATGTCCTCCTTGTTATAGCGGTTCTTCTGAATCGGAGAATATGCCTTTTGTCCCTCGCCAAGCAGTACACTCTCGATCACAGCGTCTCGATCGATAGCGTAGCTGAGAATATTTGAGAGTTCCGGATACTCTTTGAATAAAGGACTTCCGGCAAAGTTATAAGCGATTGCCCGGTAATCAGCCGTCTCCATACGATATACATTGAATTCACCACTCTTTTCAATATCCCCGGCCGTCTTCGCCGTAATCTGCGCCATATCTATATCGCCAGACTTAAGCTGCATCGCTTTAGCATCTGTGTCCGGAACAATCTTAAAAATCACCTTTTCAATATTGACTTCTCCATCGTAATAGTCTTCAAACTTATCCAGCGTAATACTCTGTCCCGGATCCCATGCAGTCAGCCTATACGGACCTGCACCTACTGGATTTTGATTAAAGTCGCATGTAGCCAGATCCTCTCCCTCCAACAAATGCTTTGGCAAAATACCGATCGTCATATAATCTGGAAACGCCACGTTAACCTGACGCAGTTTGATTTTCACTGTCAATTCATCAGGACAAGCGATATCTTCAATATCCGTATAATTAGATACGATTTCTGATTGATTTTCCGGATTCAATATGGCCTCCAGTGTATACTTTACATCCTCACTGGTCAAAGGCTCTCCGTCATGAAACTTCAAACCGTCTCTCAGCTTAAAGGTATACGTCAAACTGCTCTCATCAAACTCCCAGCTCTCCGCTAATCCAGGAACAACCTTATTCTCTGCATTATGTGCAGTCAGTCCGGCGAAAATCAGGGCGTTGATCTCCCCATGCTCATAAAGCGCCGGATTTATCGCGGTATAATCCTGACTGCCATAAATCAAAGTATTGTCAGAACTGTCCGCCTCACCGCCCTTTGCGCCGCATCCAGTTAAAATCAATACGAAAACCAGCACCATAATCATGAAAGCTCTTTTTCTCATGTCTTCTATCTCCTTATAAATTGCTATGCATACGATTATTCTTTTTCCTTACATACTCCCCCAGTTCCGTGACGCATACCAGGGTGACGATCAGTACGACGCCCGGTATCAGAATCAGCCACCAGCACCCGGTCAAAAGCACTTCCTGCGACATCGACAGCAGACTGCCCCAGGAAACTGTTGTTAACGGCAGCCCCAGCCCCAAAAAGCTCAGGGTAGATTCAGTAATCATAGCCTGTCCTATGTTAGTCACCACCATAAACATGATGGAAGATATAAAGTTCGGCAGCAGATGCCGCCGCAATACATACCAAAAACCGCCTTCCATCGTTCGCGCAGCCAAAATATAGTCGCTTTCTCCAATCTGGCGAACTTCACTTCTGACAATCTTCGATATATTAGGCCAGCCCGTTATGCCGATAATCACGGAAAGGCTGAGCCAGGAAGGATTTCCCCAAAGCGCCTGTAAAAAAATGATAAGTAAAATAGAAGGAATACTGAGCAGCAGCTCAGAAAAACGCATCAGCAGATCATCAACAACACGGGGGGCGATTCCGCTGACTACTCCATATATTACGGCTATGGCTGTAGAAATCAGCGCGCTGATAAAGCCAATCGCGATGGAATATCTCCCTCCATAAAGAAGCATAGTCAAAAGATCTCGGCCCATACTGTCCGTGCCAAGAAGATGTCCGCCGCCCGGCGGCAAATTCACCGCAGAGGAATCCATCAAATCCGGAGAATAAGGAGCAATCAATCCAGCAAACGTACTGGCTAAGATAATGATGATCAGCGCCGTAAAGGCTGCTTTCGGAAATCTTTTTTCTCGTTTCATATCTCCGCCTCCTCCCGCTGCATACGAGGATCAATAAACTCTCCTATAAGCTGGGCAACTAAATTACAAATCACCACTGCCGCTCCGGTCAACATACAGAGAGCCATGAGCATGTTATAATCCTGATACATAGCCGATTCAAAGCTAAGCGTCCCCAAACCCGGATAGGAGAAGACCGATTCCACGACATAAGTGCCTCCCAAAATATGCGGTACGGCAATCGCCATGACCACCAGCATGGACGGCATAATGTTTCTCAGGCAATGACGGCAGAGAATCTTTCTGCGGGGAATGCCTTCCGCCTTACACAGCAGTACGTAATCCTGCCTCGTCTCCTCCACCAGCTTATTTCGCACCATATACGCGTAATACCAAAGATGTTCCATCACCAGAACCGTCACCGGCAAAGCCAAATGCCAAAGACGATCCAATATATTCTCACTATTTCCGTAGGAATAAGCGCCCCCCGCAGGAAATATACCCAACTGAACAGCAAAGACCAGAATCAGCAGCAGCGCCAGAAAAAAAGAAGGAATACTGCCGGATATTACTCCAACCTTGCATATGAGCCGGTCAATCAACTTGTCCTCCCTTAACGCGCAGAACATCCCCAGCAGAATTGCCAGACTAAAGGTCAATACGTAGGACAACGCTCCGAGAGCCAATGTATTGATCCAAACCCGTCCAATTATGGTCGAAACAGGCTGTTTATACTTATATGATAGTCCCAAATCTCCATCAAACAGCCCCTCTGTCCACCTTTGGTACTGCACAAGCATGGAATCATTCAAACCTAGCCGCTCTCTTGCCGCTTCTCTCTGCTCCTGGCTCATATGCTCAGCTCCATCTCCGTAGTACGAGCGAAGCGGATCACCCGGGCACAGTCTCGCAATAGTAAAAACCACTATGGACAAAAGCGCCAAAACAGCAATCATCTGTATGATCTTGACACCAGTATATTTCAATCTTTGCTTTGTTCTCTTACCCATCAATTTCTTTCTTAACTTCCTTAACAGATAATCCTTTTACCCTTGCTATTGCGGCAACCTGATCAAACTCCGCTTTCTCTTTTCTCAGACCGTTCCTCTGACAAACCTTAACGTCTACCTCACCCCAGGGCGTCTGACGCTTTTCAATTCCACGTTCCATAGTGATTCTGCCGCAGCGGTATTCTCTCAATCCAATCGTTGTGGTATGCTTCAACATCAACGCGGCCATCATTTCTCTGTCTTCCGGCCGTATCATGCAAACCAGCTTTACGGCCGGCCGCGATTTTTTCATAACAATGGACTCAGCATACACATCCAGCGCTCCTGCTTCTAAGAAAATCTCCATAGCAAAACCAATCTCCTCTGCCGTCATATCATCCAAATTAGCAGCCAGCTCAATCACATCCCCTGTCTGTTCGCTTTCCTCGCCTAATATCGTTCTGACACAATTAGCCTGAGAAAACTCTTTCGTTCCTATACCATATCCTACGGCGCTGGTTCGCATCATCGGCATCGAACCAAAGTCCTGAACAAAATGCTTTAGAAGCGCAGCGCCGGTCGGCGTACATAATTCTCCCTTTATCTTGCCTCCATAGATAGGCATACCCTGCAGAATCAACGCTGTTGCCGGCGCTGGTACAGGCAGCACGCCATGGGCACATTTCACAGTTCCGGAACCCACATGCACCGGTGAAGCCATGACGACGTCTGCTCCCAGCATGTTCATCAGAAGACAGTTACCCACTACATCCGCTACAGCATCTAAAGTTCCTACCTCATGAAAGTGAACCTGATCCATTTCTTTTCCGTGCACACGGCTTTCAGCTTTAGCAATAACCTCATAAACCTCTTTGGCGTCCTGTTTTACCTTCTGCGGCAAATCCATCTGATCAATCATAGCGATGATGTCAGAAAGCCCGCTGTGATGGTGATGCTCATGATGATGGTCGTGGCTATGCTCATGATGATGATCGTGGTCATGGCTGTGTTCCTCATGACAGCCTTCCTCCTGCCCGAAAACCCTCACATGGATATGTGTTCCGGTTATTCCACAGGTCTGTTTTTTCTCCGCGCTGACTCTGACGCCTGGTATTCCCAGGTTATTCATCTTTGTAAGAAATGCTTCCTGGTCAGGCAGCAATTCCAGTAAAGCTGCCATCAGCATATCTCCGGCAGCACCCATACTACAATCTATATACAACTTCTTCATTTTTTTCCTTCCTCCATATTATTGATGAGATTTGCCAAATATCCGGCGCCAAAACCATTATCGATATTCACTACGCTTACTCCGCTGGCACAGCAATTAAGCATGGAAAGCAAGGCGGTAACTCCACCCAGCGCAGTTCCATAACCTACACTAGTAGGAACAGCGATAACAGGACAGTCTGCAAGCCCCCCTATGACAGATGCCAACGCGCCTTCCATACCAGCAATAGCCACAATTACTCTAGCCTGCATGATTTTATCTGCATGAGCCAGCAGACGGTGAATTCCCGCCACACCGACATCATAGATTCTCTCCACCTTATTTCCCAATATTTCAGCAGTCAAAGCGGCTTCTTCGGCTACCGGAATATCGCTGGTACCGCCTGTAGCAATAAGAATATATCCATTGTGTTTTGGTCCAATCATCTCTCCTACCAAGCCGATCCAACCTTCCTTGCGATAGGTGAATGGAATATCCGCAGTAAACCCATCAGCCGCCTCCTGACTCATCCTGGTAATGAGAATGGTTCTCTGTCCGCTTTCCCAGAGAGAGTGCGCGATACGATCGATCTGCTCCGGTGTTTTTCCCGCGCCATAAATAACCTCAGAAGCGCCTTGCCGTATGCCTCGATGATGATCCAGATTAGCGATACCGATGTCCTGAAAGGGCTTAAGCTTTAATTGCAATAACGCGTCGTCCACACTGGTCTCTCCTTCTGCAACGTGCTGCAAAAGCTCTTTTATATCCTGTTTATCCATTATCTTCCCTCCAGATCTAATAATACTATTTCAAAATACGGCTTCAATCTCTGACAAACAGCGCCGCACAGCTCCACCGCTTTTTCCATCTGATCCTCCCGTAGCTGTATTCTGGCTGCGCCGCCGAAAAGCCTGATACGAAAATCCGAGAAACCCAACGCCGTCAATTCTTTTTCACTGGCTTCAACCCTCTGCAACTTTTCCCTGGTTATTTTCTCACCGACAGGCACTCTGGTTGCCAAACAAGCATACGACGGCTTATTCCAAGTAAAAAGGCCTGCTTCTTTAGATCGACTTCGAATTTCTTCCTTGGTTAACCCGCAAAGGCGTAAAGGAGAAAGCACTTCCATTTCAGCCAGCGCCTTCATGCCCGGACGATCGGCAACCAGATCAGAAGCGTTCGTACCGTCGATAATACAGGTATATCCTGCTGCTCCTGCCGCCTTCCGAAGCATATCGAAAATCCTGTGCTTGCAGTAATAGCAGCGGTTCTCCGGATTGTCAGCAACAACAGCATCTGCCAAAACGTCACAATAGATGATCTCCATATCCGCATTTAAACTATGTGCCAGTTCTTCGGCGTCTCTTAATTCGAACTCCGGCTGAAATTGGCTTTTCACAAAAAAAGCTTTCACATCAGCGCCGTATTTTTTCGCCGCGTATAATAAATAAGCCGAGTCTACTCCACCAGAAAAGGCAAGCGCCACTTTAGGATATCTCTCGAAAAATCCCTTCAATTCCATGCCCTTCAGCTCCTTTCTGCAAAAAAATACCACGAAGCATATGAGTCTCCTTCTGGAGTCCCTATTGCCTTCGTGGCATAATTGTTTCTTTTCTTTTTATTATCGTTTTTGTACTATTTATTCCTCTGCCTGAAGAATTGCTGTCCCTTCCTGAGACTTTGCCTAATATTATTGCATAATCTATGCCAACTTGTCAAGGCCTAAAATGAGGCAAATTTGCTTCCATTCTGTCATTTTCTGTTGCATTCCTGCAAGATCGCAAGTATCATTGCAACGATAAATGTCTCTCAATTAGTTTCTTCAATTTTTCTCGGCAATGACATCTCTAAGATCCTATCTATTTCAGTCAGCAATTCATCTATGGAATGTCGTTGTGTTCTTGCACATATTTTAGCATCCTCGCTGCACAGCAAACATCGTCTCGACTGCATGCCTAAATCGACTCGAGAAACACTGCCCTTCTCTGCAAGAACGTCCATATCAAAAAGTCTTCCAATAGAACTGCTGTCCTCAATTTCTACGGTAATCCTCTTGACCTCTGAAGCCGTCATACCATCTACTATAAAATATGCTTCCGCACCGGTTGGAAGTTCTCTCACTTCAATATGCAAAATCCGTCCCTCCGGCAATTTCTTCTTCAGCATTTCTATTCCCATTCTCAAAGCTTTCCTGTAAGACGGCCTATCCTTAACCGATCCCGGTATATTCAAAGTGACCGATATCAACACGCCGCCAAACTCTAAAAGCAGTTGTTCCTGCCTGCGTACCCGATTCTCTCTGGACTCTAAAATTTCATATAGTGTCACCGTTCTTTCAGTCATGCATTCGTTCCCCCAGTCTGCTCTGCACTTCAGGCTGCAGCAAATAATCCAGCGTGGTTTTAGGCAGCAGCTTTGCCAGCTTATCCCTGGCTTCGCCGCAGTCTATGCCTTCTTCCTGCAGAATCCTTCTAACGCGGGTCGCGCTGACAGCTTCCCCCTCTACGGAAAGACGCGGGATTTCCTTGATCTGGATGCCTGCCCGCGGCAGCCGCTTTTTCAGCGCTTCATTGTAGCGTTCCGTCACCGGCGAAAAAGGCTCCGTGCCCACAAAGCGTACCTGCACGCCTAGAACCGGTGCAATCTGCGCCGCAAATAGTTCTGCATCTATGGCTGCGTGAGCGCTCGCCAAATTTTCTTCCTTTGTGAAATAGCTGGGAAAGGTGAGACCGGATACCGCGTATCTCCCGCCGGGAATCACGATTACATTCTCAAGATCCACCGTCCCTGCCTTTACCATGGCAAACCGGTCGTCAAAGGAAAACAAGGACGCGTCTTCTTCTACCACCAGCAAAAAAACATGGCGGCAGACCTTCGCCGCCTGTTCCACCAGGAAGCGGTGACCTTTCGTGAAAGGATTGCAGTTCATCACCAAGCTGCCAATGGGAGGTTCTGGATGTTCTGTCTGTTCTGGAGGTTTGGGCGTCCCGCACCTAAGCTCTGCCGATTCCCTGAAAGACTTCAGTTTCTCTTTGTACTCCGCGATGCCGGATTCTCCCCATTCCAAAAGCGCCGCATAGGGTCTTGCTGACGCAATCAGGCGGAAACCAAGTCCGGCAAATTGGGCTGCCTTTTCCGGCTTTGTAAATAAATACAGGCTGCGGTTGCCTTTGGCGGCAGACTGGGCAGCTAGATGGGTGAGCAGTTTTGCAGTCAAATCCTCGCCCTGAAATGCCGGATCTACGGCAACGCCCTGTATCATGTCTCCCTTCAGACTGCCGCAGGCAACAAGGCGATCGCCAGCTTGCGCGCCAAATCCATCGAATCCACCGCTTCCACCAAATCCGCTGCTTCGCAAAAAGACGCCCGCGGTATAATCCACGCCCTGGGGCCTTCTCAGCTGGCAAGCTGAAAGAAGCATCTCCGCCTGATCCAATTTGATTTCTTCTGTATAAAACATCGTTCTCGTTCCGTTCTGTTTTTGTGAATTTTGCAGAAAACTGCTGGCTCGCTTCCGTGCAGCAGTTTTCGCAATGAGCAATCGCAAAGTTGTGCAAGCAAACCCTTTTATCACCGCCGATGCACAACTTTTGAAGTTCGCATGGAACCGGGTTGTGCAAATTGCTACAAATCAAGTAGATTTGCACAACTTCGGACTGAACCGCACTGCAGAAGTTGTGCAGATTAAGCTGTTTGCAGACAGCTTTGCACAACTCGGAGCAGTCTTTTGCTGTAAAAGTTGTGCAGACTGCTCTTTTATAGAAGGATTTGCACAACCGTCAAGCAAATGACGATGAAAAAGTTGTGCAAGAAAACCCTTTTACCGATGCTGATGCACAACTCTTGAGGCTAGGTACATGGCTGGGTTGTGCAGATTGGTCTAAATCAAGAAGATTTGCACAACTTTGGACTGAGCCGCGCTGCGGAAGTTGTACAAATCTGATTCGTTACTGGCAGTTTTGCAAAAGCCCGTCTCTGCAAACCAATAGTGCGCTTTCTATTTCACCGGCACGTTATAAATCGTATCCAGCAGTGAGCCGTCGCGATAGAGTACCTTCGCGACTTCCTTGTCTCCCAGTACCGGTTTCTTTGCTTTTCCGTTGAGCTTTTCCGCCGCATCACGCAGCTGCCCAATATCCACTACCGGAAGACCGCTTTCTGCAAACCTTTCAGAAAGTTCCGGACGCAGCGGATTGACCGCAATACCGCGTTGGGTTACCAGTACGTCGACGGTAGATCCCGGCGTAGATTTACAGAGCACTTCATCTACCACAATCGGCAGGCGGGCGCGGGAAAGGGGCGCGACGATCATGGACATTTTCGCGCCGGCTGCCGTATCGCTGTGACCGCCGCTGCCGCCCATAATATAGCCGTTGGAATCGGTATGCACATTGACATTGAAATCCGTATCGATTTCTGTCGCACCCAAAATAACTACATCTAAGCTGTCCACCGCACTGCTCGCCGCTGCCGGGCTGGCGTAATGGGATGCTGTGACTTCTCTGTGATTCGGGTTCGTTCTGATGGATTCCACCGCGTCTAAGTCAAAACACTGCACGTCGAGGAGCGCTTTGAAGCAGCCGCTTTTCATCATGTCTACCATATAGCCGGTGATACCGCCAAGGCCGTAGCTGCCCTTGATGCCGCGGCGCAGCATAATATCCTGCAGATATTTTGCCGCCGCAAGGGACGCGCCGCCTGCGCCGGTCTGGAAAGAAAATCCATCAACCAGAAGACCGGATGCTTCAATGGCTCTTGCCGCGTAATCGGCAATCACAAGTCCTACCGGGTCCTTTGTAATCTTGGTGGTGCCGGATACGATACCTGACGGTTCGCCGATTTTATCCACGTAAACCACATAATCAATGTAATCCTCCGCAATGGAAAAGTCCGTCAAAGGGTAGTCTACCAAATTGTCTGTAATGACGACAGAAGTTTTCGCATACATGGCGTCCGCGAAGGCGTAGCCCAAAGAGCCGCAGGCAGATTTTCCGTACTTGCCTGTGCAGTTGCCCATCGGGTCCGAAGTCGGCGCCGCGATAAACGCCACGTCGATAGGCGACGCGCCGCTGATGATGTCTGCTGGTCTGCCGCCGTGGGTGCGGAACGTAACGGGTCTTTCTAAAATTCCCTCACTGATGGCGCGACCCACAACACCGCCGATATAGTCGGTTTCGATGCCGGTGATGACACCGTCTCTGATGTATTCAATAAAAGGCGCGTGGGTGTCGAAAATGGAACTGATGTTGACATTCAAATCCCGGATGCCAAGTTCGCTGACAACATCCATGACCATGACTGCCACCATGTCGCCGTTGCGCAGGTGGTGATGGAAAGAAATGGTCATACCGTCTGTAAGTCCGGACAGCTTAATCGCCTCTTTGAGATCCTTTACTAATTTCGTCTTCATTTTACGCTGCCTCCCTTCATCGCCTCTGCCGCCGCAAGCACCTGTCTTGCTCTTGCTACAATCGGCGCGTCAATCATCTTGCCCCGCAGGGAAACAACGCCTTTGCCTTCCGCCTTGCCCTTTTCGATGGCTTCAAATACGTCGCGGGCGTAACGAATTTCCTCCTCTGTCGGACTGAAAATCTCGTTGATAAAGCGCACATGGCGCGGTGAAATAGAGGATTTTCCGGAAAATCCCAAACTTTTGGCAAATTTCGCGTCGGCAATCAGACCGTCGTAGTCTTCCACATCGGTCCACGGCGTATCGTATACGTCGATGCCGGCGGCGCGAGCTGCCATGACCATGCGGGAGCGGGCATAAAAAATTTCCGTGCCTTCCTTAGTTCGCTTGCACTGCAAATCGGCGGTTAAATCTTCTCCGCCCAGGAAAATTGCCGAAACCCGCGGATCAGCAGTTGCGATTTCAAAGGATTTTTCCACACCCAAAGCCGTTTCAATCAGCGGTATCAATTTCACTGTACCGACCTCCATGCCGCATTTCTTTTCAATTCGGGCAATGGCATCGGAAATGATCTTCACATCGCCGGCGCCGCTGACCTTGGTCGGCATAATCATGTCCGGCTT
Source organism: Ihubacter sp. rT4E-8 (assembly GCF_049852125.1). Taxonomy (GTDB): domain Bacteria; phylum Bacillota; class Clostridia; order Peptostreptococcales; family Anaerovoracaceae; genus Senimuribacter. Next base: position 922,055 of record NZ_CP187532.1, on the reverse strand, counting down.
GACCGGGATAATCTTCGCCAAGTCTTTTTCCCAGTACAGGCTGTCAATGGGATTGATTCTGACGATGACTTCTTTGGTAAAATCCAGGGAGCGGATGGCGTTTCTGACCAGAATTCTGGCGGAATCCTTTTCCGTCTGGGCAACCGCGTCTTCCAGGTCTAAAATCACGCTGTCAGCGCCCAGAAAGTCTGCGTTCAGCAGCATATTCGCGCTGTTCCCCGGAAAAAAAAGCATACTTCTTCTCACTGGTTATTCATCTCCTTTCCCGCGTTCTACCGCTGTTTCAACCCGCGCGGCAATGGTGCAGTCCACAGCGCCCCGGTCGCTTGCTGTCACTTTCACGTCTGTTACGCCAAGGTTTTTCAGCGTATCCATGATGACCGCTTCAATTTCCGCGCCGAACTGTTCATAAACGACCGACGTCACGGAAAGGGTAATGCCGCTGCCTTCTGGCAGCGGCGCGATTTCTACATAAATGTCGCTGGACTCTAGAGTTCCTGCGCATGCGTTTTGTTTGATTATCATTGCAATACCTCGTCAAAAATCATATACAGCATGATGCTGAAAGCCAGCAAATCCGCGCTGCCGCCGGGGCTCAAATGCCGCCTGATGCAGGCGCGGTCAAAATCTCTCACCATGTCTAAGCATTCTTCTGTCTGCCAGTCTGCCCTGCTCAATATGTGCTGCGCCTTGCTTCTAATGAAGTCGAGCCCCTCGGCGCCGCCGCGATAAGCGGCATTGCTGTCCTCTACCCGGCTCATCAGCACAAGTAAGGTTTTTATCAGCGCCCGCTGCTGCGGGATTCCCGAAGCGATCGCTTCTCTTAAAACAGGCAGTCCTGTTTGAAACGCGGAGGCGAAACCGCTGCGCGCCTCCGCCCGCACGCCGCCGCAGGCGGCGTGCCCACGGGCGTACAGCCCGTGGGTTGCTGCGGCAGGGTCCTGCCGCAGCAGGGCGGCGGAAAGCTTAGCGCAGAGCGCCTGTAATTCGGTTTCATGAAAGCCTGCAGCCTGCCGGCTGTCCTGTAGAGGCGCAAATTCGCCCTTGTCCCGCGTCATATCCACGCTGCTTTCAGAATGCCTCAACTTCCCGGCATTCTGCCCAATTGCCGCGCCGATAGACGCGGCATCAGCTGCGGCAGGAGCAGCCTGCAGCATTCCGACAGCACAGCACAGGATACCCATAGAGAAAATCGCCCCTTTATGGGAATTAACGCCTCTTGTTGCCGCATACATAGCGGTTTCACCGCATCTTCCCGCACGGCGCAGCGCAGAAGTCAGCTGCGCCGGTTTCTTCTTTCCGCTCTGCATGCCAATTTTCGCGCATGCCGTAAAACACGGCAGCAGCGCAGCGCTGCTTGCTAGAAACAGTGGATAATCCATATCGTCATGGGCGCCGCTGTTTTCCTGGTCTACAAGACCGGGCTTGGGCGTCAGCGCCGCCTCTATTCGGAGCGCCTGTACCGCCATCTGGCCGATGGTTTCGGCGATAGTGTCCGCAATGGTGTCCCCGATAGTTTCCGGGCTGTGCGCCTTGGTTCCGCTGAACTTGATATCCCCTTGCTGGAACCTTTCTTCATCTGCTTTCATAGTTTTCAGCCGTAAATTATCTTTTTCGCTGTCCATCTGTTATTATGCGTTTTTTACTGCCAGCTGGGCAAGAATTCTCTGCATTTCATTATATACAATCATATAGCCTTCGTCTACTCCCATGCCCGGTTTTGCCAGAATCTGGTCAGGCTGGGTCGCCATAGCAAGGTTGACGCAAACCTGCGCAGAACGGTCTGTTTCGTTGCAGGTGCCGCCCTGGTAAGCGCCGATGCCCTTTTCTTTGCAGTAGAGAACCGCTTCTACGATATTATTGATGCCGCCCAGATCCGGTGTTTTGATCTGTACCATGTGACCAGCTTTGTTGTCGGCAAAATATTTGATATCTTCCAGTGTGTTGCACCATTCGTCTGCAACCAGTTCCACGTCGATGCCACGGCGGTCAACCTCAGCTGTCAGTGCCGCCAGGGCTTTCATCTGCGCTTCCCGTTCTTCAGAGTCCATCGGTCCTTCGATACGCAGTTTGAATGGTTTTGCCGCCTCTGCCAGGGTTGCGATGTAATCTGCCATTGCCTCGTAATTGTTCACGCCGAACGCCATACCGATAGTGCCGTATACGTCGATGTGCAGCACTGGCTGATAGGTCTCGTCGTGACGCAGGGCGATAATTCTGTCTCTGAGCCATTTGACATATTCCAGCAGAATGCTGCCGTCTTTACCCAATTTGGTATCTACATTGTTAATCAGCGCATGAGGCAGTACATCCGCGCCTTTCATAATCATCTTGTCGGAGTTGTCATAGCGATTGTCGCCGGACTGGGTGAAAATCGGAATTTGGCGATATTCCGGTTTTAAGCCGTATTCGTCAGCGATGACTTCACACATCAGCTGTTTCTTCGCCTTTGCCACAGCGTCCAGCACCGCCTGGGTTACACCGTAACGAATGGCTGTATGCAGACGCTTGCCGTCTACCTGCACCGCTTCCACTTCCGCAGCCAGTTCACGGAAAGAATTCAGTTCCTTTCCTTCCAGCATCGGCGCCACGTGCTCCATAATCACAGGAATAAAATCTTCCGCAAGAAACAGCGGATCTCTGCCGCCGGCACCGCTGTACTGCACCGCCGCGCAGTCGCCGTAAGCAACCTGACCGTCTTCTAAAAGCACCATGACAGAAATAGATTCCCCCGCCTGTCTGACTGCTTTAAAGCCGTCTGTCACCGGCGCGCCGATATAAGCGGAACCATCCGCCTTCGCGCCTTTTTTAATCGCTCTCTGGTCATCAAAGAAGAAGCCGGTTCTTCCGCCGGAACAAATTATTTTTTTGATTTTCATTTCAATTCCCTCGTCTATATTTCAAACTAACACTTTACAAATTTTTCTGTGCTGACAAATTTCTTAAAAACCTGCATTTTGGTCAGCATTTTCGCGATTTTTACCGCAAAAACATCTATTTTCCTTTCCAAACACTGACAAACCAGACAAAATTCAAAGAAAATGTCAGTTTTGTCAGCATTTTCTCCAAAAACACTGACAAATTTGACAAAAAACCGATTTTCTGTCAGTTTTGTCAGCGCCCGACCGATCGCCAGTCAAATCCCGGAGGCGGCAGAGGACAAAGCCGCGCCGCTTCGCCACTTCGCTGGCAACACTTTATTGTCTAAGGACAAACAGGCTTCCGGGCACCCTCCCGAAGCTTTGCTTTACGGAAGGGTGGGTTCTTATTTCCAAGGTCTGCCGACCAATTTTCCTTTACTGATGGAGTAAACGTCATCGATGACCATCTGGAAGGATGCGTCTCTCTTTTCTGCCTGGGCGCGCTCTTCGATTTTCTCTTTGTTGAAATCGATCAGTTCCTTGGAAAGCGGCACGTTGGCTGCGTTTAAGATACGGATCGCGCCGTCGTTGTCTCTTGCCGGCAGCATCTTGCCTGCATTGAGTTTGCTCGGCGCAAACGGAATATCCAGAACACCTGCCTGGAACGCTCTGACAGCGCCGACCGCCAAATCGCCTTCACCCAGTTCAAAGACTTTATCTACAATGCAACGGGTTTCCGCAGAAATAATCATCATTTCGTTTACAACATGGCTGGTGTTGGAAAGCTGCTGGTCGCAGAGCATGTTAATCATCTGCTTGGTACAGCGCAGTCCCTGCGCGTTTGCTTCCTTGGTTGGCACGCCGATGGCTTCGTGCGGCGTCTTTACGATAACCTTGGTCGCCTTGGAGAGTGCCGCGATAGCGCTGCCCCAGGAAATCACGGAAAACGCCTGGGCTTCATCCTGCGGGAAGCCGCCCATCCACTGATGGAGGACTGTAGTCACCTCTACATCACCGTAGCCGTATCTCTTTAAGTATTCTTCTGTCAGATTGCCCAGGGCGCGGATCGCCGCAACGTCCTGAACCAGATTGCCGCACTGGCCGTAACCCACGGTGATGTTCTTTACGCCCTGCTCCGCCGCCAGCAAGCTTTCGATGATGGCTACAGAGTGAGAAATACAAGGTGGAACCAGCGTTCCGGTAAGTGGTCCGTACGGTTCTCTGTTGATGCTGACACCTGCTTCTTCATAAATGCCGGTCAGCCGGTCGCAATACTGCCAATCTCTGATGGTCTTTTCCAGGCTGACATTCTTTGCGTACGGAATATTGTAGGAAATGCCGCCGCCCTCATAGCTTGTGAAACCGCCTGCATAAGAGATTTCTGTCAAAAGACGCGCGTCCGGCGTGCCGTGACGAACCTGTACCGGCGTATGCAACTCATTGATAATGGAACGGCATGCGTCTACACCGTGGTTGACAATGGGCAGACCGTTAAGCATGGATTTGCTCTCGCGAACGGATTCCTGAATGCCCACTTCCGCTTCTTTATATCGGTTCTGTCTGGTATAGCTGTCTACCGTAGTCGGAAGCAAATCCGCGCCGCCCTTGTCCTGCAGATAGGTCAAAAGATCGATGTGCTCCTGTACCAGCGCTACGCCCGCTCTCGGCTGCACCAGGGTTTTTCCTTCTTTCTTCGCTTTTACCAGCTTCTTGCCGAAGTTCTTTTCTTCCGGCAGGCTCTGATGGAATGCAACCGCTTTCTCAAAGTCCACATCTGCGCCGGTCGGCCACTGTGTCAGAATTTCTTTCTGAATACTGTAAAATTCGTCGTTCGTTAATTTCTTATTCTTCAATTCCATAGGACAACAACTCCTTTTTCATGATTTTTAATGCTGTATCTGGCGCATGCTGGCTGAGAAGTCCCATGGCCGATAGTATATATGCTTTATCCAGCAGGATTTCCGCCTGCTTCGGTTTTAATGACGATGGATCGGCAAAGTCGTAAAGTACGCCTCTCGCGATTTTCTCTATCTGCTTTGCGTGAATCAGAGAACCGCCTGTGATAATCGCCTTTTTTACCTGGGTCAGATCTTTGCCTTCCTGCAGCCAGGTTTCTCCCACCGGCGTATAAACCTTTTCCACGCGGCCTGCGTGACGGGTTATGCCTACTTTGACCGCCAGCGACGCCAGTGCAAAATCCAGCGCCTCTAATTCTTCCGTTTCCGGCAGTGTATCGGTCTTTTCTGTAATCAGGGAGAGCAGTTCCTCCGCCCTGCCTTCGGGCAATCCGGAAATTCTCGAAACCGCAGTCATCCCAGCCGCTTCTGCAATACCCGCCGCGCTGTAACGCATGCCGATATCGCCTTCCACTGTTCGTTTGGCATAAGGCTCCGGCAGCCCTTTCAACACCGTATTGACACCGCTAGGTTCCCCCAAACTCATGGAGTACACATCTGTGGTGGCGCCGCCTACATCCACGGCAATCAGATCTCCCAGACCAGGCTCTGTCTCGGTACCCTTTGCCAGAAGTTCCATAGCGGAAAGCACCGCTGCCGGCGTCGGCATCATGATACCGGAAATCAGCTGACTGGCTTCTGACAGTCCCTTTGCCTTGATAATCCGTTCCAGGAAAATTTCCCGAATGGAGTTTTGTGCAGGCTCGATGTTCAGTTCCCCGAATTTAGGCATCACGTTTTCACAGACAATCACCTGTTTTCCCGCGTCTTCCAAGATCCTGCGGCAAGAACCCGCCGCGTTTCGGTTTCCCGCTATCACGATGGGAAATTCCGCACTGAGCCCTGCCAGCATTTGGGCATTCTCGATGATCGTATCCTTATTACCGCCGTCGGTACCGCCGGTCAGAAGAAAAATGTCCGGCTGCAGCGTTTCAATTTCCGCTGCGTCTTCCTCCGTCAACTGATATGAATAGACCTTCATGACCTTTGCGCCGGCGCCCAGAGACGCAGTCTTAGCTGCTTCCGCTGTCAACTCCGGTACCAGCCCGCAGCTGATCATTTTCAGACCGCCCGCCGCGCTGGAACAGGCGTATCTGGCGTCGAAATCCACCTCGCCGATCTTTTCCGAAAGAAGCGCCAGCGCTTTTGCCAGTCCCTCGTTGACGTCGGTTTCCACTGTGGTATAACTGGCCGCTGTGCCCAGAAGCCGTTCTTCCTCCATATCCACAGCGGTTACTTTGGTATAGGTGCTACCGAAATCTATCAATAATACTCGTTTCATGGTTTCACCGATTCCTTACAGGGTTAAGTCCTCTTTTAGACACCGAATCGTTTCCTCCGGCGCTGTGCCCGGCCCGAATACACGGTTGAAGCCCATCTTCTTAAATCTCGCCTCTACTTCATCAAAAGGCTGTTTGCCGACGACGATATTGCCGCCCACATAGAGTAAAATATTCGTAAGCCCAGCTTCATTGCACTTTTCTCTAAGACCGCGGCAGTCAAGCTCCCCGTGTCCGTACAGAGAGGAAACCATAATCGCGTCCGCATCCGTTTCGGTGGCTGCCGCAATATATTCCTCCTGCGATACCATGACGCCCAGATTGGTTACATCAAATCCTGCTTCCTCAAAAGCATGGTTTAGAATCTGGATGCCTACTGCATGAACATCCGCGCCGATGACGCCGATGACTAACTTCTTCTTGTTTTCTTCCATGATTCACCTCGAAATTTTTAAATCGAAAAATGTATTACATCTTTATAGTACATTGTTATATCTCATTTGTCCACAGGCAGATTGTTTTTTTTTGGCACTTCTTATGCAAAGTGCATTTTAAGAAAAATTTCCGGATTTTTGTACGAAAAAACAGACCCTCTTTTCAAAAGGTCTGCTACTCTATTGTTCTCATTACAAAATCTGTTCCTTATAACAGTTTTTCTGTCACTTTCCTCAATTCCCCTCTGATGACGATATGCTACGGTCACGCCTCCTCACATTTGCCGCATCCGATGCACTCGCTTGCCTGCTTCAGTCCGCGACCTGAAACCATCCGGTTTTCCTGATGCTTCGCCATTCCTTATTCCTTTTCCGGAACTTTTTTCTTCTTTGGTTTAGGGAAGGGAAGCTCATTATAAGTGGCAGATATAAACCTTGCCATTAGGTTGCGGTCATCAACGCTATCTATAACAAAATGAAGCTTTGCTCCTGTATATGGAGAAGCTTCTTTGCAATCCGGATAGACAGCAGCCCCGGCTTCTGTTTTTTTCACAAAAAACTGGTTATCGCAGATGACGCCAACGATTTTTCCATTACAGTAAACACCATATTCACCAAACATTTTTTTATATGTAATTTCTCCTGCGCCGCCTATCTGTCCACACACATATTCCACAAAATCTAAACTGGAAGCCATAATTACCACCTACTTTCTCATCCAACATTTACATTGCTCAATCCTTTTCCCGTTATCGCCTTGCTTTTCATCATAAGCAAATTGTTTCAGCAGGCCGCAAGGAAAATCCTCACATTGCCCGCAATGCTCATGTTCTCTTGCTTCAACGCAGGATTTTACCGGACAGCCTTCACCCCAAAACGGCTTCTCAATATTTACGCATCCTTTACACCCCACTTGTTTTTGATAAGAACATTCACTGCATAAAATTCCACATCTTGACTCAACCATAAATGAAACCCTCCTTTTAGTTGGATACTAGCATAAGCAACATGACATCTGTATGTCATGTTACTGGCGTTTATTTTCAAATCGCTGTTATTATTTCTTTCGATTATCATAATACACTCCTACAAAATCCTTTTCCTTTTCTTCATACATTTTAATAATATTTTCCGCTTGCTTTTTTCTATCGTCCTGCAATTCATCTGGCGCTAATACAGAAACTTTATCACCAAAGCTGAAAACCCATTCACGCATATTCTCATAGCTTGCAAAATCGCGCTCAAATAACAGTCTTTCATCTTGGCATACCGAATAGCTGTCAATTCCGTATTCTTCAATCAGACGGTGCTTTTCACTTTTGGCAAATACAGCTTTTAAACGGAAAGTACCTTCTGCAAAATAATTTCCAAATGATAATTCTTCTTGGGGAATTTCTCTTTCCGAAAAAGTTTCTTCGTCTATTTGTAAATCCCAAAGGCGATTTAATTTGAACAGGCGGTAGGCTTGTCTGTCTAAGCAAAATCCGTAAACATACCATGCTGACCACTTAAATATTAGACGGTATGGTTCTATACGACGTTTTGCTTCCCCCTTTTCATAGTAATATTGAAACGACAGAATATGTTTTCTGCGGATTGCACTTTTCAATAGTTCAATTTTTTGTGTAAGCGACGTTTGATAATGAGACGCTAAATCAATAATGATCATGTCCTCTGCAATCACGCGCTGTTCCTTGCTCGAAAATTTATCAAGCAAACTGGAAAGAGCAGAGCTTTTTGATACGCTGTCCATTCCTCTAAGTCCCGCAAAAATGGTTTGCAGTTCGTCTTTTGTAAAGAGCGATTTATCTAATTTATAACCGTCGGCAATCGAAAAACCACCGCCGTAGCCTTGCGTAGAAACGACAGGTATTCCGGCCTTACAAATATCTTCTATATCACGGTTAATAGTTCGTCTTGACACTTCAAAACGTTCTGCTAATTCGGGAGCGGTTGTTTTTTCATTTCGCAGCAATATAGTAATTATCCCAATTAAACGATCAATTTTCATTTACTCATCTCCAATTCTAAGGGTAGTATAGCAGATAAACATGACAACATAAAGTCATGTTTTAAAATCTTTCATTATTTTTTGGCACTTTCATAACCACCTCGAGGACCATTTGAAACACGCCGTAAAGCTATTTCCTACTATATTATTCCCCGCACAAATTTATAAATAATATACTTTATTATAATATTTTAACTATATATCATATAATTATAAAAATATTTCAAAGCAAAATAAAATAGCCCGCTTTCCGCGGGCCGCAGCAATTTTCTTATTGTTTCTCTTGTTATTTTTCTTTACGGAATCAGCAAAGCAAGGCGGCGCTAAATTCCAAATTTTTCTATCCCTCCAGTTCCTTACTTTGCAGTGTCTTATGGAATTTTGCCAATCGCATCATCATAAAGTCATAGTTGTACTTTCGATGAGGTACCATACAGCCACTGCAGTCCTTAATGCCGTTTTCCAGGTAATGATAATTTCCTCCGCATTTTCTTCCCATGTCAATATGTTCATCAAAGGTCATATCTGGAATAAAAAGTTTAATGGAAGTCCGCTTCCGTCCTTTTAAAATCACGCCCTCCTTTACGGGATTGACCTCAAAAGCAGCGATCTTTTCTTTTAAATTGTCGATTCCGGTTTCTTTCTCGAAATTATCCACAAACTCCCCGATATCAGCGTACACCACGTGATCCGGATTCTTAAACCAATTTACATGCATTTTTATCTATCTCCTTTTTCTTTTACTAAACACTTTTAATTTGCCGCGTATCAATACACGTAGGCTTAAACCTCTGTCCCGTCTGCATAAAAGGTCTTACAACCTTCTTCATTTCTGCTCCCATAAATTTTTCCAAAATAAGAAAGTCGGCTACGCCGATTCTACGCAATGGTAGACTTTCTTGCCTTTTCGCCCCGCAAGCAAAGCGCGCGGTCAGGCGAAACGGACAGCGAAGCGAATATCATTCGCGGAGGAGTATGCGGAGCACACGTTGATATTCCGAAAATATCGAAAATCGATATTTCCTACATAATCAAAAAGCCGCACCTAAAATGGTGCAGCCCGTATTTTCTGCGTATATACTTTATTTCTTTGCCAGTAATCCGCCAGCAGAAACTATTCTATGCATGTCTCCTGACTCAGGGATCATCGTTTCTGCTCACCTTCCCGTTTCCAGTGGCTGGTCTAAAACCTTCGAACAAAAACTCACCCATTACAGTGGCGGTACCGTGCAGGATTCTCACCTGCTTCCATCTTAGCTCCCAATCTAATCAGGAGAACATAAAATCACTTTATTAATTTCTATAAATCTATCTTATCATTGCCTGCACGAAAAATCAAGCCTGATTCCTCCCTAAAAACGGTAGCATGCCCCTTTTTGCTTCAAAGCGAAGGCAATGGAGCTCCTAATAATTTAATAAATATCTTTTTTCACATACCGCAGATAACCGGCTCCAATTCCAAGCAGCCCAATTACCATCCCGATTGCGACCAGTGTCCCATCGAGACTGCCCGCTGTCACGAGATCTGCTCCTTCGCAGTAAGCGAAAGGGGTCACATATTTTAAAAACGCCGCCGCATCCGCGATGTTGGCAATGAGATTCAGAAAATACATCATAAAAGCGACGCCAAGCCCGGCGCCCACGCTGCCTTTCCGCATAAATGCGGAAATCCCGAAGCAAATCCCCGCCAGTTCCAGCTGCAGCAGATAATACGAAAGATGCATCAAATTGATTTCCTTCCAGGGAATCGCTTCGCCTACCGCCGCGACAGCGCACACAGAGACCCCATAAACCAGCAGATTCATCGCCGTCACCTGCACCAATACCGCGAGGAGTTTTTCCATCACGATCTGTCTGCGGCTAATCGGATGGGTCAGCAGAAATTCAGCCGTTCCATCTTTTTCTTCCTTGCTCAAAATGCCAGCCGCGCACAGGCAGGCATAGAACGCGCCGCCAAGTCCCAGCACATTGCCGCATTCCACAGCATAAAACCCGGTCAGCGTACCGAAGTTCAGACGGTCCATTCCAAACGCGTCGGAAAAAGAGCCCATAGAGGCAAACACATCGCTAACGCTTTCCATCTGGTCTTTCATCTCGGGGAAAAGAAAGATACAAACTGCCAGAAGAAAAGAAATCGCCGCGGTCCAAATCAAAAACGAAACGAGGCCCTGTCTCAATTCATGTCTAACTAGTATCACAGCGCCTCACCATCCTTCTCATAATAGTGGAGAAATACCTCTTCCAAATCCGGCTCAGATATGGCCAGATCCGCAATCTGTCCCTCCGACAGTCTTCTCAGCAGCTTGTTCATATCGCCGCTGTAAAGAAAGCTGATCTGCTCCCCAATTTCTTTTCTGTCACGAATTCCGCAAAGTCCGTCGAGATTTACGCTGCCGCAAATCGCAACACGCCTGGCGCTGGTGCGGGAAAGGGCTTCTACGCGATCGCAGGCGATGATCTTTCCTGCTCGAATGATGGCGGCGCGGCTGCAATTTCGCTGCACCTCCGACAAAATATGACTGGACAAAAAAATAGTCGTCCCTACTGCATTGCGTTCCCTGAGAATTTCAAAGAATTCTTTCTGCATCAGTGGGTCAAGACCGCTGGTCGGTTCGTCCAAAATCAAAATTTCCGGCTGATGCTGCAGCGCGCAGACAATGGCAACTTTTTTCCTGTTTCCAAAAGAAAGTTCCTCCACCTTCCGGCTCTCAGAAAGCTGTAATCTTTCACAAAGCTGCGCAGCTTCCTTTCTGCAGTCCTTTTTTCGCAAGCCCGCGGACAGCTTCAAGATGTCTTTCACCCGCATCCCGCGATAAAAAACTGCCTCCGACGGAAGATATCCGGTTCGTACAAGGATCTGCTCTTTTTCTTTGCCGGCAGCAAATCCTCCTACCCAGGCGTCTCCTCCGGTCTTTTCGATCAGACCCAGCAGCGTGCGGATTGTGGTGGATTTCCCCGCACCGTTGGGACCGATAAATCCAAAGAATTCTCCTTTGGAAACGGTCAGACTGACGCCGGAGATTCCCCGGTTCTTTCCGTAATATTTCGTCAAATTCTCCATTTTGATTGCATCCATTCTATCACTCCTTCCGAAGATAAATACTTTTCCAAAACGCGATCAGTCTGGTGAAATCCTTTTCCATTTCCGCGACATCCATAGAGCCTCGCTGCACCATCTCCCATAGATAGCCTTCCGACGCCCAGTACATCTCCCGGTACATCATGGAAATATCCAGTCCCGGCACAAACTGCGCCGGGTCGAAGTTGATACGGGCGCGGTCTGCTTTCAGATTAAAATACCGATGATAGCTTTCAGAAACAGCTGCGCAGATTTCCGGGTCCTTTTCGTAAAATGCTTTGATGGTAAAATTTGCCATGTCCGGATACTGACTGATCAGTTCCATTTTTGCCCGCATGCCCCGTTCTATACTCTCAAACAACCCCTGCTGACTGTAGCATTCGCATTCGGTCAAATATGCAATGGTCTTCTTAGCGCAAGTATCCCACAAAAACAGATACAGTTCTTTCTTGTTATGAAAATAGTGAAACAGCAGTGATTTGCTGATTCCCGCTGCCTCCGCAATTTCACGCATGGGACTGTTATGATAGGTATTCTGCGAAAAAACTTTATAGCCAGCATTGATGATTGCCTGCTGCCTTTCTTCCGGCAGAGAAAAAAACTTTTCATTCATAGCGTCTCCTTCATTCCCGACCGATTTTATTCTATTATAAAGCCGTTGACCGATTTTGAGAAGGGTGCAATTCCTTCTATCCGGTTTCCTGGTATTTTCCTACATCAGTTGTGCATATGTCGCCACTTCATCACTAATTTGCACAACTTCCACTCCTGCGGGTTGTGCAAATCCTACTGCCTACGCTGCCTCTTGCACAACTTTTGCGCTCCGTAACGCAAAAAAACATTTTTTCCATCAAAAAAGTTGTGCAAAACAAGATACTTTCATCTTGCTTTACACAACAAACACAGTATTAAACGCCACGATTTCCGCAAAAGTTGTGCAAATTACTTTTTTCAAGCTTTCCCTGCACAACCGAACCAACAAAAAGTTATGCAGAAACAATTTTTATCGCATCATCTGCACAACCGCAATCTGAAAACGCGTATCCCCCGCAATACATTCTTCTGACCCTGCGATCAAATATCGCAGACAACGCGATCACATGCTCCGCTTCTTGTTCATGACCCGTTTAATCTGATCTACCACGTGGAGAAAAGACCCCTTGTCCACCTTATAACTATAGGAAACCAGTTCCCCGCCCCGCTGCGCAAACTCCAGCAGCAGCTCCTTTTCTTCCGGCGCTATAAACGTCTCATAGCCCTCCGGAACGATCACCACATCGTTTTCAGCAAAGAACTGTTCCTCTTTTCCAAAGATACCCGCAAGCTGTGTCGCCATCTGTTCGCTCCATCTGCCCATTCCCTGGCAATTACTCCTGACTACACCGGCAAAAGCATCGCTGGCGCAGAAAATTCCCACCTTTTGCGCGTCTCCAATCTTCGCCAGACGAACAATGGTATGTACCGACGGCGTCATGGCAACCATAGCAAGGGTTTTGCTGCTTCTGATATGGGATTCCACCTGTGCAAAATGGGTAGATGTAGTCAAAATCAAATCGTAATCCGTGTTCAAGCTTTCCTCGGCTTCCTCAATTCTGGCAAGATCAAAGGCCGCCGTCTCAGCATAACCAATCTGAGATAGCTGCCCCTCAATCATCTGCAGTGTTTCCGGGTTACAGTCCACTAGGGCGACCTTTACAACATCGTACTTCTCCGCCAAGCCTCTCAGCTTCAGGTCCAAATAGATTTCCATTTCTCTCGGCGTAAAACCCAGGCTTTCCAGCCGTGCAAAGAGTTCATCGATGGCAGTCATGGCTTTTTCCTTGCGGCTGGCAGAATCCTCTTTCTGATCTACCACAAAGGAACCGCTGCCCTGTACCATTTCCACAAAGCCCTGCTCCTCCAAATATTCATAGGCATGCTTAATGGTGCCACATGCCACGCCGATTTCTCCGGAAAGCTCCCGCACCGTAGGCAGCTTAAATCCCGCAGCCAACTTTCCCTCCTGAATTGCGTCAGAAATCCGCTCCGCTATCTGCTTATAGATTGGCCCCTGATAGGCGTCGTCCAATTTAAAATCCACAAACATAGCTATTTCTCCATGGCAAGATATGCTTTCCTGCCATCCTCATACAAATTGTTTCCCAGGCTATCGATAATCACTACAGCCGGAAGATTTTCCACCTCCAGCCGGCGAATCGCCTCCGCGCCTAAATCCTCGTAACAGACCACTTCTGCTTTTTTAATACATTTTGCCAAAAGAGCGCCCGCTCCGCCGATGGCGCCGAAATACACTGCGTTATTCCGCTTCATGGCTTCGATGACCTCCGGCGAACGCTTACCTTTGCCAATCATGCCCTTGAGACCAAGATCCAGCAGAGCCGGCGCGTAAGCATCCATGCGGTAACTGGTAGTCGGACCGGCTGAACCGATCACCTGTCCTGGCTTCGCAGGAGCAGGACCTACATAGTAAATAATGCTGTCTTTTACATCTACAGGCAGTTCTTTTCCCGCCGCTAAAAGCTCACAAAGCCGCTTATGAGCCGCGTCCCTTCCTGTATAAATCACACCGCTGATCAGCACGTTGTCTCCGGCTCGCAGTTCCTTGGTTTTTTCTGCGGTCAGCGGCATTGTTATTTTCTTTTCCATCTGATTCACCATCCCATCCTATAATACAGCCGTTTTGTGTCTCGTCACATGGCAGTTGATATTGACTGCGCACGGAAGCCCTGCGATGTGGGTCGGCAGGGTTTCAATATTGACAGCCAGCGCCGTCGTTTTGCCGCCGAAGCCTTGCGGTCCAATGCCAAGACCATTGATTTTTTCCAGCATTTCCAGCTCCAGCGCGCTGTAAAACGGATTTTCATTGCGCACATCGCAAGGACGCATCAAAGCTTTCTTCGCCAGAAACGCCGCTTTGTCAAAAGTGCCGCCAAGTCCCACGCCGACTACAATTGGCGGACATGGATTAGGTCCTGCTTCCTCCACCACTTTCAGAATGAAGTCTTTAACTCCAGCAAGGCCGTCGGATGGCTTCAGCATTTTAATCTGACTCATATTCTCACTGCCGAAGCCCTTAGGCGCTACTGTGATTTTCAGTCCATCGCCCGGCACGATATCGTAGTAAATTACCGCAGGTGTGTTGTCTCCGGTGTTGACGCGATCGATAGGATCTTTCACACAGGATTTACGCAGGAACCCTTCCGTATAGCCGCGGCGAACTCCCTCGTCCACAGCGTCTTTCAGATTCCCTTCAATATGAACATCCTGTCCGATTTCAAGAAACACACAGGCAAGTCCCGTATCCTGACAAATCGGCACGTTATCAGCATCTGCGATTCCGTAGTTTTCTTCAATTTTTTCTAAAATATTCTTTGCAATGTCAAATGGCTCGCAGGCCTTACAGCCTGCAATAGCGCCTTTGATATCCTCCGGCAGGTGACAGTTTGCCTCAATGCAGAGGTCCCTGACCACCTGGGTGATTTGTTCTACATTTATAGTCTTCATGTTATCTCCGTTCTGTTTTAAAATTCAATTCTGTTCAAATCACGCGTCTCATAGTCCCAGCGCTCGCCGACTAAACCGATAATCAGGTACATATCCTCCATAGAATCGTAAAAAATTTCTTTTAACAAACGAAAATTCTCGATTTCACCAGTAGAACGGACATGAATCCGCGGACCGGTACAAGGATGAATCATATCCCCCAGTTTAATATGGTCTTCATCGTAATAAGTGACAGGAATATCCTTCTCTATATAACCTTTCACATCTTTGATCAGCTGATCGATATCAATATCCGGTTTTTCTTTAAAACCCAGTGAGAAGCCTCGCTTGATATCGCCATGATAACATTTCTCAAAAAGCTCAGCAGGCATACAATGCTCTACTAAATCCTCTGCGGTATGCGCCATTTTTCTGTAACGCACAGATTTAATTACAATACTCGCAATATCCTGCGGTAAAGGACCGAATATGGTCGGTCTTGTAACGATAATTTCCTCTCCAACGCCGATTAAAAGTTGAGCATTGCTCTTGAGAAACGGATAGAGCAATTCAAAATGTTCGATAATAACTCTGCGACCTTTTCTGACAGCAGCCTCTACTGCTTCCGCCAGCACGTGCATCTGGGTAAATGCCGACTCAAAGCGCACGTCCATATGATATGTATGAGGCGCATAAAAACCTTCGTCCTCCTCCACGCTGAGAATCGGCAAAGGGCGTACATTCACACCGCTATCGTCATTGCACAAATCCAACCCTGGAAACATGCCTTTGATTAACATGCTCTTACCCGCTCCGGCTTCGCCGATAATCCCAATCAGCTTATCCTGTGGGTTCAAATATTGCTGCGCTACATGCATGCCCAGACGAAGCATACGTTCATTTCCTCTGGGTGCAAAAAAAATACTGTAAAGATGAGGCGACTGCATCCGATAATTTCTTTTTTTACTCATAATGATCTCCTGATTTCAGTTTGTGATTTTCTTATATTGTATCATATTTTTTATGATACATCCATAATTTTGTATCAGATACAATTTTGATGCAATTTGATTTTTCCCACAATCAGACTTTAATCGGAATACGAATTTCTGTAACAAATTCACTTATACCAATCAGCCTCCTTGCTACTCTTTCAGCTTGCATATATGAAAAAGAAGACGAAATCCCTTTCGTCTTCTCAAATCTACTACGTTTATTTTCCGCAGTTTGCTTTTGCAGTTTCACACAGCTGCGCAAAGCCAGCAGGATCGTGAATAGCCATTTCAGAGAGCATCTTTCTGTTGATTTCAATGCCGCTCTTTTTCAGACCGTCCATCAGTCTGCTATAAGACATACCATTCATTCTTGCAGCCGCGTTAATTCTCGCGATCCACATCTGTCTGTACTGTCTTTTCTTTAACTTTCTGCCTACATAAGCAGATCTCAGTGCTCTCATTACAGCAGGGTTAGCCGCTCTGAAAACCTTGCTCTTTGCACCGTAATATCCTTTAGCCTGTTTTAAGATTTTTTTATGTCTCTTGTGGGCATTTACGCCTTTTTTTACTCTTGCCATATTTCTCTACCTCCTACGATTATTTAGCCATGGATCTTAACATTCTCTTAACATCAGCGCTGGTTAATGTTGTAGCCTTTCTCAGACCTCTTTTTCTCTTCGGGGTCTTCTTGGTAAGGATATGACTTTTGTATGCCTTGTTTCTCTTTACCTTGCCGGTACCAGTTAATTTCAGTCTTTTGCATGCGCCTCTATGGGACTTCATCTTATTCTTTGCCATGATGCTCTCTCCTCCTATGTTAATATAATTGGTTACTTGTCAGATTTCGGTGCTAAAAACATCGTCAGGCTTCTGCCTTCAAATGTAGGCTTTTTGTCAATGGTGCTGACCTCACTGCAAGCTTCGGCAAATTTCACCATAACCTCACGGCCTCTTGCAGTATAATCTCTTTCTCTGCCGCGAAAACGCAGACTCACCTTGACCTTATCGCCGTCCTGCAGGAACTTACAAGCTGTTTTCGCCTTCACCTGAATATCGTGATCTTCGATAAAGGTGCTCAGTCTGATCTCCTTTACCTGCATGGTCTTTTGCTTTTTCTTTGCTTCTTTTTCTCTTTTCTGCGTCTCATATCTGTATTTTCCATAGTCCAGAATCTTACAGACCGGCGGCTTAGCATTCGGTGAAACATTGACCAGATCCAGCTTCTTCTCATCTGCCAGACGCAATGCTTCATCCCTGGTCATAATACCCAGCATCGTACCATTCTCATCGATTACTCTCAGCTCTTTATCACGAATTTCTTCGTTAATCTTGTTTTCCTTGCTAATGGTTAGCACCTCCTGTGAACTTCACATAAAAATAGCGGGTAAAGTACCCGCTCCAAAACACGTCATAAGACGATTCATTCTGACTATTAACCTGACAAACTGTGCGTCTGAAAGGTGAGAAGCGGATAACTTCTTCTTCATACCAGAATACTATAACATCATTTTAACCTTGTGTCAACCCAAAATTATCAATAATATCGGAATCGTAACCAGGGACAAAACTGTAGTCATGACAACCCCTGCCGACCCTAATCTGGCGTAAATACCGTATTCGCTGCAGCCCATAGATACCAGAGATGCAACAGGCATCCCCATGGTTACCACGGCAATTCCCCGTAGAATTCCCGAAAAGCCCAATAAGGTCATCACCCCATATGCAACTATCGGCATAACTGCTAATCTTATAAAGGACATGAAGTACAATTTCCTATCGTCGGCAAAGACACTTTTCAGCGAATACGCGCCGATATTAGCGCCTATGATAACCATAGACAACGGAGAAGATACATTTCCTACGTATCCGCAGATTTCACTGACAGCAGCAGGCATCTGCAGATCAATAAAAAACACCACAATAGCCAGCAACGACGCAACAGTACCCGGATTCACCATTCTTCGCAATGCCTGACCGCCTTTCAAACCGTCCTTCTGCCCAGAAACACAGCGGATTCCATAGGTATAATATAGCAGATTAAACCCTAAATTAAACATGCTCAGATGAAAAATACAGCTGTTTCCATAGATCGCCGCCGCGACAGGATATCCCATAAACATATTATTAGAAAAGATGTAGAACATCTCATAAACCGGCTTGTCCTCTCTGTTCACGTTTGTCACAAAAACAATGAGCTTGGCTAAAAAAGGCAGGGCCGCATAAAATCCTGCTCCCACCAGAATAAATCCAATCAGCTCTCCCCGATTAGAAATATCAACATCGCCCAGAGAAGTAATAATCAAAAGCGGCATCGTGATATTCACAATAAAGAAGGAAAGCTTCTGACACATTTCGACCGAAAATACATCTTTTTTGTTGAGATAGTATCCAACGATCATTGCCAGCAATAATTTACAAATCGTTATTATAATCACACGTTTTCTCCCTTCTCATTCATGCCCTGTATCGCCTTTCGAAACTGAAAGCGGAACAAAATCATAGTAAACGTTACCGCCACAAAATCAGCCACAGGTTCTGCCAGATATACCGCCATAGTCTTGTCCTCAAACAATGCCGGTAGCAAATAAATCAAAGGCAGCAACAGAACAAACTTCCGCATCACCGCTACTGTAACGGACGCCCCCGCATTACCAATGGCAATAAATGTCATCTGACAAGCAACCTGAATCCCCATCATAAACATGGCGCCTGTGTAAATCCTCAGCGCCCATGCGGTAAAGCCAATCAAAACGGTGTCCGCCGTAAAAATTCTAGCGAAAACATCCGGAAAACCCATGATCAGCGCCCACAGAATGGCAGCATAAGTTACTGATACCTTCAGCAGAGTTCGAAATGTCCGGCGGACTCGCTCTTTGTTCCCCGCTCCAAAATTATAGCTGGTAATAGGCTGCGCCCCTTGTCCCACGCCGTTTAAAGGCAGCATAGCAAACTGCATAACACTGGTCAAAATCGTCATTGCCCCCACCGCAGTATCACCACCGTACTTTAACAAGGATGAATTGAAACAAACGGAAATCACACTTTCACTGGCCTGCATAATAAAAGGCGCGATTCCCAGCGCCAGACAAGGACCAAGAACATCCAGCTTTAGCCTCATAGCTCCAGACCGCAAACGCAAAAGCGACTTTCCCCTTGCTAAAAAGGCAACGACCCAAAAGGCAGACACGCCTTGGCTGATCACCGTGGCCAGCGCAGCGCCCTTTACCCCCATATGAAAAGCAAAAATAAATATAGGATCTAACACGATATTTAAAATTGCTCCGATCAGGACTGTATACATAGCGGTACGGGCAAATCCCTGGGCTGTAATAAAAGCGTTCATCCCCAAAGTCAACTGAACAAACGCCGTACCTATCGCGTAAATACTCATATACCCCGCCGCATACGCAATCGTATTTTCGCTTGCGCCAAAAGCCATAAGCATCGGGCGGCCCGCTGCAAGTAAGACAGCAGTCAAACCTATGGATATAAAAATCTGTGCTGTAAAACAGCTTCCAAGTACCTCCTCTGCCAGATCATTTCGCTTCTGTCCCATATAGATAGAAGCTCTCGGCGCTCCTCCCATACTGATTAAAGACGCAAAGGCCGTTACAATCATGATGACAGGAAGGCACACGCCTACACCCGTCAGAGCCATAGCGCCCTCTCCCGGAATATGTCCGATATAGATTCTGTCAACAATATTGTACAGCATGTTAATCAGCTGCGCGGTTACAGCAGGCAAGGCCATACGGAACAAAAGCCGTCCAACCGGTTCTTCTCCAAGAAAATCATTAGATGATGTTTGCAAAATTTCACTTCCCTTATGTTCTTTTTCAGTATTACTGTTCCAGAATCGCAATCACCAGAAATGCGACAATACAGAACGAAAGAAATGTCAGCATGAATATGCCGACCGGCATTTCTCCTTCAAAAGCGCCTGCATCTTCATTCTCCTTCATATCCTTCAAATCCTGTACATTGCTAAGCGCTCTCAAAGGATGAAGTGCAACATGCCTGCAAACAAGCACAGTTCGATCAAAAAATACCTGAGAACAATCAAAGACTCTGCAGATCAGCTTCGACAGCCAAACCAGCGCTTTCGGTATCAAACGACGATACGCCCAATCAAAATCCAAGCTCAGCATATCGTGAGGCGCCATCATCGGCAGCAGCATCACAAACGGAACCGTAGCTCCGATAAACAACCCAACATATTCTAAAATATGATCTATACTGAATAGATGAACCATGGACGAAAACGGCGTCAAGCTATAGCCAATATTAGGGAATACTCCCGTGAGAATGCACAGGATTGCACCGATTGCCATAGCTGCCTGCATGTGCACCGGCGTTTTTCCGCATATCACCTCTTTGCTGGTTTTCCCGAAGAATACAAAATAGTTAATCTTCAATGTGATAGATAACCATGTTCCCACTCCGGCAAGCATGACCAGCCAATATCCAATCGGATATTCTCGCAGAGATTCCATAATCAAAGCCTTACTTGCAAATCCATTAAGAAACGGCATGCCGGCAATGGCCAGAGAAGCGAACAGAAAGCATACGGCAGTCAACGGCATCTTCTTAGCCAAACCGCCAAGCTCGCTGATTTTTCGCTTTCCCGTTGCCGTAATAACCACGCCGGCAGCCATGAGCAGAACACCTTTGTACAAAATATTATACGCAGCGTGAAGCGACGCGCCATCTATCCCCACATGACTTCCTGTACCTAAAGCCGCTATCATCATACCTAACTGACTGATAATATGATAGGAAAGGAGTCTTCTAAGATCATTCTCAACGAGAGCCATACAGGCGGCTAATACGGCCATAATACCACCTATAAGAACAAATTCCTCCGTTCCGGCAAAAACTCTTATCAACGCATAGACAGCCACCTTCGTAGTATAAGAGCCCATATAGACCGTCCCTGACGGCGTACTTTCAGGATAGGCATCCGCAACCCAGGTATGCAAAGGAGGGATCGCGCCGTTTACAGCAAATCCCAATAAGATCAGCCAGTATCCCCCACTGAAGCTATCCGTAAGCAGCGACACCTCAAAGCTACCCTGACTGCAAATCCATATCACGCCTGCCAACAACAGATTTCCACCAAAAAAGTGCATTGCCAAATAGCGATAGGATGCGCGCCTGGCCTGATGTGTTCCTCCCGCCAGGACCAAGTACCAGGAAGCTACGGCCATAACCTCCCAGAAACAGATCAACGATATCCAGTCTCCCGCGAAGACTACGCCAAGGCTGCTACCTGTATAGATCTGCGCAGCACACTTTTCTCCTCTTGATCCAGTATCCATAGAATAAATAGCGGCAATGACCCCAATGACGCAAAAGATCAGTCCAAATGTCTTTGACAGTCTGTCTACAGCCAGAAGTTCAAAGGTCAACGAAGGAGTAAAACCATATTCCATCCCGCCGCCACCGAGCAGAATCATTGCCGCCATAGCAATGATTGCTCCCGCCAGCGCCGCCCAATTGCGTACGCTTTTGTGTGGAATAACGAAAGAAATAAGACCCGACAGTATCAGGATTAAGCCCGGATGCAAATTATGCATGATCCTCACCTCCCCTGTCGTATTCATCTGTATAATAATCGTTTTCCCTTTGCAGCAGCTGTGCAAGAATCACTTTTGCAAGCAAAATCAGCGCCATACTGCCGCCAAGGCCTACCGCCATAAATTTCAGCAAAATGATCATAAGCCGCCTCCTTCAAAGATCGCTGCCGCCGCCTGCTGCGCGAAGGTCATCAAATGCATCCCCAAATCCGGACAAATTCCCAGAAGCACACTGAAAAAAGCCGTAATCAGTAGTGGACACAGCAAAGGCTTTGATGCTTCTCCCTCCAGACCATACGTATCATCACAAAAATCCGAATTCACATTGCGGTTGCTAAACGCCATATAAACTACCGGAATCAGATAAGTCAAAGACAATAACGCGCTGGCGACCAGAGTAGCAATGAATAAAGGCTGCCCCGCCTGCGCCGCGCCCTGCAGGATACCGGCCTTGCTGACAAAACCGACCATAAACGGCATACCCGCAATTCCCAGTGACGCTGCCGCGAAGGCCGTCATAGTCAAAGGCATTCTTCTTCCGATGCCGCGCATTTGACTGACGTCAGCTTTATGTTCTGTTACAAAAATCGCGCCTGCGCACATGAACAGCGTTATCTTCATAAGCGCATGAGCTACAATGTGATAAATCGCGCCGCTCACACTGATCGGCGTCAAAATGCAAACGCCTAATACGATATAGGACAATTGCCCTACTGTAGAAAATGCCAGCCGGGCCTTAAGATTATCTTTTTGTATCGCTATCAATGATGATAGTAAAATCGTTGCCACCGCAAACCATGCCAAAACGTTGGTCGTGCCGCAGGTCTGGCAGAGATCCGGGCCGAAGGTATAGCAGATAACCCGAATTACACAAAACGCGCCTGCCTTTACTACCGCCACAGCATGGAGCAGCGCGCTGACCGGCGTTGGCGCTACCATAGCAGCCGGAAGCCAACTGTGAAGAGGCATAACGCCCGCCTTTACTACACCGCCGAGAATCATCAAAAAGAACACCCAGGAGGCTTCCCCTCTCGTCATACCGGTAATAAATCCGCCCGCAGTGAAGTCAAGCGTTCCGCACTTCATATAGACATACACGATAGCAGCAAAAAACAATTGTCCGCTGGTCAGCGTATACAGCAAATATTTCCGTCCGGATCTTTTTCCTTTTTCATCCCTGTAATGTACCACCAGAGGATACGTCGCTGCCGTCAGCATTTCATAGAAGATAAAGAAGGTCAGCAGATTCGCTGAAAAACAAATACCTATAGCGCTGGAAAGACTCATTGCAAAGGCAGAGAAATACCCGGTCTGATTTCTTTCGTCATGCCCCCGCATATATCCGATAGAGTATATACTAGTCAAAATCCAAAGTCCTGACGCTACGCAGGCAAAAACCATACCCAGGCTATCCACCCGGAAGGAAAGTCCAACGCCTTCCACGATCTCAAATAGCGTAATATCGAAAGTATTTCCAACCAGCGCCGCCGGTATCATGGAAAAAACACAAATTGCCTTTAGAATGGCCGCGGCCATCGTGATAGATTCTCGAATATTCGGAGAAACTCTTTCCCCCGCGACCAAAATAGCCCCCGCGGCAATCATAGAGATCAGAATTGCAATAACAGGGCGAAAGGTTAACAGCATTTCTGTCATCTATGCCACCTCCGTAATCGTCGACGTCAATAAATCCACAAACCATGTATTGCATAATCCCAGAAGAACAACGCCCAACCCACAAAGAATAATCGGAAGCATCATGGACCATGGTAATTCTCTCTTTCCCTCTGTCAAATCTACTTCTGACGCTGGTTCCGCATCCATAAAAATATGCTCCAACAGACCGAAAAAATAAACAGCGCTGAGCAAACTGCTGGCGATCAGCACCGCGATATACCCATAAGATCCTGCCTCCACCGCGCCCAGTGCCAGATACCATTTGCTGAAAAAACCTGCCATCGGAGGTATTCCCACCATAGATAAAGCCGAAACAGCGATTACAACTACTGTCTTCGGCATCCTTTTATAAAGCTGTCCAATTCGATTTACCGAATAGACCCCGTACCTATAGCGAATACCGCCTATGCAGAAAAATAAGCCGCTTTTCATAAAGGAATGATTGATAATATGCAGCATAGCTCCCACCAACCCATAGAAATTATCCATGGCGATACCAATGCCCACATATCCGATTTGAGCAATACTGGAATAGGCAAGCATCCTCCGGAGATCCTTTTGTTGAATGGCTTTCAGCGAACCATAGAGAATGCCCATGGAGGCCATAACACCAACTACTACTAAAAAACGTGATACACTTTCTCTGTTGGCATCGAACACAAAGTAGAAAAAACGCAGCATAGCGTATGCCGGAACTTTACCCATAACGCCTGCAATCAAAGGCGCTGCGCCAGGATGAGCCTCTGAATATGCTGCCGGCTGCCAGCCGTGAAGCGGAAAGAGCGCCATTTTTATCCCAAATCCCAGAATAAAGAATACCATAGCTACCATAGTCGTGCCAGATTCCAGTACAGGACCTACCAGCCCAGACATGTCGTACATATTTAACGTACCTGTTTCTCCATAGATAAAGGCAATGCCCAGCAGGTAAAAGGATGCGCCGATTGTCCCGATAAGCAGATACCGAAACGCTGACGTTACTCCCTTATCTCCGCCCATTGCAATTAGTGCGTAACCGGATAACGACGTGATCTCCAAAAATACATACAGATTAAACACATCTCCCGTGGCAGTCATCCCTAAAAGTCCAGTAATCAAAAGGGATAGAATAGAATAGTAGCCCGCACTTTTAAAGCGGCTGTTACCCTGTTGAAACGGCATGCCAAATAAAGCGCTGAGAAATCCCATTAAGCCTATCAGTACCAACAGCACACCATTCATAGAATCCACGGAAAATTCAATACCGTAAGGCGGCTCCCAATTGCCGAACCAATAATGAATACGTCCATTTTCCCTGATCTGACAAAGCAACAGAGCGGAAGCTATAAGAGATGATCCGGAAAGTATCGTTACAAGCCACCTCCCGGCCTGTCTGTTAAACCATGAAACAATCGGACAGAGCAGCGCTCCAATCAGAGGACAAAAAATAACAAGAACAGGAAGATTCGAAAGCGCTATCATGATTCTTCCTCCTTTTTGATAATATCTTCTTCTTCAAGAGATTGATATTTCTCCTTAATTCTCATCAGCAGAGCAAGTCCCAATCCGGTAGTTCCCAAGCTGACTACAATCGCCGTAAGCATCAAGGCGTGGGGCAATGGATTGATATAGTCCTCCGCATGGAACAAATCCGCCAACGTTACAGGAATCGTACCGCCGTTTTTCTGGCCCAGGCACAGGAAAAAAAAGATTACGGCCACCTGCATGATATTCATGCAGATCAGCTTTTTCATATAGTTACCGCAGGTTGCCATTCCAAACATCCCCAAAAATAAAAGGATGATCGTCAGCATATAAATACCACGCTCTGCCAAAAAAGCGTTAATCTCGCTCATGAATACTTTTCCTTTCTAAAACAGCTTCCAAAATTGTGATAATTGTAGCTGCCACACAAACTGTAACACCGATTTCAATTAACAGAATACCAATCGAATGGAGCTCTGCTTCATGAACCGGAAAAGGCAGCTTACCATATTCCAGAAACTTGCCGCCAAAGAGCATGGGAAGCAAACCCGTCAAAGCATATATCGACACTCCAGTCGCTGCCATACAGACGGCAAAATGCTGCGTGACCTTCACACTTTTGATTTCTATTCCCGCTACCATAGCATAGAGGATATACGCCATGGCGATCAATGCGCCCGCCTGAAAACCTCCGCCCAGGCTAACCTCTCCATGCATCAGTACATATACAGCATAAATTAAAACAATCGGTACGGCTATTGGAATGATGACCCGCACATCAGGTCCTCCGAAATCTTTCATTTCTCCGAAGATCGTAGCATCCCATCTTCGTTTCATTCTGTTGGACAAAATCATAGCCACAGAAAACCCTGCCAGATACATCACAGTGGTCTCCAACAAAGTGTCAAAGCCTCTATAATCAGCCAAAACCCCTGTAACCAGATTAGGCGAGTTAGTCATTGCGGGACCCTCCTCGATATAGACTCGAGATATATGCTGATTAGGCGGCGACTGCGGATCACCTATTGCCGGTAAAAAATCGATGATGCTCCATGCGATACTGACAATACTGACTAAAAGAACGATACCAACCGCCTTAGCCACATCCTTCTTTGTAGCGCTTTTTCCCATCACTTACACCACCTGTCCGTACTTTCAATTGCCAATACAAAATATGTAGTAGAGATAACGCCAATAACAGCCTCTGTAAACGCAACGTCCGGCGCGCCCATTATAATATACAGCAGCATCGTGCAAAAGCTAAACGCGCAGTAAACGATAGCCGAAGACAATAGATCCTTATCCATGATGATAAAAATCGTCGTCGCAATTAAGAACAAAAGTAATGTGGCCTCAATGAGAAATATCTGCATGTGAATCCTCCCTCCACGGCTGCTCTCCTGAACGAATCGCAGCCTTGCTGATCAAATGAGTACCCAACGGATTAACCAAAAACAATGCCGCCACCACTAAAAGAATCTTTGCGCTGGTCAAATTCAGACCGCCATAAATCGCCAAACCGATACCGGCCAGCACGATGCCAAGAGTTTCTCCAATGCTGGAAGCGTGAAGACGGGAAAAAAAGTCAGGAAGCCTAACTACTCCAACGGCCGATACCGTCATAAAAATAAAGCCTGAGATCAGAAGTACGCCGGACAAAATTTCTCTAATGATCATCCTTTTTCCTCCCTCCCAAAAACCTGGCGATAATTACGGTACTCAAAAAACCTAATATTCCGTAAGAAATAGCAATATCTACGTACATATCGGCCCGCCCATCGATAAAACCTATCAGCATAATCACTACGATAACGTCGATACCCATAACAAAGATACCATTGAGCCGGTCATATACTGACGGTCCGCGAAATACTCTGATCAGCATCAAGCCGATAATCGCGATAATGCCCACCAACAAAAATTTAAACAAAAAAGCCATAGCAAGTTCCTTTCCTGCCGTCTAATACTTTAGTATGCCTGCCCAAATACAGCCGCGATTTTACGCTGCATTTCTTCCTCTATCAATCCTTTCGCAGCGTCATAGGTCAATGCATGCACCACAAAATGATTTCCGTCCAACACATCGATCGTCACGGTTCCCGGCGTAAGGATAATAGAGTTGATCAGCATTGCCGTGGCAATCGGGTTATCAAACCTACAATCGAACTCAATAAGCTGCGGATCAACAGGCATTTTCCGTTTGACCACGATTTTTGCCACATCCAGACTGGCCTTTACAATTTCCACAAAGAGCCACAACCAATACCTGGCAAATCTCCACAGACTGATATCCAGCAAGCTGTAAGCATTTTGTTTCTTCTCGTTAAAAATCCACAGAGATTTAAGGCAAAGCCAGGAGATCACCCCCGCCGCCACAAGGCCTGTCAGCAAAAACTTCGCTTCTGTCTTGCCGGAGAGAAGTAACCACAATATATATAGTATGATCGTTACTTTTAACCAATATTTAGTCATTTCACATATATCCCCGTTTTTGTAAATACATTTTATTATACGGTAAAATTTGTTCTACGTCAATATTTTCACAAATAGTTGCAAAATTTTTTGACTATTTCGCATCTATTTTCAACATCATATTGAATTCTTTTTTGTGAACAGATGTTTACTTTTTGTTCGCAATATGATATACTTTAATAAATATAAAACGAACACAGATTCATTAAGGCAGGAGGCGTTATGGATAATTTAAAAGAAAGAGAACGTAAGATCTTAGAATTCATGAAAAACGAGGTCAAAACCAAAGGCTACCCTCCTACGGTCAGAGAAATCTGTGCGGCTATCGGTATCAAATCCACTTCTACGGCTCATAAGGATATAGCCAATCTGGTAAAGCACGGTTACTTAAAGAAAGATCCCTCTAAGCCGAGAGCGCTGATGGTAGTAGATTCCGAAAACGATATGGGAAGCTCCCGTCTTCACCATCAGGAAGAATCCCAAAATCGCGAAGATGTCATAGACGTTCCTGTTATCGGCCGAGTTGCCGCGGGTTCTCCTATCCTTGCAGAACAAAATGTTGAAGACTCTCTGCCTATACCTGCGCGTTATGCCGGCACAAGCAACTTTATGTTGCGTGTGCAAGGAGAGAGTATGGTTAATGTCGGCATTATGGACGGCGATTTAATCTTAGTAGAGGAACAGCACACCGCACGTAATGGTGAAATCGTTGTTGCCATGATCGATGGATTTGAAAGCGAGGCTACGGTCAAAACCTTCTACAAAGAAAACGGCCATATTCGTCTGCAGCCGGAAAACGATACCATGAGCCCAATCATCGTACAAGACGTTAAAATTCTAGGTAAAGTAAAAGGCGTATTTAGATACTTCAGTTAAT
Organism: Ihubacter sp. rT4E-8; assembly: GCF_049852125.1. GTDB lineage: Bacteria > Bacillota > Clostridia > Peptostreptococcales > Anaerovoracaceae > Senimuribacter. Next base: position 893,891 of record NZ_CP187532.1, on the reverse strand, counting down.
ATTTCAACGTTAAAAGCGTCCTGTCTAAACTGATATATATCCGGTTAGCAGGACGCTCTTTTTATAATGCTACGTATGTTCCGCATACTCCTCTCTCAATGATACTGGGGGGGCGCTATCCATGTCGTCTAGCTATCGCATCAATAAGCTTCGGATGCCTTTATCCAGCCCATCAACTGTCAGCTCAAACATGGGAAAAACTTCTCTAACCATCGAAATGGTCTTGCGGCCATAGGCCCATTCCCACCTCTCCTTCTTCATCGGATTCAGCCAGATGCACTTTTTATAATGCTGCAAGAATTTCCGCAGCCAGATAATGCCCGCCTCCTCATTGTAGCTATACCAATCCTGATTTCCGCCAGCCGCCAGAAGCTCGTAGGGCGACATCGCGGCATCTCCTACAAAAATTACCTTATACTCACTATCTAAATTTCCAAATACCCAGTCTGTATCCACCCAATCTCCCCTTCTACAGGCAGGCGTAGTGAAAAGCTGATCATACACACAGTTGTGAAAATAATAGGACTTTAAATCTTTCAGATGCGTCGCCTGATGCAGAGCTGAAAAAAGCTGATTTACCAATTGACTGTGTACTGACATAGAACCGCCTGAATCCAAAAGTAGGAGCAGCTTCACAGTATTTTTCCTGGGTTTCTCATATACAAGCTGCAATAATCCTCCATTTCCGCAGGTGGCGTCAATCGTTCCGTCTACATCCAGCTCCGTTCTTTCGCAATCCACTCTGGTAGAAAATTGGCGCAGCTTACGCAGCGCTACCTGAAATTGCCGGTTATCGAGAGAATCATCCTGCCTGAAATCTCGAAAATTACGCTCGCCTGCTACCTGCACTGCCGATCGATGACGACTGCTGCCGCCAACGCGAATCCCTGCCGGATTATAGCCTCCATGTCCCATCGGAGAAGTTCCTCCCGTTCCAATCCAGTAATTTCCACCGTCGTGCTTCTCATGCTGTTCTTTCAGACGATCCTTGAACATTTCCATCAATTCATCGAAACCATATTCTGCGGCCCAATCCGGTCTGTCTCCGAGATCACGCTCCAGTTCGCCTTCCGATAGCCACTGGATCAGCTCCTCAGGCAATTCAGAAATCGCTTCTACCCCTTGAAAATACTCGGCAAAGGCCATATCAAATTTATCATAATCCGACTCCGTCTTCACCAATATGTTTCGACAAAGATAATAAAACTCCATTAGTGAATTATTTGCCAACCCCTTATTGAGCGCATCTATAAGGCAAAGCCATTCATCTAAATAAACATGAACGCCTCTTTCCCTCAGCAGGTAAAAGAAATCAATAAACATTTCGATACCCTTTCACCGTATCGATGTCCTGATTCTTCTTCAACAATACGCCGATATACGGTATATGCTCTGTAATCTCGTTTATATCAATTCCGCTTACAGACAGCGCCTGAATCCAATCCAGCAGCTCCGATGTCGTCGGCTTTTTCTGTATCTGCTTCATCTTTCTGATATCATAAAAGGCATCCATAGCCGCCTCAACAAGCTTCCGGTCTATATCGCCGAAATGAACCCGAATGATCTCCTCCATCTTATCCCTCGAAGGAAAATCAATGTAATGAAAAATACACCGGCGCAAAAAAGCATCTGGCAGTTCCTTCTCCGCATTGGAGGTGATTATGACGGTTGGCCTGCATTTAGCACATATTGTCTCTTTCGTTTCATTGATGTAAAACTCCATCTTATCCAGTTCCCATAATAAGTCGTTGGGAAATTCCAAATCCGCCTTGTCTATTTCATCGATCAGTAGCACCACCTGCTCCTGAGCCCGAAAAGCTTCTCCCAGCTTTCCCAACCTAATGTAACGGCCGATATCCGCAACGTTTCCTTCACCGAACTGGCTGTCATAAAGACGCTGTACAGTATCATAAACATATAATCCCTCCTGCGCCTTCGTCGTAGATTTAATCCCCCATACAATCAGCTGCATGTTGAGAGATTCCGCAATCGCCTCCGCCAGCATTGTTTTTCCTGTACCCGGCTCCCCTTTAATCAAAAGAGGTTTTTCGAGGGTCATAGCCACGTTGACCGCGTTCATCAGCTCTCGCGATGCTACGTAACCATCACTGCCCGTAAACTTTTTCATGTTTTCTTTCCTCCATCAAAGTATATCTGTCGTACGTTCTCTACGCGCCCAAAACTAACGGCACCAGAATCGGTATGAGAAAAGCTTCTGCCATACCGATCGCAAACGAATATACAATAATCTCCTGCCTGGTTGCCCGTTCCACAATCGGCAGACAGATATCCATAGCCGCTACGCCCGGTAGCGATGTGATCTCAATATATCCGATGGATCTTGCCAAAGCAGGAATCAATACGATACCGGCAAGCTCCCGAAAAACATTATGCATAAAGGATACCGCTCCCGCGACTACGTGACCTGCGTTGGTGATAGAAACCGGCGCGAAAGTATACCAACCAAAACCGTAACTGACCGCCAGCGCCTCTCTTACAGTCAAATCGCCAAATAACAATCCAATTAAAACGCCGACTACTGTAGTTCCCAACAAAACAGCAACGGGAAACGCTAAAATTCTAGGGCCAACCTTTTTCAGCTGCTTTACTACAGTGCCCGATAAGCCCATGTCGATCCCGATAACATGGAGCAATATGCACAGACCAATCGTCATCATCAAACCTGTCACGCTGTCAAATGCAACTAAATCCGAAATTCTCTGCCGTACAATAAAATAGCCGGCTAAAAGACCTACAATAACAAAGATAATAATCAGCCAAGTCATAAGATTTGAGCTGCTGGCATCCTCTTTCGCCGCGTCCGGCACCGTATCTCCGGCCGCATCGTTGCCGCCGCAGGCGCCTTGCATATCCGGCGGACACTCTTTGCCCTTAAGATACCCATATTTATCCATTCTCAGCAATTTTCTAGTAAGTGTAACGGACAGAATGGCGCCAACCATAAGAAGGATGGTAATGATAAACGACTCTACGCCGATTGTTCCCAAATTATGTATGACTTCTTCATTTGAGCCCATACGGACTCCCATGAGCAGAACCAGTAACGATATGCAGATCAGCATAACGCCATTGATGAATCCCATTTTTTCCTGATAATTTCTCAATTTACTGCCTGCGAAATATCCAATCAGCATAACACCCCAATATAACGCTATGTATCCCATAAAGTCTCTCCTTCATAATTTTTCATATAGACATAGTGTACTCCAATCTTTGCTATTTTTCAATTGTAATTCCTTAAATGCACAGCAAACCTATGGAATATACCAGAGTGAGCAACAAAAAAGGTACTCTGCACGAATACCTTCCTTTCTAAAGACTACAACTTAAATCTACAGTGATTGATGAATCATATCGATCAGCTCATCAATATACTTTCCATAATCGGACAACGCTAACGCCCAATTAGCGAGGCATTCTTTGCCTTTCGGCGTAATAGAAAATATCCGTTTCGGTTTACCTGCGTCATCTGCTTCATCCAAATCCCATTTTGAGGTAAGCAAACCGGAGTTTTCCATCTTCTTCAAATACCGATATACCCCTGTTGCGTCGGGAACCTTATCCTCAAAGCGAGGAATCTTTCCGATTTCTTTCAAAATAGCAAAGCCGTGCATATCCCCGCCCTTTGCAAGAATACATAAGGTCAAGGGCTGCAGAAGTTTATCTAAATTTTTACCCTGGCAAGGGCAATCCATCTCTATATACATGATTTCTCCTCTTATTCTCTATGCTGCAAATCGCTGCCGTAGTGAGAATCAAAAAACGTCTTCGAGTATTTTTCCAATTTCCATTCGGGAACCTTGCACGCTTTGCACGGCTTAACGGCCCATTTATTTCGCAGCCATCTGGCGGCTCTGGAATTACGGGAGTTGTAGATACGAAGTGTTTCGCCGCAATGTGTAGTGATAACAGCATATTTCCCGCAAAGCTCAATGGTCTTAATTCCATGCAATACCCCGCTGCGTGCCGGCCAAAGCTTCATTTTATTTAACAGAACAAATAGTTCCACGTTCTTTCTATAGTATCTTTTCTTGCTGTCAGCCATCAGATATAGAACCTTCCTTCTAAGATCTCCTCTGAATACTTTGTGATCAAGCTCAGCATCTTAATGCCTACGGAGGATATAACGACAATTTCTGTTTTCTCATCTTGATCCCATGGACTTATAATTAAATTGTTAACGACGCCGCTGACCTCGACCGTGCCTTCCTCCGTATTTGCGAAGCCCTTAATCCGGTAGCTGTCTGCTGCAATAGCCTGAATAAACTGCACCAGCTTATCTTTCTCAACCGGTTGGTCGCTGCGCACAATGAAGGTAGTAGGACGGCTCTCATAAGTATTGGTCGTTTCCTCGCTTACTGCTACTGCCGGAGCGAAATGCTCTACAATATCCTGAATATTTACGTCGCAATGAGTAGCCGCGTAGATCTTTACCGCAGGGTTAATTTCAGCAACCTTTTCTGTTATCTCACAGAAAACCTCGTCATCGATGAGATCCATTTTATTCACGATAACGGCATTAGCATGTTTCACCTGCCGCTCTAACGCAGGCAGAATTTCCACAAGTTCCAAAAAGCTGACCCCGTCCGCAACGCAGATTGAGCCTTTGATCATCAGATTGTCATTGGTTTCTTTTCGAATGCCTGCTACAATGTCACCCATGTTAGATGGATCTGCCAAACCGGAAGCTTCAATAAACAGATATTCAATATCTGTTTTAGACATTTCAATCAGTCCGTCGACAAACTTGTCCTTGATACAGGCACAAAAAATAGAACCGTTTGATAGTTCTGCCATCGCGATACCATCTCTGCTGACCAGCTTCGCATCAATATTGATTTCACCAAATTCATTGATGATAACGCCGATCTTTCTGTCAGCGTAAGTATCCAGCAAGCGTTGCATCAAGGTTGTCTTGCCTGCGCCCAAAAACCCGCTCAGCAATACGATCTGGATCATATCCATTTCCTCCTCTGGCTATAAATTCCTTTTAAACTGCTAACAATCTTCAAAGAAATTGGATTGTTAGGGACTGTCGCGCAGAAAACAAAAAAGTTAACTGAAGCGACAGCCGCTTCATGGCGAGGTGCCCGGGAGTCTCACCCGGCTGCATGAATTTAGAGTCCATGTGATCCATACGATCCGCACCCCATATCATTGTCATTACGGCAACAAGCACTGTCCCAGCATAATTGCCGTGCCGATTTCCAGATTATCATGAACTGCACATTCCTCAAAGGCTGCTGCTGCCTCCGCGTCCATAGAATACGGCACGCCAGGACTTACATAGAGAATATCATCTGCAAGCAGCTCTCTTGTCAGCCATTCGCCTTCATTGGTGAAGTCCAATATATATGAATAATTCTTAATTTCTTCTTTTCTCGACAAGGTTCTGCCACTGAATCCCTCCACAGCCGTGCGATCCTTATCATACAGGTCAAATGCTACTCCCATATCATTTAATATGACCGCCGCTTCCTTGCCAACGATACCATAGCCGATCTGAAGCAATTTTTCTGTCCTCATATCCAGACCATGTTTTTTCATTAACGCCTGCATAACCTGAATGAAACCCAAAGCTGTCGCGTAATTATTATCGGAACAAGCGCCCTTCGCTATATTCACTGCCAAATAACGAGCATCATCAGCAAAAAACAGAATCTGACGGCCTGTTCTCACAGCATCGTAAATCCCATCCACATCAGTATGCTCCATGACGTCGGCTTTAAATCCCATCGACTGCACAATAGCGGCTACAGACTGACTGAAGCTTCCGATAATCCCTTCTCCCTGCGTAATGGGAATCACAGCTACGGAAACATTTTGCTGTGCGGCCAGATAATCCTCCGGAGAAATTCCGAAAGCATGCATGACAAGTCCAGACAGATCCATACCTGTTTTTAAACGAAGCTCACGGTTATAGTCTTCCATACCGTCCAACATATAAGTAATCCATTCTGTCCTGAGTCTGGTCACAGCTGCTTTCCTCCCTTTCTACACGATTACAATCAGCGATATTATCAAATGTGCAGAGGCTGCCCGTCGATAAAGGTGATGCTTCTGCCAAATTTTTTAATGGTTTTGCTCTTTGCTAAAGCCATAGTCAGGCGTTCAATGCCAAAACCAATTCCGACCCACGTATCGAAGACGCCCCACTGGCTGTCCAGAAAATGAGGTCCGTACGATCCCGAAGCAACCTCCAGGCCGTTGATCTCTATATCCACTGTAGAACCATAAACTGTAGATTCCTCTACGACCAATTCATACTCGTCCTCACCGACGCCCAAGGCTTCCATAGCGGATCTTGCCAGCCGTTTCAGTTCATCAACCTGCTGGCCGTCAGGAACCGCGGCCAGCTCCACACAATTCAGCATAGTAAACTCATTCATATGCTGCGCGCCCTGAGATTCCTTTCTGAAGCAGGAACCGATTTCAAAGATTTTCACCGGCTCGTTGGTAATTCTGTGAAGCTCACGCATAACCACATAAAGATTCGGCGCCAGCATCGGCCTGAGACAACGTTTTTTATCGAGCCAGAAAACCTGTTCAGATAAATGGTGAAACTCATCGATAGTCATCTTTGCCAACATATCTCTGGTAATAATAGTAGGCGTCACAACTTTCGTATAATCCTGATCGATAAGCCATTTTTCCAATGTACGTCCAACGGTTACACTATCAGTCATGTGCTTATCCATCAAAAGTTCTTTAATACGACCGCGACATGCCCTTACTAGATCCTTTTCTGCCTGGCGAAATACCAGATCCCGTTCAGTCTTATCAGTAAACTCCCTTTCTGTTAAAGACGAATCCCCACCCAGTTCTGAAATCCTCTCCAGCTGGGTTATCGTGAACTTCTCCATACTCCAAGTATCCTTTCCTGTTTCTGATAATATTGTACACTATCCAATATTCCCAGTCTAATATTATTTATAAGTTTTACGGTAATCTTTTTAGGTCAACGTTTACTTGCCTGCAGCGCTGCTCAAGTCTCTGCGCGCTTTCATCCCAGCACACGAAAATTCCGCGAAAGCTCGAACCTGCACCATCATAATCCGTCATAACGACCTGCGCGCTGCAGAAATTTTCCCTCAAAGCCAATGGTCTGGCTTCTGCCATCATGTGTTCCCCTTCCTGTACTATATGTCCGTCCTTACGGCGATAATGTTCGTAAACAGAATGACAAACCGGTGCAGTCAGCCTCGTTTGAAACTCCCCATGGCAAACAATGTCCGCTAACTCTCTGACATAATTCATGCCGGAGCATTTCAGAACAGCAATCGGAGTCTGACTTGGCAGCCGCGCGTCGATCTCCAGTACCTTCAAATCCTCTCCGTCGTCGATTACCTCCACATCCATGATACCGTGTAAATTTACCAGTTCAGCCAGCTTCCGGCCGATTTCATCAAAGCGTTTCTCCCCGGATTCCCCGACCAGACAAGGCGCTGTCACCTTACAGCAATCATAGACCTGATCCATATGAATCTGCGTAACGGCATACGTACGGTAATTCCCAGGCACGCCGATCACTTCAATAGAATAAGACGGTCCTTCTAAATACTCCTGAATCACCCATCCTTCCGGATATTCACAATCAGCAAGAAAATCCTCCACTGCCTGCTGTGAATCAGCCTTTCGAACCCCGGCAGAGCCGCTTTCCCCAGAAGGCTTAATAATATATGGAGCCTTCCCCTCCGGAAAATAGCGCGGAGCAGGAATACCATGATCATGCATCAAAGCGTCTGACGCTGCTTTAGATTTGGTGATATCATAGGCGTCAGGATCAAAGGCCAGCTTCAGATTTTTTTCTCTGCAAATGTTACAAACCGCTGTCAGCAGCTCATCATTTTCATTGCAAGGAAGCACCATATCCGCTTCTTCCATAGCAGCGATAACTTCCGGATCTCCTGCGATCACATCGCCGCACACAAACCGATCTGCCAGACCAGAAGCAGGTACGTCAGGATTACTATCGATCAAAATGCTCTCAAAACCCGCTTCCCTGGTAAGAAACACGGCTTCAGTTCCCTGCAATTTTCCGCCGATAATCGCGATCTTCATACGTCAATCCGCCTCCTTATCTGGCAGCCAGGAATGCACGGTATTCGTCTTTAGTAGCAATCCTCAAACCCATCCGTTCCAAAATCGCCGCCGCTTCTTCTACCGTACGGCCGCCCTCATCTACATCCATCGTATTATGGGCCACACCCATAAACCCGCTTTTCGGCGGAATAATAGATGTGATCAGATTTGCACCCGCATTGATGCGGTCTTCCAGTCCCTTTATACCGTCCACATCCAGTGACGCCGGAATCAATGCGTCAGGATACAGTAACCGCATCAGCGCGATGATCTTCAGTTCTTCCAAACGATCCGGCGATTTTACCTTCTCCATCGGACTGCCTTCCTGCGGAATAAAGCTCATAACCCGAACCTGCTTTGCTCCGATTTCTCCCATCATTTTCAATGAACGGACAATATCTGCCGGACCTTCTCCCACACCTGCAAGCAAACCTTCTTCAATATACATACCGCGATCTCTGGCATAGAGCTTCGCGTGCATCCGTTCATCATAGCTTTGACCAATTCTGAGCCTTTCAAAAAGCGCACGGTTATGTGTTTCCTGATAGAGCGCGTAAAAATCAGCTCCCGCTTCAGCAAACTTATCTATTACTGCATCATCAACCACACCCGGAGAGATCATAACAGGCGTTTGATACGTTTCCTTAATTGTCCGGATAATTCTGCAAACCGTCTCAAATTTCTCAGCGTGATACTGAGGATCTTCACCCATGGTCAAATCAATCAGATTGACGCCGGAATCGATCAAAGCCTTGGCCACAGCTAGAACATCTTCTTCATTCTTCCGATAGCGCTCTATATCATTGGATCTCCTGTAATAGCAGAAATTGCAATTATTACGGCAATATGTAGTAAAATACACGAAACCGTATGCAAAGATTTTATTGCCCTGCCGCTCCTGTCTCAGCTGTCTTGCTGCAGCAAACATCGCGGCAAGTTCCTCCGGATCCTCACATTCCAATAATCTTACTAATTCCTCTTCTGAAAAATCTTTTTTACCAAAATCCATCATGTTTTGCCTCCTTAGAACATCATAGCCGTCATATACTCGTCCTGAAAGTCTGATCGGCCTGCAAGCTCAATGTGTTCAATTTCCATTGCCGTTTTATCTGCGTTCTCTCTGCACCGTTGAGATAACAGAATCATAGACGCGCCGATGCCGGCGGCATTACCCAAAGAAACGATCCTTTCTTCACTGACCTTCGGCAGCAGTCCAATATGTATCGCGCTGGAATTACGGATATAGCTGCCGAAAGCTCCGGCAATGCTGACGGTTTCCAACGTATCCAGGGTCACGCCGATTTCTCCCATCATAATGGTAATACCCGCGGCGATAGCCGCCTTTGCCAGCTGTACCTCGCGCACGTCTTTCTGTGTGATTACAACATCACTTTTACCGTCAGGACTGAAATACAGCACGAAATCGTTAGTCTTGCCGTCCGGTCTGACGTGTTCAATAACCTTCTGACTTAGGCCCTTTTTCTCCAGCTTTTCCCTGGACAGCAGTCTGCCTGACTTGTCGACAATGCCCGTTCTAATCAACTCTCCCACGGCGTCAATAATGCCGGAACCGCAGATACCCACTGGCTCGCAGTCCCCAATCACGCCGATATCTACCCGATCCTCGCGAATATCCACAGTTTCAATCGCGCCTCTTGCCGCACGCATTCCCTGGCTGATGGAGCTTCCCTCAAAAGCTGGTCCCGCCGCAGTAGAACATGCCACAGCACGTCCGTTTCCTGTCAGCACGATCTCTCCGTTTGTTCCGATATCAATAAAAAGATGTCCTTTATCTCTGTCCATCAGATTCGTCGTAATGATACCCGCCGTAATGTCAGATCCAACATGTCCGGCAATATTAGGCGCTACGTACACCTCTGCTCTATCAAAGATTTTCAGTCCCAGATCTCTGGCTTCGGCAGACGCTGCTTCTGTAAACACTGGCGAAAACGGCGCCAGCGCCAGCTGCGCGGGATCAATTCCAAGGAACACATGACTCATAGTAGTATTGCCCACGACAGTCATCTGATAGATATTTCCACGGCAAATATGGTTCTCTGCTTCAAAATCATCGATAGCCTTATTAATGCAATCAATGACAGCCTTCTGCAAAACACCAAGATTGCCGTCCTTCTCACCAGCAAAGGTAATTCGGGAAATAACATCTGCCCCATAAGCTCCCTGCGGATTTGTCACAGCGGAAACATCTATCATAGTCCCGTTCGCGCAGTTCCACAGCATGACTACCGCCGTAGTCGTACCGATATCTACAGCCACCCCATAGTTGGCTTTCTCGGTATCCCCTTCCTCAACATCAATAATCAGTCCGTCTCTGTGGGTCAAGGTGATCAGATGATTCTCCTTTTTGCGCAATATCCGCGGCAGCTTTGCCAGCGCGTGATAGGTGAAAGACGCGCCCTCCCAGCCAAACGCAGACAATATGCGTTCCTCATCGCTTCTTTGATCCGCCAAAGTAGCTTTATTAAACCGTACGCATTGCTTTTCCACAGCAGTAAAAGGCTGAAAACCTTCCGGCAGGCGAATCAATTTCTTCTTTCTGGAAGCAGTCGTCTCTGCCTCAGCTACTTCAACCACCATGTTCTCTGTCACCGGCTGACAGCATGCTAAACGATAGCCTGCTTCGATATCTCGATCCGTCAGCTTATGATGATGATCCCGAATTTCAGATGCGTCTCCTTCCAGAATCTTTACTCTGCACTTTCCGCAGGTTCCCATTCCGGCACAGTTTCCGTCAATACTAACCCCAGCCTTTGCTGCTGCCTGTAATATTGTCTCGCCTTCTTCTGATTCCCATGTGATATTCTGTGGTAAAAACGTGATCTTCATGCTTCCTCCTTCATCTTTGCTTTTATCGCGCAGAACTGACATCCATCAGCGTTGCCATAGCACTGCATACAGCTTGGCTCTGCTTTGACGTCCGCTCTGTTATATACAAGGTAAAATCCAGCGCAGGTCTTTTGCGGAATCATCAGTCCGCTCTCCTTTACCCTCACGCCGATAGACGAGGCGTCCAAAATGGAAGCGAACTTCCTGGTTTCAATGACCGGCATTCCGAAATAGCCTGGTCCAAATTCTTCTGAAAGATATACTTGCTTATCAGAAAAACGCGCCTCCATATCTTTCTGAATATGCTGTTCTGTCAGTATCTGAATTCCCGTGTCCACATAATTCGTTCCCCAGATATCAGCATACAGAAAATCCATAATATTCTCCTCACTTGAAAACAAGCATTCACCTGCTGTCAACATATAAAAGTAAATTCCTTCTACTGCCGTCTTTGGAACCTGCGCAAAATAGTTACAAGTTATCTGCACATCATCAATAACGACGCCGTTATCACTGAAATGCTCCGGTCCATAAAAAGAAATCAACGCCTTAATGCCGATACCTGCGATACCGTCCTCTCGAACCTTAAGACCCATTTTCATCATACGCTGATGTTTCTCCCGCTCCAGATCAAACCCGCAGGTTTGAATAAATCTTTTTTCAGCAAGAGAACGCGCGGCAGCCTCATCGATAAAAATCTTCTTATTCTTCATAAGTAACCTCTCATTTGCTTTTTTTCACTCTTTCCATGAATGGAAAACAAGGTGACAAAACCCTGCGGCCTGCCACCTTTTGTTTACCAGATATATTCTTTGGCTTATTTCTTAGCCTTTGCTTCTTTAACTGCCTCGATCAATTCTTCTTTAGATGGGATGATGGAGATGTATTTCTGCTCACCATCGATGCACATAGTCGGCAGGTTAGCGATGCCCATCTTTCTTGTTCTGGCGATATCGTCCTTGATAAAGTATTTGTATACTCTGTACTCAGCCATATCCTTCAGATCATCCCAGTTATCCTCTACAGAAGCCAGCATGTATGTGCACGCCGCGCACTGTTCAGGGTCCAGAAGGAAGCACTCGATGAGTACCTTATCCATCGCTTTATAGTCAGGAATCTCTACATTGGAATCATCGATAACAGTTTCATAGTTCTTGATCAGCTCTCTGGTGCTGTCAGGATTCTTAACTGCCTGTGCGCAAGCGATTGTATTTTCAATCGGCGTGTCATACGGCATATCGCATCCCGGAGCGATAATCAGATTCTTATGATTCTCAATAGAGTCGATCAAATCGATAACGCCCTTCATGTTATCTTCCTGATTACCATGCAACATCGTAGTTGTAAGAGGAATATTACCACCCATTACGATATTGTATTCATCAGTAATTTTCTTAGCTTCCGGAAGGTTAACATTTTCGTCAACAGAAACACCGTCCGGTCCCATTTTGCACATTACTTCGATCTGCTTAGTAGCGTTGCCGCATACGAAGAAGGATGAGAACGCGCCTCTGGATCTTACATAATCAAATACAGCTTTAAATCCTTCAGACAACATCTTTTCGATGTGCTTTGGGGATACCTGGGAAACCAGCGGGTCAACGACTGCAATTACATCCATACCTGCATCGATGTACATCTTAGACATAGCGATTGCAACCTGCGCGCAATAGTTTACCAATTCTTTTACGTAGTTAGAATCGGATACCATGTCCATGAAGATATCAGTACCTCTCAAGTGAGAAGCTAAAGTAAACGGTCCGCAGATCAGTCCGTACAGAGCTGTTTCTTCACCAATCGCCTCTTTCACTCTTCTCATTGCAGATAAAATCATCGGTAGTCTACCGGATTCTTCCGTCGGAATCTTGCAATTGCAAGGGATTGTCTTCTCTGCTGCCAGAGGATGGCTCTTAACTGACGGTGGATTGTTTTCTGCCCACATCAGGTCGCATCCCAGGATTTCCGCTTCAACCTGCAGGTCGAAGATGATAGGAAGTCCATCCGGCGTATATAATTTATTTGCTTCCAGCAAACATTCTACTAATTTGTCTTCGTCTCTTAAAACTTCCTCAGCTGTATAGCCTTTCAGTTTTCCTACATGGACGCCCGCAAACGGCACCCAAGGGAGTTCTTTTGTTTCTTCATGTCTCAGTGTCTGGAAAATAAGTTCTTTGCCCATTGTTATTTCCTCCAATACTTTACACTTTTATTTCTTATACTTTTTCTCGATCAGCTCCAACGCAACCTTTACTGCATCTATAGCATCCTCGCTGTAACCACTGGCGCCGATTTTTCTTGCCCATCTCGGTGTGCATGGAGCGCCGCCGACCATTGTAAGAAAGCTCTCTTTCTCTCCGCTTTCATTTAGAAGCTTTTCCAGCCTTCTCTGTTCCGACATTGTAGAGGTCAGCAACGCACTGGTACCGATAATATCCGCATTGTGTTCTTTTGCCTTCTGTAATATCATCTCCACAGGAACCTCGCATCCAAGGTCGATAACCTCAAAACCCGCGTTCCTCAGTGTAGATGCAACAATACCTTTACCTATGTCGTGTACGTCTCCGGCCACGGTAGCCAGAATGACGGTTCCTTTCTTCTCCAGAATCGGATACCCTTCCTCATCCTCGTTAAGATATTGTAGGATGGTGTTCGTCACGTTCTTCATCACTTCAGCTGCATAAATTAGCTCCGGAAGTGATAAAAGGCCTACATCGAACCGGTCTCCGATTTCGTCATTGCCAGCACCAAATCCGGACAGCAAAAGTTCCAAAAGATCAAAGTTCTCTTTCTTTGCTTCTTCAATGATACGAAGTGCCTTTTCCTCATCGGCATCGACAATCGCTTCTTTTGCTCGCCTGTATAGTTCTTGCTTATCCAAATTCGTGCCTCCTTCACTGAATCATTACAATAGAATCCTTCTTTATTTTATCATAAGATTACAGTGTTGGCTATTTCTTTTTGTATGAAAATACGAACTGCTTCATATTTCCTATATTCCTTTTTCCTCAAAAGAGGATCGTCTACTCATAAAACTCACACTTATTAAAAGATTCAGTAATTTCTTGTTTAATAATATGGAATAGGCCTACTCCTTGCAAACCTATTCCATTTTATTTGTTTCATAATTTTGAGTTTGTTCTGACCTAAGCAGTTTCTTTTTCACACAGCCTACTCCTTGCAGGCTGCGCATCTAAAATACTCCTGATTATTTCAGACCTGCTCTTTCCTTGAATCTTTCAACAGAATTGATCTTGATTCCGAGAACCTCAGCGATTCTGAACTTAGCCGCCATACCGTTGTTTTCCTCTGCGCAAGGCTCAACGTGTGTCAGACCAAGACCTAAATCCGTTCTCTTGTCAGTCATCGTCACGATGTCATGTAATTCATCGAGAGATACACCGAGTTTTTCAGCTACATACGCTTTGGCTTCGTCGATTTTCATCTTTTCAGCAAGCTGCATACGTAATACCAGATCTCCGGCAGTACGAACGCCGCCCATACCAGCACAAATGGAGTGTGTAGCTTCAGCGCCTACAGGATCACCTACGCCTACCTAGAACCCGTCCACTTTTCCGATTTCAACTAAAGCCTTATCAGCTCTGGAAATCATATCGCTTGGCATATTTTCTACCATCGGAACGCCGCATACACCCATACCAACGTTTGCGTGTACCGGAATGTTTGCTACAGCAGTACAAGCTTTGATGAAAGTACATACTCTTGCAATGTTCCAAGGGAAGGTCTTGTTGCAGTTTGTGTTTACAACTGCACCGAAGATGCTTGCGCCAGCTTTTTCTACCAGTTTAACCTGGTCATGCGGATAGAGTCCAGCCAGTCTCTTACCATCGTATTTCAGTCTGCCATGCATACCCAGTACGAATTCACCGGCCATACCAATTTCAACACCCATTTCAGGGAACTGTTTTTTAATTTCTTCACAGGCTTCAAGAGCAGCCAGGAAGTCCGCGTCTCCGGCAGCGCCAGAAGTATCTAAGTTGATACCGTCAGCTCCAACATCGTACATCTGTTTTGCAACGTATACGATATCCTTTACTGCATGCGGAATTGCTTCTTCCTGTGCAGTCATGGCTTCTTTAATTTTGCCTTCTGGAAGCAGCTCAGCCCAGTTTTCTACAGGACCATCCGGTTTTGTGTAGAAACCAAGGTTTGTCATAGCGCCGTAGAACAGCGGCATTGTGCTGATGTTCAGCGCCTGCTTCAGGGCGCCAGCTTCACGCTGCGCAACGCCTTTTGCAGTCTTGTAGTTGTAGTCGGAGTTACCAACGTCTACAGAGTCAACACCCAGACATCTTTCGTAAATGAGAACCTCATTGTCCTTTACGATAGGAATCTGGCTCTTGATGTTTAATTTGTAAGCGCCGGAGTCATTGGTCAGTACAATCTGTTTTCCAGGTTCTACGCCAACGATACTGCCCGGCATTGTGATGATATCGTAAAGATGCTCGACTTCTTCATCAGTAAGAGGGTCAATTTTGCCTCTCTTTACAGCATCAGCAATACCTTCAGCCATGTCCGCACGGATTTCGGCTTCTGTCATGTATACGACGGAACCGTCACCCATACGGGTAAAGTATTTCTTTTCTTCAGCCATATCGTATCCTTCCTTTCTCTTGATATTTATTTGAAAAAAATTTTAACGTGAGATTAGTGTTTCTTCGCTTCAAACTTAGCTAATTCTTCAGCTTCTTCTTCGCCTTCCACTACGATGTCATGAATCCTCTTCTTCACATCTTCAGGAAGCGGTTCCGGCTTGTAATTTTCTAAGATGTCGATTGCCTTCGCTCTGGTAGCTTCGGTCATCGTCATAGCGCCTTTCTTTTCCCAGGTTTCTCTCTGTGTACGGTCGATGTACTGTGTCGTAGACAGTTCCTGTCTCATGTACTTTCTGGTATGCTTATGTGCTAAGTAATTGTTAGCAGGTCCTACTGCTTTAATTACGTCAAGCGCCATTGTATCCTGATTTACAGGAATTCCCTGCAGAATTCTTCTGGTCATTCTTACGATTTCTGCATCAGTCAACAGCTGCTCATAGCTCATGGTCATACCCATTTCCATCATACCCATACCATAGATGACGTTGCTTCCTGTCAGTGCAGGCAGCATGTTAGTCATGGTCTTTTCATGTCCTAACTGAACGTCGAAGCACTTACCGTCAGCCTACGTGCCGCC
This sequence comes from Ihubacter sp. rT4E-8, assembly GCF_049852125.1. Classification (GTDB taxonomy): domain Bacteria; phylum Bacillota; class Clostridia; order Peptostreptococcales; family Anaerovoracaceae; genus Senimuribacter. The sequence continues at coordinate 877,751 of NZ_CP187532.1, read as the reverse complement.
TACATTGGTAGGAATGCCGTAGTAGTGACCCAGCTGTCCTACTGCTGCAGAACACATTGCGTGCTCAGGCGCACCGACTGGAGACTGTGCAGTCTTCATATCCATGATAGTCGTGGAAGATCCGTAGAGAATCTTGTTGCCAGGGTTTACAATCTGTGCTAAAACGATACCGCCCAGGATTTCTGCGTTGGTGCAAACCAGTGTACCTGCAAGAGTTGCCGGTGTGGTAGCGCCGCAAAGCCCCATGGACAGAATGTCGATTGGCAGACCGTGTCTAGCGGACAGAATGATGATGCTGGTTTCATTTTCATTGATTTCCAGCGGGCTGTTCGGGCAAGCGCCCATCGCAACGATCGGTCTTTCTCTCAGCTTATCATAACCGCCCTGAATGGCTGCAGCCATGTCGATAAATCTCTGTGTATTCTTTACACCCTCAAGGTCGTGCGCAAAGTTCTTAGTCAAGTTGTTGAATACAACTTCTGCTTCGTGCAGGGAACGAACCTTCTGGTTTACATCACCTGCTGTTACAGCGATAGAGAATACGTCGATTTCAGGAATCGCGTCGATGAATCTTGCTACATTTCCCAGGTCTTCTTTGGTGGATTCTCTCAGTTCTCCTGTGTAAGGGTCAAAGATGAATACGCCTGTACCGAAGTTCTTGTACGCAACTTTCTTGCCGCCGATCAAAGTATCTTTGTCCGGGGTTCTTCCGCAGAGGGTGAACTCTGCAGGACATTTTTCGATTGCGTCGTTTACCAGGTTTCTTGGGAATTTTACTCTGTCATTTTCGTAATCAACTTCACAGCCAGCGCCGGCTAAGATGTCTAACGCTTCTTTTCCATGCATCTGAAGGCCGTAGTCTTCCATCAGCTGGAGGGTCGCTTCGTGAAGTGCGTCTAAATCATCATTGGATAAAATATTATATCCTGTGATGTCAGTTTCGTGGATAAATTTACCCATCTCACTTACCTCCAATATTTATTCAGTTGCTATCAATTACGGTTGTCCGGCTTACAGTTTTGCAATCCAGTCCATGATGAAGTTTACTGTATCGGAAGCGTCTTCGCAGTAAGCGTCAGCACCGATTTTTTCCGCCCAACGATTGGTTACAGGCGCGCCGCCTACCATAGTCTTAACTTTATCTCTGATGCCAGCTTCTTTCAGTGCATCTTCGATGTCCTTCTGAACAGTCATAGTAGTAGTCAGCAGAGCGGAACTTCCTACGAATTCAGCGTTGTGCTCGATTGCAGCGTCAACGAAGTTCTGTGCAGGTACTTCTCTTCCCAGGTCGATAACTTCTACACCGTTGGTCTTAACCAGGGATGCAACGATACCTTTACCGATGTCGTGTACGTCGCCTTCTACAGTACCGATTACTAAAGTACCAGCAGATTTTACTTCGGACATATCCATTTTGCCTTCGATTTCAGCAGATACAGTCTTCATAACTTCTGTAGCAAAGATCAGTTCTGGCAGGAAAATTTCTCCCATTCCAAACAGGTCGCCTAATTCTTTCATACCTGCGGAATAACCGTCGCTCAGTAATTCAACCAGATCTACGCCTTCAGCTTCAGCTTCGGCCAAAGCTTCCATAGCGATATCCTCGTCAGCCTCTACGATTGACTGCTTTGCTTTTTCCATGATTGCTTCTTTACTCATAAATATTTACCTCCGAGTTTCATTTGAATAGACTTTTCATTCGTAAGATTATTGTACCGTATCACGGTCAAATAGATATATAGACCTTTTTAGAAAAAGTAGTAATATTTTTTGCCGCTTTTTTATTCTATATTCAAAAATCAGTGTTTTTTAACGCATATTACGATTGAAAATCCTTTCCATATGGATTTGGGATTCCCGCTATTGTAATTTTATTATCTTCATGTTATAATGCAATATAGATTTTTTTATAAAAAATAGTACAATTTTTATATCACCATTCAGCTTACGAGGGAGAAGGTCTTCTATGAAAAACTTTGTTATTCCAAATTTGGACACGCCGTCGACAGCAAAGCTTTCAGATTATCTGACTGCTTCTATTGATGCGTTTTCCGAAACCACTGGCATACCTGTAACTTATTTCAACGGAAAAAACGAGCTGATTCAGGAATTTAAAAAAGACGATAAAATCTGTAATATTTTCAGGGTATATACTGACTGTGAAAGCATGTGCCGCCGTAACCTGTCCTCAGCCGGCCAATTCGCTTCTCGTCTGGGTGAGCCATACATTTTCTTATGTAAAGCTGGTCTGGCCAACATCGCCGTTTCCCTCATCATCAATGAGGTCTTTGCAGGCTATTTCATCGTCGGTCCTATTGTAATGGGAGAACTGCGAGCCAGTACCACGCGTAGCTTTTCATCCTTAAACAATTTAAACGACGTATCTCTTTCCATGGCAAAGATGTTTGCCGGTAAAATGAAGGTCTATCAGCCTAATCAGGTGTCTCAGCTAGCTTTGCTGTTTTATAACTGTGTCGTCACCTCCGTTTCCGGCGCAAACGATTACAGCCTTCTGCGAAACCAATACAGTGAGCAAAATCAAATCAATTTAAATATCCAGAATTACAAAAAAGAACACGCCTCCATGGAATATCCTTACGATTTAGAGAAGGAATTGATTGACAACGTCAGCGACGGTCATGTGGAGCAATCCAAAGAGATCGTACGCAAAATGCTGAACAAATTTTCTATTCTGGAAACCGGAAATCTGGAAGGAATTAAAATTAAGGCGCTCTGGCTCTTTGCCATCATTGTGAAAACCGCCAGTGAAAGCGACAGCAATCTGAATCAGACTATAGATACTGACTTAGATATTATAAGCCGAATCAGTGAAACAGATAGCTTCACCGCACTAACTGAAGTCTGCGAATCACTGATCGAATTGATCGCGCGGAACATGCTAACTTCTATTTATAAGGGACGTTCCCAAATTGTTATCAAAGCGCTGCAGTTCATCAATAAAAACTTTAAGGAAAAAATATCGCTGAAAGATATTGAAACCAATCTGCATGTCAACGCATCTTATTTCTCCACACTGTTTAAACAGGAGATGGGCGTCACTTTCACAGATTATCTCAACGCGTTGAAAGTAGATCACGCCTGTCGATTGCTGACAGAAACCAACTTGAGCATTATCGATATTTCTCTGTCAACTGGATTTGAAGATCAGAGTTATTTTACAAAGGTCTTCAAAAAGGCTAAGGATATGACGCCGAAGGCTTACCGAGCCGCCAACGCCGTCAAGGAAAAGGAAAATTGAACCTATACGACTGCCGGTTCAAAAAAAAAAGGGGGGGTGTCGCATTAACGTAAAATGACCGTTAGGGCGGCGGCGCCCCTATCGTTAATTCTATCTGTCTTACATTAGTTTTTTATGTTTACACAAGCTTTGAAACGTTCTTCTGTATCCCTCAGATTCTTGTATCTATATCGCAAACCTTTGAAAAGCTTAGATTACACCACCATAGAAAAAGCCTAAATCTCTGTTTAGAGATTTAGACCTTTGTCTGCAGTCTAACGGAACTGCCTCTTTCGAGACAGTTCCGTTTTTTAAAGAAGATACATTTTTTTATTAACCTTCTAGCTCTCTTCTCGTAGCTTCTTCCTCTGCCCTTCTTGCTTCCATTACTTTTTCATATTCTTCATCCGTCATCTTTTCGATGGTGAATCCGGTGAAGCCATAGATAATGGAAATAATCGGACAAATCCAGTTTACAAAGGCATACGGAGCATATGCTGTGGTTGGCTGTCCCAGGAAACCATACATCGTGGCGCCGCATACATTCCAAGGAATCAGCGGTGAAGTCAGTGTACCAGAATCCTCCAAACATCTGGACAGATTCTTTGCCTTCAGTTTTCTGTCTTCATATGCATTCTTGTACATTCTACCCGGCAGAATGATAGCCAGATACTGGTCCGCACACAGAATATTGATAAACAGACAGGTTAAAATTGTGCACATAACCAACAAACCGTTTGTCTTCGCAACCTTCATAACCTTTTCTACCAGCTGTCCCAGCATACCGGTAATTTCCAACACGCCTGCAAAAGACATAGAGCAAAGTACGATGGATACAGTCCACAGCATGCCGTCAAATCCACCGCCTCCAACTACACTGGCAACCGTATAATCGCCAGAGAGCGGTATATCTGAACTGGTAGATTCATATCCGTAATGCATAATTTTGAAGAAATCTTCAAACGCAATGCCCTGTACCAGACCCATACACAGCAGTCCAATGATGACTGCGCCGAACATGGCTGGAAGTGCAGGAATCTTAAGAATAACTGCAGCCAGCAGAACCAATACCGGCAACATTAGCCAAGGACTGACAACAAATTCGTTCTGAATGGCATCCTGCAGAATGTCCTTCATTTCCATCTGCACGTCGCCGCTTGGTGCACTGCCTCTGCCCAGAATAAACCAAAGAATCATTGCAATCACATAAGACGGCGTTACCGTCCATACCATGTGTTTGATATGATCGAAAATGTTGGCTCCGGATACGCCAGGCGCCATATTAGTAGTATCGGACATCGGAGACATTTTGTCACCTGTATAGGAACCAGCTACTACCGCGCCTGCAGTCAGCGCCGGATTGATGCCCAGGCCGATGGAAATACCAATCATAGCAACACCGATGGTGCCTGCCGTGGTGTAAGAAGATCCGATTACCAGAGAAATCAAAGTACACAGCAGCGCTGCTGTTACCAGAAAGATCGCCGGATTAATAATATTCAATCCGTAATAAATCATGGACGGAATAATCCCTCCCGCTTTCCAGGTAGAAACCAACATACCAACAGTCAGGAGAATCAGATTCGCCTGCATGGAGCGGCTGATACCCTGAATCATGCCCTTTTCCATTACACTCCACTTCCAGCCGTTAAGCGCGCCGACGATGGATACCAAAGCTGCAGCCAGAATCAACGGCATATGCGCTTCACCATAGGAGAAGAAGATGGAGTAACAGATAACACCCAACGTGAATGCGACGCAGATCAATACCTGCCACATAGGAACTCGTTTACCCATAATGTTTCCTTGTACAAATAAAAGATAGGGGAATTATTTGTACATTTTCCTTTCTTTAAATATTTTAGAAATAATTTCTCTATAACAAAGCGTGTTTACGCTTCATCATACTTTTTGATCAGATCTTTCGCGACATCCTCGGAAAGTCCGGCGTCAGCGCATACTTCAATAAACGCCGCATCCAAAGTTTTTCTCTGATCCTCGGACAGCGGACAGATGGTCTGCTTATCGATATCCTCCACATAAGCTCTGGCCTTATCCATGATAGTCGGCTTACCTTCCTTTGCCCAAGCAGCTCTTTCCTGATAATTCATTGTGATATTGCTGTAATTATGCTCCTTCTTATAGTTCTTCAGCGTATGCTTCTGCGTCATGAAGTTTCCGCCGGACCCGACCTCCAGAAGCAGATCTGCTGCCAGCGTTGTTTCGTCGAAACGGATACCTTTTTCCAGATGCTTCAGTGTGCCGATATAATCATTGTCGATAACCAACTTTTCAATGCTCATCTCCGCGATGACGTTGAGCCCACCCGGCCCGGATACGTTGGAGCATCCCGCCATCATAGCCATCAAACCTGATCTGGCCGTTTCACTGCCTGCCTGATAATCCACGATCTTAGCGTCGGACATTGCCGCATACGTGTGTACCGGAAGGCCATAGTAATGACCCATCTGAGAATAAGCTGCCGTTATCATACTGCATTCCATCGCTTCCATCGGCGTGTACATTGTCTTCATGTTGAAGATACAAGGCGCGCCGCCATAGGAAACAGGATGTCCCGGCTTCGTAACCTGTGCCAGCACAAGTCCTGCCAGAATTTCCACTGTATGGTTCAAAATACATCCGGCCAGTGTAATCGGGCCGGTAGCGCCCGCGATCTGCGCGGAAATCAGATTAATCGGAATATCCATCCGAGCACAGTCGATAATATTTCTTGCACCGATATGCGACCATTTCAACGGTGAGGTTACACAAATATCAAAGATCGTATACGGTTTTTTCCGTACATTTTCCTCGCTTCCAAGAACAGCAGTCAGGAGTTTGAAGGTTCTTGGAACGCCTGCCGCATCCGTAGCGCCGCCGATAATCGGTTTAATGGAATTCTGCATTTCCGTGTAATACAGATACTGGCTGCCCAGCTCGCCTGGCGCTTCTTCGCATACGATAGAAGAAGACACGAAATCAATATGCGGCAAACTCTGCGCTACCTTGGTCAGCAATTTCAGATCCTTAACGTTAGAAAGCCGTACGGTGTCTCCGTCACTCTCTAGAACATTGCTAGCGCTACTACCCGGATTAAAACGGGTCTTGCCATCGCCAAACGTACAGTAGAAATTACCTTCTCTGTCGTACAGGTCAAAGGTAGACGGTGCGGAGGTAATACATTTTTCCACCAGTTCTCGTGGGAATTTTACCTTCTGCGTTTCTCTGTCCACATCACATCCGGCCTGCTCCAATAAATCCAACGCTTCTTCATAGGCAAAAATGATACCCAGATTCTCCAGAACATACAACGCTTTTTCATGCATGCTCTCTACCTGCGATTTCGTCAAAATCTTCAGCTGCAGGGTTTCATCAAATTTGAATTTCTCCATTCTTTCACCTTAGCCTCTCTTTAACTCTTTTTTCATACTTGCATCGTACCATATTTGTTAACTCCTACTTTAGCCTTAAATTCAGTTATTTTTGTAAAATGTTTATAACTTTCCTAAGCTTTGGCTTTTTTCTTTCCGCTGCTGTTGTAAAAAAATTACCAAAGTTCACGTATATTCTTTATAGACGATATCTCCGTATAATGTTAAAATATAGCTATATTTCAGTCTTGAAAAGGAGAAAACAATATGGTTAAACAGGTCTATCCGAGAGTAGAAATCAATCTGCAGTACCTAAAGGAAAACGTTGCTGCAGTCGTTAACAAATGCGCAGATTTTGGTATTGATATCGCAGGTGTAATCAAAGGAACCACCGGCATTCCTGAATGCGCAAGGATGTTCGCAGAAGGCGGCGTAAAGCTGATCGCATCTTCCCGTCTGGAGCAAATTGAAGACGCGAAAGAATACGGCATTGATCTTCCTTATCTGCTGCTCCGCGTTCCGATGATGAGCGAGCTTTCCGAGGTTGTCAGATTATGCGATGTGAGTCTGAACAGTGAAATCACTGTGCTTCGCGCGCTTAACGAGGAAGCGGCAAAGCAAGGCAAAACGCATAAAGTTATCCTCATGGCGGACTTAGGAGATCTTCGCGAAGGTTTCTGGGACAAGGATGAAATGGTAGACGTGGCTGTTACAGTAGAAAATGAATTGTCCAATTTGGAATTGGCCGGCGTCGGTACAAACCTCGGCTGTTACGGAAGTATTGAAGCAACAGCGGATAAACTGGATGAATTGGTTGCCATTGCCGAAAGAATCGAAGCAAAGATTGGCAGAACACTGGAATACATTTCCGGCGGCGCAACCACCTCTCTGCCAAGAATCATCAATAAGGATATGCCAAAGCGTGTCAATCTGCTGAGAGTAGGCGAAGGCATTCTTCTGGCGAGAGATTTGGACGTATTCTACGGCTACGATATGAGTTGGATGCATCAGGATGTTTATACATTAAAAGCGGAAGTCATCGAAGTAAAGGACAAACCTTCTCACCCTGTAGGAAAGATTTCCATCGATGCTTTTGGTCACACGCCTGAATATGTAGACAGAGGTATCAGAAAAAGAGCTCTCCTGGGAATCGGAAAAGTGGATTACGGCAGCATTGACGAAATCTTCCCGAAAGATGAAGGAATAGAAGTAATCGGCGCTTCTTCCGATCACACAATTCTGGATATTGAAGACGCAAAACGTGAGCTGAAGCCTGGCGATATTGTAGAATTTGGTATCAACTACGCTTCCATCGTTTATCTGACCAACTGCCGCAACGTACAAATCGTCTTCGTATAGAGGAAACTGCTATGGCAAAGCTGATTGATTACAAATGCAGATATGCCGCGTACAACGGCCTTTCTAAAGAAGACGCCGAATCGAAGGGATTACGTCTGCCCGACGCCCTTTGCTCAGCAGAGCAAATTGCAAAGCTGGCAGGCAATCACGCAGTTCTCCCCTTTGATCCCGTGTTGGAGGCGGAAAATTTGGGCGCGCAAATTAAGCTAGACGATTCGTCTCTTGGACCGCGCAAGGACAGAGATGTAATAACGTCTTTGGACCAGCTGGCTGACTTGCCTCATCTGGACGTTACAAAGGGGCGGCTAGCGGAAACCGTAAAAGCGATTGCGCTGATCAATTCCAACGGTGGAAACGCTACCATGGAGCTTCACGGACCGGTGACTATTCTTAATGGACTGGCGGATATCATGATGGTACTCATGGGCTGGCGAAAAAACGCTGATATTATGGCTGCCTTCTTCAATCGTACCGCGGAAGATCTGGCGGAGCTGGCTATGGCCGTGTATCAAGCAGGCGCAAGAATCATTTATTACACCGATTCACCCGGCAGTTTGGATATTCTAGGGCCAAAATATGCCCGTCAGATAACGGAAGATTTTACTGTTCCGTTTCTCCGGCTGGCTGGTTCAAAGCTGCCCTCTGACTGTGTTTTTCACCTGTGTCCGAAAACGTCTTTCCTTTTGGCAGGCTGCCAAAAGGCGCAGTGGAAGAAGTTAGCATTAAATGAACCGACGTCCTATGACGCTGCCTGTCTGGCAGCCTGCGGCAAGGTACGGATTCTGGGGCAACGATGCCGCAAGGATACCGCCCTTACAGTAAACTGTATCAACTATTTAGATCTGATTTAAATGATGAAGGGGAGTTGTCCGTATGGGCAACTCCCTGTTATATAACCGGGAGACATTCAAAATGGAAAACTATTGTAATGCATATTTTAAAGTAGATATGAACGAAGTCATACGCAATTACAAAAGGGTGCAGGATTATATCGGTCCAAACACTGATATCATTCCCGTTTTAAAAGGCAACTGCTACGGCTACGGTCTTGTTCCTATGGCAAAGCTATACGCAGAGCATTGTGGCGCAAAAATTCTGGCCAACGCGGCAGTCTACGAAGCCGTATCGCTTCGCCGCGCCGGCATCGACGCGGATATCGTGGTCATTGGAGGTATTCCGCAGCATCTGCTGCCCGCTATTACTGCATATAACCTGCAGTGTCCTCTCTTTGATGCTGTAACTGCCCACAGGTTAAGCAAGCTGGCAACTGAAGCAGGAAAATCCGCCAAGGTGCATATTAAAATAGAAACCGGTATGAACCGTCTGGGCATACAACCAGGCAAACCGCTGAAAGAGCTTATCGATTTGGTAAAATATTTAGGCAATTTAGAAATTATAGGAGTTTATTCCCACTTTGCCACGTCTACAGCCGATTATTATGACAGTTTTGCCTTAGAACAGTTTCGACGCTTTCAGGATGGTGTTCTGCAAATTCGCGAGGCAGGCTTTGACCCCCGCTATATTCACTGCTGCAACTCAGCTGCCGCCGCATGGTTTTCAGAAGCAAAGGATTTTTCTACACACATCCGTTCCTGTACCTCTGTTCTGGGGCATATGGCTATGGAAGACGGCAGAGAACCGATTGGATTGGTCGAGCCTTGTGAAATCGGCGCGTATATTACCAATGTTCACGACATCGTGCCAGGTGAAAGCGTGGGCTACGGCCGGGCTTTCATCACAGAAAAACCGATGACTGTCGCCACCATATCCATAGGCTTCGCCGACGGTATATATCCTGGCTGGATGCGAAAACAGGGACCGGTATTAATCAGCGGAACTAAGACACGTTTCCTCGGCTGTTGTATGGATCAATCATTTGCCGATGTTACCGGCATCTCCTGTGAAATCGGTCAAAAAGCCATTCTGATCGGAAAAGACGGAAATGAGCAAATCACAACCTGGGACATGGAACAATTCTGCGGCAATACTTTCGAATATCTATACGGAACCATCGGCTCCAGGGTTGAAAGAATCTATTCCTGGGTATAATAGCAGTATTATGAAAGAATTACTTACATCAGACAGATTAGAAGAACTGAAAAAATATACAGGCAGCGATCTTGTCAATCGTATGGATGAAAGCCGGAATTTCTTTGCCGCTCTTGGAGAGAACCGATATTTTCTCTCCTTTCACTGGCTGGATGAACGGAAAGTAAGCGTATATGCCAGTAAGAAGGACTTTATCGTTGTGACAGACAGCAGCTCTGTGGCGGAAAGCTTTCGAAACGTGGATATAGAAGAAGACGGCATTCTTCAGCTCCATGAGTTTTTTCTGGAACTGACAGCCAACGACGTCTATAAGCTGGAATCCCTGGAAAACATGATTATTTCTTTAGAAGACAACCTTTTGATGGAAAAGAGCCCCAGTAAGAATGGCATTAAAGACATCATTAAGGTGCGAAAAGATTTGCTGAAGGTGAAACGCTATTATGAGCAAATGGAGTTTCTCTCTGATGAGATCAGCGCTGTTGACCCTTCTTTCGCATTTATCGATAAAAAATTTGACCGGCTTCTGGAATTTGTTCTCCATCTACAGGAGTACATTGAAGCGGTACGGGAAGCCTATCAATCGCAAATCGATATTGAACAGAACAATCTGATGAAAATATTCACTGTAGTTACTTCCATCTTTCTGCCGCTGACTTTGATCGCTGGCTGGTATGGTATGAATCTGCGCCTGCCGGAATACACTTGGGCATGGGGGTACCCCTTCGTGGCCAGTCTCAGTATAGGGTTGGTAGTCGTTCTGTTAATCGTATTTAAAAAAAAGAAATGGTTTTAAGTCTCCGAGAGCTGATCTGCAGTCCGAAGGGTTTCCTTTACAATGCAATCTTCATCCATTTCTCCTGTCGAAATCGCCCCAAAAGCATCGCGCCCCGCACCATAAGATCTGCAGCATATGCAAACCAGATGCCGGAAAGCCCCATGCCAAGTGTCACTGCCAGCAAATAACCAAGACCGGTGCGCAGTACAAAGATGCCAAAGAAAGTGGCATACATCGGAAATTTTGTATCGCCCGCACCCTGCAGCGCGCCGGTCAGCACCTGCACCAGCGCCGCAAAAGGCTGAAACCAGGCAATGATGCGGAGCACATCTGTCACCATTTCCTGTACAGCGAAAGTCTCTGTAAAAAGCGCTGCAAGCTGGGGCGCAAAGACATAGAATACTGCACCGATTACAATCATTACCGAAACGGTCAGCCAGTAAGCGATCCTGACCTGTGCCTTTGCCGCCTGTACTTGCTTTTCTCCCAGCGAGATTCCTGTCATCGTGCAGACGGCAAGTCCGAATCCCATCGCCGGAATATACCCGTAGCTTTCAATGGTTCCCGCTACATTGTGCGCCACGTAAGATGCTGTTCCAATGGACAGAATCATCCCATTATAAATTAGCTGTCCGGCACGCATGATGAGTTTTTCGATCCCCGCCGGAACGCCGATTCTTAGTAACAGAGCAAATTCCTTGCGCCGCAGCCTGATGGAATACTGCCCGAAGACTTTGTTTCTTCTCCGCAAACACAGAAAAAGCGCCGCCAACCCTGCCCCTCTTGCCAGTGTGGTTGCAAGTCCAAGCCCAAAAACTCCAAATCCCGCTTTGATAAACAGAATATCCAGAAGGATATTCAAAAGATTTGATGCGCCAGCTACATACATGGGCGTTTTCGTATCTTTCATGGCACGCAGACAGCCGGACAACACTAGCTGCAGGCAAAGCAGTACGCAAGGTACCGCGACAATGTAAAAATATGGTAGCGCACAAGAAAGCACCATACCTTCCACACCAGTCAGCTGCAAAATTTTTCTGCCAAAGAACAGACAGACACTTCCCACTGCGATTCCCAGCATAATCCCTATACAAAGAGCATGGAGTACAGCGGCGTGCACCTTCTCAAAATCCCGTTCCCCAAAGCGCCGCGCAATGATCGCCGTGCTGCCGGCGCTAACAGCTGTAAAAAAAGAAATACATAGATTCATCACAAGACCTGTGACGCCGACACCCGCAATGGCAGCATCCGTCAGCTGCCCTGCAAAAAAGGTGTCTACCGTACCAAGCAGCGTCTGCAGCAGATTTTCTATGATAATGGGCAGCGACAAATAAAAAATATCTCGTTTCATTGACAATAGCCTCTCCTTCTGCTAGCATATTCATTGTCAGTTACAGAACACTTTGTTCTATTACCGATTATACGCCGGTCAGAAGCAAGTGCAATCACCAAATATGCAGAATTGTGCCGTATGGGACATTTGCCGCAAATTGTACGGTATTGTAAAATAAGAGAGGACTCTCATTATGGACAGAAGACAGCAAAAAACCAGAGCCGCCATCTTTGACGCTCTGGCACAGCTTTTAACAGAAAAACAATTTCACCAGATTACAGTGCAGGAAATCATCGATAAAGCCAACGTAGGGCGCAGCACCTTTTACGCCCACTTTGAGACCAAAGATCATCTGCTCAGAGAACTGTGTACCGATTTATTTTCTCATGTTTTTTCGGACAGTCTGACTTCGGAGAAGACCCACGATTTCTCTGCATCTTCAGGCAGTGCAGAAGAAATGGTCACCCATCTCCTATACCATCTGCGTGACGATAAACGCAATATCCCAGGTATACTATCCTGCGAAAGCGGCGAGCTGTTTCTCCGTTATCTCAGAGAATACCTGCACCGCTTTTTTGCGATAAGCCTGCTGCCGGCGCTAGAAACAAAAGAAGCCCTGGGACAAATTCCACAGGACTTCCTGCTCCATCATCTTTCGTGCAGCTTTATCGGCATGGTGCAGTGGTGGTTTGCGCAAGGACTATCACATACGCCGGAGGAAATGGCAGCCTGGTTTTTGGCAGCTTTGGCTGTATAATGCTCTACAGATAAATTTCGTCTACGTCTTACTGAAACTGCTCTATCTTCTCAATCCGGTCAAAAGCCTCTTTCAGGGTGTCCACATTGACCGTGCAGGCAATGCGCACATAGCCTTCCCCACAGGCGCCGAAAGCATTACCCGGCAGCATTAGCACATGGGCTTTCTCTAAAATCAGTTCTGCCGCTTTTTCACTTGAAAGACCGCTCTCCTTGATATTCATGAACAGATAAAAGCTGCCCTTCGGCGGATAAATCACTGAAAGCTTTGGAATCTGATTGATTCTCTCCGCCGCATAGAACATTCTCTTTCTGTATTCCTCGATCATCGGCGGCTGAATCTCGTCTCTGTGACGAAGTGCATGAATACCAGCCCGCTGGGATATGGACGGCGCAGTAAATACCACGTTTTCGTTGATTTGCTGAATCACCTTAACGATATAGTCCGGCGCAATGATATTGCCTACTCTCCATCCCGTCATAGTGAAATTCTTGGAAAAAGAGTTGAGAATAATCGTTCTTTCCCGCATACCGGGCAGTGCCGCAAACGGCACAAACGGATTCTGATAACTGAACGATGTATAAATATCATCGGAAATCACGATCAAGTCATACTTTTCGGCAATTTCAGCGATTTTTTCCATCGTTTTAACAGTCAGACAATTTCCCGTCGGATTGCTCGGCGAATTGATCACCAGCGCCTTGGTCCGCTCTGTAATCAGAGACTCCAAACGTTCTATGTTAATCTGAAAATCCTCTTCCTCATACGTCGCAAGTTCCACAGGAATACCCCTTGCCAGTTCCACCTGCTGCGGATACGGCGTAAAGAACGGCGCCTGCAGAATCACCTCATCCCCGTCATCGATGATGGCTTCCAGCGCCAAATACATACCCAGACAGGCGGAAGCGGTTACAAACACCTCTTCATCAGCAACATCCATCTGATATTCTTCTTTGTAGTACTTACAGATTTCCGCCCGAAATTCCGGGTCACCTCTGAAATCCGTGTATTTCGTATGTCCTGCCTTCGCGTCCGCGAAAGCGTTGTCAATAATGATATCGTGAGTAATTAAATCCGGGTCCCCCAAACTCAGATTAATCACGTCATTGAAAGATTTTGCCATTTCATCAGATTTTCCCATAGCGGTACTCTGGTCTTTCCAGTACCGCTTTGCGATAAACTTGTGCTTCATTGGTGTTGACCTCCGTTTTTCATTCTTGTCGCTCTCAGCATGATACGCTATAATAATTCATAATATAAATCAATTTTATAACAAAGTCAAATAATTAACCGTATTTCGCATAGGGAGCAAGGCTATGAATATTTTTCAGATTCCAGCTTTACAAGGGATGCTCAGGAACTACACATTTCTCAGCCGGCGCTCAGTTCAAATATTCAAAATTAGAAGATGATCTGAAAACAGCGCTTTAAACCGTTCTTCCTTTCCTGTGCAATTAACCTATGCCAGCAAAGTCTTTTTGAAAAAAGATGCTGAAATTTTTATAACTTTATTTTGTTGCAAAATATAAGTAATAAAAGTTTCAAATATAATTGTTCGTTGTATTTCATCATACGACATTTCGACAAAAAATACAGACCATTTGATAAGAATATCAAATAATCTGCGTATTCCAAATTCATAAAACAAATAATTTCTATAGCTTAAAAGCCAGAAACTATTCAGCTCCGGCCTTTTTTACGTTTTCCCTTATAACTATTCCTGTATCTCAACTTCCGGCATCAGTTCGTCGTCGATCACGCCCAGAATATCTTCCAGCTCTTTGACCTGCTCCGGCGAAAACCGCTCCCGGATTCGCTTCATCACGGTGCCGATATAATCGTAGGTCACACCGTAGGTCTGCATATACTTGTCTGTCACTTCCAGATAATACTCCCGCTTGTCTTCTTCACTTCTGACTTTGTTGACATATCCCTTCTTCACCAGACTGCCCACCTTGTAAGCCGCATTGGGCGGCGACAGCTGCGCAAAAGACGCAAACTCGTTGATGGTCGGCCTTCCCATGGCATAAATCAACTCCACACAAAGCACCTCCATAGCGGAAAGAGCGTCCTCCACCTTGATATCCTGATTAAACACCTTGGAATAGAGGCTCATCTTAAATTTTGTATAGATATCAGAAAAATTTTTCTCAAGCATTTCGCATTCATTCCTTCTCGTGACGATATTCATATTTTAACAAATTCGACAGCCAATTGCAATGTTTATTCCATTTCAGCTTGCCATGCGGTCATTTTACCTGTACCAGAGAGAATTTCAAAAAGCCAGAAACCACTATGAGTACAATTTTGACACAATCCCTAATTTTTGAGCAGCAAAGTGTCAGATTTCATTTTTAGTTTTTGGAAAATCTGACACAATGGACATTGAATTCAAAGGAAAGTGTCAGATTTCTGATTTCAGAAGAAAAATTACGCAGGTCAATTGCTATTAACAACTGTTAATTCACAAAAAATAGAGATATTCCGTCTTCAGAACAATCTGATTACATAATATTTCTAATTATTTTCTGACACTTTCACCTAGAAAAGTGTACGAAAGTGTCATTTCCGCAAAATCACAAATTTCAAAAGTGACACAATCCTCGTGATTAATCCGGTAAAGTGTCAAAATGCAGCCTCCAGAGATGGGCTCAACGCTTTTCTCACCTTTGCCGTACCTTTCATGCTCGTCTTTTATTCCGTAATCACAAAAGACAGTTCACCCTGGGCGGCGATTTCTCCGTCCACCTTTGCAACCGCTTTGCCGTAGCCGACCTGGCCGCGCCGCTGCGTCAATTCGCAAAAAAGCGTAAGCACATCTCCCGGCACGATCTGTCTTTTAAACCGGCAGTTTTTGATCCCGCCAAAAACGACCAGCTTGCCCCGGTTTTCTTCCTCCGACAAAATAGCTGCCGCGCCGGTCTGCGCTAAAGCTTCCATAATCAGTACGCCCGGCATAATCGGTCTTCCTGGAAAATGTCCCTGAAAAAAGGGTTCGTTTGCCGTCACGCACTTGATCGCCCGCGCCCATTTTCCCGCTTCCATGTCCGTCACCCTGTCGATGAGCAGGAAAGGATACCGGTGAGGCAAAATCTCCTGAATTTGTCTGATGTCCAGTTCCATTATTTTACCCTCCGAAATACAATTGATCCATTATGCCCGCCAAATCCAAGGGAATTTGACATAGCGTAATCCCCTGTCATTGCTTTTCCAGCATTTGCCACGATATCTAAATCGCAGTCCGGATCCGGTATCTGATAACCGATGGTCGGCGGCGCAAACTGATCCTTCAACGCGCAGACTGTCAAAATGGCTTCCACTGCGCCGGAAGCGCCCAGCAGATGTCCCGTCATAGATTTAGTCGAAGACATCAAAAGAGCAGATGCCACATCGCCAAATGCAGATTTCACTGCCCGTGTCTCGCACTTATCGTTCATCGGTGTAGACGTGCCGTGGGCGTTGATATAGGCGATCTGATCAGCCAGCACGCCGCCGTCTGCAAGCGCTGCTTTCATACACGCCGCCGCACCGCTTCCGTCTTCCAGCGGCGCTGTCATATGATTGGCGTCACAGCTGGCGCCGTAGCCGACAATCTCACCGAGGATTTCCGCGCCACGGGACACGGCGTGTTCATATTCCTCAAGGAGCAGCACTCCCGCGCCCTCTCCCATCACAAAGCCATTTCGCTCTTTGTCAAAGGGAATAGACGCCCGCGCCGGATCGCAGGACTCGGACAACGCTTTCATAGACGTAAAACCGCCGATGCCCAGTTCACTGATACAGCTTTCGCTGCCCCCGGTCAAAAACACATCGGCATAACCATCCCGAATCTGCCGAAATGCTTCTCCGATGGCGTTGGTTCCAGAAGCGCACGCCGTCACAACGCAGGTGCAGCTGCCCCGAAAACCGAATTCAATGGCCGCCATGCCTGCCGCCATATTGGTAATCGCCATAGGCACAAAGAGAGGCGATACCTTGTCGAACCCCCGCTTGATGCCTTTATAATGTTCTTCTTCAATGGTCGGAAGACCGCCGATACCGCTGGAAATATTCACGCCGCATCGCGCCGCGTCTTCCCGCGTCATATCAAGCTTCGCCTGTGATACCGCCTCCCGCGCCGCCACCAACGCAAGCTGGGTAAACCTTGCCGTCCGCCGCGCCGCCATTTTATCCATATAGTCCGTAATATCAAAGTCTTTCAGCTCGCCTGCTACCTTGACCTTGTGATCTGTCGTATCAAAGCTTTTGATATAATCGATGCCGCAGACTCCCGCCCGGGCATTTTCCCACATTTCTTTTACTGTGTTTCCGATGGGGGATACCGCCCCCATACCGGTAATGACCACTCTTCTTTTCATCGCTGTCTCCTTATTTAATACATGCCGCCGTCTACCGCCAGCACCTGTCCGGTCACATAGGCCGCCTCCTGGGATGCCAAAAATGCTGCCGCCGCCGCCACATCTTCCGGGGTTCCCATACGACCTGCCGGAATGGATGCTGCCGCCGCTTTCACCGCTGCCTCTGTCATCTTCGCTGTCATATCCGTTTCAATAAAGCCCGGCGCGACGGCGTTGACCGTAATGCCCCGGCTTGCCACTTCCTTGGCAAAGGATTTGGTCATGCCGACAACCCCTGCTTTGCTGGCGGCGTAGTTGACCTGTCCGGCGTTTCCGGAAAGTCCCACCACACTGGACACATTGACAATGCGCCCATAGCGCTGCTTCATCATCTGCCTGCTGACTGCTTTCATCATCAGAAAACTGCCCTTAAGATTGGTTCTGATCACCGCGTCAAAGTCGTCCTCACTCATGCGCATCAGCAGATTATCCCTGGTAATACCGGCGTTGTTGACCAAAATGTCAATGCTACCAAAGGTTTCACATGCCGCTGTCGCGATGCGGGCGCAGTCCGCTTCTTCCGCCACATCGCCCTGCAGGGCAAGTACAGATACGCCAAAGGCCTGGCAAGCAGCGACTGTCTCCTGCGCCGCAGCCTGGTTTCCCGCGTAATTGATCACAAGATTGGCGCCTCGTCTGGCAAATTCCAGACAAACAGCTCTGCCGATTCCCCGACTGCCGCCGGTTACAATGGCTGTTTTTCCTTTCATCTTATGCTGCGTCTCCTTTCAGCTGGGAAAGCACCTTCTGCAGATCCTCCCAGGTTTCTATGTTCATGACCTTCATATTTCGGTCCGTCTTTCTTACAAAGCCAGACAGCGCCTTGCCGGGACCGACTTCGATAATCGTATCCACACCGGCGTCCGCCATGGCTTTGATGGTGTCTTCAAAATAGACGCTCCCCGAAACCTGCCGCACAAGTAGGTCTGAAATGGTTTCCGCCTGCGTTTTTTCACGTCCTACCGCATTGAACAGTACCGGAAATTCCATCTCTCCAAAGGAGGTATCTGCAAAAATCCGCGCAAGAATCTGACCCGCCGGTTCCATAAATCTGGTATGAAACGGTCCGCTGACCGCAAGGCTGACGCACCGCTTCGCGCCCGCTTCCAAAGCGAAAGATGCCGCGGCTTCTACCGCTTTTCGCTCTCCTGCGATGACGATTTGTCCCGGACAGTTATAGTTGGCAATCTGCACTGTGCCGCAGCCGGATGCTTTTTCGCAGCAATCCGCCAGCGTTTCCCGATCAAGACCCAGCACGGCTTTCATCGCGCAGTCCACGCCGTCCGCAGCTTCCGCCATGGCGGCTGCCCGCTTTGTTACCAAAGAAATCGCTGTCTCCGCGTCAAAAACCCCAGCCGCGTGAAGAGCCGAATATTCTCCCAGCGAAAGCCCCGCCGCCATCTGCGGCTGTATCTTCAGCGCTGCAAGTCCCGGCAAAAGTTCCGAAAGCACACCGGCAGCAAAAGCTACCATAATTGGCTGGGTGTTTCTCGTATCCGCCAGCGCCTCGTCAGGTCCTGCAAAGGCGATCTCTTTCTGCGCCGCAGGCAGCAGATCAAACACCTGCGCAAAGCCTTGCGAATTCTCATAAAAATCCTTGCCCATGCCGACAGTCTGACTGCCCTGACCGGCAAATATGATTCCTAATTTCATACAGTTCTCCATTCCTGCGCCAGTTTTTCCATCAGCGCGCTGACCGTGGTCATGTCGTTTACCTTTCCCACATTGCCGCCGCAGAAAAACAAGCCTTCTTCATAATTTCCGTAATAAGCTTCGATCAGCGCCCGATTGATGCAGTAAGGCGTTTTTGCCGGGTCGCATCCGTGAATACATCTGACACACTGCTTCGGCGGAAACCTTTTTCCTGCGCTGACTTGTTCCATCAAAGGGCTGCGAAGCCCCCGTCCCGGCATGCCCACAGGACTTTTCAAAATCATCACGTCCTCTGCGGAGGCTGCCAGGATCACATCCTTGAACCCCGGCCTTGCGTCGCATTCCTCTGTGACGATAAACGGCGTTGCCAGCTGCACGCCGAAAGCGCCTGCCTGCTTCACCGCCGCCATGTCCGCTGCACAGGAAACACTGCCCGCCGCAAAGACGGGAATGCCGTCCGCCGCGTCGCAAACCTCTTTCACAAGCACCGGCAAAGACTTTGCCGCTCCTTCCGCTTCTTCTCTGGTAAATCCCAGATGCCCACCTGCCTGACTTCCTTCTACAACCAGAAAATCCGCCTTTCGGCTGTGCCGTTTTTCCCACATGGAGAGGACGGTTTTCGCTGCTCTCCCGCTGGAAACCACCGGCGCAATCATCACATCTTCCCCCTGCACCAACTCCGGCAGGGAAAGAGGCAGTCCCGCGCCGCTGATGACGGCGTCGATACCGCACCGACAAGCAGTTTTCACTAAATCCGCGAATCCAGTCGTCGCCACCATGGCGTTGATCGCAAGGCAGCCTCTGCCTCCAGAAAGCGCCCGCGCCTTTTCAATTTCTGCCGCAAGGGCTCTCCGATTGGCTTTTTCCGGCGCTTGCCAGAAATCCGCTTCTCGAAATCCGATATTGACGGTGGAAATCACGCCCATACCGCCGCAGGATGCTACGGCTCCTGCAAGACCTCCCATAGAAATGCCTACGCCCATACCGCCCTGGATGATTGGCACAGACAAGTTATCTAAGTGCTTCATATTCTCTTACCATTTCCGTTAAAATCTCTCTGATCGGTCTGATCTCTTTCACCATGCCGCTGACCTGCCCTGCCATCAAAGAGCCGTTTTTGACATCGCCGTCCACGACCGCTTTGCGAAGGGAACCGAGGGTAAATTTCTCAAGCTCCATCTTGTCCGCGCCCTGCTGCTCCCGTTTCAGATATTCTCTGGTCATAGGATTTTTCAGACTCCGCACCGGCGCGCCGGCGCTTCTGCCTGTGACCATGGTTCCGTTATCGCCCGCCTTGACGATGGCTTCCTTGTAATTTTGATGAATGGGGCACTCACAGCTTGCCAGAAGGCAGGTGCCGATCTGCACACCACAGGCTCCCAGTACAAAGGCCGCCGCCATCTGTCTGCCACAGGCAATTCCGCCCGCGGCGATGACCGGCACGTCTACCGCATCGCAAACCTGCGGCACCAGCGCCATGGTCGTCAATTCTCCAATATGACCGCCGCTTTCACAGCCCTCCGCGATCACCCCGTCTACACCCAGCGCCGAAAGTCGTTTCGCCAGCGCTACAGAAGAAACCACCGGAAACACTTTGATTCCCGCCTTCTTCCATGTTTCTACGTATTTTCCCGGGTTTCCTGCTCCTGTTGTCACCACAGAAACCTGTTCTTCGGTGACAATTTTCGCCATCTTCTCCGCATCCGGATTCATCAGCATGATGTTGACGCCGAAAGGATTTTTGGTCAGCGATTTACAGATTCTAATCTGCGCCCGAAGATCTTCTGCCTTCATGCCGCCGGCGCCAATGATGCCCAGAGCGCCGGCCTCAGATACTTCCGCGGCAAATTCGCCTGTTGCGATATTTGCCATGCCGCCCTGCAAGATGGGAAATTCTATCTCTAAAAGTTCGTTGATTTTCATATAGTCCAAGTTCCTTTTTCTATCTGCTGATTAACATGCTGCCGTAGGAAAGCCCAGCGCCAAAGCCTGTGCAGACAAGACGCGTGCCTGCCTGCAGAAGTCCCTGCTCCTCCATCTCGCAGAGGGCGATGGGAATGCTTGCCGCCGACGTATTTCCGTAGCTGTATAAGTTCTTAAAAAATTTGGAAGGGTTTTGGCTGATGCGCCTTGCCGCTGCATCAATAATTCTCTCATTTGCCTGATGACAGACAAAGTAGTCGATGTCCGCTTCTGTCATCTGGGCTTTTTCCAGGGTTTTCGCAATCGCCTTGGGCACAACGCTGACCGCGAACCGGTAGACCTCCTGTCCGCCCATTTCGATATAGCCGCCGCGCCTGCAGTGCAGCACGTCCCGATCCGGTCTGCATCCGCCGTAAAACACGAAATCCGCCGCTTCATCAAAGGATAGTACCGCCGCGCCTGCGCCGTCCCCAAAGAGCACGCAGCTGCCGCGATCTTCCAGATTCATAAAGGGAGATATTTTTTCACTGCCGATGACCAGCGCATACCGGTCTTTCTCCATAGCGAGAAGCCCGTTTGCCAGATGACAGCCGTAGATAAAGCCCGCGCAGGCGCCGTTGACATCCAGCGCCAGAATTTCCTCAGAAAGTCCCAGTCTTCCTGCCACACTGCACGCCGCTGCAGGCGTTTGATCCTCTGCCGTAAAAGTACAGACGATGCATACCGCAATCTTTTCTCGCTCCACGCCGGCGCTTTGCACCGCAGCTTCCGCCGCCTCGGCGGCAAGATCTGTTTCCGTTTTTTCCACTGCGAAGTAACGACTTTGGATGCCGGACTTTTCCCGAATCCACTGATCGCTGGTGTCTACCTGCCGCGCCAGATCGTCGTTGGTCACAAGCCGGTCACCTCTGGCTTTTCCCAGTCCTAAAAGTTTCACTCCTGCCATGGTCTTTCCTTTCTGTTTTGTTCTTGTCTCCAATCCTTCGAAGCTTCCTGTACCGCTCCTCTGCCAGCGCGCCAGCGCTCTTTTTCTCTAAAGCGCAGAGAGCTGCTTCAATTTCACGCTCCACCCGGTCAAAAACGTATTCTCTCGCGGCATGGGCGCCTTCTGTTCCTTCGGAAATCACTACATCGCAAATTCCAAGCTCCCAAAGGTCTTCTGCGGTCAGCTTCATGACTTCCGCGGCTTCATCACTTCGTTTGGCGTCTTTCCAAAGAATACTGGCAAAGCCCTCCGGAGACAGAATGGAAAAAATGCTGTTTTCCAGCATGATGATCCGGTCCGCCGTGCCAAGAGCAAGGGCGCCGCCGCTTCCGCCTTCTCCGATGAAAACCGCTACTTCCGGCACTTTCAAGCCCGCTATACAAGCGATGGAGCGGGCGATGGCTTCTCCCTGTCCGCCGGCTTCTGCTTCCACCCCAGGATAAGCCCCCGGTGTATCTACAAAAGTAATCACCGGGCGGGAAAACTTTTCCGCCTGCTTCATCAGCCGCACTGCCTTTCGATATCCTTCCGGATTTGGCATTCCAAAGCGGCATGCCAGATTTTCCTCTAAGGTGCTTCCTTTTTGCTGGGCGATAACCGTCACCGGTCTGCCATGAAAAAAGCCGACTCCGCCAAGAACGCTTTCGTCCTCCCCATGGAGCCGGTCGCCATGCTGGAGAAAAAAGTCATCTATCATAGCGTCGATGTACTCCCTGGCAGATGGTCTGTCTGTTCGTCTTGCCAGCGCTACGCGGGCAGCCGCCGTCAAATTTTGATGTCTCATTTTTTGTTCCTCCGCTCATGGAGCCGCAGCAAAAGTCCCAGCGTCTGCCGCATCTGTCCTCTTTCCACAACCTGATCTACAAATCCATGTTCCTTTAAGTACTCTGCCCGCTGAAATCCTTCCGGCAGCGCCTGCCCGATGGTCTGCTCGATGACCCTGGGGCCTGCAAATCCAATCAGTGCGCCCGGTTCTGCCAGTATGACGTCGCCAAGACTTGCAAAGCTTGCCGTCACGCCGCCTGTGGTCGGATGGGTCAGTACAGAAACGTACAAAAGCCCCGATTCATCATGGCGCGCTGCCGCAGCCGACGTCTTTGCCATCTGAAACAGAGAAAAAATCCCTTCCTGCATTCTGGCGCCGCCGGACGCCGCAAAGATGATGATGGGAAGATGCTTTTTCGTCGCGTATTCAAAAGCTCTGGTGATCTTCTCTCCTACAGCCGTTCCCATGCTCGCCATCATAAAACGGCTATCCATGGCGCAAAGTACTGCTTTCACCCCGTCTATTTTCCCGGTTCCGCAGATGACCGCCTCTTTGAGCCCGGTCTGCTGCCGCTGCGCCGCCAGCTTTTCCTCATAATCCGGAAACGCAAGCGGATTGCCGCCGGAAAGACTTCTGCAAAGTTCGTGAAAGGAACCTTTGTCCGCCGTGATTTTCAGTCGATATTTGGCGCTGATGCTGAAATGTCTGCCGCATATCGGACAGACGTACAGGCTTTCCGCCAGAACTGAATGCTGGGTTTTACCGCCGCAATCCGGACAGGTTACCGGCAGGTCTTTCGGGTTAATCGTCCGAAGGCTCTTTAAAAACTCCCGTTTTTCCTTAAATGGATTCATCTCTGCCTCCCGCTTCCTTAAAGATATTCAGAATTTCCGGCAAATGGGTTTCTAAAAATCCAGTATCATAGCCGCCCCGCAGAAAATCCTGATTGTACATCAGAAGGTGCTGCACCGGCAGGGTAGTTTTTACACCGGTAATGACCATTTCTTCCAGGGCTCTGCGCATGCGCCGTACTGCTTCCAATCTGGTCGCGCCGCTGGCAATGACCTTTGCTACCATAGAATCGTAATAAGGGCTGATGGCACATCCGTTGTAAAGGGCGCTGTCTACCCGAATCCCCGCGCCTGCCGGAAAATGAATAAAATCCACCGTGCCCGGACATGGGGCAAAATCAGAAAAGACGTCTTCTGCCGTAATCCTGCACTCGAGGGCATGACCGCTTAGTTTGATATCCTCCTGAGAAAATCCAAGGGGCAGTCCGCTGGCAATCCGAAGCTGTTCTCTGACGATATTGACGCCGGTCACCGCCTCTGTCACGGGATGCTCTACCTGAATCCGTGTGTTCATCTCGATAAAGTAGAAGCGGTCATTTTCGTCTACGACAAATTCCACCGTACCGGCGTTTTCATAGCCGCAGGCTTTCGCCGCTTTGACCGCCGCTTCTCCCATGGCGCTGCGCAGCGCTTCTGAAAGCCCCCACGCCGGCGCTTCTTCTACCAGCTTCTGGTTGCGCCTTTGAATCGAACAGTCCCGCTCTCCCAAATGCACCACATTGCCAAAGCGGTCCGCCAGAATCTGAAATTCAATGTGCCGCGGATGCTGAATCAGTTTTTCTATGTACAAATCTCCATTGGCAAAGCAGGTTTCCGCCTCCGCTTTTGCCGCCTGAAACGCAGTCTTAATTTCTTCCGGTGTATCCGCTCTGCGCATACCTCTGCCGCCGCCTCCGTTTGCGGCTTTCAGCAAAACGGGGAACCCAATGCGCGCCGCGATTTTCTCAGCCTCTTCCGGCGTCTTCACAATACCGTCAGAGCCGGGTACGACAGGAACACCTGCCTCGGTCATCAAGGCTCTTGCCGCGGCTTTGCTGCCCATCTGCTCAATAACTTTTGACGATGGACCGATAAAAACCAGTCCCGCTTCTTCGCAGCATCTGGCAAAGTCGCTGTTTTCCGACAGAAAACCAAAACCCGGATGAATCGCGTCGCATCCGGTTCCCTTTGCCGCCTCGATGAGATTTGCGATGTTCAGATAGCTATCCTGGGCTCTGCCGCCGCCAATGCATACGCTGCGGCTTGCGATGATGCTATGTAACGCCTGCGCGTCTGCCTCCGAGTAAACGGCAACCGCTTCCACAGAACTGTCCAGACACTCTCTGATAATCCGCACCGCGATTTCACCCCGGTTTGCGATTAAAACTCGTTTCAGCATGGCGCTACCTCAAAGAGAATCTGCCCGTATTCCACCAGCTGTCCGTCCTCTGCGCAGACGGCGCGCAGGATGCCGTCCGCCGGCGCTTTCAATTCATTCATCATCTTCATCGCCTCAATTAGACACAATACCTGCCCTTTTTGAACGCGATCCCCTTCTGCCGCGTAAGGCGCGTCTTCCGGAGACGGCGCTCTGTAAAATGTCCCCACCAGGGGCGCTTTGACCTTTACACAGTCGCCCGCCTCTGCCTCCTTCGGCTGCGGCGCTGCGGCAGGTTCCGTCTTTACAGCAGGCTGCGCGCCGGCTGCTGCAGCCGCAGGCGCGGCTCCCTTCTCCATATGCATCTTCCAGCTTTCTGTCTCAATGGTCAGCACCGTTAGGGATGAGCCTTCAAACCGGTCGATGAAATCCATATATTCCTGCTGTTTCATTGTTTACGCCTGATACTTTTCGACCGCTGCCACGATGTCGCTGACCTTTTTCATATTGCCCAGTTCCTCATCAGGAATCTTGATGCCGTACTTTTCTTCGATTGCCATGACCAGTTCCACAGCATCCAGAGAATCGATATTCAAATCCTCAGAAAGACTTGCTTCCGGCGCGATTTTGTCCTCGTCACAACCTAAGGTATCTACCATGATTTCTTTCACTTCTTCAAATTTCATTTTTATGTTCTCCTTTTCATTTCATAAACTATTTCAGTATTTTTAATTAAAATAATTTATTTAAAAAATTTTAATTAAAAATCTTTAAGTAGAATACCACCGCCGGTAAGATTTGTCAATACAGGAATTCGATTTTCACAAAAACTACAAAAACCACAGAGTGACAGCATTTAAGCCATCTTCTCTATGGTTTTATTAAACGGTTCTGATTAATTCGCGTCTTTTTTGCTGGCTTACGCTTTCCGTCTCCGCTCTTCTAGTGATTCCAGAGAAAAATCCAGAATTCTTCTTTTTCTTTCCGTGAGAATTGTCATGTAAAATTCCTTCTGCAAGTCGCTGATATAGGGCGTATCCCCAATCAGCATCCTAATCTGTGCCATATCAAGTCTGGGCACAATTCGCCGCAGTGCCCGATTGCAACCTTCGTTCCGCAGGGAAGAAATAAAGTCAAAATACCTGATTCTTTTTCCATTTTCTATAATTGCAGATGTTGGAATTTCAAAAATTCTAAAGCTGAGTTCATCGGAACTGGATAGTACCGCCTGCATGATTTCTTCATCTGCCTGCGGAAACAAACTACTGCCGCAGTCATATACCGGCGCAAGTTCCATTTCGTCTGTCATCGTGTCATAAAGAAAACCCCAGTTTCCATTGTGTCTGTCCCAGTTTCCAATCAGCGCATCTACGATAAACATATCCCAGAATCTTTCGCTGATTTCTTCTATATCTACGGCGCTCTGCTCCTGAAAAGTCATCAAAATATCAGTTAGTTCCGTTCCATATCCGCTTCTTTCCGAGTCAATCATCTGGTTTTTCAGTGAGCCAAAATCCTGCAGAATGATACCTGGTTTTGTAAAATCCTTACAGGCGACAACAATTTTTTCTTTGCCGCCTTTTCTAAAAGTGCCCAACAATGTTTTTTGTACAGGAATTCCCGCTATTTCAAAGATCTTACATCCTAAATATTCCGCAAAACAGCTGTTGCTATAACGCATTCTCTTGTTCTGCTTTGGGACAGGGGGAAATTTAAGCATATACTGCTCCCCCTCATAAATCACTGAAAGTTTGTTTCCATTGGCGCCTGCATATGCCTTGTTCCTCTTCTTAAGATCAGTAAAGTCAATCGCTCTCATCGCTTCCTGTCCTCTCTATGCGCAGATACTTTTCCCTAAGATACCATGCCTGTTCGCTGCTAATGAGCTGATTAACCTCAGCATTGTTGAT
This sequence comes from Ihubacter sp. rT4E-8, assembly GCF_049852125.1. Lineage (GTDB taxonomy): Bacteria > Bacillota > Clostridia > Peptostreptococcales > Anaerovoracaceae > Senimuribacter. The sequence goes on along the minus strand of NZ_CP187532.1, from coordinate 851,027 downwards.
GTCACTTTGTAGTGTGCAATAATCACAATCCCAACGCAGATATTTCTCACCTCTGTCAATTCGCTCCCATGCAGTACGCATGTTATCTACAGAAACCACTAGAAAATCCGGCAACCCGCACTCTAAATACCCCTGACTCAATGGCAGCCCTGTCTCGTCGTCATATGCAGCTTCTTCTAAAATTTCCTCCATCGTGCAATCCAGCGCCCGTGCTAAAAGCTGTACAGTCCTCGCCGAACATCTGCCTATGTCGCTTCGTCCCGCGCAAATATCCGCAATTGTGGTTTTCGGAATCCCGCTGATCTTTGACAGATAATACTTTGTAATTCCCTTCTGCGCAAGCAATCTCTGCAGTCCCATTTTTCTCCTTCTTTCTACCAGGTTTCTTACAGTATATCGGCATACCGACCCATTGTCAATATCTAAGCAAAAGAAAACCCCGCAATTTTTTCTAAACTGCGGAGTCTCTGTTTCTATTTCAGTGCAGCTTCCGTCATCTCATAGCTGGCAGAAAGCAGCACGCGGATTTCACTTTCCGGTACCACGCCAGAAAGCGCGATTGAAATCCAGTGCTGTTTATTCATATGATAGGCAGGAAAAAATCCATCCTGATCAAGCAGAGAAAAAATCATGCCAGAATCACACTTTACATTGAGAATATCGATGATGCCTTCGCCGGAAAGTCCCATGGTTTTCCTCGGAAGATCCATCAGTATGCCGTACCACTTTCTGCTGCCTTTGTGACGCAGCACCGCAAAATTCGGCGTCTTCATCCACAGGTATTCCGGATCGGTGTCATAGGTTTCCTTCACATACTGCAAAAGTTCTTCTCTCGTCATCGTTCAATATTCTCCCTGCATATCGTTTATTTGTAATTCGCAATTCTCTCTCTGGTCTTTTCCTCGCCCAGAATCTGCTGAATTTCCCATACGTCCGGCGACTGCGCCCGTCCCATCAGCGCAATACGAATGACCGTGCTGACGTGACCGACATGCCCCTTATATTCTTCGGGATGTTTCTTGAAATCCTTCGGTTTGGCAGCATAGCCCAGTTCCGTCGCCAGATTTCTGATCTTGTCGAACCACTGGCTCTGGTCGTCGGTGTGATCATAGGTTTCCAGGTACTTCTGCAAAATGACTGGAATATCCTCTGCCGGAACCTCTGCCGGCATGGTGTCTTCCATCTTGAACAGATCATCGAAGAAATAGCTGATAAATTCCACCATCTGCTGGGCGTAGATGAAGTCCTTTCTCGGCTTACTGTCGCCGCGTCCCAGATCCAGGATTTTTTCTAGATATTCCCTGTTCTCAAAAATGTGCAGGATGTCCGGTTTAAATTCCTCCGCCCAGGCCTTTAGGAAGTCGTACAAATCTGCTGCAGAAATGCGCAGCAATACGTCCTTACTGATGTCGTTAAGCTTGTTCAGGTCAAAAAGGGCGCCGGAATTGCTCATCTTTTCCGTGGTAAATGCGAATTCGTCAATCGACGCGTCCGGATGTTCCATTCTCCATTCTTCAAAGTTGGAGTTCAAAATGGTCAACAGGTATTCTCTGACCGCGGCAGGGTGGTATCCCTGGTTGCGATAGTAATCCAGAGACAGTTCCGGATCTTTTCTTTTGGAAAGCTTCCGCTTGTTACCATCTTCATCCAGCTTCATCAGCTGCGCGGTATGGCAGTAAACCGGCGGCTCCCAACCAAGTTTTTCAAAGAGTTCTACATGAATCGGCAGAGACGGCAGCCACTCCGCGCCTCTGACCACATGAGTGGTGCGCATCAGATGATCGTCTACCACATGGGCAAAATGATAGGTCGGAATGCCAGTTGCCTTTAAAATAACGACATCCTGAAAATTTTCCGGCATTTCAAGTACGCCGCGCACCGCGTCACGAACATGAATTTTCCGCACATCGTCACCGCTCTGCTCCGGATTTCCGGAAGACCGCAGTCTCACGACGTAGGAATCGCCTCTTTCCAGACGCTCTTTGATCTCGTCAAAGGACAGCTCTCTGGATCTGGCGTAATCACCATAGATACCCGGATTTGCCTTTGCCGCTTCCTGTCCCGCGCGAATTTCTGCAATTTCTTCTTCTGAGAGGAAGCACGGGTACGCCTTGCCTTCCGCCACCAGTTTCTTCGCAAAGCACTGATAAATCTCGCCGCGCTGGCTTTGGGTATAGCTGCCATAAGCGCCTGTATCGCCGCAAAGTCCCGCCCCCTCATCAAAATCGATGCCAAAAAAGCGCAGGGAATTGATGATGATGTCCACAGCGCCTTCCACAAAGCGTTTATCGTCGGTATCCTCAATCCGCAGGTAAAATACGCCGCCGCTCTGATGTGCCAAACGCTCGTCCACAAAGGCACCGTAAAGATTGCCCAGATGGATAAAGCCGGTCGGACTCGGCCCCAGTCTTGTTACCATAGCGCCCGCAGGCAAATCCCGCGCCGGATACATGGCGTCGTAGTCTGCCGGCGTCTTTGTCACCTGTGGAAAAAGCAGTTCTGCTAATTTGTTATGATCCATTTATTCAAACCTCCGATGTTCTTAAAGCTTCTTAATTCCATATCATCATACCATTTACAGCGCATAGATTTCAAGGTTTTTGGCAAAATATATTCTATCTACAGGGAGGTTTTTATGAGCGAAAATAAATACCAGTATTTTTTACAGGCGCTGTCTGAGGAATTGCCTTTAGGGGAATCCTTCGATCTGGACGCGCGACCGATTACCATTGGCGGACGGCATGGTATGTTATATTATGTGGACGGGTTGTCTGACGGGCAGCAGCTGCAGCTTTTGTTCAATTTTCTTATGGCGCTGCCGGAAGAACGCATGCAAGAAATCAAAGACGCGGATCAATTCTTAGATACGCTGTTTCCATTTATCAAAAGTACTGCGGAAACAGATCTTGAAAAGGTTTTGAAGTTTCTGTTTTCCGGTCTTTGTCCTATCGTTCTGGACGGACTGGATAAGATCATTGTGGCTGATGTAAGAAGCTATCCGCAGCGCAGTGTAGCAGAACCTGAGAAAGAAAAGACGCTCCGAGGCGCAAAGGACGGCTTCACAGAAAACTTCATGGATAATCTAGGGCTGATCCGTCGAAGAATCAGAGACGGACGATTGATTTTCAAAAATTTTGCAGTAGGAGAACAGTCACGTACAGATATCGCCCTTTGCTACATGAAGGGTATTGCAGACTCGTCGCTGGTCTCCAGGCTGGAACACAGTCTGAACGAAATTAAAGTAAACAGTGTTTCCATAGGCGATCAGACTATCGTAGAACAGCTGATCTTTCACATGCACGGCAGCCGCCTGCGCGGCCGCTTCAATCCTTTTCCAAAGGTTCGATATACCCAGCGTCCTGATATCATATGCGCCCATTTGACAGAAGGAAAAATCGCCATTGTCGTAGATAATTCGCCTACAGTTATCCTACTGCCGGTAGGTATCTTTGACTTTACTCAAGATGTAGACGATTACTATTTCCCATTGATTACGGGAAATTACCTCCGGCTGCTGCGCATCCTCAATATGCTGGTGATTCTCTTTCTCACGCCGGTTTATCTACTCATTGCCGAGGGCAGCATTCCGACGCCCTTTGACATGGATTTCATACGCCCTAAGGATCCCTATGCTCTTTCTATCTTCTGGCAATTCATGCTGCTGGAACTGGCCATAGACGGTCTGAAGCTGGCATCCCTGAATACGCCCGAATCCCTGGGAACGTCTCTTTCTGTCATCGGCGCGTTAATACTAGGGGAATTTTCCATAGATTCGGGGTGGTTCATCCCACAGACGATTCTGATGATGGCCGTAGTTTCTCTGGCTGCTTTCACACAGCCGAGTATCGAGCTTTCCTACGGCATTAAGCTCATTCGCGTTTTCATGCTGATCGGCGCTACTATAGGAGGGGTATGGGGATTAGTCATTGCCCTGATTCTCGGCCTGCTGATGGTAGCTCTGACAAAAACGGTGAGCGGACGTTCCTACCTGTATCCACTGCTGCCTTTCAAATGGAAGGAGTTGAAAAAGCTCCTCTTTAGAACTGCGAAGTAGCTGCTGCGTGCCGCAGATTGTTTGTCAGCATTCTTTCATCAAAAAATTTCTGTTGAAACTATAACAAAAAAAACCTGTCGCACGATGACAGGTTTTCTTTCTTTTCATTAAAATCCGTTATAATATGCTCCATGATCGTGGCCAAAACCACCATCGTAATTGATAAATCCAAAAATAACAGATCCGATCACGGTCAAAATACAGATAGCCGCGATGACAACGCCGATGATAATCAACGCCTTTGCCCAAGTTGGAAACGGTTGTCTCCCTACAGCCTTACTCTCGTAGTTTTCTTTAAAATATGCCGCGCTGCCGGCTTCATCACCCTTTAACGGATAGTCTCTGCGAACTACCAGATAAATTACAAGCCCGATAAAGCTGGGAGCCAACGCCGCCACCAAAGCCCAAAGCACTGGACTGCAATCCACACGTTTATCAGCATCTCTGTAAACACATATGCCGATAATGAGCGGGAGGCCAACAGAAAACAATAGAATTACCGGTATCAACAAAACGAGAAATATACTTATACCGCTGAAAGCTAACATAATCTCTCTCCCTTCTCTGAAATTTTTTCAATCTCTTTTACAATCTTCGACCTAAGTATATCACATTTCTGTCCCCATGCATATGCTATTATTGAAACTTTCTCAGGTAAAATTTGAATCCGAGGTGATAACTATGCCCATGGACACGAGAGAGCTCTTTGCACGGCTGATACAGTGTGAAGCCGGCGGAGAAGGAACAGCAGGCATGCAGGGTGTCGCCACCGTCATTATGAATCGCGCTACCATTGACTATGGTGAATTTTCCCGCGTCAGCAACGGCGGTGATGTCCGCGCTATCATTCAGCAGCAAGGACAATTCGTCTGTATGCGTGAAAGTATAGGAGGCCGATACAACAGTCAAAACGTATATAATATGACCCCTACAGACGAACATTTTGCAATCGTCGACTGGGCAATGGCAGGCGGCAGACTCATCGGCGTAGATGAATCATTATTTTTCCATAATCCATACAGTTCGACATGTCCAACCTATTTCCCTACAAACGTAGGCGTTATCCATAACCGAATCGGTGATCACTGTTTCTATCTGCCTACATCATATTACGCCCAAACCTAAAACATGAATATTCATAAAGAGAGGTAAATAAAATGATCTCATGTGATGCAAAAAACGGGTGCGGCACCGTATCCCTGAACAATCCGAACTTCATGACGATGGCCAGCAACAGACCGGCCCAGACACTTTCCTACTCGCAGATGACCAACTGCACATCTCATCAGCAGGAGGCAGCGCAAGCGCCCACTTTTCAATCCATGACAGGAAGCGGCCAGCTGGCGTGGATGGGCGGCCCTTCAGAAAATTCTAATCAACCTACATTAACTGGTCAAATAGCAGCCACTACTCCGATGCCCGGAGCAGCTACCGCAGCACAAAACGATATGGAAATGATTCCTGGTCAACCTGATCCTCCTATGGCTGCCACACGGGGCGGAAGTACCGTTGTTCCTGAAGGCGTCCTTCCTGAATCTCCTAAAATCAAGGTTCCGGCAAATCCGCTTCTGCCGCCAGGCTATCAGGAATTTATCGATTACGAAAATCTTCAGTATTTAAATGGTTTTCTCAGAACACAGATTGGCCGTTATATGAGAATAGAACAGCTCATTGGATCTTCCACCATTGAGGATCGTTACGGCTTCCTTCTGGGAGTCGGAATCAACTACATTCTGCTCCAAGAGTTGGGTACAGGCAACGTCCTTACACTGGACTACTATAGCATTAAGTCTCTTTACATCTTCTATTCTCAGCCTGCTCTGCCGGAAAATCCCGCCCTGCAGTACAGCCGCTAATACCAAAATTGTTGCAAAACACCGTCTCACCGATATCAGGTACAGACGGTGTTTTGCGTTTGTACCATAACGAAAATTTGGAAAATTCCAGTTGTTTTTTATTCCATAAAAGATTATAATATTGGTAGAAACAAAACTAAGAAAGAAAGGATAATTCATATGAAAAAAACAAAATTTCTCAGTTTAGCTCTAACCCTCGCGTTAGTATTTACTACTGTGTTCGCAGGCGCGGAAAGTATCTTTGCAGAAACAACTTTCCACGCATTGAGCAGTACAATTACCGCTTTAGATGATACGGCAGGCGCTCCTGGCTCTGAGACCAATCCTGTTGCTGCTGTTAACGCCAACAGCAAAGAAGAAGCTAAAGCTTGGTCTGTCGCATACTCATCAAGCAATCCGATGGTTGCAGCAGTCAGCATTCCAAAAGCGGGAACCTTCGAGTTTAATCTCATGACTACTGCCTACACAAGAGTATATCTGTTCGATTCACTTGAAGCCACCGATCCTGTAGCTTATCAGGATATTGCGCCTTCCACCACTGAAGCAACTACCTTCTATGCTAAAGCAAAGAAAGCCGGTACCTATTATCTCGGATTTGATACAAACAGCGCTTCTGAAGTAGAAGGGGCATTTAATGTCTATTATGCACCGGCAGCTAATGCAACGCCGACAAAGGGAAAAACCTATCATGCCGCAAGTCTGAGCAGCACTAAATTTTATTACTATAAGGTAACTATGGCGAAAACAGGCTACCTGACCATTGATTTTCCTTGGGGTGAAAATGGAGATTCTTCCTCTTATTCAGTAAAGCTGATGAACGCTAAGAAATCCAAGAATTTGTTCAAAGGCGTCAACAAAGTCGACTACAACAAGGGATTCGTTACCTATGCCGGCCTGCCAAAAGGCACTTACTACGTTGCAGTAAAAACGACCGATTCTATGTACGGAATCAACCTTAAAGCTACTTATCCGAAAGAAAACAGCGGAAGCAGTAAGGCAAAGGCAAAAACCTTATTGAAAGGCAGCACTAAGAAAGGCGTCATCACTGCCACACAGTCCTCCAGCTCCGGCGACTGGTATAAAATCAAAGTAAGCAGCAAGCAGAAGGTATATATCGCTACAGACACCAAAACCGGCGGTTACTCCGGCGGAATTCGCGTATCCATTTATGATTCATCCAAAAGGTTTGGATACGGAGACTATTACTACGGAAGTCCTGCTGGTACACTGAGTCCATATACCACCATAAACGGATACGAGGGAAATAAAGTTCTCTATCCTGGAACCTATTGGATTAAAGTTCAGAAATACGGCTCTGGCAGCGGCTATTATACACTGCAGTGGAAATAATTAACGTTTTCCACTTGTTAATATGAGGAACAAAATTATGAGAAAATCAAAGCTTTTAAGCATTTTGCTTTCTATGACCCTGGTCATAACCACAGTGCTGGCAGGCACAGGAAATATCTTCGCAGGCAGCATAACCAGCGGAACATCTGCACCGACCTCCATCGAAGTACAGGATATCAACAAGGTTACCGAAGATACAACTATAAGGTATACCGCGAAAGTAACTACCGGCTCAGATAACACAGCTATCATTCCGATAACTGTAGCCAAAGCGGGTACGATTGCTGTTCCTATGGAGGGATTTGAGGTTGGTAAAGGCGTTACTGCCAGCATCCATTCTACATCCGCGGCAACCAATGGCGATAGAATCGGCGGTACAAAGTACATCAGCAGTTCTAATATGAACGGTACGCTCTATGTAAAGGTAGCAAAAGCCGGTACATATTACCTGAAATTTGAGACAGCCTCCTATAGCGCCGGTACACCGCAGTCCGTTGATTTTAACGTTTTACTGTATCCGGCCGGCGGTACTTTAACCAAAGGAAAAATTTTCCGCGGTTCATCACCTGACGGCAGCGATAAGGTATCCTACTACAAAGTAACTGTTCCTGGAAACGGCTACTTAACCGTCAGCTTCTTAGAAAGCGATTCCTCTTATCCTTCTTACAGCATTAAACTGGCTAATTCAAAGAAAAATTTCCTGTTTCCGAATTTTGAATACATATCTTCCAGCAAAGGATATAAGACCAGAATCGGCGTAAAGAAGGGAACTTACTACATCGCTGTAAAAAATTCTGATAAAGCTTACGGCATGAAGGTATCCTATACCAGCGTAAAAGAGAACAGCGGAACGACAAAGGGCAAGGCGAAGTCAATCTATAAAGGCAACACAAAGAAGGGCATCATCAATGCTTCACAGAGTTCCACCTCCGGCGACTGGTACAAGTTCAAGATCACTAAGAGCCAGTATGTCAAATTTAATATCGATGTAATGGGTAATAGCGGCGGCGGCTCCGGCGGATTGAAATTCTCGTTCTATCAGGCGGGTAAGAACTATGCTGCTTTCACCAAGAACCTCTATGGAGACGCATCCGCTGATATTCAGCTATACACTAGCGGATACGGAACGAAGCTTGCTCCTGGAACATATTACATCAAAGTACAGAAGTACAGCTACGGCAACGGCTATTACAAGATTAGATGGAAATAAAACGATATAGAATAATATCGCCTATAACATTAAAATCAAGATAAAAATAACGAGGGCTTCCATAATGGAGGCCTTCGCTATATATTTTGCAGCGAGTATGCACTCGCCTTTCAGGCGGCAACATACTCGCCGTTTCTGTAGGTACTCTCTTAGCAGCAGTTACAGAAAATGATCACCAGTAACAAGAAGAAGAACAACAAACTGGTATCGATTCCACATTCACCGCGGCCACCGAAAAATCCACAATTATTTGACATAGTATTCACCTGCTTCTTTCATAATTTTACTTTAGCATATGAAAAAACAGGGCGAATGGTTACACCCTGCTGCAGTTTTTTCTATCTTTGAATATCTCCCCCGGAAAGAATATCGTCATATACTGCCCGACTGCCTCCAATAAATTTAGGACGAGTTCTGGCGCATACGACGTGGGCTTCTCCGATCTGCTTTACGGAAATCCGCACTGGCACAGCCACCTTTTTCAGGTGCATACCGATCAGCGTATCTCCGATATCCATACCGGCATCAGCCTGAATCGTTTCCACAGCTACAGGATGATCCCCGTTCTCATAGACCGTCATGGCAAAAGATCCGCCAGCGTGAAGCTGAGGCACTACATTGACAATCTCAGTTCCCGGTAACAGCGCCGCCTTCTCCACAATGACAGCCCTGTTCAAATGCTCGCAGCACTGTGCCGCTAAATAGATGCCCTTCTCTTTTAAAATAGGATAAACAGCCTCATAGACCGCCTTGGCGGCATCTACGTCAGAGCCTTTACCGATTCGAGCTCCTTTGATCTCACTGGAAGAACATCCAATGAGAAAAATATCTCCGGAAGATAGTTTTGCCACTTCCAACAATTCCTTCACAGCCGTTGCTGCCTGCGCTTTGATTTCTTCATATGTCATCTTTTATCACCCTCTTAACAGATAATTTAAATATCGTAATTATACGTTCCAACTGGAAAGATAATCCCTTTGCTCCTCGGTCAGCGAGTCAATCTCAATGCCCCAGGCAGCCAGCTTCCGTCTGGCCACTAAATCGTCTATCTCTCCGCTGACGTCAATAACCGCCTTACGCAACTTCCGATAGTTTTCCTTAATATACATAGCGGAAAGAGCCTGTACTGCAAAGCTCATATCCATGATCTCTGCCGGATGACCGTCTGCCGCGGCAATGTTAACCAGACGCCCCTCTCCGATAACGTTGATCCATCTGCCGTTTTTCAACTTATATCCTGTGATATTTTTTCTCATTTCCTTTTTCTCCACAGATGCAGCTTCCAGACCAGCCATATCAACCTCACAGTCAAAGTGCCCTGCATTGGTCAAAATAGCGCGGTCCTTCATCGACAGCATGTGTTCCACCGTAATCGTCTTGCAGCAGCCTGTAGCCGATACAAAGATATCTCCCTTCGGCGCTGCCTGCGACATGGTCATCACATCAAATCCATCCATGCGGGCTTCAATCGCCTTTACCGGATTGATTTCCGTAACGATCACTCTTGCTCCCAGAGAAGACGCACGCATAGCAATACCTCTGCTACACCACCCGTAGCCTACGACTACCACAGTCTTCGACGCAACGATTAAATTTGTGTTGCGCATAATGCTATCCCACACGGATTGTCCTGTGCCATAACGATTATCAAAGAGATGTTTGCAGTCAGCATCATTTACCGCAACCATTGGGAACTTCAGAATGCCTTCCCGTTCCATCGCTTTCAATCGAATCACGCCAGTCGTCGTTTCCTCACAGCCGCCCCAGACGTCCTCTGCCAGATCAGGCCGCTTTGTATGTAGCATACCCACCAGATCTCCGCCATCATCAATAATAATGTTCGGTTTATGCTCCAGACACATTTCGATATGCCTATCGTATTCCTCAGCCGTTGCCCCATGATAGGCAAACACCGACAGGCCGCTGTCCGCCAACGCCGCCGCTACATCATCCTGCGTGGACAGAACATTACTCCCTGTAACCGACATTTGCGCGCCGCCAGCCGCTAATACCAGACATAAATATGCCGTTTTCGCCTCTAAATGAACAGACAACGAAATTTTAACTCCCTCAAATGGACGGCTTTCGCGAAATTCCGCTTCCAATCCCGCCAACAGCGGCATGTTGTTCTTAACCCATTCGATCTTTTGATGACCGGATGGCGCCAGAGAAATATCCCTGATTTCATACTTTTGTGACATCGTATATCCTCATCTTTCGTATTGATCAAAAGGCGTCCGTCCGGCGCAAGCCGCTCCGTCAAACGCAACGACAGTAAATGCTCTTTCTTAAAACCAGAGATCCGCGGCCTGTGTAAAGCTATCCGTAATATCCACATGACCCATCAAGGTTTCCGCCGGTTCTCCATCTACGGTAAAAAACACAGATTCCACCTCGTCAAAGGATCTGGTCAACGTCTCCACAATCTGTGCAATAAGCAATCGCTCCTCCATCTCCGTTCCCACGAGATTTCTACTGGAAAAATCGACCACGACGTTGCCTTCACTCTCCTTAATGTGATTAATTCTATAATCATTCTTAAAAGCAGTTACAGCCCCTTCTGTCTCCGGCATTTTTCGTTGCTGCAGCAGTTTCACTGCCGCCATATATAGTTCTGCTCTGCCGGAACCGGCTGCCTCAGTTTCTACCTCCATGATAATCTCGCCCTTACCTGTATCCATAAACAGTTGGTTGATAAAAACCGCAATAACCCGCTGCTTCGCTGTGTATCCTGTTAAAGCCATAAATAAGGTAATCGCAACTAAAAGCAAGAACACCTTGAAAAAGCTATGCTTCATATCCTACTCCTATTCTACAGTAACACTTTTAGCCAGATTTCTAGGCTTATCGATATCTTCTTCTCTTTCTCTGGCAACATAATATGCAAACAGCTGCAGCGGAATCACCGTCAACAGCGGCGACACCTCATCAGCGCACTGCGGGATATAAATAACCTCTGTGCTCTCCTGCTGAATGCGGGTATTCCCTTCCTTTGCAATAGAAACCACATGGGCCATCCGCGCTTTAACCTCTACAATATTGGAGAACATCTTATCGAATAAGAAATCCTGTGTGGCTAAAGCGACAACGATCGTTTCAGGCTCCATCAAAGCGATCGTTCCATGCTTCAGTTCCCCTGCCGCAATAGCAAAGGAATTGATATAAGAAACCTCTTTCAATTTCAGAGACCCTTCATAAGCAACCGCCGAATCCATTCCTCTGCCGATAAAGAAAACCTGATCTCTGTTATAGAGATACCTTGCCAGATTTTCGATCTCGCCGGCGCCCTCAATAATGGCCTGCACTTTATCCGGAATAGCTATCAACTCATTCAATATATAGTTATAATAGCTTTCCGTAATCGTTCCTCTCAAATCGCCCATATACAACGCGATCAAATACATGCAGATCAGCTGCGTCGTATATGCTTTTGTAGAAGCGACAGCAATCTCCGGTCCTGCCCATGTATAGAACACATCATCCGACTCTCTGGCTACAGAGCTGCCTACCACATTGACAACAGACAAAACCCTTGCGCCCTTCCGCTTTGCTTCTCGCAGCGCCGCTAAGGTATCTAAAGTCTCACCCGACTGACTGATAGCGATAAACAGCGTCTTTTCGTCTACAAAAGGATCTCTGTAGCGGAATTCCGATGCAACATCTACTTCTACCGGTATTCTAGCCATTTTCTCAATAGCGTACTTTCCCACCATCCCTGCATGATATGCCGTACCGCAGGCTACGATATAAATCTTATTAAACTTCTGTAAATCTTCCAGCGTCAGAGAAATGCCGTCCAGCTTTACTTTTCCGTCTTCCGATAATCTTCTGGTCAAAGTCTCGCGAATTGCCTTAGGCTGTTCATGAATTTCCTTCAGCATGAAATGCTCATAGCCTTCCTTTTCCGCGTCCTCCATACTCCAGGTTACCTGCAATACATCTCTCTTTACCGGATTTTTATTCTGATCTAAAATCCGAATATGCTCCGGCGTACAGATAACCAGCTCACCGTTTTCGATGAGATAAATCTTGTTCAAATACTTCAGCAAAGCGGGAATATCCGAAGCCACGAAATTGCACCCTGAGCCCAGACCTGCAATCAACGGCGCGTCTTTCCGAAAGGCTACAATTTTTCCCGGTTCATCCTTGGATACCGCGACAAAAGCGTATGCGCCTTTCATACGTTTTACAGCCTCCAGTACCGCGTCTTCCAGGCATCCTTTATTTAAAACACCCAGAAGGTGCGCGATAACCTCAGAATCCGTTTCCGTCCGGAAGGCTATACCGTGTTCTGTCGCCAGCCATTCCTTTAGCTCCATATAATTCTCTACAATACCGTTATGAACGATAGCTATACTCTGATCGCCATTCACATGGGGATGGGCATTGCCGTCAGACGGCGCGCCATGCGTTGCCCAACGAGTGTGGCCGATTCCGGTGGTTGCCCGCAATTTTTCTCCGGCAATAGCCTCCTCCAAATTAGCAATCTTTCCTTTTTTCTTCCGGACAATCAATTCACCATTGTTGACCAGAGCGATTCCTGCTGAGTCGTATCCTCTATATTCCAATTTTTTCAATCCGTCAATGACGATATCCTTTGCATTGTCATGACCAACATATCCTACAATTCCACACATATTTATGCCTTCCTATCTTTCAACTTAGCCAAACTTTTTACTAATCAGGTCAGCCAACTCCTGAGCCAGCTGATGAATTCTTTCAATATCGCTGCCTTCAATCATAACGCGTACCAACGGTTCCGTACCGGATGGGCGAATCAGCACTCTTCCACTTCCCGCAGTTTCCTCCTCGATAGCCCTGATGGCTGTCTGAACCTCCTCATCGTCTTTATAAGCGTTTTTCTTATCATTTGCTACGGAAGCATTCACTAATACCTGCGGAAATATCTCGATCTCAGCTGACAACTCTGAAGGTTTTTTGCCGGAAGCTTTCACAGCTTTAACAAACTGCAGTGAAGACAGTGTACCATCACCTGTAGTAGTATAATTTAAAAAGATAATATGTCCGGATTGTTCTCCACCGATAACACATCCAGTCTTTCGCATAGATTCTAATACATAGCGATCGCCTACACCTGTTACCTCTACCTCCGCGCCCAATATTTCCTTCACATATTTATGGAAGCCAATATTACTCATTACAGTAGCCGTCACCTTGTTTTCAGCCAATTGTCCGGCGTCCTTCAACATTTTAGCACAGATGCAGATGGTTTTGTCGCCATCGATGATCAATCCCTTCTCATCCACAACGATAAGTCTGTCAGCATCACCGTCATAAGCGAGACCCAAGTCCGCCTTTTCCTCTACGACCTTTTGCTGCAGCTTTTCTGGATGTGTGGATCCTATATGATCATTGATATTCAAACCATCCGGATCACAGCCGATGGTAATCACTTCTGCGCCTAAATCACGATACACTGCCGGCGCAGTGCGGTAAGACGCTCCATTAGCACAATCCAGAACAATTTTCATTCCTTCCAGGCGAATATCAATGGTAGAAAGCAAAAATTTACAGTAAATATCCGCTGCTTCGCCTTCTGCATCCAGACACCTTCCTAATTTCTCACCAGTCATATGACTGTTGGGATCGATCCCTCTCATGATCATATCCTCAATCCGTTCTTCCAGATCATCGTCCAGTTTATAGCCATCACCGCTGAAAAATTTAATCCCGTTATATTCGAACGGATTATGAGATGCTGAAATGACAATACCAGCGTCAGCATTATAGTATTTCACCAGATAGGCGACAGCCGGCGTCGGAATAACGCCTACCTTAATCACATTGCCTCCTACAGCTAAAATACCGGCTGTCAAAGCATTCTCCAACATATCGCCTGATATCCGGGTATCCTTGCCGATGACGATAACCGGCCTCTGATTCTCTTTACTTAAAGCAAAAGCGCCTGCTTTTCCCAGATTAAAAGCGAGCTCGGGAGTCAATTCAGCGTTAGCTATGCCCCTGACTCCATCTGTACCAAATAATCTTCCCATATTAACCTCTATTCTATCGTAACTTTTATATGATCTGGATTTATGCCCATAGAAACATAATTTCCATGACAGCTAACCTTAAGAATGACAGTATGAATTCCAACCTTCAGATCCTTTAAGTCAGCTGTCAGCTTAAATCCGTCGTCAACAATAGCGTCTAAATCTTCCTTCCGCCCTTTCAGAACAACTTCAATCTGAACTGGTTTTATTTCAGCCTTTTGATCTTCTCTCAGGCCCGTTAATTCTATATTTTTTTCATCAAAGGTGAAAGTCCTGCTTTCCAGCGGCGTGACCTTTACACGCATCACCAGATTATCCTGCGATCTGGAGGATATCTGTACATCCTCCGGTAAAATAGGCTGCAGATTAATCTGCGTATCCTTCGTTACATCGGATAAATCTACCTTCTCGGTTTCTATCGTATCGATGTTCGCCAAATCCTCACCTTTTCCCTTAATCGTGATCGTCTTCGGCGCTGACAAAATCTTCGGCACATCCTCATTTTGTGAATCCTCAATCGGTACGATCAACGGTACTGTTTTAATCATAGCCAACTGCGCGCTGACCTGAATCGTCTTAGCTGACAGAGATACTCTGTTCACAATCTCTCCTTCACCGTCAACCGGATTCAAAGCACAGGTTACGGTGTTCAACTGTTCCTTTACTTTACCGCTTTCTACCAACGCCTCTACATACTCTACGCTTTCCACCAACGAAGCCGCTCCTGTGACTACTGTAGAAGTTCTGCTCATATCCACAATAATAGGTTCTTCATCTTCTCCAAAATTCCCCTGATAATTTACCTGAATATCCACCTCTCTGGATATTCTGTCTTCAATCATTACAGTCAATTTGTTCAGGCTCTTATCTTCGATCTCAACATTATCAGGCACTCTGAGATTGATCTTTAGCTGACTTTCGCCCTTGGCAGCTTCCGCAAGATTTACAGATGCAAAGATATCCCTGTCCTCAATCTGATTGATATTGGCTCTTGCTCCTGTCAATGTCACATTGATCGTTTCCGCGCTGACGGAAAGCAGCGCCAGATCGTTATCTTCCAAAGTCTGTTCACCCACCAACACGATAGGAATATCACGAAAGGTTCTGGTATCCGTAGGATTTGTCTCACCGATAACATATGCCCATAAACAGATTGCTATGATCAGAGAGAGAATGATATTGAATCTTTTATTTGCCAGCATCCTTCTTCCTCCCTAATTCAAATTTTTCGAGAATCCTGCTGAATTTAAAAGAATCGTCATCTCTACCTGTCAAATACAGATTCAGCAGTGTCTTCTCCACTGTTTTCGTATCCAGAAAACGAGTCAGTTTACCATCAATAGCCATAGAGATAATGCCTGTCTCCTCGCTGACTATGATAGAAATCGCGTCGGAGTTTTCTGTAATGCCTATGCCTGCTCTGTGTCTCGTACCCAAGCTCTTATTCAAATTCTTATTTCCTGTCAACGGCAATACGCACCCTGCCGCAAAAACCTTATCGCCTCGGATAATAACCGCGCCGTCATGAAGCGGCGCACCCTCATAGAAGATATTTCCTAACAGCTGCGCTGAAATATCCGCGTTAATTTCTGTTCCAGTCTCCGCAATATCAGACAAAGCCGTTTCACGCTCCAGTATGATCAGCGCGCCAGTTCTGGTGGCGGAAAAAGAGTCCACAGCCTTGACAAATTCATCTGTAACAGTTTTGGCCTTTTCCTTATCCAATTGTCCGAATGGCGCTTTTACTATCTTACTTCTTCCTACATACTCCAATCCTCTTCTCAATTCCGGTTGGAAAACGACAACCAGAGCAATAACGCCTAAAGTCATGGTTCCTCTCAATATCCAATTTAATGCGTACAAATTCAGGATATCTGACAGGAAGAAAGCCACGACCAAAACCAGCAGTCCTTTTACCAGCTGCTGGGCTCTTGATTCCCTTATAAATCCGAGTATCTTGTACACAATGAAGGATACGATCAGGATATCCAAAACATCGTTGATTCCGATACTCGAAATGATGTTGTTTAAAAATTTTTCCATTATTTTTCCCCTTTTACCAGTTACAAAATATTTTATCGTATATACTGCAAAATTTCAAGGGGATACCGCAAGATAAACTAAGAAAAACTGTTCTGAAATCTTCTTCTTTTTTACAAAAATGGGCCGCCCTCCCGGGCAGCCCTTCTGCTTTTAATATGTGGTTTCAAGAACGCCGTAATTGCCATCCTTTCTGATATATACAACATTTACGCTGTCTGTCTCCATATCCAGAAAAACAAAGAAATCATGCTGCAGCATCTCCATTTCCAGAATAGCTTCTTCAACAGTCATCGGAGTCAGTTCAAATTTCTTGGTTCTGACTACCTTGACCTCCTCAACTTCTTCTTCATAATCAGGCAAAATCTCGAACTTCAAAGCCTTATTATCGTTATAGCGTTTCTGAAGCTTTCCCTTGAATCTTGCCATCTGGCTGGATAATTTGTCTACAACCCTGTCAATGCCCTCGTATACATCACCTGCAACCTCCTCGGCTCTGAAAACAGCGCCCTTTGCATTGATCGTTGCTTCGATCTTGTCCTTGCCGCGTTCCTGTGATAATACTACATTTACAGTAATGTCATCTGAAAAGTACTTCCCCAGCTTGTCAAATTTCTTCTCCATCGTATCTTCTAAGTGCTGGTAGGTGTTAAAGTTTTTCCCTGTAATGTTTACCTTCATTTGATGACCTCCTTAGCCAATCCCTCCGCCAAAAGCTTCGGGGTATTTGTTTGTCTATAGTATACCATACTCTGAGGCAAAATCATACCTAAATCTTTCTTGCATACAAAATATTTTTTCAGACAGTCCCGCGTCCGCCCGGCTGACCTGGTCTTTGCCCCCACACTTGCCTTAACCGGGATTTTCCCGAGGACTTACATCTAAGCTGCGCCATGATCACTGCCGCCTTGCGGATCAGCTTACGTGGATCCCTTTGCCCGCAACTGGCTTGGATTTTCAACCACAGACCCAGGCAGACGCGGGACTGTCCGAAAAACTATTTTGCCGCGAAAGCCAAAAAAAACATCTCTGCTGGATCAGAGTTTTCCAAAGCCTGTTTACAGGCCATAGCTGTGCTGCCTGTAGTATAAAAATCATCGAAAAGCAGCACCCGTTTTCCTGCCAGTTTTCCAGCATCCTTCGGGTTTAAAATAAATTTCCCCTGTACGTTGTCCTTCCTCTCCTCCGGTGATAAACCCCGCATTGGTCTGGTTTCCTCTAAACGTATCAAAGCATGCTCCAGGCAGGGTCGCTTCGATATTCGTCCTAAGTAACGACCTATCAAAGCCGCCTGATTAAATCCCCTCTTTCGCTCTTTTTTGCAATACAGCGGCACCGGCACAATAACATCAAAATCTATCTCTGCCAAGGTCAATCGATCAGCACAGATCTTTGCAATTTCACGAGCGATCCAGGTTCTTCCGTTATACTTCAGTGAAAAGATTAAAGTTCTTTCATAAATTCCGTATTGAACGCACCGCAAGGTCCTCAGCCCGTTAATTTCCTTAACATCTGCGCCGTCCCACCGGAAGCGCTCCATACAATGATCGCAGAGACTATAGTTTCTCGTTTCATCAATCAAATTGCCACAGCAACAGCAATACAGAGATGGCGGATAAAGCAGATCCATGGCCTTTTCCACCGCAGCTGACGCAATTTTTAACACTCCTGCCATATCAAAAAGTCCCCTCCTCTGCTTCCATCAAAGACTGTAATCTATATTTCAATCCGGAATATCTCATTTTGATCCGGTTATTGTCAATCATAGCGTGCATTTTTCTCTCACTGCCAACTAAAACCACTACCTGCTTGCCCCTGGTTACTGCCGTATAAAGTAAATTTCGCGTAGCAAGTACCGGCGGAAACCATGAAACGGGCATGATTACAATAGGGAACTCACTGCCCTGGCTCTTATGTACAGTAACAGCATAGGCAAGCTCCAATTCGTCCAATTGGGAAAATTCATAGGTAACATATTTATCTTCATCAAAGATCACAGTCATCTGACCGGCGTCCTTATCAATTTTTTCCACGAAACCCACATCGCCGTTGAAGATGCCCTGACCTTCTGAAAAATCTCTGCGCTTTTTCCAGCCCATCTGATAATTGTTTTTTATCTGCATTACCTTATCATTCTCTCTGAAAACCCTATCTCCGAATTTTCTCTCCATCAGATCTTCTCTCGGTGGATTTAAGGCTTGCTGCAGCGCCTGATTCAAAGCCATACTGCCCAACGTCCCTTTGCGCACCGGCGTTAAAATTTGAATATCCCGTACCGGTACAATACCCTCATAGTACGCAGCCAATCGTTTCGTTACCAACTCTACTATTAGGTTTACCATCTGTACGTCATTGGCTCTTTCCATAAAGAAAAAATCCTTGTCCTTGCTATTAACAAAAGGATATTCCCCTCTATTGATTCGATGAGCGTTGACTACGATCATACTCTCTTCTGCCTGCCTGAATATTTCTTTGAGAATCACCGTGTGAACATACTCGCTTTCGATAATATCACGCAATACATTACCGGCGCCAACTGACGGCAGCTGATCATAATCTCCAACCATGATCAACCTTGTACCCGGCCGAATAGCTTCTGTAAGTCCCTGCATTAGCATCAAATCGATCATAGATGCCTCGTCCACGATGACAACATCATAAGATAGCGGATCTTCTTTCGTCTTGCCAAACCGCATAATGTCTTCACCCTCTGAGTAATAATATTCTAACAGACGGTGAACGGTACTGGCATAGTGTCCGCTAGTCTCTGTAATTCTCTTCGCGGCTCTCCCTGTGGGAGCGCAGATAGCCACTTTCAAGCCGCACTGTTCAAAAATATTGATAATGGTATTGATAATTGTAGTCTTTCCTGTTCCCGGTCCGCCGGTAATCACTGAAATTCCACTGGTTAGAGAGCTCTTAACGCCTGCCTCCTGCTGCTCAGAAAGTACGATCCCGGTTTCTCTCTCTGTCATACGGATGGAGCTGTCAATATCCACAGACAGGGATTTTAGAGACGCCCCGGAAATCGCCGCAAGATTACGGCAAACTCGCTGCTCTGCTAAATAGTACGGATACAGGTACACCACCGTTTCTCCCTTCAGGTTGTCCAGCTGCAGCTCCCCCTCAAATGCCATCTCCACAATGTTTTCAAAGATCAGCTGGCGCGTCACATCCAAAAGCTGCGCGACACGCTCACACAATTCCTCCTTCGGCATATACGTGCTGCCCTCTGCAGCATAATAACTCAGTCCATACTTTATTCCGCTTTTAATGCGAAATGTACTCTCCTTTTCAATTCCCATCCGCTCGGCAATAATATCAGCCTTTTTAAACCCGATACCGTAGACTTCTTCGACCAAACGATACGGATTTTCCTGAATTAGATCCACAGCAGCCGCGCCGTAAACCTTATATAATCGTAAAGCATATTCTGCTGAAACACCAAACTGCTGAAAAAACATAGATACACTGGCAAACTCTCTGTGCGCCGAATAAGATTCTATAATTTGCGCCGCCTTCTTAGGTCCTATCCCGCTGACATTTTCTAAACGCTCCGGCTCTTTTTCCAGCACGTCAAAGGTATTTTCTCCAAACTCCGCCACAATTGTCGCCGCCATCTTCGGACCTATACCTTTGATCGCACCAGAAGCAAGGAATCCTTCGATTCCTGCTTTACTCGTAGGCAATACTTCTTCAAATTCAGAGAAAGCAAACTGTTCGCCATAAACGGGATGAACCTTAAAAGCGCCGCGCAGGCGGTAGCTGCTTCCCTTCGCGCACGAAGGCAAACAGCCTACTACCGTGAACATTTCATCCTCCGTTTCCATAACGGCAATGGTGTATCCATTTTCTTCATTTTGGAATATAATCTCAGTTATACTGCCTTGTCTTTCTTCCATTTATCTCGCCCATTTAATATATCTGGTCTTTGCTGCGAATTTATTTCGAGCATATTTCCTGGCGGCTTTGAGAAGAACCTCTCTTTCGTTTTTAGCAGGCTCACGATGCACTACTGCAACCACCAGCTTCAGCAGTTCTTCAGCCTTCTCCGGCGAATCAGTAATACCCGCCGCAATGATATCGTTAGCGTCGATCACCAAATCCTCTACAAAAACAGGCTCGTTTTGTGCCATAATGGTCTTCATCTTATAGTTACGCGATTCAATTTTCAGCGATGGATGATCGAATACGATACGCTGCGCCTTTGACAGATTATGTACATATTCATAACGTTCTAATCCGTGCTCACAGAGATATCTCTTAAAGGACGGTTCGTCGTTGAGAAAATTAATCTTGATCACTTCTGTCATGGCGTCGTCTAAGTGCATTTTAGTCTTTGGATCAAATTGCATGCGTTTGATAGCCGCCAAACCCTTTTTCTCGGAAAGCGTTGCATACAAAAGCCCCAAACGTCTTGTTCTGACCGGTTTAGTCTTATCAATGCCTTTACAAAGAATTTTAAACGCGTTCATATCGCTCATGGACATTTTACCGGCGATTTCCTCTCCCAAAACTACCGCCATAAGACCGCTTTCCGCAAGCATAGAAAGGCCCTTTCCCGCATGTTCGCAGACCACAAGCAGTTCCAATTCATCACGGATCTCGGCAATATTGTAGTCTAACAAAAGTCTCCAATTCGATACAATCGCATCATAAATGTTCTGCTGCAGGTCGCAGTCCATCTCTGCGGCAAGCCGTACAGCCTCCATCATACAAATCGGCTTCTCTTGAAACAGCTTTGCAGGATCGCCGATAGCCCGGATCAGATGTTTTTTCAAATCCTCACGGCCTCCATACGGATCAAGAAAGCCTCTTTCCGGATTATCTGCTAAAGCGTTCACTGTAAACGCTCTCCCCGCAAGAAAGTCCTCTATCGATCCTTCCAGAGGATGAACGTCCAAAACTGAACCCTCAATAAAAGATTCTTCTGATTCGTCCTTAGGCTTCACTTCATAAGTAAAATCCATGCGCAAAAATTCCCCGTTCTTATCCTTTGCGCAAACACCGTCAGGCAGCAATTTCACCAAATCCTCCATCTTTGCTCTGGTATAAAGATCCCAATCCCAAACAATCTCTCCCCGTATCGCGTCTCTGACACAATCGCCGGCCGCATAGGTTTCAAATCCCGCTTTATCCAAAATTCGCAGCGCCGCAGATACGTCCTTATCAAATTTAATCACTTCGCAACTCCTCCGTTTCTCTTATTCACCTTTCGGCTTGTACACTTTTCGATTATCCAAGGTCCATATCCGGTCTGAAAACTCTCCCGGCGTCACGCCTCTAAGCGCATCTTCCATATCAAACATTCTCGCATCCAGAATATCCAGATAATGCAGAACCTCTGCTTCCGGAAACAGGGGTTTCTTCGGACTGCCAAACTCCGGTTCATAGTGATGAGACAGGATCATGTGTTCCAACATCAAAGTCTTTTCTTCTGAGAACCCTAATTCCCGGCAAGTGCGATCCAGAAACTTTACTCCCTGAACCAAATGACCCAAAAGCTGTCCTTCAAAGGAATATCCTGGAGAAATACCATATGCATTAGACTGTATTTCGTTTAATTTTTCGATATCATGAAGAATTACTCCAGCCGCAACCAAGTCACGGTTTAAATTCTCATAGACCTCACAGACTCTTAGACCGGTCATCAACATTCTTTTTACATGATACAGCAAACCGCCATACTCCGCGTGATGATTTCTGGTTGCCGCAGGGTAATACAGCAAACGTTCTTTGTTATCAGCTAAAACCTTCGTGCATAACCGGCGTAAATCCTGATCCTCCATAGCTTCAGCCGTCCCATAGATAAAGGCATACATATCTTCTGATGGTTCTGGCGCCGTCTTAATATAGTCAGATACATCCAGACCGTCTTCCTGATTGCTCATACGAATTCGTCCGATTCTCAACTGTGTCTGTCCCTGCCAATCTGTGACCTGCGCCCTTACCTTGATAATATCTCCTTCTTTAATCGCCGCCAGCATTGGCGCTTCATGTTCAGAAATATCCCATTTTTTGGAATTTACCTCTCCTGTTTTGTCACCTAATAAAACGTCAAAATACTGCTTTTTATTAGAACCTACCTTGATACCGGCGCTCTTAACCATAAAAAAATCTGTTATTTCGGTCTGTCCGTGCAGGTCCGCCGCATAAAATTGTTTCATTCATTACACCCCATTAAAAAAATCACTATACTGATTATACAACAAATTTGCAAATTAGTATAGTGATTTCATTGTGAACTTATTTTCCCTTACTTCGCTCGTCTCAGTGCCACGGAAGCCTTAAACAAATCTCCATCGATGGAAATCTCAAAGGATCCATTCATCAAATTGGTTAGATCCTTCGCAATAGACAACCCCAAACCGCTTCCTTCTGTATTCCTGGATTCGTCACCGCGTTTAAACCGTTCCATCAATTCATCGGCGCTGATATTTAACTGTTCTTTAGACATATTCTTGATTTCAAGGACAATCATATTGCCCCCCCTTTCCAGAATATCCATATATACCCTGCTACCGGGCAAAGCGTATTTACTTACATTAACCAGTAAGTTCTCAATAACCCGCCACAAAAGCTGTCCGTCCGCCATGACAAACACGTCGTCTGTTTTATTAGTGAAAATAATCTCCAGATTGCTGGATGCCAGACGTTCCTCTAATTCAGCCAGCGCCTGATTAACAATTGAGGTCATTTCAATTTTTTCTATTTCTACAGGTATTGCTCCACTGGATGCTTTCGCCGCTTCAAAGAGATCCTCTGTCAGCTTTTGTAAGCGTCGAGTCTTCTCATCAATAATCGCCAAATACTGCGGCGCGTTTTCACTGTCTAAACCTTCGTTTTTCAACAAATCCACATAAGTCAACATGGATGTCAACGGCGTTTTCAGATCATGGGACACATTAGAAATCAGATCTGTTTTCATCCTCTGATTCTTTAATTCATTTTGTACGGCAATAGATGTTGCCGCGGATATTTCATTGATATCCATAGCCAATCTATCCAGCTCTCCATGATCGGTAACTGGAATCTTGTAATCCAGATTTCCCGATTTGACCTCTCTGACCCCCTCTTTTATTGCCGCGTATTTACGAGCGTATTTTGGCACGAAGATAAAGATCAATACCAGAACCGGTATCAAAAGAAACCAAGTTGCTGACAACAGACTTCCCGCTACCATAACGATCATCATTTTCCAAAACACATCGTCGCTGGCTTTTGCCGCCTCATAAATATACCAGGCAAATCTGCCGATGATTGTATTCTTCCAGAAGGCCCTCGCCTTCAGCTTCTTTACAATCGAAAGCAATACCAAAAGCGTAAAACTTACCAGAAGAATCAATCCCGAAATAATGAGAAAGTTTTCCAGCCACTGGGGCTCAAATCCCGATGCATAGACCTGATGCCAATCTAAATACTCCTTTTGCTGCGCTTCTGTTAACATCTCAAACCGGTCCGCAAACCATGGGTTGCCAACCAACGCATCTATTACAGCCATGCAAATCATGAAGACACAACACCCGGATACAATGCCCGCTGTCAGTTGTAAATCCGTAAATATACGATCGAACCAGTTAAGCTCAATCTGACCCTTTTCATTTCGCTCTCCTGTCATCCACATACTAACAATCAAGGTGACAATAGCTGTAAAAAAGGCGATCACTTCAAACATCCACAGCCTTGATATCTCGGCATCCAAAGCGTCTATACTTTCATGCCAGCTACCATTAAGATGATAGAGCAGCGCCAACATGCATCCCAAAACCACAGCCGCGCATACAGAAACAACACACACACTATTACTCACACACAGGACAGCTTTTCTACTGCTTTTCAATTTTGTATCCAATTCCCCACACCACCTTTAAATATCTTGGATTTTTCGGATTAATTTCTATCTTTTCCCTGATCCTACGAATGTGAACCGCCACAGTATTTTCCGGATTATAAGCTGGTTCGTTCCAAACGCTTTCATAAATCTGCTCCATAGAAAATACTTTTCCTGCATTCTGCGTCAATAGCTTCAAAATGCCGAATTCGGTGGGCGTGACGGTGACGTACTGTCCGTCCACCTTTACGGTCTTTTCCTCGTCATCAACCTCTAACCCCCCTGTCTTATAGACGCCATTCTTTTTTTCCATGCTGCCCAGATCCACATAGCGTCTCAGCTGAGACTTTACCCGGGCGATAAGCTCCAGCGGATTGAAGGGCTTTGTGATATAATCGTCTGCACCGACATTCAGACCTGTGATTTTATCATAATCCTCTGACTTAGCCGACAGCATGATAATCGGAATGTTTTTTTCCTCCCGAATTTTCATCGTTGCCTGCATGCCGTCCATCTTTGGCATCATCACGTCCATGATAATCAAATGAACCTGTTTATCTCTGGCCGTGTTCAGCGCTTCTACCCCATCAAAAGCTTTGAACACAGTGTACCCCTCGTTTCTCAGATAAATCTCTATCGCCCCAGCGATCTCCTTGTCATCATCACAAACTAAAATGTTCATGCGCCCTTCTCCTTTCGTCTACAGCTATAGAATACCGCTTAATTATTACAAAGCGGCGGTGGTGTTTCTTACAAAATCCTTAATAAATTGTAGCAGGACATGCTTTGCATGTCAAATACTGATCCCATATTCTCAGCTGCCATGACTACAGTGAACAAAAACCGTCATGGCAGGAAATCCGCCCAGCGCATTTTGTATGGGCCAACGAGCCTGAATTCGAAAAATACAAGATGGAATTGAAATAGATTACAAAAAAAGGCTGAAGCACAATGAAAAAGCACTGTGTTTCAGTCTTTTACCTTACGCGTCTCTATCCCAGCAGCGCAATGCCAAAGGGCAGCCAAAGCGGGACAACAAAAGTTAGAATCGTTCCGCTGATTAAGGCAACCACGGAAAGCTCCGGCCCTACAAAACGGCTAACCGGCACAAGCATGGTATCCATACATCCCGCCGCGCCGGAGGCGATAGGACTGCCTTTGCTAATTTTTATCAGAATCGGCAGCAGCGAAACGGTCAATACATCTCGAAGAATATTGACAATAAATCCATATGTTCCGGCTTCAATTCCAAAGGAATCCGTCAAAAAAGCGCCTGTCAGACTGTAGTACCCCATTCCGCTGGCAGATAGCACTGACCAGCTGACCGGCATGCTTAGCAGCCATCCCGCAAGAAAACCTCCGACCAGACACCCTGCAAAAATAGCCGCCGGCATAAAAACAATTCTAAGTCCCAGTCTTCGAATGTAGCCAAATACTTGTTTATTGGAAGCAAGGCTCACTCCCACACCGGTATAAAGAAATATAAGGGAAACTGTCAGAGCTGTATCCAACCAGGCGGTATTTCGGTTCTGCATCCAGAAGAAGCCGATCACAATACCGATCGCGATACATCCTGGCATAACAAAAATCAGCGGTGAAACATGGTTTCTACCGCCGTCTTCTTCCGGCATTTCCGAAAACGCCGTGTCTGAAACCCTTTGCTCGTCCATCATCTGCAACCGGATTTTTTCAAGGGGCATTACGGTCTTTTCACAGAACCAGACAAGACCTACACTACAGCAGATAGCTGCAAAGGATATCACAATGCATTGAACTCCAATCTTCCCTAAATTCTCCATAACGCCGTCGCTGACACCGATATTCAGACCGATTACCAGCATCAGCGCCACCAGCGCCAGGTTCATCAGCCAATCAAAGGCTTTCAGCGCCACTGTCGGCAAACCGCGCCAATTGACGGCGGTTCCTACAGCCAGACAAATAAAGGGTACATAGATGTTCATAACAACCTCCCGAGGTTTAACGATTGACTGCGGCCTGCAGCACCTGATTAGCAATAGGACCTGCTACGGAACTGCCGTAGCCCCCGTTTTCTACGCAAACGATAAAAGCGTACGGTGCATTCTTGTTCTTGATAAATCCTGTAAACCACGCGTTAGGCTCACGTCCATAAACTTCAGCGGTACCGGATTTAGCGTAAATGTCCAGACCTGGGAAATTACCGTCTCCATAACTGACTGTCACGTTATTTTTCATCATATTCTGGAGCTTCTTTGCCGTGGATGTTTTGATCATTCTTTCGGTCTCAGAAGGGCCGGACAATGCTGAATGAATTAAGCGAGGTTCTACACTGATTCCATTTCTGGCGATTGCCCCCATATATACCAACATGGAACACGGGTTCAGCTGGTCGTTATACTGCCCGATACCCGCCCAGGCCAGATTTAATGGCGCCTCGTGAGGAAACTCGAATTCCCCACGGGAATTTTTTATTCCGTCAATATCATAAGCCGCAGTAAGCCCCAGCTTTTCCACATAGCTTTCCATCAAAGTGCCTCCGACCCGCTGTGCCAACTCCGCGAAAGCGCAATTGCAAGAAACGGCCAGCGCACGATCAAAATCCACCGTGCCATGGGCAGCTGTACAAGTAATTTTTTCTCCATTGATATAATTTACGCCGGCGCAGGTGTAACTCCATGTATCCAAATCGTCCAGATTTTCAATGGCGGCTGCTGAAGTAACCAGTTTAAAGATGGAGCCTGGAATCAGGTTTGCGGACAAAAACTTATTAATGTACAAGCCCGATGTATCATCTTCGGCCACCTGCGGTGGGTTTTCCGGATCAAAGCCGGGCGAGCTGACCATGCAAATGATCTCCCCGGTTTCATAATTATATACGCCTACTAAACCATCTCTGCCGCCTAAGGCTTCGTATGCTGCTCTGCATACCTCCGCGTCGATGGTCAATGTCAGTTCATTACCCTTTCCTGTAATACTGTACGTGCCCGTTAGCAGGTTATATCCTACTAGGCGGCTTTTAAACGCGCTTCTGGCAGCTGTCGCAATATTTCCATCCATATCACCTACAGCATGCACCGTGGCGCGGCGAATGGATTCATCCTTATTGTATCGAACCTTTCCATTTTTGTTTCTGGCAAGAAGCTTTCCGTTGACATCATAAATCGTTCCGATAGATAATCGGCCTTCACTGTAGATATGCTGATTCACATAGAAGGTCGCCCAGTCGCTGCCCTTTGTCACAAAGCGATAGGTAAACACACAGATACCCAAAAACAGCACTGCTGCCATAGTCAGGCAGATGATCGCACGCTTCTCTAATTTCTTCATAACTCGTCATCCCCTTTCTCCAGTTTCAGTCCCTTTTCCGATAAGCTGATCGCTATGCTGGCATTCTGCCTCGTATCAGCAGCCTTCAGAAACGCGAGCAGCCCCCATGAGGCGATCATACTCGTACCGCCGTTGGATACGAAGGGGAACGTTACACCTGTCAGCGGGAATAAATCGACAGAGCCGAATACATTGAGTATCGTCTGGAACAGATACATAGACATGGCGGAACATGCGCCGATTGTATAGAAGGTAGACCTTCCTGCCCATATAGATCTGACAGCAAAAATGGACAGCGTAATAATAGATAGCACTGCCAGCAAGGCTACAATCAGACCCCACTCCTCGATGAGCAGCCCAAAGACAAGGTCTGTATCAGACGCGCCCACCTGATTGAGCCATCCGTTACCCGCGCCAACGCCGACCATACCGCCGCTGGCCGCCGCCGTCATAGTTCGTGTCTGTTGATACCCAAGCCCCTCGGCATAATCCCATACGTTTCCCCACACCGCAAAACGCTCCGCAATATAAGCTTTGAACTTGAGCACGATCAATCCGCCCGCGAAAGCAACACCGACCAACAGAATCAGCTTTGTAAAATCGCCGCTTCTGAGGAAGGAAATGACCAAAAAGGTAACAAAGAAGATAATCGCTGTTCCGAAGTCTCCCATGAGCGCTAGACAGCAGAAACAAAATCCAGAAAAAACAGTAAAAATTAATGAATTCTTTTTCTCGAAGAGTTCGTTCAAAGAAGCCGCACCTACCCATATGTATGCAAGTTTCACAATTTCTGACGGCTGCATGGAAAAACCGCCGATCTCTACCCAGTTCGCCGCGCCGAATTTGGTGGTACCAAATACAAGATTGAAAATCAAAAGGCCTGCCGCCCCTATATACATCAAATTACGGATAGCTTTAGCACGCTTCAGGTTTCGCAAATAGGCGCACATAAATACAAACAACGCCACACCCATGCCCACGGCTATGAACTGTTTAAAAACGGCCTCCGGATAGCAGGTTGCCGTTACAGCCAGGCTCAGCGTCGAAAGAAAGAATGCAATCGTTTCCATCTCAAAACCCTTCCGGCGCATGGATCGCAGTAAAATTACATATGACCACATTAGAATACAGATACCCAAAAATGCTATGACAATGGAACTGTTAAACGCCTTGCCTAAGGCGAATTTTAACTGCAGCAGCGTCATGATCTGAAAGATAGTCAGAGCGATTAAAGACGGCCATGGAGACAGCAGAATCGTATCCATCTTCCTTAGCTGAATATTGTTGCGTCTTTCTTCCAGGCTGATGGGAAATAACGTGCACTGCGTCATACCAATATTCAATTCATCTCCTGGCTTCAGCTCCGCAGATCTGCCTTTTTTAATCTTATGTCCGTTAATATATGCTCCATTTTTAGAACCGAGATCAGTATAGAACCACGTACCCTTGTCATCCCTTGTCAAAGTCCCGTGATTTCTGGAAACGGCCGGATCTTCTACGCTGATGTCACAGCTCTTTGAGCGGCCGATCACATTTTCCCAATGGGTAATTGGAATGTTTTCTCCATTATTTATATGCAAATACGCCCAGACCTCCGAAGGATTCTTGGATCTGAGCAAGGATAAAATTGATTTCAGCAATATAAACACGGCCAGAAAAATAAAAATCCATCTTGCCACAGCCGTATATAGCAGTCCGTCTTCCCCCGCGATCTTCGCCACATCCTCCGCATTGCTGAAAAGCCCACCGAGGAACCTGCCGATATCGTGAAAAATGTTCTGTATCGCATTGATTATACTGTCCATAAATATCCCCTTTTTATTATTTTAATCGATACACATCAAGTATACCACACTCTTGTCAAATGTAAAAGCCCCCGTTCACAGCCAAAACCTGCCCTGTAATGTATGAGGCGTCCTCTGACGCCAGAAAGCAAATAGCCTTTGCGACTTCCTCAGCGGCTCCCAACCGTCCTAAAGGAATATCCTCTGCCAAAGCCTTCATGTCATTTGGGCTATAGCATGCATTCATATCAGTATCTATAACCCCCGGCGCTACAGCATTAACTCGTATACCTGACGGAGCCAATTCCTTTGCAAGTGATTTTGCCAGACCCAAAATTGACGACTTGGAAGCCGCGTAAATACTTTCACATGACGCGCCAGTCTGTCCCCAAACGGAGGAAAGCATAACGATACTTCCGGATTCTTTGTTTATCATTGGCTGAACAATCTCACTCGTCACATTGATTATTCCTCCTAGGTTGACGTTAAAAACCTGCTTCCAATGGCTCTCATCTTCATCTATAAAGAGACCTTCTCTACTGATCCCGGCATTGAGAACTAGACAATCAAAGGCAGATATACCTAAATATATGCGTGCGTTCTTCACCGCCTCCGCCACAGCCTTCCGGCAAGATACATCACAACAAATTCCTATAGCTCCCGTTTCCTCCGCAACCATCTGCGCCTGCCGCTCATGTTCTTTATAAAAAAATGCTGCGGCATAACCCCTCGCTGTAAACTCTCTGACAGCGGCAGCGCCTATACCTCGAGAGCCGCCTGTGATTAGAACTGTTTTCTTCATTATTATATATCTCCCTCCGAAAAAGAAAAAACTTCAATTCCGTTACATATTTTTATTGCTATGTATAAAAATACATTGGGACAAGCCCAATGTATTTTTCTTTGCTTATATTTCTGGCGCATAGTATTAACTATAATCTTAGAAACTAATTCCGAGATTCTCAGATTATTTTCACCTATATTTTACTATATTTTTGGAGATTTGTCAAAGAATTTCGAGAAATAACTTCAAAAAAAATGAGAAAATCCGGTAAATATAAATAAGTCTTTATCCTTATTTTTTATTTTTATATCAAATTCACGATTTGCTTGTTTACAAAGAACTTTTTTGGTGTTAGAATATGTCCTCAGTGAATGAAAGTTGAGGTAATTTGATATGACTAGTTATTATTTTCTACTAACGGTCGCGGTTATCATTCTGTCGACAAAGTTTTTAGGAAGCCTTTCTGAGAAGGTCAACATGCCGCAAGTTGTCGGCGCACTTCTGGCTGGCGTTATTTTAGGGCCATCTGTCCTGGGATTAGTTGGCGAAACGGATTTTCTCGCTAAATCAGCAGAAATCGGCGTTATCCTGCTCATGTTCATCGCAGGTCTGGATACCGATGTTAATGAAATAAAGAAGAATAGCGTTTCATTGGTAGTTATCGCTTCCATGGGCGTTTTATTGCCGCTAATCGGCGGCGCTGCATGCTATTATTTCTATTTCCATGTGGATTCATCTGATTTCAATCAGGTTCTTTGCGCTGTCTTCATGGGTGTTATTTTGACGGCCACCTCCGTCAGCATAACCGTAGAAGCGCTTCGTGAAATGGGCAAACTGAACGGACCTGTAGGCAATGCTATTTTAGGCGCTGCCGTCTTGGACGATATTATAGGCATCATTATCCTAACTATAGTTACCAGTCTGAAAGACCCATCCATCAGTATCGTCACCATCCTGATCAAAATCGGTCTGTACCTGGTCTTCATGACAGTCATAGCAATTGTTCTGCAGGCTACCAGATCCACCATAGACGGTCTGAAGGACAAGCGTCGAATTTCCATATATATCATGGCCTTTGTTCTGATCATCTCCTTTGTGTCAGAGCAGTATTTTGGTATCGCCGATATTACCGGCGCTTATCTCCTTGGATTATTCCTGTCCACCTACGAAGTTAAGTCTGACATCGCACGTAAAATGACAGTACCAAGCTATATGTTCTTCTCACCGATATTCTTCGCAAGTATCGGTATCAAGACAGAATTAAACGGCATGACCACCAGCATGTGGATCTTCTCCCTGTTAATCCTGGTTATCGCGGTCCTCACCAAGATTCTTGGATGCGGCTTGGGCGCAAGAATATGTAAATATACTAATCATGAATCACTATGTATCGGCATCGGCATGATCTCCCGTGGCGAAGTCGCTCTGATCGTGGCTCAAAAAGGCTATAATATGGGCCTGCTCAACGGTCAGCTTTTCTCGCCGGTAGTTCTCGTAGTTATTGTCACTACGATTATCACACCGATATTGCTAAAAAAGGTCATGCGCTAGCCCTTCCATTAAAAGGTCTTCGCTCTGATTAGTTCATACTTGAAAAAGAAGCACTGAAGTTCAACGCTACAGTGCTTCTCTTATTGTTACTCAAAGAATTATTTATCCCATCATACTTCTTTTACTGGATGGCGAATCACGGTTCGCAGCCGCTCCGGCTTTGCTCTCCTTGGATCACTCAAATATATTTCATGATGTCGTCGCTGATCAGAAAAATCCAGCAAAAGTCCCTTCTCCAATGCAAACTGATCCATGCTCTCAATGGTAGCAGGTTCATCATCATATGGACCGATATGCATACACTGCACACACAAGCCTTCCGCAAAAGAAAGGAACTCTGCTTTCGAGAAATCAGTTTTCTTCTTTGCCGACGCTTCTTCTACCGCCCACTGAAACACTTCTTCCGTTGCAAATTCAGGCAGCCGTATCATAGAAATCCATTGGAAGTCGTTTTTACGTCCATAATCCACGCCGCAAATCCCCTCCTGCCACCAAAGGCCTTCAAGAGGCGGCACAACATAAGGGAAATATCCTTCAATCTCTCTACTGCCCTTATAACTCATCTTAATAGTAAAAGATACACCGTACAAAATGTTTAACGCTCGCTGATATTGTCCATCTTCGACATTGGGATTTCCCCGGCCTCGTACCGCAACAAAATTCATGGCCGGAACATCTATGATTTCCGGCTTCTTCGGCGGCAGATAAAATTCTTTATATTCCTTTTTATAATCAAATGCCATTGTTTTCTTCTCCCCCATATCATGTAGCTTTAGATTTATCTTATTATAATCCTTCTTCACCTCTCTGTCTAGTAAGAAAAGCCGCAGGACATTCTGCGATCATCTAGCATGAGAAAACAAAGAATACTTAAGTCTGACACCTTTTTTCCTTCTAATCAATTTTAAAACATTGACATTGCACGATATGCGCAGTAAAATTTAGAGTAGATAATTGGATTGTTTTTGCATATATTCAGCAGTAGTTCTCAATGAGCCCTGCCCTCTGCATGCAGTCATCCTACTTTTAGACCCGAAAAACCACATGATAGGGAGGATATTTATTTATGTACCATTGTCATATACGGTTCTACCTGATCGGCTGTCAACGCCGGATATGGAAACAGCTAAAAGAAGTCTCACCTTTTGAACACTTTACACATGAATTCCTTGAAAGTGAGAAGCCCGAAGAATCGTTAGCTGCAAAGGCCGACGTTATTTTAGTTGATTTACCGGAGACCGACCTGTCAAACGCTTTACAGCTATTGATAAAATGGAAGCAGGCGGAATCACAACTAATCCTTTTGACTGACATATTGCAGATTGAAAATTCAACAAATTGGTTTTCTAACATTACAGATATCTGGCCCAAATCCATGCCTGACACTCTGCTCCAGTTCCACATTAAAAAATGGTATCGTGGATACAAAGAAAAAAAGGATGCATGGCAAACTAAACAATATCTGGAAACTACCATTAACAGCACCCCGGATTTGATCTGGTATAAAGATAAGAGCGGTATTCACAAGAAGGTCAATGACAGTTTTTGCAAAACAGTTAACAAAACTAAATCCCAGGTCGAAGGACGTGGTCACGCCTACATCTGGGATGTGGAAAAGGACGACCCCGCCTGTATCGAATCCGAACGTATCGTCATGGAAACCCAGAAAACGTGCGTCTCTGAAGAAACAATTCTCAGCAGCGGCGAAATTAAAATTCTGACTACATATAAATCGCCATTATACGATTTGGATGGAAGCGTCATGGGCACCATGGGTATCGGCATCGATATCACCCAAGAGCGAGCTTACGCTGATGAACTCATTCAACAAAATCAAACGTTAGAAATGTTGTTCACCACTATGGACTGCGGCATTATGTGCCACAGTTTAGACGGTTCTCATATTATCAGCATCAATAAAGCGGCGCTGCGCATTTTAGGATACGATTCCGAAAAGGAGTTGGTCGAAGATGGATTTGATTTGGTTGCCGCCTCTGTTTTCGCCGAAGATAAAAAGAGACTGCAAAAATCTATTCGTTCTCTCAAAAATGAGGGTGATAATGTCAGTGTAGACTACCGCGTAAGACACGCTGACGGCGAAGTTCTCTATGTTACCGGTAACATCAAACTGATTCAGGAAAACGGTCAGCTCTATTACCAACGCTATCTCTTAGACCGTACTGCGCAAAAGCTGCAGGAGGATCGGGAACGCTTAGAAGATAAACGCCGCCAGATGGAGCTGGTTCACGCTCTCAGTATCGAGTATGTCCTCGTCTGCTTCTTTGATCTGGATACAGGCGCCGGCAAAGTCCTTCGTATTGGCGAATGTAAAAATGATATTATGACAACGATCTTCAACGGCGATCTGGTTCTGGAAGATTGTCTTGGGCAATATATAGCGGACAGTATTCATGAAGAAGATAAAGAAGCCTTCAGACTTGTATCTTCCAAAGAACATCTGGAAAAAGAGCTTTCGAAAAAGGATATGTGCTATATCAATTACCGCACAACCTGCTGCGGTGAAATCAGATATTTTCAGATGAAAGCGGTTCGGGCAGGAAATTGGAACGAAAGCAGAAGCATTGTACTGGGATTCCGTTGTCTGGATGAGGAAATGCGCGACGAGCGCGAAAAAAAAGCTCTGCTTGAAGACGCTCTTTCACAGGCAAACCGCGCTAACAAAGCAAAGAGTACCTTCCTATCCAACATGTCTCACGACATTCGTACGCCGATGAACGCAATCATTGGATTCACAGCTCTTGCAATCACCCACATCGACCATAAAGAGCAGGTTGCAGAATATCTGAAAAAAATCATGACCTCCGGAAATCATTTACTGAGTCTGATCAACGACGTGCTGGATATGAGCCGGATAGAAAGCGGCAAAATTCATCTGGAAGAACAGCCCTGCAGTTTGCCGGAAATTCTTCACGAACTGCACAACATTATACAGGCAGATGTTAACGCGAAACAGCTAGATCTATATTTGGACGCTATCGATATCGAAAATGAGGAAATCTGCTGTGACCGCCTGCGATTAAATCAAGTGCTTCTAAACCTTTTGAGCAACTCGATTAAGTACACTGGTGCCGGGGGTACAGTTAGTCTGAAGGTGATCGAAAAACCAGGCGCCGCGCCAGGCTTCGCAAACTTTGAATTTCACATCAAAGATAACGGCATTGGAATGAAGGAAGACTTTGTAGCTCACATCTTCGAGCCTTTTGAGCGGGAACGCAATTCTACCAGTAGCGGTATTCAAGGGACAGGGCTCGGTATGGCAATTACTAAAAATATTGTCGATATGATGAACGGTACTATCGAAGTAAAAAGTCAGCATGGCGTTGGCACAGAGGTCATTGTCGCACTTACCTTCCGTCTTCATCACCAGGGTAAAAAAGAACCCGTTCCCATTCCTGAGCTAAATGGTCTCCGGGCGCTGGTTGTAGATGACGACTACAACACTTGCGACAGCGTGTCCTGTATGCTGCAGCAAATCGGACTACGGGCAGAATGGACTTTGTCAGGAAAAGAAGCCGTTCTGCGTACGCGTCAATCTGTTTCCAGAAATGATCACTATTTCGTCTACATCATCGACTGGCTTCTGCCTGACATGAATGGAATTGAGGTAGCCAGAAGAATCCGACAGGAGACTGGAAGAAATGTACCGATTATAGTTTTGACTGCGTATGATTGGTCTGACATTGAAGATGAAGCGAGAGAAGCAGGCGTAACCGCATTCTGCAGCAAACCGCTGTTCTTCTCTGAACTGCGCGGTTGTCTACATTCGCTTGTCAGCCGCGATCAAAAGGATTCCGACGACATCAGTACGCCGGAAGTTCTACGTGACGGACACATTTTGCTCGTTGAAGACAATGAATTAAATCAGGAAATCGCCGTAGCTATCCTAGAAGAAGCAGGCCTCACTGTGGACGTCGCTGAAAACGGCCGGGTCGCAATTGATATGCTGCTGGCATCTACACCGGGATACTACCAACTGATCCTGATGGACATTCAAATGCCTGTAATGAACGGTTATGACGCTGCCAAAGCAATTCGAAAACTGGAAAACAAGGAATACTCCGACATTCCGATTATCGCAATGACAGCTAATGCCTTTGACGAGGACAAACGGGAAGCCCTCAAATGCGGCATGAACGGTCATATAGCCAAACCGATCGACATAGAGGTGCTCTTAGAAGCATTAGATGAAATGCTAGCCGTAAAAGAATCATAAAACTAACCAAAAACATGGAATAAAAGCAAAAGAGCTAACTGGCTTTATCGAAAACCAGCTGGCTCTTTTTAAATTCTCTCCCGGTGAATATATTATTTCTCACTCAATCCTTCAAGCTCCAGACATAATTTATCTACAGCAGCAAAATCATTTCTTTTAAACGCGGATGTAATATGTGTCTCTAATTCCTGTCTTTTCTTATCTGTTTCTAAATATTTTTGATCAAAATATTTATCATACGCCTTCCTTCGGAAGTTTCTGATGCGCATACGTCGTATTGTATGGTCTTCTACAAAAAGCACATAATCTGCACAGCCTGCAACGAGATAGAAGTCGTGACTGACCATAAGTACAGTCCCTTTATATTCAGAAACAGCCTTTTCTAAAGCGAGCTGTGCATATATATCCAAGTGACTTGTCGGCTCGTCGAGAATCAGAAATTCTGCATCGGAATTTGCAACCAAAGCAATCTGAAGCAGGTTCTGTTCACCGCCCGAAAGCTGTCCTACCCTTTGATCCAAGAGATCCTCCTCAAGACAAAGCTTCGCAAGATATGCCCCGGTGCTTCTCCTTGTATGAAATCCCTGGTCCTGCATAACCTGAAATACCGTCTTTTTTTCATCAATAAGCTCACCCTGAAGCTGCGACAGGCATGCGAAGCTAGTATTTTCGTCCATATGAATGGAAGGATGATTGTTCGTCAGAATATCGCGGATCAAAGTAGTTTTGCCTGTACCGTTCGCCCCAACAAAGGCAATCTTTTCTCCAGCAAGAAGTGTGAAGCTTACATTCCGCAGCAGATCCTTATCGAATGACGGCTGATAATCCTTAACGCTTAATACAGTTCTTCCTTCTTCAGGTTCAACATCTGGCAAAACAATCTCAGGCGTGCGGACTTCGATAAACGGAGCCTTTATCTGTCTTGCAATCAGACGGTTCAGCTGTGACTGCTTTGCATTTACAGATCTCCCAATAACGGGATTTACCAAAACCGTCGCTCTCTTACGAAGAATTTCAACCATTTCTTCAGTGCGTTCAATTTCTTCCTGTTCTTCTAAATTCTGAAGCCTAAGCTTTAATTTTTCTCTCAAAATGGAACAACGGTACTCTGTATAGTTTCCATCATATTCCTGCATATCGCCGTTTTCCAGGTGCAAAATCTTGTTGAAACAATGATTCAGCAAATATCTGCTATGGGTTATCACCAACAAAGTTCCCCTGTATTCGTTGATCAGCTGACAGAGACCATTTAAGTTTGCAAAATCCAGGAATACATCCGGCTCGTCCAAAATAAGAAGATTGGGAGACAGCAGCATTTCCCGCATAATCTGCAGCAGCTTATATTCTCCGCCGCTGACCTGCGACAGCATGGTTCCCTCCAAATCACTCATTCGCGCCACATGAAGCTGCTTGCGGATATTGCTTTCATAATTGCCGCCGTCCATAGCTTCATTCATATCTAAAAGCGCCTGGTATCTTTCACATACAGTTTCCACATCCTCTGAAACTGCCATTTCCTCACAAACCGCAGCAATTTTCTCTTGGTTCTCTAAGAATTTTTGGCTGAGATATTCAAAAACAGTGCATTCCTGCAATTTATCTCTAATGCTGAACTGACTGGCATATCCGATTCTACAGCTTTCATCTTTGATGATCTTTCCATCAAAAAGATATTCATCCGGACGGATCAGCATGTCGGCAAGGATTGATTTACCTGTACCGTTGCTTCCAATCAGAGCACAGTGCTGTCCTGTTTCAAGGGTAAATGAAATCTCGTGATATAGATCCTTTGCCGGAAAACCATAGGAAAGTTTTTCTACTCGAATCATTTTTTTGATCCCCTTATCTGCTAAATAATTTCCTTATTAAAATGTCCTCTCGTATCGGTTTCCCTGCGGAACAGTGTGTCGGCACAGGAACCCTGCAGCTTTCCAATTGCAGCCTTTGCAATCTGTTCCACTTCTTCCGCAGACTCAATGGTAAAATTGAGCCGGAACGCCTCAACCCCTTCGATGGACGGCATTTCATCCAAAAGATTCAAAATCTTTCCATTGAGAATGGTCGTCGCACAGTCCGCAGAAGACAGCACAGGGAAGACGCCGTATTCATCCTTCAGTTCATAGGATTTGGTCTTGCAGATGCCGCATTGTCCCATCTTTTTCATCGGACAGTATTTGGTAAACATCAGCGGCGCGCGGCCGTATACGATCATTTCCAGCGCCGGATACCCGTCGTTTTCTGCCTCATAAGCGTCAAGCAATTCGCCCAGCTGTTTTCTGTTCAGTTCGTAGGACAAGGTGACCCTCTTTGCCCCCAAACTGTAAAGCTTGCGACAACTTTCCGCATTGACCACGTTCATCGAATAGTCCGTCACGAAAGGATTATGATTTCTATAATAATAGATGCCGCCGTAACCGCCGATCAACAGTTCCCCTTCCCGCCGTTCATAGGAAATTTGATTTCTTCGGATGATATTGTCAAAATAGATTTCTTTGACACCGCACTTCACGCAGGCGTCGTACTGTTCTTTCGTAGTAACCGATGCTGTGATATATGGTTTCCTCTGCGCAAAGGATATTTTTTCTTTCGCTTCCGGCGTTTTCGTCCGTCTCTTTTTTTCGGCAAGCTTGGCATCGTACAACGCCTCCACAATGGCTCTCCTCGCCTGATTCAGCATCTTGACCGGAATAAAGGCGTTGTACGCCTCAAATTCCACATCCCCTGCCGCGAAAATCGTATCGCCTAGCTTGCTGAGCTGTTTTACGACCTGCTCCTTTGTAGTCGGATTTTTTGCCGCTTCCTCCAAAGTTTCCTCACTCTCGTAAAGATATCTGCATCCAAGTCCTTCCGCGTCGATAACCAGCGCTGCGCCGGGATAGGCATAGACCTTCATGTTCAGTGGAAAACGCCGAAATTCTTTTTCCAAATTCTTTTCCAGTTCTTTATAGAAGTGATAGTCCTTGGTCTTATATACCACATCGCCTACGGAAAGCTTTTCTTTGAGTTTGATATAGCAGGTTCTGTCTGCGCGGCTGATCAGCATGCCGTCTCTGTCATACAGCTTGACCACAGACAGGTTCACGTCCTCGCCATCATGATCGATTCTGATGATATCGTTCTGGTTCAGCGCTCTGGTCAAAGAGATTTCGTACATGCCAGCGCGAAATGCCGATATGGTTCCAATCTCATAGCCGTAATTGTTGGGTTTGTCGATGTTGGTCAGGTCTTTCGGGTCTTCGTGAAACAGATAGCCTTTGGTAAAGGTTCTATTGAAGGTCTTTTTCAAATCGTCTTTTTCTTCCGTGGTAACCCGATTATCCAGAGCCTCTCTGTATTTTGCCACTACATTTGCCACATACGCAGGCTCTTTCATCCTGCCTTCTATTTTCAGGGAATCGATTTCTTTCAGATCCGCAATACGATCGATGGTGTTGAGATCTTTGGTGGACAGCAAATAGCCGCATCCCAGCGATTCTCCCGTTTCTCTGTCGAGAAGCTCATAAGGCTTGCGGCAGGAGCCTACACATCTGCCCCGGTTTCCGCTGCGGTATCCGATCAGTCCAGACATCAGACAGTTGCCGGAATAGGACACGCACAGCGCGCCGTGGACAAAGATTTCAAGC
This sequence comes from Ihubacter sp. rT4E-8, assembly GCF_049852125.1. Classification (GTDB taxonomy): domain Bacteria; phylum Bacillota; class Clostridia; order Peptostreptococcales; family Anaerovoracaceae; genus Senimuribacter. Next base: position 811,390 of record NZ_CP187532.1, on the reverse strand, counting down.
GGAATCTTCGCGGCCTTTCTGATTTCCTTAACTGTTTCGATGGGTACTTCTCGAGAAAGCACTACACGGTCTGCCCCCATCTCCTTAAAAAGCAGCGTGCCTTCTAAATCGTCAATGCCCATCTGCGTGGAGCAATGCACCTCCATATCCTCAAAATGACTGGCGATATAGTCAAATACAGCCAAATCCTGCACGATAACGCCGTCTACGCCCATTTCGTTCAGCATATAAAGCTGCGCTTTCATTGCTTCTATTTCATCTTCAAAAACGATGGTATTCATCGTCACATAAATTTTCACATTTCGAAGGTGCGCATATCTGACCGCCTCAGAAAGGAGCGCCGCATCGAAGTTGGATGAATACGCGCGGGCGCCGAATTTCTGCATCCCCAGATAAACGGCATCACAACCGTTAGAAACCGCTGCCTTCAATGCCTCCATATCTCCTGCCGGCGCTAATAGTTCTGTCACTCCCGTACCTCCTGTCGTTTCTTTGTTTTCAGATGTATGTATTATACCATGACGATTCCTCTGAATATAGAATCGCAAGTCATGATTCAATGAACGCTTCCTTGCGGCAACGCCGTTACAATCATTCGCGTTCATTATACCATAAGCACTAACCTCTGTCTTCGCCTCTCGGCTCGCCAATCGCTAAGTGCTCTGGGCATCTGTTACACATCGGTTCTGTCTTCGCTTTCAGCTCGCCAATCACCGTGTGTAGACATTATACCATAATCTAAAGGTGAATGCTTTATATTTCGTAATCTATACAAAGCCTAGCTTCAATGTATGGTCGTATGTATGTATCCGCTATGGTATTATGGTCCGGATTGACCGCATATCCTGTCAATGCATCGGCGTCTTCAAAGGTGGTATCCAACATCATGTCCGCATTGGATGTAGGCAGTTTATCAATCTGTACATGAATATCTATCATACCAGGGATTTTACCGGATAAGTTTTCCAGTCCTGCTTTTACCAGTCTGATCTGCTCCTCTTTAGCCGCTTCCGGCATATCCTTCAGCTTCCATAAAATCATATGCTTTATCATAAAAGTCCTCCTGTCGTTGAATTTTTTACTAAAACAGTATAACATAAATTGGGACAAAAGTCGAAAAAACGTTGTTTACAAAAGTACTCCCCATTATCTCTCCTTTTCTGTTAAAATAGATAATTTGTATCATAAAAGACTGGAGGAAAAGTAAACGAAATTATCCTCTTGTATATCACTTTTTCGAATGTTACCCATTGTATGTAGACTTATTGTATTCTTCGTCATACCATACATAATGGAGGTTTATAAGTATGGACATTGTAAAAGTTTTTGGAACAAACGTGAAACGTTATCGGCAGGCGTTGGATATATCTCAAGAAGCCTTTGCCGAGAAATGTGGTCTTCACAGAACATATATTAGTGCAATTGAATGCTATCGCAGAAGTATATCACTTGAAAATATTCAACGTATAGCTGATGCACTTGAAATTGAAACATACAAACTATTTTTGGAGGACTGAGCATGGCACGCAGAAAAACATACAGTAACCTAAATAAAGTGGGGCAATATCGTCCCGCTCATGTGGACGGACAAACTCTTTACAAAGTATTTCAATGCCTTAACCCCGATTGCACGGAAATAATTACCGTCAAAAAAGATGATATTGACGAAGATTATTCTATCGCATGCCCCCAATGCGGATATGAACATTATTCGGGAGGTGAACAGCACTTGTTTGATTTTTCTATGGATGTTAATGATGACAATGGTGATGCTGTCTCTGTGCAAGAAGGCGAATTCGTTGTCTCCCATGATGAATACATCGAAAATACCGCACTCTATAAATATTGTTTGATTTGTAATACGTTGAAACCCATTGAGTGTTTCCATAAACATGCTGTATTGAAGTCTGGGAGACAGGGCGAATGTATTATGTGCAAAACCAATTATAATGCCATCAAAAATGGAACCAGAACTTCCGATCAGCACTTTGAATCTTCTCAGAAAAGGCGTCTCTTAATAGAAGTTGCTGGTGCAACTCGTGTGAGCCGCAAGGCGATTGAACAAAAGTATGGACTTAAATGCTTTAATTGTGGCAAAGATTTGAGTGGCGTAACAGCAAACAAGGAAAAGCCTATAGATCACACTCTGCCTGTTTACTATTTATGGCCTGCAACAACCGACTCCGGTACGTTACTCTGCCATGATTGCAACGGCAATAAGACAGGTAAATGGCCTTCTGAATTTTATAGCGATGCCAAGCTGCACCAATTAGCAGTATATACAGGCTTTGATTATCATTTGCTGGCAGGAGCACCACAGTACAATCCAGAAGCACTTAGAAGATTGCAAAATCCAACTGATGTTGATGACTTGCTTGCGAAGAACTCCGGGCATAAAAACGAAGTATGTAAATTGAGAAATCGTATTCTTGCCGATACAGGCATCGATTTCTTCAAGTTTGCGACAGCACTATCCGAAACTTGGATAACCTATGCCGATTCACTCATAAAATAAATTATGCAAATGAGGCGAGACGTTAATCCCGCCTCATTTTTTTTGCAAAAACAAATACTGATGTTCTACTGTTACACCTTTGTCCTTAATGCCATGTTTTTCAATTGTGCTAACATCTTCTCCAGCAAAATAAACAATATCAAACCAAGGCTCAGCACGCTTTGAAAGTTCAACGCCCATATCTATGTTCTTAGTCTTACCAAGGTGTAAAATTATTTTTCCATTGTCGTTTAGGACATCGTGGCACATTTCAAAGAAACTGTAGTAAAGATCGAAGTTTTTTTCTTGTGATTTATCCAAAAATTTCTCATCAGCTTCTTTATAATCTTTCGGCTCCCACCCACAAAGCCACAGACGCATCCAGTTTTGCATGTAAAACCGAATAGAGTCTGCAAAAGGTGGTGAACAAATTACAAAATCTGCTTTAATGCTTTTTTCCGTCAAATCTCTGTAATTACCATATATAGCGCTACCTTGCGTTACTTCTATTTGTCCAAGCTTGGCATAGCTTGTATTAACTTTCTGAACAATTTTGTCAATTACACTTTTGTATTCAAAATCTCCCGTGGGTGCATACGGTGTTAATGGATGAGAACGTCTTGAAAGAGCATAGGGTCTATTCCCGTGTAGCACATGTAAGAGTGCAGAAAAGACCATTGCTTCCTCAGCAGAAACCGAGGGAAGTCTATTAAGAAAAAAATCCCTTGCACACAGAATTTCTTTATATGTCTCACACTCGAAATACTGTGGAAGTTTCCCATTGAAACCAAAGTCTTCATACTCCGTAATGGATCGAAAGTTTTTGTTCTTCTTGATGTATTCATCTAGTTGACATATAACCTTTTGGGCACCACTATAATTAGGCTTTTCCAGTTTAGCTTTGGTAACAACATACGCCAATTCGCTTAAATCATTTCCAATTCCTATTCTCCCCTGTAGGCAAGCCTCAAAAGGAATCGTCCCTACTCCACATAATGGATCTAAAACCACATCACTTTCACTCGTAAATTCGTAAATAAGCCAATGCGCTATCGCTGGTTTTAATTTTCCGTGGTAGGAACAAAGCGAATGCCAAGGATGCCCCCAATTTCTATTTCCGTATGGCGATTGTTTATATGGTAGACGAGAAACAAATTCTTCTGCCTTTTCTCTAAATGCTTTATCCATTATTTCTCCAATCTGTACCTAAGTAATCTTTGTGATAAAACCATGCCATTCTTAGAACGTCTTTCTCGCAATATTTCTTCATCATATAAAGAAAACCCATATTGGGCGCATATGCTTGAAAGGATTTGATGTGTCGGAATGTGTACACCAGCAAATTGCGAATCTCCAATATCCATTGTAAATAAACCGCCGGACTTGATAGATATGCTCAATTTTTGAATAACCATATCCATATCTCTGAAATAGCCTGCTACCATTTTAGGAATACGTTCGTCATAAGAAACCGGCCGCAGCAGTTCTATATAAGGCTCTACTACCGGCAAAATTGTATCTGTATGAGTGCGTTTAGAAACACTGTTAATTCCAGCTACAATACCCTTTGAATGGAAATTAGGCAAATCATTTTCGCTCGATATAAAGCCATTAAGCTTAAGTTCCAATTTTGTGTTGCGAATGTAATTCGTTCCATTAAGATATGGTGGTGAAGTGACAACACAATCAAATGTATCAACATAATCATTATCACGAGCATCTTCGCTAACTTTTGTCGTACCACATTTGATTATGGTTTTATGATGTTGAATATCGAAAATGATTTCGTTCAGTTTATCAGCAAAACATTCAAGTACGTTTTCTTCTCGGTATTCCTTCTCCGTTGCATAACGAAGATCTCCACGTCTTATCATTTTTGAAACTTTAACAACAATGGCACTCAACGCCAGGGAAAGAATGTCCTTAACTGATTCATCGTTTTCTTTAGAAATGAGGTCTTTTATGGTAAGCAATTCGTTTAATTGTTTTACCCCAAAGAACTTTTCAAAACCGTTCCAAGACTCATAATTGGCCACCTTGATTGTTTTAACTAACGAAAGATATTCAATCAATTTTCTAACCACAGTATCTTCATCCAATTTTAGTACACCATTAATCTTTGTCTCAATGACAGTTTGCATAAAAGGATTTGATTCGCTATAAAAAGACTTTATACCGTGAGTTGCCGCAACAAGGGAAGTCGTTCCTGTACCACAAAAGGGATCATATATCGTTTCGATATCTGGGTTCAATGCGAGAAGCATCTTTAATTCTTCAATAATTAAACAAGAAGAGTATCCTTCTACATAAGAATACCATCTATGTATTGGTTCATTTTTATTTAGCGAGAATGTTCCGCCTTTTTCTCTAATTAAAGAATTCATCATTATTCTCCTTGGGGTGATTCAGCCGTAAATATCAAAATATTTTCTATAAAACAAACTAAAGCACAGCAAATCTTCTCCAAAGTCTCAAGTGAGACTAATTCATTTCTTCCCAATTCAGCAATCGCATCTGTGCTGATTTTTACCGCTCACCGCAACTCATATGTTTATCAATTAACAATTCCCAAATTTAGAGTAATATACACCATGTATAATTACAATTGATTTGACACCCTGTCCATAGAAAAAGCGATAGGATCTGTTAGAATGTTAATCACCACAAAAAACTTATCTGAACGGAAACCTATCACCATCAGTATTTTAACACAAACCCAACGATATTTGTCACATGAAATTTCTACTCGCTTTTATGTGCAGAATTATTCCCACTCGTCAAATTCAAATGTATTGTAGCATATTTACAGTGATCTGGCAAATAAAATATTCGCTTATTTGTTAGTATTTCATCCATTATTTTTGATTGCAACTTTTCTTAGTATCAAAATAGTATCAGAGAAAAATCGGCTGGAGAGTGAGTAATATTACCCATATTATAGCCTAAATGAGCAACTTAATCATAATGAGACAAGGATTTTCTTCGTCCCACATTTCGGTTAGTGTTAATAGCGGCTCAAACCCAACGCTTACATAAAATCGCCGTGTTCTCTCATATAGCTCAAAATCGACAGTATCGCTTAATGTTTTAACGACAGCATACTTACATCCATTGTTAATAAAAAACGCTTCCACTTCACTTTAGAGCATCTTTCCAATACCACTATGCTGATATTCAGGAAGCACCCCACATACAAAAATATCACCAGTATGGCTATAATGTATCTTGACAGAAAAGAAGCCCACGCATTGATTATTTTGATTGAAGGCAACCCAATAAGGAAACTTTTTCACTTTCTCTACATAGTCATCTAAGGCTGTTTTGCTTCCGAATCAATCTGGTAACTGCTCAAGCACTGCTCTTGTAAAAGATGATTTTCTTTCTTCTTCAATGATTTCGGTAACTTAAAAATTGCTATTCATCGATTCTTCTCCGTTATCAATAACTGTTTCATAAACGTTTTTGGTTCCGCCAAATACCTCAAGAAGAATCGCCCCATTATTGACAAACACTTTATTTGATGCGACATTATCTATATGGACAAAGGACTTGGTTTTTTTATATCCAAGTATTTTACACTTTTCCAACACCCTAATAAACAAAGCATTGCCATACCCCTTTCCACGCTGTGACTTTGCGATACCATATCCAAAATTTCCAACGCCTTGCTTCTCTAAGAATTCAGCTGAATAATGGCGTATTCTTGCTATCCCTACTGGCACATTATCAACATACAGAAAATAGGTGGTTTGTGGGATATAGTTATCAGGTAAATTTTGAGAATTTGAATAATTATTTTCTTGCACGAGCCATTCCTTATATTGTTCAAATGACATTCCATTGACTTCATTTGTAAACCCATTTTCGTTCGCACCAATATCTTGAAGCATGTTGTATTCTGCATCATTATTTTCAAGTGATAATTGTCTTAATTCAATCTCCAACTTCTTCGCCTCCCGTTATGTTCCTGCAATAAATAAAGTTTTCCCTATTATACCATGCTACCGGGCAAATTTCCAGCAGGAGTAGCACCGCCCCATATCTCTGCCAATGGTCAAGATGAACAGCGCTTTGCACCGCCATTGACGGAGATATGTGCCTGTGCTTGGTGGCAAACAAGGGATTAAGGGCGAGACTTAACTCCTCTGTGTTCACCTTCCAAATGTCACGCAATGGGGGATGAAAAAACCAACGTTTAACTGTCTGTATCAGCGCATTTCCTGCCTTTTCGTTTTCTCGGCTCTGCCGTCCAGCTGATGGGAAAAATCCTTGTGCCGGGTGCTTGCCGGGTGACAATGGCAAGCCGGAGTATTGCCGCAAGTGCAAAATTAAAGATTGTGTGCAGGACAAAGAACTGACTTACTGCTATAAGTGCGATACCTTTCCCTGCAAGCTGATAAAAAAACTAGAGAAAAGCTATAACCAGCGGTATGGCGCAAGTCTGATGGAAAACAGCCTATTTGTGAAAGAGCATGGGCTAACCTCCTTTATTCAACAGCAGTTAGAGCGTTATACTTGTCCTAGCTGTTGCGGCGTGATTTCACTCCATGATGCCGAATGTAGCGAGTGCCAAAACAAAGTAAAAAAGGGCAAAAAAACGCTCTGCTGAATTTGTCGTTCAGCAGAGCGTTTTTTGTTCTTTTGAATATTTGAAGTATCCATATTATCCAGCCTATACAATGGGGCGTTATCAAATTGTTATCAGCTATGATAACGGGAGGAAGAGGCTTAGATCAAGCTTTTCACCCTTTACATTTATATCAGTTGTAAATAAATGTGTCAAGGACTGCTGCCCAGGGCTTACGCATGAACATACAAATTGCATAAAAGCAACGCGTCCTATATCGTTATGGGACATTCAGCAGGGGCAAAATCGGCCCTTGCAGCTTATCGGAAATCTTTAAAAAGCAGAAGTATAGAAATTGCTCTATTGCCGCGCTTTCAATTCACAGTACCAGTTTCATCGCCAAGATAGGTAATAACATTCTCATCTGTCAAGAGCATATAGTCATCTTTTAAGCCTATTCCGTTGAAAGGTATATAGTGCAGTTCAGCATCAATCTGTGCATACGTATTTCCTTCAAAAACATGAGAATATTTTTCGCTATACTCGCTGATATGTACGAGAGCACCTGTCGCAACAGCAAAGATATTGTTTTGAATCATCAGATTTTCCTGTGCACAGGGACCTCCCTGCAGAACCATTGCATTACAATATTCATTTTCCCAGTCTGTACCAAGAAAATTATTTATACCACTGTCCAATATAATATTATCTTCAACTAAAATATCTTTGAAAATATGGTTTTCGTCTACTTCTTTATCCCAGTTACAGAGCAGGATCCCTTGCGTCGTTCTCTCGATCAGATTTCCAGAAACGATATTATTGCTCATTGTTTCGCAGCCATCAAAGGTCTCTAACGCAATCCCTTCCTGAAAGGAATCATGCACATAGTTATTCCGAATCGTATAATTACTTCCAGCAAAAGTCATAGCGCCGCCATTTCTGCCAAACAGACCTGCATTTAACTGAATCCGTGTATCTCCTTCTTCTGCTCCTGTTGCATAAGAAAATACATTGCCGCCCATCCAGCCAACCTCGCAGTTTTGGACTACGCCATTACAGGCTTCCTTGATTCCGTCAAATCCACTGCAGAATGTCATACTGGAGTATTTGATACAAAGGTTATCGAATGTTTGGTAATCAGACATCCCATCACAGAAAGCAAATGGTTCAATGAATTCAATATCAGAATAGATTTCTCCCGGATTTCCTGCATCACAGCGGAAATATAGCGGTCCTTTATAAAATACTGCTTCACCTGTTTGCTCATCCCAACTACGAAAAAGACGCTCTCCTAAGTTTTCTGTACTCTTATCAGGATATTGGATGGCAGGAAAACACCATTGATCGGACAAGAATTTTGTTACATCATAATCTTCTCCAGTCAACTGTTGATGCGCATCATTCAGCTGGAGATACTGATTGCCGTTCCAATAAGCAACATCTCGATATACGACTTTTTCTTCATTCAATACAATCGTAGCAACCTCAGTTATTTCACGATAAAATTTCCAAATCTTTTTGCCACTTTCATCAGAGTAGTATAATTCCCATTTTTCTGTATCTGCCCCATTTTCTTCACTGCCATAAAATGCCGGCTTTGCGCCTTCACCATAAGCAGATAGTGTGATTCCCTGAGTCCCAAGAATATTCCAAGGCAATTCTACCGCACGCCAAATACTGCCGCGTTCAAAGAAAATGGCATCGCCATACTTTAATTCAATTTCCTGAAAAGGCTCTAACGTTGCAAAAGCCTTTTCAGGACTGCAGCCATCGTTTCTATCGTTACCGTTATTAGAAACATAATAAGCAGTACCGGAATAGCTTTCCCCCATTACGTATTTGTCTGCTTTTACAATTGCGGTAGGGCTATCCAAAATCGACTGCTTTCGTTCTTCCGCTGTATTACGAATAGTTGCCATTTTTTCATCTGAAACGCTGTCAGAGACTTTCGCGCAACCTGGTAATAAGCACAACATCATAACAGAACATAGGAAAACACTAATCAATCGTTTCAAATTCATTCGATTTCCATCTTTCTCTATATCACGTCAATAAACCATATAGCCAGAAACAAGATAAAAAAGGAAAAAATAATCTGTACCAATGGGCCAAAAGTCTGTGCTAACGAATTATACAAACTACCCATTTTACTTTCTCCTATTTAATATGAATTTTCGCGTTGCTTTCTGCTACTCCCATTCAATTGTTCCAACTGGCTTCGGCGTCAGATCATAAAGCACACGATTTACACCTTCCACTTCATGCGTAATCCTGTCAGTAATGTGCTGCAGTAATGCAAACGGCACGTCTTCTACCGTGGCTGTCATAGCATCCACTGTGTTGACCGCACGAATAATCACCGGAAAAGCAAAGGTTCGAGCGCCGTCTTTAACGCCCACAGATTTAAAATCAGGCACCGCGGTAAAATACTGCCATACCTTACCTTCCAGCCCATTCTTTGCAAATTCCTCACGAAGAATTGCATCAGACTCACGAACTGCTTCTAATCTGTCACGAGTGATTGCTCCCAAACAACGAACACCAAGTCCTGGTCCTGGGAACGGCTGACGGAACACCATGTTGTCAGGAAGGCCAAGCGCCTTACCGACTACGCGAACTTCATCCTTGAACAGCAGTCTCACTGGTTCTACCAATTCAAATTGAAGATCCTCCGGCAGGCCGCCTACGTTATGATGCGCTTTCACACCGTCGCTCTCCAAGATATCCGGATAAATCGTTCCCTGTGCCAGGAATTCTATACCCTCTTGCTTGCGCGCTTCTTCCTCGAAAACTCTGATAAACTCAGCGCCTATAATCTTTCTTTTCTGCTCTGGATCAGCAATACCAGCAAGCTTGTCCAGAAAACGATCTACAGCATCTACATAAATCAGATTAGCATTCATCTGATTTCTGAACACTTCTACAACCTGCTCCGGTTCGCCCTTACGCAAAAGACCATGGTTCACATGTACACAAACCAACTGACTGCCGATGGCTTTGATCAAAAGAGCTGCAACAACCGAAGAATCCACGCCGCCAGATAAAGCCAGCAATACCTTCTTATCGCCTACCTGCGCTTTGATCTCTGCAATCTGTTCTTCTATAAAAGCTTCTGCAAGAGCCGGTGTCGTGATACGCTCCATCGTTTCAGGGCGTTTATTTTTATCCATATTGTTCCTCCATATCATTCTAAAGTATATTGTGACATTTTCTGTATTCTATTATAACGGATGGCAGCTGCATGTGCAAGAGGTCTATCGCATTCCAGAATGACTGAAACAAATTCAATCCAACCTCCGCCGAAACTCGTATTTCGGATACCACCCCGATGCGTCTCTGCTTTCCAGTGTAAAGCCGTATCGATCGCCAAAATCCATATCCTCGTCGATCAGATACAGTTCCTCATAACCCAGCTCTTTCAGGTAGAAGAAAAATCCTTCCGCAAAGGCAGTGAGTTCCAGCAATTCTTTTCCCTTTTCGGTCAGCCACATACCGCAGAGCTCCGGCACTCTGCCATCATAGTGGGCAATGCGTCCAAATCCTACCGTCTCGCCGTGAAACTTTCCCGCAAAAGTCACCATTACCTCGTCCTTCTCCGCCTCTTCAAACGCAATCTGCCGGGTTTCCGTCTTTGCTTCATAGTCTTTTCGCAGAATGGAGTAATATTTGCAGTCAGCAAGGCCGTTATTTCCTCTTGAGACCTCGCGGAGCGTCCCCTCATACTGCATACCGCATTTTTGCATCACCATGCCGGAATAGAAATTCCGCACATCGTGTCTTGATTCAATTCGATTGTAATTTGTCTCCCGGAACAGAAAATCGATGACTGCCTGCAGCGCCTCAGAAGTAATGCCCTGATGCCAATACTTGCTGCCGATGCAGTATCCAATGGCGATCATGCGAGTATCTTCATCCGCCGCAGCTATACCAATACTGCCGATGGGTTCCCCAACTTCATCGGGTACAATGGCCCAGTTATAGAAATCTTCGGTTTCATACTGTCTATCCCAGTCTTCCAGCACCGCTTTGGTCACTTCGAGATTCTCATGCGCCGGCCACGGCAAATACTTTGTCACTTCTCTGCTGGACGCCCAGTTGCGGTACATCGCCTGCGCATCCTCTATGTAAAATCTTCTGAGCGTCAGCCGCTCTGTTTTAATCATCTGTGTTCCCATGATTTCTCCCTTTCTCTACTCATTGTTCCCATGCAGCATTTTCAGTACAATCTCTGCGGCAATTTCCCCTGCTCTGTCACTGTTGTCGCTGTAGACTTCAAGTCCTTTATGCTCTGCCGTATCCGTAATGGTTCGCACCGCCAAAAACGGCACGTCGTTGATATAGCAGGCATGGGCAATTCCCGCGGTTTCCATATCCACACAAAGAGGCGCAAAACGACGGTTGATTTCGTCGCGCCGCTCGTCTTCAATAAACTGCTCTCCCGTCACCATCGTTCCAAAGAAAATACGCCCATCGCAGTGACTGCCAGCATGCTTCGCCAGGGCGAGCAACTTTGCGTCACTCTTAAAATATACTGACTCCATATAGGGGTATTCCTCTGTTAAAATATCTTCACCAACATCATGATAGCAAACCCGTTCGCAAATCACGGTATCAAAGATCTTAAGCGCCGGGTCCATACCGCCTGCCGTGCCGCTGTTGATGACTTTGTCCACATGGAACGTATCGATCAAAATCTGCGTCGCAAGTGCCGCATTGACCTTGCAAATTCCACACTGCACCGCCACAACGGGGACCTGTCCAACTCTTCCCGTGTGAAACATCAGCTTTGCTTTCTCTGTCGTCTTCCGATTTTCAATGTGCGCTAAAAACGGTTCCAGTTCCGATTTGCAGGCGCAAATTATTCCGATTGTTTGCATCATGATCCCCTTTTCTCACCTATTTTCTTCTTATTGTAATGGGAGATTGGGACTATGTCAATGCAGAGTTCCATCGCAGTCCTCCAAATATCCTTCTATAACTTCCGACCAATCTCAACATATTCCGCGGCACTCTTTTTCAGCATGGTCAGCTGTTCCTGACTTAGTGGTCGCACAGGTTTTGCCGGTCTGCCAAGGGCGAGAAATCCGTCAGGGATTACTACGTTTTCTGTGACCAGACTCCCTGCGCCAATCAGACAGCGCTTTCCGATTTTCGCGCCATTCATAACGACAGAGCCCATGCCGATCATCGTTTCATCATCAATCTGACAGCCGTGCAGAATGCAGCCATGACCTACCGTCACATCATTTCCAATCAAAAGCTGATGGCCAGGGTCGGTATGCAGCATGCAATGTTCCTGAATATTTGTCCGTTCTCCAACGCTGATCCGTCCGTTATCGCCCCGTAATACAGCGTAATACAGCACCGTTGCGTCATCACCTACATGCACATCTCCAATCAAAATACTCTCTTTCGCAATATGAGCAGATTTGCTGATAACTGGTTTCATGTTCTTCCTCCTGCAGTATGTTTTATCGTTATTATTGTAACGTATTTGCACTCATGGTACAATAGGACTTCTTGCGCTCGGCGCGGAGAGTGTACACAGAGAACTGCGGAGCAACAAATCACCTTTTTGACACTTTGAGCGAAAATATGTCTGGAAAGTGTCATTTCCGAAATTCGCGTTTTTGAAGAAGTGACACATCTCTCGTTGTTTTACACCAAAAGTGTCAAAAAGCAGTTGACAATATGATATAATTTCATTAAATTCTCATGTACTCCTTACACTTTCTGTAAATTTGCACCGCTACCTCAAATAAAAGTGTATTCAATCATCTCTAAGCGTAAAAATTTGACATAATTCAGGTCAAATCGCGCCCATTGTGTCAGATTCGCAAAAACCAAAAAAACAAAAATGACACTTTACTCCCAAAACACATTAATTGTGTCAGAAACTGTGTTACACAATCATTTCAAATGCTATCTCGCGTTGGTCGTTCTCCTCAAATATATTTCATTGTCAAATCATTTAGTTCCACAACAAGTCTCTCATTCCCTAATTTCCTTGCTATCGGAAGAAAAACTTCAAAAGTCTCCTGTACCTTTTCCTTGATTTTACTTTCATTCATAAATTCTACTGTTCTCATATTATGAAGCCGTTCTGCCAGCTTTATAAGCAGCACTCTTTCATCTGTTATGCCATTAATGTCTTCACATGTATTCACCTTTTTGACTAACTTCCATACATCTGCAGGAAGATCTTTTTTCAAAAGCGCCACTTTCACTTTTGTCTTTTTAAGTACGTCACAAAACATACCTGCATAAATTGAATGCACATCTGCTTCCATATCCGCCAAAACGATTGCAACATGCAGCGGATGTGTTACATACTCATTTCCAGAATACCGTGTCAACCCTTCATATGCCTGGCAGCTTAACGCATACATCTGCATTAATTTATTTTCGTCATACGCAACAGAATTTTCTATTAGCGTTTCCTTCAAAACATGCAAAAGTTCTTCTTTTGTCATTTCCTCTGATGCTTTCTTATATGTATAGTTTTTCATTTTCGTACCTCCGTCAACTAACACAAATCTCAGAGCTTTCAGAAGGGAAGGTGGAAATCCATATTCAGTTTTAAAAGCCCTGGTAAAACTATTATGTGACTGCCATCCATACTCAAAAGCAACATCAACAATTCTTTTTCCTGCGAGAATTTCCTCTGATGCCTTATACAGCCTGCGCTTTCGAATATACTCTCCAACAGAGCATTGCATCCTTTGCTGGAATACTCGCGAAAAATGATACGTGGAATATCCCACAAAATCAGCAACAATCGCCAGATTCAAAGTCTCCTTTAAGTGACGTTCAATATACTGTACAGCACTTCTGAAAATGATATCCTCCATTGCCGCAAACCTCCTCCACTCTTTGTAGAACAGTCTTAGTATAACAGATATCGTTTATGAATACTTAACACTTCTTGCTGTTTTAGAAACTTAAAAAAGTCGGCTACGCCGATTCTACTCAAAGGTAGACTTTCTTGCCTTTTCGCCCCGCGAGCAAAGCGTGCGGTCAGGCGAAACGGACAGCGAAGCGAATATCATTCGCGGAGGAGTATGCGGAGCATACGTTGATATTCCGGAAATATCGAAAATCGATATTTCCTACATAATAAAAAACGGAATTTTCCTCTTTGAAAATACCGTCCAGTTGCTTTGCAAAATCAAAAAATTCCCCTGTATACTGCTTTATGCCTCCAGTTTCATATACAAAATCGGATACGGCTACCCCTGCTCATCGATTTCCGCCCGCCGAGCAAGTCGAAATCCCATATGAGTATAGAAGCCAACTGCCTGTGGATTCTGCTCATTTACGCCAACTTCCCGAATGTTATAATTTAAAATTCCATACTGCACCAGCTTTTTTCCAATACCGCAGCCCCTCGCCTGCGGTGCGATAAATAGCATTTCCAGTTTCTGGGTTTCCACACCCATGAATCCAACCGGATTTTCCTGCGCATCCTGTGCAATGACCAAATGGGAAACGCCGCGTAAAGCCTGCGGCACGTGTTTCTTGATTTCAGCAATTTCTTCCGGGGATAAAAAAAGATGGGTCGCGCTCACCGAACCTTCCCAAAGTGCTGTAAGCAGCTGTATCAGTTCTTCGGTTCTGTTTTCAGTTTCAATCAACTTCATAGGCTTCTCCTTCTTAAAACTCTACGGCGTAAATCTGATTTCCATGTTCTTCTATAATGCGAATCAAGTCCTCCACCTTGAGGTATACAGTTGCTGTATTGTCATTGGGATGCACCCCAATCATATGGGAACCGCCAAAAAAATCTTTATCAATATAAAACTGCACCTTTCGCTCACTATCGTTCAGTAAACCAAAAGGTGTTACGGCGCCCGCAGTCAATGCCAGCATATCTATCAAATCATGCTCCGGCGCAAAGCTTAAGGCACGGGTGTGATTTTCTTCTCTAAATGCTTTCAGGTTTACTTTTTTATCACCTTTCACGGTAAGCAGATAGTAATTTCTTTTCTTATCATCTCGAATGAACAAATTCTTCCCATCGGCTTCCGGATAAGGCAATTCTAGTTTGGAAGCCTCTTCCATATTATACACCGCTTCATGCTCTATAATCTCATGCCGGATATTCTTCATTTTTAAATATGCATAGATGTCTTGTTTCTGCATTGTCATAGCAATCTCCGTTTTGTGTTTTCATTCCTGTATATTCGATACCAGGCGATTTAAATCAACCACACCGGCACAATATAGTTTTCCCTGTCAATTGCGCTCAAATTTGGTTTCATACAAATCACCGCGCCTTTTCCCCGCGGAACAGAAGCCCCGTCCAGCAGCGAAAATACTTTCGTCAATTCTGTTCCGGGATTTGCAGTCTTCTTAATCTCAATCGGATGCAGTACGCCATCACGTTCCAATACGATATCGATTTCCTTTGCATCCTTATCCCGGTAATAGTACATAAATGGTTCTCTCCCGCAATTTAAGTAAGACTTTGCAATTTCTGAAACTACATAGTTCTCCAGCATTGCGCCGTTCATCGCACCGCTTTCTAAGGTTTCCGCACTGCTCCACTTTGTCAGATAGCAGACAAGCCCCGTATCATAAAAATATAGCTTCGGTTTTTTCACCAAACGCTTCAGCAGATTGTTGGAGTACGGATGTAGATAGAAAATGATTTCCAAAGTTTCCAAAATTGTAAGCCACGCCTTCGCCTGGGTTTGATTGATGTCCGCGTCCTGCGCAATTTCTGCCACATTAAGCATCTGTCCGCTTCTCGCCGCCACTGCTGTCATAAATCTTAAAAACTTCAGCGAATCCACTGCAACTGAAAGGCCTTTCACATCCCGTTCAATATAAGTATTCAAATAGCTGCTGTAAAAAATATTGCTGTTACGATTCAAGCCACTGATGATTGCCGGCATGGATCCCTGATAAATCCGCTGAAAGATGGCTTGAACATCCATTTCTTCCCGCTCTTTCTCTCTCTCCTTCAAACAGTCAAAATCCAATTGAAAAGGCGTTATCTCACCGCCGCATATCTCTGCCTGAGAAAGAGGCGTTAAAGAGAGCAATGCTACTCTGCCCGCCAAAGATTCCTGTATCCCATCCATTAATTTGAATGCCTGCGACCCTGTCAGCCAAAAATCGCCCGGCATGTGGTATTGATCCACATGAATTTTGATATACGTAAAAAGCTCCGGTGCATACTGCACTTCATCAATCAGCACCGGCGGTTTATGCAGCTGTAAAAACAATTCCGGGTCTGTTTTTGCGATGCTTCTCTCCTGCAAATCGTCTAACGTGACATAGCTTCGCTCAGTTCCCTCCATCAGTTTCTGCAGCATAGTAGTCTTCCCAACCTGTCTCGGTCCCGTAACCAAAACGACCGGATACTCCTTTGTCACTTCCAGAACTACGGCTTCCAAATTCCGCTTTATATATCTCATGTCCATGCCTCCCTGCTGTAAATAAAATAATGCGCCATCAAAAATTCGGCTAAAATATATTACGTTTATATTTTAGCCGAAATCTGATAGAATTACAAGGATTTTAAATTTATTTCTTTTTGTTCACTTTACAGCAGCAAATCCTTCTTGCAGAATTTCACCGACCCGGCAAAATAGCATACAATCGCGATTACCGCCAGAATCACCATGCCAGAAATAAATCTTGTATCCACACTTTATGAATCGTTACTTCCGGTTCGGTTTTCTTTTCATCGCCAGCAATTTCATATAGTCATCAAATTCAGCAGTATCGGTTGGTTCAAACATTACCCATTTTCCATCGCGATAGGTTTTCGCCTCATCATATTGTCTGCAAACGGCGGAAGAAAGAGTGTCTCTTATTTCTTCAAATTTTATTCTTTCATCTTTTCCAAAGATAATCATAAAACCAACACAGTTCCTTTTTGCATACAGGCAGCAAAGTGTTTTACCACCTCTACGATATTTATACTCGTAGATCCAATTCTTACCGCCAGTATTCCATAATCGCTCCATTTCGTATTTTTCGTCAATCGCCGTACATAACTTTTGCCAGACTTCAAACAAGGATTGTCCAAGCAATTCAGTCATCGTCGATTCAGATGGTATATTTTCAAGCATTGTATCCCCTCCGTTTGAAACTTTATTTTTTCCACTTATATTGATACCTCTATAGCGCTTTCTCTCTATTCGCAAGAAATTACTTGAATTCCTGCGGTTTCAGTCCCAAATAGGTTAAAAACAACTGCAAATTCTGTCTGGAAATCTTCTGTTTTTTCTCCTCATCATCCATAAAGTCCACAGCCGTTCCAAGACCACTAACCAAACAAAACAGGATTTCCGCGGCTTCCCCCGAATCTGAAATAGGAATTCCTTTGTATTTCACAAAATAATCCAGCCTTTCTTGAAATACCAATTTAAGCTCCGTCTGATGGCGGTAAAACTTCTCTCTTGCGGCGCTGTCTCGAAGCGCCAGATTATAACAAACGTAATACGCCCTGAGGTGCGAGACCTCATCCGCGCTTTCGTAGTTCAAAAACATTTCCTCCAGAAAGTCCGCAAACTCTATCTCTCCATCAGCATTCTCGTTCTCCTTTATAGACTGAATGCTCTTTTCCTTGCATACGGAAAGAACGTAATCCACCGCTTCATCGACCAATTCTTCCTTATTTTTAAAATAGTAAAAAATCAAGCTAGCTGGAATGCTGAGATGCTTCGCCAGCTTTGCAATAGAAACATTCTCCAGTCCATGATCTGCAATTAACTCGCTGAATCCCTGTAGGATGTCAAGCCTTTTCTGCTGATGTTGTTCTTCTTTTCTCATATTACACTTCCTCTCCTTTATTACAATACCCGATTTCCCCTAAAACTGTCAAGGGGAAAGCAAAAGCCCTGCAGCCGAAGATTGCTTCGCTGTCAGGACTTTTATTTTCGCTTTTAAGGAACGCTTTTACTTTTGAGGTTCAGCTTTTTCAGCGTTTATTTTCTTGTATTCTCTTGCCAGAAGCAATGTGCAGACTATCATAACAACCGCGCCAAATGCCTCCATGGTGAAAATGAAAGTGTAACCTGCAATATCACCATATTTGTCAAGCATGTGTCCGCATACATTGAATAACCATGCGTCCGTAGAATAGCCCATTGCCGAAGCTATGCCTATGGCAGTTCCGACGTACGACACAGGAATCTTCGCTTCAGAGAATGGAGTATAAACGGTAGTTGAATTCAGATAAGCAAACCCAGTTATCAAAACTGCAACAACAAGAAGCGCCTTAAACAAAGACGGCTCTTTCGGCTAAAGGATAACGACAATCGTAAAAATCAGAACCGCCGTACTTGCTACCAGAGCAACATTTTTCGACTTTCCCTGTTTATCAATAATTGCGCCCCCAATCGGACCCATGACCAAATTCATGCCGTTTCTTAATGTCGAAGTAATAAATACAGCGGTTGCAATACCAATTCCTTACACATCTGTCATCAACGGATTTAAATAAGGAATGATGGAACGAACCATGAAACATCCCCATGTAAAGAATACGATGTACCATACCGCTGGTATTTTCAATACTTTACCAATCAATCTGAAATCAACTCTGTTCTCATCCCCAAGATCAACTTTTCTTTCTGTATCGTAAGGTACAATCAGCCAGCTAAGAATCCCTGCTACAAGAATTACGACTGCGTATACGCGAAGACCTCCGCGGAATCCTCTCTCTGCAAAGAGCCACGTAACTGCTGCTAAAATGACATATGTACTGCAAAGACCTATCCCTCCCCATACGGAATTGAAAAAGCCAAACAAACGCCCCTGTTCTTCATCACTGCCCAGACATTTTATCATCTCTAAAAACGCCCCCAGTGCATGCAGGTTTTGGTTACACCGAACATCGCATAGATAGCTGCCAGCATCCCATAGGAATGAGACCTCGATAAAACAATACCCCGGCCGCCAGTTAAAATCGTAGATACGAAAACTAATTTTTTCGGATTGAATTTATCCGCCAGCCAGCCGCCCAGCAGATATCCCGGTACTGCAGTCAGTCCAAAGAACGGCAGAATTGATCCAACCCGACCATCTGTGACCCCCAAAAGCCTCTAAAAAGCGATTGTAAAAATCATAACACATATATGGGATTAAATATACCAAACATGTCATCGCAAGAATCACAATCCATAAATACTTTTTCAGCATAGATGCATTTACAAGAAACTGTGAAAAAAGTCTGTAAATTACCTTCTATGGTAATTTGGAACTATGAAACCTTTGGAATTTCAATAGTTCTTAGTTGAAAATAATATAATGTCAAGGACTCCTTTCGAGAAAGGAGTCCTTGTATGCTTTTCATCTGTTTTGTGATAATAATTTTTCAAATCCTTCTGTTGAATACGGTTTTCCCGCCTTTTTCAGTTCACTCGCTTCTTCAAGGGCAAGGATATGTTCCTTTTTCACACGGTACAAGAGACATGCAACAACCAGAACCCCGGAGATGACTGCCGGAATCAGTCCGAAAATCTTCTGCATTCCGCCGACCATGTCTTCTGTAATTACCTCGGAAGTCGGATCCACGTTGAACAAAGTCATCAGTATTCCGTTGAGCCACATACCCACTGCTACGCCGACCTTTGTCATAAAAGCACAGATGGAAACCATAAAACCCTCACAGTTTTTGCCGGTTTTAAATTCATAAAGCGCAGAAACGTCAAAATTCATAGCGTAAATGTCAATCCAAAATACCGATGAGGTCAAATTCAGTATTACATTTACGATTGCAAATACCACCAGAGACGGCGCAGTAAGCCAGCATACCAGTGAAGAAATTACCATAAGTACGAAAGACCACAACAAAACTTCCTTCTTACCGAATTTCACAATTAGTCCCCCAACAGGCGTAATGAGGAGCAGTGAAATCAGCAGCGAAGCACTCTGCGCGACAGATGACTGTGCCATGGTAAGACCGCAGCTGTACAGAGAATAGTAGAGCAGCGAGCTGTTCGCAATGCCCAGGTATAAATTATAAACCAGTCCAATGATAATCAGAATGCGGTAATCGTGCATTTTCAGCAGACCTTTCAGCGCCTGCATTAATTCTCCTTTGTTGTGGCTGTCCGAAAGTTTTTCGCCGGATTCAGCAGTTTCCGGCTGCTTCAGCTCTTTTCCGCGCATAGCCACAGCAACACACATGAAGGTGACTGTACTGATAAGACCCATTGCCGCACCGACAATTCTCCAAATGAACGCATCAGCGTAACCGCTTCCTGCCATGTAGTCTACAAACTGAAGGAGGCCAAATGAAAGCACCATCTGTCCCAGATTGGAGAACAACAAAACGGAAGTACGCATTTTCGTTTTTACATCATAATTCTCTGTGATCTCTGTCGCCATCGCCACATAAGGAATGTCGACCATGGTAAAAAACATCCAGAACGCTATATTGACCAGGATAAAGAAAGCGACTTTGCCGGCGCCGGATAAAGGTACATCATTATACAAAAGAAATACACTGAGTCCCAGCGGAATCGCGCCAAATAAGATAAACGTTCCTCTTTTTCCGAAGTTCTTCCAGCCTTTGCAGCGGTCTGAAAGGTATCCGATAATCGGATCTGATACCGCATCCCACATGACAGCGATTAACGAAATCGTTCCTGCTGCCGCCGGTTTGATTCCCGCTACACTTGTCAGGAAAAAGATAAAGAACATATAAAACAGGTTATATGCGATATCCTCGCCGATACCGCCTATCCCATAGAGTACAACATCTTTCATTCCACTTGCGCTTTTCTGTTTCATTTCTATACCTCCTGGGTATCATCCAGGCCTTCAAACCAGCCTGATCTCATTGGGTTCATTTTTAAATTAATCTGTTTCAGCACGGTATACTCCTCCAGTCCGGCGATGCCGCCGTCGAGGCACATTCCGCTCTGTCCATGTGGACTTACAGGCACAGCCGGTGTATATTCCATAAAAGTATTCGCCCATAAAATTCCAGTATTTACCTGGCTGCACACTCTGAGCATTCTGCCCATGTCAGAAGTAAACACCGCGCCGGCAAGACCATAACGCGTATCATTGGCGATGGCAATTGCCTCATTTTCGTCCTTAAAGGTCTGCACCGTCAGCACCGGTCCAAAGATTTCTTCTTTTACGATACGCATATCGGATTTGCAGTTTACGAATACCGTCGGCTCAACGAAGTATCCTTTGGCAAATTCACCCTCTACGATGCGGTTACCGCCGATTAAAAGCGCTGCGCCTTCTTTCTTTCCGATTTCTATGTAGTCCAGCACGCGCTTCATCTGACCTTCTGAAACCATCGGGCCAAATTCTGATGCCGGGTCAAGAGGCATACCGATTCGAATCTTCGGCACTCGTTCCTTCAGTATTTCACATACGCGGTCATATACGCTTTCCTGCACCAGCAGTCTGGAACCTGCAACACATACCTGACCCTGACTCAAAAAGATGCCGAACATCAATCTGTCCACAGCTGCGTCCAGATCCCCGTCCTCAAAGATGATAAACGGAGACTTTCCGCCCAGTTCCATCGCACAGCGTTTTATGCTCTTGCCGGACTTTTCGATAATATCTTTTCCGGTCTGGGTGCTTCCTGTAAACACAATTTTAGCGACGTCTTCGCTTTCCGCTATCACTGTGCCCAGCTCCTGCCCCGGTCCCAAAATCAGGTTAATGCTGCCTGCCGGAAAGCCTGCGTCTTCCATCGCCTGAAAAACCATAGCTGTCGCAGCTGGCGATATGGACGATGGTTTTACCACTACCGTGTTTCCTGCAGCAAGCGCCGGCGCCATACCGCCTGCCATGGTTCCTATGGAATAGTTCCAAGGGGCAATCACAGCACAAACCCCCAAAGGCTCTCTCAGCGTCATTGTAATTAAATCGCCGTTTCCGCCTGCCGCTTCTCCTTTCAGTTCCCTGACAAGTCCTGCACAATAGCGGAAAGTGCCTGCTACTGCATACGGATCGTCATACCGGGTTTCTTTGTACACACGCCCCACGCTGTTAGATTCTGCAATCGCCAGCTCCTCGGCGCGTTCTTCAATCAGATCAGCTGCTTTATTCAGAAGTTCCGCTCTTTCTTCCGGCAAAAGCTGCCGCCACTGTGATCCCGGCTCAAATGCCTTTCTCGCTGCAGCGATTGCCCTTTTCGCATCTGCAGCTGTTCCTTCCTCTGCTTCCGCAGCAACCTGACCGTTTGCTGGATTGATCAGCTCGCGGTAGGCGCCGGTGCTGGAAGAAACCCATTCTCCGTCAATATACATTTTAATTCGTTCCATGTTTTTCCTTCTTTCCGGCATCTGCAAAATGCCTCAAAGCTTTTTCAAATCTGCTTCCACAGACTTCCATCAGAGTAAACCGGCTTTCCGTCTACAATAGTAAGCACCGCCTTTGCATCTGTAGTACGTAGAGGGTTTCCAGCAAAGAGAACCATATCCGCGTCTTTGCCCGGCTGCAGGCTTCCGCATCGATCCGAAACGCCCAGTATTTCCGCCGGTGTAAGGGTGATAGCGCGCCATGCAGTCTCCTCAGAAAGACCCGCTCCGACAGCTAACGCCGCGCACAGCGATAAGTGCTTCAACGGAATGATATAAGCATCCGTAATAATAGCAAAAGCAATGCCCTTTTCCTGCAAAATTCTCGCGGTTGAAAAGCTGGTATTCTTCAGTTCGTACTTTACCTTTCCTCCAAAAGTCGGTCCGAGAAAAACCGGATACCCGGCTTCTGCCAGTTCATCTGCAATCAAATGTCCTTCGGTGCAGTGATCCAAGGTTAGTTTTACACCAAATTCCTCGGCAATTCTAATGGAAGTAAAAATATCGTCCGCCCGATGGGCATGCGCTTTTAGAGGGATTTCTCCGGACAGCACCGGCAGCAGGGATTCCAGTTTAAAGTCAAAGATCTGATCCTCGCCTCTTTCTTTTTTCTCCTTGTACTGCTTCGCCTCATACAGAGTCTTCCGCAAAAGCCCCGCAATCCCCATTCTGGTAAAAGGCGCTTTGCCATCCTTGCCATAGCAGGATTTTGGATTTTCTCCAAAAGCAACCTTCATGGCGGCAGGTTCTTTCACCACCATTTGGTCAATTCGATTTCCTGCTGTCTTTACCAGCGCAAACTGTCCGCCGATGACATTGGCGCTGCCTGGTCCAATCATTGCCAGGGTCACGCCGCCTTCCAGCGCCTCATGAAATTCCGGCGTCATAGGATTAATTCCGTCGATGGCACGCAGATGGGGTGTAATGGGATCGTTGATTTCATTGACATCATCACCTTCAAATCCAATGCCTTCCTCCAGAATCCCTGTATGGCAGTGCCCGTCAATCAGACCCGGTGTAAGCAGATATCCAGAGGCGTCAATGACTTCTGTCTGTTCATCCGCAGGCAAATCTGTTCCTATATCAAGAATCTTCTTTCCGTCGATCAACAGATCCCCGGTAAAATCCTCCCGCCACATGCTCTTAATCTGCGCGTTTTTTATCATCAATTTCATAATGATTCCTCCGATTCCTCTATATAGCAGCACCGAAATCCTACATCAAAGTAGCGATCCTCCGCCTGCATATAGAATCCATAGGCTAAAATACCCGCCATTTCTCGATTGACCCAGTAACCGCCGCGAATCGGATAGCGAACGCCCTCTGTCACAGCCCAACCCGCATCAGTGTGATGACCTGCGTCGCCGGAAGGGATCAGACACAGCTGCTGCAAAAGATTTCCCGATTCACATAAGTCCGTTTCCCAGGTCAGTTCACTGAACGGCGCCAGGATTTCCTGGTTTGCATCCTTTTTGCGCATTTCGGCAGCCGTAAAACGAACCCCTTCTTCTTTAGCGCCTTCTGTCATGGATAATGCTCTGTCACCGGATTCTTTTAAGGTCAAATCATCTGCGCAGATTTGGCTCCACGGCGCGCTTTCTAGGGTGTATCTGGCTGCGTCATTGTCGGCTACACATTCCAAAACACCATCGTGAAGCCGTAGTCCCGCTGTCATCTCCCAAATGTTTCCGTTAAGGTCAAAGATGCCTGCAAGCGTTCCATCGTGAGACCAGGATGCCGGGCCGCTGCCGCAGCCTACCCGCATAGGCGGTCCCTCCTCGCCTTCCGGTACAACTCCATGGAGAGATACCACGGTACCATGCTCGTGGGGCTTATCCCAAGCTTTCCCGCCATCGTTATTTCCCCTTGGCAGGGTTTCGTTTTTCAGACACCACAGCGCAATGGCCGCCCACTCGGCGCTGGTCATCAAATGCCAGCCCTTGCCTTTGTTTCTGCAAAATCTTTCTGCTTCCTCAATGGAATACAGTACCGCCGGATCCTCCCCGGGAAGACTGCATGCACGCTCGCTGCGTACCACATTCTGATACTTGCTGATATAGATGCATTCCTTTTCCTCTCCATCTACGATGAATGCCGGGTGAACTAAGTCCGGCGCTCCATCGATGACATCGGAAAGCCGAAACTTTGGAATCCGTACCATAACACTCTCTTGATTCAGGTCATCGTACAAAACCACATTGTTTCCTGTCAAATTCAGCTGCTTCATATCCGCTCCTTTCTTTTATCATAGAGCAATGGAAAACATTTTTGTCGTTTTTCGATTGAACGTTCAATAAATATTTTATAGCACAAATTTTCAGATTTGTCAATGCGGAAGTTGTTGTATGGCAAGGCAAGCCCATGAAAAGAGTTTGCAGCCATTGGCCCTGACAAAAGTTTCGTTTTTGTAGGATTTTGTCAGCAACATAGAAATGTAAAACCATGCAAAACCTTTTCATGCGCTCACCATGCCAAGAAGGATTTGCTCACAAAAAAACTTGCCGATATCCAGCTTTATATCTGAATATCAGCAAGAGTTTTGAAAATACCATTCGTGTAACAAATTTACTTGCAAACCCGTATGACCACTGTTTTTCTTCAACTTGCCATCTTATTCGAACTCGACTTTTCCTAACTAACACCATTTAGTATTTATTCTCTGCCGAGTTTATATATCTTTCAACTATATAATACATTAATATAATCGTTCCTATATTAGATAATATTATTGTTTCGTTACCACCGTTAATAGGGCTTGCTCTGTAACTGCGGATAATAGCTATATGTTCCAGGTTAAATTATAAGTGGTTTTATTATAAAATCAACTGATTGCTTCCGTATCTTCAATGAGATTTTTCTTTAGTGCTTCAATCGAATCTTGGTTCTTTTTCAAAAGTTCTAACTGCCTGTAGGCCTTTTCCCTTAATATTTTTAGCCTCTCGATTTTAGGTACTTCCTGCCTTATTAAATCAGCATTGGTATCTTCCAGATTGATAAGAACAACCAATTCCTCTGCTGAAGCAAAATCTCTAATATTAGGTGTTTTTCCGCTTATCCCCCTTTCGTTTCTCCATTGTGCCGCCGTTTTTCCAAACAAGGCCATATTAAGAATATCTGCTTCTGAAGCATATGTATATGACATCTCCTGTGGAGATAATGTTGGCGTTATCAAAAATTCCTTTACCGCATCCGTATGGATACGATAATTTATTTTTGAAAGTTCCCTTTTTACATCCCATCCAATCGCTAATCTGTTTGCTTCGTCTTTCTTTAATCGCTGATAGTCCTTGATAATATAGAGTTTAAATTCTGGAGAAATCCACGAAGCAAATTCAAAAGCAATATCTGTATGAGCATAAGTGCCTCCATATCTCCCCGATTTTGATATAATACCGATTGCATCTGTTGCTTTTATCCATTGCTGCGGTGTCAATGTAAACGCATTATCTCCCGACTTTGCTTTAAACCTATCGAATTCGATAGGTTTAAAATTAGGATTGTGGATTTGTTCCCACAAACCCAAAAACGAAATTGTGGAATGATTGCGCATCCAGTTCGCAACCACAATAAAAGCATTGTCCGGATTTTTATATTTTGCGATATCCGTCAGTGAAATATAAGCGTCCTCATTAACAACATCGCCCATTACTCTGATTTCTGTTCCGTTAGCGTCTATTTTCATATTTCTCATACATCTCCCCCTTCTTTCTACATCATGCTTGCCCAAATACCATATTGATTCCGATTAAATATTTCATCATTCGAACTCTATCGTTCCAGGCGGCTTCCCCGTACAATCGTAGAACACCCGGTTCACATGCTCCACCTCGTTGATGATTCTGGTGGTCACCTTTTCGATCAAATCCCAAGGCAGTTTCGCCGCCTCAGCAGTCATGAAATCGCTGGTGGTCACTGCGCGAAGCGCCACGGCGTAATCATAGGTTCGGAAGTCGCCCATGACGCCCACAGAGCGCATGTTGGTCAGCGCCGCAAAGTACTGATTAACTTCTTTATCAAGATCGGCAGCCGCAATCTCCTCTCTGTAAATCGCGTCGGCGTCCTGTACCATCTTTACCTTCTCAGCAGTGACTTCACCGACGATACGAATTCCTAGTCCCGGACCTGGGAATGGTTGACGGAATACCAGATATTCCGGAATGCCAAGCTCCAGCCCCGCGCGGCGTACCTCGTCCTTAAACAACATCCGAAGTGGTTCAATGATTTCTTTGAAATCCACATAATCCGGAAGCCCGCCTACGTTGTGATGGCTCTTAATTACCGCGGAATCGCCTAATCCCGATTCGATGATATCGGGATAAATCGTGCCCTGCACCAGGAAATCCACCGCGCCGATTTTCTGCGCTTCCTCCTCAAAAACGCGGATAAACTCTTCGCCGATGATTTTCCGCTTTTCCTCGGGCTCGGTTACCCCTGCCAGTTTATCATAAAACCGCTGCTGCGCATTCACTCTAATAAAATTCAAATCATAGGGACCGTCAGGACCGAAGACCGCTTCCACCTCGTCGCCTTCATTTTTACGCAGAAGACCATGATCCACGAAGACACAGGTAAGCTGTTTTCCGATAGCCTTGGACATCAGCACCGCCGCCACCGAAGAATCCACACCGCCGGACAGAGCGCACAGCGCTTTGCCGCTGCCCACCTTGCGGCGAATTTCAACAATGGTATGTTCCACAAAAGAATCCATCTTCCAGTCGCCGCTGCAGCCGCACGGACCGTACACAAAGGAAGACAAAACTTCTGTCCCCTGCACGGAATGCGTCACCTCCGGGTGAAACTGCACTGCGTAAAGATTCTTCTCCGGGTTTTCCATAGCCGCAACCGGGCATACCGGCGTGCTTGCGGTGACCGTAAAGCCTGCCGGCGCTTTCGCAATGTAATCGGTATGGCTCATCCACATGATGGTGGCATCGTCCACGTCTCGCAAAATGCCATCTTTGCCGCAAACGGTAATCTCCGTCTTTCCGTATTCGCTGACCGGCGCCGTTTCTACCGTGCCGTCAAGGGCCCACGCCATCAACTGGGCGCCGTAGCAGATGCCCAGAATCGGAATGCCTGCGCTGAACAGCGCTTTGTCATAGTGGGGAGACTCCATATCGTATACGCTGTTGGGACCTCCTGTCAAAATGATACCTTTCGGTTTTTTTGCCACCAGCTCCGCCAGCGGCATTGTATAAGGGTGTACCTCGCAGTACACCCCGGCTTCACGAACCCGGCGGGCAATCAATTGATTGTACTGCCCGCCGAAATCTAAAACAATAATCAGTTCTTTGTTCATTTCCTGCTCCTTTTATTTAGATAGTGCTCTTAAATTGTCTGTAACGAGGCGGCAAAGCAATGAGCACCGGAGCATACTAGGCGTATGTGGCGGTAAAACACACTAAATTGAAATTTAGGTGTTTTTCGCATGAGACCAGCCATCGGATTTTTACAAATCCGGGCTAGGGCTTCAAGGAGCGAAGTGCTGCTGCCAACAAAGTTACAGGCAATTTTGAGTGCTATCTGATTGCGTTCTGGGAACTGTCACGCAATATTACATCATGAGCGCCGCCCTCTACGATAGAAGTTGCGGAAACCAACGTCAGTTTCGCGTTCTCCTGCAGCTCCGGAATCGTCAGGACACCGCAGTTGCACATGGTGGATTTCACTTTGTTCAAAGACAAAGTTACGTTATCGTGGAGAGAACCTGCGTACGGCACATAGGAATCCACGCCTTCCTCAAACTTCATTCTCGGATCACCGCCAAGGTCGTAACGCTGCCAGTTACGAGCGCGATTGGAACCTTCACCCCAATATTCCTTCACATAATTTCCGTTGATGTTCAGCTTGTTAGTCGGGGATTCGTCAAATCTGGCGAAATATCTGCCCAGCATGATAAAGTCTGCACCCATCGCCAGCGCCAGCGTCATATGATAATCATAAACGATACCGCCGTCGGAACAAATCGGCACATACACGCCTGTCCGCTTATAGTATTCATCTCTCGCGGCTGCGACTTCAATAACCGCAGAAGCCTGCCCACGACCGATACCCTTTTGTTCTCTTGTGATACAAATAGAACCTCCGCCGATACCGATTTTGACAAAATCTGCGCCTGCATCCGCCAGGAAATTAAATCCGTCGCGATCAACCACATTGCCAGCGCCGATTTTTACCGTGTCGCCGTAACGCTCGCGAACCCATTTGATCGTATCGAGCTGCCACTCGGAGTAGCCCTCAGATGAGTCGATACAAAGCACGTCTGCTCCTGCATCCACCAAAGCCGGGATTCTTTCCTCATAATCACGGGTATTGACGCCTGCACCCACCACATATCGTTTATGTGCATCCAAAAGCTCATTTGGATTTGATTTATGGTTATCATAGTCTTTTCTGAATACAAAGTGCGTCAGTCTCTGTTTGTCGTCAATAACAGGCACCGCATTCAGCTTGTTGTCCCAGAGAATATCATTTGCTTCGCTGAGAGTACAACCATCCTTTGCGTAAATCAGTTTTTCAAACGGCGTCATAAACTCGCTGATCTTGGTATTCGTATCCATTCTGCTGACACGGTAATCTCTGCTGGTTACAAGGCCCACAATTTTGCCGTCTGCCGTACCGTCTTCTGTAATCGCGATAGTAGAATGTCCAGTTCTCGCTTTCAGTTCCAGCACATCGGCCAAGGTCTGATCCGGACGCAAATTCGTGTCGCTCTTTACAAACCCCGCCTTATAGGACTTTACCTTTCTGACCATTTCTGCCTGACTCTCAATGGTCTGAGAACCAAAGATAAAAGAAATTCCACCCTCTTTAGCAAGTGCAACAGCCATTTTATCGTCAGAAACGGCCTGCATCACCGCGGAAACCAGTGGAATATTTGCGGACAGTGAAGGTTCTTCACCCTTCTTAAATTTTACAATAGGGGTTTTCAGGCTAACATTCTCAACTCTGCATTCCTTTGATGAATAGCCTGGTACTAATAAATATTCGTTAAAAGTTCTTGATGGTTCGTCAAAATAATGAGCCATTAGGGTATTCTCCTCTCCTAAAATAATACTACAAAACAAATTACTTATGAAAACGAGCGGCTTGTCTTTCTTCGGGCCGCCCCAGTGTTTCCAATTATTTTATACCATTTACTAGCCTTTTGCAAGGGCGTATTTGCACCTTTTCAATCATTTTTTAATAAATATTTTTTTCACAAAGTATCAGCGCGCCTATTTCTTCTCCTTTCTTGCAGTTTACACAAATACGTCAAACCAGTTTGTATTGCCAATTGTGTCTTCTCCAAAAAATTCCACATAATCAACAATCAATTCCTCCACCGATTCATCCACTTCAAAAATCAGCGTGCCGCTTTTGGTTTCACCTGCCGCCAGCATAGCTTCATCAGGATACATTGCCGCGTCAAAGCTGTCCATAGTATCCACAATTCCACTATCCATATCCGGCGCCACGTAGCCGATAAAGTCATAGTTTCCAATTTCATATTCTTCATCAGTCGTATTGGTGACAGAAACATGCACAACCACATATTTTTTCCCTTCTTTTGCAGTCTTCCCATAAATTTCTTTTTCCGTACGAACCTCTGAGATCGTCCAGTCAAAGAAATTGTTGGACAGAGTGTCGCCTACCATACCGGTCGTCAGCTCGCCCGCGTAAATTTTCGCGTCCTTTGCCTCCTGCAGGAGCGAACCGTATTCCCTTTTTGCAGATTCACCATTAGACTGTTTCTCACCGCTGCATGCTGTAAAAGCCAGTATCAATATAATACACAAACCTACAATTATATATCTTTTTCTCATCTTTCTTCCTCACAGTATTTTCTTCAATTCTTCTAAAGCTTCGGTCAGAGACCCTTTGATCATCCACACCTTCGCCAACGTTTCCTCATCAGGCTGTACCATGTCCGGTATCATAACGGCCCGCAACCCCGCGGCACAGGCAGAACTGATACCTGCCGGCGCATCCTCAAAAGCAATAGCCTCCGCAGGAGAAATGCTGATTGCCGCACAGGCTTTTTGATAAATTTCCGGATTCGGTTTGCTTTTTTTCACCATATTTCCGGAAACCAGGCCATCAAAATAGGATTCAATCCCGGCTCTGCGCAAACTGTCTCGGGCGTAGTCCTCTGATGATGAGGTGGCGAGTCCCACTGCCATTCCCTGCGCCCTGGCAAAATTTAAAAGCTCTGGAACTCCTGGTTTCATCGGCATCCCCTCTTTATCCACAATTTCCATAAAACTGCACGCTGCCTTTTCCTGAAACATCTCATAAGGAAAATCCTCTCCATAAATTTCTTTAAAATATACCGCACGCCGCGCCCTGTTAAACCCAATGGTATGATAAATCTGCGCGCCAATGTCCGGATAGCCCAGTTCTGCGCCAGCCGCATACCAGCTGCGCTGTACGATCCGCTCCGAATCAAAAAGCAGACCATCCATATCAAATACAAACCCTTTGATCATACATACTCCTTGCCGTTTATTGCTCTTATTTTATCATGGTTTATTGTTCATTACAATCAAACTTTCACATCCCCTCACAGCAAACACGAAAACAAACTTCTATTACAAAGGACAGCGGTCAGAAAAATCTGCCCCTTTTTGCGCTCAAATACCATAAAAAGGGGCGGATTTAAAATGCGCATTAGCTGTACACATCCTTTTTTGTTTCAAAAATAGCCGAAAGGGGCGGATTTCGGCTGGCATCAACCTACAGCTTCATCGGAATCAGAAATTTATGGAATATAATGGAATCATTCAGCTAACAACCGTGCTTTGCAATCGCAAAATGTCATTTTTTCCTTTTTTGATTGAATTGGCAATCTACTCCTCCGCGCTGCGGTTGCGGCACGCCGATGAAACGCCCCTTTCCTCTGATTTCAAGAGAATTTAGGGCGCCTTGCGAAATCAGAAGATAAAAGCGCGCCCTTTTCATGATAAATATTACAAAAAAAGGACGCAGCTGGTTCAAGTCCCGGCAGCATCCTGCGCTCTAATCCTTATAATGGTTATTAGATTTATCAAAGATCGTTTCTGCAGAAACAAAAAATTCCAAATTAGCAATCGCTTAATTCGGATTTTTTTACAGTTCATTGTGAACTGTAATTTCATTTACCAGTTTTGCGCAAAAACGCGTATAACTATAATCTTAAAAAAAGAACTAAAAAGAGGGAGGAATTCTTAAAATGAAGAAATTTTTAACAGTGCTTCTTGCATTGTCAGTTGTCTTCACTTATAGCTTCAGCGCTGTAGGAACTGCTTTTGCAGCAACGCCAAGCGCTTCAGAAAAGGAGTCTTTAGAAGCTTTCACTGAGGTTGTTGAAGCTGCAAAAAAGGCTATCGCGTACGATGGTTATAAGTACATGAAGACAGACGACGATGCCAACGGAGTTATTTCCGAATCAGTAGTAAATGCCGGTATCGATGACTTGGTCATCAAATATACTGAAAAGCTTTCCAAAGTTACAAGTAACTGGGACAACGAATGGTCTGCTGTAAATACCGTCGAAGGGTTTCATGATGAGCTATTCGAAGGCCCTACACGAACTTATGAAAAGCTGCTCAAAGCTCAATTTGATATCGACAAAGCAGCAGCAGAAGCAGCTTTGGATCCTGAATTAAAGGGATATACAGATGCTGCAAAACAAGCTATCAAAAATCAAATTTCTACTCTGAAAACGAGCAAATTTGATGTAGCAGTAAATGCTTTCTCTGCGCCGACCGCAACAGTTGAGAATAAAGCAAACGCCATCAAGTCATTAAGAACTGATGTTGTAAAGGCAATGGCTGATTTCCTGAAAACACAGCCTACGGTTGCTGATAGCACACAGAAAGTAGCTGATGCAAAGAAAGCAGCTGTCAAGACATTAGGTACAATGTCAGATGCTTTTATTGATGCAGTTGGAGCCGCAACTGCAACTAATGCAACAGAAATTGCTCAGCAGAAAACTGTAATTAACGATGTAGCAAAGATGGTTAATTTCTTTGAGGATCAGATTGAGGCAGCAGCCGCAGATGAAAATGCAGTAACTAAAATCAATGATGTTGAAAATGTCATTAAAATCACCTTCGCAACAACAGCTGCTTCGATATTCAACGCTGAATTTTATAATGATTTAGCGATACTGGATAATGTTGATCTTCTGAAAAATTACGCGAAAGAATTGGCTGATGCGAAAAAAGCTGAGAGAAAAGCAGACGGCACTCTAAAATATGCTGCAAAAGATGTAGAAAAGGCTTATAATGACGTTCTCGAAGCAATTTCTGTTGCAGCCTATGCCGATATCAAAAGCAGCAGCAACACACTGGTAAAAAGTCTGGTTGACAGCACAATGAACCGTGTTATTGAACAGGAGTATCCTCTGCAGTCCTATAAAGAACAGCAGATTCTTTACATCACTGGTGAAGTAAAAACCGGTGTCAATAATGATACAACGTTTGCTGCATCCAATTGGTCTGGTGAAAGAAAAGCAAAAGTAATCGCTATTCAGATTAAAGCTGAAGAAGATATTCTTCTTGCGGATGATGTTGCCGATGTTGATGCAGTTGTTAAAAAAGCAGTTGCTGATATGGGAGCAATTTTAACTACTGCTGAAATCAATGCTCTGGAATCTACAACAGACGCCAGAATTGCCGCATTAGGTTACAGTGATGCATTTGGTAAATACTTTGATGCTGTTGTTGGTACCAAAGGATATTCTGTGAAAACAAAGCTTGATGCTGTTGAAAATGCAAAACAAGTTCTGAGAGATGCTGTTGTCGCAGCAGAAGATGCTGAGTTGACAAAAGCAGAAATCGATAAGATTGTCAAAGAAAACTACGATAAAGCTATTGCCGCATTAGTAAATGTTAAGTCCGATGCTGAACGTGCTGAAGCTGCAAAAGCAGTCGATGCTTTAATCGCAGCTCTGCCAAAAA
The DNA here is from genome assembly GCF_049852125.1 of Ihubacter sp. rT4E-8. Lineage (GTDB taxonomy): Bacteria > Bacillota > Clostridia > Peptostreptococcales > Anaerovoracaceae > Senimuribacter. The sequence continues at coordinate 778,117 of NZ_CP187532.1, read as the reverse complement.
CAATCGAAATCGCTAACAAAGATGCTGTTCTTGCAGCGCAGAATGCTTATGAGGATTATCTTGGACTGCCAGGCGCGAATAAAATTGATGTTAAGAACAGACTCGCTCTCAGTGGTGCTCTTTCTGACTTAATTTATTTAGAAGCGACCGCAGTTAAAAACCAGATCCGTGCGCTTCCGGCTACCGTAACAGTTAACGATGCTGAAGCAATTGAAGCTGCAAGAGCAGCATTGGATGCTTTAGAAAACACTTATGGTGACTATACTGAATATGCAGGACCAGCCAATATTGCTAAGTTGGAAGCCGCTGAAGCTGCATTAGAAGCCGCGAGAGTTAAAGATGCTGCTGACAAAGTTGCTGCTTTAGGCGCAAATCCTACAAAGGAAGCTGTTGAAGCTGCAAGAGCTGCTTATGATGTATTATCTATCAGAAGCAAATTGAAATTCAACGAAGAACTTTATGCTGATCTGTTGAATGCAGAAAAGAAACTGGCAGTATCAGTTGAAACGCTGAAAATCGTTGCATCTTCCAAGGCTGTAAAAGGCAAGATCACGATCAAATGGAAGGTTAAGGGAGACGCTTCTGTAGCTGACGGATTCCAGGTATACAAGTCAAAGAAGTCTCAGAAGGGTTATAAGTTCATGGGCAAGACTAAAAAGCAGTACATGGACAATAAAAAAGGACTGAAGAAGGGTACTAGATACTTCTACAAAGTTAGAGCTTATAAGGTAGTTGACGGTAAGAAGCTGTACTCTGACTGGTCTAATAAGGCTAACAGAATCGCAAAATAATGGATTCCAAATTGCAGAACTACGAAGAAGGTCGGAATTTCCGGCCTTCTTTTCTTTAAATCCAAGCCGAGAATGAATTTACACTCACTATAGTGAATTTATATTCAATTGCAATTTTTGATTGCCGTTATTACACGAAAGACATAGAAACCCTGTAATTTCAACCTGAAACAAAAGTTTTTGTTCAAATCATTTTAGTACCTTTCTAGTACTAAAAGAGCTTTATTTTCGACAAAATCCTTCCCATATATTCACAATTTTCATGGCCCATAATTCTCAATCTTTTACAGATGTTTTTTGTTATATAATGGAATAACAGAGCTTATAAAATAATATCATCAAGGAGGAGTTATCATGCCAGCATATAAAAATCCCAATGGGACATGGTATGTGTCATTTTACTATCGCCACATGAATGGCAAAAACATCAAAAAGAAAAAAACAGGTTTTTCTACAAAAAAAGAAGCATTAAAGTGGGAAAGAAATTTCATTGAAACAAAATCAGGCAATGTAAATATTAGCTTTAAGGCTTTTGTCGATCTTTACACCCAAGACGTAAAGCCACGCATAAAGCATACGACATGGCTTACGAAGGAACGTATTATTCAGTTAAAAATCATTCCCTATTTCGAGGAAAAAATCGTGTCAGACATTACAGCGTCAGATATTGTTAAATGGCAAAATTTGATGATGAACTATCGTGACAATAAAGGTAAAGGCTATGCAGAAACATATTTACGCACTATCAATAATCAACTGAGTGCAATTTTCAATCACGCCGTGCGGTTATATAATTTACCAGAGAATCCTGTTCGCAAGGCAGGTAGCATGGGCGGCGAAAAAACCAAAGAAATGCAGGTTTGGACTAAGAGCGAATATCTGCGTTTTTCTCAGGCAATTAAAGATAATCCCGATTCGTTTTATGCATTTGAAATACTCTACTGGTGCGGGATACGTATCGGTGAATTGCAAGCCTTAACTGGAGCCGATTTTGATTTTGAGAAAAAGGTTTTAAATATAAATAAATCTTATCAAAGGCTTGAGAAAAAGGATTTTATTACTCCTCCAAAAACAGAAAAAAGCAATAGAATGATCGCGCTTCCGGACTTCCTTTGCGACGAAATGAAAAAGTATCTGCGGCGTAAGCGAAGAACCAATTCCAAAAAGAGAATATTCACCATGTCAAGAAACTTTTTGCATACAGAGATGAGCCGCGGCGCGCAGGCTGCAGGTGTAAAACGTATACGTATACATGATTTGCGTCATTCTCACGTTTCGCTGTTAATTTCTATGGGTTTTACACCTGTGGATATTGCCAATAGGATGGGACATGAAAGCATCGATATCACGTTGCATTATGCTCACATGTTTCCAAGCAGACAATTCGAAATGGCAGATCGCCTTAACACAGAATTTTCCAAAATTGAAGACAATATTTAAGGGTGAAAAGTACCAAAAAAGTACTGAAAGTAACGGTTCACTTTCTCATTGCCATTATTGAAATTGCAACGTTACTGCTGATATTGTTAAAATGCCTGAACAGATAAAAAATATTTATATTCATACTGAAATAATTATAACTATGCGATTTTGATGAGACTGTGAAAAAAAGTCTGTAAATAGGTAAAAGAAAAAGGCCTTCTATGGTAAAATCAAATTATCATAGGAGGCTTTTTAAAATGGCAAAGAAAAAGGAAGTATACAAGGTAAAACCACTGACAGAAGGAAAAAAGAACATCATTGCAGCATTACTGGAAGAATACGACATCGAAACAGCAGATGATATTCAGGAGGCCTTAAAAGACCTATTAGGTGGCACCATCAAATCCATGATGGAAGCTGAAATGGATGAACATCTCGGCTACGGTAACTATGAACGCAGTGACAGCGATAATTACCGCAATGGTACAAAATCTAAAAAAGTACGCAGTAACTATGGAGAGTTTGAAATCAGTGTACCACAAGACAGGAACAGTACGTTCGAACCACAGGTAGTAAAAAAGCGTCAAAAGGATATCCCTGAGATTGATCAGAAAATCATCAGCATGTATGCAAGAGGGCTTACCACAAGACAAATCTCAGAACAGATTGAAGAAATCTATGGATTCGAATGTAGTGAAGGTTTTATCTCTGATGTAACAGATAAGATTCTGCAGGAAATTGATGACTGGCAGAAACGCCCTCTAGACGAAATCTACCCAATCATTTTCATTGATGCGGTACATTTTTCAGTCAGGGAAGATAATCAGATTAGAAAACTGGCAGCTTATGTAATTTTAGGATATACTCTGGACGGGATGAAAGATGTCATTCATCTTGAAATTGGAGAGAATGAGAGCAGCAAATACTGGCTAGGTGTACTAAACAGCCTAAAAAATCGAGGAGTCAAGGATATCATGGTCATCTGTGCAGATGGACTTAGCGGGATCAAAGAAGCAATTCAAGCAGCCTATCCGGATACGGAGTATCAAAGATGCATTGTACACCAAATACGCAATACGCTGAAATATGTGTCCTACAAAGATATGAAAGCTTTTGCCGGAGATTTGAAATCAATCTATCTGGCACCGGATGAGAAACAAGGATATGAAGCATTGCAAATTGTAACAGAAAAGTGGAATGATAAATATCCAAACGCGATGAAGATCTGGGAGAAGAACTGGGATGTATTAACGCCCATCTTCAAATTCTCTATAGATGTGAGAAAGGTGATTTATACGACGAATGCCATCGAAAGTCTGAACAGTACCTACAAGAAATTGAATCGGCAGCGCACAGTATTCCCAAACGACAAGGCACTATTGAAATCACTGTATCTTGCAACCTTACAAGCAACGAAGAAATGGACACAGTCTTTAAGAAACTGGGGTAAAGTTTATGGAGAATTTTCCATCATGTATGGGGATCGTTTTCCTGTTTAATACAAAATAAAAGCATGCAAGGACTCCTTCAGAGAAAGGAGTCCTTGACATGGCTAAAAACATGTATTATATTATTTTCAACTAAGAACTATTGAAATTTCAAAGGTTTCATAGTTTCAAATTACCATAGAAGGTAATTTACAGACTTTTTTTCACAGTCTCAGATTTGATAAGAGATTTTTTAAAGAAACGAGCGCTTTATCCGTGAGATCAACGATTTGTAAAATATCTTTTTTACTGTTTCATCTCGATGTAGATGACAAAGCGGAACTGACAGCGAAGCGAGAACAGTTCATGAAAAATCGTTGAAACCGTCTCTTGTAATACTGAAAGCTACTAAAAAAGAAGGCCGGAATTCCGGCCTTCTTCATTGATTACATGAAGTATCTAGTCAATTATTTAGCAATTCTGTTAGCCTTATTGGAGTAATCGGAGTAATAAGTCTTACCATCAACTACCTTGTAAGCTCTAACCTTGTAGAAGTATCTAGTACCCTTCTTCAGATCCTTTTTGTTAGCCATGGACAGCTTCTTAGTTTTACCTATGAATTTGTATCCACTGTTAGCCTTCTTGGATTTGTAAACTCTGTATCCGTCAATACCGGATGCATCGCCCTTTACAGTCCATTTTACAGTGATCTTACCCTTCGCAGCTTTGGAGGAAGCCTTGACCTTCAGGGACTCTACAGCTTTGATTTGAGCAGCTTTTTCTTTTTCTGCTGCTTTCTCTAATTCCTTTTCTGCAGCAATCAATTCTGCAATTCTAGCAGAGTCTGTAGAGAAATCATTTCTAGCATCTCCAAGAACGCCACTGTCTGGATCACTGTATTCTGCTACATATGCATCATATAATGCTCTTGCAGCTTCTACTGCTTCCTTATCAGCCATTGTGATATTAATTGGAAGTGCATCAATAGCATTAAGAATTGCTTTCTTTTCGATTCCCTTGATAGTATCTAACGCTAACTTAACTTTATCATACTGCGCATTATTGGTTTTATATGTGGCCTCGGATTCACCGAAAATGTCTGTTGCTAAGTCGTTGTAAGCAACCATTTTATCCATTGCGGCCTTAAATGCGTCTTTATTTTCCACTTTTGCATTAATACCTGCTGGTAAAGCTAAAACAGCATCTGTAATCTCTTTTTGCAAAGCGGCTTTCAGAGCAGCAATTTTAAGATTGAGTGAATATTCATTCTTAACACCAGATCCGCCTTTTTCCTTAAACGTATCTAATGCTTCTTTCGCAGCTGCAATAGCGTCCTTATCAGCAACTGTAACTGTTGCAGGTAATGCAGCAATCAATCCTTCAACAGCAGCTTTTTCTGTATCGAGTGCAGTCTTTGTAGGGAGCGCTTTTACTGCAGCACATGCTGTACTGTAAAGTGCTTTTACATCTGCTTCGGTTCTTGCACCCTGCTTAGCATACCAAGTATTCCAAGAAGCAGCTGTTACGGTACTGGTTACACCTAACATTGCCTTATATGCAGCATCAAAAGTAGCTTCGTTATTTCTCTCTACTTTTACTAATGCAACATAGTTAGATAATCCACCATTATATGCAGCGCTAACCCATCCTGCAATTTTAGAATCAACAATATCAGCTTTGTCAATTTTTGCAAGGGCTTTCTCCAAGTCAGCGTGATCCTTTGCATCATCTAACTCATCTGCAGTAGTTGCAGCTTGAATCTTTGCAATCTTAGCATCATACAGAGCTTTTACCTGCTGATACTCTTTATCATAGTAAGTGTTTCCTTTATCATCTGCATTAAGTTCTTTTTCCGCCAATTCTGCTTTTAAAGCGGCTATAGCAGCAGCAGCAGTAAAGGCATCTGCTTCGCCTACAACGTTACAGTTATCTTTAATCAGTGTTTCTGCCTTTTCAGGTCCGCCTACACCAGGAACTGTAACGACAGAAGAAGTGACTGTAGTATCTGTTACATAATAAATTTTCTTTGCTTCAGCTAAAACAGCCTGAATCTTATCTGCGTCTCTAACCAATTTGCCTTTATTGTCAACTTCTGCAGCAAGCTTTTTCGCATAGGTTTCTAGTGTAGCGTATGCTTCAATATTTGCTTTAGCATGATTGTTTGCTGCAACTTTTGCATGTGCTGCTTTCTCTTGCGCATCATCACCATCAATTACAACCTTAACATTGTCAATCTTTGCTTTGTCTGCATTTTCAATCTGATACAGAACTACAGTTTCAAAACTAGCGGCAAAAGCCTGAGCGTTTGCTTTATCTGTTGCACTTGTTAAAGTAACAATACCTTCTTTTAAAGCAGCTAATTCGCTTGCTAATGCGGCTTTCTTTGCTGCCTTCTTTGCAGACAGAGATTCATCAGCGATTGCATCATCATCGGTAGTCATAACTGTTACAGGTTTACCGTCAACAGTGAAGGTTTTTCCCGTTAAAGCATAAGAAATTGCTTGCTTAGTAGGATCATTTACATTATACGTTTTACCAAATAATGAAATCTGATTGCCTGTTGCAGTACCATTCGCTCTGTTGGCATAGCTACCATAGCTTTCTTCTGTTTCGCCAGTCGCAGGTGTATAAGCTCTGTCTGAGATCTTACCCAATTTACCAAAAGCAAGTGCAACAGCCGCAGCATCATCTGTTGCTGTAATTGTAACGCTGTTTACTGCTGCTTTCTGTTCTTCAATGAATTGTTCAACATATTCTTTGCTTGTAGTTTTGTCCTCAGATGCGACAGCCTTTGTTGAATAAACAGAAGTATTAACGCCAGCAATGGCAGTTAAAAGCGCCTGTTTGTATGCTTCAAATGCTGTTCTATACGCCACATCTTTAGAACCGGAACCATCCGTCGCAGTTGTTTCCTGAATACCAGTTAAGATGTCAGCAGCATTCATAGTCGGAGCATCGCCAACAGCCGGTGCATCGGTTGCAAGAATATCACCTTTTGCAACTGCAAACAATGCAACTAAGGATGTTACAGTAGCATCTGTTCCTAACTTATCAAATAAGCCAATTAATTCTTGTGCTCTTGCGGTGATTAAAGCCTGCTGTGCTTCATCATATGCTTTTGCTGCAGATAACCAAGCCTCTTTGGAAATTGGATATCCACCATCAGCGGTAGTATCTTCCAGTTGCTCAATTGCATTCTGATATGCAGCTTTGTATGTAGTAGTTACCTGATTAGCAGCTTTCCATACATCAGAAGCATATTGATCTGCGTTTGTGCTGGCAAAAGCAGTTCCTACAGCGCTGAAGCTATAAGTGAAGACAACTGACAATGCAAGAAGCACTGTTAAAAATTTCTTCATTTTAAGAATTCCTCCCTCTTTTTAGTTCTTTTTTTAAGATTATAGTTATACGCGTTTTTGCGCAAAACTGGTAAATGAAATTACAGTTCACAATGAACTTCTATTGAAGTGAATTATATAGAAATGCAGACCTTTTTTTGATATAATAAACATAGTTATACGAAAGGAGCTGCATGGATGAAATTCACTTTGATGAATAAAGATCGGGAAATTGCCGCATTTAAAACGTATAGGAATCAATATGGTTCTGTTCGGATAAATAATATAAGAATTTTTGAGCCGGAGATGATGCCGGCAGCATATCATGGTGATATGCTGCAATTTGTTAACGGACGTAAAGCCCCAAAACATCGTAAGTATGTGCAAAGCATTCTTCAGCAGCTGGGCGCTGAAGATGTGGAGGGATTTATCCGGGTAAGTAATGCAGCCTCTCTAACTGATACTTTCTGGATCAGAGACGACGAACGGCCAAAGACCTGGGATCAGGTTTCGTTATACAGAAATGATTTTGATGAGAATATCGCCAGAATTGCTTTTGAAGGGGGACAAGCCCCACTTACTACGACTACACCGGAGCTGAGCGTGGACGGAAATTACGCAAAATGTTGGATTAAGGACTCTGACGGTCTGTATCTCCTGAAACGAGGCAGCGATACCTATGAAAGGGAAGTCTTTGCGGAGTATTATGCGTCTCAGCTGGCAGATTCACTTTGCACACACGCTGTCTGCTACGATCTAGTAACATATCATGGACACCTGGCGTCGAAATGCAAAATATTCACCAGCGAAGGGTTTGGCTTTTCACAAATGATGCATTACGTGGAAAACCCTTACGATGTTACTGTGCAAGAAGCGCTTGCCATCATCGAAAAATATGCCGATGGAGATGATTTTCGGCGTATGATGGTCCTTGACGCTTTAATTCTGAACATTGACCGGCATTTGGGGAATTTTGGATTTCTTCTTGACAACGATACGCAGCAACCGGTGTCTATGGCGCCTGTTTTTGATCATAACAGATCCATGCTGTTCAATCTAAATGACGAAAGATTTTTAGAACAGAATATGGATGGACTGATCGACCTTTATCCGCGACTTACTGGTGAATTCAATTTAAACGCCAATGAGATGTTGACCGATGCAATTAAAAATGATCTCCGAAATCTGGAAGGGTTCACCTTTAAACGCCATAGCCAATACAACTGGCCTGAGAAACGTTTGAAAAAATATGAAAGCTTTCTTAACACGCAGATTAACAAAATACTGGGAAGAAAAAAGCTATTTATCAGTAAATTTGAATGATGCTGCAGAAAAACGTAAATTTCGTAAAAAACCGAAGAAGAAGTGAATAATTTGTCATAATTTGTCAAAATTTGTAGGAATATAGGGCACGAATAGGGGTTCACAAAATTCGTCAATCTTCTATAATATACTTGTAGGTTTTGTGAAGGACGGTAAACATTATGGATGATATTGATATGCATATTGAAGCCATCGAAGACGCCTTATTGCGTTCAGGCGCGATTGTCGATGAATGGGATCATCTAATGCTTCGAGCGATTCTGGAGGATCGTATACCACCAGGGGGATTAGGTGTATATATGAAAAAACAGAAGCAAAAACAGATGAACCCATCAGCTGCAGAATGGTAAACCAATAGGCTGTGATAAAGGAAAGACTGTACATTCCCGTGGATAACAACCGGGAACAGTACAGTCCTTTTCTTTTTTATTGAAACATATCTACTTGCTCACAGACGCATTCAGAAGCTAAACGGCCCACATGATTATTTGAACCCATAACCCAGATGATATCGCCTGCCTCGATCATTGTATTCGCGTCAGGCATGATGATAGGGTATCCTTTTTGCTGTAAACCCAATACGATGCAATGCCATTTATCCTTAAAGTTTCCATTTTTCAAAGATTTCCCTGCAAAGGCTTCATCGCCTGTCAATTTAACAGCGCACACGGATAACGCGTTTTCTATAACAGGATAATCTGTCTCCATAAACTGTTTTAGGGTTCTAGGATACTTGGAAGGCTTAATACGAATCAACCGATAAAAATTCTCTATGGATTTTAGGTCGCTGACGATATAAATTTTGTCACCTCCATGGATTACCGTTTTCGGATTAGGCAAAATCATATGCTTGCCATTATGGCGAATTTTCACTACATAAATATTGAAAATTTTTCCCCACTGCAGCTCTGCCAAGCTCTTTCCTAAAAAATCCGCGTCTTCCGGAGCAATTAGGGTGATGATATGCAATTCTTCATCTAGCCACGACTGCTGGACGCCCTTTTCTTCCTCCGCTTTGATAATTCGCTCATTGAGGTTTCGCAGAAAACGGGTTTCCAGCCGCAGATACGAGGTTGCCATAAAATCACTTTTGGCAGTAACCAAAACGATAACCACAAGCAGGATAAACAGAAAGCCCGGAAAGATATCAAAGAGGCTGATTAGCGGAATCATCGCAATAGACGCTATGATAGCGACCTTAATAGAGGTCAGAACGATAAGCGGCAGCCTATTTGCCCTTTTTTTGAGCCATAGAGACGTAAATACCCGGTTATGGAGATTTAGCATTGGCTTGATAAAAATCGCCATGACGAAGTAAATAACGGCACATACGCAGATCTTACACGGCAGATCAGGTAGAGGACCAGCAAGCAGGGGCTGCAACACTTTGAGACCTGCCACAACGGTAACCAGCATGATGACGCTGTAGAGAATGGTTCTTGAGCAGAATCTGCGAATATATTCATTCCATTCGTTGTCCGCATTATCATCTACTTGATCGTCTGCTGTATAGCGATTCAGCTTTTTCAGTAGATTGTCAGACAACCTTTTCTCTAAGAAAGTTGTAACACCTGAGGATTTTTTGATCAAAAAAGGTGTCAGGAAGGTCGTAAGCACTGCGGCAGACACAATAATCGGATACAGGAAATCTTTCATAACCCCCAAGGATACTCCAAGCGAAGCAATAATGAATGAGAACTCTCCAATAGGCGCCAGGCTGAAACCACTTTTTACAGCTGTACTCATGGTCTGTCCTGACAGAAGCATCCCTATTGTCGCGAATATCAATTTGGCGATAACCGCGACTATCGTGATGATAATAATCATCGGCGCATAGGTGATGATAGCCTGTGGGTCTACCTTCATACCAACTGACAGGAAGAAAAAGGTAACGAACAGGTCTTTCACACCCTTTGTAATATGCTCTATCCTTTCTACATGAATTGTTCCGGCAAGAAGCGAACCGGCAAGAAACGCTCCCAGCTCTGAAGAAAATCCTAAGGCGTTGGCGATGAGAACCATGCCGAAACAAAGTCCAAGAGAAAGTACAAGAAGCATTTCATCGTTCATCACTTTGATCACCTTGTTTAAAAAGGTCGGCAACAGATAAATACCGAGTATAAGCCATACGATCAGATAACATATCATCAGCAACAAACTGACTGTAAGCTCCCGGCCGGAAACGCTTTGACTAACTGAGATCGTGGAAAGAACTACCATCATGAAAATGGCTACAATGTCCTCAATCACCAGTGTGCCCATGACCAACTGAGAATATTTTTCACTTTTTACTCCCAATTCCTCAAAGCTTTTCTGTATCACTGCTGTAGAGCTGATAGACAGCATCACTCCTAAAAAGATACTGTTTATAGAACTAAACCCCATAAAAATGCCAAGAACGTACCCAGTTAACAGCACGCCGGCCATTTTTACAATTGCGCTGATAATAGCCGTACCACCCATGCGGGCCAGTTTATGAAGATTAAATTCCAATCCGATATGGAACATCAGAATAATGACGCCAATCTCACTCCATAGGTTAATAGATTCGGTATCTTCCGCGGTAAAGAACATCGGAAAGAAAGGGCTGATTAAAAATCCTGCCAGGATATAGCCCAGGATCAGAGGCTGCTTGATCTTTTTGAAAATGATGGTAATGATTCCAGCTGTCAGCAGCATGACAGCAACATCTGTGATCATATGCGGCAGATGCACACGATTCCTCCTTTCGCATTGTGTTGATTATTTTCTTTACTAATAGTATATAACAAAAAGACTGTCCAGGGAAAGCGCTTTCTTTTGGTAAAGCAGTTTTTTTATAAATCTAGGACGAAAGTTGGAAAAAAACAAAAGCAGACTCACAGCCTGCTTTTGCATGATAGTTGCTATCTTATCTTAATTTGTTCTAACCTTTGTAAGGGTGGTCCAGTTACCATAAACCTTTGTTCCGTCGGATAAGGTTTTATACGCGCGAACCTTTACATAGTAGTTGATTCCCGGCTGAAGCTTCTTAATAGTAACAGAAGTCTTCGGGAATTGATTTTCTTTATGTGTAACGTATTTGTACTTATAGCTGCCTTTGCGGCCATATTTTACCTGATACTTGGTAGCGCCCTTGACCTTTGTGAATTTCACTTTGATTTCTCCACTATTTGGGGAGGAAAGCTCCATTACAGGCTTCTTTGGCTTAACAGTAACCTTAACAGTTTTTGAGGTCGGATTATATTTTACATCCTTCGTTGTTTTCACCGTAATATACGCGACGCCTGTTCCATGAATGGTAACAGTACCTGTTGCAGAAACAGTCGCAACAGATTTATCGCTGGATTCGTATGCAATAACACCGTCACCATCAGTTTCCGCACCGAGATTGAAAGCAGAGCTTGTCAAATATTTAGTATAATAGGAACGTTCTGTTGTCAAAAGCTGCGTTTTGCCGACAATTGTAAAGGTCAACGTCTTAGTACCCGCATAATTTCCCTGACCTGTAATGGTAACAGTTGCAGTACCACTGTTTCTGTTGTCTTTATAAGAAACAGTATAGTCCGTTCCGACAACAAGCTTCTTTGTTCCGTCGTAAATCGTAACAGTTGGCTTATGTTCTGTACCGGTGTAGTTATAGGACGTTTGAGACAGACTGGCAGTCAGTGAAGAAAGATCTTTGCCGGCAATGCGGAATGTCTTATTCAGAGAGCCGTAATAGCTTCCCATACCACTGATGAAGACTGTGGCAGTTCCGATATTCGTATTATTATAGTAGCTGACAGTGTAATCAACATCCTTTGTTAAAACTTTTCCGTCACATCTTACAGTAACAACCGGCTCTTTCGGCTTACCATCATAAAAAGCTACGTCAGATGAAAGTGTTAAAGTCGTGTTAACAGCTGTAATGGTCTTCTTATTAATCGTGTATTCTCCTGTATAGAATACGCCGCCGTAATTGCCCATTCCAACTAATTCAAACTTATACGTGCCTGCTTTCGTCTGTCCTCCGCCGATAATCTTATAGTCGCGGTTGAGTACGTACGTCTTATCCGGTCCTTTTACAGTAACCTCAGGCGTAATAGCTGTTCCTGTATAGTCGAAAGCATTCTTTAAAACAGTTACAAAATAAGAACTGATCGCATCCTTTACCTGGTAAGTTTTGGAGACCGCGCCTGTATAGTTTCCCATACCCGTGATGTGTACTGTAGCCGTTCCGATGTATTCATATCCACTGTAAGAAAGAGAATAATCGATACCTTTTTTTAGCTTTTTACCACCGTCATATACATCTGGTTCCGGTGTGCTTCCGATGGACTGATTCTCGATGGCAGATACCGTGACGTAATTGATAGATTTCGGATTGATTGTAAATAATGCTTCCTTTCGACCAGCGTATCCGTTCTTTCCTGTAATGATGACCTTTGCATTACCAAGAGCGTCAACATTACCCGAGTAAGTAACGTCATAGTAGCTTGGACTTAATGCAGAAGCGCCCACAGCCGGTCTTACTACTACCGGAGGACGTTTTGCTGTTCCATCATATGTAACTGCAGGAATCGGATCAATTACATAGCTGCTGATATCTGTACCGCCCTCGATGCGAACGATTCGTGTGCCTTTGTAATTTCCCTTACCAGTTATAACGACATTCTGAGGTCCCTTGATTACTGCTGTCTGACCTTGTTTTTCAGCAGCAATATCAAAATCTGTTCCTTCAACCAGTTTTGTTGTTCCATTTTTCAAGTCCAGCTTTAAGCTGCTGATCAGCGTTCCTTCAGTAAATGCTGCCGGATGGGTCAAAACCACATCATTTATATCCTTAGCTATGATCTCAAAGTTGACAGTTTTTGTTCCAGTATATCCGCTTCCCGACTCGCCTGTACCGCTGCCAAGCCCGGTTACTGTAACGGCAGCAGTAGTGCTTACAGCTGTATTGCTGCTATACTCAACTTTATAATCTCTGCCTTTAACTAAGGTTTGACCACTCAGCGTTACTGTAACATTCGGTTCAATAGCCGATCCAGTATACTCATACTTTGCAGGAGATTTATCAAAGCTAATTGTGGCGCTATCAATATTAACTGCCGCGGCAAACGCCATACCTGGCATCATGCAGAAAACCATCATGGCTGATAATACGATCGCTAGTATCTTTTTCATAATCTCTTTTCCTTTCTTTAAACTCGTTAATTTCTAAAGCTTCTTCAATATGAATTCGAAGTTCAAGATTAATTCTATTATAACATTAACGTTTCAAAAAGGATACCACTATTTGTAAATATTAAAAACTTTTAAGAAAAAAGAAGGCCGGAATTCCGGCCTTCTTCATTGATTACATGAAGTATCTAATCAATTATTTAGCAATTCTGTTAGCCTTATTGGAGTAATCGGAGTAATAAGTCTTACCATCAACTACTTTGTAAGCTCTAACCTTGTAGAAGTATCTAGTACCCTTCTTCAGATCCTTTTTGTTAGCCATGGACAGCTTCTTGGTTTTACCCATGAATTTGTATCCACTGTTAGCCTTCTTGGATTTGTAAACTCTGTATCCATCAATACCGGATGCATCGCCCTTTACAGTCCATTTTACAGTGATCTTACCCTTTACAGCTTTGGAGGAAGCCTTAATCTTCAGGGACTCTACAGCATTTACGTCCAGAGCCTTGATCATTGCTTCTGCCATCAGCAGTGAGGAGAAGTTAGTTACATCTGCAGCTGCGTTAACGCCAGCAGCATAATCAGTGTATTTTGCAACGTAAGCATCGTATGCTTTTCTTGCTGCTTCTACAGCTGCCTTATCGCCTAATGTAACAGCAGCAGGGATAGCTTTGATAGCCTCAACAACAGCATTCAGTTCTGCAGTCTTCAAATTAGCCTTTGCAGTAGCTAAGAACGTAGTATATGTTGTGTTATCATTACCGTCTAATGCTTTATATGCATCATTCAGAGTTTTGAGTTCATCAAAGATCGCAGCGTCTTCTACAGTGATTCCACCTTCGTTTGCCTTATCGATCTTCTTCTGGATTTCAGCATTGTACAGAGCCTTCAGATTTGTAACCAGAGCAGCCAGCTTAGCGTTTTCAGCAGGAATCTTAGCCTTTTCTGCAGGAGTTAATTCATCGAATGCGCTCTTAGCAGCAGCAGTAGCTTCAGCATCAGCCAGAGTAGCGTTCAGAGCTGTAGGAAGCTTTTCGATCATAGCCTTTACGTTAGCAACCTTAGCATCGCTTGCAGCCTTCTCAGCGCCGATCGTAGGTGTCTTTGCAACTTCTGCCTTTAATGTGTCATATAATGCTTTTACTTCTGCGTCTGTTCTTGCTCCCTTTTCTGCAAACCACTTATTCAGATCAGTCTGAGCAGTGTAAGGATTGTCGATACGATCGTCGCCAGTCTTTCCGGCATTGAGGGTATCAACATATTTAGCAACCATATCCAGAGCAGCTTCAGCAGCTGTCTTGCAAACGCCAGCAGTGTAGAGTGTGTCTACGCCAGCAGCAGTCTTAACTTCTGCCAGAGCATTTGTAAGAGCTGTTTCAGCCTTAGTAATATCATTCGTTGTTGCAGCAGCATCGATTGCAGCGTTGTATGCAGCTACTGCAGCTACAACCTTCGCCCATTCAAGTGCATAGTACGCATCACTGCCATATTTCATTTCATCTGCGTTAACCTTAGCAGCTACTACAGCCTTCTTGTGCTCTTTCGCGAAGGAAGTAGAATAAGTTAATTTAGCAGCTGCAAAGTTTTCTACGGAAGCAACGTAAGGAGTTGTTGCAGCCTTCTTGTACTGTGCTACATATGCAGCATCCAGTAACTCGTCAACCTTAGCAGCGTCGTATTCAGGATCGCCGTCGATCGTGGTCTTTGCTTTCAAAGTTGCAGCCAGAGCAGCAACAGCTTCCATATCAGCAACTGCATCCTGATAGCTTGTAGCTGATTCTACAGCCTTTGTTACGCCATTAACCTTTGTGATGTTGTGAACTGGGAATACTGGAAGATTTCCTCTTGTAATTTCTCCAGCATTGATTAAGTATGTGCAAACCTTGTTGTATGCATCTCTCAGCTTTGTCCAAGCAGCAAGCTGATCAGCATCATAATTTGCTGTAGCAACAGTTGCATCGGAGATTTTCACTGCAAGATCCGCTAAGAGAGCAGCCTTATCAGCAGCGCCCTGTGCTTCCTGCTGTTTTTCTTCAACAACAGTCAGAATATCGCCAACAGCAGCCTGATCTTCATCAAGAAGATATACTTTTTTCGCAGCATCGTATTTAATGTACTTTGCAAGCTCATCTACCAACTGTGTTTTTACAGTTCCAACAGCTGTAGCTGTAGCTTCTGTACCAGCCAGTTTAATCTGTGCTAATTCATAAGCAGCTTTTGCGACAACTGCATCTGCATATTCCTTTGGAACTTTTGTGCTGACAGTCTTGTCACCATAAGTAACATCTTTATATGCAGTAGCCTGCGCTTTTGTGGAGTAGATTTTAGTATCTACGGAGTTTGCATTTGCGATAAATGCAGCCTGATCAACCGCAAACTGTGCTTTCGCAGCAGCAACAGCGTATTTGCCGTTATCTGCATACAGATCAGTTGTGAAAGCCGTAGCGTTCTTTACAGCATATAATGCTGTCAATTCCTCAACAGTTTTGTCACCGTTTGTGTTGTATGCGTCTGCAGTCTGCAGTGTAACAGTTGTTGCCTGAACGGCTTTCTTAGCGTCTTCATACACTGCGTCCAGCTGTTTTAACCATTCAGCGCCAGCAATTACGTAGTTGCCATCAGCAGTAGTAGTACCAGCACTCGGATCATCCGGGTCAGCAGGACTAGTAACTACTGTAGCACTGTCGCCTTTGTAAGTTACCTGAGACTTAGCATAGTTATATTCTTTTGCTAAATCGTTCAGCGCCTGTGCTTCAGCCTGTGCCAGATTCTGCAGGTACTGTGCCTGACTGTTTGCAACTGTAGTGTCTGCAAAAGCAGTTCCTACAGCGCTGAAGCTATAAGTGAAGACAACTGACAATGCAAGAAGCACTGTTAAAAATTTCTTCATTTTAAGAATTCCTCCCTCTTTTTAGTTCTTTTTTTAAGATTATAGTTATACGCGTTTTTGCGCAAAACTGGTAAATGAAATTACAGTTCACAATGAGTATAACCCAAACCTTCCCATCTTGGCAAGCGTTTTTTCTAATTTTTAGCAAAAAAAGTGCTAAATTTCGACATTGGACATAAGTGGAAATCCTTATGTATCAACGCTCGTACACAATCCGGATGGGTTCGGTTCATGCTTCATTCTTCACTCTTATCTCATTTGTTCACATTATACCATAAAACTATCGGTTTTCCAATAGTAAATTATGGAACACCAGCAAAAAATCTTATTTTTCTGCCCTATACCCTTGTGGCTAAGATTAGTTGAACCTGCATATTCAGCGGATTTGACTAATTAACTTTATTCTACTCCATCACAGAAAAAACACAAAAACACTTTTCTGATCAGGTACTATACCATGCAAAATCCCAAATGCCTGCAAATTCAGCCCTTTCATTGATCCCTTACTATACGCGGCACAGAACAAAAACAACAAATCATCTAATCGGCATTTTCCAGTATCACAAAAAACAAAAGGCGGTAGATCGTTTCAAAAACTGCTGTTATCCGGTATGTATGATAAAGTGTGTGTTGTGTGTGATATTATCATCCATATTGCCGCGTGCCAGCCTGCTTCATGGGACTAAAGAAGGTGCATTCGTTAGTTATACAGACTAGCATCTCCGGCATCCGGTTATACATCGGTTCTTTTATGATCTACTGCCAAATGCGGACGCTGCACATAAAACGGTAGGTTCTGATATGCAGATTCCGAATATAAGCGTACCATAAAATATGGCAAATTGCAATAAAGAGCATCCACAGTAACATGGAAAACGCACGAAAAACAGAACTTTGCGACGTGAGCTGCCTACGATAGATAATATGATAGATATGATGCGCGCAGGTATTTGCTTGTTTTTGGGGGTAAGTTGCGTGCACCCACTAAAAAACGCAGCTTTTGACTACCCTTTTTCAGGATGTTGCGCAAACAAAGAAATTGTACAGGATATTATACTCTTTTTTGATAAAATATAGTAAAACATAACAGAACCTGGGATATAATTGAACAGGTCGCGCAACAACCAACAAAAATATCTCAAAAACCTGCGTTTTTTCATGGACTAACGCAACATACAACAAAAAGATGATGAAAAGCTGCGCGGCGGCTTCTACTATCTTATTCTGGGATTCGGATTGCGGCTATAGAGTTTTACTGCGTAGAAACGAGTAGAAATTTCACGGGGCAAATATCCCTGAGTTTGTGTTAAAATATTCATGGCGCTAGGATTCGTTTCAGATATGTTTTGTGATAATTAACATTCTAACAGATTCTATCGCCTTTTTCTATGGGCAAGGTGTCACATCAATTGTAACTCTACATTCTACCCATAGGGTACGGTTTAACCTGCGCACTAAAGAAAGACAGGGCCGCTACAAAGCACGCCCTGCCTTTTATTCACACATTATATATAGTCGACTGAGCTTTACATCATACCGCCCATGCCGCCGCCTGGCATACCTGCCGGCATTGCAGGCGCATCTTCTTTGATATCTACGATACCCGCTTCAGTCGTCAGAAGCATTGCGGATGCGGACGCTGCGTTCTGCAGTGCGGAACGAGTTACCTTTACAGGGTCTACGATACCTGCTTCGATCATGTCTACGTATTCCTCTGTCGCCGCGTTGAAACCATAGCCAACTTTCTGCTTCTTCACTTCAGCAACAACTACGCTGCCTTCAAAGCCTGCGTTTTCAGCAATCTGTCTAACTGGTTCTTCCAAAGCTCTTTCGATAATCTTCGCGCCGGTTCTTTCGTCGCCTTCCAGTGTTTCTACATACTTGGAAACTGCGTCGATTGCGCTGCAAAGCGCTACGCCGCCGCCTGCAACGATACCTTCTTCTACTGCTGCCTTCGTTGCGTTGAGAGCATCTTCAATTCTCAGCTTTCTTTCCTTCAGTTCAGTTTCTGTAGCTGCGCCAACCTTGATAACTGCAACACCGCCGGACAGTTTCGCTAGTCTTTCCTGCAGTTTTTCCTTATCAAATTCAGATTCAGTCTCCTCAATCTGCTTCTTAATCGCGTTGATTCTTGCTGTGATGTCTGCTTTTTCGCCAGAGCCGTTGACGATAACGGTAGAATCCTTGTCAACTTTTACAGTTGCAGCCTGACCCAACATATCTAAAGTAGCTTCTTTCAGATCGTAGCCAACTTCTTCGCTGATCACTACGCCGCCTGTCAGAACAGCGATATCTTCCATCATAGCCTTTCTTCTGTCGCCAAAACCAGGCGCTTTCACTGCCACGCAGTCGATGGTGCCTCTCAGTTTGTTGAGAACAAGTGTAGTCAAAGCTTCGCCCTCTACATCCTCTGCAACGATTAAGAGCTTTCTGCCCATCTTAACAACCTGTTCCAGAAGCGGCAGTAATTCCTGAATGTTGCTGATTTTCTTGTCAGTCAGCAGAATCAGAGGATTTTCCATGACGGCTTCCATCTTTTCTGTGTCGCTTACCATGTATGCTGACAGATATCCTCTATCAAACTGCATACCTTCCACTACATCTAAAGTAGTACCCAGAGATTTTGCTTCTTCTACAGTGATAACACCATCGTTACCAACTTTTTCCATTGCTTCAGCAATCAGCGCGCCGATGTTTTCGTCAGCAGCGGAAACGGAAGCAACCTGTGCGATGCTTTCCTTGGTTTCTACTTTCTTGGAAATGGTCGCGATCTTTTCTACAGCAGTTTCTACCGCGCCCTGGATACCTCTCTTGAGTACCATCGGGTTTGCGCCTGCCGCGACATTTTTGAATCCTTCTTTGATGATAATCTGTGCCAGCAGTGTTGCGGTAGTAGTACCGTCGCCTGCTACGTCATTGGTCTTGGTTGCAACTTCCTTTACAAGCTGGGCGCCCATATTTTCTACTGCGTCTTCCAGTTCAATTTCTCTTGCGATAGTAACGCCGTCATTGGTGATCAGCGGAGAACCGAAGGATTTATTGATCAAAACGTTTCTGCCCTTTGGTCCCAGTGTAATTTTCACAGTGTCTGCCAGTTTATCTACGCCAGCCTGCAGTTTTCTTCTGGCGTCTTCTCCGTAATATAAATCTTTTGCCATTTTACTTTACCTCCCAAATTTAACCTTATTCTACTGTTGCCAGAATGTCAGACTGGCTCATGATGGTATATTCTTCGCCGTCATATTTAATCTCGGTGCCGGCATACTTGGAGAATACAACCTTATCTCCTGCTTTCAGTTCCATCGGTTCATCCTTGGTTCCAGGACCTACCGCTACAACCTCTGCCATCTGCGGTTTTTCCTTTGCCGCGCTGGCAAGAATGATGCCGCCCTGCGTCTTTTCTTCGGCTTCTAATTTCTTGATGACAACTCTGCTGCCCAGTGGCTTGATTCCAAAACTCATTTTCTCTACCTCCTGATTTATATGTACTTTATTCTATTCGTTCTGTTATTAGCACTCATCCGAATCGAGTGCTAATCACTTTCTCTATTGTAGGTCTTTCTTGCTCCATTGTCAATATTTTTTATGAAATTTTTTGAAGAAATTTCACGTTTTTTTCGTCATCATTCTACAGCAAAGGCGCCCTTAAGAAAAAGGACGCCTTGTCAAAATTACACAGGATATATTTTCTGCGGCTACTCCACTTTCACCTTTTCAAAAGCTTCTACGAAAGCCGCGATATAGTCAGCTACAGCCGTAAGCATTTCTTCGCCCCACTCTACCGTAGCGTCTTTCGGATGATCAGGTCCGATCCATCCGTTGGTTGTATACCGTGTCACATCACGGGGTACGGGGATGCCTATCCCTCCAAAAGTTACGCGGTCGAATCCATCCGTAGGAAAATCCGCGCCCAGATCGTTGATAAGTTCCTGTTCCCGCAAACGATCAAAATGCACCAGATCCGGATTTACCGCCAACATACCCGCAGTTTCTTCACCGCCGCCATGACCGCCTGCCCACGCGGGATTCAGCTGTCCGGCCATAATCCACCAGTTAAGTTGAACTCCAAGCGCGCCCTTCCGGCTCAATTCAATGCACACGCGGTTTAACGTCGGAATATTTCCCCCGTGTCCGTTCAGAAACAAAATCTTTTTGGCTCCATGCGCCAACAGACCGTCAGTAATTCGTGTCAAAAGGTGATACATACAGTCTTCGCCCAGGGACACTGTTCCCGAAAAGCTCGTCATATCTTCACATACTCCATACGGTATCCCTGGAGCGGCTACTACTTCTGTGCGCGCTTCAATCATAGTTAGAAGCTTTTCTGGTATCATGGTATCAACGCCAAGAACGTTATGGCTTCCATGGCTCTCCAGGCAGCCTATGGTCAGAAGCACAGTATCATGCTCCTGAAAATAAGCTTCTGCCTGCCAGTAAGTCATCTCTGCAAGTCTCATTATTCTGTCACCTCAACATTACGTAAAAGATGATATCCGTTAGCGTCTGGTGTAAAACCGCTCACTTTCTTTGTAGCGCCCACATTAACACTATCATAATACAGCGGCGCATACGGAGAAAGATCGCCTAGCAGTTCTTCAAGCTGATCATAGTATTTCTGTCTTTCTTCCGGATCCGCAGTTCTTCTTGCTGCGACTACCAGCTTATCAACATCCTTATTCTTTAAGAATGCGTCGTTCCCCGGATATCCTACCTGTGTAGAATGGAACAGAGAATAATAAGTATAATCAGCATCGCCTGTTACACAAACCCATCCTGAATATGATAATTCATGAGATCCAGTTCCGAGTTCATCAATCCATGTGCCGTATTCCTTCGTCTGAATGCTGGTTTCAATACCGATCTCCTTCAGCTGGTTCTGAATAACCTGACAAATTTCATTCTTTACGGAATCATCTGTTACAGATAATGTACAGGAGAATCCATCCGGATAACCAGCGTCTGCCATCAACTGTTTTGCTTTCTCTATATTATGATCATACGCCTGTACTTTTTCTGAAAATCCAAATGCGCTAGGCGGAATAACAGAATCTGCCCGCATTCCTGCTCCATACAGCATGGTTTCTACGATAGCGTCTTTGTCAATTGCATATCTGATTGCCTGTCTCACTCTTTTATCGGCAAACTTCTCATTGTTTTCGTTAATCGTCAGATAAAAAACACTCTGTGAAGGTCCTTTAAACATCTGCAGATTTTCATCCTCTTCTACACGCTTAGAATCGTTAGCGGAAATATTGTAAGCCAGATCCGCTTCACCCGTTTCAACAGCGATAACTCTCTGCGATGCTTCCGGAACTACTTTCATGACCACATTCTGGGTTTTCGGCGCGCCCAGGAAGTAATCAGCATTCGCTTCCAATTTAGCATATTCACCCTGTTTCCATTCCACAAATTTGTACGGACCTGTTCCGATTGGGTTCAGCGCGAAAGCATCCTCGTCAGCTTCTACAGCATGCTGCGGTACGATAGCCGTAAACGGTACGGTCAGCGCTGACAGCAACGGTGAGTAAGGTTCTTCAGTCTTAACGATTACGGTATAATCATCCTTTTTCTCAACCTTGCTGATGGCGTCAACAACGTAAGATACGTAGTTGGATTTTCTTGCCCTGTTCAGCGAGAAAACTACGTCGTCAGCCGTCATAGCCTCACCATCATGGAATTTCACATCCTGACGCAGTTTAAATTCATACGTCCTCTCATCAATCTGTTCAAAGCTCTCTGCCAGAGATGGCGCAGGCTCGTTGTTCTCGTCCATAACAAGCAACGTATCAAAGATCTGACGCGTTACGGTTACAGCAGGTGTTTCCTTCCCAATATGCGGATCCAGTGATGTAATATCCGCCGCCTGTACAAAGGTCAGCGTATCCTTCACTGCGCCGCCGGTTTCCTCTCCGCCGCCTCCGCCGCATGATACTGCGGTTAACATAAGGCACAGAGCCAGAGTTAGGGTTAGTACTTTTTTCATCTTAAACTTCCTCCTTTTTATAATTTATTTCATGAACGCGCGCGCAGGCAGTAAAATGGCCTGGTTCGCTTTCCACCAAAGGTATATCCTGACCACGGCAGGCTTCTGTCGCGTAAATACATCTTCCCGCGAAGCGACAGCCGGCTTTCGGCTCTATCGGTGAGCTGATCTCACCTTTCAAAATAATTCTTTCCATCTGCACATCAGGATCAGGAACTGGAATTGCTGACAGCAATGCCTTCGTATACGGATGCAAAGGCTTTGCAAAAAGCTGCTTTACATCACAGTATTCCACCACTGTTCCCAGGTACATAACCATAATCTTATCTGCAAGATGCTTGACAACAGATAGATCATGGGTAATGAACATATATGTCAGACCCATATCTCGCTGCAAATCCTGCATTAAATTCAGAATCTGCGCCTGAATAGAAACATCCAAAGCCGAAACAGGTTCGTCACAAACGATAAACTGCGGATTCAATGACAGCGCTCTGGCAATTCCAATACGCTGCCGTCTTCCGCCATCCAACTCATGAGGGTATGAATTGACAAAACGCTGCGCTAAACCTACCAGATCCATCATTTCGCGTACCTTCTTCTCCAGAGCCGCCTTATCTCTCTGCTTTATCACACCCTGTATGATCAGAGGCAGCGCGATGGACTGACTTACCGTCATACGCGGATTCAGTGAAGAAAACGGATCTTGGAAAATCAGCTGCATATCCTTTTTCAGTTCCTTCATTTCATTTTTATTGTACTTCAGAATATTTTCTCCGCGAAATATCACTTCTCCTGACGTCGGTTCATGCAGACGCAAAACCGCTCTGCCCAGAGTGGATTTACCGCAGCCCGACTCTCCGACAACGCCAAGGGTCTCTCCCTTTGCAATATCAAAGGTAACGTCGTCAACCGCGTGAAGCTGCCCGGCTGGCGTAGAGAAATATTTCTTCAGGTGCCTGACTTCAAGTAACTTCTCCTTACTCATCTAATCACGCTCCTTTCCATGCGTCTTTTTCACTGCCAAAACGATGACAGCAAACACTATGTCCTTGTTCTAATTCTACGGTTTCCGGCGACTTACACGCGCATATCTCTTTCGCGTATTTGCATCTCGGATGAAATTTGCAGCCTTCCGGCAGATTAGCCGGATCCGGCATCAAACCCTCAATCGGCTGCAGCCGGTCTGTATCCTCGTTTAATTTCGGAATTGAATCAAACAGTCCCTGTGTATATGGATGAACACCATTTTTAAATACGTCACGAAGCGTTCCCTGTTCTACAATTTCACCAGCATACATAATCGCCACATATTCACAGTTCTGCGCTACCACACCCAGATCATGTGTAATCAACAGCATCGATGTTCCCAGTCTTTCTCGCAGCTGTTTAATCAGCTCCAATACCTGCGCCTGTATCGTCACATCCAGGGCTGTAGTAGGTTCATCTGCCACTAACAGGTTTGGATTACACGCAAGCGCAATAGCAATCACAACGCGCTGCTTCATACCACCGGAGAATTGATGCGGGTATTCCTCCGCGCGGCTAGGATCAATTCCTACCAAAGCAAGCATCTCCCGCATTTTCTTATCTGCCTCCTCAGCAGATATCTTTTCATGTACCGCAATTACCTCCGAAATTTGCTTTCCTACAGTCATAACAGGATTCAGCGCCGTCATAGGATCTTGAAATATCATGGAAATTTCATTTCCTCTGATTTTGCACATATCCTCTTCACTAATTTTCGTAAGGTCCTGTGTACGATATACAATCTCGCCGCTGACAATCCGTCCTGGCGGCCATTGTATCAGCCGCAGGATAGATTTTGCCAGCGTTGTCTTTCCTGCACCGGTCTCACCGACAAGACCCACTGCAGAACCTTGCGGTATCGTCAGATTAACAGAATTGACTGCCCTGACAATACCGTCCTCTGTTTCATATCGGACGACCAAGTCTTTAATTTCTAAAATATTATCCATAAAGCATTTCTTCCTCAATATCAGTTCTTCAGCTTCGGGTCTAACGCGTCGCGCAGGCCGTCGCCGATGATGTTCAACGCAAGGATTGTGATCAGAATCACCAGTCCCGGAAATACCGTAATATGCCACGCATCTCTGATATAGCCCCTAGCATTGGTGAGCATCGCGCCCCATTCCGGAAGCGGAGGCTGTATTCCCAATCCCAGGAACGACAGACCTGCGATAGACAAGATTGCGCCTGCAATAGCCATTGTCACTTCAACGATCAGCGGCGCCATGGCGTTAGGTAAAATCTGCCGGAAAATAATAGTTCTGTCGGATGCTCCCACAGCCTTTGCCGCCTCAATAAATTCTCTCTCTCTAATCGTCATGACCGACGCCCTCGTAATGCGGGCAAACTCCGGAATATACCCGATTGCAATTGATATAAGTACATTAACCAGTCCAGGACCCAGAGCAGCGACAATGGCGATAGCCAGTAGAAGATATGGCAGAGATAAGATGACGTCCATGAGACGCATAATCACATTATCCACTTTACCTCCATAGTAACCCGCTATAGCTCCGATTACCGTACCCGCAATACCTGCCGCCATGATAGCAGCGATACTCATAAACAGCGAATATCTGGTTCCCCACAAAATACGCAGCAGAATATCTCTGCCGAATTCATCCAATCCCAGGATATGCGAGCCGCTCGGCGGCTGAAAACGCTGTGTCAGATCCTGTTTGATTACCAGCGAATCATAAATCGCGTCGTCTGTGACCCAATCAATCACCAGAGTAGCGATTCCGATCATTGCAAGCAATATCAGGAAGATCAGACTGATTACAGCCATCTTGTTCTTTTTGAATCGTCTCCATGCATCCACCCATAGGGATCTGGCTTTTACTACGTCATTACTCTTTTGTTGCTGCAAGGCGTTTTCCACGTCGTCTACCTCCTCCCATACTACGATACTGCGCTTTGATACGCGGGTCTACATATGCATACAGGATGTCCACTAAGAGATTCACCACGGAGTACATCAGCGCCAGAAACATCGCTGAACCGAGCACCATCGGCATATCCTTCGCTTTAATCGATTCGATCATAAAACGTCCCAATC
Source organism: Ihubacter sp. rT4E-8 (assembly GCF_049852125.1). Taxonomy (GTDB): domain Bacteria; phylum Bacillota; class Clostridia; order Peptostreptococcales; family Anaerovoracaceae; genus Senimuribacter. The sequence continues at coordinate 752,713 of NZ_CP187532.1, read as the reverse complement.
CCGGCCACGAGAAAATCGTTTCTGTTAAGGCTGCGCCTCCCAGCAGCATACCGAATTGTAAGCCTGTAATTGTTACAATAGGAATCAGCGCGTTCTTAAACATATGATTTTTCGTTATGTAGCCTTCCTTTAAGCCTTTCGCGCGAGCAGTATCGATATAGTCCTGCCTCATGGATTCCAGCATGCTGGAGCGAGTCATACGCATGATACTGGCCGCACATCCGGTTCCTAATGTCAGCGCTGGCAGAATCAAACTCGGCAGCAAATCCATACCTTGCCCCATACCAGAAGCCGGAAGCCATCCCAGATTCAGGGAAAAAACCATAACCAGAAGCAGTCCCAGCCAGAAATTCGGCATTGCCACGCCGATCAGTCCCAGTACAGTAGCGATATTATCCACCCACGTATACTGTTTTTTCGCCGACAGTATGCCGATAGGCACGCCAATTAAAATCGCCACCAAAATTCCCGCAATGGACAAAATCACTGTATTTGGAAAATATCCTAATACCTGCGGCAATACTTCAAGCTGACTCTTCCAGGATGTGCCGAAGTCACCTCGTAAGGCATCTGCCATATAGTCAAAATAACGTACAAATAAATTGTGATCCAATCCCAATTCTTCCCGCATAGCCTGAATGGCTGCCTCGGACGCTTGCTGTCCCAATATCATACGGGTCGGATCACCTGGCGATACAGCCAAAATGAAAAATACCAGAAAGGATACGCCAATCAATACCGGTATCATCATCAGTAATCGTTTCAAGACGTATTTATACACGGTTTAATCCTCCTTCTTATATAAAGGGATCTGTTCAAAAGTTCCTTTAGCCAGAAGCTGCTTATCCTGCATCATCAGTCTGCCCTTTGCCATAACGGTATCAATCTGGAGATCCTCATCCAACAGCACAAGATCTGCATCACTCTCCGCCTGCAGACATCCCTTTCTCGGATAAAGTTCCAAAGCCTTGGCTACATTGCTGGTAATCAACTGAATCGCGTCTTCCATCGGCACATTGAAGTCCAATACCAAATTCCTGATAATCTCGTACAGCGGCTCCATACCGCCGATCAGAATATCGACAACAGCATCTTTCTTTTCATTCCATACCGGAATACTTCCTCCAGCATCAGAGCTGACTGTAATCCTCTGAATTCCCATTTCTTTGATTACCTGATAGAGTTCATCTGTCTTCGACGGTTCAGCTGTAAAATCTGTCCAACCACCCTTAGCGATAAATTTCTTTGCAGCCTCCAGGTGGCAATCCATATGCGTCGGTCGAAAATGCTTGATTGGAATTTCCGCTTCATCACAGATTTCCATAATATCATCCAGGATTCTTCCTATTCCTCCAACATGCAGGTGAAGCACGCCCGGCTTTCCTGATACCAAAGCAGCCATACGAATATCAGAAGTCAATCGAATCAGTTCTTCTTTTGTCGGCCGGGACGCCCGATGATCCGAAATCGCCAGCTTACATCCGAGAATCTCGTCAATATAGACAATATCTTTCGCTACAGAACCTGTTACCGTCACCGGCGGATAAATATAAGCGCCAGTCAAACAGTAAGCGCTGATGCCTTCCTGTTTCAGAGACTTCGTCTTGGCAAGCAGATTTTCTACACTGCGTGTGAAGCTATCCGTTCCTAATAACCCCACCACCGTAGTGACGCCGGCTTTGATAACAGACGACAGCATGATCTCCGGTATACGGGATTGGAATCCTCCTTCCCCGCCGCCGCCTGTCACGTGAACATGCTGGTCGATAAACCCAGGCACAACGGTCCTTCCTCGACCATCAATCACTTCAATCCCAGGAAGATCAGGCTTTAGATCTTTTCCTACTGCCGCGATCTGCTCTCCCGAGATCAAAAGATCACAGACGCCCTTCGGCATGGGATCATACAGCGTTACATTTTTGATCAAATACATGTGCAAACCTCCTTCTGTTTGTATTTATATTATTCATTTCATTTGTCATTAAAGTAGTATTCATTGTCATAAGCCGGAATCGTCGATGTCTGAAAGAAATTTTCAATCTCCTTTACTTTGGTGTTATACGTCTCAAATACCTGCTTATTCTGCAAAATATACAATGAAGCGATGATATCTGACATGGCGGTCATAGATGCGATGGAATTTTCAAATACCATATTATTAGAACTGCATAGCAGCGTGTGCTTCGCATTACGTACAATCGGAGAGGACAGTTTATCCGTCATCGCCAATACCAATGCGTTCTGGCTTCCTAAATAGTCGGAAATGGCAACTGTCTGCGCTGAATAAAACGGCAATGTGATCATCACAAATACGTCATTGTGGTCAAAACGTGTTAAAGCATCCAAAACTTCGGAATAATCGGTTACATCTACAAGCCGTGTGAGCGCGCCTGTATCCCGAAGTTTGTTCTGCAGACTCTGCGCGATTGTCAACGACGCCGCGTGACCGCAAATATAAATATTCTCCGCACGGCTTAAGGCATCCACAAATCCAAACAGTTCATTGACATTCACACCATCCATCGTTGCCTGCATTAGATCAAGCTGATTCTGCTTCAAGCTGGATAATGTCACCTCGTTAGCATCATACTGTTTCGAGGAAGCCTCCAATTTGTTATTCCAGAACATCCTGTTTTTCAGATAAAGATGCATCGCGTTCTTCAATCCCGCAAACGACTCAGCTTCCGTCTTTTTACAGAAATTAAGAATGGTAGTTTCAGTAACACCGATTTCATCTGCGATCTTCTTCAGCGGCAGAAAGCAAACAGATTCCGGATTATCCAGAATATATTTCGCTATTTTTAACTGTGTTCTGGTTAATTCCGGTATCAGCTCTTGTATTTCCTTTAAAATATCCATAAGTCTCGTTCCTCGCTTAATATGGTACTTTTACATATCCGTCAACAACGGCGTTTCCTCTATAAATTCCGCGTCCATGCCGCGCTCCCGGAAAAATTCGCACATTGCCATCAAAGCAAACTTTTCAGTGGAGTAATGTCCTGCCGCTAAGATGCTGACGCCCGCCTGCGCTGCCGCTTCATGAGATGGTGCGAACCAATCGGCTTCTTTTGTGCCTACGCCGGTAACAAAGAGAGTAACACCTGCATTTTTCAATGTCTCATACAACTCTGTTCCTTCCGCTCCCCCGGCAGCGATAGCGACCCTTCCGTCTTTCAGATCCTTTCCTCCATATTCATACAAGCGGCACTTGTGTCCCATAAGCGTCTCCACTTTCTCTAATACTTGATCTGCTCTGCGGAAAGAACCGGTACAAATCACTCCCATCACAGATCCTCCCTCTTCAAAAAAGCTATCAAAGGGCGTCAATCCCATCTGCTTTGCCAAAGATACGCCCGGCGAATACGGATTAAGCTGATCCATAGGCAGATGCAGGCTGTAATGACTGATATGATTTTCCTTCATGTAGTTCTTTTCCGCAGCAGTAAAATATGCTGGCGGCTCGGATTCAGGGTGCTGGGCTCCCGGATGATGCGTGAATAACAGACAATCATGCGCCCCCGCACGACGAAGCTTTTCTAATACTTCGCTGCTTGAAAAAGTCGCAGTATAAACCTTGTGAATCACTTCCGTATTGTCAGCCAATACTCCGTTTTGCACAAAGTCCTCATAGCGATTCGGATTGAAAAAAGTTTCCAATTCCTGATACAGTTTTTTCGCTTCCATTTTTGCAGTATTTTCTGAATTCATAGTAACAACTCCATTTTGCTATATTTTTTTATTGCAATTACTATATTTAACTGCATTGTACTATCCGTGACACAGTTTTGTCAAGATGAATCGCAAAAAAAAATAAAATTTTCCGATAAATTTTGCAAACAAAATCTGCTGCACATAAAAACAAGCCGAATACTGTTTAACAGCTTTCGACTTGTTCCTCAAAATGTATTATCATTCTATTTCATGGATCTGATGTAATAGAACAGATACTGTTGCGCAAAACCGCCTAACGCGCCAAAGTGTTCTTCAGCATAAGCTTTCATAGCCTGATGATCCTTTTCATCAAGTCCATAAAGCTGATGCATAACTCGCGCCATCCACACATCTATAGGGAAGGCTTCATGCTTACCCATTCCAAACAAAAGAATACACGCAGCCACCTTTGGTCCAACTCCCTGCAGCGCCGCCAACTGTTCCGCATTCTGCGGCAGCCCGTTCTGAACAACTGCCCGCGCCGTTCCCAGAATATACTTTGACCGGTAGCCAAGCCTGACCTCGGCCAAATCCGCCTCGGTCAGGCTTGCCAACACCTCCGGGCCGGGAACGTCATACCAGACCCGGTCCTCATATGTTCCTATAGGCTGACCGAAAAGCTCGGCCAGCTTTTCGATACAGCCCTTGATTCTGGGGATATGATTGTTCTGTGATATAATAAAGGAAAGAATCGTCTCCCACAAATCCTGCTGAAGAATTCTGATTCCGTCTCCATTCCTGATTGCCTTTCTCATCACAGCATCACCCTTGGACAGTTTTTTCTTTATCCTCCCATAATCCCTGTCCAGATCCAAATACTGCCGCCAGATATTCTGAAATTCCTCCTCTGTACAGTTATCGATAATGAGATTCCCTTCGCCGTTGCCAGCCTCCGCTTCTACAGCTGTCCCTCTGTCGAAACCGGGTTCTTCATATCGTATATTGGCGATTTTCCCCTTTGCCGTCCCTGTATAGGAGCCGTCTGTATTCTTCTTCCAACGAAAACACTGTCCGCAGTCAAAGATATGATCGAGATGAAAGTCCTTAACATTTTTTGCAACATACTTCATAACTGCCTCTCCAGCAATCCATTACTCAAATCCTCGTACTTCCACATTCACTTCCACCACATTAAACGCCGTCATATATTCCAGCACTTCAGTTAACCGGCTCTGAAATTCCATAGCTGTCTCCCACAGAGCGCTGTCGCCTCTGATGGAAACCGCAACCTCCACAATCAGATTGTCAGGAGATGTATTCTCGTAAACCTTCAGCACCGTTCCAATGCCTGGTACTTCGCCCGCGACACATTTCGCGATATCCCGCATAACCAGATCTGATATAAAAAATTCCCCCATATAACTGAAAGTAGGACGCACCACGGTTTTCTCCGCATACTGTGCCTTTCCTCTGCTGTTGATCCCACGAAGGATTTTCAGAGGATCAAGAAAATAACCGGCAAAATCCCGCTTCAGCTGCAGCGTGGGCGCGGGTATTACATGCTTACCCAGAACATGGCGCTGTCTGTCAGCAATATCCCGTTCCTCTGCTGTTGTAATATCCTCAATATAAATCCGTTTGCTGACAGCGGGAAGTCCCAGACGCGCTACAATCTTATCTGTCATCTTGTCACTGGTCCCGATGATCAGAAGATTACGAGGCTGAATCTCCTTGATACGTTTCGCCACAGCGGCCGCATGTTCATCCTGTGTGAACAGCGCAGTCTTTATAGCGCCGACCATTGTCTTCTGTCGTTTAGCGGAAATCCCGGCTTCTACACGATTTCTGTAAATAAACAACCCATCGTCGATCATGCTTTCTATGTGTTTTTCCCTACACAGGTTCATGGACTGATAGGACTTACCTGTACCACTTTTACCCGTCAAAGTATAAACTTTCATCTTTACTTATACTCGTCCTTCTGTTATAATAATAGTCGAATTATAGACATGTCTAAAAAGGAGGATATATCATGGCTTATAAAATTACTGACGCTTGCATCGCTTGTGGCGCATGTGCAGCAGAATGTCCAGTTGAAGCTATCTCCGAAGGCGACGGCATCTATGTAATCGACGCTGATAAGTGCATCGATTGCGGCGCTTGCGCAGGTGCTTGCCCGGTTGAAGCTCCGGTTGAAGGTTAATCAATTACATAACCGATCAAAATGATAAAGCTGTTTCTCGCGAGACAGCTTTATTTTTTCGCCAACATATCCAAAATTCTATGTCTGACTACTGCAGGCTGCACTCCTTTGTCTCTCTCGACTTCGCTTCTTTTTTCTGAATGTCGTTGATGTGATAGGCAAGGGCGTGCAGGCTATCAGATAATTGTACGTTTTCCAGCGCTACATGCTTCGGAACTTCGATGTCTGTCGGAGCAAAATTCCAAATGCCCTTGACGCCTGCAAAAGAAAGCTTATCCGCTACCTCCTGCGCCGCCTCTCGGCCTACGCAGATGATGCCGATGTCAATTTCTTCTTTCTCTACAAATTCTACGATATCCTCATATTCCAAAATTTCGATACCTTCCAGATAGGTGCCGATCAAACTGGGCTTGATCTCAAAGATTCCATATACGCCAAAACCCTGTTTGCCATAAGAATGGGTGTACTTCGCAATGGCCTGACCCAAATTACCGGCGCCGATGATGACCATTCGGTATTCCTTATCCAGTCCCAGAATCGCACTGATTTCATCATATAAGCCTTCTACACTATACCCATAGCCCTGCTGTCCAAATCCACCGAAATTATTCAAGTCCTGACGGATCTGTGACGCCGTATATCCGATCAAATGACTGAATTCCTTTGATGAGATTTTTTCTACGCCCTTCTTCTTCAATTCAATTAGATACCTTCTGTATCTCGGCAGTCTCTTGATAACCGCATTAGATATCTTCGCATTTTTCATCTTACTTTCCTCTTTTCCACAAAAAACAAACCCGCCATCATCTGGCGGGTGTCATAGTTACTCCTGTTCACAATTTTCTTCAACGTATCTGACCAGATCACCGACCAGCTGGAACTTCTCAGCATCTTCATCTGCGATCTCGATATCAAATTCTTCTTCGATCGCCATGATGATCTCTACAGCGTCTAAAGAATCCGCTTCCAGATCTTTCATCATATTTGTATCCATAGTCACCATGGATTCCTCAACATTAAGCTGATCCATAATGATCGCTCTGATTTTATCAAAAGCCATAATAAACCTCCATCTATCGTTACTAATTACAGAAATAATTATAGTTGACCTTCATATGTAATGCAAGGAAAAAATTCGTTTTTTTTAACATTTTAATCCAACAGCATCCATTCTTCATACGCTTTTTCCAGATCATCCCTGCATTGGGCATTTTTTTGGTCGATTTCTTCCAAAAGTTTATGATTCGTCAAATTCTCAGGAAGACACATCTGCGCCTCATTTTCCGCTATTTCAGTCTCCAATTTCTCAATCAGGGCTTCCAGCCGCGCCTTTTCTCTGATAAGACGGCGTTCCTCTGCCTCCTTCTTCTTTTTCAGGGCCCGCTCCTCGGCAGAAGACAATGATCCTCCGCCAGGCCGACCTGCTGCAGAGCTTTTATCTTCTTTTCCTCCAGCTGCACCAGACGTCTTAGAAGCGCCGCTGGTATTTAATTCCTTCAGATATTTCTTTCCTGATTCTACAGAAGTCTTTTTTTCCACATAGTAGTCGTAGGTTCCCAAATACTCACGCAGACCGTCCTTCTCCAGTTCCAGGATTCTGGTTGGAATCTTGTTCAAAAAATACCGGTCATGGGACACTACAATTACCGTACCCGGATATTCCAGAAGGGCTTCCTCAAAAACCTCTTTGGAATCAATATCCAGATGATTCGTAGGTTCATCCAGAAGCAACACGTTTGCTCCGCTCATCATCAATTTGAGCAAAGACAGCCTTGCCTTCTCGCCTCCTGACAACGACCCCACCTGTAAAAAAACCTGGTCGTTTTTAAACAGAAATCTGCCTAAAATAGAACGTATCTCCGCGTCCTTATACAATCTATATGAATCGTGGACTTCATCCATGACCGTAGCCGCATCGTTTAAAAGCAGCTGTCCCTGATCGTAATAACCGAACTTAACGTTATGTCCAATCTTCAGATATCCCTCCGTCGGCGATAATTCCTCCATAAGAATTCGAAGCAGCGTCGTCTTACCTACGCCATTAGGTCCTACTATGCATATCCTCTCTCCACGCTTGATATCAAAGCTAACGCCAGAGAACAAATCCCGCCTGCCTGCACCAAAGCCGAAGGACTTTGCAAGATCCTCTCCATACAGTACATCGTTGCCGCTCTGATACTCCTGACGAAAATGTATCTTCATCTTTCCCAGCTCGGCCTCCGGCCGTTCCAGACGATCCAGATGGGAAAGTCTCTTTTCTCTAGACGCCGCCCGTTTAGCCAGCTTTTCTGTTCCCCGTTCCTTAAAACGGCGTATCATATCTTCCTGTCTGCGAATCTCAGTCTGTTGCTTGTTATACGCCCGCATCTCTGCTTCACGCAGCGCCCGCTTCTTTTCAGCAAACCGGCTGTAGTTACCGTCATAGCATTTCAAATGATGATGTTCCACCTCAAAAATTCTGGTTGCCATTTGATCCAAAAAATACCGGTCGTGAGACACCATAACAATGGTTCCCTTGTAGCCTCGCAAATACTGTTCCAGCCATTTCAACGTTCCAATATCCAGATGATTCGTAGGCTCATCCAAGAATAGCATATCCGGTTTTTCCAGAAGTAAACAGGCTAAAGCCAATCTGGTTCGCTCGCCTCCGGACAGCGTACTGATCTTCTTGTCATAGAATTCTTCTCCAAAGGCCATACTGTTCAGGATACCGGTCATTTCGCTTTTATACGAGTATCCTCCCTCGTTTTTAAACGTGTCCTGCAGCGTCGCGTACCGATTCATCAGACATCCGGCCTCAGCGCCTTTCTCTCCGATCTGAAGGGACAGATCCATCATTTCCCGTTCCATATCCGCAAAACGCTGAAAAATCTTATGTACTTCTTCGATAACAGTATTCTCGGTCTCAAAGTTGTTTTTCTGTTTTAAATATCCTATGGTCTTATCCTGAGATAAGAAAAAGCTCCCTTCATCCGCCTGCAGATCTCCTGCCAAAACATTCAGCAAAGTGGTTTTACCCGCGCCGTTAGCGCCCACGATTCCGATTCGGTCGCCTTCGTTGATGTGAAAAGATACCTTATCCAAAATCACATCAGTGCCATAGTTCTTCGTCAGATCTTTTGCTGATAAAATAATCATAACTTTCTCCGTTAAATTGCAAGGTCAGGAAAAGCGTCTAATGTCAAATCATCCGCTCCCTGCTCCCTGTACTTATAGTAAGCGGCGCAAGCGATCATAGCGCCGTTATCCGTACACAGAATCGGGTCTGGTACATACAGCTTTACACCCGCCCTTTCACAGGCCGCGGCCAGGTCTGAACGAAGTCTGGAATTAGCCGCTACCCCGCCGGCAAGTACCAGGCGCTTCTGCCCGCGCAATCTTACCGCTTCCATGGTTTTGGTAACGATAACCTCCACCACAGCGGCCTGAAAGCTGGCCGCTACATCAGCCACGCTGATTTCTCGTCCCGCCTGCCGTTCTGTATTCAAATAGTTAAGTACCGCGGTCTTCAACCCGCTGAAACTAAAATCCAGGCTGCCCTTCTCCAGATAAACCCGCTTGAAGTGAATCGCCTCAGGATTTCCCTCCTTTGCCGCCTTATCCATCTTCGGTCCGCCGGGATAACCCAATCCGATGACCCTGGCCACCTTATCATAAGCTTCTCCTACAGCGTCATCCCGGGTACTGCCTAACACTGTGCATTGACCATAGTCAGTCATTTCCACGATGTTGGTATGTCCGCCGCTGACAACCAGGCTCATGAACGGCGGCCGAAGATCTTTATCCTGAATAAAATTAGCGCTAATATGTCCATGCATATGATTCACGCCGACCAGAGGAATTCTCTTTGCAAAGGAGATCGCCTTTGCCGCCGCTACTCCCATCAACAGAGCGCCGATCAACCCCGGTCCATATGTGACGCCGATCAAATCTATATGGTCTAATGTGACGCCGGCTTCACGCAGAGACCGTTCAATCACCGTGTTCATATTCTGCAGATGGTGCCTGGATGCAATCTCCGGCACAACGCCGCCGAAAGCCGTGTGTATATCGATCTGTGAGGATATTACGTTAGAAAGAACCTGTCTGCCGTCAGCCAGGATCGCCACCGCCGTTTCGTCACAGCTGGATTCAATTCCCATCGTCAAAAATTTTCCGTCTTTCATGTCTTACCTTCCTTCCGGCGGCTCCAATTCCTATCGGAGCAGACAGCGGTCGTCCGCCCCCAGATGCCTGCAATTCTCGCAGGACTGATAGTCCGCCATGGAAAACATATCAAAATCATGTCTTCTCTCAAATCGATGACATCCGCCGTAGACCTCCATCAGTCCGCCGTGACCCTCAATATCGTCATAAGGCCTCTTTCCTTCCATATTTCCCACCTCCTGTCGGTATTTTAACCCTCCCGATAAGGAAATATGCAAGGACAAAAGCCCTTCTAACCAAACCGCCACATGATCACAGCATCCTCACCGCCTACTTCATAGTAATGCGGGCGCACACCGACAGCTTCAAAACCAAATTTCTCATAAAGGCCGATGGCAGCCTCATTGCCGGCCCGCACCTCCAGAGTATAATTGACCAGTCCCAGCTCTGTACCGAGCCGAAGCGCTTCCTCAATAAGAGCGGCGCCAATCCTCCGCCGCCGGAAGTCAGGAGATACAGCCACATTGTTGATATGTCCCTCGTCCACAATGGCCCAAAAACCCACATATCCTACAACGCGGCCGTCCAACTCTGCTACAACATAGAGACATCTGGGATTCTCCATATCCTCCGCCAACGCCTGTTCAGACCATGGATCATCAAAACAACGCTGCTCTAAATCCGCCATATCATCCACATCCGCAGCCGTCCCCAGTCTGATTAAAATCTCATCCATCATTACCTCGCCAAAAAACGAGCCATCTTGGCCTTCCGTTGCTTTTCCAAAGTTCCATCTGCCAGCTTTTGCTCCGCCTCCGTGGCGCGCATGTACACAGGCGTCAGTTCCTCTACCGTCAAAGCATGTCCGTCACGGTATTTCTCAAACGCGCGCCGCGCGGTCATAGAAGCTCTCTGATACCGTTCTTCCTCACTAGCCAATTCCACCTGCCAGCTGCAGTAAGACGCAGTCAGCTCCGCCGTAAAATCTGCCAACTCTTTGCCATAAGCGTCAATACCGTCGCCGTAAAACACGATCCTTCCTGCCACAGGAATGCCGCAGGCGGTTTCTGCGCTGCGCTGATCCAACTCACCGCGGATAGCGTCAAAAACGTCTGTCAACATATACGGCCCGCTTTTCAAAATATCGCCTCCGTCTTCTCCAAAGACAGCGCCATAAACCTGCCCTCTCCGCGCGTTGATAATAGGCGCGATTACTGTCTGCCCATCATTCTTCAGCTTAAAGGAATCCAACGTAGACACAGAGATTGCAGGAATATCCAGCGCCTGACAGATCGCCCTCGCACTGGTAACGCCAATGCGGATGCCCGTAAAAGACCCTGGTCCAACCGAAGCCGCAACCGCAGTGAGATCATCGGGACAGATGCCCCTTTGATGGAGAAGTCTCTCTGCCATAGGCATCAGATCCTTCAAATGATTCATGGCTTCTGGCGACACGGCTTCCGTGATCTTTCCGTTACCGTCAATGAGGGCCGCTGAACCTACGGGACCGGTTGTTTCAAGTGCTAAAATGTACATTTATATATTCGCTCTCCTTCGTTCTCGCCATATTCGATGAAAATGCAGAGTGTATCGTCTGGCAAAATTTCCGCCGCCTGATCAGCCCACTCTACGATAGATACGCCGCCTTTGTAGAAATATTCCTCTGCTCCGATTTCAAACAGATCTCCGCTTTCTCCCAAGCGGTATACATCGAAATGGTACAGCGGCAATCTCCCGGAATGGTACTCGCAAACAATCGTAAAAGTAGGGCTTGTAATCATTTCCCTGACGCCAAGCCCCTCTGCAATGTATTTTGTCAGTGTAGTTTTGCCTGTACCCAAATCGCCGATCAGAGCGACGACGGTATTCGGCTTCAAAGCGTCTGCGAGATGATGGCCAAAAGCCTTCGTATCTTCTTCATTTTTAATGATGATTTCACGCATAATCTTCCTCAATTTCCTTTATGAAGGAATGGAGAAATACGCTTATAGATCAGGAACGTGACCAGCGCGTTGATACCGCCCTTCAGTAAATTAAACGGAATGATAACCGGCGCCAACATAGCCGCCACGGCAGATCTCGGCAATCCCATATACATCGAAGTGATAAAATAGTTGGCTACGCACATCATAGCAGTCATGGCGAGCACGCCGACGATGATAGCGATAATCGCTTCTTTCTTCGACTTTTTATGCCGATATAGCGTTCCCGCGATTACGGCAAAAAGACCTGTGGCAAGCACATGCATTACGAAACCGTAAACGCCGTCGCCTCCCAGAATGAATGCCTGAATAAAGCTAACTACTACGGTAACGATCAGTCCCGAAATCGGTCCAAAAGCAAAGGTTGTGATATAAATCGGGATATCCGCCGGGTCATAAACCAAAAATGGCGCCGGTGGAAAAGGAATCCTGATAAGCAACATCAAAACACAGGATATGGCGGTAAGCAAGGCTAGCTTCGCCAACCTGGCCGTACTTATTTTACGGTTCATGATTCTGTTTCATCCTCCTTCAAAGTAAAGTCTGGCTGCGTCAGCGCATATAACGCATCGGCATATATCTTTGTCATCTGCATAAAACGCTCTATAGAAAGTCTCTCGTTTTTCTGATGCATCAGATCCTCATCCTCTGGAAACAACGCGCCAAACGCGACTACATTTTCGGCTGCTCTGGCGTAAGTTCCCGCTCCAATGACCAGGGGACGACTTTGCCCATCACCGGTATTATCTTGATAGACTTTCATAAGCGTACGAATCAAAGGATCGTCAGGCTTCATATAAATAGGCGGCTGACTTTTTCTTCTGATGATACCCATCTCATACTGATCGATGAAAGGACGGATGCCATCATGAATCTGTTCCTCTGTATAAGTCACAGGGTAACGGATATTGACCGTCAGCGTTACTGCTTCCTGATCCCCTTTGATCATTCCCACGTTCAGCACCAAATCGCCTGACGGCGTGTCCTTAAAGCCGCATCCCAGGGACTGACCGTGAAGTTCAAAACCGATGCAGCGGTTATAGAAGTCCAGAAAGTCATTAATTTCATCTCCAGCCAAGTTCAATTCGCCAAGAAAATCCATCATAATGGATATAGCGTTAACACCAGCCTCCGGCGTAGCGCCATGAGCGGATTTTCCCTCTACTGTAATTTCCAGTGATTTACCTACGCCCTTTGTCAAAACGCGGCAACCTGTCCTCTCTCTGTAAGCGGCCGCCAATTCCTTGATCTGTCCATAGACAGCGGAATCCTCCGCGTTAACTACCGCCCTGGCCTTCTCCGCCACCATGTTAGCGGCGTTTCCGCCTGTCAGGCTTCGCAAAGCAAGGCCTCCCTGCGTCTTTGTCAGCTTCTTTGCAATCTCATATGTAACAATGCCCTTTTCCCCGTATATCACAGGGAATTCAGCGTCAGGCGTAAAGCCGTAATCAGGCTTTGATTCCTTCCTGAAATAGTAATCCATACCGCTCCATGCAGTTTCCTCATCCAATCCCAGAATCAAACGGATCTTCTTTGACGGTACATAGCCCGCGTCCTTTAATGCTTTCATGGCAAAAAGAGCCGCAACTACAGGGCCTTTGTCATCCTGTGTTCCTCTGCCGTAAATATATCCATTTGTCACCGCGCCACTAAACGGATCAAAGGTCCATCCGTCTCCTTCCGGCACAACGTCCAGATGGCCCAGAACACCTACGATTTCCTCACCTTCACCAAAGTCGATGTGGCCTCCGTAATTGTCAACATTCCTGACTTCAAACCCCATTGCCTCTGCTTTTTTCAGTACGCACGCAAAAGCATCCTGTACTCCTTTTCCGAAAGGGAAAAATTGTCCCTCGGCGGTGGTGACAGGACTGCTCAGCACGCTGTTAATGGAAACGAGATCCTGCAGAGTTTGTATCTGCAGATCCTCGTTTTCTTCAATGTTTTTAATATAGTCCATTAGTCTACGGCTTCAACTCCAGCAATTTCCGGATAGCTTTCCTTCAGAACTCTTTCGACGATTCCCTTCAAGGTCATTCTTGCGCCCGGGCATCCTGCACAGTGTCCCTGCAGTCTTACCTTTACAACGTTTTCCGGTGTCAGCTCAACGAACTCAATGTCTCCGCCATCTCTCTGCAGAATTGGTCTGATCTGCTCTAATGCTGCTTTAATTTTCTGTTCCATTTTTATCTCCTTTATATATAAATTTCTAAAAGTTAACAAATTTGTTTTGCTCCGCCGCGGGTTATTTTCATCTCAACCAAAAGTAAATACCGTAACAAAGACGCCGTTCTGTATCATGTTTACATGAATTGTCTTTTTCGGTTCTCCCGTCGGGCCAAAGGATATATCGCCAGAAACCCCGGCATACCCTTCCGTATTCTTCATAGCCTCTTTGACGGCATATCCGTCTACGGAACCTGCCTCCTCAATTGCCCGGAGAGCAATCATATAGGCATCAAATCCCAAAGCAACAGCCTCAGGCGGTTCCTCTTTCCCATACTTTTTCTGATAAGCGGTAAAAAACTCTTTGTATAAATCGCTCTGCATATCCTCTGCTGAGGTTTTACTGCTTTCCGTCTGATCATCCTGGCCGTCTTTGTTCGCATCCTTTTCCTGAACTGCCTGTCCACTGGCAACCGCAAGCGCATCAGACGCGGTTGCAATTTTGATTGCCGGATATTTTTCCTGCAATTTCAGTAAATCCTCGCCATTCCAATCCTTTGGTCCAATAAAAACTATATTGGTCAGAAATGCCTTTGACGCGGTATCAAAGACCTTCTCTGCCGCAGACAACGGCAGCGGCATAAATACGGCCCGTACACCAGATTGCTTCACTTTTTCTATGCAATCGCTATAATCCTTAACATTCTTATCTATCTGTATGTCCGCCTCAATAGCATTGGCATCCTTTGTCAGCTCCTTCATGCGGCTTGTGTATCTGCGCACCAATTCACTGACAGAATCCTCGCCCTTCTGCTGAATCACTGCGGCCTTAACCTGTCCCAGGCATGTATAAGTGAAATCCGCCAACGCGCTGCCTTGATCAGCATCTGTAAAAGATACACGGAAATAATAATCATTATTGGCTGTAATCAGCGGATTGGTTACCGTCATAGCAATTGCTGGAATCCTTGCCTCGCCCAACTGCCTGCTAGCCACTAAAGAAACTGCGTCGCCATAGCTTCCCAAGACCACCGCCGGTTTTTTATCGATCAGATCACCAACAGCAGATTCCGCAACATAAATGCTGCTCTGCGTATCCGCATAGACCAGTTCCACATCCTTCTCGAGCACCTTTGGATACAGCTCATGGGCCAACTCAATGCCACGCATCTCCCATTCGCCTTTACCGCTGTCATTTCCCGTCTGCGGCTCCAGTACGCCAATCCTAACCGTATCCGCCTCGGCGCCATTTTTAGAGAAAAAAGCTTCTTTGAAATTGTCAAATGTTGTACAGCCTGCTAACGCTGACGAAACCAAGGTCAACATCAAAGCCAATGCCAAAATCGCCGTCGTTTTTCTTCTCATAAAATCCCCTCTTATCTTCTGTAACGTACATTTCATTATACTGACATTTAGCGGAAATGTAAACCTTTTTTATGTGAAAGTTCATGACAGGCATATGAAAACTTCTTACCCGCCAGTCCGAGATGCGGCAGTATCCAAAAAATTTGTCAACCAGCCCATAGACACGTACAGCAAACAAATACCGGCCGAAATACACCCGGCCGGCTAACAATACAGTTATTTCAATTATCTGTCCGAAGCAGCTTTCTTAACAAATTTAACCGCTTCAACGATTTTTTACAATAGCGTCAGATCTTTTCCCGTGATTTAGACAAAAACGCCTGCGTCCGCGGCGAACGCGGGTGGTCGAAGATTTCCTCCGGCGTTCCCACTTCCTCAATTCTGCCGTCCGCCATAAAGATGATTTTATCTGCGACACTTCTGGCAAATTCCATCTCATGGGTCACAACAATCATGGTACTGCTGCTGTCTTTTAACCCTTTGATAACCTTCAGCACCTCGCCGGTCAGTTCCGGATCCAGCGCGGAGGTCGGTTCATCGAAGCACAGAATATCCGGATCCATCACCAGGGCTCTGGCAATTGCCACGCGCTGCTGCTGCCCGCCGGACAACTGACAGGGATAGCTTTCCAGCTTATCTGTAAGGCCGACTCGCGCGATGGTTTCCATCGCATGTGCCGAAATTTGTTCTTCCGTCCCTTTCTGCTGCAGTGTCGGCGCCAGCGTCACATTCTGCAGAACGTTATACTGGGGAAATAAGTTAAATGACTGAAAAACCAGGCCAAAATGCAGTCTACTGTCACGAAGCTCCTTTTCATTACGGCATTGGGTTACCCCGCCTTCATAAATGATTTCTCCGTTAACAGAAATCGTACCTATATCAGCATATTCCAGGAAATTCAGACACCGCAGCAGCGTCGTCTTTCCACCGCCGGAGGCGCCGATGATCGCCAGCACTTCCCCTTTTTCCAGCGAAAAATCAATGCCTTTCAAAACTTCGACTTTCCCAAAGCTCTTTCTCAGATTCTTTACTTCTAAAAATCCCATCGTTACCTCCCTAACTGCTGAAATAACTTAATTTCTTTTCGATCTGCCCGAAAATGATGACCAGCACGCCGCTGAACAGCAGATAAAAGATCGCAGTCATAAACAGCGGCCAGATAATGCCGGCGCTTTTGATGAACGCCTGCCCTGCCCAGATCAGTTCATATACAGAAATAATTCTCGCCAGGGAAGTATCCTTTACTAGCGTGATAAACTCATTTCCCATAGGCGGAATGATTCTTTTGACGACCTGCAGCAACACAATCTTAAAGAAAATCTGCCGTCTGGTCAGTCCCAGCACCTGTCCCGCTTCGTACTGTCCTTTGGAAATGCTTTCAATGCCTCCTCTGTAGATTTCGGAAAAATAGCATGCATAGTTAATAATGAAGGTAACAGTTACCGCGGTAAAACGTCCGGCGCTGCTGCCGCCCCAGAGCTGGTAATCCAACAACAGGCCGGGACCGAAATACACAAGAATCAGCTGCAGCATCAGCGGCGTACCTCTGACTACCCAGACAATGGCTCTTGTTAAGAATCTCAACGGCTTTAATTTGCTCATAGAACCGAAAGCGATAAACAGACCCAGGGGCAGCGCTCCCAGCAGGGTAAGGACAAACAATTCAATTGTTACCAGAAATCCGCTGGATAATTCCAGCATTACTTGTTCCATCATAGTGCTTTAGCTTCCTTTATTTCTATCTGCTCCATCTTATTTCTGTTCGATCACAGATTCCTGTACGCCGTATTTCTTGGCAATCTTCATCATGGTTCCATCTGCATAAGTGTCTTTAAAGAACTGATTCAACGCTTCAACAAGATCAGATCCCTTGCGGAAACCAACGCCGTAATCTTCTTCATTCAGCGCGACAGTGTATGTAAGATCTTTGTAGCTGGTACCTTCGCCAATCATAGCGCCTGCCATCAAAAGGTCAATGACGCACGCCTCAGATGTGCCTGCGGCAACTTCCATCAACGCGTCAGCCTGCGTCTGTACAGAAACAACTTCACAGTCCATACCTTTGAGAAGCTTTTCTCCCGCAGAACCAGCCTCCGCCGCAAAGGACAATTTCTTAATGGCGTCTTCCGTCTGATAATCTGCTGCCTTTTCCTTCGGAACAACAACAACCTGCGCGTTTTTGCAGTACGGTACAGAAGTTCCCATTGCAGCTTTTACCTCGTCTACCAGCGTCATACCGTTCCATACTACGTCGATGCTCTTTCCTTCCAACTCCATAATTTTATTGTCCCAGTCAATGACAATAAATTCGACGTCAACACCCAGACTTTCTGCAAAGGCTTTTGCCATATCCGCGTCAAAGCCGATCCATTCTCCATTATCATCTTTGTAATCCATCGGCGCAAACTCCGTAATGCCAACCACCAGTTTTCCTTTATCCTGTACATACGCTTTGTCAGACTCTGTACCTGCGTCCTTTTTCTCTCCACCACAGGATGCCAGAGTAAAAATCATCACCAGCGCCATTACCAGCGCAAATACTTTTTTAAAATTTTTCATTGTGTATACCTCTCTTCAATTTTAATCGCTCGACGACTATTATACTTTAATTCGATAAACTAGTAAAGCACTTTTTCGGAAATTCCGGAAAAATATTTGTTTCCCCTTCTTATCAATACGATTTCAAAATCAAAAAGGCGCAGTCACTATATTTTCTTCGCAAAAATTCTACAAAGCTTCACAAAATTTAGTGTTAACATTGAAAGAAATTGTGGTACAATATTTTTATCTTAAAGAATATTAAATTACAAGGAGGAATTAGTATTATGAAATGGGTATGTTCCGTATGCGGTTACGTTCACGAAGGAGATCAGCCACCTGAAAAGTGCCCTCAGTGCAAAGTACCTGCAGACAAGTTTATCAAACAGGAAGAAGGAAAAGTAGAATTTGCTGACAAGCACGTTGTCGGCGTTGCACAGGGTGTTGACCAGGAAATCATCGACGGTCTGCGCGCTAACTTTGAAGGCGAATGCTCCGAAGTTGGTATGTACCTGGCTATGGCTAGAGTTGCACACAGAGAAGGTTATCCAGAAATCGGTCTTTACTGGGAAAAGGCTGCTTGGGAAGAAGCTGAACACGCTGCTAAATTTGCAGAACTGTTAGGCGAAGTTGTAACTGACTCCACGAAGAAAAACCTGGAAATGAGAGTAGAAGCAGAAGCAGGCGCTTGCGCAGGCAAAAAAGCGCTGGCTACAATGGCAAAACAGCAGAACCTGGATGCAATCCACGATACCGTTCACGAAATGGCAAAGGATGAGGCTAGACACGGCGCTGCATTTGAAGGTCTTCTGAAGAGATACTTCGGCTAATAATCATTCCTTCAAAGCTGTTGAAAGTTCAATACTTAGAGGATAGGGAAGCTCGAAAGAGCTTCCTTTTTTCTTTTTGGTAAATCAGTTTTCAAGAAAAATAGGCTTGTAACTTTCTTGTAACTTTTCACCTTTTCCAGTCATAAAAATCATCAAACTGGTAACTTTTTGATGTTGTAACTTTTTTCACTAATATTATACCACATAGATGTTGAAATTTCAACGATTATATGAAATCCAAGAGCATCTTTTTATGTTTTATAACATCTCTTATACATCTTTCATCAACTCCTCTTTATCTTTTTACATCTTCTAAAATCTTCCTTCTGAAATTCTAATTTTTTTCAACTTTTTTACGAAATATGGAATTCCAATAAACGTTTATATTTCAACATTTATAAGCATTTCACTTTCCCGGGTGAAAACCTACTTCGGTATTAGTTTCAATACTATTATTATGGTAATATATATACATAAGGTGAGGGAAACAAAGAAACCTCCAAATAGCGAAAATAAGGGTTGCGACCAAGCGCAGAGCCAGAGGGCAAGAAAGGAAACTAAAATGAAGAATATCAATGTAAATCCAATTACCGAAACTATCGAAGTATCTAAAGCATTTTTAAAGAAAGCAAGTGTATATGGCTCTGCTGAATACTTCGCACTGAAAGAAGTTCGCTCTTCTGAACCAACCTTTACAGTGAAAGAAATCACCATCAAAAAGAACGCAAGCAAAAAGACCTATGGCAGTCTGACCTTTAAAGCCATGATTGCACACATCAAACTTGTCGAAACTGATGAGGAGGAGAGAGCCAAAGCCTTGAAGGAGTTAGAAGAAATCAAGACTTACTCTGCCGCAAGAGGTTCTTCTTATCCAATCGTCAAGAAATGGTTCTTAAACAAATACAAAGAATCCTATGACAACTTCTTAAAGGATACAGAAGAAAACGAAGAAAAAGCAGCATAAATCAATCATCACTTAACATCAAATAACATCTGTCAAAACGAAAGGAACGAAAACTATGAGAAAGAATTATGAAATCAACTTCACCACAAAAACTATCACCATTACAAAGGCTTTCAGTGAAAAAGCGCAAGACTTTGGTTCAGAAGAATTCAAGTTATACAAACAGTTTCAGAGTGAACTTCCAGAATTCTCTATTGTTACTCCTGCGCCAAAGGCAAGAAAAAAGAACAGCAAAATCACCTATGACAAAATGGTAAAATACATTACCTGCCAAATGGATTCTACTGTTCTTTTGAAGAGGTTCGCCGAAGTCAGAGAACTGTCCAAGGCTACCTCTGCGCCATACAACTTTGTATATAGATGGTTCATTACTACATTCCCAACTTATGATGAACTTCCAGAATTCGATGAGAAAGGAGACATCATTCCAATGTATGACCTCGCCGCCGCTGGCATTACCTATGAAGAAGAAAGCAAGTCTGCGGCATAGCAAAAGAAAAGGTATGACTACAAACAGGTAGCCACACCTTTTCCTTTATTTACAAAATAGATTCAACTACCATAATGACCTTTACACTGATAGACCTCAATTTCCCCCTCTACAATGCGATAAACCAAGCGATTTACTTCATCAATGCGCCTACTCCAATAACCACTTAAATTTCCTTTTAACCCCTCTGGCTTACCAAGACCCTCAAAGGGACTGCGTCCTATATCTTTAAGCAAAGCATTGATTCTTTTCAGCGTTTTCTTGTCCTGCGACTGCCAATAAAGATATTCTTCAAAGGCTTTCTCTGTAAAAACGATTTTACTCATCAGCCATTGCCTCTAATTCTTCCATAGATTTTGCAATAGTCTTTCCTTTTGCCATCTGCTCAATGCTTTCATGTAAAGCTGCCATATTCATATCGTTGTAGAATGGGTCTATGGAAACATCAAAAGGAATTCTCTTTTCTCTACTGAGTTTCTTGGCAAAAATAGTAAATGCAGCAGTCATACTTAACCCAAGTTCATCACATACATTCTCAACATCTCTTTTCAGATTATCGTCCATTCTAATGGAAACTGTAGCCATACTATCAACTCCTTTCAAAACTATTGTACATCTTTTTTCGTACTATGTCAATACAATGTATTCCTTTTGTTGAACAGAGGGGGATGATTTTAGGAAAAAGAAACTTTACTCATGTAAAACCCCACCTACCCTGCGGCAGTCGTTTCATGAATCCAACTATCGAAGTTCAGCCTTATCAATGAAGAATCGAATATAGTCAGCCAATTCATGATAATCTTCCATTTTGTCAATCTTCGCTAAAATCTCGTCATAAGTGAGGTAAAAAAAGTTTTCCAAAAAAACTATGCTCCTGTAAATCCTATTGATGTCCTGTTTAATATCATTCAAAACCAACTTTGCTTCTGTACCAATCATAGTATCCTCCTTAAAATCCCAACTTCTTGCTTAGCGCAAGTACATCATCTTTTTCGATTTCAACATCAGTTACCTCTTCAATCTCCTGTGAATCATAAGGTAAATCTGAATGAGAAGGTAAAAGAGAAAGAGAATGATAATTGCATTCTTCTTTCATGCCGCAATTTGCTGTATCCTCCTCAAAAAAATAGTCTTCTGGTGGAAGATTCTCAAAACCATACTCTTTCACTCTTCTTCTGATTGTATCTACAGAACAATTAAATTTCTCTGCGATTTTTTCTCTTGTCAGTCCTTGCCGCAAATACTGCAACAGTTCTCCTTCTGGAACTTCAATTTTCTTCCTGTAGTTCGACTTTGCGCTATCAATGCTTGCCATAACATTATCAAGACCATAAAGCCATACATCATCATTCTCTTCTGGAACCACTCCATAAAGTCCATACTGCATAACTGCGTCAATATAGCGATTTGCGCCCTCTGTTTTCTCTGCTTTTACTAATCTCTCAAACTGTGCATATACACTTTCATACAGTACAAATGACTGCTTATAATTTTTTGTTGTCATAAATTTTCTCCTTTATCTAAAATGTTGATGGGAATAAAAAAGAAGCGTCAACAGAAAATCAACTGCCAACGCTTCACATATATCTAAAAACAGCCATGCTGTGAGTAATCCATTATTAAATATTACTTCTATATATATGTATAAGTATGGTGATTGACCCTCTACTAATTTCTTGCTGAAATTCTGGCGCAGACTGCAAGGAAAAATCCTTTGCAGTAAAACTGCGCCTGCCGCAAGTTTCTTCTTTTCTCACTTTCTATATATATTATATATGGAATTTATTGTAAATTCAAAATTTGAAGAGGGTCAAATTTTGAGCAGTAAAAAATCCACACAGCAGTGCGCCATGTGGATAAAACATTTTATAGTCCTAACAGTTGTTTCTTCTTCATTTCAAATTCTTCTTGAGTGATAATTTCCTCATCAAACAATTCCTTGTATTTTTTCAATTCTTCGACTGGTGAAGTAGGTGAACTACCTTTGACTTCTAACTGATACTCCTCTTTACTCAAAGTTCTCAAATCAATAGAACCACATTTAGGGCATTTGTTGTAATCTATAATCTGATTCAAACTATTTTGTGCATTTGAATTATAAACAGCACCAGTTGTAGTATTTCCGCCAAGTGTCCCACCTAAGGCAGCTACAGCTGAAAGTTTTGCAGTCCTATTTTTTTCTTTATTTGCCAATACATCCATATTAGTGTAACAAAAAATATGACCACAAACATTACATTTTTTTCTGATTTCACCATCTTCTCTATTTACAATTACTATTTTTTTAGCCTTAGGGTCATAAAAGTAAATTTTTCCTTGAGCAGCTATTTCATTCGCTTTAGCAAAACAAGTTTTACATAATGGATATTTATTTCCTTTCTCATCAGGTACATAGCCATAGGCTAAAAGCATACCACTATAGCACATTTTACATACTTTCACTTTATTTCTCCTTATTTCTTAATACTTTGGGACATTCTGCATCTTTAGGAATATGCCAAGGACTTCCATCTCCATCATGGTCTGCACCTTTAATAAGACCTTCCCTACACCATTTGCTAATAGTCGCTTGACTATATCCCCATCTCTCTGCCATTTCTTTAGTTCCAACTGCGTCGCTCATTTTACTACCTCTCTATCGCTTTTCAAAAATCTGTAATTATAAATAATACTCCTGCCACAAATCTTGGTTTCATTTCGCTAATCTCGAAATTCCAATTTTATACACCAGAAACTTCTTCTATGACCCCATCTACTACATAAATGGTTGCCATACTTTCAGAATCTCTGTCATATCCATAATAATACAAGAAGTTAATTCCTTTTTCTCCATTAGCATATGTTTCATATCGCACATCTATATCGCTGTAATCCATTTCTTTCCACATATATGAATCTGCTTTCTCTTTATAATTATAAAAATCTTCCACAGACCATTTATTTTCCCAAGCATCTACACTTAATTTCTCAAAAGTTTCATCATATGCTTCCAAGTTATTATCTTCATCTAAATTAAATGTTTTTAATTCTGATGAACTATAATCATTGTGTTCCATTTGCGTCGAGAATGTAGTTTCATTTACTTCATCTAAGTTCACTGTTCCACTATCCATAACATTAAGTCCATTTGAAGTAAGCCATGCATAATCAATAGTATATGAGTCCTCATCATACCCTTTATAAATCTGAATAATCTCTTGACCCATACTTCCTTCAAAAACATAAGTGCCTTCCCAACCTTCAACAATTTGTGAATTTTGAATTGATTCTTGCTCCCTGTTACCACAAGACGAAATTAAAAGTATACTCATTAGTAAACAAATTATTTTTATTCCTCTTTTATTTCTCATTATAAGTTCTCCTTGTCTTCTGTCGTAACTGCTTTAGGAGAAAACACTCTCCCATTCTCATCAAACCAAGTAATTTTGCCATATCTATCAACATTAGCTTCACAAAAGCAATTTGGGCAATAAAAGTTTTTAGGATAAGACAAACCTTTGGTACCCATTGTATTAAAACACCTACGACACTTCATCTATGTTATGCATCTAATCCTTTCTATATATTTTTGCTTGTGCCCTTCAAGATGACTAATATCAGTCCCATTTCAACATCTCATTTCAGCACAAATAATTTCCATACTTTATACTTGATTTTGTCAGAAATCAAATAGTATTGTTTTCAATTCTTGATATGCTCCTGTTGAGTTTAGGCGAATTAGACTTTTATCCCCACTCTTAAAATATATTGCCATATCATAGTCTGTTTTCATTCCTGCCATAGCGCCTAATGCACCTCCTAATGCCCCTAATGTAGTATATCCTTTAATTGCTGCGTTCATATTGGGCACTGAATTATTATAACTGCCTATGTCTTCATATCGTTCAACAGTCTCTTTAGATATAACTTTCACAACATCACTGGGAATGTAATCTTGTCCTTGCTTCAATTCATTCATACCTCTTTTGATTTCGGATATATTTCCAAGAAACCCTCTTGTACCACTATATCTAATGCTTCTTGTTATATAAAAAACTCTTTTCCCTGCATCAAAATAAATATATCCACCCTTAAAAATTCCTTCTAATACTGTTCCATGTGGTTGTTGAACATTTGCCATCAAAATTATCCTCCTTTTATTGCTATTTTATAATTCCCTTCAATTTCAGCGCATCTACATATAAATAGCACACTACTTCTAAAAAGTCTGGTATCTACTTCTCATTTTAGAATTTTTAGATTTATCCAATCAACTCTTTGTCTCTTTCTGCAAAAGCTATTTTTATTATCTTATCAAAATATTTCGTATTAGTCCTATGCTGCCTGCATAATATTCAGATGCTCAACAAATAGGACTAATTCTAGTCCCATTGTAACACCTCATCAGTATAAAATCAATAGAAATCGGACTAATTTCAGTTCTATTTGGTTATACAGAGGAGTTACTATGATGGAACAGAAAATTAAACAGGATTCATATATTCCTATTGGCGAAAATATTCGCAGAATCAGAAAATCCAAAGGTATAGGGCAAACTGAACTTGTTCGCAGACTTCAGCTACAAGGGATTGAAATGACAAGAGAAACTTTAGTAAAGATAGAAAGAGGGATTCAGCACCTGCAAGCACAGCAACTGCAAGGTATCAGAGATATTTTAGAAACTTCCTATGACGATTTATTAGCACCAAAGAATGAAGAGGAATAGCCATGCCAAAATCAGACTACCAGAAAGCAAGACTGTTTGCAGTCTATCAAATATTACAACGCTACACTGACGATACCCATGGACTGACAAAAAGACAGATTTTAGAAAAGCTTGAACAGAACTATGAAATCAACTCTACTCGCCAAACTGTTGACCTTGATTTAGCGTTATTAGAATATCCCTTAAGTATTCATTATGATACTACCTTTGGAAAACCCAGAAAATATTCTCTGGCAACTCGCCATTTGCAATTTGAAGATTAAAAGCCATTGCAGAAAGCGTTCAAGATAACCCTTTTCTTCCACCAACGCAGAAAAGACGCATTATCAAAGATTTAAAAGAAAATCTTTGCAGTATCCATGAGGCAAAGGAAATTGCTCTAAAAGCACTCCCTTATGAAGAGGATAATAGAAATGAAGATGTTTCAGCACTTCTTAAAACCTTAGACCTCGCCGCAGAGAATCAGGAAATTGTCAAATTCACCTACCCTCACTTCACATTTAAGAAAGACCATCTGCAAAGAACAGATACAGAGTTTAAGGCTCTTCCTTTATATACCTATTCTCTCAATGGCAAATGGTATCTCTGTGCCTGTAAAAGAGTAAAACCTCGCTACAGTAAAAAGACTATCAAAGGCTATACAAAAGAAGATATTCTCTGTTTTGAAGTCAATAAAATCCTCGATTATAAGTTCTGGCGGCATACCGCAGAAGGTACGCCTATGCCTGCGCCTGCGGCAGTCAAAGAAGCAGTTTTAGACTATGATTACTCTGTAGAAGAAATCAGAACTGAAAAAATTTCTATGGAATTTGACAAAGACCTTCTTCCTCTCATTTATGAACGCTTCGGCAGAAGTGTTCATATAGACAAAGAAACAGATACCACTTTCCATATCGTCCATGAAACAGAAGTTTCTTCTGAATTTTTTTCATGGATTTTTAGCCTTGGAACTGGCGCAAAGTTGCTTTCTCCCCTCTATGTGACGCAACGCATGAAGAGATGGATTCAGTCACTTGCAGATTTGTATAATTTGACTGACAGTTTCAAGTGACTTCTTAACAAGATGTTCAAAGATGTATCAATTTGTTATTCTGATGAAGAGGGAAGTTCAAAGTTCTTCCCTCTTCACTGTTTTGCTTTAATTGGTATCAAGCTGTCTGTACAATTTTATCCCATCTTTCACGCCATCTTTATAGACACAATTTATGAGTGCTTGGAGATTTTCTCTCACCATTTCATTGTCTATATCCTCAAGTAACCATTGGTACTCTTGTATCGTTCTATGTCCATACACTTCAAGTCCCACACAAATTTCTGGCTTGTCTAACATTTTACCACCTCCTAAATTGCTTTCAGATTATGCTTCAGCACTTCTACTGCTCTTCTGGACACTGCCACATAATATTGCTGTGTTACATTGATATTACCATGTCCCATTTGATTGCAGAGAATATGAGGTGGCGTATTTTTATCTGCAAGGGCAGTTCCATAGGTATGGCGCAGATAATGATATTTGAAGTGGATTCCCAATTTTTCCTTAACCTTATTTGCATGATACTTCATGGAATTGATAGACTGTCTTTTTCCGTTAGGCAATGTATTGACAAGTTCCAAACAAGAAACTAACTTTCCATTGGCATCTTCAATAAAAATTTGATTTTGCTGTCTCTGGTCTGCAAGTTCTTCTTCCCATTCTTCCTTCTGAAAATACAACTTTTCCAGATACTCTTGAAGAGGTTTTGCCATGTAAATCGTTCTCTTTGCGTTTCTGGTTTTCAGAGATACTAATTTAATTACCCCTTCCTGATACTGCATTTGCCTTTCGATTCTGATAGTTCCCTCTTCAAAGTCAATATTAGACCACATAATACCATAACACTCATTGATGCGAACGCCGCAGTACCTGCCAATCATATAGGCTGTCTCTGCGTTAGTGCCTTTGAAATATCCATCAAGTTTCTTTAGTTCCTCTTTGGAGAAAATAACAATCTCTGTTTCCTCATCAACTTTCATCTTCGGCATTTTAATTTTGGTGTCTTTATTGACGCAGAGTTTATTATAAGTGTCTATATCAAGATAATCTCTTGCATACGCCTGTCCAAACACTAAATAGAAGAATCTAAGAAGCCCTTCCACATAACCATAGGCTCTGCCCTCTTCATAATAAAGCATTGACAAATAATCTGTAATCTCTGCAACAGTAATTTCATCAACATACTTTTTGCCAAAGCGTTCTTTCAAGTGGTTGCGCCAAAGGCTGTCCTGCTTTCTGATAGTTGAATAGGCTTTCCCACTTCTGCCAGTTTCGCAGTATTCCTTATAGACATCAGAAAAAGTTTTTCTTTTGATAACAGTCCTTCGCTTCGCATTTAACTGTTCCTCTGCGATTGCTCTATTCCTTGCTCTGATTGCCTGCTTTTCAGTCTTAAAGGGTATTCCATTTTCATCTTTTACCTTTTTCTTTGCTCTAGTTTCTCCACCAACCACAACAGTATAACGATATCCCCAATTTCCATTCTCACATTGAAAAACGCCTACATTTCTCTTCTTTTCCATAAAAAAATCCTCCTTGACTTGTAACTTTTCTTGTTACATCATCAAAAAGAACTATATTTGTGTTTATATGACTGTCATTTTATCCAACACATTTATTGAAATTCCAACGTTTTTCAACTGTTAGCCTTCCCACATGTCACAGTGTAGCCTATGTAGAGGCAAGACACGGCGCTGCATTTGAAGGTCTTCTGAAGAGATACTTCGGCTAATAATCATTCCTTCAAAGCTGTTGAAAGTTCAATACTTAGAGGATAGGGAAGCTCGAAAGAGCTTCCTTTTTTCTTTAAATAAGTTGGCAGTTAAGCAGGGAATTCTTCTTTGAAACTGTAAATTTACAGTCCTGCTCTGCCCCATTTACGTTCATTTATAAAGAAAACTGTAAATCTTTAAACTGTAAATTTATTATACCACACAATCATTGAAATTTCAACACTTTTATGGATTTCAAGGAACAAAACCAAGCAAAATTCCTACCGCCGCCGCAGTATCAATTCCAAAAAAAGACATAACTAATATAATGCTATGCCTTTGAGTTCTGTATTCTTTTTCTATTGAAGAAGGGCGTATGTTTTGGGAAATAGAAAAATCTTTCAACGCAATTCGTCCCTGACCTGCCCAACTCGCCCCTCGAACAAATCTGCCAAAAAATGCTACCTCCTTATATATAGAAGCAACAAAAATTGGCAGTTAAAGAGATATAATCGCATAACGCCTATTGTTGTATCTTTTCTCCGTTATCTCATATCCTTCTTCTAATAACTTTTCTTTTGTTTTCGTCCATTTAACTAATCGCTTAAATTCATCAGTCCGCCGCAATATTTCACAAAGAGCATCTTTATCTTCTTTAAAAAGGGGCACATTAAGAAATTCTTCTGGGACTTCCAACGATTCTTTATCGTATAAATAGAGTTCCTCTAAATCATCTCTATATCTTCCTCTGACCTGTGTTCTGACTTCTTCCTCTGTCGTATGAATCACAATATAGTCGATTTTTCCTCTAATATTGATAGAAGTTTCCGAACTGGCATTGATAATCACCACATCATAGTCTGGCGGCAACTGCTCTTGATTGATGATATAGTCGCGCGCCGCAAGCTGTTCTTCTGTCATTGGATTGTCCTTGTTGTTGATGCTCCAAACCGCTACACAGTGTAAACCTTTTGCTTTTATCATTTCAACAAGTCTTTTCATCTGTGTAATGCGCGCCACATAGACAAGTCCAACTTTTCCTTTTGGCATACTCTCTATCAGGTACTCCAAATTAGAATAGTTGTATTCTGCTTTCGTTTCAAATTCCCTGACCTCTTTATCTACTGTGATTCTATGGACTGGCGCAGAAAACGCTTTCTCTGCCCTATCTGGCGTGGCGGATAGTCCTATCACTTTTGTCTTTGCTGACTTTAGAATAATTTCCTCTATGCGTTTCTTCGCTATTGCGTGCCATCTTTTGTCATTGGGATTATTCTGGGTAAAGGTATTGAATCGAATTAGATTATGGATTTCGTCACAAAGAATCAACTCAAAGTCAAAGCCAAACTTCGGATACTTTTCCGCTAGTACCCCAAACTTTGCATAAGTCATTACAACTACCTTCTTCTCTCCAAAATATACAATACCGCTGTTTACAATCTCCTGCCAGTCTCTATCATAGAAAGTTGTATTCTCATTTCTAAGTAGTTGCTGTTTTCCATTGACTGTATCAATGAGATATACCATTCTGTGTTTATCTGTGACTTCTTCTGCAAGGGTATTCAATGCCCATGTGGTTTTGCCTGCACCCACTGGCGCTTTCACCAAATTTAACTGCCCTGCTTTGATTTCTTCGGCGTGGACTGCTTCACTTAAATACTTTTCTCCAATCAAAAGAAAATCCTCCTTCTTTGACTTGAAGGTGACAAAAAAAGAAGCGTCGGCAGGGGCTATCTACCAACGCTTCACATATCTATCAATATAACGGCAGTGCCGCAGAGAAAAATATTAAGAAGTATTACTTCTACATATATGTATACGTTTAGTAGGGAAGTCTCCACTATTTTCAGACGGCAGAATTGCCGCAGATTTCAACACTAGAATTGGTTTACTGAAAATATGCCTGACGCATTTTTCTTTCCTTTTCCATCTTCTATAAATATTATATCTGGATTTTATTGTAATTTTTAATTTTGAAGAGGTTTGGATTTTAAGCAGAAAAAAAATCCACACAGTAGTGCGCCATGTGGAAAGTTCGATTTTTCTATTGAATTTTGTTCTTCTTTATGGTATATTGGTGTCAAGAGGAAAGCCGTTGAAAACGGCTAACCTATCAGTTAAAAGATAACTGCCAAGGTTGCAAGCTCAGGGCAGTTATTTTTTTATGTAAATAGTGATTCTTACTCTACCAAAGGTAATTGTAATTCTCATCATATTACCACCTTCCTTTTAGTCCAAAACCCCTTTCGAGTTTCGGGGAAGGTTAACCGCTTTCGCTTGTCCTCTTGACAAGTTCATTATATCATTTTTCATAGAAGGATGCCACTGAAAATCTATCTCTTGACGAAGAAAATCCACACAGCCCGCGTCGTGTGAAAAATTCGATTTCTCTATTGAATTTTCTTCTTTATGGCATATTGGCGTCAAAAGGAAAGCCGTTGAAAACGGCTAACCTAGCAGTTTACGAATAACTGCCAAAGTTACAAGCTCAAGGCAGTTACTTTTTTATGGAAATTGTGATTCTTATTCTAGCAAAGGTTAACCGCTTTTCCTTGCCCTACTGCTATCGCAATTTTCTCCACAACTGTGTTCCTTCCCTCCACGGTCATGACAGCAAAGGTAATCTCCTGATCAAAACGACGCTTGCCGCAGCTTCCCGGATTGAGCCACAGTCTGCCGTCCACACTTTGTTGAAAGTATTTATGTGAATGGCCGAATACAACAACATCCACATCTTCCAGATTCTTCGGTACATCCTTCTTATTATGCACCAGAAAAAATCTACATCCCTCTATGACAAATACTAAATGATGTGGCAAATGTTCCGCCCACTCCTTATCATTATTGCCTCTTACCACATAAAGCGGCGCTATTTCCTGCAGGGCGTCTATAATTTCCTGCCTGTTGATATCGCCCCCATGAATGATACAATCACAGCTTTCAAGGGCGTCCAGTACCTCAGGCCGCAGAAGCCCGTGTGTGTCAGAAATAATGCCTATCTTTGTCGCCATGTTCTCCTCCTAAAAGTTTTGTCTGTAATAATACGATTATTATGCTCATCAATCGCTATATAAAAATGATACCCAAAAAAATAGTTTCAGACGCTCAAAGCCTGAAACTATTTTCTGCTTTGTTGTCCGAGGACAACAAAGTTCCCGGGTACCCACCCGAAGCTTCGCTTCGTGGAAGGGTGGGGTTCTCACTTTCTCTTTTTCTTATATACAACAGCTGCGCCCGTTGCGGCTGCGGCAGCAACAAACAACGCGATGTATATACCCAGTGGCGTATTGTCTCCTGTCTGCGGCGCGCCGCCATGGTTCAGATCGTTTTCGCCGTCTGTTCCGTTTATTGCCGGACTGTCTCCCTTATCGATAACATAGCGGAGCACTAATCCGTTGACCAAATCCTCACCCAGTACAAAGGACTTCATCTCATGGTGCTTCCATCCGTCATACAGTGCAATGTCATCATAGCTTCCCATGTAATCATAGGACTTTCCTTTATAATTAGTCTTTCTGAAATCCTTTGCTCTGATCACAGTTCCGGTTTCACCGGTAAGATAATACTCCTCAAATTCCGCGTCATATTCGCCTTCGTGAGAAACGCCTACCAATTTCAGCTTGCCGTTCTGCCGCTCATAATATCTGTGCTGAATCTGGTACTCTGTCAATTCCGGACAATCACACGTCAGATATACTCCCGCAATAAGAACACCCGTGAAATCTTCACTGCAAAGGTAATCGATTACCTGGTCAATATTGATGATCATATCCTTCAGCAGCGCAAGATCCTCTTTGGTAAAACCTATTTTCTCAAGATCTGCCCAATCTTCCTCTGTCATATCCGATGTATCAAAGATATCATCCAGCGTCAGATCAGCGTCTGCCAAAAGCTTCTCAATCAATTCGGAAAAACTGTCAAATTCCATGCCATTTTCCTTTAACGCCTGACGCAGAATATCAATCGCCTGCTTGTATATTTCGTTGGTGATGACCAAAGCGCCGCCTGTCGCCACATAATGATCTTCCGGCAGGCCTTTCACCTGTACCTGAAATTTATTCAGCAGATTATTCAAGTCATCCAGGGTCTCGCCTACATCCTGCAGATCTACTTTGCCCTGAATCTCCGCCAGCTTCTTCATCATTTCATCGCTGATCTTTTCTGACGGAACGCCAAGCCACATGCACAGAAAATCTTCGTCTTCCGTAATTTTGTCTACCGGTATCTGTATATCGATGCCAGCCTCCTTTGATGAAATATGTACTGTTAAATCATCCAATTCAGGCAGCATTTCACAATTTGCATTTTCTACCATAACCATGGCCATAGAGTTAGTTTTTCCCACCTCGTCCATAATGCCGGCAAAAGTCGGCGCTGCAGATGTTATCATAACCATGGTCAGAATCAAGCATCCGGCAAAAATACGTCTCATTCTTTTCATATCACAATCCTCCTATAGCTTGGACGAGTTCTTCAGGATCATTGATCTGATTCACCCTACCCCTTAGTGCAGCGCTGCCAGGCAGTCCCTTTAGGTACCATCCCATATACTTACGCATTTCGCGCACTGCCACGTACTCGCCCTTTAGCTCTATCATATCACCAAAATGCCGCAACATCATCTGTTTTTTTTCGTTAATATCTGGAAGCGGCGGCGCTTCCTCTTTTCTCCATGCTGCGGTCAGTTCGCGGAAAATCCAGGGATTTCCAAGAGCGCCTCTGCCCACCATAACAAAATCACAGCCAGTTTCAGCGATCATCCGCATGCCGGAAGCCGCATCCGTTACATCGCCGTTACCGATAACGGGAATAGATACCGCCTCCTTTACTGCCGCGATCTGGCTCCAATCCGCCCTTCCACTGTAATACTGTTCTCTGGTTCGTCCATGTACTGCTACTGCCGCGGCGCCACCAGCCTCAATAGCCTTTGCTGTTTCCACCGCATTGATAGACGAGGTGTCAAAACCAATTCGAATCTTAGCTGTCACAGGCTTTTGTGTGTTCCTCACCATTGCAGAAATCAGCTCATAAATCAAATCCAAATTTCGGAGCAACGCAGAGCCTTCTCCGTTTTTAACGATTTTTGGTACAGGACAACCCATATTGATGTCCAGAATAGCGTTGCCGCAGGATTCTAATTCCCGCGCGGCAGCCGCCATGATATCAGGCTCGCTGCCAAAGATCTGAAATGCTACAGGCTTTTCCTCCTCATATAAATACAGTAATTCTCTGGTTCGCGCACCACCATAATACAGTCCCTTGCCGCTGACCATCTCCGAATATACCAAAGCCGCCCCCATCTCGCGGCAAATCCTGCGAGTGGGAGCGTCTGTAATACCTGCAAGGGGAGCCAGAATAAACGGATTATCCAACTGGACATTTCCTATGTTTAAAGCTCTCTTACTCATGTTCCTTTTTTCCTTTTCCACATGGTCTCGGCGGTTTCTTATTTTTTTGATAGATCAATTCCAGACCTTCCAGCGTCAACATCTTATCCACATAATCAATACAATCTACGCCGCCGTCGATCAAAGTAGACAATCCGCCGGTAGCTACTACTGTAACAGGCCGCCCGGATTCTGTAATAGCTTCCAATTCCTTTTTCATCATGCGAACGATATAGTCTACCATACCCATATGTCCATAGACCAGTCCCGACTGCATACTCTGAATCGTATTCTTGCAGATCGTTTGCCCCGGTTCCTCCAGTTCTACCTTCGGCAGCTTGGATGTTTTCTCAAAAAGTGCCTCTGAGGATATCTTCAGACCCGGCGCGATAGATCCGCCCAGGTACTCAGCCTTCTCGGTGATGGCACAAAATGTAGTAGCCGTACCGAAATCGATGATGATCAGTGGGCCGCCATACTTATGGTAAGCGGCGACCGCATTGACAATTCGGTCCGCTCCCACCTGTTTCGGGTTGTCATATTTGACGATAAGCCCCGTCTTCACACCAGATTCCACTGTAATCGCACGCTTGTTAAAATATTTCATGGACAGGTGCTGCAGGGTAAACAGCACGGAAGGCACTACAGTAGAAATAATGACGTCTTCCACGTCCGAAGTCTTCAGCCCTTCATATTGAAAAAGCTGATTTACAATCATGCCATACTCATCGGCACTTTTGTTGGTGTCGGTTTTGATTCTCCAATTGGTGATCAGCTTACCGTCTTTAAAAAGTCCCAGTACGATATTGCTGTTACCAACATCAAAAGCTAAAAGCATTGTTTCTTCTCCAAATCTATTCTATTTTACTACCCGGTCCAGCCGTTTCAACGCCAGAGCCATGGTCAATCCCGGTATTACTCGGTTTCCGGTGATTTCCGCACCCAATACTTCGTTGATTCGTTTCAGTCTATACTGTACCGTATTCGTATGGATGCCCATAAATTCACTGGTTTTCCCGCTGTTCATTCCTGCATCCAATACAAAGGTTTCTAAAGTTTCCAAAAGCTGTTTCGCCTTATTCTCTCCCATCTCTCTCCGGAAAGGTTCAAGGAGATCCATGTAATTTTTTTTCAGATAACCGCCCTGCACCTGCAAATTGATACAGTTCGATACCAGAGCCAGTTCATACTTGGTAAATACTCGCTTATATGGAAATACGTTTTCCACAAAGGTCCACGTTTCACTGATCAGACGGAAGGCGTCTCCTGCGCCCTCTATACCGTCCACGCCAGTAGCATGGAAAATACGCACCGTCTTGCTGCCCTCCTTCAGCTTATCAAAGAGAAGAATGCAGCTGGTCTTCTGTGAAATCTCATCATCTTCTTTCTTTTCACCATTTTTAAGAATCATACCGTAGGTTTCTTCTCCCTCTGTGATTCTCAAAACTTCAATGTTTTCTTTTTTCTCGAATTCACTGATTACAGCATTGCCCTGGTTGGTTTCAATTCCCTTGGCATAGAACACGCTCAGAATATTGTCCGCTTTAATGTTCATCTCGTCTTTCAGAGAATAAGCAAGAGATTTGTTGCCGCGAATCAATGCTTTTATCAATTCTGCCCGCACGTCTCTCTCCGGGGTATACTTCCACATACCCATGGCCAGCTCGATAATCTCCGACAGCTTTGTAATCTCACCGGCAGAGTAGTTATCTTCATTATCCACAATAAAGAGAAAGTATTTCTCCTTATTTATGGTAATCGGTCCCCAATAAGTTAGAACACCGTTCACATCGATAAACGTATAAATGCCTGCTTTTTCTACGTCTCTCTCCTTACCCAGTCGAATGGCATCGGCAATCGTCGTACGTTGTCTGGTTTCAATAGACAAAATCGGGTTGAAATCCTTTGACAGGAGAACTACCTGAAAATCATTGCTCACAGCGGCTTCGCGCAAGGCTGAATGAAACGTCTTGTATTTCTCAAAGTTTAACAGATGATAGATCGTATTGTTGATCAGACTGTTCTTGAAATTATCGCCGTACAGCAGTTTATCCATAATCTGCTCAATGGCATCGGAATACTCCGCCTTGTTATTCTTAGGAATCACAATAAGGGGCAATCCCACCTGCTCCGCGGTTTCAATAACCTCGCTGTCTGCTCCGGTTAAACCGTTTTCAACATGAAATATCGCCAGAGCGCTGACACCGGCCTTCGCCAGACCTTTTACAACCTCACACTGCAGCTTTTCACGACCCAACATTGTATAAAAGGAGGTAAGAACGATCTGTTCTCTGACGCCATTGTTGCGCAGAGCAGTTTCAAGATCAGGCGCGTCCATAACTGAAACTGAACGAACCCTATTTCCGATATTTCTCTTTCCTGCCGCCAGAATGCTGGGGCTGAATGCTTCCAAACCCAAACAGTCATTTACCGTTATCTTCATATACTACCTCTATTCTTCCTCATCCTCATTTTCACTTTTGGCCGCCGAAGCCTCCGCGTCGTTTGAGTCATCACCAACAGCTTCTTTCCCTTCTTCGCTTATGGTGTCTTCTTCGGAATTCTCTGGATGCCGCACCTTTGTTAAACGAATTTCCACCGGACCGGCTCTAAACTCTCGTTCCTCAGTTTCCAGTTCTTCGTCCTCATCGTCACCCATATAGTCTGTATCATACTTAGCAAGCTCAGCTGCCAACCGTTCTGCTTCCTCTTTGCGAATTCTTTCGTATTCCGCAGCTTCCTCTGCATTGATC
Source organism: Ihubacter sp. rT4E-8 (assembly GCF_049852125.1). Lineage (GTDB taxonomy): Bacteria > Bacillota > Clostridia > Peptostreptococcales > Anaerovoracaceae > Senimuribacter. Next base: position 716,788 of record NZ_CP187532.1, on the reverse strand, counting down.
TTCTGAATTTCAGCATCCTTTTCACGCACCTGCTCAGCCAGACCCTCGGCGTCGATTTCACCGGTATACAGCGCTTCAAACTGTTCGCCGTCCAGAGTTTCCACCTGTAACAGCGCTTGCGCTACTCGTTCCAGCTTATCCATATTCTCAGTCAGGATGCGCTTCGTTTCTTCATAAGCGTCTTCAATAATAGCTTTCACTTCGTGATCAATTTCAGACGCTACGCCCTCTGAATAATTCTTCCTGGTCGAAAAATCTTTGCCTAAGAAGACTTCATCGGAATCACTATAGTTCACAGGACCGATCTTATCGCTGAATCCATACTTTGTCACCATGCCGCGGGCAATCTCTGTAGCTCTCATGATGTCGTTGCTGGCGCCTGTACTGATATCATCCAATGTGAGCTGCTCGGCTACACGACCGCCCAGCAGATGCTTAATTGCGTTGAGCATACCCTTTTTCGTCTCATAGGCTTTATCCTTCTCAGGAAGCGCCATAGTAAATCCGCCCGCGCTTCCTCTTGGGATGATCGTAATCTGATGAACAGGATCAGACTTCGGCAGCGTTCTCATAACAACAGCATGCCCCGCCTCATGATACGCGGTCAGCTTGCGTTCTTCCTCACTGATAACTCTGCTCTTTTTAGCAGGGCCTGCCATGACCTTCGTAGCTGCTTCTTCGATCTCGGTCATCCGAATTTTACGGCCGTTTCTTCTGGCCGTAATCAAAGCCGCCTCATTGAGCAGATTTTCCAAATCCGCAGGTGTAAAGCCCGGCGTTCTTCGCGCCAAAATTTTCGGAGAAACCTCGTCTGACAAAGGTTTATTCTTGGAATGAACCTTAATGATTTCCTCTCTGCCTTTGATATCCGGTACGCCGATCACAATTTGACGGTCAAATCTTCCCGGTCTCAGCAGCGCAGGATCCAATACATCCGGTCTATTGGTTGCCGCCAGAATGATAATACCGGAATTCTCGCCAAAACCATCCATCTCTACTAACAGCTGATTCAAGGTCTGTTCTCTTTCATCGTTTCCGCCGCCCAGACCTGCGCCTCTCTTGCGTCCTACCGCATCGATTTCGTCGATGAACACGATGCACGGCGCCTGTTTCTTCGCCTGGTCAAAGAGATCTCTGACACGAGAAGCGCCGACGCCGACAAACATCTCTACAAAGTCAGAACCACTGATTGTAAAGAACGGTACGCCCGCCTCTCCGGCCGTCGCCTTGGATACATATGTTTTTCCTGTTCCCGGCGGTCCGACAAGCAGGATACCCTTCGGAATACGCGCTCCAACCTCGTTATATTTCCGCGGATCCTTCAGGAAGTCTACGACCTCCTCCAGTTCCTCTTTTTCCTCGTCTAATCCGGCTACGTCATCAAAGGTGATCTTCTTTCCTTCACCCTTATACATCCGCGCCTTACTTTTCCCGAAGGAAAAGGCTTTTCCGTTTCCGCCCTGATTCATCATCAGATAGAACAGGAAGCCTAACGCGATGACCATAATCAGCGTCGGCAACAGGCTGAGAATCGTTGAGCCTGAACTTGGAGGCGGTGTTTCCACCGTCAGCTTCTTGTCTGCCATCTGCTTAAAAATGTACTTATCCTCCAAATAATCAATTTCTATGACGGAGGACGCGTAAGCGTACACAAATTTGTCTTTCCCAATCTTACCGGTCAGCTTTGTCCCATCAATAGTAATTTCGCTGATTTTTTCCTGCTCCAAATAGTTTGCGAAGGTAGAATACTTTACTTGCTTGTATTCTCCGCCACCGCCTCTATATAAAAAGGCTGCCGCAAGTACCAATGCAAAAATTACCAGGTAAATGCTAATATTCTTTGCAAATTTTTTCAATTTCTGTTATTCCTCCCATATCTATATTCTCAGTCATTCTGGAATTTGTTCTTTCTTAACAAAACAGTTTTACTATTTTATCATGTTTCACAAATTATTTCAATACATATCACCCTTTTTGTCATCTCTCCCGGCTGATATTTTGTACTGAACCGGCTCCATCCACGATGAGGCAAAATCCACAGTATTTCATGTCCCACCGCTGCCACAAACAGCTGGTTCCGTTCATCTCGCGGTATTTTGCAGTCTACAAATAAATTCTGCAGCTTTTTCCTGCCGCCTCCGCCGATCGCGATATAATCTCCCGGCATCCGGTGTCTAAGCGTCAGCTGCTGTAAAAAACCTTCTCCATGCTCTGCTGCAAGACTGTCATAGTCAAAGGCAGCGCACCTGTTATGGTTTTGCCTCGCTTTCCTGTACTCCTCCATACTCATCTCACAGACCGTAATCTCCGGCGCGCCGTTATCTCCGGCAGAAAACGCCTTTGCTGTAATCTGCAAATCATCGTATACTCTGGCAAAACGGTATCCGCCCGGCAAATCACAGCCCGATGATGCGCCGCCCCGAACAGCAATATCCTCACATGCCTGATAATGACTAAAGCTTACGTCCTCATTAAGACCTGCTTCTCGAAAAGCCAGAGCCAAAACTCTCCGACCGATTGCCGGATGCAGTTCTCGGAAACCGGTTCCCGATAAGACTATTTTTCCATTCTCTTGTTCTTTTCGCAGAGAAAGATAAGCCGCTCTGGCCTGCTGCTGCAGATATTGACTGTCAACAGCGGCAATGCGCCCCATTCTAATCATTGTATCCTTAATGTTCGCGTTATATTCCTGCTCTAGCAGCGGAAACAGCTGAAGCCGCAAACGGTTACGGGTATACAGCGGCTGTTTGTTAGTCTCATCCACGCACGGATGCAGATCATGCTCTCTGCAATACTCCATAATTTCATCTTTATATACATCCAAAAGCGGCCTGACTATCAAATTTCCGTCTGCATCCCTCCGGCTGTAATGCATTCCGGACAGTCCGTCCGTCCCCACGCCCCGCAGCACACGAAATAGAATCGTTTCGGCCTGATCATCCGCATTCTGCGCTACCGCGATACGAATATCATCCGCGCAGATACCCTTTGATCGCAGACTTGCGGCAGTCTGAGCAAAAGCTTCATAACGTACCTTTCTCCCGGCCTCCTCGCTGGTCAAATGGTCTCTGGCCGCTATAGCGTTGCAATCGTAGACAAAAACCTGGGCCGGGTAACCTGCTTTCCGGCAAACCTCCTCAACAAAGGCCTGATCCTCTCCTGCCGCGCCGGGCCGAAGCATATGGTTGATATGTACAGGATAGATTTTCAGATCCCATTCCTCTGCCAATTGCAGCAATATATGAAAAAGGCACAGCGAATCCGGGCCTCCGGAAAGGCCCAAAACGATGTGCTGATGTTTCTTGATTAAATTATATTCACTGATTAAAGCCAGTACCTTTTCAAATACATCCATAGTAAGTTAAGTATACCACAAAAAGGTGCGGTTTAAAAGCTTCCTTGTGTAGATTTTCTTCTTTTTGCTTCCTTTTTTTACTTTTTCCTGACGAGAATGCGCTTCGTACATCAGATCCTCAGCTGCTGATTCGTCACCACACCATTATATCAGCCGAGAAACGCGCGAAGCATGCGCAGGCTTTTGGAATACGGCGGATACCGCATAGGCAGATCAATATACGTACTTTTTGTCAATACGCTCTTTTCATGGGTAAATGTCTCGAAGCTATATTCGCCGTGATAACTGCCCATGCCGCTTTCTCCTACGCCCCCAAAAGGCAATTCCACAGAAGCCAAATGCATAATCGTGTCGTTCATGCACCCGCCACCATAGGACAAGCGACTGGTGACGTACCGCATATTCTTTCGAGAGCGGCTGAACAGATATAATGCCAACGGCCGCGGTCTTTTCTCAATTTCTCGCTTCACTGACGAAAGATTACCATAGGTGATAACCGGTAAAACCGGCCCGAAGATTTCTTCTTCCATAACCGGACTACACCAGTGAGCATCCTCTATGATCACCGGCGCAATCTTCAAACGATTCCTGTCCGTCCGATATGACGTGTTGAGATTTTCCGCCTGCAGCAGGCCGCACAATCTATCAAAATGCTTTTCATTGATAATCTTTCCGTAATCCTTGCTTTCCAACGGATTTTCTCCATATAGGGCCTCAATGTTTCTATACATGGCGTCGATCAGCTTTTCCTTCACTGCGTGATGGACGATTACATAATCCGGCGCTACGCAGGTCTGTCCGCAATTGAGAAACTTTCCCCATACGATCCTTCTTGCCGCCAAGGAAATGTTTGCCGTTTCATCGACAATGCACGGGCTCTTGCCGCCCAATTCTAACGTCACCGGCGTCAAATGCTTTGCCGCGGCCTCCATGACCTGACGCCCTACAGTCTTACCGCCGGTAAAGAAAATATAGTCGAACTTCTGCTTTAACAACGCCTGATTCGCTTCTCTACCCCCGGTTACGGTATACACATAATCAGCGCTGAAGCACGCTTCTAAAATGCTCTTTATCACGGCGGAAACATGGGGCGCGTAAGCCGATGGCTTTACAACCGCACAGTTGCCCGCCGCCAACGCACCTGCCAGCGGCATCAGCGCCAACTGAAGCGGATAGTTCCATGGCGCTATGATCAAAACACTTCCATAAGGCTCGCGATACACTTTTCCCCGCGCAGGAAAGTTGGCCAGTCCGGCCGACGCCTTTCTTGACTTTGCCATCCTCCCCATATGCTTGAGCATATAATCAATTTCCTCATACACCATTCCCAATTCCGTAGCATAAGCTTCATAACGAGATTTCCCCAGATCCTGATACAGTGCGTCCAAAATCTCATCCTCACGTGCCTGGAGCATGCCGCGAAGCCTGCGCAGCGCTTTTTTACGATAGGTTAAGTCTCTGCTTTTTCCTCTGTGAAAAAAGTCCCTCTGACGCCGCGCAACTTCTTCAATAGACACTCCTTCGGCTGACGCCCTTTGCTCACACTGACATCCGCTCATCCCGTCGCTTTCCAAAAAACGCTGACAGCATGCCTCCATCTGCAAGCAATGGGTAAAGGCTTCCTCCATAGAACTTCCGCAACAGATCATGCCGTGGGCGGCCATCAGACATCCTGCCCCTTGGCCTAAAGCCGCAACCGTACGGTCTCTCAGCAAACCTGTTCCCGACAAAGCGTATTCGGCAATGGGAATCTCATCTCCGAAAACCTCTTGCATTTTCAAATCTTTTACCGGCACAGGCTTCCGCGCCGCCGCAAAGACACTGCAAAATCGAGAATGGGTATGAATCACAGCGCTGACTTCCGGCCTCGTGTGATAGATTGCGCTATGAAGGTTCTTTTCTGAGGTCGGCTTCAAAGACCCTTCGTAAGTCAGGGTTTCGATATGAACCTTAACCATATCTTCCGCAGATAGCCGGCTGTAGTCCAGCCCTGACGGCGTTACTAACATATATTGATCATCCAAACGTACAGACAGATTGCCCCAGGTTCCCTGTACCAAGCCGGATTCTACTAATTTATTGCCATACTCTACAAGCTGCATCCGCAGCTCCTGTTCCCTTACCTTCTTACGCATTTGTCTGTCCTCCCCCCAGATCGAAAAGCTTGTTCTGCCTTAGAATACTTCTCCATGTAGTGCGTTCTCATGTATCTGGCTTCTTTTTCCGCCAACGGCTCAGCGCCGCCCAAAGCTTCCGCCCGCACAGCAACCTCAGCGGACTTTTCCAATACATCCAAGGCCACTGCTGCCTCATATAAGTTCCGTCCTGTTACCACCGACGCTTCTCCAACAAAGCATGCCGCCGCATCCTTCAGCGCCTGCTTTATAGACGCCGCGCTGTTTTCTGCCTGGCGCGCCTGCCAACCGATGATCTGCGCCATATCGTCCAGCGAAGCGGTCAAGACCTTCCTGCTTCTGCCAATCCTGGCGCAATAAGGCGTTACGGATAAAATTACCGCGCCTATGTCAAAGAATTCTTCATCTGCGAAGAATTCTAACAACGGATCCTTTTCCTGATCCGATTCCGCGGCACAGAAAATATCCTCTGGCAAAAGTCTGTGGAAATCCGCATTGTCTTTTGTCGACCATATATGCCGGTCTTCCCTAATCAGAATTCGGTATACATTATAATATGGTTTGGAAATCAACATCTCCGCATATTTTCTTACAGTCTCATAAATATTATTGTCTATCATCTTCTATTTTACTACCCCGCGTTTTCTTCATTAAATGCATCGTCTTCTACGCCGCCATCTTCATCTTTACGCCGCGCCCGTTTGTTCGTATTAATACTTCCCCTAAATACAAAAAATCGATCATAAAGAAATTCTGTAGTCAAATTAACAGCCATTGTGCCAAAGAGTACCAAATATTCATTCCATCCGGCTCCGGTCAACGCGCTGCCCCACCAAACAGACAGTGGTGTAAACACACAGTAAAATCCAAAAACCTTAGCCATTGCCACCGGCACGTTGCTGGCTGATTTAAACGTAAATTCTCTGTTCAAGGTAAAATTCCACAGAACAGATAAAATCAACGCGATCAAATAGCAGGGCCAATACGTCCATCTGAAAAGCTCATTGAGGATCGTAAAAGCTATGGTCTGTATAATCCCAGCAGACGCCGAAAACAAAATAAATTTCAACACCTGCGCTCCATTTTCTTTTTTTGTGAAAGTTTCTTTTTCTATCATAGATAAAATTTTCTCCTTGCTTTATATAAACAAAATTGTACTATAGTGCATTTCTGCTCTATAGTACAATTATCTCACAACCGGCTCTATTGTCAATAGCGGTTATCATTACATTTCACGCTTGACTTTTTCATCAAATTCTACTGATATACGTTTCCAACTCCCCGAGACTTTTCGGCACAGGAAGCTCCGCGGATAGCACACCCTTTGATACAAGACTCTCAAAGAGTTCCATAGCCGCCGGCTTCTTCAAATTTGTCTTCGCCAGCAGGTTATCATCACTGAATACTTCCCGCGGCGACCCATGCGCCAGCGTTTTTCCGTCCGCGATGAGTACAACTTCATCAGCCCACTGCATAGCATAATCCACATCATGGGTCGACATCAGAACGGTAATGCCCCGTTCCACCATCAAATCCACGATACCGTTAACAATGATCGTATGCTTTGGATCAAGGGATGAGGCCGGCTCATCCAGAATAATCACTTCCGGCGCCATAACCAATACGTCCGCGATAGACACCTGCTTTTTTTGTCCGCCAGACAGAGAATGGGTGGGTTTTTCCATGAAAGGCTCAATTTCCAGAGTTTTGATGACCTCCATAACCGCCCGCTCTGCTTCCCCCTTTGCCATTCCCATATTTAACGCGCCAAAGGAAATCTCCTGAAATACAGAAGCAGAAAACAACTGGTTGTCGGGATCCTGAAATACGATTCCCACCTTACTCCGCAAATCCAATAAACCCTTTTTGCTGTAATCTACAGGCTTCCCATCAATATAAAGCGTTCCGGAAGCTGGTCTGTGAATACCGTTCAGACAGAGGAAAAAAGTAGACTTTCCCGCGCCGTTCGCTCCCATAAAAGCCACCTTTTTACCTCGCTCTATCTCCAAACTGAGGCCGCAGAGCGAATGACTTTTAGCATCATCATAGGAAAAGTACAGATCTTCAGCTTTTATAATAATATCTTTCATCACGTCCCCGCTTTCTATGGATGCAGCTTCATCCAAATCGTAACACCCAATAGCACCGTTTCACAAACCGCGATCAATATGACATTCTTTTTGCACACCGGACGGCTTTCTTCCAACACTTTGATCTCTCCGTCATACCCTCGCGCTTCCATAGCGTCATACAGACATCGAGACCGTTTCATGGCTCGAACGAACAGGGCCTGTACCATAGCTGCAAAGGAACGGTACGATGCTGACAAATTCCTGTACCCCAATCTGGCGCTTTGCGATGTGGTAATATAATACGCTACGTCAAGCAAAACGAAAATGTACCGGTAAATCAACAGCATCAGTTCCACGATCAAAGGCGGAACATGTAGCCTTCTTAATACGGTCAAAATATCCGTCATAGTCGTATTAAAAGAGAGAAAATACAGACAGGAGACGGATGCAAGCGCTGTTATGGTCATCTGCACACCTCGATGAATGGAGGTCCAACTGCCAGTTACATACCAATCGCCAATCCGCACAGCAAACGCGTCCAACGGCGCATGAGAAAAATTGATGATGATAGCCGCCGTACTGAGCAGTAAAAAGGCCAATGGAACCAACATCAGATTCACAAAACGTCTGGCCGAAATACCACCCCGAACGATGGTTAAATAGGCGTTCAATATCAACACCAGCACACCCATGCCGATAGACCGGCTCACAATGCAGAAGATCAGCGTCAGCATTGCAAAGGCAAACTTTTCATATGGACTCACATAACGGAGTTTTGACAGATAACAGAGCTTGTCTACAATAATCACAGCTTTATTCCTCTTTATCCTCTTTCTTCATCCACTTATGGCGCTCATAGAATCGGCCCATGAAAAAAGCCAAAATACCGACGCCGATGCCAGTCTGTACACAAAAGATCAGACTTTCAATTTCTCCGGGAATTTCCCCGCCCAGATAGCTCTCCAACACCGGGGTAAACCACGGCTCATATTCTTCTCCCTGAATCTCAGCAACCATCTGACTTCCTGCATCGTCTGAGCCGCCGAATTCAGCGCCCTTTAAAGCGAGAAACGGGATTACTGCAATGAGAACCGCCAGAACCAACAGGACAATGACTAAACCTTTTCTGCTCTTTTTTTCCATACTATTTATCCTCCTTCAGAAATCCAATTGATCTCAACTCCGGCTTTGCGAAGGATTCCAAACCGATGACGATAACCACAGTCAGAATTCCCTCTACAATGCCAAGAGGCAGCTGGGTCGGCGCGAATACGCCCAAAAACTTAACGGCAGAAGCCATAACGCCTCCTACTTCCGAAGGATAAGCCATCGCCAGCTGGAAACTGGTGATGCAATATGTAAACAAATCGCCCAGTGAAGCCGCTAAGAAGATGGCAACCATTTTATTCACCTTCAGCTTCTGGCACAATTTATAGATACCATAGGATATAAACGGGCCCGCAATAGCCATAGAAAACGTATTAGCGCCCAGGGAAGTCAATCCGCCGTGAGCCAGCAAAATCGCCTGAAAAATCAATACGATAATGCCCAGAATGCTTACAGCCGCCGGTCCGAACAGAATTGCGCCCAGACCTGTTCCCGTCATATGAGAGCAGCTTCCCGTCACAGAAGGAATCTTCAGCGACGAAATCACGAAGATAAAGGCTCCCGCCATAGCTAAGACAGTAATAACTCTCCTGTTTTCCGAGAGCGTATTTTTGATAGAAATAAAACCCCAAACTAAAATCGGGATGCAGATTATCCCCCAGATTACACAGTGCATTGGAGGCAAATAGCCCTCCATAATGTGCATAGCGTCAGCTGCCGGTACAATACCGAACACAAGGGACATTGCCGTAACAATTGATAAAAATAATTTTTGCCTTTTTTTCATCATTTCTCCTTTCAACTTATGTGGCTAAAACAACAAATACACACCAATAGGGACTAGATTCATTAAAGTCTTTCTAACTGAGAGCAATGAAAAAGCCTGTCAAAAAGACAGGCATAAACATCAAAAGCTAGATACACCAAAGTACCGCCCTATCGGGTGTTCACACCTGGCCATCGTTCGTAACCAGTGCAAATTGGCTGCAATCAAGGCAGGTCTTCTGACTTCGACATCTCAGCATCCATCCAGCCTTCCCAGTTGCCCAGTGGCATGATCAGGAGGATGCTCCGTCTTCACAGCGGCGCGACCGTGCAAGAGTTTCACTTGCTTCCCTATTACTCCCCGAAGGGAGACCTTTCCTACATTCAATTGTACTTTCATTCTACTACCCGGCGGCATAGTAGTCAAGATTATTTTTTTCACTAAGCAAATAGCCCTGCTTACATATTTTTCCCGCGAAAAAAGAATTGTAAATTAAAAGTTATATGATACAATTTTAGAAAAGCACGAAATAAAATTAAAACGGAGCTGAACATGAAAAAAGTATGCATTATATCTATTGATATCCAAAACGGTATTCTAATTAGTGAAATCTTGGAAAATCTTTTTCCCAAAACGTTTGATATTTCAATATTTTCTATCAAAAAAGAACCCCAAGCTCTTTTTGATTTCGATATCATTCTTTATACCTCTGAAGAAATACGAAACAAGCTGTCGAAGTATAAGGATCTGAGCCACGCAAAATTACTCTATGTGCAAATGTCCTTTAAAAAAGAAAATTTTAAAAAGCTTGGCCAGCTTACAAATGAACACAAAGCGTTATTTGTTTCTAATAATGAAGGTTCTACCAGGGAAATCATAGAAGCTCTCATTTCACTTGGAATCAAACGTATAGAGCTTTATCCATACTATCCAGGCATTCAAAACGCGCCTCTGCTGCGTACTGCTATTACCACTCATAACGAACTGTCCTATGTACCCGGATTCGTCGAAGAAGTCATCGATATCGGAAATCGCGGAATCGAGCCCTTTGTTCTCCTGCAGCTCATGACAAAGCTGGATCTTCTTGATCAAAAAACACTGCGTGTCATAAAGGAATATGCAAGCACCTATATTTTCATGTTTGAAGGTTATTTTAACCTTTGCATAGAAACTGTCTCCAACAAAATTAAATTAAAAGAAATCGTTAACAACATGAAGGACAGTATTATTCTATGTCAAAAAGACGGACATATCGAATTCGCTAATCAAAGAAGCGAAGCTATTTTCAATTTACCTGCAGATTATTTGCGTGGCAAAGAGATTCTCTCTATTCTCTCAGATTATCAAATATCCGAAGTGAAACTGGAAGATGGATTTGAAAATGTCATTATCATCTTAGGGAAATCATACTTTTTGCGAATTATGTCAGACCATTTTTCAGAAGACATCATCGTGATTCTGTCTGATTTAAATGAAATTAAAAATATAGAAAACAAATCAAAAAATTTCCTTAAAGCGGGCCACAGGGCTAAATACACCTTCCATAACATCATAGGAAAAAGTAAAACGATTATTGATGTAATCGATAAAGCAAAAAAATTCGCGAAAAGTGAACTGCCAATTCTCATCGAGGGAGAAAGTGGAACAGGGAAGGAACTACTTGCCGGCGCCATCCACAATTATTCTAACCGCAGCGGATGTGCCTTTGTCGCATTTAACTGCGGCGCAATGAACGAAAGCCTAATAGAAAGCGAACTTTTCGGCTATGAAAATGGCGCTTTCACCGGAGCCTCCAGAAAAGGTAAAATAGGTCTATTCGAAATTGCCAATGGCGGTACTGTTTTTCTTGACGAAATAGGAGATATGCCTTTATCCCTTCAGGTAAAACTGTTACGTGTGCTGCAAGAAAAGGAAATGATACGAGTAGGCGGAACAGACATCATTCACGTTAATATTAGAATCATTGCCGCGACCAATCGAGATCTGCAGAGTATGGTAACAAAAGGTGAATTTAGAAAAGATCTCTATTATAGAATTTGTACGCTTTCATTACGCATGCCAGAACTTAAGGCGCGCCGTGATGATCTGGATCTGTTAATGCATTATTTCAAGGAAAAACATAATGTTACTTTCAGCCTCACAGACAGAGCTTATCAATATCTGCACCAATACACCTGGCCAGGTAACATCAGAGAATTAGAAAACTTTATACAATATATAAAAGTAATTGAAAAATCAACAGCCGATATTACAGACTTTCCTAATAATATGATTGATACACCGAAAAAAAACAAGTCTGCTATAGATCACATCGATGAACACATCCTTAGCACTTTGAACGATCAGCAAAATGGTATGGGCAGACGAACGCTTTTTGAGCGTTTAAAGGAGCAGGGATTCATATGCAGCGAAATGCTGTTGCGAAAAAAACTCCATGCTTTACAAGAAATGGGTTTTATTGAAATCGCAACCGGCCGCAAAGGAACAGCTCTCACAGAAGACGGAAAGAACTGGATTGATACCTGTTCTGCGCGAAACAATTGGAGTGAACTGGATTGAAATATTCAATCCAGTTTATCTTTTTTCGAGGAAAAATATTACTTTCAGGACTGAAAACGTTTGAAAAATGGTCAAAATCAAATTGGCACATATATTGCTTTATTCATTTAATGTAATTTCGGATCCGATTTCTTAAGATTTAATTTTTCAGGAGGTGAAAAAAATGCATGTTGGAATCATTGATGGAATTGTAATCATTCTATACATGATAGGAACTATTCTAATTGGCCTGTACTTTAAAAAGAGAATCTCCTCGGCGGATGACTTTATCGTTGCAGACAGAGGTCTGGGCATGTCAGTCTTTATTGCCACTATGGTTGCCACCTCAATCGGCGGCGGCTCGCTCATAGGCTACGTAGGTGAAATCCACGACGGAGGACTGGTATTTCTGCTTTCCGAAATCGTTTTCCTCGCGATACAGCTGGGAATCGCATTGATATTAGCAGAAAAGGTTCGTAACTTCGCAGGCTACACTGCCATCGACGTGTTAGGCCGAAACTACGGAAAAGGGCCTCAGCTGTTCGGTGGAATTTGTTCCATGATTTATATGCTAGGTACTGGTCCCGCTATGCAAAGTCTTGCATTAGGTTCTATTATCAGTCTATTCACTGGATTACCTGTACAAATTGGCGCTATTATTTCTATCGTCATCATTATTTTGTACACCTACTTCAGTGGTATGTGGGGCGTCGCTATGACAGATTATTTCCAGTTTGTCATCATGGCTGTCGGAATTGTAATTCTCTCCTTCATGGTTTTAAACCAGTGCGGCGGATGGGAAAACATCGCACAGGCTACGCCAGCAAAGAATTTTAATATCTCTGCAGATATCACCACGATGATTGAGCTCATCTTTGTTACAGCAATCCCTGCGTTGATCGACGGCAACCGTTATCAGAGATTTTACGCTGCAAAAGACGTAAAAGTTGCTAAAAAAGGCTCGCTCATTGCTGTTATTCCTTGGACCTGCATTTCCATTCTGACATTTCTACTCGGTTTTGCCGCTGTGAAGCTTGTTCCCGATGGAATTGCACAGGATATGGTTATGCCGACAATTATCATGGAGATACTTCCAATTGGAATAAAGGGAATCGTTATTGCAGCTTTGATTTCTGCAATCATGTCCACCGCAGATTCTTATCTGCTGGTCGGCGCCACAAATTTCACGATGGACATCTACAAACCTTTCATCAATCCGAATGCCACTGACAAACAGATTCTCAAAGTAACAAAAACCATGGTTATTGTTCTGGGACTGGGAGGCTTAGCGCTTGCATTACTAGTTCCTTCTATTATGGGGGTCTGGACTATTGTATCCTCAGTATATGTAGGCGGATGCTTTGTTCCAATGATTTACGCATTATTCTTCAAAGGAAGAAAGTCCAATCTGGCTGCAATGGTCACAATGATTGTCGGAAGCATCGCCAGCATTATCATGAAAGTCGCTAATCTTAATATCTTAGGCCTTCCTCCCGTTTTGGTCTGCGTTATAGCCAGCATCGTGATCTTTATACCGCTGACACTTTTAGATAAAAATAGCAGGAGGGATATATCATGTTAGATATCATGTTTAAGCTTGTCGCAGGTGGATTCCTGCTGTTTACCGGCTGGATTGTCTGGATTTTTCTTAAGGAATGGACACCACTTTACAAGAACAAGGAGGAAAAATAGAATGACAAGAATTGAAGCTTTAAAAAATCAAAACTGCCAGGACGTCTGGCCAAAGCTATACTACTACATTGCAAAAGAGCTCTTGGAAACAAACGGCTTAAATGGTGAAAAGGCGCTGCGTTCCGGAATCAGAAAATACGGTGAACATCGCGGCTCTACCTTAAGAAAAGAGCATATACAAAACGGCTATCCAATCAATATGTATTCTCTCTTTATGGCATACGATCTTCCTGATGATCCTCGTTTCAGAAGACGCTCAATCAAGCTAACTAAAAACGAACGTCTATCAGAAACTTTAGTCTGTCCTATTGCTGATCTCTGGATCACCTATGGCGCTAAAGATTTAGGAAGAATCTATTGCGAGGAATATCACCATGCAATGTTTAGCGCCTATGCTCCAGGATCTCAAACAAATCTTGGACAAACTCTCACGCAGGATGGCGATAATCACTGTCTATTTTCTGTATATTACAGACAAGCCAACGGCGGTAATTTGTATGGAGACGAAGAAGCAGATTTCAAAGAGTTTCAGGAAATGCCATACCGCGAAGGAATCGAGATGATCGTTGTGCGTCTGCTGAACAATCTATATTTGGGTATGCGTGATGAACTTAATGTTGAAAAAGCTTCGAACATTATACATAACTCCCTGGAGCAATTAGCCTTAGACACAGCCCAGCAGTACCTAGCTTTCGCAGAAAGCATAGATGAAAAGGTTACAAGTCAATGGCTGGCATCAGAATTCCCATTGCAATTGGACAAAGACGCTCCATACGGCTATTGGTTAGAATTTGAAGATCAGACTCCGTGGAATCTGTTCAAATCAGTCTTTGAACCTTCTTTCAAAAACTGTATATATAAAACCACAAAGTAACCAGCGCCTATATCTACAATCATCAAAAACGGGGTACTATATAAAATAGTTCCCCGTTTTTCAACTTCATTTTTAAATTGCCGCTACCATCACCGTCAAATCGTCTCTTTCACGAATGCCATATTTTTCAGCCGCCTTATTGACGATCAATTCCGCCACCGTCTCCGGATCTCTGCTGCCAATTTCAGATAGTCTCTGCCGCAGCCATTGGCATTCCGGATCCTGCCGGTCACAGTCTGTAACGCCGTCGGAAACCATAACAAGCAGTTCTCCCTTCCGCAGCTTTACATCGATATATTCCAGCTTTACTCCATCTAGAATGCCTACCGGCGGCGCGGGCCGTTTCAGAGCGGAAACCTTTCCCTGATGCTTTACAAAGGTCGAAGCGGCTCCCATCTTGAATATCTGCGCCCTTCCCGTCTCCTTATTGATAATGGCCAAGTCCACAGTAGCGAACATATCCCCCTTTTGTCCTGCCATCAAAACGGCATTGACGGTTTTCATAGCGATATCCACATCGAATCCAGCCTCCAACAATCTGGCCAAAGTAACCACCACCATACGGCTCTCCGCCTGCGCGCGACTTCCTTTTCCCATACCGTCGCTGATAATCATAGCCTGCTTGTTTCCTCCAAAAGAAAATGACAAGCAGCTATCACCGGAAACATCTTCAAAAGCATAGGATGCGCTGCCTACTGGAACAGAAGGCATTCCCTGAGATTCCGCGGATACGCCGTGACCGGACAAATCGTCCAGAAGCCTGTCCACAACGCGAGCCATACCCTGAAACTGATATGAAATGACCTGTCTGTTGTCAAAATCCGCACTGTACATCTTTGCCAAAGAAGCGAAAGCCTCTCTTTTTTTCCGTAAGTCACGCTTAATAGTAAAGAGCTGTACGTCCTGCTCTGTGCGTATTTCCGGAAACATCTTTGACATCACGGTACTCCAAACACGAATCAGCAATTGCGCCGGCAAGGCCGTCATTAGCGCCATAGATACCGCGGCGCCGTACACCTGCTCCGGTACAAAAAAGGTTATGACGCTGAACATCACCAGCGCCAGCGCAGTTTTGCGGTATCTCCCCACGAGCAATCCAGCCGTATACCACCCCGTGAGCAGGGCAGCAAAGACCGCGATAAATGCCGTTTCATCGCGGCATCCCTGACACCACCAAAAAACTGCGGCAATAGCGGCTGTAAACAAAGCAGGTTGAAGACCCTTACAATAACATATGCCCGCAAACAAAAACAACCACAAGGCAAAGACTGCCTGACTTACGCCTACCGCTCCTACCAGAGAAACGGCGAATACCGCCAGAGCCGCGCTTACCTTTTCCACCGGTATCTGATCCACTCCCTGTCCCGCAAACAATACCCTTGCAATGGTATTGAACACACGTATGTATATAATCAGCGCTACCGTTTCCTTTGCCAGCGTCTGCAAACTGAGCAGATAAAGCATGTCCTGCGAGCTATAATAGATACAGCTGCAAAGAATAACCGCCGCTGCCGCCACCGCTGTTCTTTGATCGATGGTAAATTTCTGCTTATGAAAGAAAAGAAAAAACACACCGCAAAAAATCATAGCCGCCATATCGCCGTAAAAATCCAGTCCCTGCCCGCTAAACGTCAGCATACCGCCAATCATAACAGGCACGAGGTAAATGTATACCGTGGATACCGCCGCCATAACCGTGATCAACGCAACCGCGGCCGGAAAAGTGCCTTCGAACAAATTTATCCGCCCTACCAAAAATGCCACTGTTAAAGTGGCAAATACGGATTTTATATTGATTTGATTTCCTATAAACTCCATAGCTTGTCCCCTTTCGTTGCCAATATTTCTTCCTATTTTAGCATAAAGGATAAGGCGCATGCTGTCGAAGCAAGCTGTCGAAAAAGGAAACATGCTACAGTTTCAGACCTAAATCGTAATATTATAGAATCTTTTAGCGTTTTCACAGGTAATCCGCGCAGCATCCTCATAAGGAATTCCCTTTAGAACCGCCACCCTGCGCGCCGTATGTTCTACATACGGACTTTTGTTAGGACGCCCCCGGAAAGGCTCCGGCGTCAGATACGGCGCATCTGTTTCTACCAAAAGAAATTCAATAGGAATTTCACGAACCACCTCTTGGGTTTTCCGATTATTTTTAAAGGTCACCGGTCCGCAAATAGAAAGCGTCGCCCCCAGCTTAACATACTGCCTCGCCAGCTCCTTGCTTCCGGAAAAACAGTGAAGCAATACCCTGCTGTCCGGTAAAGGGTTTCCGTCAGGGCCTTCTCTCTCCGGAAACCAGCTTTGACGTTCTCTGGAAAACGCGCCTTCCTCCTTTAAAATATCCATCGTCTCCTGATCTGCCTCTCTGCTGTGAATGACGATCGGCATCTTTAATTCATTGGCAAGCTGTATCTGCCGCCGAAACCAATAACGCTGCACGTCTCGCTCCGACAGATCATAATGAAAATCAAGGCCGATTTCCCCAATTGACTGTACTTTATCCTTTTTAGCCAAACCCTTTATCAGAACTAAAATATCCTCATCCAGATGCTTAGCGTCATGAGGATGAAACCCTACGGCCGCGTAGCACCAGGAATTAGCCTGCGCATGCTTTACCGCTAACATAGAGCTTTCCAGATCAAACCCCACGTCCATAACATAGGATACGTCAGAAGCCGCAATTTCCGCAATCAACGCCTGCCTCTGCTCATCCGTATAGTTTTCATTATTAATATGTGTATGCGAATCAAATAACATAAAAAGCCTCCCCTCGTTTAGTCATTGTACCACGGAGCCAGCCTCATATGCAAGTCGCTTCGAACATACGCCACGGTAAATACGAAAAAATCATAAGATAAAACTTGAGCAGATCCATGAACGATTTAAATTTGCTGCGCAGCGCCTCCCGTTTGAATCCTGCCCCTTTTCTGCACTTTCTGGCATTTGCCGTGATTGTAAATTCTATCTCTCTTGGAGTTTTTACTAAATCTGAAATGTATTCTTATCATGTCTTATAGCGGGTTGCTCGTTTCTTTTTGCTATATAAGAAGCATCCAAAAGTTAATATTCTCCAGATAATAATCACTCAAAAACGTTCCTCAGCACACTACCGGCAGCTTATCGTTCAAAAGCTTTTCATAAATGATGTTTTCTGCAAAATCGTTGTTTTTATTTAAGGAAATTATATCAAAATCGTTATTTTTAATTGCAAAAAAGAAAACAGCCACATAGTAATGCGGCTGCTCAAATCATAACGATTATCGTATCATACGCGAAACGCAAATGCAACGTATTTTTTTACGTTTCATTTGCGTTTCACCCAGTCAACTTAATCTGAGACAAAACGTATAGTCTCTCACAGAATCACCCTTTATTAGTTATCGTTTAATCCGAATTCCCTTGTTAAAAGTTTTTCCTTATAAAGGGTCTCCATACGAAGCACTTCAGCCGGGGATTTTGATTTTGGCAAAATCTCCAATACAGAGAATTGGAAATTATGATATCTTTCCGGTTCCACCTGCAGCAATTCTCTCATTTTCTTATTACCACCATCCTTTGTAAATACGTATTCCTTCCATCTTCCCAGAAGACCATTTTCACCGCATGCTGATCCTACATATTGCAATCCTGACTCTACGTCAACAATCAAATACACACCATAGACTGAACGCAATGCTGTGTGCCATGCCTCATAAGAAATCTCATCCTTTATAATTTCTTCCAATTCATCAAAAGACAGCACTAAATTTTCAAAACCCGCAAATACCTTTTTCTCATCTGCCTGAATTGCAACGATTGGTTTTTCTGTCGTTCCTTTCTGATGCCAGGCCAGCGTACCTCTGCCCCACTCGATAAGCATTCTATTCTCATAATCTCTTAACAGATTGACAGGTTCTAAGTTAAAATATCCAAGCGTTCCCTCAAACCAATCTTTATGAGGAAATCCCGGCGGCATCAAATCGGGTGTTGCAGGTACACATCCGTCCACATGATAAAGTGCATAAAATCTGGCAAGCGTGCTTTGCGCGCTAATAAATACCGCCCAATAATCATACCCTTTACTGAACGTTTGATTCTGTACTCTCGTATATTCCCAAACCATTTTATTTTCATAGCAAGGTTTAAACTGTGCACTTGCTACAGAGTGGCGAATCAATTTCACCTTTGCCGGATCAATCCCAACTTTTTTCAAAACATCAGAAAAATACAAAATTGCCATATTTGATTCTCCTCTCAAAAACAGGAAATACGCGAACTTCCCATCATCATTTTATGATTTAATCTACAACTACGCCGTCTTCGGCAATGGTAGTGACAATTTCACAACGCTCGCCATTTTCGGCGAACATAATCATGCCTTTGGACTCAAGACCCCGCAGCTTCCGCGGTTTCAGGTTGGCAACGATGATTACCTTCTTGCCCACCATTTCTTCCGGTGTAAAGTCCTCGGCAACGCCGGAGATAATCTGACGGCGCTCGGTGCCCATCTTGATCTGGAACACCAGGAGTTTATCTGCTTTCGGATGCTTTTCCGCCTTTTCAATCAAACCTACACGGAAATCAATCTTGTCAAAATCATCATATTCGATTTCCGGCTTCAGCTCCAGCGGAATATTTTCTTCCTCTGGCTCTGCGCCTGCCTTCTGCATCGCATCAAGCTCCGCCAGTTCCTTTTCGATGTCCAATCTCGGGAAGATGGCTTCGCCCTTCTTCACCTGTTCCTGATACATCATATCAAAGGTGAACGCGTCTTCCCAGACCACATCCGCGTACCACAGACCCATCTGCTTTCTGATTTTTTCAGAAGTGGTATGCATAAACGGATGAATCAAAATGGAAATGATACGCAGGGATTCCGCCAGGTTATGCAGGCAGGTATCCAGTTCCGGCTTCTTTGCTTCGTCCTTTGCCAGAATCCATGGCACTTTCTCGTCGATATATTTATTGGCGCGTCTGACAAGAATCCAGATTTCTTCCAGCGCCATATTGAACGCGAACTTGTCCATCTGTGCTTCCACCTTGGAGGCCGCGCCAGTTGCGATGGCTTTCAGATCCTTGTCGATATCGTCTTCCGTGTTGCTTTCCGGCACCACGCCGCTGCAATATTTTTCGATCATGGAAGCCGTTCTAGATACCAGATTTCCAAGGTCGTTGGCAAGGTCATAGTTCATCCGTTTCAACATCACTTCGTTGGTGAAGACGCCGTCCTGTCCAAAAGTGTACTCCCGCAGCAGGAAGTATTTCAGCGCGTCGATGCCATAACGGTCAATGAGCTTCACCGGATCGACTACATTGCCCTTGGACTTGCTCATCTTGCCGCCTTCAAGAAGCAGCCAGCCGTGACCCAGCACCTGTTTTGGAATCGGCAAATCTAAAGACATCAGCATTGCCGGCCAAATGATCGAGTGGAAACGCACGATTTCTTTCCCTACTAAATGCACCTCAGCGGGCCAGTATTTTTCGAAAAGTTCCGGATCATCCGGATAGCCCAGCGCCGTGATATAGTTTGAAAGAGCGTCCAGCCATACATAGATGACATGCTTTTCGTCGATAGGCACCTGAATGCCCCAGTCAAAGGTGGAGCGGGAAATGCACAAATCGTCAAGTCCCTGCCGGATAAAACCAAGCATTTCGTTTCTTCTGGTTTCTGGTTCCAGGAAATGAGTATTTTCCAGAAGGTCGATCAGCCTGTCCTGATATTTGGAAAGTTTAAAGAAATAGGCTTCCTCCTTGGCTTTCTGCACTGGTCTTCCGCAGTCCGGACAGCAGCCGTCCACAAGCTGGCTCTCCGTCCAGAAGGATTCGCACGGCGTACAATAAAGTCCTTCGTACTCGCCTTTATAGATGTCGCCTTTTTCGTACATTTTATTGAACATCGCCTGCACCCGTTTCACGTGCCGGTCCTCGGTGGTTCTGATAAAATCATCATAGGAAATTTCCATGGTCTTCCACAGTTCCTTGATGCCGGCAAC
Organism: Ihubacter sp. rT4E-8; assembly: GCF_049852125.1. GTDB lineage: Bacteria > Bacillota > Clostridia > Peptostreptococcales > Anaerovoracaceae > Senimuribacter. The sequence continues at coordinate 696,274 of NZ_CP187532.1, read as the reverse complement.
CACACCGTCCACGTATTCCTGCGGGCTGACGCCTTTTTCCTCTGCAATGGTCTGGATTTTCTGTCCATGCTCATCTGTTCCTGTCAAAAAGCGCACATCGTAGCCGGAAAGTCTCTTGAATCTGGCCATGGCGTCCGCCATTACAGTACAGTATGTGTGTCCTATATGAAGGTTTGAGCTCGGATAATAAATCGGGGTCGTAATGTAATAAGTTCCCTTTTTCTCAGTCATTTCTATTCATTCCTTTCGTCTCCTGCGCCGAATGGGGCGAGGCAGTTTCTATCTTTTAGGATACCACAGATAGGCAGGATTAGTCAATAAAAGGAAAGAAAGCCGCACTGCAAAGGCATGAAAATTGTCCATTTACAATTTTGCTATGATGTATCCCGCACATCGCTGCCGGAGGTTGGAACTGAACTGCTACCCGTCAAGTAGACAAACGAAGATGGAGCAGATTCTTCTGACCGCTGTTTCTCCCGATAGAAGTTTGTTTTCGTGCGTTTGCCGTGGGGAAGGTTAGCGAGGCAAGCACACGAAAGCAAAAAATTTATGCCGGAACCTTCTTTCTGACACTTCATACAAAGCTTTCACTGTTGAAATCTAGTTTTCATCTGGTATTTGTACCATCTGTCATCGTTATGATAATACAACGCTTTTAGTATAGTATACAGCGAAAACAATTTCTGTCTTTATGTATTTTCACGGCAAAAACACACCAACCACACATCGATCGCAACGCGAAAACACGCCCCTTTGGTATGATAAATCAAAATAAATCAATTAAAAGGACATTTTATGAAAAATAAACTACGTAGCAATTTATTATTGATGACCACTGCAATTATATGGGGGTCTTCCTTTGTTGCTCAAAAAGCAGGCACCGTTCTGGAACCGTTTACATATAACGGCATTCGCATGTTTATCGGCGGTCTGATTCTGATTCCTATCATCTACATCTTCAGTACACTAAATAAGAATCAATCAGTTGAAAAGAAAACTGCTGAAAACATTGCCGCAGAAAAAAAGATACTGCTCATCGGCGGTATCCGCTGTGGAATCGCGCTTTGCATCGCAACCTCATTGCAGCAGTTGGGTCTTTATTTTGAAACCACTGCTGGAAAATCAGGTTTTATTACCTCCTTATATATTGTTATTGTTCCCATTCTGGGCCTATTTCTGAAACATAAAGTAAAACCGATTATCTGGGCTTGTGTTGCGATGGGCACTGTCGGCTTCTACCTGCTGACCATGGCAGGCAAAGGAGAAGGCTTTGTTATTCACACTGGTGAATTATTTACTCTCCTTTGCTCTTTTGCTTTTTCCTGTCACATTTTGGTTGTTGACTATTTTTCTCCGAAATGTGACGGTATCAAACTCTCCTGCATTCAGTTCCTGACCGCAGGTCTCATCGGCATCGTATGTATGTTTCTCTTCGAGAATCCAATACTTGCAGACATTTTAGACTGCTGGCTGCCGATTTTATATTGCGGCATCTTTTCATCGGGTATTGCCTATACCTGTCAGACCCTTGGTCAGCAGGATGAAGAACCAGCTGTGGCGTCTCTGATTTTAAGCTTGGAATCCGTTTTCTCCGTGATCTTCGGAGCGTTGCTTCTGAGCGAACGGCTTACCTTGCTGGAAGGGTTGGGCTGCGTTGTAATCTTCATCGCTGTTATCATTCCGCAGCTTCCGTCAAGGGAAGAAAGACTGAAAAAAAAAATAAAGCGGTCGGAACACAAAACTAATCATTTTACTGCAAAAGGGAAAGCCTTCAATTTAACGACTTTCCCTTTTCATTTGCTATCAAAAAATCCCGTCCGGGCAAATTTGTCCGAACGGGATTAACAGATATCTTTATTGATTTACAGAAGTCTCTTTGCCGACACTTCTCATAGCAATGGATCCTACCACCAGGATCACCCCGACAATCTTCACACCATTCATGAATTCACTGAATACTGCTGCGCCAATCAGCGCCGCAAAAACCGTTTCAACCGAAGCGATCACCGGTACTTTAGACGTTTCCAGATTACGCGCAAGACCTTTCATATAGAAGAAATATGCGCCAATGGTCGGAACCAGAGCGTACATCAGTCCCGCCAGCAGCAGCGACGGACTTGCCGCTTCCGCCAGGTTCTCCCACGGTCCGTCGAAAATGATCAGTGTCAATGTTCCAAACACAAAACCGTAGAACATCACCGTGAGGGGATGATAAGGCCCGGTCACAGTGCCCAAAATGGTCAGAAGGGAATAGCAAAAGCCTGCCAGAATCCCCATACCGACGCCGTACATAGAAAACTGTATTGCGGAAAAATTGCCGCCTGTCACTGTTAGCACACAGCCAGCAATATTGATTGCGATGACGCTCACCTTCAAAAGCGTCATTTCTTTAAATAAATAATGACGGGATTCTTTATCAGCTTATTGAAATGCTTTATCATCGTCACTAAATTCGGCTCTTTTAGCGTAATATCATTAAACTCCAAATTAGCCTCAATAATTTTATCATACCAACGCCGTTCCCCCTCCCGCAGCACCTTGCTGAGCAAATACGCCAGCTTATACATCTTTGCCTCGTCACGGAAATACACACAGCTTGCCGATAGCGCATCATCCTTTGTACGTAAGACAAAAGACAGTACAGCCTTTTCTGACGCAGACGCATTTCCTACACTTACCCCCTCTATCGCGTGAACCTTCAGTTTTGCTTCAGTAGCTTCCAAGACAGCTGTCAAGTCTTCATATCCCATTTCTCTCGATATAGCGATTATATTTCTCATTGACTGTAGCATATAATTTCCTCCGTTCAAAAAGGGCCCAGCATATCACTGGACCCGTCTATCCTTTTTACTCATATTGGTTTAAGCTATATAAATTTGGATTTTCTAAAACATCTTTCCTTCCTAATCTCTGTAGCATAAGATCAAAGGATTTCTCTGCCTCTGCAAACATTTTGCTTTCATCAATTCTCGTCAGTACCCTGTTTTCCATCACAATTTCACCTTCAATGATTACATTGTCAACGTCCTGACCCATAGCGTGATACACCAGACGCTGTATCGGCATCACCTTAAACGGCGCCAAATGCGGCTGCATAACATTCACCGTAATGATATCCGCTTTTTTACCAACCTCCAAGGAACCTGTCATATGATCGATACCCAGCAGTTTGGCAGGCTCAATAGTTACAAGACGCAAGGCAAGGCCGCAAGGTATGAAGCCATTATCCTTTTTCCGATACCGCTGCAACAGCTGTACATTTTTCATATCTCTCCAAAGATCATAACTTCGATCCGGTGCAGTTCCGTCGGTAACCACTGCCAGATTAATACCCCTCTCCAACATCTCTACAACCTTACAATGTCCCATCACATTGGAATATGTCGTTGGCCCGTGAATGACAAAAGCGCCGGTTTCTTTCAATATATCCATTTCCTCATCACTATAGCCTGTGCTGTGCGAAAGCGATATAGCAGGTGTTAATACTTCGGGACTGGTTTCATGCATAAACTTCACATCGCCCCCAAAGGCGTGAGTATGAAGTGGTACGCCGTAGTCGCCAGCAATTCTTGCCATCGCTTTATTTTGAAAAATATTTTCTTCATCGTTCATCTCAGGCCTACGCCCCATTCGGCCGGGAGCGACAATAGCTGTAGCACGGGGATACTTGCCGCGCAGCTCTTTTACTGAAGCCTCTGTTACTGCAGCAGCGTCCTCCAGAGAAACTTTCACATCTACAAAGCTTCCATCCTTTTTATACTGTCTTGCCGTCTTAGGCCAAGGGCCGTCAGCAAACCCGATTCCTGAAAATTGCCTGATGCCTACCTCTGCCGAACCAGCCAGGTTCGCCTCAACAGCTTCTATTGAATCCACTCTCGGCGTACTTCCAATCATAGATACCGCGGTTGTCGTACCAAATTTAATTCTCTCGCTGGCGGCCAACATAGCTTCATTATACCAGAAATCTTCATCCACACAGAAATAATAAATATGTTCTGCCATAGCGTCCCACTGAGCGTCATAATGCTCTCCAAGCGTTCGGATCAAGCAATGACCGCCATGCCCATGGGCGTCGATCAGTCCCGGCAAAATGGCATGTCCCTGCATATCCATCACTCTTTCAGCATCTGAAACGCCCTGAAGTTCCTTCATTTCTCCTATGGCCGCGATGCACTGATTCTTCACCGCAATATAGCCGTCAGGTATTACGCGATTTTCATCATCTACAGTAATAATCGTTCCGTTGATCAATAATAAATCGTATTTCATCATATTTCCTTTCTGTTAAAACGGTCCAAACTCTATAAGCTGCACAATGATGACGAAGACGCCTCCAATCAGATATTGAATTCCAATCAGCGGCAACAGCCACTTCGCGAATTTCTCCCATGGAATCTTTGCCAGAGCAAGACTTGCCATCAGCACACCGGATACCGGCGTCAGAATATTAGATAAGCCATTGCCAATAGAAAATGCTACTACTGCGGTCTGTCTCGTTACATCTACCAGGTCAGATAAAGGAGCCATAATCGGCATGGTTACTGCTGCCTGACCTGAACCCGATACGATGACAAAATTGAGAAGACACTGGAACACATACATACCGAACGCTGACAACGCTGCAGGCAAAGTTTCCAAAATACCTGCCGCGCCATGAAGAATAACGTGCAGAATATTTCCTTCCTCCAACACGATTACGATTGCTCTCGCAAAACCAACTACCAACGCGCCGGAACAGATATCCGCCATACCTTTTCCAAGTTCAATAGCATATCGGTTAAATCCAACTTTACCAACAATCGCGCAGATGATAGAGGCTGCCAGAAATACCGCGGCAATCTCATCCATATACCATCCCCATTTTATCACACCGAAGACCATGATTGCAACTGCTGCAAAGAAGACTGCAATAATTATCTTTTCTCGAAACCCGAAAGGTGGTAAATCGTCTAAGTTCAAAACATCCTCTCTGGTTCTGTCAAACTCGTACATAGGAGAAAGGGTAGGCGTCGCCTTGATCCTTCTGGCATAGCGCATAATCCAAGCCACCGTTACGACCAGAAAAACAGAGAAGATGATTGCGCGAAACCACATTCCGGATAACGCAGGCAAGCCTGCGATTCCCTGCGCGACCTGCAGTGCGAAAGGATTCATCATCTCTCCCGCAAAGCCAATTGCTCCGCCGCAGAGAATCAACGCCGCTCCAGTAATTGAGTCATATCTCATTGCGATGCACAGGGATACAAAGATAGGGACCAAAGGAATCGTTTCCTCACCCATTCCGAAGATTGCCCCGCCGAGACCAAAGATCAGCAGAGAGATCGGTATAATCAAAATATCCTTTCCCCTCAGTGCAATGGCCACTTTTCCAATAGCTGCTTCGATAGCTCCTGTCGATTGGATTACCGCAATCGCTCCGCCAACGATAAAGATAAAAAATATAATCTGCGCGCTTTCCTGCAATCCTCTGGAAATAGAGGTCAACATGGACATAGGCGTTACAGGCGTCTGTTCAATCGTATGGTAGGTAGACGAGTCGACCACACTTCTGCCGTTTACTTCCGTCATGTCATACTGTCCTGCTGGAATCACATAGGTTAAAAGACCGCAAAGTAATATGAGTGCAAGCAAAATAATATATACGTGCGGTACAGACAGCTTTTTCTTTTTCATGAATCATTCCCTCTTCTCTTTCTTTTTTTGTGAGTGAAGTCTTCTCTCCGTAAGATGGCTTTATCATAGCATAGAAAAAATCCTTGTCAATTGTTATCAGATAATTCGGTCTGTCCGCAGCAAAAAATTGCCATAATGGGATAAATACCAGCGTCGTATTTGCTATTTATGGATGAAGATTTTTAGCGAAAAAAGCTTCCTTTTTACCTATTTAAAAAGACTGCTCTTTAAAAGAGCAGCCCCTAGCTTTTGTCTTTATCCTTCTAAGTCTTCCTCAGCCCAATCGTCATTGGACCATTCCTCATCCGGCCATTCCTCATTAACAAAGATCTTTTTCATAATATGGTCCATACCCACAACCAGCGTGGTTCCCGCAACAAATCCTATGCCCAGAATAGCCAAAGCTGCTTTTGCCGCTGCAGAGGTACCGTTTCTTCTGCCCTTGTCCGCCGCGTTAGGCTCTAAATCATAATTCTTTTTTGCCATCTTTTTATCCTCCTTTTTCCGGCCGCTTATTTATACGATCTGCTGTTAACGTACGTAACGATCAGATTCGCCGCTTGTTCCTCAGATATATAACTGCTGTTAATTGCCAGATTGTAGTTAGAAAACTGTCCCCATTTCTGACAGGTATGATAATTATAATAGTTGGCGCGAGCCTTATCATAAGTCAAAACCGTTTCCCTGCCTTTACCGGCATCCACGCCGTAAATCTCCTCGCAACGTTTGATTCTATCTTCCAATTCTCCATAGATAAAGATATTTGTTACACCCGGCATATCCTTCAGAATGTAATCTGCACATCTGCCTACGATAACGCCTTCACCTTCATCACCAATTTGGTTGATCACATCAAACTGTGTAATAAACAGCTTCTCATTGACCGAAACCGCATCGCTCATCAACCCTTCGCCGAAGTTCATCGCCGAAGACAGACTATATGAAAAACTGTTTTTTGCCCTTAATTCCGCAGTTTCAACAATCTCTCTGGACAATCCGCTCTTTTCCACAGCCATATCGATGATCTCTTTATCATAAAACGGCACGTTCAGTTTCTCAGCTACAAGTCTTCCTATAATTCTGCCGCCGCTTCCAAATTCCCTGCTGATCGTAATTAATTTTTTCATAATATAAACACCCTTTCCATTCTCTGTCCCTCCTCCTGTCTTATCTCTATTATATATCAAAATCACCTAAAGTGAAATATTTTTATATGAAATACGAAAATATATTCATATTTTATACCCGCGCTATTCCACTTCTTCAAACTGAGAATTATACAAATCCGCATAAAAGCCGCCTGCAGAAAGAAGCTGCTCATGACTGCCTTGTTCTATAATATCCCCTTCCTTCATGACCAGAATCAAATCCGCGTTGCGGATCGTAGATAATCTATGCGCAATGATAAAGCTGGTTCGTCCCTGCATCAGATTATCCATCGCCTTCTGAATTCTTTCCTCTGTACGCGTATCTACGGAGGATGTGGCTTCATCCAGAATCAGCACTGGATTATCTGCCAAAATAGCCCTGGCAATCGTAAGAAGCTGTTTCTGTCCCTGCGACACATTGGAAGCGTCCTCATTAAGCTCCATATCATATCCACCTGGTAGAGTACGTATAAAATGGTCTGCATAAGCAGCGTCCGCCGCAACTATTACTTCCTCATCAGTTGCATCCAGTCTGCCATACCGAATGTTTTCCCTGATGGTCCCTTTGAACAGCCACGTATCCTGCAGCACCATACCAAAATAATCTCTCAAATCATGCCGGTTAAAAGCTCTGACGTCATGTCCGTCCAGAGAGATTGTTCCAGACTGCACGTCATAAAACCGCATCAGCAGCTTTACAATCGTCGTCTTTCCCGCGCCGGTCGGTCCAACAATAGCGATCTTCTGCCCCGGCTTTACGTTCGCGCTGAAATCCTTAATAACCACCTGTGCCGGATCATATCCAAAACGAACATGATCAAAGCAGACAGCGCCCTGGGGTTCGTTGATCATAACCGGATTCTCTGCAGTCTGTTCTTCCTCCTCCTCACTCAGGAATTCAAAAACACGTTCCGAAGCTGCAGTCATAGACTGCACCTGATTGATTACCTGCGCAATCTGCTGAATCGGCTGTGTAAAATTTTTCACATACTGAATGAATGCCTGGATATCTCCTATACCGATAGCACCCTTAATGGCCAGAATTCCTCCGGAAATTGCCACCCCGGCATAACCCATATTTCCTACAAACATCATAATAGGATGCATCAATCCAGACAAGAACTGAGATTTCCAGGCAGACTGATACAGCGTATCGTTGGTTTCATTAAAGGCGCTGATCGTTTCCTCCTCTTTACTGAACGCCTTGATAACCAGATGCCCGCCAAAGGTTTCCTCCACTTGACCGTTTATAACGCCAAGATATTTCTGCTGCGCGCGGAAGTGCTTCTGCGAAAACTTCACAACCAGAGACATCAGGATCGCCGAAACTGGCAGAATCACCAAAGCAATCAGCGTCATCAGCGGTGAAATGGTCAGCATCATTACCAGAACACCGATAACGGTTGTCACCGATGTGATAATCTGCGTAACACTCTGATTCAAACCCTGCCCCAACGTATCTACATCGTTGGTGATACGGGATAAAACCTCTCCGTATGGCCGGCTCTCAAAATACTTCATCGGCATACGGTTAATTTTTTCTGAAATTTCTTTCCGCATCTTATAGCATATTTTCTGCGTAATGCCGGACATGATCCAACCTTGAACAAACGTAAACACAGCGCTGACTAAATACAAGGCCAGGGTAAACAATAAAATTTGCAGAATACGGTCAAAATCAATAGCGCCGGTACCTTCTATTTTTCGCATTAAGCCTTCGGCCAATTCAGTAGTGGCATGCCCCATGACCTTAGGACCCAGCACGTTGAATATTGTAGAAGCTACCGCAAAAAACATCACGATAAATATAGCGGCTCTGTACCGTCCGATATAAACGAGCAGCTTACGGAAGGAGCCCTTAAAATCCTTCGCTTTTTCACCGCCCATCATGCCGCCCATAGGTCCATGGCCGCCCATGGGACCACGCCGCCGCGGCCTCGGCATTCTTGTATTTCTTTCCTCTGACATCTTATTCCACCCCCTTCAGTTCTTTCTCTGATAACTGGGAATACGCGATCTGCTGATACACCTCGCAATTTTTCATCAGTTCCCGGTGCGTTCCCTTTCCCACGATCTCGCCGTCGTCAAGCACCAGAATCTGATCAGCATGCAGAATCGTGCTGATCCGCTGTGCCACAATAATCTCCGTACTGTCCTTAAGATTTATCCCCAAGGCTTTCCGCAATTTTGCATCGGTTTTCATATCCAATGCGGAGAAGCTATCGTCAAACACAAAGATCTTCGGATCTTTTGCAATTGCTCTTGCAATAGCCAACCGCTGTTTCTGTCCTCCTGATACGTTACTCCCGCCCTGTGAAATATAGCTGTCATATTTCTCATCTTTTTCATCAATAAAATCAGCTGCCTGCGCGATTTCTGCGGCAAGACGTATTTCTTCATCCGAAGCGTCTTCATTTCCAAAGCGCAGGTTGCTTGCAATCGTTCCAGAGAACAATACCCCTTTCTGTGGAACAAATCCGATTGCCCTCCGCAAATCCCGCACTGCCATCTGCCGCACATCTACACCGTCTAAGGTTACGCTGCCGCCGGTTACATCGTAAAACCTTGGAATCAGATTCACTAAAGTGGTTTTTCCAGCTCCCGTACTGCCGATAATGGCTGTAACTTTGCCAGGCTCAGCCCGAAAACTGATATCGCGAAGAACTTCCTCTTTCGCTCCCGGATAGCGAAAATTTACATGAGAAAACTCCAGGACTCCCTGTACATTTTCTACAACTGCAGGGTTTTCCGGATCCGCGACAGATGATTTCGTTTTGATGACTTCATCAATACGTTCAGCTGCTACGCCAGCTCTTGGCAGCATAATGGACATCATGGTCAACATCAGGAAAGACATAACAATCATCATCGAGTAGGTAATAAAGGCTGTCATAGCCCCAACCTGGAGTTCACCTGTATCGATTCTCCCCGCGCCTATCCACATAATCAAAATGACCAGACAATTCATGATCATCATCATTCCCGGCATCATGAAGGTCATGACGCGATTGGTAAATAACTGCGTCTTTTTCAGTTCTTGATTGGCCGTGTCAAATCGGTCTTCTTCTGTCTTTTCTCTGCCAAAAGCACGAATTACAGAAAGCCCCGTAAGTATCTCTCTGGAAACTAAATTCAATCTGTCCACCAGCTTCTGCATAACCTTAAACTTCGGCATAGTGACAGATACCAACAGTCCCACAAAACTGATAATAACCACAACGCCCAGCGCTATGACCCATTCCATATGCGCGCCTGTTTTTGCTACTCTGTAAATACCTCCAAGTCCTAAGACCGGCGCATAGAGCACCATTCGCAGCATCATTGCCGTAACCATCTGTATTTGCTGCACATCGTTGGTACTTCTGGTAATCAAAGACGCCGTAGAGAACTGATCCATCTCAGAATTGGAAAAACCGATTACATTGTGAAATACCTTTTCACGAAGGTCACGTCCTACTCCCGCACCAACTCTGGCTGCCAGGAAAGAAACCAATATAGCAGCCGCAAGCATCATTAAAGCCATGATCAGCATCCTGCCGCCGGTTTTCCAAAGATAGTCCATCTGCATCTCATCTACATCAAGTCCCGCGGTTCTATCACAATCAGCTGCATAAGATGTACCCATAGAATGGAGGGTTTCAGCGCCTATGGCATCAATCATTTTTTCCATGGACGCTCTGGCTTCTGTCACCATATCTCCGTTCATCTGTCCATCTGTGATCAGCTTCTCCATCAGTGGGCGCATGTCTACATAAACAGCTCTTTCACCATTCTCATCTTTCGCCTCAAAGCTGTCAATCTTCATATGCAGCAACGCGCCGATTTCTTCGACGGACATACGGTTTACTTCGCCGGAAAGGCTTGACGTCTGTGGATTCTCCGCCAGAAACCCTTTGATCATATCCTTAAAATCCGCTTCTGCCGTATGACCCAACTGATACGTCAGAGCTACTGAGGTCAACAGTTTTTCATCCAACTGATCCAAAGCCGTTTCATCGTCCGTTATCCTCCAATAAAACTCACCGTCCTCGCCGTACGCGTTTTGCCAGAGAGAGCGTTCATCATCATTCATAAAAATCTGCGCCTCCTGATATTCTCTGGCTGTTATCCGCTGCGGTACAATATGTTCCACACCGCTTTTCATAATCCCCACGTCAATGATATCTGATGTATACTGCGGCAGGGACAGGTCGCAATATGCCTGTACTACCAACAATAATACGATCAGCAAAACTGACTTCCAGTAGGGAATCAGATTCTGGAAAATTTTCTTCATTCTCTTTCTCCCTTCTCTCCTTTATATTTTCTCTTTTGAATTTCTGCTCTGGAAACATCTACAAATTCCCGCAGATACCTGTTTAACTTCTGCATGGTTTCATCCCCGATATTGACAAAAACCGCGTCGGCAAACTCGCTCATGATGTCATCGACTTGCTCTATCAGAACTTCTCCTTCCTCCGTCACTTCAACAAAGGTGTTCCGGCGATCGTTTCTATCCACCGCGCGCTCTACATAGCCTCTGTGTTCCAGGCCTCTTAAGCAACGGGAAATGGCTGGTGGAGGCAGCTGCGTCTCCTTGACGATTTCCGATACCCGTACCCTTCGCGTTTTTTCCTCACATCTGCCACAACACTGGATCACCTTCAAAATACCAAAATCTCCATGCGTAATGTTCGGCAGCATACTTGATAAATTAAGCTTTCTTAAAGAATGCATTATTTCAAAAAATTCCTGTTGTTCTTTCTTCATCATTTTTCCCTTTCCGCGGCAACTTCGACATAATCGCACAATCGTTAATATTTATTACATTTCAATAATTAACGCCGTTAATTATTTTATACAGAAATTATTCTAGCATGTCTTTTTAATTCTGTCAAGCTGCCAAAAAAGCGCCAAAAATCCCACCGCGCTAAACGATGGGATTTACTTTTATGATTTAGTCTTATAAGCGTTCTATATAAACGCGTTGTAAATAGCTTTGATCGCTGCGTTAAAGTCGCAGTTCTGCACACCGACAATGATATTCATTTCGCTTGAACCCTGATCGATCATTCTGATATTCACGCTGGCCTCCGCCAAAGCCGTAAACAACTTTGCGGATACACCTGGTCTGCTGCTCATCCCGCAGCCTACTGTCGCGATTAAAGCGATGTCTTCGAATACTTCCATATGATCCGGACTCAGCTGCTTCTCAAAGGCTTCCAGAAGTTCATCCAATCTGCCGTCGATACTCTTATTGGAAAGTACGACCGAAACTGTATCGATACCGCTCGGAAGATGTTCAAAGTTGATATCGAAATCCTCCAGCGTCGCCAGAATCCTTCTTACAAATCCTCTCTCCGAACTCATCATGTTCTTATAGATAGCGATTACTGTGAAATCCTTGCTTCCCGCGATACCGGTGACGACATTGGTATTGCTCTCATCGTGTTCAGCCGTAATAATCGTGCCGGGATCCTCAGGAAGATTGGTATTCCTGATATTGATCGGAATATTGGCGATGCGGGCAGGATAAATAGCATCCTCGTGAAGCACCGACGCGCCCATATAGGACAGCTCTCTCAGCTCCTTATAAGAAATCTTATGAATCGGCTTTGGATTTTTAACAATTCTTGGATCGGCCATCAAAAACCCAGAAACATCCGTCCAGTTTTCATAAATATCAGCATCTACTGCCCTTGCCACCAGCGAACCTGTAATATCAGATCCGCCTCTGGAAAAAGTACGCACCTTGCCGTCCTCTTTTCCTGATCCGTAAAAGCCCGGAAGCACTGCCCGTTCATGCTTCGACAGTTCTTCACGCAGAGCCTGATCCGTCTCCTCCTGCATTAACCTGCCTTTGTTGTCGAAAAGAATGAGCCCCTCTGCATCAACAAAATCATAACCCAAAAAAGCAGCGATCAAAACCGCGTTGAGATATTCTCCACGGCTGGCAATATAATCAGCGCTGCAGCCTTTCTTCAGGTTTTCCTTTATTCTATCAAAATGCTCCTGCAAGTCTACTTCAACACCCAGGTTCAGCTGTACGGCCATAAAACGATCCGCGACAACCTGAAAGACCTGTTCATAAGGCAGATTATGTTCCATATGGGTCTTACAGAGATAGAGCAGATCTGTAATCTTATTATCTCCTTCAAATCTTTTTCCCGGTGCGGATACGACAATGTATCTTCTCTCAGGATCTGCTTCAATGATCTGTCTGGTCTTCATCAGCTGAATTCCGTCTGCTACAGAAGAACCGCCGAATTTGGCTACTTTGATTCCCATTAAGAAAATTCCTCCTTATTACACAATATCCTCTATTATATTACAGCAAAACCTGTCTTGCAACGGTTTTATACGCAGATTATGAAAGAATGTGTAATAAAATTCAGTTCTCAGCAATTCTTGAGGTATTCTATTTCTTCTCTGGTCAGCTTCCGGTAATGGCCTTCTGAAAGCCTCCCCAAATGAACCGCGCCAATAGCAATACGGCTTAAATCCTGCACCGGATTTCCTACAGCCTTAAACATCTTGCGCACTTGCCTGTTCTTCCCTTCGTGAATTGTTATATCCACAATTGTCGTGCGGGGCAATCCTTTTACGACTGATACCTTGGCCTTTGATGTAACAAAGCCTCCGATATCCACGCCCTGTTCCAAACGCGCGCATTTTTCTCTGGACAAAACCCCGGCCACACGGGCCCGGTAGGTCTTCGGCATTTCGTGTTTCGGATGGGTGAGCCGGTAAGCGAAATCTCCATCGTTGGTCATAATCAGCATGCCGCTGGTATTGTAATCCAACCGTCCTACCGGAAAGATACGCGCCTCCACGTCTCCAACCAAATCCATTACGGTATTCCTCTCTTTATCGTCGCTGACCGTAGTCAAATATCCTACCGGCTTATGCAGCAGAATATAGACCTTCTTTTCCTCTGCGCGAATACACCGACCGTTAACCTCTACTACATCGTCATCCTTCACATCATATCCCGGTTCTTTTAGAACCGCGCCGTTCACTCTCACATTTCCGTTTATAATCAGTTCATCCGCTTTTCTCCGGCTGGCTATTCCCGCCTGGGCGATATATTTATTTATCCGCATGTTGTACCTCTATCTTTCATCGTCTTCCGTGATTTTACCACAAAACTCGTCTAAAGGAAAGCGTTATATATGCCTTCCATACCGGCTTTTGCCACGCGCTTGCGAATTGTCTCCGGCTCGTCTGAATACAGCCCCGCTCTTTGCATATAATCAAAGAACGCGTCTCCCGCAAAGGTAATCATCCCACCGTCATCCTTATGGTACGTTAACAACGCGCCTACAGCCAGCGTTTCCGGAAGGATCAAAGGTTCTTCTCCCAAAGCATATCTCCCGGCATTATGTCCCGCCAGCGCTCCTGTGGTAATCGCTTCTGTATGGCCGATAAAGAGTCCCGACTTTTCACCGCCGCAGAAAAGGTTCTCCACACCCTTTACCTGCATAGACGGTTCTCTCTCCGCCACTGCCATATAACGTATGGAGTTGCCCTTTCCGCCTGCGTAAGGATCAGCAAAGCGCGCGTCCTCAAAGCCCGGCACCTGTCTCAGATCCTCCAGAGGAAAAAATGGCGTCATCATCTTTACCGCGCCAGTATCGATGAGAATGATATTAGAAGCGTACTGCGGTAACGCATACTGTCTGCAAACCTTCTTTGATAATTTGCTCTCGTTGATCATCTCTGCAGGAAGCGGCACCACTGCTACGCCGTTTTCCTCTAACTGCCGAACCAGCTTTGCCGATAAACTGGCCTTTTCCAGCTTGCAGGAACCGCTGAAAGCCCCCGGCGTACCGTCGGCGCGCTTTCCCATATAATCGTGTCCGCCGGCCTTTTCCGATATGCTGACCCTCGGGCCGAATGCCGGGCAGCGCAATACGCACATACTGCAGCCGTTCCCAAATTCCATACAATTACCCATCGGCCCAGTACTTCCCGTACAGTCCACGAAAACATCCCCCTCAAAGGTTCTTCCGTCTGCTGTCGTCACCGCGGCGATTTTGTTTCCTTTTTTGATCACATCCGTAACGCGGGTCATCAAAGAAAATTCGATTCCGCGTTCTGCAAGCAGACGGCGCACAGCCGGCTCCGTTTTGATTACATGATAAAAGGACGCGTGCCGGTGTCCGGGAAAATCCACATTGCGGTGTGTCGCGCATCGGTCCGTAACCTCAAACAGCTCTCCCGCGCCTAATGCAATGTTTTCCTCTGCTGCCGTAAAGCGTCCATTATTACGCATGATGCCGCCTACATTCCCAAGACCCAAAAGCAAATCCGTTCTTTCAATGAGCAGCACCTCTGCACCTGTTTTCTTTGCTGTAAGCGCGGCGCTGCACCCTGACCAGCCGCCGCCGATAATTACAATCTTCGCCATATTCCTTCCTCCCATATCCTTTGTATATGCATATGAGAAAAAGGCTTGCCTTTATTCCGTTTTCCTGCTCTACGCCCAGGCCATCGGCAAAACATAAACTGCTACGCAAAGAAAGTGGAGTACGCTGCCTGCTAATACGAACAAATGCCAAATGCTGTGCATATATCTCCTCTTTATAGCGTAAAATACAAGTCCTCCTGTATAACTGACGCCGCCGATCAGCAGCAACCAAAATGCAGGCTGAGGTAGCGCTCTGATAATATCGCCGAAAACTGCTACGATGGACCATCCCATGGCCACATAGAGTACCATACTGAACCTTTCAGTTTTCTCCAGGCTTACCGCGTTGAGCGCCACGCCTGCCGCTGCGCAGATCCAAACAGCGACGGCTACAACTGTTCCTTTGTGATTACCCTGCAGCGCGATCAGACAAAAAGGCGTATAACTGCCTGCGATTAAAATAAAAATAGATGTATGGTCAAAAATACGCAATACAGCCTTCGCGCGGGGAGCGCTTACCGCATGATACAGCGTCGACATCGTATATAAAATAATCAAAGAGATTCCATAAACCAGACTAACCCCCAATGCCAGCCCGCATCCGTGAAAGGCGCTCAGGACGAGCAAAACTGTCATTCCGCAGGCTGACAGCACTGCTCCGGCGCCATGTGAAACACTGTTGAAAATTTCTTCGCCTAAAGTATATCTCTTTAAAATCGTTTCATTCATATGAATCCCCCTCTAAAAATAATTTTTATCATGATTAAATATAGTTTTCATTACTATATTATAGTACATCGAATGCGATTTTATGTCAAGAGACAGAAAAAATTTTTCGAATCTCTCCGCAATACAAAATCTCCCGCAGTCTGAAAAATGACACTGCGAGAGATTTTAAAATTCTATATGAAAAGTTATTCTGTTTCTTCCTGCAGTGCAATCTGCATCATAATCGCGCACTCCATGCGCTTTTTGAACAGCTTGCAGCCGTAATCGTAAACCCCTTTGATCGAGCCTGTGGCGTGGTAGGCGTTGGCCGCGCAGCCGCCGCTGCAATAAAGCCGCGCCCAGCAATCCCGGCATTCTTCCCGTGCATAGACGTTGCACATTTTAAAGTCCTGCCAGATTTCTTCATTGGTGATGCCGTTCCAGATATCGCCCATTTTGTAAGCTTCGTCACCGACAAACTGATGACACGGGTATAAATCACCCCACGGCGTCACAGCAAAATACTCCGTCCCGGAGCCGCAGCCGGAAATCCGTTTGTAAATACAAGGGCCGTGAGACAGATCGATCATATAATGGTAGAACGTGAACCCTTTTCCCGCTTTCTTTCTGCGAATCATCTCCGCTGCCAGAATTTCGTACTGTTCGAAGATCTTTGGCAGATCTTCCTCGGTCAGCGCAAAAGGATCGTCCGGCGGACATACCACCGGCTCCATAGAAAGTTCCGTAAATCCCAAGTCCGCCATGTGGAAAATATCTTCTGTAAAATCCACGTTATTGTGGGTAAAAGTGCCTCGCATGTAATAATCCTTGCCGCCCCGCGCTGCAGCCAGCTTCTGAAACTTGGGCACAATCAGATCATAGCTGCCCTCGCCTGAAGGGGTTTTACGCAGCCGATCGTGGACTTCCTTGCGCCCGTCCAGGCTGAGAACCACATTATGCATTTCCTGATTGGCAAATTCGATTACGTCGTCGTCAATGCCCACGCCGTTGGTGGTCAGCGTAAAACGGAAGTTCTTATCATGCGCTTTCTCGATACTGCGAGCGTATCGCACCAGATCCTTTACCACCTGCCAGTTCATCAAAGGCTCGCCGCCGAAAAAATCTACCTCAAGATTTCGCCGGTCTCCTGCGTTTTCAATGAGAAAATCCAGCGCCCGCTTGCCTGTCTCAAAAGACATCAATCCCCGTTCTCCGTTGAAATTGCCCTGGCTGGCAAAGCAGTAGCTGCAATTCAGATTACAGGTATGCGCCACATGCAGACAAAGCGCCTTTACCTCCGTGTGACGATTCTTCAGATCGTAGGCGTTCGGCTCGTAAATATCCTCTGTAAAAAGCTTTTTCTGTTCTTTCAGGGTTTCAATATCGTCTATGACTTCCAGCACTTCCTCGCGGGTTACATCGGCTCTATCTGCGTACTTGTCCAGAATTTCTGCAATCAATGTTTCTTTTTCTTTACAAAAATCATGGATGATGTCATAAGCAACATCATCCACTACATGTACTGAACCGCTATAAACGTCTAAAACGATATTGTATCCGTTTAGTTTATACTGGTGTATCATCTTAGTTCTTCTTCTCGCACGCCTGATTTGCAACGCCGCAGGAAGTCTTGCACGCGGACTGACAGGAAGTCTGGCATTCGCCGCAGCCGCCGTTTTTCATACTTGCTTCTAAATTTCTTGTTTCGATAGTTTTGATTCTTTTCATTTCTATATCTGCCTTTCCATAAGTAATTTGCTCTCTCTATCTTACCGATTTTAACGCGGCTTGTCAAGAGGATGACAGAAAATCCGCGCCTTGCCATCTATGCCTTACACTCGCAGTTTGCACCGCCGTACTGTGTTACCGTTCTCATCACTATACGTACAGGCGCCGCAAACCCCTTCGCCGCAGCACATATTCCCCTCGGTGGGCCGTACAACCTTTGATCCCGACGCTCTTTCAATATGACGGACATAATATGGAGAGGTCAATGCAAAAACATTATCCTCTGTATGCGCTTCCAATCGATCCAAATCATCCAGAGAACACAGACCCTCCTTCGCGAACTGTCGAATTTCCACAGCGTCCGCAGGTAAATCACCAAAATAGTCCAAAAAGAAATCCATACCCACCTTATCTATATCTACATAAATCCGTAAGTTTGACAGCTTTCCCGCATACCTGCCGCCTCCGTCAAGAAAATTCCGCAAAGGAGCCATAGCGATTCCTTTTGCGAAAATCACTGTCTCCTCCGCATGATCCTTCAAATCCGATAATCCAGATAATGCATTATAGTAAACACCTCGAATACAGAGATGTTCTCTTTCCTCAAGCAAGCTGCTGCTTTTAGGCCCGCAGCTGCAAATGCCTAAATGGAGCAACCCTTTCTCTGGTTCTGACTTCAAGACAGAGACCGGCATGCCATACCACTGTTCCGCCTCCGGCGTCTTCGCAAAAACATAAGCGCCCGCAGTCTGTGCCTTCTGGCAAAAACCACGGTCTGCCTTCAATATAAAGACGCGAAACTGCGGACTGTATGTACGAACCTCGATAATCGGAAAAACCTGTTCCCGACGGCCTTTTACCAGCTGCCGCCCATTTTGTTCATAAAGAGTATAAATACATGTCCCCTGCCAATTGCAATCTTCGCAGCTACCGCCAGAAAGTCTGCCGCAAATCAGACAGTTACCCGATTCTGCCAGCGCGCAGGGACAACCTTCCCTTCCCGCGTCAATACAACTATTCTTCATCTTTGTCACACCCCTTTACCTCGTATCCGTAATCCATCAACGCGTACGCGTCGTTAAACCAGTTGCCGTCAGCCAGAACCACACAAATCAGACTTTCTCCCTGCCTGCTGGAAGACGCAACTAAAGTTCGTCCGCTCATCTTTGTGAAACCAATTTTTATGCCCGTTCCACCGTCATACTGAAAAACAGTCTTATTTTTGTTATAGTATTGCTTCCATGATTTTGTCTTAACCACCTGCCGGAACGTCTTGTTCTTCATAGCTTGTCGCGCAATTGTCGCCAGATCTCTTGCTGTTGTATAGTGATCCTCGTCAAAAAGTCCGCTTGGATTGACAAAATGTGTTCCCGTGCAGCCTAACTCCTCCGCGCGCTCATTCATCAGTTTGACAAAGTGTTTCACATTGCCTCCCATCGTGGCAGCCAAAGCTGTCGCACCGTCATTGCCTGAACGAAGCATAACGCCATAGAGCAATTCCTCTATAGTCTTTTTATCGCCCTTCTTCAGATATAACGATGAGCCCTCAACGCCTACGGCCTCCTCCGGTATCACAACCTTCTGACAGATATCCGCTCCAACCTCATCACAGATTTCCAGAGTGAGCATCGCCGTCATGATCTTTGTCGTGCTGGCGGGATACCCTTTTTCATCGGCATTTTTCTCAAATAGTACCTCGCCTGTCTTTCCATCGATCAAAATTGCTTGCTTAGCCCCAACAGAAGGCGGCTGCGGTAAATGCTCCGCTGCCGTGGTCTTTCCCGCCGGTTCTGCCACATAACCAAAGAGCATCAGACCAAAGATAAAAGCTACGATAATACAAACAGCAATCAAAAACTTTTTCATATATCAAAAAATCCCCCATACCAGTGTATTTGCGTATGGAGGATTTATGACTTGTTTTTTGTGGGACAGACTGCACGGCACGCTTTTTATGCCTCCATGGCAAGAAGCCCTTTCAAAGCCTCGATGTAAATCAGCGTCATTTTGTCCAGGCTATCCAGATCCAGGTATTCATTGGCTTCATGGGCCAATTCCTCCTCGTATGGGAACAGCGGTCCAAAGGCTACAGCATTTGGAATCGTTCTGGCGTAAGTCGCGCCGCCGATTGCCATCGGTCTGCTCTCGCAGTCGCCACTGACCTTCTGATACGCCTCCATCAGAACACCGATGAAGTCCGAATCAGCGTCCACATACAGTCCGTTCATATGGCTTGTCACGTGCATTTCCATCCCTGCCTGTCTGCAGGTTTCTTCCGCCGCTGCAAAGATCTTCTCTTTTTCCACAGTCGCCGGATATCTGACGCTGACGCCAAAGGTCAGCTTCCCATCTTTTAATTCTATGGTTCCAACATTAAAGGTCAGCTTGCCGGAAGCTGCGTCCTCAAACTGCAGCCCGAAGGTTTCTCCATAATAATGCATACCGATATACTGATTATAGGTCTGATAGACCGGCTCTATGTCAAAGGTTTTACCGACTTCCCCCAGGGTTTGCATCAGCTGGCTGATGGCATTGAGACCTTTTTCCGGTGACATAGCATGGGTGCTCTTGCCCGAAACGATTACGGAAACGCCGCTTTCCTCCTGTGTCGCACTGACCTGTTCAAAGGCGTTCAGCGCCGCCGCCAGGGCTGCCGCAGTTTCTGCATCCGGACACCGCAAATTGCAATAGGCTTTACCCGGCACCACATTTTTGGCAGCGCCGCCGTGCAGCGCTTCTACCGTTATTTTGCAGTCTGCCTTGCCGTGCACTGCATAAGAAAAGTCCACATCCATCAGTCCCTTTTCGCAATGAATTAACGGAAAATTCCCATCCGGCACGATGGCACAGTCCGGCATGCGATCCGCCTTTGCTCCATAGTGTTCGATGCATCTCCATTCTTCCTCTTCATCACATCCGACGATGAATCGAATGGCGGTATCCTTTGGAATTAAATTTTCTTCCATCAGATATTTCACCGCATACAGACAGGAAACGATCGGTCCCTTGTCGTCCATGGTGCCTCTGCCGTACAGTTTCCCATCTATTTCCTGTATTTCAAAGGGCTCCGTATCCCAGCCTTCGCCCGGCGCGACCACATCAGCATGACCCAAAATTCCGATCAGCCTGCCGCCGGTTCCCACCGTCATTTCCCCCGCGTAGCAGTCGAAATTTTTCACGTCCATCCCAAGGGATTTTCCCTTTTCCAAAACCCAGGAAAGGGCATCCGCCGCTTTTTCTCCGAAAGGTCTGCCTGGCGCCGTCGTTTTCTCGTCTAATATACTTGGAATTGCCGCAAAGGCTTTGATATCCGCGATCATATCTTCTTTATGCTTTGTTATGAATTCTTCCGCTTTCATCACAATCCTCCTCGCCGTAATGTTTCATTTTTATCATTTGCATTATATAAAATGATATCATTTTTTTCATTGTAGTGGCTACAAAAAAAGACGATTCGATTTAAAATGATTCTAAAGAAACAGAAAACGCTCGCGGTTATAATGAGGGCAGATTATGCGTCAAAAAGGAGGACACATCATGTTAGAATTTGAATTACAGAAAGCTGCTGATAAGCTGATCCGTGAGGTTTTCGGTGTGAAAGAAAAGGAAACCGTTGTCATCACCGCTGACACGAAATCCAACCCGGTTCTGATTCAGGCGGTTGCTGCTGCCGTACATAGCGCAGGCGGATTTCCTACGGTGATCACCATCGCTACCCCAAACGGCGTCGGCAAAGCTGCCGATCCTGATATTCCGGTAGCCGTGCTGACTGCGGCTTTATCGGAAACCGATGTATGGATTGAATTCAACGAACAGTGGCTGTTATATTCCACACCGTTTGAAATCGCCATGGAAAAGAACAAAAAACTCAGATATATGTGCCTGGTTGATTTCTCACCGGAGCTCTTGATCCGAACCATCGGCAACATCAACGCCGCACAGCTGAAGGAATTCATGGAAGCCTTCGGTGTTCGTCAGAGACAGGTCAAGGAAATGCGCGTTACGACCCCCGCCGGCACTGACGTAAGCTTTGTTCTGGACCCATCTCACACCGTCGCAGTAGACTGCGGCAAGGCAGACGTACCGGGATTCCACATGTGCCCGGGACAGCTGAACGTCATCCCAAAATTCGGCACCATCAACGGAAAAATCGTATTCGACGGTACAATTACCCCTCCGTTCGGTCACGTGCCTTCCCAGCCGGTTGAACTGACCGTAGAAAATGGCGTCATCGTAAAATTTGAAGGCGGCCGCGAAGCTGCTGAATACGAAAAGTTCCTGAAAGGGTTCAACGATGAAGGCATGCTGAAAATGGCACACATCGCTTACGGCTTCAATCCTGGCGCAAAGCTGACCGGCAATGTGGTCGAAGACGAAAGAGTTTGGGGCTGCACAGAATGGGGGATCGGCTATGTCAGCGCAATTGAAGCGCCGCCGATCGGACAGCCTGCTGCTTCCCACACCGACGGCATCTGCCTCAATTCCACCATCTATTTTGACGGCAAACTGATCATGGAAAACGGCGTTATCGTCGATGAAGAATTGAAGAAACTGGACCCGACCGTATAACGTATCAACGGAATGCCTGCCTGTGCGAAATCGTACATGCAGGCATTTTTATTATGTATGCAACATCGAAAATTGATATGGTGGTTGTGCAAATTTATCAATGGCGGGAGTTGATGCACAACTTTTTGTAATGCAAGCGGACATAGTTGTGCAAATCCACGTGCCATAAAAAGGGGATGCAAAACTTTTCTCCTGTAGAGCGATCTAAAGTTGTGCAAATTAGCAGCTAAAGACAGTAAATGCAAAACCTGTTTGCTGCATAAGAGGTAAAAGTTGTGCAAATCTGTTGGCGACATGCACATATGCAAAACTGCTTCCTCTCGTAAGTGATGAAAGTTGTGCAAAATGAACGATGAGGCGACCATCTTGCACAACGCCTCCACCTCAAAGGCTTTCAAAATCACACAAAGAACCCCTGCACTCGGAAATCCCATCCCAAGCACAGGGGCTTTTCATTTTATATAGAGATTATGTATTTACGCCAACTCCTCTGCAGCGCCTTTATCCTGCGGTCTTCCCACAGTCTTTGCCAAAATGACGTATAACAGTCCGGCTGCGAGAATGCCCTGGGCAAAAGGTACGCCGTATGGGATGAACTTAATGACTGCGTAGCCCACCAGCCAGGAGACGATACCCAGCCAGTTGAACCCCTCCGATACTTTGAAATTCTCCGGCTTCGCTTTGTTCACAATCCAGTAATCCGCCAGAATTACACCCATGGTTGGCAGCATCAGATCGCCGAGCACATAGAGAAAACTTTCAAAGTGGGCGGCAAATCCAAGCAGAGCGCAGACGGTTCCGATCACGCCAGAAATCATCGTTGCCGCAGCTCTCTTGTCATCTTTCAGATTGAACATCATAACCGCGTTAATACCGCCGGAATACGCGTTGGTGGTATTGGTGGTCCAGGTTGCCGCGATCAGTACCAGCATACCGAGGACCGGAATGCCGATTTCACAGAATACGATGGTAATATCGTACTGCTGGGCAACTTTTGTCATAATCGCACCCAGAACAATCATGAGAATGCCTGCCGGCGCAACACCGATGGAACTGGAAAGAATGGTATCTTTGCGGGTCGCCTGATACCGGGTGATATCCGATGCAGCCAGACAACCTGCCGCCATAAAGCTGACGGTCAAAACGATGCCGTCCACAAAGGACATAGTCGTCTCAGGCGGATCAACGCTCAGTCCCGCGCTGCCGTACTTGTTGACCGCCATAATGGTACCCACGATGGTGATTATAAATAGTGCAGGTACTGCAATCTTATTCAGCTTATCTAATGCATTGATGCCGTAAACTGCCGTCACCAGCATAATAACGCCCCATACTGTAGAAGACAGCCAGACCGGAACATTCAGTCCGAAAAACTCTGCCATCAGATTGGAAAACGCGTTTCCGCATACATCGTTCTGTACAGCAAACCAGCCGATCATAGAAATAAAAATCAGCGTGCTGATGATAAAACGCGAGCCTTTCTTCCCGAATCCGCCTAAGGTGGTCATGCAGGTAGGCACGCCCAAATCGCTTCCGATAATGCCCATAAGACTGAACAGAATAATGACGATAATATAACCGACAATACCGGAAATAATTGCAGTAGAAAGAGGCATCGCGCCTGCCAGCATACCGCCCAGCAAAAGGCTCGGTACACAGATCATGATTCCCGCCTGCATAAACGCGACAGAAATCCAGCTTTTTCTTTCTTCCATGGGAACTTTGGTCAGCGTGGTCGTTTCCATGGTGTTTTTCTTTTTCTTGTCACTCATAAGAAAACCTCCTTGGTTTTTTCTAGATTTTACAGAAAATTAATTCAGTTTTCTTTGTCCTGGTTTTAATTGTGACAGGATTTTTTTGTATTTATTACAAGCTAGAGTTCCCGGTTCAGCAAAATCCGCAATTTTACCGCGATGGCAATGGTTTCATTGAATTTGATGGTGTCGTTTTCCATGTTCAGCGCGCTTTTCACCCGGTTTACCCGATATCGAATGGTGTTCACGTGCTGATTCATCTGCTCTGCAGTCAGTTTGAAATCGCCGGAATTCGCCACATAGTTCTCTATGGTCAGAACCATCTCTGGCAGGTTTTCTTCGGTGATCTTCGTCCGCAGCGCCGCCAGATACGCGTCATAGTAATCTTCCGCCTCCTGGGTATCTTTGATGGTAGTCAAAAGCTGGATGGAAGAAAGCGCGTCATAAGTTCTGACCGTCATGTTCATCGCCTTGGCGGTTTCCAGCGCAAGCCTTGCTTCTTCCAGCGCCTTGTTGCAGCTTTTCCGCGGAAAAACACGGCTGTAGCCGACGACAGGGTTGTCGAGAAACTCTTTGATTCGTACGAGACACGCATTCAATGTCGCCGCTATTTTCTCCTGCTTGTCTTCGCTGAGAAGGATGATCATGCCCTGTTCCGTTCTGACAAAAATATCGTTTTCCCGATTGAGATAGTAATGCTGCAGTTCCAGCTGCGCAATATCGGAATTGAATGCGCCTTGTATAAAAATCGCCCTGATATACTGCTTCACCGTAGGTTTGATACTGTAAAGCACATCACTGCGCGCCGCGTCGCTGAGGTCTTCGTACATGATTTTGTCCAGACGCAGCTTATTGATGGTATTATAGGTGTCAAAGGTAATATAGCTGTGCACGGTGTCGATGATCACCGTATAAGGATATTCCTCCGGAATCAGCACCACCGGAAAACTGTTTTCATCGCATAATTTCAAAAGCTGCGGCGTCAAAAGATTCACCCGGTCTTCGGTAATGACCAGAAGTCCCGCGGCGCCGGAGTGCATCTGACATTCCAGATAAAAGCGCAGTTCCTTGTCATCCGGCTCATTGCGGAACTGCTCCAGACAGGTGATGAACAAATCGCCTTCACAGAGGATTTTTCGCTCCAAAATGTCCGGTACACAGGGACAGTCAAAGACCGATATCCGCTTCACTTTCCGGCAAAGTCCGTCGCTGCCCGCAAGTACGCGGCTGTTTTCAAAAAGCTTATCTTTTAAAAGCGTTCCCATCTCTATGTTCATTTTGCTTCTCCTGTTTCCTGCTCTCTGCGCCTGCTTATCATACTTATTATACCTGACAGGAATATTTTTTCAACAGCGTCATTATTTAATGTCTAAATGTTTACAGAAGCCCGCCAGTCCCTCCATGATATCATCATAGGTATCGTCAAAGTTTCCGGTGTACCACGGGTCAGCAATATCTCGATCTTTTCCGGCAAATGCAAGCAGCTTGCAGACTTTCCCTTCCGGGTCGCTGCCGATGATGCGGAAAAGATCGCGGATGTTCTCGTCATCCATAACGATGAGATAATCGAACCTGTCGTAGTCGGCTCTTGTCACCTGGCGCGCGGCGTGGCGCGTAAAAGGAACCCCTACCTCCCGCAGCTTTGCCTTGGTACCCCGGTGAATATCGTTGCCGATTTCCTCCCGGCTGGTCGCCGCAGATTCAATCTGAAAGTCCGCTGCGCGATGGGCTTTGCGGACCAGGTCTTTCATTAAAAATTCCGCCATTGTTGAACGGCAGATGTTGCCGTGGCAAATGAATAATACTTTAATCATCTTTTTATATCTCCATTTAAGTCTTGTATTTCTTCTCAAACGCTTGATATTTCAGGGTTTTCCGACTTTTGAGTTTTCCTTTCTTTTCAAGGTATCTTCTCAAATCTTCTCGTATTTTCTTGTGTTTTTCCCTGCAATCTTGGTAAATCCGTTGGTAAAGCAAACGTCCTTACCAACGGGCTTTTTTAACTATTCGCTATCCGATATACTTCTTCCTTTGCATCATCAAAATTCACATGGGTGTAAGTGTTCAAGGTTACACTGATGTCTGCGTGACCCATGATATACTGCAAGGTTTTCGGATTCATCCCGGATTTTGCCATATTAGAGCAAAAGGTGTGCCTGCATACATGAGGGGTAACTTTCGGCATCTGGATACGGTAAATTTTATTGTATTTCTGAATAATATGCTCCAGATACTTTTCCCAGTGAAGGGCAACCATCGGCATATCGTTTTTATCCAGAAACAAAAATCCTGCATATCCTTCCACCATCGGTTCAACTTTTGGTGTCTTGCGGTTGGCAATGATTCTGCGAAAACACGCTGCGACAGCTTCCGTCATCGGCACATAGCGGATGCCTTTATCTGTTTTTGGTTCTTCAATTACATACTGCATCTGTGCAGTACGCTGTAACTGATGGTCTACCTTGATACGCATTTCTCCAAACTCGATTTCTGAAACCGTCAGCCCACAGAACTCTGAGATACGAAGCCCTGTGTGAAAAAGAATATAGATTGCATCATAGTATCTGCTGAAATGTTTATCTTCCTGAATAAACTTCAGTAAATCTCTCTGCTGCTTTCGGGTAATCGCTTCTCTGGTAACAGAATCATTGACAATGACGGATGCAAGTTCAAATTCAAATGGATTTTTACGGAGCAGGTCATCATCTACTGCCATCTGAAATGCCGGTCTGAGAACTCCCCTGATAGAATGAATGGAACTGTATCCCCGTCCATCAATCTGCTGGAGCTTAATTAACCATGCCTTTGCATCTGACAAACGCACCTTATCAATTCGCAGATTCCCAAAACTCTCTTTTTTCAGCATATTGATGACCGTTTTATATCCGGCAACCGTATTGTGACGAACTCCTGTTTTCAATGAAATGTACTTTTCTACCAGTTCCAAAACAGTATAGTTGCCACCGTTGGTTACGATACGGTCAAACAAATCCGCTTCAATCTGTTTTTCTTTCTCACGCAGGGAAGGCTCCCGCTTCTTCCCTTTTGGCATTGGGTCATTCTTGTCCAAACGCCAACTGTATACATTTTTCTCTTTTCCGTCCTCATCAATATAGCGGAACCGATACCTCCCATCCTTACGCTGGTACTCGCCCTCTCGCAAAATCCGATTACGGTTATCTCGTCTTTTCTCACTCATCGTGAACTCTCCTTTCAAAAAAAGAGAGCCAGACTTGCACTCTTATCATAGCACAAATCCGGCTCTCCGCATAGTTATATCATGTGAAATTGGTAAATCTGTCAGCTCTGTTTACACAGCCGTAGCCTGATCCAGATACCTCTCAAATTTCTCACGCTTAATGAGGGCACGATTGCCGTTCATCACATAAAAATCCTCATTGGGATGTGTGTCAATAAGCGTTCTCAATTTTCCTTCGCCGATATGATAATATCTGGCTGCTTCCTCAATGGTAAGCGTATATCTACGCCACACCGGAATATCCGAGTAATTTTTTCCTTCTATATTCATCTTATTATTTGCCATAGGCAGTTGTCCTCCATACATGAAAACAACCAGACAGAGGATGGCGGCAACGAAGTCCGGCAACGGGCTTCAAAAGACCTTGCAGACAATCCCAGTCTGGCATTACTTACTATTTATACTTTTCTTTTATTTTTCTGTTGTTTTGGTTGTTATAAGGGAGAAAAGCCCGGAAATAAGGGAGTTTCCCCGGCAACCGGCTCGGCAACGGGATAGCAACAGGGGGTGCAACGGGCTGCCCTTTTCAGAATGGAAGCTCCATCTGTTCTGCGACCTCCACAAAACCGTCCATCGTTTTTTCAGACGGGTTGCCGGAGTCCGTTGCCGGGTTTTCACGCTCCCAGCCCTTTTGTCTGCCATATTCGGAAAACATTCTTGGGTTCGGGAAGTACCGCCAGCCGGTAATGCACTGGTTCATAATCTCGTTGATTTCCCGGATTTCCCATTGCTTCGGCTCGTCAAAGGTGTGGTTCAAGGCTTCCTTGTAAAGCTGCTTGGAACAGACCATGCTCCCGGTGTACTTATCAAGATACGCCTGTATCATTCCGGCTTTGGTGTCCTCCGGCATAAAATCCCGCTGGTGTTCTTTGAGATACCGTTGCATGGTGGGGCTGAAAGCCAGCTTGAACCTGCCGCTTCGGTAAATCTCCATAGCTTCTGCCCACATCTGCTCGATATAGGCTCTGGAAGCGGCTTCGTCCTCCAAAATGTGAACCTCGGCTTGCTCCGGGTACACCATGACGGGGATAAAGCGGCGGTTGCCGGAACGGTCAAGGGGCAGGAAGTCAAGGGCATTGGAAGTGCCGCCAAACACGCACTGACGGGGGCGGTCTGCCGGGTGGGTTTCATAGGGTATCTTGTAAACTTCTTTCTGCCGGCTTAAAAATGACTTGATTTCCTCAATGCTCTTGGCGTTGGCGGTTGCCATCATTTCCGACATTTCGATAATCCAGTGACCTTGCAGCTTACGGTACACATTGTCATCGTCCAGCTTCCGCAAATCATCGGAGAACCACTCGTCCCGGACTGCCATCAGACGGAAGAAGGTGGACTTGCCAGCCCCCTGACCTCCAACCAGACAGAGCATGATTTCAAACTTGCACCCCGGCTGAAAGACTCGTGAGACTGCACCCAGCAGGAACAGCTTCAACGCTTCATAGGTGTAATCGTCTGCGTCAGCCCCCAGAAAGTGCCGCAGGCAGAAGCGGATTCGCTCTGTACCGTCCCACACAAGTGTATTGAGGTAGTCCCTGATGGGGTGGTACTTGTTTTCATTCGCCACAATCCCGATGGCGTTATCAATCTTTTTCTCATTGGTAAGCCCGTAGGTTTCTTCCAGATAGAGAAGCAGATATTTCATGTCCGTATCGTTTAAGGCGGTGCTGTCCCTGTGGAAGCCGATGGGCTTTATGATGTCCTTGCGGTCGGTCAGGATGTTGTATGCGATAGCCCCGGAAAGCAGCGGGTCACGCTGGAATACGGTCAGGCAGTTCCGTATGCTCTGACGGACACCGCCTTTCTCGGTGGTTTCCAGCCCCGCCTTGATTTCCTCAATGCTCTGGGGCGGTTGCATGGCGTTCATGGTGTTTTTTAGTTCTTGCTGCGTCTGCGGCTGCAAGCTCTGCCATTCGCTGTTCAAGCTGTATCACATCCTTTCCGTAGTCCGTAATCAAAGCCGCTTTTTCCTCTGTCTCCCCGAACAGTAGCACATCCAGCAGATATTCCACATGGGCTTGCTTCTGTAAGGCTTCCACAAACCGGGGATGAAAGACTTCCTCCGGGGAATGCGGGGCGTAGTCCTTTCTCCATGCCCGGAGCAGATGGAGATAATCAGCAAGAATACGGAAGCAGCGGCTCTTTGCTTCCTGAAACTGCTCCTCCGGGGATTTCTGCCGAGGCTTGGGCTTTTTTGCCTTTCCCGGCGGCTTCCAGTCCTCATAGGAAAGCCCGAAGTCATTTGCCAGTTGTATGGCGGCTTCTTTCTTTCCCAGCCCATACAGGGCGGCGGCAAAATCAATCACATCCCCATCCGCACCGCAGCCGAAGCAGTGGTAACGCCGATCCAGCTTCATGCTTGGGGTTTTATCGTGATGGAACGGGCAGCAAGCCATCCCGTTCCGACCTACATGGATTCCATAATGCTCCGCAGCCTGTCTTGTTGTGACGGACTGCTTCACAGCTTCAAATACATTCAAATCTATCCCTCCTTGAAAATAAGAAAAGCACCTGACATTCTCTGCTTGAAAATGGCAAGTGCCTGTTAAAGTTCCATATCCTGTTGTCTGTGTTTCGTCTGCGTCGGGGCGGTTCTTTGTGCTTTTTTCTCGTCTGCCTTATCCTGCAAGACTTCCTTGATAGGCTGCTTCCTGGGCGGCTCTTTGCTTTCCTCTGTGCCGGGTGTGGCTTTCCGTACCCAGTAGCGGATGTCCCGCAGCTTCTTCAAATCCTCCTGTACCTCGGTCAGCGGTACTTTCAGCTCTGCGATTTCGCTAAGAAGCGTTTCCTGCTCCTGTTGCAGCTCATTTTTCGTTTTATCCTTATCGTCCGGGTGCTTGGCAAGATAGGCGGCGGCTTTCGCATATCGGGCAACCTCCGGGTGTTCCTGTTTGAATTTCTCCTTTGTTTTCTTGAAAAATATCTTCTGGTACTTCTCATAGACAGGCTTACATTCCTTGCAGTCTGTCCGGCTGGCAAGAATCCCATCAATCACTTTGCTGCGGGCTTCCTTTGGCTTCATCTGATTGCGGTAATCTGCGGCTGATTTCCCGGAAGATTCCAGAAAGGCTTCTAAGTCCTCCACAGTGGAAAGCCCCTTTTGCCGGAGATAGGACAGGGCTTCGCTGACTGCCTTTAAGTCCTGTGAAGTCCCCCGGTTCTGTCCAGCCCTCGTCCAGTCCTTCCGTTCTTCCTTTCGTATCTCCATGTACTTCATCAGCAGATTTGGAAGAAGTGTCGCTTCCTCCGCCGCTTTTTGTGCAAGCAGTTCTTTCCGTTTTTCCCCCAGCTCGGTAATCCAGCCTTTGAGGTTTTGGATAAGTTGCCGGATGGACTTCATCAGGCGGTTGGCGGCTCTGATTTCCCGGTTCAGGTTGCCTATATTCGTCTGGATACCACGCTTTTCCATCTGCCAGACAGCAGCCCCTTCATGGACAGTGGGGATAATATCAAGCCGCTGTCTGGCATAGGAACGCAAGTCCACACGCTCCGGGCGGTCATTGGCTTCCAGATAGCGGTTCTGGATGACCTCCCATTCATGCCGCCAGATTTCACAATACTTCTGGTCGTTCCAGTCCACCGTATCCTCCTTGTGGCTTTTCCACCTGCCAGACGGAAGTTTGATCCGTTCCCCGTTTTCGTCAAGGTCATAAACTTTGCGGCTCTTGGGAAGCCATTTCCCATGTTCGTCCATTGCCCGCATGGTCAGCAGGACATGTGCGTGGGGATTATGTCCCGGCGGATGGGGGTCATGGATAGCAAAATCAGCAATCATGCCTTTGGAAACAAACTGCTTCTGGCAAAACTCCCGGACAAGGACAGCGTACTGGTCGGGCGGTATTTCTCTGGGGATGGTAAGCACCCACCGCCTTGCAAGCTGAGAGTTCCATTGCTTCTCCACCGCTTCGGCGGCGTTCCATAAGGTATTGCGGTCTGCATATTCCTGTGGGGCATTTGCCGGGAGCAGGATTTCATTGTGGACGATACCACGCTTTTCTGGGTAGTGCTTCACTTGCTGGTCGTATTCACAGAACAGCTTTTCGCCACTCTGGTAAGCAGCGGCGGCAACCGCAGACTGCCGCTGGCTGCGCTGAACAATCGTGATTTCGTTGTGTGGACAGGGCATTTCGTGTCCCTCCTTTCGGTAATTGGTGGATGGGGTGGCGTTTTACCACCTCATTTGGGGCAGAAAAAAGCAGGAGACCTTTTCAGATTTCCTGCTCGGTGTGCCGCTGTGTGGGCGGCGGGTATTTAGTTGTAAAAGTTCGGGGCAAGTTGACCCGATGTATAAGAAATAATAAACCAGAAGTTTACAAGCTAAATTTGTTACAACAAAAATGTAAATACTCTTTAACCGATATTTCTTTGCTATTCAAAATTCCAATAGCAACAAATATAACTTCTGCAACTGTAAGATAGCAGTCTTTCAAATCAAAAATAAAAAGGGTAGGTATCTGCAAAAAATCTAAACTTCCACCCCAAAACAGCTTATCAATCAAGCTACATAAACATCCCGATATGCCACAAATCATTATTATTTTTACCCAAAAACTTATATGTGCTCTTTTTGCCTGATATAGCATATATCCTGAAAAAAAGAGGAACAAAACAAACACATTCAATAAAATGGTAACAAACGGACTTGATAATAATTCGAAGAAATTTCCAGCATAAGATAAACGAGTATTTAGTTCTGGATTAAATCTTAAAACTTTGGCTATTATATCAAATTCGCATTTCATAAATACTTTTGAAATTACTATTTTAACCGTCTGGTCAATTAAAACCAATAATGCCACAGGTATAATAAACGGCTTAAACTTTTCCATCAGTAACACTTCCTCTCAAATTATTATTTTATTATTTCTTCTTTTTCGATTTAGGGGTAGGCAATTCCTCATACATAGCATTAAACAATCCTGTCAAAAACTCTTTATTATCAACTTCATCTACCAACAACATTTCTTTTGCTCCCTCGTAAGGTAACTCATACGAAACCGTTGGCATATAACTTATTGCTGATTTTACTGGTTTAACAAGTAATCTATCATCATAGATACCGCCTACAATCTTACCACGATAATAAATGACAAATTCGCCCATCATAGCTCGATAGGTAATTTCATTCAAGCCAGATAACTGACCTAAAATAAATTCTAAATATTCTTTGCTGGATGCCATAACTTTACCTCAATTTCTAAATTTATTACTGACTTCATTATACTTTATTGCTTATCGAAAAGATAGCATATTTTATGAAACTTGTCGGCTGGGAACAGCTTGCATTGCAAGGTGTCCCCAGATGGCAAGTCCACAAAAGGGTAGCTGGCGGCAGCCAGCGCAGGGGAAGCGTAGCGTCCCCTGTTTGATTTGGAGCAGACCTTGACTGCGGAAAATCACAGCCCTCCGGCGAGGAGCCTTCGGAGAACGCAATGCACCAACCTCTGGGTGGTGTATAATTGCGCCCTTAGTAAACTAAGGGGTTTACGGCTTCTCTCGTTCCAGAAGTTTTTTCAATAGTTCCTGCGTGTCCTGCCTGTGAAAAATGAGTTTCAACAACAGCATGACATCATCATCGGTCAGGCGTTCCGGCTCTTGCAGATAACTTTCCAGCATGCCGCCACGAGTACAGAGCCGGTGTGTCCGTTCCTTTCGGGTAAGCTGCTTTAACTGGTGCTGCAATGCCTTTTCATCATTGATGGCTTTCCGCAGTTTCTTTTCGCTTTTTTCCAGCTCCCGGTTGAGCTTTTCCAGCTTTGAGGTATCAGGCAAGGGCAGCGTCCTCCTTTCCCGGTATCAGCACATAAATCCGGTTTGGTTCTCCCACGCCCTGACGCACCCGCATGATAAGTCCGGCGGTTTCCAGTTCATTCAGAGAACGCTTGACCGTCATGGGGCTGCGGGACAGGACAGTGGCAATGGCTGTGACAGGGAAGCAGACAAACAGGATTCCGTTCTCGTCCTCCTGCCCTTTGGATAGCATAGCGTCCAGCATCCGGCAGTACATGACCTTTGCGGTGCTGCTGACTGGAAATCCTGTCAACGCTCTGGGAAATGGCATACAGGGCGGCAATGGTGTGTCTATCGTCATAAATTCAAAATTCATTCGGTGTGTTCCTCCTTTTTCTTGGCTCGTTTGGATAAATAACGGGGGCAGTCAACCACAACCGCCCGGAAGCTCTGCCTGCACCCATGCTGGCATTTCCGGCATAATTCGTTGTAAGTGACACGCCCCCGGTCATTGAGGTAAAAGGAAAGCTCATGCTTCCTCTTTTTGCTCATTCTCGGCATATTGCGCTTCCTCCCGTTTTAGTGTATGGTTTCGGGGCGATTTTCGGCAAAATTACGGTCATAGAGCCGCTTAAAATCTCCCGAAGTATACAGCGATAGGGTAGACTATCCCCCCTATCAGATTGTCGTGTTTCGGTATCATTTCGGTGTCAGTTCGCCAGTTCTCCCCGGTGTCGTTCCTCCCCTGAATCTCACAGCGGCGTATCGCTCCCTTTGGTACGCTCGTTTTGGTCAGGATTCCTCCACATCCCTGCCAAAAGTCATGGCACTACATCGCCGGGGAAGCATATCCCACACAGGCTGGTCATTCGATTGGAATAATCCATCGATGAACTACCTGTATCATAGAACATTTTTGTACCCTGTGCCGTATGTCCACAAAGTAGGAATTAAGGGTAAAAATCAGAAATTTCCACGATTGCGGAAAGTGTGATATAATCCAGTTAAGCGGCAGCAATCAAACCGCCGGAAAGGAGCGTGTGCCCATGAAAGGAGCGACAAGCATACAGGAACGCCTTTGGGAACTCCGCAAGGACAAAGGCTTAAATCTGGAAGAATTATCAGAGTTGACGGGTATTTCCAAATCAGCTCTTGGAAGTTATGAAAAAGAGGATTATAAGGAAATCAATCATGGCAACCTTATCACGCTGGCAGACTTCTATGGAGTTTCCGTTGATTATCTGCTGTGCCGGACAGAGAACAGGGAGCAGATCAACACGCCATTGACGGAGCTGCATTTGAATGATGAGATGGTCGCACTTCTGAAAAGCGGTCGGATTAACAACCGTCTGCTCTGTGAGCTTGCCACACATAAAGATTTTATCAAGTTTCTTGCAGATATTGAGATTTATGTGGACGGGATTGCCACCATGCAGATTCAAAACCTCAATGCACTTGTCGACACTGTCCGGCATGAAATCATTGAACGGTATCGCCCCGGCGAAGATGACCCGCATTTGAAGGTGCTGCAAGCTGCCCATATCAGCGATGATGAGTATTTCAGCCACATGGTTCTGGATGACCTCAACCGGATTATCCGGGATATTCGGGAAGCCCACAAAAAGGACAGTGAGAGTGCGCCCCAGACCACTGTTGCCGATGAACTGAAAGAAAATCTGGAAGCTGTCGAAAATTTCAAAGGCAGCCGTTTGGAAAAACTGGCAATGCTTTACTGCAAGCAGCTCGGTATCAACTACAAAAATTTATCGGAAGAAGAATTTCGCTGGCTGATTCGGATTCTCCAAAAATCAAAGAAAATGGGAACGCCTATCAGCCAGAGGAAAAAACGGTAAAAAAAACCGCTGTTGCATGGTTTGTTGGCTTCCATGTAGCAGCGGTTTGTGTTGTAGCTATTCAGTTGAATTTTCAGAACGACACTGGAAGTTGTTTATCCAAAATGAAATGGAATAACCATATCAAGTAAAACTGCAAGAACTATACTAATTGTTCCCATTAGCACAGAACTTTTCAATGTGTCCCTCCTCAAAACAGTAAGTCCGATGATAAAGACTATCAATTCTAAAACAGAGCGTGCTTCGAAATATCCCCATCCATATACGAAAGTCATGTTAAACAATACTGCTAAAAT
The DNA here is from genome assembly GCF_049852125.1 of Ihubacter sp. rT4E-8. Lineage (GTDB taxonomy): Bacteria > Bacillota > Clostridia > Peptostreptococcales > Anaerovoracaceae > Senimuribacter. The sequence goes on along the minus strand of NZ_CP187532.1, from coordinate 661,170 downwards.
CAATACTGATAGCATAAATGCAGGTCTGCTTTTTCCTTTCGCATACCAACAGACAAATGCCAAGAACGGAGAAATCATGGTAAAGCCAAACCAAATCATAGCGTAGCTTCTTTGGAAAAATCCTGCGACATAGTTTGAATACAAATAGTAACTTGCAACCATGCCAGCAAAAAACGCAAAAACATTAACACTTGCTCTTGTTGCAGAATTACTATAAATAGAAATACACAGTGCAATCAATACCCAAATTGCAAAACGCCCAAGGAAATTATGAACATCTAATGCTCCATCTATTGCCATAAGCACACTTGGCAGTTCAGCTTGACGAAAATCCAAAAATTTTGAAAAAGTCCCCAAAGCTATTCCAAGGAACAATATAGCTATGGTATTTATAATTTTTCTATTACCAGATATAGGATTTTCCGCACTCCTTATATCATTCAAAAACTTGTTCATAGGCATCTCCCAATTCTAATTTAACAGTAATCATTCTATCATACCGTTATGAATAAATCATCTCATGCAAAACAATTTCTTCTGCCCGGTTGTGAATGTTATTGCAACGCTGCACCCATTCCATTTGAGAAGTGCGCTTTAATTCCTCTGTCACGCCCTCGACAGCTTTCATCTGCTCCATGATGGTGGCTAACCGTTCCTGTGCTTGTTCGTTCAGGTCTGCAAGGTATGTCCATAACTCCCCGGTCAGTATCAATGTATTCAATCTGGCTGGATGGACTTCTCTTAAATATTCCTGGTGCATCCGTCCATACTTTCCGATAGGGCGGTGTTCCTCCGGCAGCTTCAAATCCGGGATGTAGTAATCTCCGCTTTACTTTACTTAAGGATAATCCTTCGGGGAACTGCCGCAAATGGCACATTCCCCATAGTTTCTGTATCTAATCAATCTTCCCGACAAAACGGTAGTAAATTTCAATATCCCATACTTTCTTGCCATTCTCGTCTTTCCTCCACTGATGGACTGCGATTTTCTCAATCAGTTCATTCAAAAGAGGGGCGGTAAGCTCGTCTATTGCGCTGTATTTCTGGATTAAATCTACCCACCGTTTTGTGTCGTCCGTTTCCGCTTTGGCATCCTCAAGCCTTGCGGATACGGTCTTTATCGTTTCATCAAGCTGTTGCTGCTCCGTGCGGTATTTGACGGAAAGCATGGAATAATTTTCTTCGTCAAGAAGCCCTTTCACCCTGTCCTCGTACATCTTCGCAAAGAGGTTGTTCAGTTCCTGCCTGCGTTTCTGCGCCTTTTTCAGTTCTTTTTCATCACGGGCATTCTCTGACTTCCGCTGTTTCTTGCTACTCTGCAACAGCCGTTCCAGAATGGCGTCCTCATTCTCCTTTACCGCCATCAGCCAGTATTGTAACCGTCCGAGGACAAAAGCATAGAGCAGGTTGTAAGTGATGAAATGCAGGGAACACGCTTCTTTCCCATGTGCGGAATACTGCGTGCAGCGGTAATACCTCGACTTGTTCTTTGTGTTTGCCGCCGACAAGCTCCATCCGCACTCTCCGCATTTGAGCAGCCCTGCGAATATCTGCGGCTCATCGTCCTTTCGGCTGCGTTTGCGGGAATTGATATGCCCCTGCACTAAATCCCATGTTTCACGGTCAACTAACGGCTCGTGGGTGTTCTCAATCCGCATCCAGTCCTCTTTCGGTCGCTTGACGTTCTTCTTTGACTTGTAGGAGAGTTTCTGTATCTGGTAATGCACGGTGTTGCCCAGATAGATTTCATTCTGAAGGATTTTGCTTACGGTAACGATGTTCCAGAGGTATTTCTTCCCCTCTGGCTGACCCTCAAAAATATTCGCCTTGTAGCCGTTTTTCTGCGACGCCCACCATGCGGGTATCGGGACTTTCTCGGCGGCAAGGGTGCGGCAGATTTTGTTCGCCCCGTATCCGTGCGCCGCAAGCGCGAAAATCTTCTCCACAATCCACTTCGTTTCCTCGTCAACGACAAGCCTGTTCTTCTCGGCAGGGTTGATTTTATAGCCGATTGGCACGACAGGGGCGATGTATTCCCCATTTTTAAACTTGGCTTTCATCGCATTTTTTACCTTGCGGCTCGTTTCTTTTGCCTGCCATTCGTTGACGATGTTCTTAAACGGGGCGATGTCGTTGTCCTCCCTTATCGTGTCAACGCCGTCATGGATTGCGATGTACCTTACGCCCTTGCTTGGGAAATAAAGCTCCGTGTACTGCCCTGTGAGGATATAGTTCCTGCCAAGCCTTGACAAATCCTTTGTGACAACGCAGTTGATTTTCCCGTCCTCTATGTCCTCAATCATGCGTTTAAAACTTGGTCTTTCAAAATTCGTACCAGAAAATCCATCGTCCACGTACTCGTCTACGACTAAAAATCCCTGCTCATTTGCGTAATCCCTTAGTATCTGTTTCTGCGTGGAAATGCTTGCGCTTTCCCCTTCCAGCTCGTCATCACGGCTCAAACGCATATATAACGCTGTATTGTATTGCTGCTGTTTCACTTGTTTTAACCTCCTGTCCTTTGGAAACAGCCTGCCACAATACACCGCTTGCATGAACTTATTATAGCATGGGGTAGGCTGTTTTTCCATCGCCAGCGGCATTTATTATGCAGATTTTTTCCTCTCGTACCGCATGACATTCTCCGCAAGCCTTTCCACTGTCTGCTTTTTATCGCTGAAATGCTCGGTAAAACAGATAACGTCTTTGCCGCAAATAAAGAATGACTGACCGTCTTTTTCTATGAAACAGCCCTGCGGGATGCCTTTCTCCTTTGGCTTTATGCCTGTCTGTATCATCCTGTCGAACAATTTAACCATTCAATCCCTACCTTTCCTTTGACCTGTTTTTACTCGATTTCTGCAATTCCTCCAATACTTCTGGCGGTATCCTTTTCAATAATCGTTCCATCTGCTGATTGGTTCTCTGCAACTCAAATATCCTCTGGTTGGCTTTCTGTATCTTTAATTCCTGTTCGTACTTTTCATCACGCATACGCCCTGCATAGTCGGCTTCCTGCCCGATTCTCTCTTTTAAACTATCAATATAAGCACTCTGTTTACTGATTTCCTTTGAGAATTTCTCCACGTCTGGAAGCCATGCGGAGAGCAGTTCTAACGCCTTATCCCTTTTCTTGCCTGCGTTAAAAGCGTTAATATCAGAGAGGGCAGACACGATTTCCGCATACTGCTTGTCCAATCTGCCGCCCAACTTATAGAGCCATGTGGGGATGTGTTTCCGCTTCGTTTCCATTGAGGACTGCCCCCGTTCAAGCTGATTCCACCGTGCGGACATACGCTCATGGTAGGCGGTCTGCCATTCGGATAAGGATTTCTGGTTGCCTAAAATAGACTTCGCTGACAGCTTGTTGTCTGGCGTAAGCGGCACAAAGCATAGGTGCATATGGGGCGTTTTCTCGTCCATGTGGACGACTGCGGAGAGGATATTCTATTTTCCCACACGCTCTGAAATGAAGTCAAGAGCCGTCTGGAAATAGGCTTTTTGTTCTTCTGGTGGTAAGCTGTTCATAAATTCGGGCGAAGTGGTGATGAGCGTTTCCACCATCATCACGCTGTCTTTCCTCGTCCTGCACCCTGCTTCAGCCACCATTCGGTTTATCTCTTTCTTGTAGGTGTAGCGGGGCGGCTTCACAAGATGGTAGTTATCTTTGGAGCGTCCCACGTCAATGTCTGGGTTGCTTTTATAGGCTTCTTTCTTCCGCTCGTTGTGGCGTTCACAAGCCGCAACGCCGCCTGCCTTGCGTTTCTGGAAACGCAGGATTGCATAAGGCATGGCAGGATTCCTCCTTTCTTTCGGCGGGTAATCTTCCAGAGGGTGACGGTTGGTGACGGTGGTGACGGTGTTTTTGGGATGCCCCCACGGGAGCCGCCGACTGTCACCGCACATTCTTCCATCCGAAGCCGCAAGGCGCAGGATGGGCAGGGCGTGAGCCCTGCTTTAAGGGAGTCCAGAGGGAACGTCTGGCACACGACTTTGCGAAGCAAAGTGTAGTGTGTTACACCCTGTAAACGCAGTCGGAAAAATCGGAAGATTTTTCTGACCGCAGGGGTGGCTTTACGAGCCGAAAAGGGCGAGCAAAGCCCACGCCTGCATCTTGCGTTTACGGGGTGTTCTCCCGAAGGGCAGAACCGCCGATTTTATCCCACAAGGGGATTCCCTGCGACACGCATAGGCAGAGCTTTAACATGAGCCAGCTCTTGCCGATTTTCTGTGCGCCGCAGAACAGGGTTAAGCCCGTGGGTATCAGACCGTCCACCACAAAGGACGGCTTCTCAAGCGGCTCATAGAGGAGCGTGTCGGCGTTGACCGTCTGAAGCTTCTGCATGGGATTCCTCCTTTCGGGCGGTGTCTTTGGTTTTGTTGCACATAGATGTGACCTCCTTAAATAGATTTACTCCCACGAAAAAAAGTGGGAGTATGTAATACCGCCAGTCCCACGCAAAACGGATTTCTTTTTCGGGCGGTAATCGTCAAGGTTTGAGATACTTCCTCATTTCTGCCTTGACTTTTTCCCTTGCAACCGAAACAGATTTCTGAACAGCGGAAGCGGTGCAATGCTCCATCTTGCCGATTTGGTAAAAGTTGAAATCATACTCGTAGTAGAGCAGGAAACGCCGCCTTTGTATCTCTGGCAATCGGGCAACCGCTTTGTAAAACAGTTCATTTCGTTCTTTTTCAATCATTCTTTCATCAAGGCTCTTAGGCACTCGCAAAGCACGTCTGTAAAGCGTTTCGTCCCACACCTCGTTAAACTCCCTGTGCCGCTGGTTCCATTGCTCAAGGTTTCTGTTCCTCCTTTCCATCTGCCGAAATTCAATGAATAATTGTTCGGACACTTCCAGTTCGTGGTGTTCCCCCTGCCCGTCCTTAAAGCTGATAAAATACCTTGCGCCGCTTTCCGTGGATTCCTCCCGAAGCGTGTAAGTTTTTGCCCCGTATGCCATTCCCTTTCCTCCCGAAAAAAACTGAGCGGGAGGATTGCCCTCCCACCCAATAGCCCGTGGAAATGGTTAAATTTCCCCGAAAGGATAAAAAATAGGCTTTAATTTTTTACGGAGCCGTTCAAGGCGTTTGTAGACCGCCCTTTCGGTAAGCCCTGCCATTGCCGCAATCTCCCTTGTGGAATACCCCTGCATTTTCAACAGGAGAATGAGCAGGGTATGCTTGTCCACCGTAAGAAGTGCCTGATACAGTTTCTCGTCCTCAATCTCGTCCAGCAAGTCCGCAACGGTATTCGGCTCTGCCTGTTGTTCAGCGTCCGCCATTCCCTCAAGGTATTCGCCGAAGTCGCTCGTCCATCGGTAAAACCGCCTGTTGGAATTAAAGTCCGCCCTGTCCTCCATGTGGATTTGCTCAATGACCGCTTCATCAACGCCATGCTCACGCAGCACTTTTTCCTCGGCTTCTTTCCAGATACGCCATTTCCTGTCCTCACGTCCGTGGTTATATGCCATTCCTTATTTCCTCCAATCCGAATTTTTGAAAATGTAAAAATCCAGATTGGAAAGGCGGCGAACGACAGCCAACAGTGGAAACAGCCCTGCGGCACATTCCGATAAAAAACGACAAAAGAAAAACCGCAAAGGTTCTGTGACCTCTACGGTTATAGGAGATACATATTCTGTTAAGTGGAGATTCTACTTCTGGTTTCATGGTGAGAAGTAGCGTTGCATAAGCAGGGATTTTTTTAACTGGCTTCCTGCCAATCCCCGATATGCTATGTATAAGTCATATCTGCGTTGCATGAGCAGATAGATTACTGCCCGAAAAAAGAACATAAAAAAATCCCTCCAAACTCAAAACAGGTCTGGAGAGTGTCTGTTAAGTCTTTTCGGGCATAGCAATACCGCCCACCAAAACACCGTTTTTTTATATGGTGGGCGTTTGCCTTAAAATCCTATGAAATAAAATAGAGCCAACAAACTGTGATTTTATTTCACAAGTTCATCGGCTCTGCGTCTATGCGTCTGGCTCTGTGATGACTGTTATTTGCAAACTTTTGACTTCAATCAAAGTTTCCTGCTTGCTTCGGGCAATAGAGAGGGTAGTTTTTCAAAACCGTGTCTTCTCTAATTCTGTCACGGGTTTTGTTACCGCAAACAGGACAGCGTATCCACTTTTCTTTCATAAACACTCCTATAATTGCTATTTATAATCTTTTAAATTACGGCAAACATCTACATTTCCGACATTGTTAGTACATGGCAGATATTCTTTTAGCTTTTTCCTTTAGAATATTTCTTGCTTCAACAGGTTCAATAATTTCAACATATTCCCCAAAAGAAAGCAGATATAGGAAAGTCCAATCACTAAGCTGGTATCTAAAAGTCACTTCCAATGTTCCATCTTCTAATTTTTTAATATATTTCTCTTGAAATTCATCATAGACTTTATACGCTATCTTTTCCGAAAAATGTAATACGAATATCGGCGTATTGTATTCTTCCTTGTAGGCAGGGGTAATGGAAAAATCCTTTGGCAATTCACGGTCAAATAATTGGTCTGTTATTTGAAGCTCCCTTATGCGGGACATCTTAAAAGTGCGAATATCATTTTTGCGCTTTGAATAGGCAACAAGATACCATGCATGAGATTTGAAAACCAATTTCAACGGTTCGACAATCTGATTGGTGATTGTCAATTCTGCATTAAAATAAGTGAACGTAATCACATACTTATTGATTATCGCACGTTCTAAAACCGTAATATTGCTTCGTTCCTTTTCAGGACTTCCCCAATAGGAAAAATCAATCTCTAGCCATTCGGACTGCAAATTGTGACTAAACAATCCAGCAATCTTGTTTAATGATTTATCAGCGTCGGGATAATTTGACGACTTTAGAATCTGCAACGCCTGTATAATATTCTTTTGTTCTTCCTGCGTAAAATAAGATTTGTCCAGTGAAAAGCCTTGTAATAACGACAATCCTCCGCCATATCCCTTTTGTGATGTAATCGGTATTCCCGCAATCGAAAGTATATTGATGTCCCTATATATCGTGCGGGTGGAAACGCAAAGTTCCTCCGCCAGTTGCTTCGCAGTTATATTCTCATGCCTTAACAAGAGAAACACAATTTGAATAAGTCTGTCTATCTGCATATTATCACTCTGTCTTTTTGTGTTTAATGGCAAGCTGTTTTAAATGATTCAAATTTTCTGAATTATCACCTAAATTTTTTTCCAGTATAGAACATGGAAATTTGTCACACTCGGCACAACTTCCATAGGGTTTCTTAACGCCACATAGTCTTATTTCACAATCACCGCACATCTTTTGTGACACCATATCAGAATGACATCCCAAACAATACATATCCTCTTTTGAGAATTTTGTAACATCAGTTGAATATTCGTTTGCCAATTTTATTTGTTCATCTGTATTTTTGCTGATAGTAGCCAAATAAACAGGACATTCATTACAATCCAATCCACAATATGAAAAATCCATTAAAACACTCCCTCTCCTAAATATTTGTCATGCGGAACTATTAAACATTTTTCAATAGACTTCCAATAGCTGTCATAAAGATTTTTTTGTGCTGCTCCGTAGTTCTCTTTCGTATCAAATTCCCAGTAAAGCATATACTTAACACTTTTTACGATACGGTTAATTTTAAGAGGTGGAAGCCCCTCCTTAATTTGCTCCATGTCTATGCGATACCCTCTTTTGGCGAACCGAAGCAGAAGCAATCCCTCCTGTTTTTCTAAGAGGCTTTTGGCTTCAAGCATCAGAGCTTCAAATTCTTCTACCTTTTGCGGCTTGACTTGATAAATACATATTTCAGTAAACGGCATATTCAATTCCTCCTTCATTTTAGTTATAGCATTAGGAATGTGACAACAAGCATGTCGCATTCCTCAATTTATTTACAGTGAAATGATGATGATATATTTCTTTATATTCTACCATGCTGAAACTCCTTCTGGCAAATATCAACTTTAATCAGCCCTATGAAAAGAAAAGTGACAGAACTTTTACATTCTGCCACCTTGCCTGTCTATGCGAAAATAATTTCCTCATTCACAATCTCCCTCGCACAAGCCCTTATGTTGTTGAGCCGTCCTGTCCATTCTAAGGCGTTTTCTTCCTTTAGCTGTTCCGTTATGCCCTGTGCCTGTTTCATGCCCTCTATGAGCCTTTCAAAGCGTTCTTGCGCCTGCCTGTCAATGTCGGCAAGATAAGCGTTGAGCCTGCCGCTTGTGAGAAGATTAGTGTATGTAACTTTGCGGTACTGCTTCAAATAGTCCAGATGCCGCTGTCCCCATGTGCCTATCGGCTGTTCTTCTTCGGCGGGTAATCTTAAATCTGGAATAAGATACCCATTTTCCTCGTGATATGTGCCACCTAACTGTTCAAATATTGATTTCATATGCAAAAACTCCTTTTCTGTATGGTTTGGTTTCTGCGGGGTATCTGCAAGCAATGTATCAGCAGGCTGTATGTATATGTTATCTTTAAGTTAAGTAATCCCCGACAAGGATATAATCAATTCCGTTTTCCGTTATTCTTGGTTTCAATTCGCTCATATTTTTAATCTCCTCATTCTGGCTTATTTTTTGCAAGCCTGACTCTCCAGAAATATTGGTAAATCATTGGTAAAATTGAGAATGGAACACAAGAACTAGTATTTATAGAAGTATTTAAGACGATTTGAGACTTTTTATTCTAAACAGTAAATCCTGCCGTGGCAGATCATGAGTATTTTTGTCATATAATTAAGCTCCTTTGCGTATTGGGGTTTCCTTAATTTGGGATAACCTTACAAATTTCACTACACAAGCCAATCCAATCTATTTTTATAATTATCTGTTTAAAAGAATTACAGAATTTGCAATTCGCTTTTCTCCCCCTACAGGTGTTGTATAAAATCTCTGTTCAATTCCGAACAGAACCATTTTTAATTCATCTTCATTTCCGACACAAAAAGTATTATCTTTTGTCTTTAAATCAGGACAGTATTCACCAATGTAATGGAATATGTTTGATCTGTCTTCTTGACTTAATCCCAAAAGGGTTTTAGACGTCAATGCAATCCTTTTGCGATTAGCAGTCTTGACATCTGCTGTACCATAATCATCCTTCAATGTAATAAAATCGTTTTGTAGAAACTGCTCTGTTTCGTCATCTGTCGCTTCACGATACAAATCATTTATTCCTTTAAATATCCCAACAATCGGTTCTAGTTTTCTGAAATACAATATATTTGTTTCTGCACAATACACAGCATCTGGATATTCATTAATAACAATTTCTTCACTATCACTTTCATATTTGTAACTCTCTCCAAAACTTCCGATTCTCTTTTTAGATGCAAGTTTTGATTTGCTAACGTTTTGAAAATACATCGTTTTTCCGTTTTTAACGAACAAATAATCTATTTTCCGAAAGTCTGATCTAGCCAAAGAATCAAAATCTACCGATTCGAAATTTCCTTCTAAAAGATCTATAGTATACGGTTGCTGAGAAGCATTTGTAATCTTAAACCATTCTCCATTTTCTAACATCGCACCTGCAGCATAGTCAAGTGATGATTCAACTAATTCAGCTAACATCGGATATACTGCTTCTTCTGTCGATAACAGCTTTCTATATTTATTTTCATGTTTTCTCATACGGAGTTTTACGCAAATTGTGTTCATTTATTTTTCCTTTCTCTGAATATACGTCGTATCATTGATTCTTTTCAAATTATCAAATGAAAGATAAGCTTTGTTTCGTATCACTTTTCCTCTTTTGATTATAAACACACTTGTCCCACATTCTGTCGTAATTTGGTAATAATGATACCCGAAAAGTAAAAAAATTGGATTGAAGTACTGTGTTTGCGAAAAAAACACAAACCCAAATACAAACACATGCAGATAAATCATCGTTGTTATATCTGGAATACTCAGAGAAACAAAAAAGTAACCTAAGTATGCTGGCAAAAAATCATTATCTGCTAAACTAATTTTTTGACATCCTCCAAGAGACTCTGCTTTTAAAAACGATGTAATACCAATAGAGATATACGATAACACAACCGGAACGCAAAAAAGCACTGTGCCAAAAAGACATTGGGGGATATTCCATGCAGTTATACCTTCCTTAATTCCGTATATCACAAACATCCAAGAAGTCACACTTACAGCTAATAAACATCTAAATAATAAATTCACATTCCATCCGCCTTTCCATTGATCTACCCCTTTCACAGATTAGTCAACCTTCATCAGCGCTCCCCTGAACTAATATATTTTTTATTTATACAAACATTTTCGCTGATTATACAAATGTTGTAAATTCCATTCAAATATCAGAGTTTTTTAACCCTTCCTCTATTTTTTTCTCTATACCTGAAGAATTTGTTGGCAACCGTAAAACAGGTATACCATACCGTTTCAAGATCCGATCTTTCATAGCATCTCTCTGTAACTGCACTGGATTATTTTCATGAAATGCAAAGCCATCTACTTCAATGACAAGCACGCAGCTTTTATCTTGCTTTCTAAATATTATAAAATCCAAGGACGCTCTATGATTTACAAAGCTTACTTCCTCCTTTTTTAATAACGACATATCGTTTAATAAGTTACGGAGCAAGATCTGCTGTCGGTATTCATAACCACAAAACGCTTCTCTACTCAAAATGTCCTCTAATAAAACACGTATCACTTCCTCTGATTCCCATATGGTATTAGGATTCATTCTTTTCTTTAATGGTATTAGTTTTTCAGAATACCTTTTATAAAGCAAGTCAAAGACTGACACGACATTGCTGTTAACCAGCTTTTCATCCAAAGTATTATACAAAATATACCGAATCAAATGAGTAATATGTTTTCCTTTTTGGAAAAACAGATCGTGATCTGTGACTAAAATAAACTGTTTCACTGCACGCGAAACTGACACATTTACCATTCGTGCATCGTCAACAAATTTCATCTTTTGTGTAGCTTTATAAGAAGAATCCAGTACCGTACTCATAATCATCGTATCCCGTTCGCGCCCCTGATACTTATGCACTGTATCACTTTGAATTTTATTTGAGAGCATCTCTGCAGCTTTATTCGCTTGCTTTCGATAAGGTGTTACAACCCCTATCGTTCCTCCAATTTCTGATAAATCTGGGTTTTTTAAAACTTCCTCAACTATCACATCCAGTTCCCTTTGATTATAGATTCCTTTTTTATCGCCTTTTGTCACCTCTCGCATGTGATTACCCTCTGTGGTACGATATAAAATCAATGGAGATTCTGACATTGAGGTATCTGTATAAGGAATTAAATTTCCATCATAATATTCCTGATTACAAAAATTAATAATTTTAGGATGGCATCGATAGTGTTCCCGTAAGATTGTGCGTGGAAGTTTATCATTGTAAAGACAAAGCACCGAAGACAAAATGCTATGGCGGAAATAGTCATATTCTTGTCGAGGTGGGATACTATTTATTTTACTTCCTATTCTATTTTCCTGTGTGATTTGCTCAAGTTGTTTTTCATCCCCAACAATAATTGCATTCTTACAACAGGAAAGAGCGAGAACACCCGTAATCAAGTCTACCTGCGAAGCTTCATCGATAATTACATAATCCAACAAATAATTTTCTGGAATTGATCGCCGCAGCGAGTGTGTTGTACTCAAAATAATTGGATATGCTCTTATAAAGTCCTGAAAAAGAAGCTTAAAATTTGCCTTTGTAAATCTTTAACGCTCCATCCGACTATAGCTATAATTCTCATGCAAATACTTTCGAAAAATTCTTTTTGAAAGTTCCTGATGCTGTTTCAGAAGATCATCAAAAGAGTTATGCTGTAATCGGTGTTCCAACGAACTTATTCTCTTTTCTATAGACTGTATTTCAAATTGATAAAATTTTTTCTGTATAGATAGCAATAATGCTTCTTCATCTTGCCATAATTTACTTAAGTCAAAAATTCCATATTTGAATAATAACTTAATCTTGAACAAAAATTTATCCGAAATCCCATACTGAGCTGCAATGGATGTATCCGCCATAAAAGAAAGTAATCGATCCGACGATTTACAAAACATAGGCAACTTTTCTACTTTTTCAATCTCCTGTTTTTCATAATACTTTTCAAAATATTGTTGTTCCAGTGTCCACGCTTCCAACTTCTGTCTTAACTGAACCATGTCTCGCTCTTGTTTCATTAAATCACGAAGTCTTTGATTTAGTTCTCTAATTTTACTAGCTAAATTCTCTTTGCTTTCTTCACAAGCCCATTCTTTAACTTGCACTTCTGGTAATGATGCAAAGAAAGCCTCCTGATACTCCTTTCTTCCTAAAAGTGCATTCAAAAAACCATAACCCTGTTTTTCCATTTTTTCTATAACGTTCTTTACTGCCTCAGTATTATTGGATACTACCGCAACGCTTTTCTTACGAATAATAAGATTAGCTAAAATATTCAAGATGGTTTGCGTTTTACCAGTTCCCGGTGGCCCCTCAATTACGGAAATAGAATGTGACAATGCCTTTTCAAGCGCATCTTTCTGACTCAGATTAAACTGAAATGGAAATATAAGTGTATTATCCTCTATGTTCCTTCTGCTTATCAATTGGTTGCCCAAATAACTTCCCAACACACTTTCAGGATGAATAAAATTCAAACGCTTCATTTCTTTATACAAAAACGCTTCTTCGTCCTCTTTATCTGACAAAAAAGAAGAAATCTCTTTCAAATACAGGAGTACCTCCTTGACATTTTTTGTCTTCGCATCACTGCTTATCAAGGAAAAATCTGTGCGGTCTATAGTCTTGTAACTTCCATCAAACCTATATATTCTGATTTTACTACCGAAATCTAAAATCCTTTGTGGTTGGTATTCTGGCATTCCATTGATATATGCGACTTGGTCTTTCAACAAGATCTCACGCTGAAGATTAAAAATGCGGACATTTTCCATATTATAAGAATACGTTTTTCCTCTTTTATATGTAATCTTGATTTTTCTTTCCAAAATATCTTTTTCTATCACATCAATCTCTTGTGTCTTATCTATGCCTTTGACTAAAATCATTTCTTTTATCATATCCATAAATATATCCCTCTATCTAATTGCTGGAATGTGAAATCATTTAATTATTATATTATATCACATCAGAACCAAGAATTGTATATTTAATATTTTCAGACTATAATATTTTTCAAAAGTTATACCACCAAATCCTCTTATATTCCTGCTCTATCCTTGGATAGTTTCCCACAACTTTCACAAAATGTATTGCATTCTTTCCGATTTTCTCTTTGACATAAGCGACAAAATCCTGTTCGCAAAACGTCTGCGCACGGGGAAACGTATCTGTCAGTTCCTCGAAATGATCTAAAACAGCATCATCCGCAATATATAAACGGACTGGACCATCAGAACTCAAACAAAGCTTCGATTTATTTTTCAGCAAAATCTCCTCTGCCGCAAGCCGCAGTGCATAAAATGGCTTCAGCCAATCCGGCAAGTCCACATACAAATCAGTCATCTTTTCTAATGTCCGTTTGCCTACACGTCTGTCTAAAATTGCAAACATACGAAGCAGATCATTTTCAGACCACAACGATCGTTCCACTTTCTGATTCAAAAACACTTGAAGTGTCCGCATCACATCAAAGGAATCCGCCTTTCCCTCCGTAATTGCTAAAAGTCTTGCTTCTTCTTCTATGATAGAATTCTCCGCTTCAAAAGAAAAACCATTTCCATCCCACTGGCGCATCGGCACACTTCGCAGTTTCCTGATGTTCTGCACATTTGCATCATAGTATTTTTCATTGTACGGATTCGCACAGAACAGCTCCTCCCCATCTGCTCTGACTGCAAATCGTCCATAAGCATCCGGCGCTTTACGATAAATTGTAAAAAAATACTGTACCCTGCCGCGCAGTTTTTCACAAAGTAAGTCCTCTTCCAGTTTTTTTCTGATAGCGTTCCAGCTTTCACCCATGGTGTTTCCTCCTACTTTCTTTTTATTATGCCCTTCAAAATCCAACAACTAACCTGATAAATTCAGCGCCATTTCCAAAGTAACTTCGTCCACTTCCTACAGTCTATCAATCAGCCTTGCATAGCTGTATACCTTCAGGAAATGCTCAATATCGTGTACACTGCCTTCATAAAACTCGATCATCTTTACTATCATCTGTTCTTTCTGCACCAGATCACCTTCCACTCCATCATACGATTGATTTTATTATACAGCAAAACGCCTCTTTTTCAATAGGAGGGAAGTTTTCGCGACCCGCAAAAAAGAAAAAGCGCGCATAGAAATCATTCTACACGCGGCTCTGATACAGTCCATGCTGATTACAATATGCGATTATCAAACCGTGACCTCTGCCCAGAAAATCCGCTTCCGCGTTTCCTTCCGGATACAGCTTTTTCATTTCAAAATGTCCATCTGTCACATATGCGATAAAGGAAATGTAATGTTCCTTTGTCATAGGATGGGACAGGCTTACATAGTGACGGGAATCCGTATAGCTTACTGTCAGTTTGTGGCATTCGTCCCCTTCTTCCGGTTCTGCTTCAGGCAACGTAATGCCGCAACAGCTGACGACCGCCGCCCCTGTAGTATGCATCACGTTGCCGCACACAGGGCACACATAAAACTTCGATTTTTTCAGATTACAGGCTACATTTTCGTTAATTCTGTAATCGCCGTTCATCAATTCAATCACGGATACGCCCAGCGCCTTTGCCAGCGGTTCAATCAAGGAAATGTCAGGAAGTCCCCGCGCCGTTTCCCACTTTGAAACCGCTTTACTGCTGACGCCCAGTTTTTCCGCAAGTTCACTCTGGGTAATCCGTTTTTCTTCGCGAAGTCTTTTAATAGACCGCGCCGTAATATAGGTATCCATTTGATATGCCTCACTTTCGTTTTATTTCTTCTTACATCATGAGAATACCATACCTTTCTCCCGGCGGCAACCTACGCTGCGTAGAACAAACGGCGCGGAAGTTGTGCAGATTTCATTCCATAACCAGTCATTTGCACAACAACGACCTGCAATAGTTGTGCAAATCCCTTGTGACAGAGGCCGTTTGCACAACAATCGCGCCTATTCCATGCCCATTCCAAGAAAAAGTTGTGCAAAGCAAACACTATTCGAACGCTTCTGCACAACTTTTTCATCTGAAACGGCTTCAATCATCTTGAAATCGACAAAAGGTTGTGCATCGTAAAAGAAATTCCAGCTATTTGCACAACCGGCGAAAGAAAAAGTTGTGCATTTCCCTGTGGTATTATCAGGTTTTGCACAACTTCCTACCTCCAAGTCCCATGGAGCACAGACACTGTCAAACCGCAAACAGCACAATGCCGCCTGTCATGGCGCAAAGTCCCAGCACGCTGCGAGAACTTTGCTTCTCTTTCAGAAAAACTGCGGAAAGAACGGCAGCAAATACGATATTAAAGCGGAATATCGTTGTTACCAGCGTCGCCGTGTTGAGAGACATAGCTCTATACAGTGCAATATATCCGATGCCCAAAAAGATGCCGCCCAAAACAACGCTGCGCCATGCAGCACGGGAAATTCTACGGGCGCTGCGGCTGCCTCCTGTGCGGTGACTTCCAGTTAAGAACATCAATATAAAGGCTGTAATCGCAACCACACTGTAGCGAATGCCGCTGGAAAGATTGCTGTCCACAGGAGACGTATCCATCTTGGTGAAAATAAAGGACACGGACATAAACATCGCTGACAGAATTTCATATAACACCCAGCGCCGGGACTGCCCCGAAGGGTACCTTTCCCGAGGCGGTTCAATCATCAAAACAGAAGCTACGGCGATAAGCCCTACGCCAAACAGCATCGTACTGCGAATCTCCATCCCCAGTACCAGACTTTCCAGTACCATAGTAAAAATGATAGCTAAATTCTGCAGCGCCAAGACGCCGCCGACCGGTCCGTCCGCAAGTCCCAAATAGTAAAGCACCCATGTCACTGCCAGTGTAAGACTGGAAATTAACAGATATACCGGATGCTGCAGCTGCGCAAGCTGCTCAAAACTTCCGGACAGCAGCGCAAGAAACAGACCCATATTATCTGACCCTTTCACCTGACAGGAAGACCATATCCGGTTTCTGATACATGACAGAAATATCTTCATCCGGGTTTCCATCCACCAGAATTAAATCCGCAATATAGCCTGCCTTTATTTCTCCCAGACAATCCGCCATTTCCACGATTTCCGCGTTGACCTTGGTCGCCTGCAGAAGAATATCGATATTGCTCATTCCGAACAATTCACTTCTGTATTTGAACTCAATACCCTGCTCATACTGATCCATCCCCACGGTGCTGTCGGTGGCAAGCCCTATTTTCAGACCAGCCTCATAAGCTTTGGTCAGGCATCCGATGGAAATATCCAGCATCCATTTCAGCTTGTCGACAAGGAACATCATTTCAAGCGGTGTCTTCGCCGGGTTCTGGTACATAGCGGCAAGGGTCGGCACCAAATATAAAGCTTTCCGTCCAAGTGCAGCTTCAATGGTTTCTTCCCCGATAAAGGTAGCATGCTCAATGGTTCGCACGCCCTTGTCTACGCACAGACGAATCGCGCCATCCCCATGGGCATGGGCTGCCACATAAGTGCCTTTCATATCGGCAATTTCTACAGCAGCAGAAAGCTCCTCTGCCGTGATAATCGGCTGTACCGGAATGCCCTGCTTGTGAAATGCAGACCCGGACACCATAATTTTAATATAGTCGGCGTGCTCGGCAAGCTCTTTTCGCGCCGCTTTCTTCATCGCGTCAGCGCCGTCCGCCCAGCTGTACATTTCGTAAATGCTGTCCATCTCCTCAATTTCCGTCGGTGACAAAATACATCCGCTGGAGATGATGCGCGGTCCAGTCATCAATCCGTCTGCAAAAGCGTCTCTGACAAAATTAGAAACCCGAAGCGGTGTACCGCAATCTCTAAGTGTGGTAAAACCGTAGTCCAAACACTTCTGCGCAGCAGCCGCACTTTTCATAAATAACTTCATCGGTGATTTCATCAGATCTGACGAATAATCCACAATACCGATAATATGGGTATGAGTGTCCATGAGGCCCGGCAGCAGGGTTTTTCCCTGACAGTCGATGACTTCTTCGCCTGCACACGCATCTGCCGGCGCCGCATTCGCCATCACCTCTGTGATTTTTCCATTTTCCAGGCGCAACGCGCCGTCAGCGGTCTCTATACCGCCTGAAAGTTCCTTGATTAATCTGCAATGATTCAATAACATGCCATATGCTCCTTTTCAATTTCCATATTGAAATTCTCAAAACATTTCTGTGATAATATCAGATATATTTTCTTTAGAATATCACCATTGTGGGTTTTTGTCAACTCTTTTTTTATTTCTCATCTCGTACAATTCTTTCATTGACAAAAAATTCTTCTGTAAATTTTCCTTGACTTTTAGTCCGGTTTTGGACTAAAATATACATATAGTACGGAACCGGACTATTCAATAGGAGGTATTACATGATAAACAATTCTAAATTAATGGAACAACTAAACCTGTATTACACGGCGTGGCAAGAGTGTAATTATGTGTATGAGGCATACGCAAAATCCCACGGTCTATCCTTCAATAGTCTGCTGGTCATATCCGCCCTTTCGGAAGACTGCGAAAACTGCACACAGAAGAAAATCAGCCAGCGATGGATGATTCCCAAGCAAACGGTCAATATGATTCTGAAAGATCTTGAACGAAATGGACTGGTAGAATTGCGCCCTTTACCGTCAGACAAAAGAAATAAGGTGATTAAGCTGACCGCCGCCGGAAAAGGATATGCCGCATCGGTCATCTCCGAACTTCGAAAGGTGGAGCTTTCTGCAGTAGAAGAAATGGGTATGGAGAAAATGCAGCAATTAAACGAAAACACTACTTTATTCGTAGAACTGTTTCGCAAAGCAGGAGGGATAGATAAAAATGACTGATCAGAAAACCTTTTTTCGATATGTGTTGCCCTCTGTGCTCGCCTTTGCTTTATCAGGCGTTTACGCCATCGTCGACGGCTTCTTTGTAGGAAACTACGTCGGCGATGTGGGACTTTCGGCAGTCAACATCGCCTATCCGATTGTGGCGGTCATTCAGGCCATCGGCACCGGCATCGGCATGGGCGGCGCCATTTACTACACCATCAATCAGGCAGAGAATAACGAGGACAAAGCCAAAATGTTCACGGCTGGCGCATTATGGACGCTGTTAATCTCCAGCATCATCCTGACACTCTCTATTTTTCTGCTCAACTCTGTGATTTTAGAAATGCTTGGTGCAAGAGAAGAATTGCTTTCTATTGGAAAAGAATACATTGCTGTCATCGCCTTAGGGGCAGGTCTGCAGGTCATCGGTACGGGATTAATCCCCTTTATCCGAAATTACGGCGGCTCTTTTTATGCCATGATTTGTATGATTGCAGGTTTTGTCACAAATATTATCTTAGACTACCTGTTTGTCTGGATACTGGCACAAGGCGCGCGGGGTGCGGCGCTGGCAACTGTCATCAGCCAGGGAGTAACAATGATTCTGGCGCTGATTTACATGCTGCGAAAAAAGCAGTTTACGCTGCAGATTCCCCTCACCAAACTGGCGGCTGTATCCGCGTCTATCATAAAAGTCGGTATCGCACCTTTTGGTCTTGCCATGGCGCCAAATATTTCTCTGATTATCATCAACCGCTTTTCCATCTCTTACGGTGGTGAACAAGCCGTTGCGACCTATGCCTGTATCGCCTATATCATCTGCATCATCTACCTGATTTTGCAGGGAGTCGGGGACGGCAGCCAGCCTCTGCTCAGCCGCCACTACGGCGAAAAAGACTTTACAGCGCTGAAGAATACGAGAAAATTTGCCTATGGGTTCGCCTTGCTGCTGTCTGTTCTCGGCTGTATTGTGATGTATCTGATGCGGGAAAATCTGGGCATTCTGTTTGGTGCATCAGCAGCGGTCAATGCAGAAATTGTGAAAATCATCCCAATTTTTCTGGTTTCTGTCCCTTTTGTCGCCATTGTACGCGTCACGACTGCAAGCTTTTATGCTACAGAAAAAACTGCCTTTTCCTACATTCTGACGTTCATAGAGCCGACATTCATGCTCCTTCTCATGCTGCTTCTGCCCCCTCTTTTCGGCGGGCAGATCATGATCTGGTGGAGTACCGTCCTCGCGAGAATTTTATCTGCCATTCTGGCGCTTCTTTTGAAGCTGCGTGTTGACAAACAGGAAATTGCCGCATAGAAAAAGCCCACAGCACAAACCTTTCCATGGTTTGCGCTGCGGGCATATTATATTTGTTATCTGCGAACATCAAAGGGTCCCCAAATCTGCCTCCAGATATTTGACTGCCGCTTTGACGTCTCTTTCCAAAAGAGCCTCGATGATTTTTTCGTGATAACTGAAATCCGCCGAGGTATCTATATTTGCCATAGTAATTTTCCCCGCCAGATTCTTTACAATGTCCAGCAAATATTCGTTGCCTCCGATTTCCGCCAGCCGCACATGAAAGCGCAGATTGTTACTTCCCTCTCGCAGCGAATCCACATACAGGCTTTCTCCCATCTGAAAATTTCTGTCAGCATAAGGCTTCAGGGAAAGAATCGCGTCGTCGCTGGCATGGGCGATAGCAAGTTCCACGCTGTAAGCTTCCACACGGCGGCGCACATTTTGAATCTTGTTCACTTCTTCCTTGCTGAAAATATTGATCATATATCCTTTTCGCGGATAGCTGACCAGATAACCCTGATCACAGAGCACCTGCAACGCGTCTCTGACCGGCGCTTTACTTACCTGATATTTCTCCGCAATCTCGCCAGCATTGAGAAATGTCCTCGTATCGATTCTTCCATTTACAATATCCGCTCTGATTGCCTCGTAAATTTTTGTAGATTTCTTCTCCGTCATCATCCCGAGAGTTTACCTTTCTGCATACATTTCACTGATATATTATAAAAATTTTACCATGAACAAGCCTTTTTTACAAGAGAGAACATAGCGCAATCTCAGCAAAAGAATTCTGCCTCTGTATCAATGAGTATTTGCGTCAACACTTTATAATCCAGATACTGAATTCCCTCTTTTCCATCCTGTATCTTGTCAGCCAGTTTGCTGTTATAGTAAAGGTCCAATGCTTTTTCATCCATGTTCACACCTCATAGTATGATTCGTAAATTAACAATCTGAACGAATGCTCTGCATCCGGATTTTTAATTATCGTATTGGAACCATGGTAAATCATCATATGTGAATCCCCCTTACGCTCAGATATTCAACGATGTCTTCTATTACAAACTGCGTACTTTGTGTATGAAGAATTTCATAATTTGGCGCTAAAAAATCAGTGATGCAGTTTACACACTGCATTTGTCGATACGCCGCAGACGGTTTCACTCCCCATTTATCCGCACAGGCGTGAATCAAATATAACAAATGACAATACTTCTTTCGTCATTCCTATCTTGCCTCTCTTTTCCTTTGAATCACTCAGAAGCCCTGCCAAATTATGATTCAAAATGCTCCTATATAAATATATTATGGCAGATTTTCATTTGAAATTCAATCCTTTTATCAGTCATCCGCTCTTATCACATCTAGGTCAGCCCTATTCAAAAACTACAAAAGACCAACTGCACCAAAAATATCCTACAGCCGGTCTCCATCATTCTCAATCATTTTTACGCGCCAAAATACGCCGTGATCTCTTTCATCCGCTGGCTCTGGGAAACGCCGAACGGGCAGGTTTTGTCACAATGCCCGCAAGCCGTACAAGCCCCTGCTTTCGGTTCTAGTCTCCGGTAATGATCCGCCGCCAGGGAATCGCCCACTTTTGCCAGGTCATAATATTTGTTGATCAGACCCACATCCAGCCCCGCCGGACATGGCTGGCAATGGTTGCAGTACACGCATACACCTTTCACTTCCGCCGGCGTCAGGGAGGAAATCATAGAATAGTCTTTTTCCGAAAGTGAAACATCGTAAAAAGTCAAAATTCGCTGAAGCTCCGATTTATTCATGATACCCGGAAGCACTGTCAGCACTCCTGGCTTATCCAGCGCGTACTGCAGACACTGCAGTTCCGTCAGCGCCTTGCCGAACGGCGAAGTTTTCGCAGAAAGCAGCTGTCCGGCAGAAAAAACTTTCATCACTGAAATACCGACGCCCTCTTTCTCACAGCGTTTGTAAAGTTCCATGCGCTCATCAGATGCGCCGACCGCGTACTCGCCGTGACAATAGTCATAACCCGGATTAATGCTGAACATGAGCATATCCACAAGGCCAGTGTTAAGACCGAGCGCCGCTACCGCAGGCGTGTGTGAGGACATGCCAATGTGACGCACCACGCCCTGCCGCTTTAGTTCTTCTATGTATGCCAAAACGCCGTTATCGATATACCTGTTCCATTCTTCTTCCGTGTCCAGGCAGTGAATAAAACCGTAGTCGATATAGTCCGTGTTCAGCTTGGAAAGCTGCCAGTCGATGGATTTTTTCACATCATCCAGCACAAGACTTTTTCCATAAACGCCGCTGGTAAATTCTGCACCAAAATGAATCTGATAGAACACATTCTTTCTGGCATCGCCGAAAGCCTTGTCATAATAATCAAAACAAGCGCTTTCTGCTGCCGCGAAGTCAAAAAAGTTGATACCAGCTTCGTAAGCCATCTGCAGGGTTTCCACGCCCTCTTTTTCTGTCGCGGGAGTCAGATGCGCACCCATTCCAATTTCACTGATTCTGTCGCCTGTGCGACGGTTGACACGATATTCCATAACGATCTCCTATTGTTTTCTATTTCCAAAGTCTCATCAAATTCAGTTTACCACCTAAAAACATCCATGTCCAATACTTCTCCTCGCGGCAAGCGTCAAACCCGCGCAGCTCAAATCCTCGTGTGTTCCACTGAAACATCCTTTACTCGAAATTCCGGTCAAATCGCTTCGCCAGCTGCTTTCCCGTCCGCAGACTGTCGTCAAAGCTTTCCATCATGACAGCCGCCAGCGGAACCGCTTCGGAAAACAGCTCAAAAAGCGCCTCGCTTGTCTGCGCGCATTTCGGATTGTCCTTGCGCTGATTCATCAGCCCTTTCAGGCTGGAATAGTGCTTTCCCGAAAGTCGCATGCCACCGTTGATGAAGTTCTGCTTCAACACACCCGGCGCAGTGAAAAAACGCTTCACCCGGCGCAAATCCGCCAGAGCCCGTTCTGCGATTTTGGGCGTAATTCCCTCGTAAAACAGCGCGATCGCCTCCGCCGTTTCTCGATCCTGCGGCACCAGATCATAGATAGGAAACGCCAAAGGATGCGCTCCATCAGCGCGCAGCAGATGCTTTTCAAATTCTTCTTCGATTTCCAAATGGGATACCCCGATTTCCGAGACCATCTCATTGACATAGCCGTGGCACTGACTGTCCAAGATAAAATGACAGATAAACCCCAGCAAATAGGCGTACGCCCCGCTGTCTACACCCGTTCGTTCGATGACCGAAAGGGCGTGTTCAAAAAACGGGTAGGCGCTGATTTTGTGCAAATGGTGTCCGTATTTCACCACCCGGTTTGCCGCAAGCGGCTTATAAAAGAAAAACAGATCCGGTCCCTGCAGTCCGATGTCAAACTGCGCCCGGTAGTTTTGGCAAACCGCCTGCAAGTCAGGTGGCAAATGTGTCAGCGCCGCTTTGCCAAAGCGATGATGCGCATAAAATCCCGGCATACTCTAATCCCCCAATCGTCGGTGCCTTACTGTTCTGCAATGTATTCGTCATAAGTGCAAAGCCGGTCGATCAACGTGCCGTCTTTGCGAATCTCCATAATCCGGTTGGCGATGGTTTCAATAAATTCGTGGTCGTGAGAAGCAAAGAGCACATTGCCCTTAAAGGCTTTCAGCCCGTCGTTGACCGCCGTAATCGATTCCAAATCCAGGTGGTTGGTCGGCTGATCCAAAACCAGCACGTTGGAGCCGAACAGCATCATCCGGGAAAGCATGCAGCGCACCTTTTCACCGCCGGACAACACCTGTACCTCCTTGTACACATCATCTCCCGAAAAGAGCATCCTGCCCAGGAAGCTGCGCATAAAGGTTTCCGTCGTTTCGCTGGTGTACTGGCTGAGCCATTCTACCAGATTCAGGCTGCAGCCGTTGAAAAACGCTGAATTGTCCATCGGGAAATAGGAATTCGTAATGGTCACGCCCCATTTATAGGAACCTTCGTCCGGCTCCATTTCCCCCATAATGATCTTAAACAGCGTGGTATTTGCAATTTCGTTTTCGCCGACAAAGGCGATTTTATCCTCTTTGTTCACGCGGAAAGAGATGTTGTCCAGCACCTTGACTCCGTCGATGGTCTTGGAAAGCCCTTCCACGATGAGGATATCCTTACCCGGCTCTCTATCCATGGTAAATCCCACAAAAGGATACCGTCTGGACGACGCCGGCATTTCCTCCACCGTCAGCTTGTCCAAAAGCTTCCGACGGCTGGTCGCCTGTTTGGACTTAGATTTATTTGCAGAGAAACGCTGTATAAACGCCTGCAGTTCCTTAATCTTTTCTTCGTTTCTGCGGTTCTGGTCTTTCACCATCTTCTGCACCAGCTGGCTGGACTCATACCAGAACTCATAGTTGCCCACATACATCTTAATTTTACCATAGTCCACGTCCACAATATTGGTACAAACCGTGTTGAGAAAGTGACGGTCGTGAGAAACTACGATGACCGTGCCGTCATAATCCATCAGAAAATCTTCCAGCCAGTTGATGGCTTTGACATCCAGATGGTTGGTCGGCTCGTCCAAAAGGATAATGCCCGGATTGCCAAAGAGCGCCTGCGCCAGCAACGCCTTTACCTTTTCCTTAGCGGTCAGCGCGCTCATCTGACTGTACAAAATGTCATTGGAAAGACCCAGACCCTGAATCAATCTGCTTACATCGGACTCCGCTTCCCAGCCATCCATCTCCGCAAATTCCGCTTCCAGCTCTGCCGCTTTGATGCCGTCCGCATCGCTGAAATCTTCTTTCATATAGATGGCGTCTTTTTCCTGCATCACCTGATACAACCTGGCATTTCCCATGATGACGGTATCGAGAACCGTATATGCGTCGTAAGCAAAGTGATCCTGCTTCAAAACCGACATACGCACGCCCGGCTTCACCGAAACATGTCCCGTGGTTGGCTCCAAATCCCCCGATAAAATCCGAAGAAACGTGGACTTTCCCGCACCGTTAGCGCCGATAATGCCGTAACAATTGCCCGGCGTAAACTTCAGATCCACATCCTTAAACAGCGGCTGTCCGCTGAAATTCAAACTCACGTTTACTACATCAATCACAATTCCTGCTCCTTTATGTTATTTTCATCTTTTCAAATTATACTTGAATAGATATTATACCATGACGATTCCTCTGAATATAGAATCGCAAGTCATGATTCAATGAACGCTTCCTTGCGGCAACGCCGTTTCAATCATTTGCGTTCATTATACCACAAACCCACCAGGAAAGAAAGCCACACACAGCGCCTACGCAGTTTTTTTATTCTTTTTTGCTTACGGTTGCATTTGATCTGTTAAAGCAAGAAACATCATGCATGCCTGACTAACAAAAGGTAGTTCTGCACAAAAAAATCGGCAAAACGCCGATTTTTTTCTATAATTCTTTCATCAATGAAAACAATAAATCAAATCTTTTCTCTATCGATTCAATTTCCAAATATTCTTCCGCACTGTGTAAGCCTCCTCCGCACGGTCCACATCCGCAAATAGTTGGAATGCCAAGAGGCGCAATATGATTTGCATCTGACACGCCGCCGGTGGAAACCCATCCCACAGACATTTGTTTTTTCTCAGCAAGCTGATCAATCTTCGAAATCAACTCCTTTGTCTTTGCCGATGGATTCATTGGCATCATACGACCTATAAACTCCATTTCTGCACGTACCCCAGGAACAAAACTATTTGCCTGCAATTCCTCTGCTTTCTGCTCTATCCGTTCCAGTTCCTCAGGCAAACTTACGCGAATATCAAACAGCGCTTCTGCAAAATCCGCAACTACATTCCCAGCGCATCCTCCTCTAACAATACCAGCATTAACAGAAGTTCCTATTTCCAAATTCTGCATCGCTGTCAGTTCCATAATCCATCTGGCCATTTCCCGAACCGCGCTTGCCCCATCCTGCGGCGCAGCCCCTGCGTGAGATGCTTTTCCATAGAATTTTACAGCTAAATCCTCGCAACCCTTTCTTGCCTTAACAAAAGCATTTCCTCCACGGCCTGGTTCAAAGACAAACGCATACTTTCCATGCCTGGCAAGCTCCTGAAGCCAGTCCATTGAACAGATAGAACCAATCTCCTCATCACCGTTGTTGGCAATGCAAATTCGAAGATCTGGCCGTTCCCTGCGAAGCGCCTGCACCAGATGCAGAATCAAAACTAAACCTGCTTTCATGTCCGCAACCCCAGGGCCGTACGCGAATCCATCCTTTTCTTTATACGGTCGCTGCTGCGCCGTTCCTTTTTGAAACACGGTATCCATATGACCCACAAAGAGAAGGTCGAAATCCTCTTCATCATGGCTCTTTGCCTGTATACGCGTATCATCATCAAAAGCTTCTACCAGAAGTCCCATCTCCAGATACTTCCTGGACAAATATTTTCCAATTTTCCCAACTCCTTCGCGATCTGCACTATTACTGTCTATGTTCACAAGTGCAGCCAGCTGACTGCGAAAGTCCTGTAATTGTTTCATAATTCTTCCTTTCTTTTTTTCATGTTTATGGTATACTTTCCTCGTAGGAGGTCCTTATAATGAAACTGAATCAACTCTATTATTTTAAATATGTATGTAAATATATGAATATCACAAAAGCGGCTAACAGTCTTCATATTTCACAGCCTGCCATTACAAAAGCCATTCGCGATCTAGAAGAAGAACTCGGTGTAACACTCCTGATTCGCACGAACAAAAACGTTGCTTTGACCAATGAAGGAACAATCTTCCTAAATAAGTCTACCTCGATCCTCTCTCAATTAGAATCTCTAATCGATGAAATGCGAGATCTTGGAAATCTGCGCCGAACATCTGTACGCATAGGTGTTCCTCCTGCCGTAGGTTCTGTCGTGCTTCCTCAACTCAATCAAATCGCCGCACGCAAGTTCAGCTTGGAACCTGAAATTGTTGAAATGTCTTCCGTTGATGCAGAAGAAGCTGTAAAGAATGATGAGTTAGACTTAGCAGTTATTCTTCTAGAGGATGATTTTTACCCTAATATTGATTATACCATATTGCAAAAAAGTTGTATCCACTTTTGTACCAGTATTCATAATCCGCTTTCAAAAGCAGCAAAAATCCATATTTCAGAATTGACAAACGAGCGTATAATCTTTTTTTATCCCGGGGAATTAATGCAGAGAACATTTAAAAGCTATGGGGTAACACCAAAATATATACTTCGCTCCAATCAACTGGTTACTATAAGGAACTACATTCGAGAAAATTTGGCTTCCACTTTACAGTTTCCAGAAGCCTTTGCAAAGGATCCTCTTATCCGCACTATTCCGCTTGCAAATGAAATCACCCAAAATATCAGTATTATAAAAAAGAAAGGGAAACGCCTTTCCTCCGGCGCTTCCCAGCTCTATCAATATCTAAGTGAACATCCGAAAGCGATATTTCATACTGGAATTTAATAAGGGCCGTAGTTAATCAACGCTGCAATTACCATAAATATTGCGCAAGTTCCAATCCAGATTCCCATAAGAGGCGCAATATATTTCAGCCATCTTTCATATGGAATTTTGGCAACTGACAGGCTTCCCATCAGTACAGAAGACGTAGGTATAATTGAATTGGTAAAGCCGTCTCCAAAATGGAATGCCATAACCGCGGTCTGTCTGGTCAATCCAAGGACATCTGCCAGCGGCGTCATTAACGGCATAGTCGCCGCCGCTTGGCCTGATCCTGATGGAATAAAAAAGTTAATAAATGCCTGCACAAGCATCATGCCTACTGCAGCAATACTCTTTGGTAAATGAGAAATTGCAGCAGATAAGGAACGGATTACACTGTCAATAATCATTCCATCTGTCATAACAACCAGAATAGTCCTTGCAAGTCCCACAACAAGAGCGCCAAAGACAATACTCCTTGCACCATTTACAAATTCTGTAGCAATCTTACTCGGACCAAATCCGCCCAAAATTCCTGCAGCAATGCCCATAATCACAAATAGAGCAAAAATTTCCGTCAGATACCATCCATATTTAAATACGCCCCAGATCAGAATGCCAAAGCATACAATAACCTCAGCAAGAACCAGCCAATCTCTTTTCGTAAGGTCTTCTAATTTTTCAAGATCAATCTTTATCTCAGATTCTTCTTTTTCCAAGTCCG
Source organism: Ihubacter sp. rT4E-8 (assembly GCF_049852125.1). Classification (GTDB taxonomy): domain Bacteria; phylum Bacillota; class Clostridia; order Peptostreptococcales; family Anaerovoracaceae; genus Senimuribacter. The sequence continues at coordinate 633,789 of NZ_CP187532.1, read as the reverse complement.
CCACATAAGAAATTCTTGGATTATCCTTCACTTTTTTGGCATATCGCATAACATAGATTGCTGTGATAATCAGCATTACAACCCAAACTGCAATACGCAGTCCGAACCCTGAAAAAAGAGGGAGCTCAGCGATTCCCTGTGCAACACCGACAGTGAAAGGATTCATAATCCCTGAACTAAATCCAATTGCCGCTCCCAGCGTCACCATTGACATGCCGACGATAGAGTCATAACCAAGGGCTCTTGCAAGGGCAATTCCTACTGGAACAAATATAATGCCTTCTTCATTGATTCCAAAGGTCGCGCCCATCAACGCGAAAATGGTAAGTACAATTGGGATTAACAGTTTTTCCTTGCCCCGTGTTGCGTAAGCCAGCTTACCGATGCCTCTTTCTATGGCGCCTGTCGCCATAACGATATTAAAACATCCTGCAACAATAAAAATAAAAAAGATTACCTGAGCGCCATCCTGAAAACCCTGCGGAATGGCCTTAAAAAGATCAAAGAATCCTACCGGATTTGCATCCACCGTATGATAACTGGACGCATCAATTACAGATCTGCCGTTTACTTCTACACGATCATACTGACCTGCGGGAATAAAATAAGTACATACCGCCGCAATTAATATAACAAGTGATAAAATCACATAAGTATGCGGCACTTTGAATTTCTTCTTTTTTCGTTCATTGTTCTTCCTTTCCATAAAATCAGAAATTTTTTACAAGTCCAGTATAGTTCGTGTATTTTCATTCGTAAAATATAAAAAAATGAATTTGAAATAAATATTTTTTATGGCAAATTCTTTTTTCGATATTTTAACTCTTGCATTCCACCCCTTATAATACCATTAGAAAGCTGAAAGAAAGGATAAACTCTAATGGATTATGAAAAAGAAAGCCTGAAATGCCATGAGGAAGCCAAAGGTAAAATCAAAATAGCTGCCACAGTTCCTATTGATACAGAAGAAGATCTGGCAATTTACTACACGCCCGGCGTAGCCGCTCCATGTCTTGCCATTGCCGATTCTGCTAAAAACGCATCAAAATACACTTGCAAGAATCGTACTGTTGCCATTGTCACTGACGGCTCAGCAATCCTGGGCTTAGGCAATATCGGTTCACTTGCCGGTCTCCCCGTCATGGAAGGTAAAGCTGCATTATTTAAACGTTTCGCCAATGTGGACGCCTTTCCCATTTGTCTTGATACCCAGGACCCTGATGAAATCATCAAAACAGTAAAACACATTGCACCAGGCTTTGGCGCCATCAATTTAGAGGATATTGCAGCGCCTGCCTGTTTTAAAGTCGAGCGTACGCTAAAAAAAGAGCTCTCTATTCCAGTATTCCATGATGACCAACACGGGACAGCAATTGTCACCTGTGCAGCTTTGCTCAATGCATTAAAAGTAACGAAAAAGACGATAGCAGAAAGCAAAGTCGTAATTAATGGCGCAGGCGCCGCAGGTACTGCCATTGCAGAAATGCTATCAAAACTGGGCTGCAAAAATATCATCTTATGTGATAGCAAAGGTATCATTGCAAAACATCGAAAAAATCTTAATGCCGCAAAAAAAGAGCTTTTAACCTTTACAAATCCTGACAATCAAGAAGGCTCATTAATTGATGCCCTTGAAAAAGCCGACGTCTTTATCGGTGTTTCCACTGCCGGTATCCTGTCCCAGAAAATGATCCGTTCTATGGGAAGACAGCCCATTATTTTTGCCATGGCAAATCCAATACCGGAGATACTGCCTAATGAAGCGATTGCCGCTGGCGCCGCTGTAGTTGGTACGGGTCGTTCTGATTACGTCAATCAAATTAACAATGTACTGGTATTTCCCGCGCTCTTTAAGGGTGCGCTGGAAGCACATGCGCAAAAAATCACAGATAAAATGCTGCTGGCTGCGGTTTACGCTCTCGCTGGTGTCGTCACAGAAAGTGAACTTTCTCCCGAGTACATTATTCCTACTCCATTCCATCCTGATGTAACGCCGGCAATCGCCAATGCAGTGCGTCTCGCCTGGACAAAAGAATAAATCTTACTCAGCCCATTCATCCTCCAGTTGGCTACGACTGTACTGCAGCATATACATCTGATAATATCTGCCTTTCTTTGAAAGCAGTTCCTGATGGCTGCCCTTCTCTACGATTTCTCCGTGGGATAGAAGAATAATATTGTCCGCATGCTGTATGGTGGAAAGGCGGTGCGCCACAATGAGCATGGTTCCAATATTTCGCATCTTCTCCAGAGAATCCTGAATCAGAAGCTCCGTCTCCGTGTCAATATTGGCCGTTGCCTCGTCAAGAATCATCACAGAAGGGCGATGCAGCACTGTTCTGGCAAAAGATAAAAGCTGGCGCTGTCCTGCAGAAAAATTATTCCCTCTTTCCCGCACTTCCTCATCTAAGCCGTCTTTCAGCTTGCATATAAAGCTGTCGGCATTGACATAACGGCAAGCCTGCCAAATTTCTTCATCCGTAAAATCACCACGCAGCATCAGATTGCTGCGTATAGTTCCGGAGAACAGGAATACATCCTGCAGCATCTGCCCAAAGTGACGGCGCAGAGATGCGATTTTAATCTTTCTAATCTCGATGCCGTCAATGAAAATCTGTCCTTTCTGAATGTCGTAATTCCGGCAGATCAGCGACAATATAGTAGATTTTCCGGAGCCTGTCGCGCCAACAAACGCCGCAGTCTGCCCCGGATACACGTGAAAGGACACGCCTTTCAGCGCCCACTCGCCCGGATTATAGCAAAACCAAACATCACGAAATTCTATCTCGCCCCGTAGGGTTTCCAGTTCAATGAGTTCCCCTGCTTCACCATCATCTTCCTTTACCTCAGGGCTCAGAGAGTCAGGCGTTTCATCTACAATTTCCGACGCCATATCCATGATGGTGAATATTTTTTCCGCGGCGGCAAAAGATCGCTGCAGCATATCAAACTGTTCTGCCAATGTCTGAATTGGATTGAAAAATTGAGAAATATACATGTAGAAGGTTACCACTACACCGCTGGTTATGGTCTGACCAAACATCTGCAAATCGTCAATATATCCCCGTCCTCCCAGATAAAACAGTCCCATTACTGAGGATACATACAGCATATAAACCATCGGACGAAAAATTCCGAAGACGAAAATTCTGTCCTTTTTTGCCCTGCGCAGTGTTTCGCTTTTCAGCCGAAACTCCTCCATCTTGCGATCTTCCTGATTGAAAATCTGCGTAATCTTCATGCCCGACAGATTTTCCGACAAATATGTATTTACATCTGTGGTGGCGTTATTTACCCTACGGTGAACTTTGCGGGAAAAGTAGCGAAAAAGCGCGGTAAACAACACTACAAAAGGCACAAAGCAGAGCACCATCAGCGTCAGTGCATAGTTAAGCGTCAACATGGCTGCCAGCACACCTATAATCACCACCATATTCTTAATCAATGTCACCAGAATATTGGTAAACATATAGGAAATGGCGTTCGTATCATTGGTAACTCGTGTAACCAGCTACCCTACAGGGATAGACGAAAGCTGCCCATGGGATAAACCTTCTATATGGATAAAAACGTCCTCACGGAGAGCGGAAAGAATTTTCTGTCCTGTACGCTGCAAAATCATAGACTGTCCATAGGTGCAAAGCATACTAACAACCAAAATTCCAGCGTAAAGTCCCACCGTCGTCCAAAGATAAGACAACGCAAACACTCCCTTTGCTGTTTCCTCGATATATCCAATCAAAAGGGGAGAAACTAAATCGTAGACAACAGAAAACAGCAAAAGCAGAAACACTTTTACAAATTCCTTTCGGTAAGGTCCGACATAAGCCATAAGTCTGCTAATAAGCTCTCCGTCTTTCATATGCCGGTCAAAATCCAATTCCTCTTTCCTGTTTTTTTCCATCAGATAAGTCAGGCTGAAAATCAATGTGAATACGCCAATAATCGCGCCTACAATCAGAAGGGGAAGATAGTTATGCATTTTCGTCTTCTCCGTTCTCTTCCAATTTTTGCAGTTCAACCATTCTATGGTATGACGGACAGCTATCATAAAGCCGCTTGTGGCTGCCCACCGCTGTCAGACGCCCGTTTTCTAAAAACAAAATCCGATCCATCTGCTCTATGGTGGAAATACGGTGCGCAATCAGAAGCGTCGTCCTGCCTTCTCGCACCGTACGCAAATTCTGCAAAATTGCTCTTTCAGCCCTGGTATCCACCGCCCAAACCGAATCGTCCAAAATCAATACCGGCGCATCCTTCATCAATGCTCTTGCGATAGAAATCCTTTGTTTCTGTCCGCCGGATACCGTCACACCTCTTTCGCCCAACACAGTGTCATAGCCCGCGGTAAACCCACAAATATCCTCGCCAATATCAGCCATCTCCGCCGCCGTCTCAATATACTCCATCCGTGAAACATTTCCGTCATTTCCAAAAGCAATATTTCGCGCGATTGTATCTGAAAAAAGAAAATTATCCTGCGGCACATAGGCAAATATTTCCCGTACAGAGGCAATCGTCAGATCATTTATTTCTCTGCCATCTAGAAAAATCATACCGTCATCCACATTATAGGTCCGCAGGAGCAAATCAACTAAAGTCGTTTTCCCCGCGCCAGTCTTTCCTACAATCCCCACCTGTTCCCCTGCTTTTATGGTACAGGTAATATTCGACAATACCTCCCTGTTTTCGCCAGGATAATGGAAGCACAGATTCTCAAAATGAATTTCGCCCCTGGCGTCTTCCAGAGCAGCCGCGCCCGGACGATCCGTTATTGTAGGCTCTGCGTCCAAAAGCTCTCCAATTCGATTCAAAGATGCTTTTCCTCTGGACGTCATGTCGATCAGTTCAGAAACTGCCATAATCGGCCACACCACCGCATTGAAATAGCCAATAAACTCTACCAGCTCTCCTGCGTTAAAAACACCTTTATAGACAAGATAGCCGCCATAGCCCAGGATGATACAAATAACACTCTCTACAAACATCGTAACCAGAATCCGAAGCAGCACAGAAGCCTTCGTATGATCGATATTTGCTTTTTCATTCTCTATATTCAATTTCTGAAATGCCAGCAATTCCCTTGCTTCCTTTACAAAGGCTTTGATGACAGCAATTCCCGAAAAACTTTCCTGAGAGAAATCAGACAGCTTTGAAAAGGCTTCCTGTCTGATATCCCATTTCACCATCATATATCTGCCTACCACTGTAGCGCTGGCAAGCAGAAACACCATAGGAATCAGAGAAAGCAGCGTCAGCGCCGCGTCCATTCTCCACATTTTTGCAATTGCCAGCGCCCCGAGAAAAAGCGTGTCCAAAAACATCATAATGCCCCACCCAAAACACTCCTGTACTGTATCGAGATCATTGGTAAACAGGCTCATCAAATTACCGACCTTGTTGTGCTGATAATAGTCGCAGCTTAACCAGCGACAGTTGTCAAACATATTCTCACGAAGTTTTGCCTCTACGCGAACCGCCGCTCCGAAAAACATGACGCGCCACAGAAAACGGCCGAAGACAATGGCAAGAATGATCCCCGTCATCGGCATGCAGATTCTGTCAAGCAGAAAAACCATATCAAAAGAAACTTTTACCCCATCAATTTCCACAATCCCCTGATTGATTCCGTTAATCACCAACTGATACAAATTGGGAATCGCCAGCTGAAGGAGATCCACTAGCAGCAGCGCTGCCATACCGATGAAAAGCATCGGTGCATATCGAAGATAATATTGATTAATATGACGTCCAAAAATCAAGCGATCACTCCTTCTTCAAACACAACGTCCTGAATCTGTTTATATCTTATCATTATAATGAACATTTGTTCTTTAGTCAAGCGAAATAGAAAAAAAGCAGTCACACTCCTCGGTGTGACCGCTGACAAACACAAAAATCTTCAGTTCTGTAAATAAATCTGCTCTCCCTGCACTGGCTGATACCGGATCAGTTCCGATGCCTCCAGATTTTCTTTTCGCATATCCACCGCCGAAATCTGATGATTATCGTAGGAGGTGTAATAGTAAATGCCTTTATCCGCGTTGCAGCAAGCCGTATAGAGCGTCACCTCGTATTTGCCGTCTCCTAAATCACAGCAGCCTCTCTGTTGATCTACCGCACCCATAATATGAAAAAACTGACTGATACTTTCCTCTTCCGAGTCACCGCAGACAGAGTTCATTTTCACAAAAGAAGCCCGAACAAAACGCGACTGCGAGGATAAATCCCCTGGCAGTCCCAAAGCGCCCATGCCGCGACTGTAAGTGTGCAGCGGTAGCTTATCGCAAAAGTGATTCTCAGGCTCACAGGTCGATAGACTCATATAATTGTTCAGCTGAAACATCTGCTCATCAAAGGGCGGATTGTTGGTCATGACGCCAACCGGATTATCATATGTGCGCAGCCCCTCTGCAACGGATTCTAACGTAACGGCCTCCTCTCGATCTGCAATCATCCAGTGCAGCTGTGCCGGCGGAAGGGTACTGCTGAACGGAATGTCAATCAGATTAACGTTGGCAAGCAGCTTCCGAGCTTCCTTTACGGAAACACACTGACCCAGAATCCACGGAATCAATTCAAACTGGGCGATATTATCCTTATCTGCCTGTACTTCTTTCTGATACACCGCGTTACCCACAAAGTTCAGTCCCGCGATGCAAAGCCCCGCCTCATTAATAGCCTCATAATACAGCGGAAAATCCTCTGGCACATACGCCATCCCAATCATCGCATAGTGGCTTCCCATCATACCCATTTTTCGAAAATGAAACGGGTAGTTTCGCGGTGTTATGGTAATCTCATCCCCATAAGAAAACTCATAATCTAATGTCCTTCCAAAATAAAAATCCTTCGTTTTATAAGTAATGGACGTACACATAGTAATCCCTTTCCCCCAATCATAAAAATTTATAGCTATCTGACAAAGTGTGTCGAAATACGGTTCTCCTTTTCAGGCAGTCCGTATGCCTCTTTTCCCAACGCGATACTTTTCATCAGAAAAGCCATGTTTTTGGCCAGCGTCCGCATAGTCTGCATCCCTTCCCCATCTTGCGCCGCTTCACCAGCCAGTCTTCCATGCACACTGTTCCAATATTGACTGGACGCCACCGGCATACCACTGATTGTAAAATACTTGTTCAGCTCATCAAAGGTCGCTGACAAACCGCCTCGCCGCGCTACCGCCACCGCAGCTCCAACCTTCATCGTTTTATCAAAGGGCGTGCTGTAAAATAGCCTGTCGAGAAAAGATACCAGAGTACCGTTTGCAGAAGCATAATAGACCGGACTGCCAATAACCAGACCGTCAGCCTCAGCAAACTTTACAGCCGCCTCGTTTACCATATCATCAAAGATGCAGCAGCCTTTTTCCGCGCAGCTGCCGCACGCGATGCAGCCTCTGATCTCCTGCCCGCCGATCTGCAAAATTTCTGTTTCTATCTTTTCTTCTACGAATATCCTTTCCATTTCCGCCAGTGCAATACCTGTATTGCTGTTTTTTCTCGGACTTCCGTTGATCATCAATACTTTCATTCCAAAATCCTCCTCGTTACCAGCTTATGCAAGATTTCCTGATTCCATGCGCGGCCGGCCTAATAACCCTGCGCCGCAACAATTTTTTCCACAACTTCCTCTACTGTACAGCCATCGCACACCACCGTCACGTCAGCATGCTTTTCATAAAGCGGTACTCGCTGTTCATAAAGATCCGCCAAAGTCTGTCCTTTTTCCAGCGTCACGCCGCGTGTTTTAATATTGGACAGACGCTCAAACACCGTATCCAGCGTTACCTGCAAATAGATAATAACACCTTTTTCCTTAAATTTTTCCATGGCGCGGTCAAAATAAATGGCGCTGCCGCCGGTAGCAATTACACAATCCTCCCCTTCAAAATCCAACAGCACCGATTCCTCCACCTGATGAAAATATTCATTACCGCTGCTGTTGATAATCTCCTGCAGCGTTTTTTTCTCCCGCTGCTGAATCAGAAGATCTGTGTCTACAAATCCTTTGTTCACTGTCTTCGCCAGGACAACCCCTACCGTGCTCTTCCCACAGGAAGGCATTCCTACTAAAATAATATTCTGCATTTTTATCTTAAACTCCTGTCTTTTCTATAGTATACGTGAAAAACTATAAATTCACAAGTAATATGATAAAATTGCCCCAGCAAAAGAACCTCTGGAAAACCGATCGTCCATGATGTAAAATATATGCAAAGGAGATGTGTAAAATATGTACCAATACAGCAAAGAAGTCGGAAACAGAATCCGCACCATCAGAAAATCAAAGGGTCTCAGCCAGCAGAAATTCGCAAGTGCGCTGCACAAAACCAAATCCACCATTTCCAAATATGAGCGCGGCGCCATAGCGCTGGATTTAGAAACACTTCATGAAATCTGTCAGCTGCTTCAAATACCGCCCCATGTACTGCTTTCTACACCAGAGGAGGCAGCAAACACCGGAGCGAAAACCAGTGTGCAGCGGCTTTATCTATATAATCTGGCAGGTCGCAGCGGCATTCTGACCAGAAGTCTCATAGAAATCTACAGCCAAAGCGGTGAAGCCAGCAATTTGCGCCATCAGGACGCATCCATCTTCTACGGCCTGCCTTCTTTCCAGCAGCCCGAAAAATGCCAGGGATTTTACTATGGCTCGATTACAAAGCAGGACATCTTTACCCATCTCCACGTGGTCAACCAAAAAAACAATATAGAGCAGGTGTCCGTCTGCTATCGCTCCAATCTGGACAACCTGCTCTTTGACGTCGGTCTTCTCACCGGACTTTCTTTTGCCAGTCTGGTACCGGTTTCATGCAAAGCGGTGATTTCTGAAAAACCGCTTCCCGAAAACGAAACTATGCTCTCCGCTCTGGCTTTTGATCAGGCAGAATTGAGACGAATTCGTAATACCGGTATCGTTGCGCTTCTTCGGCGTTGACGTTCCTTACCTTCAGCGGTGGATACTGCCGGCTTTCATAAAGCCGGCGACAGCAAAAACTCCTGCCGGTATCAGCCAGCCAAAGCCAAGGTCAGAAAGAGGCAGCAGGCTGGCAAAAATATCTACCTTGAAGATATTTCCAATCTGTAGCAGAGCTGACGCCGCAAAAGCGCCAAAAGCCGCGAAACGGTAAGTCGTATCCGACTGGATAAACCGTCCTGCCAATCCGAACACGACCAGCACAATCAGAACCGGATAAATCAAATCCAGCACCGGCGCTGCCATAGAGATAATGGTCGCCGTTCCAAAATTGGAGATCACCCACGAAATCAGCGTAAAACCTGCCACCAGAGCTTCGTATTTCACCCCCGTTTTTTCTGCGAAGAAGGAAGCGATGGAGGTCAAAAGTCCTACAGCTGTGGTCAGACAGGCGAACGCCACGATCACCCCAAGCAACGCCATACCAGGTTTCCCCAAAAGCTGCTCTGTCAACAGAATTAAAAGCTGCGGCTGCGACAATGTCTCTTTTACTGTAACTGACATAGTCGCGCCAATATATGCAAGACCTCCGTAGACCACGACCAACAAAACGGTTGCCACAAGACCGCCTCTTAAAATCAGCGCGGACTGTGATTTTTGATCATTATATCCTTTTTGACGAATTGTCAGTAGAATCGCCACGGAAAAGATATAAGCGGCCATCATGTCCATAGTCTGATAACCGGACAGCAGCCCGCTTCTCACTACACTGCCTGTCTCCGCCGCCGGTCCGATTTCACCAATCGGTGAAGCAATACCCTTTCCAATCAGCGCCAGCAGGGCAAAAAACATCACCGGCGCCATGAATTTTCCCACTAAATCCACGACTTTGCTCTGGCGAACACTGAGCAGGAACGCGATAAAGAAAAAGCCTGCCGTGCACATCCATGAGTTTATCTCACCGAAATTTGGTAAAATTCCAATTTCATAAGTAATTGACGCGGTTCTGGGTATCGCCACAAAAGGGCCGATACATAAACAGTTTAAGGATAAGAGCAGCGTGGAAAGCTTTGTTCCCAATCTGCCGGTCAGCCCCTCGGCGCCTTTTTCCTGCCTGGAAACCGCAATCATGGCGAAAAGACTCATACCGATATCGATAAAAATAAAGCAAATAAAGCCAATCAACCAGGAACCGCCTGACTCCCGGCCTAAAAACGGCGGAAAAATAAGATTCCCCGCGCCGAAGAACATGGCAAAGAGGGCAAAGCCAATCGTCAGGGAATCCATTGTTTTAATTTTATTCATCATCTCACCTCACAAAAAATTTTATGAGGTTATTTTATAGAAAAAAGAGTGCAGTGACAAACGATGCGAGGTGTCCTAATGGGAAATATTTTTCGCGATAGTTTCATTATACGACACTATTTTTCATATTTCACTCATTTTGACAGAATACGCTGTTAAAAAACAAGAAGTCATCAAAAAGGGGCTTTTCAGGAAACTCTATTGACCACTCTTTCCTGCTAACCGGCGTTTACGAAACAGACTGCGCGGCAAAGAGAACACAACAACCATACCCAATACCATCGCCCCTATAATTTTCAATACAGCAAATCCGCTGGATAATCCCTGCACTGTATTTCCAATAAACAAATCATAAATCATATTATAAATACTGATACCCGGTATGATAGGAAAAATCCCCGGTATCATGATCACATTAGCAGGCACTTTGCAAACAACCGCGAGAATTCTAGAAAGCAGCGCAATTACCGCCGCTGCCAGAAACGACGCAATCGCCAAAGACATAAAAGGGAGGCAAACGGTATAAATAATCCAACCTGCCCATCCAACTAAACCGCAAACTGCGCAGTGTCTTCCCGGTACTTTAAACAGTACCGAAAAGGCCGCCGTACCTATAAAAGCTGCGAATCCCTGCAGAATAAATTCCACCATCACATATTTCCTCCCATCTGCAGAGCTAAAAATACGCCTGTGGTGATGCAGGTGAACAGCAAAATCGCGTCCACCAGACGAATCCCACCGGAAATGTAGTTCTGATCCACCAGATCCCGCACTCCATTGACAAAAGATACGCTGGGAAGCAGCGGTATAATCGCGCCGACAACAGCTTTATCAAGATTCTCTATCATACCCGCTTTCAGCATCAGTACACAGCCCCCTGCAGCCAGAAAGCTGGCTACAATATACAGGATCACTTTCGAAAGATTGAAACGTTCCAATACCAGAAAGAATCCCCATACTAATAACCCCATCAAATACGCTGCCATACAGTCCATCGCGCCGCCGCCCAGAAAGTAGCAAAACGCCGCTGCACCGATGCCGGAACATAGCACATGGAGCCATTTGCTGTACTTACTGCCTTGCTTGATTTCCTCAAATTCGGAAATAGCCGCATCTATATCCAGATCAGTCTGTTCGATTTTCCGGGACAAATTATTTAGCTCGCAAAGCTTATTGAGATCCGTACTGCTGCTCATGACTGGCTGCAGGCTGGTTTCTCGTTGTTCATCACCCATTTCCAGATTGACAAATACCCCGTTGGAAATGATGAATACCTGCTGTCTGGTTGTGCCGTAGTGCTTTGCAATCCGGCTCATGGTTTCTTCCACGCGGGCAATTTCCGCGCCGCAGCTGAGAAGTTCTTCACCGACGCCTGCTGTCAGCCGCAAAACCTTCTGTAAATATCGCATACTCTCGTCCTCTTTTTCACAATTATCACACCAGCATCATGGCAGCCGCCATGATGCCTCGTTTCCCATGGTGTCCCCGATGAGAAAAAAACATATCTGTATGGCATTTTGTACACAGTCCCATGTCATGAAACTGTGCTTCCGGCACTCCTGCAGAAAGCAAATCATGCCGGATAATGCCCTTTAAATCGACATAATACCTCATGCCCCGCATATAAGCAAATTGCTGGTAATCTGTACTCTTGTCAAAAAAACGCTGCGCCACATCAGCATCCACTTCGAAACAATCCTGACACAACGCAGGTCCAAGTCCGGTAATTAAGTCACCCGATGCACAGCCGTAACATTCCGCCATTTTTCGTACCATGCCGGCTGCGATACCTCCCAGCGTTCCTCTCCATCCTGAATGTGCAAGGCCGATCACCTGTTTAACCGGATCATAAAAGAACACCGCGTTGCAATCAGCATGACCAGTCACCAGCGCAATTCCTTTTACATTGGTTACAAGTCCGTCCACATCAGAATAGTCCTTCGGTCTGGTAATACCCTTTCCCCGGTCCTCCTCCGTTACTGCGCGAATATTTGTCGTATGGGTCTGATCCGTACGTACCAGCTGTTCCGGTACTGTATCCAAAGTCTCTGCCAAAATTTCATAGTTCCTGCGGATATTCGCTTCGCTATCCATGCTCCACGCCCCGAAATTCCAGCTGGCCGTACAGCCGCTGCTAACACCGCCATGCCGCGTAGTAAACAAATGCTGAAGCTCCGGATAGCAAGAAAGTGCGGGCAGCGTCAAATACTTTCGTTCCCCCTCTTGATGTAATTGATACTGCTCTGTAAATGCTCTCATGATTACCTCCTGCCGCGATTCATTCCCATATAGTATACGAAAAATTGCAGAAAATCACAAGCCGGTATTTTTAGATTATATCAAAATGCTGCGGCAAGCCGCAGCATACAATTTGCACATATAATATTATACCAGCCTTCTCTGCATCTGCTCTTGATTATCAGCATAAACGAGAGCTATGTCCTTCGAAATTTTCCCTTCCTGATATAGAGATAAAATCGCCTGATCCATAGAAATCATACCTTCAGCGCCGCCCGCGGCAATAGCATTATTGATTTGATGGCTTTTATTATCTCGAATTAAGCTTTTGATGGCATTATTCATATGCATAATTTCAAAGGCCGGCACCAAATTACCATCCTGCCCTGGCAAAAGCTGCTGGGATACAACGGTACGAAGTACCATACTGAGTTGCGTTCTTACTTGTCCCTGCTGTTCGCTCGGAAAGGAGTCCACAATTCTGTCGATGGTATTTACGGTACCCTTTGTATGAAGCGTGGCAATGATCAGGTGGCCTGTCTCAGCCGCGGTCATTGCCGTACGAATGGTATCGTGATCTCGCATTTCGCCCAGCAATATTACATCCGGCGCCTGACGCAAACAAGCGCGCAGAGCAGAAATATAGTCCTCTGTATCAATAGCGATCTCCCTCTGACTAACAATGCTGCGGTTATTGCGATGCAAATATTCAATCGGGTTTTCCATAGTAATGATATGACAATCCCTTGTCTGATTAATACGATCGATAATGCACGCCTGCGTAGTTGATTTCCCGCTTCCCGCAGTACCTGTAACCAAAATCATACCGTGAGTTGCCGTTGACAATTCCATAACCTGTTCAGGAATCCCGAGTTCCTGCCAATTGGGAATACCAAAAGCCACTACACGGACCACCGCCGCCATTGAACCGCGCTGCCGATATGTATTCACACGAAAACGTGCTAAGCCTGCCACGGAAAAAGAAAAGTCGTCGTCTCCGTGTTTTAAAAAATGATCCATTGAACGTCCGGCGTGTTCATAAATGCTGGTAATGAGTTTTTCACTGTCATCTGGAAGAATTCGGTCCTGATCGACAGGACATACGCTTTTATCTAATTTCACACAGACAGGACCGCCTGCTACGATAAAGATATCCGAAGCGTGATCCTCCACTGCTTTGCTCAGGTAATCCAGCAAATCTCTCATAGCGTAACCTCCGTCATTTTTTTCTCCTGTGAGACACCTTCCCAAACTGGAAGGTGATCATCGATTTCTGCATTTCTACACGGCTTTTCCTGCCACCGTAAAATTGAAAAATGATCTCCATCCAGCCGCAATACTACTGAAAGCTCCTGGTTCTCTGATATAGAGCACGTATATGTATACCGGTTTCCTTTTACCTTTACGCAATCCGGCATCTCACCGCTTCGAAGCCGGGCCAGAATCGTCTGCGCTTCACAGTCCGCAGCGTAATAGTCGGAAACTGCCTGAGCCGACGCCTCGCTAAGTCTGCTGTCAGCTCGAACCGTCGTAAGGCTTAACAGAGAAAACACCGTAAGGCAAAGAACCGCGAAGATCACCAGCAAAGTCGCCCCGCCTACTGCCGGCGGTGAAAAACTATCTCGATCTCTTTTACGCACGATCCCTCACCTCCTGATCCTGCCAGGCCACCTTCATTTTGAACAGTTCTTCACCGTCTGACGTGCAAACAGCAATATCGGCTGTACTAAGGTAATCCTGTTCACTATCTGTATAAGACAGTGTTAATATAAATGAAGCGCGCGCAGCCGGTACTTCTGAAGTATCCACTGGATTCCAGTTTTCATCATATGTAATAACTCTGCCGCTGTCATCAATATGCGCTTCCATCTCTTTGAAATATGTATCCTCGTGACCGCTTTTCATGGCTTCCGCCGCATTCTGTGCTTCGATTACAGCTCTGTCACGGAACACATTTTGCTGAGAAATATTCTGTGACAATGTGAAAGCCTGAAGACATAATACAGCAGCAAGGGCAAATACCAACAGCATGACCATCTGCTCAATCATCATCAAAGGCGCTTTACTTCTCATAAGACGCCTCCTTCCCGCTTCGCGGTGACAGAAGCATAGAGGTCAACCTCTCCTCCCTGATGCCTTTGTATTGAACTCTAAGAATACTGCCGTCAAAGGACAGCATCAACTCCTGTATAGGCATGATCTTTTCTCCATCCTCTGGCGACATCTGAGAATAGGCAGAACAAAACAACTCCATCAGATAACTGCCATGTCTGTAGATTATCGTAGTATAAAGCTCTCCGTCAATTTCCTGAGATAAGGAGAGCGCGTCTCCTTCTCCAAACTTTACAATAGAAATACTGTCCAAATGATCGTACTGACGCACTTGTGTCGCGATATATTGGCCGCAAACTCTGTTATCATACGACATTTGATCCTTTTCTGTTAAATTCTGATATGCATCGGCGCCCGAAAGCAATACCATAAGTAAACATACCGCAAAGACGCCGAATAGTAAAAGGGCAATCAAGCCCTCTAAATGATTCCTTCGGTTTTTCATTGGTTATTCTCCAATACCGTGATATCCGGCATCAAATTATCTGCAATTACCGTATAATGTACGGTGTATTTTACGTTATCAATTTGCACGCCGTAGTATTCCTGAATATATTCCAAATTAGGAGGATAAGCTCCTTCCGCCGCATAACAAGCCACGCAGCTGCGCCGAATGGCTTCCTGCAGCTGCTCCAGACTTTCCTTTCCTCTGTCCTTATCCAAGCTGTTAAACGCAGTGGCAAAGAAAATAAATATGACAATTACTATTACCGGAAACAACAGTCCTCGCAAAAGTCCGCCCCAGGCGGAACGTTTCTTTTCCATCATTTCTTACCCAATAGCCGCCATAATATGCATCAGCGGCAACATAACAGAAAGTAAAATCAACCCCACCAGCAACGAACAAATCAAGACCAATGCCGGTTCAATACGGCTGACTAACTCCTCTATGGCATATTCGCTCTGATCAGCCAAATCGTCAGCAATCTTCTCAATCGTCGTATCCATAGCGCCGCTGCGTTGCCCCAATTCCATCAGTCTGCACGCGCTGGCAGGAAGAAGACTGCTGCCCTGCATAGCCATGCTAAGGGTCTGGCCTTCATCCAATAAGGTACGGCAATTTAAGCAACGCTTCCTGGCCGCAGGTATATCCACAAGAAGATCTGCTGCCAAATCCAATGATTCCTCAGCCTGTAAACCACTGGAAATCCCCATAGCAAAGGCCTGAATCAGTCTGGACGTATTGATCTTTCCGAAGATACCCTTGTCCCCGCGATGTTTTCTCCACAATGCCAGAACTCTATCACGAAAAGCGCCGGCTGCCGCAAATACCGCGATGAAAATCACCGCAACAGCCAATAGAATCCATAATGCCGGCATAACTCTGTCCAACCAATGTCCCAGCATCAACAAACCGCCGCCCACGCCGGTCAGCTGGCCGCCTAAAGACGCGTATACATCATCAAAAATAGGTAATACTTTGATTAAAAGCACCCCAATTACAATCAACATCAAAACAAGCATGATAGCCGGATACAAAAACGCGCTTCGAATTCTTCGATTTAATCGCACACGACGCTCATAATAGTAAGAAAGCGCCTTAAGCGCCTCCTCCGTACGGCCTGCATGTTCTCCCACGTCAATCAAGCCGCATACATAGGATGGGAATTTTTCACTCTCCCGCAAACAGGTGGATAGTGACGCGCCTTCATCCGCTTTCTGAGCCATCCCCTGCAGAAGTTCTTTATACTCGCTTTCCTCAGAGAGCAAAGACAAAGCGTCTCCCACAGGAATTCCCGCATGGAGAAGCAACGAAATCTCCAGCGTCAATGAGGAAATCATCTCGTTTGAAAGTATTTTTTTCATGCAGCTCTCCATTCTCAGCTCTTAATAGAGATACTTCGGCGAATAGTTACTTCCATCACCGACAAATTTTTTGATAGAAGCGCTGTTCTTTGCTGAAGAAACAAAGGTCGGATCCATACGCTGCCACGAAGTTCCGTCAAAGTATATTGCGCCGTCTATCCAACCGGTATCTTCACTCCACACGCTGATCCACGCATGATAAGCAGAGCCGGCATAACCGACTACCAGCTTACACGGAACACCCTGACTGCGCAGCATACCAGTCATCAACGCAGCATAGTCAAAGCAGATTCCCTTTTTCTTAGCAAGCACCTTATCCAGATCAGGTAAATATCCTGACTGTACTGTCTTCGCTTTTTTCGTATCATATTTCAGATTCTTCACAACGAAATTATAGATCTTTTTTACTTTTTTCAGCTCGTCATCCTTTTTTGAAACAAGCTTGGCAGCTTTTTTTATTGTCTTCGGTGCATTTTCGTAATTCACATATTGATTCGGGCGCAGGAACGGCGCAAACTCATCTGTCAATTTTACCTTAAAGCTGACAGAAAGCACGTTCGAATACTTATTGCCTGAAACATTTTCAAATACAGATACCTTATAACTGCCGTTTCCATCAGACAGCGGGAATGTAGCCCACTCTCCCTGATCAAGATTATAGGTATAAGTAGTTGTCGGTCCGGTAACCTGCGACTTTAGCTTCTTCGTCGTAGACCCGGTAAATTTCACCATCACATAACCATCGACTATATTTGAATAGTCGATAATTGCCTTTTCGTTTTCTTTCACCTCACTGCCGGAAGCAAGCGGTTTCAAAATATTGCTCGGCAAAGAAGGTGACTTAGCAAGTATAGCCGGCTCATCCTCAATCTTCGTTTCGTCATCAAATTCCAATGAAACCTGTTCGATATAAGGAATGTCATCTATTACCACACCCTCTGAGGCTGTCTGACTGCAGGAACTCAGAAGCATCAGAAACAGCAGCGCCAATGTAACCGGCAGCATTTTTCTCTTGTACATAAAATCGTCCCTCCATAAAATTAAAATAATACACGCAAATCTGCCGCAACAGGCGATTTGCCTATATATACTTATATGAGAGTATATCATAATTGGCATGCAAATTAAAGTGTTTTTTGCGCGCCTGCTTACGGCTCCACATCGATGCGTTCAGCAAGCCACTTTTCATTCACCTCTGCATACTCTCCTGCAGGAATTTCCAATGCTGGAAGATAGTTATCTCTCAGCTGCGCATACATTTCTTCATCGAGATTGACCGTCAACTGCTCACCCGCCAGATTAGCATAGTTCCAGATAATGAAATAGTCCTCGTCCTCATCCGTGAAATAAAGTATGTCCTTATGATGAACATCCGGCCATTCATCCTTGATATTTTCTACAATAATAGCCTTATACAGCTCCAATACCCTATCATCCCTGCCTCGATCAAAGATCAAAATCTTTTCCAGCAGCTCCTCGCCGCTTTCCACCACGCGAAAAACAGCATCCTTATCAACCTCCGCTTCCGGCATATCCAGACTGTTCAGCTGCATAAGCAAATCGCCATCATGACCTGGCGCCATGTAAATGTTCAGCTTTTTAGCAGGATCCATATACATGACAGGATATTCCGCCAGCGTCTCCTCGCCGCAATCCGGACACTTCACCAAAAACAGTTCCCCTGTCATAATCTGTTCCTTCAGTTCCGGATCCGCTTCCACATCCACAAATTCGTGAATTCCCATGTTAAGCTCCTGACCACATCCGGGACACCTTATCTTCTCCATCTCCATATATTATACCTCCTCTATACTGTCTGTTTCATCTGTTGCGTCTTGGTTTCCCACCGTTTCTAAAACGTTAATAGTGTCTATAGAAATCTGTTCAAGATCGTCGTCCTGTTCCGCAATCTCCTTTGAAAATCCTTCGTTAAACCGTACGTCAGATCCGTCTGTACCGATAATTCCTTCTATATCGTCGATATCCGGCAATTCCTTTAGAGAAGCAAAACCGAAGTTCTTCAAAAACGTATCAGTCGTGCCATAGAGCATGGGCCTTCCCACGCCTTCCGAACGCCCCTTGACACAGATCAGTTCCTTCTTCATCAGCCCGTCCACTACCCGGTCGCATTTGATACCGCGAATCGCGTCGATTTCTCCTTTAGTAACCGGCTGCTTGTACGCGATAATCGCCAAAACCTCCAACGCGGACTGCGACAATTTCTTTACTTTAACCGGCCTGCACAGCCGTTCAATATATTCTCCATTTTCCGGTCTTGTGACAAACTGAAACCCTTTGTTAACCTGACGGATTGCAATGCCCCGACCCTCCTGATCGTATTCGTCAGCTAGCTCCGCGAAAAGAGCCTCCATATCTTCCTTCTCCATCTCAAACATCTCCGCGCAGGTCTTCACATCCAAGGGTTGTCCCCATACGAACATCATGGATTCCAACGCCGATTTTATTTGCTGCTTACTGTTCAAGTAATGTCTCCTCCTCCAGTTTTCTTTCACCAGGCAATACTGTAATTTCTCCATAAGTCACTGCCTGTTCCGCGTCCAAATACTTATCTCGCATCATCTGCAAAACCGACACAAATGTAACCACCACATCGTAGCGGTCCTTCTTATTTGGGATCAGCTCGCGGAGAGATATTCTCTTAATCCCCGAAGCAATGGCCCGCATGAATCGATTTTTGATATAAACCATCCGCGTCTCAATAGTAGCCTTCTCTCGTTCAATTCTGGTATAATGCGCGCGCACATCCTCCTCACGCTTCTTCTTACGTAAAAACAGATGGAAAGCTTCCGCGAATTTGCCGATGTCCAGGTCCAGCTGTTCCTCCGGATTGTTAACATACTGAGAAATATCCTCCTGCGGCTTCTCGTACACTCCCTCCATAGCTTCCTCACGTTCTCTGAGAATCTCCGCGCCCTGTTTATACTTCTTGTATTCCAGTAGTCTTTCCACCAGCTCGCTCCGCGGGTCTTCCTCTGTCAAAGTTTCTCCTTCCGGCGTATACCGAGGTAAAATCATCTTGCTCTTAATATCGATCAGCGTAGCAGCCAGCACCATAAATTCCGTAGCTACCCCAATATCCATCGACCGCATCGTTTCAATATAGGCCATATATTGACGTGTGATCTCCGAAATCTGAATATCATAGATATTCATCTGCGCGTTTTCGATCAGATACACGAGCAGATCAAACGGTCCTTCAAAAGTTTCAATCCTCACCTTATAGCTCATGCCTGTTTCTCCGATTTCTTTTCCACTTCCTTTTCTGCCAGTCCCGTGTAATAGTTATAATACAGCAGACCGATAACTACCACCGCGCATCCCAGCAGCTCCCAGGATTTCGGTATCTGTCCCAAAAACATAACGCCCATGATGATCGCAAATACTGATTCTCCCGATTCCCATGCAGATACATAGAGAGAGTCCACGTATCCAAAGCACAGATTAAATACAGCGTGAGCGCCAATCTGACAGACCAAGGTCAATCCAATCAAGTACAGATAATCTGCCGCCGTATACCCCAGTGCAGGAGTTCCCGTAGCAACCATACCTATAGCAAAACAGATCCAGCAAGCTAAGAAGACCAAAAATACATAAGTCGGTCCCGGCACATTCTTCCGTACCTCGTTGCCGATGGTAAAGTATAATCCCATAAACACCGCCGCGAGAAAGGCAAGCACATCTCCAGTAAAATTACCTGCAGCCAACTGCTGATAATCAAGTCCCGCAATCAGAACGCCTCCCAGCAGAGCCAGAATAATGCCCATAACCGGCCTGCGGCCCACATGGCGTTTAAATATGAACACCGTAACCAGAAGCACGACCAAAGGATGAAGCGCGGCCAAGACTACAGCGCTGGCGATATTGGTCATCTTCACCGCATTAAACCAGGTGAAAAAGTGTCCAAAGAGAAAAGTCCCCGCTACAAACGTCCAGATATAATCCCTTTTTGAAACAGCCTTCAGCGTATCCCTTTGTCTTAGCAATACCGGTACAGCAAAAAAAGGTAGTCCCATGGTCAAACGCCAAAATCCGATAGCCATAGACGGCGCCTGTATCACGCTGCCGAAAATGCCCGATGATGATCCCGCTACTACTGCCAGTACCACAATAATCTTTACATAACGGGCGATAAAGCCCTTATTTTTATTTTCCATTCGTCTGTTCCTCTTTTCCATTTCCAGTCAACTGACAAATACACACTCCAGCAATAATCAAAACCGTAGTCAGGATCTTCACCGGCTGCAATTCCTCGCCCAAAATCAGCGTCGCCAATATAAAGGAAAACACCGGTACCAAATTGACAAAAATTGCAGATCGTGTCGGCCCTATAACCCGTAAAGCGATCTGTTGTATATAGTAGGCAATTCCAGAACAAAATACTGCCATAAACAACAGCGCAAGCCACGCCGAAGCCGGTACTTCCGGCAGAAATACCCACGGCTTTTCCATAAGCGAAAACGGGAGAAGTACCATTGTACACACCAGAAAACTGTAAAACGTCAGCGCCACCGGAGGTATATGACT
Organism: Ihubacter sp. rT4E-8; assembly: GCF_049852125.1. Taxonomy (GTDB): domain Bacteria; phylum Bacillota; class Clostridia; order Peptostreptococcales; family Anaerovoracaceae; genus Senimuribacter. The sequence goes on along the minus strand of NZ_CP187532.1, from coordinate 612,864 downwards.
GCAGCGGCTTTTTGTATAGATTCCATATGCCGACCACGACAAAACCGCACCCAGCATATAGAGATCGCCTCGGTTCAGATCCACTGACGCCAAATCTGCCAGATTGCCTCCTGTAATCGTCAACACCACACCGGCCAGCGACAGTACAACACCAAAAATCTGCCTTACAGGCGCTTTTTGATGTAAAAAAATCGCTGCCAATACGACTGTTAAGATCGGATCGATCGCACGTATGATCGATGAATTGATGGCTGTGGTGTACTTCATCGCCTCAAAGAAAAAGATATGATACCCTACCATTCCCACAATACCACAAAACAGAAAGTGGGAAACATCCCGCCGATCAAAATGATAAGCCGTATCTGGCTCTTGCTTCTGATTCCACTTCATCATGCAATAAATCATAACAGTCGCGATGGCAAAACGCAATGTAGTTACAGAAGACGACGGAATGTAAGGCGCTGTAAATTTAGCGGCGATAAACGCTCCTGACCAGAGAAATGCCGCCAGTACCATCAACAAATAAATCTTCACTTCTTTTCTCATCTTGTCATGACCTTCTTCAGATTTTCCTTGTATGGCGGTCTTACAATCCCTTTCTCTGTGACAACCGCTGTAATATATTCTGCTGAGGTTACGTCAAAAGCTGGATTGTACGTCTTAATTCCCGCAGGCGCCATAGGATGCGCGTACCACATGCTTCCAATTTCCGCACCGTCGCGGAGTTCAATACAGATATCATTTCCCGTCGGTGTGCTCAGGTCGATGGTAGACGTCGGCACAAACATATAAAACGGGATTCCGTATTCCTTTGCCAGAATCGCAACGCCGCTGGTGCCGATCTTATTTGCCCCGTCCCCGTTGGCTGCCATCCTGTCACAGCCGACTACCACCGCGTCAATCCACCCGTTTTTCATTACGATAGACGCCATGTTGTCGCAGATCAGCGTCACATCAACCCCTGCCTTCTGCAATTCCCACGCAGTTAACCGCGCTCCCTGCAAAAGAGGTCTGGTTTCGTCCGCAAAAACTCGAAAATCATATCCCTGCTGCTGTCCCAAGTAAACCGGCGCCAGGCAAGTCCCATACTTTGCCGTAGCAATCGTCCCCGCATTGCAGTGAGTCAGAATTCCCATACCCGGCTTCAGCAGCGACAGGCCATACTTACCCATAGCATAACAGGCCTCCTCGTCTTCCCTTCTTATGGCCTCTGCCTCATCAAAAAGTATCTGTTTAGCTTTCTCTGCTGTGTCGGGCTTTGCGGCGTCAAAAGCTTTCACCATTCGATTTAAGGCCCACGACAAATTTACAGCTGTAGGCCTGGCAGACGCCAAATACTCTGCGGTCTCGCCCAATACAGCGCCAAAGATTTCTACATTATAATCTGATGCCGGCAGATCCTTTATGGCTATATACAATCCGTAAGCAGCTGCTACACCGATAGCCGGAGCGCCCCGTACTTTCAACCTGTAGATAGCGTCCCAAACTTCTTCTTTCGTCTGCATTTCTATGTACACTTCCCTGCCCGGCAACAAGGTCTGATCCAAAATCAGCATTTTATCATCAGTATACTTCACCGGAGCAAGATCAAATAGTTCCATTTTCACGATAACTTCCTTAGCTTCCTTCTATATAAATTATACTGTACACATTTTATCACGGAATTAAAAAAGAATAAAGAAGAAATCGGCAGAAAAACCACGCCTTACGAAAAACGCGGTTCTCCCGACCGAGATAACCGCGTTTTTCCTATTTATATAATACTATGCGCCGTAAATTGCTGTTTTTAAACATAATTGTTTCTTTTTAAATATTTTTCAATGTTGTCTCTATACTTCAGCACTCTATTGGCAATGCCGGTAGAGTATCTGCCGGCCTTCACAGCGCCGGGGCCATACGCGTAAGCTGAAAGCGCCTTAGAATATGATTTGAATTGTTTCTTCATGCTGCTCAGATATCTTGCGCCGACCTCTATGCTGACCTGTGCCTTATACAGGCTGGAAGGTTTATATCCATACTGTCTGGCAAGAGAATCACTGGTCTGCATCAATCCCTTATATCCGTATGGATTACATACATTTGTGTAGAATGTACTTTCATTCTGTGCAACCGCCATCAAAATTTCCGGCGGCAAATTATATTTTTTTCCTTTCGAAATAAAATATCCTGCCATGTTCAAAGACTTTGTTTTGCCTACGCTCGGATTGACATGCCTTATGTAAGCGGCAAGACCTCTTTTATATTTTGCTTCTTTCTTTGACGCCGCGGAGGACTTTGCCTTTTTCGTCTTTGCAGCCTTCGTTTCCTTCTCAACTGGCGCTGCATCATCGTCGGTATCAGCTCCCGGGTTTATTACCGCGTCTCCTCCCGGACTAGCGCCATTCTCCATACTGGCCGCATCCACATCTTGATTGTTAGCAGCTATGATAGTAATTTCTTTATCGTCTATTGTTGTTTCGTCTGTTGCATAGATAGAGACGGATGAGCCAGCGATGAGGGTAATTGCAAGCAAAAATGTAATCAGCTTCTTCGCCATGTCGTTCTTCTCCCTTTCCATAGTTTTTTAGATTTCTTCGCAGGGTTTTTAACTCGCGCCGTTTGCGTTACCCTGCCGCCTGTTCTATTATAAACAATCCCTGCCACAATTTCTTAAGATTTCTTAATAATTCACATGGATTTCACAGCAAGTTTTTATATATTGTTTTTTATTATAATTTTATTTATATTTTTTTGTGCTTATATCACTGTTATATACAATCTTTCAGTCAATTTCTTAAGAAATCTTAAGAAACGACAAAAAGCGGACAGCGGCCCAGACATTCTCTGTCAAGACCGCTTTCCGCTTTCTATTCTATGCTTTTCTAAATATATCCGTTTACTTGCAGGAAATTTTCCATCCCTTTCGCTCTGGCCATCGCCAGGTCCGCGTAACCGGTAGAATAATTTCCCGAATGGACCGAGCCGGATCCCTGATTGTAGGCAGTTAAAGCCAGTCTCATATCGCCGAACTCATCTAACTTTATAGAGAGATATCTGGCGCCTACTTGAATGCTCACCTGTGGATCAAAAAGCTCTGTCGGATCATAGCCCGCGTTTCTGGCAAGGCCATCTCCCGTCTGCATTAGCCCTTTGAAATCTTCACAGCTAACAGCATCACAATAATACGTACTTTCATTCTGTGCGATAGCCATTACAATCTTCTCATCTACTTCATATCGATCAGCATATTCTACAAAATATCTTACCATAGCCGCCGCCTCGCCTTCTGTCACGTTCCGATTAACATGACGAATATAGGCGGCCAAACCCTTTAAATAATCTTCATTTCTTTTATCTACGGCAGTTTTTGCAGCTGCCATAGCAGTTTCCAGCTCAATTTGCGCCGGAAACGCTGCCGTTGTGCGGCTTTCTTTTTCCTCATCAGCTTTTGATTGCGTCTTCGGATCAGCATAAATAGAAAATGATGAGAAAATCAACATGACGATCAAGAGCCACACAACATATAGCTTCTTAGCCATAATTATTTCTCCTCTTTTTCTCAAATTGTCACCTTTCAGTGACCTTAATAGTATAGGCGTGCCAAAACGGCTTTACGCAATCTGCTGCTATAATTCACCTCGTTTTCACATACATTTCCTTCAAAACGTTATTTTTTTATAATTTTTATCCGATAATTTTATATCAAAACTACAATTGTATACAATATAGAATTGTTCTTGCCAGATTCTCTTTTTTCACCTATACTATAACTATATATTTGAGGTTACACGAGGAGGTCATTATGAAGTTTTTAATTGTAGACGCTTTTACCGATACTGCTTTCGGAGGAAATCCTGCCGGCGTTGTGATTCTTCCTGCAGGCGCAGACTTCCCATCTGACGAAATCTGCGTAAAAACCGCCGCCGAATTGCGTTACTCCGAAACAGCCTTTATCAAGGTAATGGATGATCATGAGTTTCAAATTCGTTATTTCACGCCAGCCGCTGAAGTCGATCTTTGCGGTCATGCCACCATCGGTTCCTTTGCCGCATTGATGCACCTGGGTTTAATCGGTCAAAACTGCACCTGTATCAACCACACTCTGGCAGGAGACCTTTCAATCAACATAAAGGATGGTTTCGTCATGATGGACATGGCGTCCCCAACTTTGATCAGCACAATGGATGATCCCGCCGCTGTCAAAGAACTGTACCATATCATGGGAGCATCCTATGATCCTTCAAAAATCACTTTATTGCCGCGTCTGATTTCCACGGGACTGCCAGACATTATGATGCCTGTTGCCTCCCAAACTGACCTGAATGCTATGGAGCCTGATATGAAAGCGCTGTCCGATCTCTCCGCACGTTACGAGGTCACTGGCGTTCATGCCTTTACGTTGGATGCAGAAGACGGCGTTACTGCTCACGCCAGAAACTTCGCGCCTCTCTACGACATCGACGAAGAAGCCGCTACGGGTACTTCCAACGGCGCGCTGACATACTTTTTCCATCTCAATAACCTGATTAAAAATCAGGACGCCTGCAAAATCATTCAAGGCGAAAAAATGGGTCGGCCATCGATGATTTTAACAGAAATTAACGCGACCAGCGAAGATTGTCAAATTAAAGTCGGCGGCAGCGCCATAGTTCTGGCCGAAGGTGAAATTCATATTTAGTACAGAATACCATGAACATAGAAAAACTCCTGACGCCCAAAATTCCCCAGACGCCAGGAGTTTTTCGTTACCCCCTGCTCTTTCTTTCACCATATCTCCTACATTTTTCATTTGATATGCTTCCTCCAGAATTCAAAATGACCATACCCAAATATCCCTCCGATAAAATTAAGAGCCAAATCCGAAATATCCGTGATACGAATCGGAAAGTCTGAAATAGCAAAAATATTTTCCAAATACTGTAAACCCTCTATAACACTGGATACCCCTAATGATATGATTCCAGCCTTTGTCAGAGATACTTTTTTCTGCGGCCATGTTAACCTAATCAACGGCATAAGGGGTATGAACATCAAAATGTTCCCAGCTATATTTGCCACCAAACTTCGCATATCTCCATAGTTGCATATATTTCTGATATCCCAATTCACATAGTTCATCATATAGGGCTCAGAATTCGGTGGAATCACAATCGGAAACAACGTAACGCCAACCAAAGCAATTGCGTATAAGCAGAAGGTGATGTGGATAAGTTCTTTCACCCCAAGTATCTTTTCTTCCTTAGAAGCTCCCCTTCTCCATTTAATCAAAACATATACGGCGACTACTATTGCCGCTATCATAAAGAGCAGCTCTTTTCTTATTGTAATAGACATCATTTATTGTTCCCTAATTTCCTGCTGCGTGACGAACTATTTCTTCTTGCAGTCCTTTTCATTATTTAGAACCTAATTCACTATTGCAGCCTCATTCTTCTCGGGCTCTGTTGTAAAATAACAACACTTTGCCGGCATCTCGTCCTTCTCTGAACGGTAAACTGCGACTAAATAGTTTTCTTTGAAAGTGTCCAAAATTCTATTTACTATCCACTATTATTTATTATCATATTATAATGTAACATCGGTCAAAATCAACAGCTTTGCGAAAATCGGGCGAATCACAGACTTCAAAGGAAATCAAACAGTCTTTTGCCGTAAAATAAAACTGCGGAGCCGACATGCTCCGCAGTTTTATCATATATACCTATTTAGCCATACATCCAAAAGGTCTAGACCACTCGGTGCATACCTTTTTCTACCCTACTTCACCGTCACCTTACACTTTGCCGTTAGAAGATTTCCGGTCTTTACCGTAATCGTAGCAGTTCCCTTTTTCTTAGCTGTTACTTTCCCTGTCGAAGTCACCGTCGCAACACTTCTATTTGAAGATACATACGTTAGCTTCCGGCCATAAGCGCCTGACTTTGACAGCGTCGCTCTCAGTTTGAAACTCCGCCCCTTTGCCAACGACTTTTTCGTATAATTCAGCTTCATGGTCGACGGCGCGTCAGCTGTACACGTAACCTCTACCAACGTCTCATTGCCCGATGGATCTCTTGCATAAACGCTATAAGTCCCCGGTACGCCCATTTTCTTCATCCCTGTGCTGTTTTCGTCCAGTTCCACCTCGAACCCTTTGCCATTTCGAAAATATGCTTTATTATGGCTGCCTCTGGCATATCTCACCTCTGCCAAATCACCGCTGTCATCGGTCGCTTTAATGGTTAAAAGCTCTTTATAAGAACCTTCTATCGCCGTCACTTCCGTCTCAACTACCGGCGCAATCCTATCGGGAAGAAAAGCATCTCTACTTTCTGCTATCAAAGGCTTATACGCGTTAAGACAGCGGTTTCCCGCCACCTTGCCGCCCAATCCGACAGCATAACTGCAGTTATCCAGAATCAGCATCCGCATCTGTGCCGCCGAAATGCCCTCATAATAGGAATGGATCAAGGAAGCTACCCCCGTAACAAAAGGCGCTGCCATAGATGTGCCTGTGAGATTTTCGTACATATTGCCTGGAAACGTACTGTAGATATCTGTCCCCGGCGCTGCTAAATCCACTGAAGTCTTACCGTAGTTAGAAAGCCTGTACAACTGCCCGCCGGATTCCATATTGCCTACGCTGATAATATTCTCCAGTTTATAGCAAGCCGGATACATTGGAAACTGATCCACATCCCGCCGGTTATTCCCCGCAGCACAGACAAAGAGCATCTTGGAATTCGCCATCGCCTTATACAGCGCGCTGTCATATTGATACGTGCCCATACTGAGATTACAAATATCTGCGCCGTTTTTCTCCGCATAACGAATAGCCTGTATCACCTTAAAGGCCGATCCCTCTCCATTGGGACCGAGAACCTTCAGACTCATCATGGACAGCTTGCCAGAAATAGAGCCGATTCCTGCGATCCCTATATCATTACCGGTCTCTGCTCCGATAATACCGGCGCAATGCGTTCCATGGTGATATTCGCTGCTTTTTCCTTTTCCAAAAGCCGTTGACAATACTTTCGGCGTTTTTCCAGAAAAATCGTAGCCGTGGACGTCATCCTTATAGCCGTTGCCATCATCATCCTTCCCATTACCCGCGGTTTCTCCCTGGTTTACCCAAGTTACAGCCGCCAGATCAGGATGATTAAAATCAAAGCCTGAATCTATCACAGCAACCACGGTTTCTTTCATCGTACTTTTATGTGCTGCCACAAAACGATACGCCTGTTCAAAAGCAATGTCCGCTCCAGAACCGTTTATCAATCCCCACTGCAGACTCAGAAACGGGTCTCTCGTAACATTGCTGCTTTCATAGATATAATTAGGCTGAATATCTACATCGGGATATTGCTTCGACAAATCAGTTGCGATATCATCTAAGTCTGCTTGCTTCGACAAGGTGATCAAAGCTATTCCATCACCAGCATAATCGATAGATACTACCCCGGAAGGTCTCACCATTTTCGTCAGATCAGCGGATGATGTAATAATATACTCTCTTTCAACCGCCTGCTCTCCATCAGATGCCTTTTCCAACGCGGCATAATCATCAGAATCTGCCTCCGCGGCAGTAACAGATATACCGTTCTCCTCAGCTGTACGGTTTTCTTCCTGCCAAACCTCCGCGCCAAACGCCGCTCCGGGCATAGCCGTTAACAATAACGATACCGCCGTAAAAACAGCAAGTATCCTTCTCCTTACCTTCATTGCTCCTCCATTTCCTCCGAAACTGTATTTTCGCCGGGTTCCCGCTTAAGTTCTTCCTTTCGTTCCTCTCGCGCAATATTCACAGCCTTAATATGCGGCATCTTATGATTCGGGTCAGTTAAGAATACATATAAGTAAATCGTTGCAATCCCTACCAATACCAAAGCATCCTTATAAAGCTCCCGACTTACCAGAACCGCCGCCATTCCCATAATCGCACTGATTCCATACAGCATTAGAACAGCTCGGCGCTGTCCGTAGCCTAAAGCCATCAGTCTGTGATGCAAATGTCCTTTATCTGCCTCCATAATAGGCCGACGGTTGACTACACGCCTCAAAATAGCGAAAAACGTATCGAAGATAGGAATCCCCAACACGATAACCGGTACAACTACCGCGATAATCGTAGATCGTTTCAGCGGACCTACTACAGACAGCGCGGCAATCATAAATCCCAGGAATAACGATCCGCCGTCCCCCATAAAGATCTTTGCAGGATAGAAGTTAAAAGGCAAAAATCCAATACAGCCTCCCGCCAAAGACAGCATGGAAAGACACACTACCATCATGCCGTACTCATTGCCGTGAATATATGCTACATAAGCAATACAAAGAGACGAAATAGCCGCCGTACCTGCCGCCAATCCATCCAATCCGTCAATCAGGTTGATCGTATTCGTAATTCCTACAATCCACAAAATAGTTACAATGAAGCACACTGCCGTTCCAAAGTGCAGCACGCCTTCTCCAAAATAATCCGTAATAAACTTTATCCGCAAGCCCATATAATACATGAGCGCTGCGACTATCACCTGCGCCCCGAATTTCACCTTTGCCGGCAGATTCTTTAAATCGTCCACCACACCCAGAATATAGATCAGCGTTCCGCCAATGATAACCGGCAGGATCTTCTCATTTTGTCCCGCGAAAACAATCAGCGAAACCGTAGTCCCAATAAAGATCGCCATGCCGCCAAATCGAGGCATAGCCTTGGTATGCATTCTACGCGCGTCCTTCGGCACATCCATTGCGCCGATTTTCGGCGCCAGCTTAATCGCTGCAGGCGAAAACACAAAGGCCAGAACAAAAGCCAGTGCAAACGTCCCTAACAAAGTAAGTCTCGTAATTTCCATACATGTCCTCTAGTCCTGCTTTTGCAGCATAATAATCTTCAATCCTGCTTCATCTAAAATTTCTACTGCCAGATCATCAGGATAACCTTCCCGTACTACTATCCTGGAAAGCCCTGCGTTAATAATCATTTTCGCGCAAATAACGCAAGGCTGATGGGTGATGTAGATAGTACCGCCCTCAATGCTCTGCCCCAGAGTCGCCGCCTGAATAATCGCGTTCTGCTCCGCATGCAGCGCCCTACACAGCTCATGGCGTTGTCCTGACGGTATCTGCAACTTCTGTCTAAGACATCCTCCATACTCGTCACAATGCCGTATACCTCTCGGCGCGCCGTTATATCCAGTAGCAATAATATGCTTGTCCTTTACAATAACCGCTCCCACATGTCTGCGCAAGCAAGTAGATCTTTTGGCTGTCAGTTCAGCCATCTCCATAAAATACTCGTCCCAGCTAAGTCTTTTGTCATTGCTCTGTTCCATATACTGCTGCCTCTCTTTCACTTAAATTATCATAAAACACCTGAACCAGGCAAAGCCCTTCCGCCGGCGCTGTATGCCCAGCCATGCTTCGCCGTCCCGTTTCTAACATCAAAGGGATTTCCGTCAGGCCTTTTCTTCCCAATCCCACGTCTACCAGTGTTCCGGCGATAATTCTCACCATATTATAAAGAAAACCATCTCCTGCAATCTCAATCCATATTTCATCCCGTTCTTTGCAGGTTACCTTCAGTTGATAAACAGTCCGTATCGTAGTCTCTCTCGGCGTGCCGCCTGATGACTGAAAGCAAGCAAAGTCATGCGTTCCCTCAATCAAAGCGGCTGCCGCCTGCATCTTCTGGATATCCAACGGTTCCGCTATATGATAAACATAGTTTCTTCGAAAAAGGTCCGGCTCCGGCGTATTAAGAATAACATAACGATATTGCTTACCCTTACTGTCAAATCTGGCATGGAATCCAGATTCCATTTCCTTCGCCTCTAGGATTCTAACATCACTGCTCTTAGTTCGGTAAGTACCTCCTGCCGATAGCAGATGATTGACAGCCCTGGGAAGCCGTTCTACCGGGATACCGAAATCCGCCGTGAAAGACGCCCTTTGACCAATAGCATGCACGCCTGCGTCTGTACGGCTGGTTCCGTTCAACTTAATTTCCGCCCGGCACACCTTTGACAATGCTTCTTCCAAAACGCCTTGCACCGTTCTGACAGACGTCTGCCGCTGCCATCCCGAAAAGCATGTCCCATCATACGCGATTGTTAGCAAAACATTTCGTTCCATATTATGATCCTATCTTTTCGGTAATTCTATCTTAGGATCATCCTCAGATCTGCGATAAAGAACAAATTTACGGCCAATCGCCTGAACAAACTCAGCTCCCAGCTGACCCGCGACCTGATCCGCAGCGTCTCCCGGCCGCATTTCACAGCCCTCCTGCATCTTTACCTTTACCAACTCACGGCAAGCCAAACCAGTATCGATTTCCTTTATTACATTTTCTGTCAATCCCTGTTTTCCTATATAAACCGTGGCGTCCAGCCTTTGTGCCAATCCCCGCAAATAGCTTCTCTGTTTGCTCGTGATCATATACTTCCTCCATTTTATTCTTATGTCTATATTAACACAAAAGCTGTCAACTATAAATGTTTTTTTCTTCACAGAGAAAAAACTGATCCCTCCTCGCATGTTTCTCACAGCGACAGGAGCAGCATAGGAGTATAATCCCACAAAACAATCAGGTAAACAGCGGCCGCCGCCGCGATATACGGAGCCATAGGAATCGTATCCGTACGGCGGATTTTCTTTCTCACAAGAAGACTGATCAAATGCCCGGCGCTAAGCAACGTTGTCAATACAAACACAACAAAAATCCCTCGCAGACCCATAATCAGTCCCAACGCTGCAAACAGCTTGATATCGCCGCCTCCCAGGGTATTTCTTCGATACGCCATCTTTCCAAGAAGGGCTGTAAATCCCATAATTCCAAATCCCGCAAGTCCGCCGAAAAAACAGTCCTGCCAGCCATTATGATAAGAAATAAATCCGAATGCCGTGACTGCCAAAAGAATTACCAGCTGATCCGGTATAATCCGATACTTTTTATCCGCAATAGCGATTTCCAGAAGAAGCCAGAGACTGCAAAACGCCGCCACAGCAAACTGCCAGTCATCCACAACCAGTTTAATATTGACGATAACAAACATCATAGTAAATATAAACTTCCATGGATAGCTTTTGACTCGCTGCGTATATTGATCCTTCAGTTCCTCAGACGGAGCTTCTCCATAATCACAAAGCCATGCCGCCGGCATTTTGTTGAAAAAGTACACAGCTCCATTCCCCGCAAGAATTCCTGCCAAAATAGCCGCCAGGCATTTTATCATTACAACTAAAATATTGGTCATCATTTCAATACTCACTTTCTTACTGGTATCTTACCACAAATTGGACAGCGATAAAACAGGTTTCTTTTTCCCATAGCCGCGCATAAGCCTCCTGACCTCTGCACATATTATGCTTAACGATTTTAAAAAACAGCGAGGAAATCTTTATGCAGGAAAAACAAGGTCTTGGTTTATTCAAATTAACCTGCTTTGCAATCGGTACAACGTTGGCAAGCGGTGTTTTCAGTATGTTCAGCGATTTGGCGGCAAATGGGGCGGGCACGCTATCAGTTCTCATCGGTTGGACAATTGCAGGCGCAGGCATGTATAGCCTTGCCATGTGTTTTAACAGACTTAGCATTGTTAGACCAAATTTAAAAAGCGGTATTTTCACCTATGCCAGAGAAGGCTTCGGTCCTTACACCGGCTTTAATTCCGCATGGGGTTACTGGATCAGCGCTATTCTTTCCCAGGTGTCCTTCGCAACATTACTCTTTGCCGCGCTCGGACAATTCATTCCACTGTTTGGGGATGGTAATAATTTAGCTTCCATCATCGGCGCTTCAATTTTAGTATGGGCATTTACCCTGCTGATTATGGGCGGCGTGCAAGAAGCAGTCACAATCAATACCATCATCGTCTTAGCTAAAATCGTGCCGATTGCGGCATTTATTCTGTTTGTCATATTCCTCGGCGCTTTTGATTTGGACATCTTTCTTGAAAATTTCTTGGGTGAGGATACTGGATATTCTCTGGGAAAGCAAGTCCTGGAAACCACCTATACTACCGTATGGATTTTTACGGGTATTGAAGGCGCAGTCGTAATCTCGGGCCGCGCTAAATCTACTGCAATCGCAGGCAAAGCAACGACACTTTCGTTTCTTTCCCTGCTGGTTCTTTATGTACTGATTTCCATTCTCAGTATGGGAATCATGCCGAGGAGCGAGCTGGCAAATTTGGAAGATCCGGCCATGGCTGTACTTTTGTCTCATGTGGTGGGACCGTGGGGTGCGACACTAATCAATATAGGCGTCATCATCTCCATAGCAGGCGCCATGTTTTCCTATACCATCGTGACTGCTGACAGTGCATATGCGCCTGCCTGCGGCGGCTGTTTTCCCCGCTTTCTTACCAAAGAAAATGGCCGTCATGCGCCAATCGGCGCACTCCTTCTCACCGCTGCCATCATTCAAGTACTGCTGATTATTGTATATTTTCAATCGTCCACCTATCAAGCGCTGTATACCCTGGCAACCAGCGCAATCATGATTCCTTTCGTACTATCCGCCCTGTATTGCCTGAAAACCTGCTTTGAAGACCGGCGTTTCGGCCATAATCCTGTCAGCTTCAATGCCTGGTTAATTTCCATTCTCGGCGTCATTTATGGATTTTGGATGCTGTACGCCACTGGCATTTCCAATATTGTGATCTCCGCTATGATGTTCGCGCCCGGCGTGCTGTTCTATGTGTGGAGCCGCCTGCAAAACCGGGAAAAAATCTTCGAAAGTCCCCTCGACGTAGCCGCGTTCATCATCATCGCGGCGGGTCTTTTGATTTCTATGCTGCACTAAAATCTGGTTTCTTAATTTCTGACACAATCTCCATAAATTTGACCGCAGAGTGTCATTTTCCACAAATGTGAAATATGGAAAATGACACTATTCAGATAAAACTGCACCAGTTGTGTCAAAATCAGCCTGTCTTCATTCGCTGATTCCCATTTGATCTCGCTATCTGTACTGAAACCGTACTTGTTTTTTATCAATTTCCAGATATTTATCCTATTTTCTGACACAATCCTCTTTAACATCACGTAATAGTGTCATTTTCCACTTATGCATTCTTAAAATCTGACACTTTCCTACATGTAAATAAGTCATAGTGTCAAATTCGTCAAAATCATTTGGTCTATCTAAAGTAAGGAAGCAACTGCGTCCTTACAATTTCATCGATATACCCGCTACTGCAGTTTGCTTTTTCATCATCTTGCGTAAGAATTAAATTGCGTCCAATTCAAAATCCATGTTTTTGATAAGTCATTAATTTTTCTCCTGTACGTATGCTATAATCTTCATTTTTCAGAAGTCCTAGATGTTCCCAGATTATAATTTCACCAGTTGGCAATTCAAAGGTAAAATCCGGTTCAAAATAATATCCTCTTGCATTCGGATATGGAAATCACTTTTCATATAGAAAAGGAATGTTGTATTTGACTAGCGTATTCACAATAATCACCTCAGATTTAGATCGCACCAACAAACCACATACCGTTTCATGAATATGATATTTTTCGTCAAAATTCAATTGTATTGGCATACCCGATTGAGCCGCTTTTAGCTTATCAACTGCCAAATATTGAAATGCATCTCTGTAAGTCTGAGGAATACTTTCAATGATATCCAGATATTGATTCTCTTGATATATCTTCTGGAGTGTTTCTAACGCTGCAATATTGATTTCTGCCGTTCGCAAAATTTGCTGCTGCAATTTCTTTTGGGCTAGTTTTTCAATCTGTCGGCTATTCTGACTGATATTCTCGGCATAACTTTTCCCATTATTATTTTTGCACGCATAAAACGCAATCCCACTTTTCCTGGGTCGGTTCTTCAAATACCCCGCCGGGGCTCGTGCCAGCGCTTTCTCACTCTGCTGCCGCAGTTTCCGCTGTTCTCTCAATTCTTCTTCCACCAAGTCCAAAAATACACCCATGGCCTCTCTTCTTTTCCAATTTCTTACATCATATCATACTCGCGTACGCATTTCAAATTTTATTTTACATTAATGTAAAATAAATCCATATTCGTGTCAAAAAAAAAAAAAAAAAAAAATCCTCTCTGTGGTTTTATCCACAAAGAGGATTCTGCATATTTTTTCTAATGGCGATCCGTTCGGTCCCGTCAAGATCCGTCCCCGCCTTATTTTGCCGGCTTCCAGGAGCTCTTCAAATCGACGATCCGGTTGAAGACCTTTTCGGTATCGGTCGTCAGCTTGCTGTCTGCCACATAGTAACCGTGACGGAAGAACTGGAACCGCTCGCCCGGCGCCGCTTCAGCCAGTGACGGCTCAGCATAACCCCAGGTTTCCTCAACAGAATTCGGGTTCAGCACATTTTCACCGTTCTCGTCCGGCACCATCAGATAGCTGTAATTGCGAATCTTCACTTTCACTGCCGTCCGCGCATCCACAAAATGAATCGTTCCTTTCACCTTACGTCCTTCAAAACCACTGCCGCTTCTAGTCTGCGGGTCATAGGTGCAGCGTAGCTCCTTGATGGAGCCGTCCTCATTCTTAACAACCTCCTCGCACTTAATGAAGTAAGCGCCCTTAAACCGAACTTCGTTGCCCGGGAACAGTCTGAAATACTTCTTCGCCGGTACTTCCATAAAGTCCGCGCCATCTACATAAAGTTCTCTGGAAAATGGAATCTCACGGGTACCCATTTCCGGTACTTCCTTATTGTTTTCCAGTTCGATCATCTCGGTCTTATCTTCTGGATAGTTAGTAATCACAACCTTAATCGGATTTTCGATAACATTTCTGCTTTCAACTTTCGTCTTTAAATCCTCACGGATGCAATGCTCCAGCAAAGAGATTTCCACCGTACTGTTGGATTTAGCCACACCGACTCGTTCGCAGAAATCCCTGATGGACTCCGGCGTATAGCCTCTGCGGCGCATACCTGCAAGGGTCGGCATTCTTGGGTCATCCCAGCCGTCTACAACGCCGTCTTCCACAAAACTGCGCAGATAACGCTTGCTCATGACCGTGTTGGTAATATTCAGTCTGGCAAATTCAATCTGCTGCGGCGGGTTTTCCCACCAGCCTACTTCCCTGAGAACCCACTCGTAAAGCGGTCTGTGATCCTCAAATTCCAAAGAGCAAAGAGAATGAGTAATCCCCTCAATCGCATCTTCTATCGGATGCGCAAAATCGTACATCGGATAGATGCACCACTTATCTCCCGTATTGTGATGAGGAGGATTATGAGCGATTCTATAGATAACGGGGTCTCTCATATTGATATTAGGGGAGCACATATCGATTTTCGCACGCAGCACCCGCTCGCCGTCAGCGTATTTGCCTGCCTTCATTTCCTCAAAGAGCTTCAGATTTTCCTCAACCGTCTGATTTCTGCAAGGGCTTTCCATACCTGCACAGGTCAAAGTGCCGCGATATTCCTTCATCTGCTCCGCATCCAGATTGCAAACGTAAGCCTTTCCTTTTTTAATCAACTCAACCGCCGCTTCGTACATCTTATCAAAATAGTTGGATGCCCAAAGCAGCTTATCCCACTTAAAGCCCAGCCAGCGAATATCTTCCTCAATAGCGCTGACGTATTCTACATCTTCTTTAACCGGGTTAGTATCGTCGTACCGCAAATTGCACATGCCGCCATACTTCTCAGCAGTGCCGAAGTTAATGCAGATCGCCTTGGCGTGACCGATATGCAGGTAGCCGTTGGGTTCCGGCGGAAAACGGGTATATACCGTATCTCCGTTCTTCTGGGATTCCAGGTCCTTATCAATAATACTATGAATAAAATTCGTTGAAACAGGTTCTGTCATGTCGTTTCCTCCAAATATTGTTATCAATAGATTTAGTATACCACAATTATATCCCATTTTAAAACATATTTTTCACCTTTACACCAGTTTCCCTGTCTGCTACAATAAAATTATCAAAACACTGCTGAAAGGAGCACTTTATGAAATATACAATCGTAGGAGAACCTCTGCCTGCTGTCATTTGCGACGTAGAAGCAGGTGAAACCCTGATTACAGAGAGCGGCGCCATGAGCTGGATGACACCAAACATGAAAATGGAAACCACTTCTAACGGAGGTATCGGTCGGGCGCTAGGCCGCGTTTTCTCCGGAGACACGTTATTCCAAAATCGCTATACCGCTCAGGGAGGCAGCGGACAGATCGCTTTTGCCTCCAGTTTTCCAGGTTCTATCAAAGCCTTCGACATCAATCCCGGACACGAAATGATCGTACAGAAAAGCGCATTTCTGGCCAGCGAAGCAACAGTAGATCTATCGATTTTCTTTCAAAAGAGAGCCGGCGCAGGCTTTTTCGGCGGCGAAGGCTTCATCATGCAAAGGCTGTCCGGCCGTGGTATTGCCTTTGTTGAAATTGATGGCTACGCAGTAGAATATAATTTAGCTCCGGGACAGGAGATGATTATAGATACTGGCTATCTGGCCGCTATGGAATCTACCTGTTCTATGGATATCGTTTCTGTCCCAGGCGTAAAGAACATGCTCTTCGGCGGCGAAGGCATCTTCAATACTCTTGTGAAGGGTCCTGGCAAAATCATTCTGCAAACCATGCCGATTAACGTGGTCGCAGGCGCTGTCAGACCTTTTATTCCTACCGGTAACTAAATCGTTCCTTAAATATGCAAGCCCCGTCAGCGCGCACAGCGCCAGCGGGGCTTCTATTTTTACCAGAACTTCACTTCCGGTTTCGCGTTTCTGTAATCAGCGCTGATCATCACTTCATTCCAGCAACCGTAGCACTCCGGCAGGTCATACCAGCGCGGATTTGCTTTGGTCCCGGTCAAAGCGATTCTCTGTCCCACATAGGTTTCACTGTTGGAGACAGGCACTGCGTTCTTTGCATCGGTCAAATCCAGGGTGGAAATAATGCTCGGAATCGTCACGAGGGTTTCTCCCTCAGCCTGCACATACAGGTTTTCATTCTGAAAAATCACCTTAAACTCCTCACCGTTATCGGCGCGCACTGTGGTTACGCCCGTATCAAAGCCTCCGGCAGAATCGATTTCAATATCCACAATGGCGCCTTCAGAAACAATGGCCTCAAACGGAATTTCTTTTGCCGCAAAGTAGGACTTCAGCTTATCTACAGCCTCTGCCGCCGGCGTCTTTCTCAGAATATCACCGACTTCGACTGCCAGGGTCATCTGTCCCAGCGCGGATGCCGCCAGATGCTGCTCTTTGTTCATCATCCATGCGGCAAAGCCGATGCCCTGATCAAATGCCTGACACATATATCTCGCGATTTTTTCACAGGCAGCGCCATCCATCGGATCTTCTGTTCTCGCCACCATGGTGTCTCCCGCTTCGCTGGCTAAAATCACCGGGCTGGTCGGCACGCCGTGTACCGGCAGCAGTCCCGTATTCAGTTCAGGCACAGCGCGGCCGTTTCCATCCGTATCGATAATCGGCAGCCCGCACTTCCACGCAGCGTACAGAGGAAGCATGGTGTTACCGCCGCCCATTTCGCCGGAATACACATATTTCAATTCCTTGCCCAGGAATCTCGCTTCCTCGCTCATACCCTTTACTGCATTGACCGATTCGTCCTGGAAAGTTCTGCCCTTTGTCGCAACTGGAGAACCCAGCGCCGCGATCATGGTGGACACTACCTTCGGATCGTCGTCCATTTCGTCAATGTCGATCATTTTGATACACGCGTCAGGATCTTCTGCATACATGGCTTCAATCAGCGCCAATCCTTCTTCTGCGGATCCGCCGCCGCCACCGCCGTAAAAGCTGGAGCCGTAAACGATACTCGTCAATTCTTCACGTCTTAATTCTTTCGCCATTTTCTTTACCTCTCAAATCTACCTTACAAATTTATCTTCACAACGCCGTTCTTAATAAATATGGTTTCCGTGGTCCATGACACATTCCTCATCAATCCACACCGTCGGCGCGTTGATGATCATGTCGTAGTGCATATCGCAGTCCTGCTGCCCGCCCATGAACAAATTGTTTCCGCAGGCAATGTGAATGGTGCCGAATACTTTCTCATCTACCAGACCGTTGCCCATAATCGTGCAGGTCGGGTTGGTACCGATGCCGAATTCACAGACCTGCCGCGCGGTATCCTCAAACTGAGCCACAAAAGCATCAAAGGTTTCCGCGTCAGGACCTTCCGTCTTTACAATTCTGCCGTCCTGGAAGGTCAGCGTCAGCGGTTCCTCCATCACCTTAAAATCTGCGATCACACCATCTACGACTAATTTGCCGTCTCCCTTTGTTTCAATGGGTGCAACCATAGCTTCGCCGGCAGGTAAATTGCCGAAAGCGCCTTTCTCCGTCAGCTTTCCGGTATCGGCGATACCCGTTCTGCTGCCGCAGTAAAGGGTCAAATCTGTACCCGCCTCCGTGGTAATATGAATCTTCTCTGCTTTTGTCAGCTTTTCCGCCAGAATCGTTCCGATGCGCTCTACTTCGTCGTAATCAGCGCCCAGGGTATTTTGTACGATTTCTTCGGTGATGCCCGGCATGGAAGCAATTCTGCAGCCTCGTTCCGTCGCCTCGGCTCTGCCCTTTGTGTGGGTATAAGAACCGGTGGTAATCATCATGCAGACCTCCGCCTGATCGATAGCCGCCTTAGAAAGCGCCGGCATTTCTCCGCCCTGATGCACAGGACCGCAAACCATTACGGTTTCAACGCCCAGGTCATTGCCGGCTTTTACAAATTCCTTTGCCAGATCGATCTGCTCTACATCGGTGAGAAGCAGGAACTTTTCGCCCGGTTTCACACCCATGCAGGATTCGATGGAAATCTTCGCAGCTTCATATGTTTTGCTCATCTCTCTATGCCTCCTTCGCAAACGGATTGTACTTCGGATTTTTCACGACAGTGCACAAAATCCAGTAGATAACAATGGTAACAGCAATGCCGACCAGTTCCGGAATGAAGAACTTGTCAAAATATGTAGTCAGCGCGCCGCAGATCCATGCGACCACGCCCAGCCAGTTGACGCCCGGGAACGGTTCCCAGCCTTCGCTTTTACCGCGTCCCATCACCCAGTAGTCTGCAATGAGAACCGCGCAGATCGGTGTGATCAGATAGCTGAGAATGGACAGGAAATCCACGAAATAGTATACGATGCCGCCCAGAGAGAGCAGAATCCCGATGATGCCGCAGATTGCGGTCACAATCGCTCTGCGATCGTCTCTCATCTTAAAAATATCTACGACTGCAATTCCTGCGGAATAAGCGTTTCCTACGTTGGTCGTCCATGTTGCCAGAATCAGCACCAGCATGCCGGCAGCAGGCAGCCCTACGTTGGCAAACATCACAGTAATATCGGAATCGCCGGAGCAGATGGACAGAATCGCGCCGCATGCCAACGCGCCCACGCCTGCCGGAATGACGCCGAACAGACAAGAAAGGGCAGCGCTCTTTCCATCTTTGCTGTAACGATTATAGTCGCCGCAGGTAGCTGCGCCGGAGATAAAGCCGCCGACGGAAATAGTGATGCCGACCATCATACCGCCGCCACCTTCCGGCTGATACGCGGACAGAACCGCCGCGCCGCCGTCTTCCAGGGCGATAGACACACCGTAAATCAGAAATACGAATAAAAGCGGTACACTGACCACGTTGAGAATCTTCGTCAGCCCGATTCCGTAAAAGGCTGTAATCAGCATCAGCGTACCCCAGATGATACATGCCAGCCATTCAGGGAACGCGATTCCAAAACTGGACTGCATCAACGAGCAGAAGGAAGATGCACAGACGATGGTCTGATACCCGTACCAACCGATCATGGAAATTGCGATGATCAGGGATAAGGTGTACTGAGAACCTCTGTCTCCCAGCGCTCTGGATACTGCGATGACCGTCGGTCTTCCAGTCTGTGCTGACTGCGCCGCGATCAGCATCATCAGCGCGACGACGATGCCATAACCGATAAACATCGCCAGAATGGATTCTTTAAAATTCAGCCCGGCGGATACCATAGCGCCTACCATCAGCGCCGGTACACAAATGACGTTCCCCGCCCAGATAAAGGCGATGGAAGGCCAGCTTTTTTTCTCACTGTCTGGAACCTGTTCCAGCGTGATGGTTTCAACATGACTTTTCTTTGCTTCAGCCATTTGTCTTCTCCTTTCAAAATAACAAGGGATCATTGCGTTACCGTAAGTATAACAGTATGGGCATTCCCTTGTCATTGGCCTAATTGCGGAAAAAGTCTTTCTATTTTTGTGCACGTAAACAACAACGACGCAAAAATTCAGCCAAAAATTCATAGTTTTTCTCTTTCATTTATACATCGATACAATCAATTCTTGCATTCCATTTCGTCCTGGACTAGAATATAGGTATCACACGTTACGGAGGTCATTTTATGAGTCTTACTGTTTCCGACTGCCTGCAGCTGCCTTCCCTGCGCAATGCCAGAGTGCTTGCCGGAGAAAAGGGTCTAAACCATATCGTCAACAATGTTTCCGTGCTGGAAATCTACGATGTTTCGCTGTTTTCTCTGGACCCCGCCGTCAACGACGGCGACCTGACCCTGACTTCTTTTCGGGGCATTGCGGGCGACTATGAACTACAGCGCCGTCATCTCGAATACATGCACAGCATCGGCGACGCCGCCGTAGTCATCTACTATGAGGGCATTTTTCTCAAAGAAATTCATCCGTCTTTAATCGAAACGGCAGACCGCCTGGGCTTTCCTCTAATCGCCATGCCAAAAGGCCGCATGGACTGCTTCTATCGAGAAGTCCTTTACGATGTCTACAACGCCATCTTTCACGCGCGCAGCAAAGAGAAAGACCTGATCAACAACGTCGTCGCCCTGTTTTCACGACTGCCGGAGGACCGCAAAAATCTGCCCAGCCTGCTGCGTCTTATCAGCGACTCGCTGAAATGTACGGTGCTTCTTTCTGATACGGCGATGAACAACGTCTGCCTGTCCAAATATCCTGCCGCAAACGATATCACCGCTGCTGACATTCACCGGCTTTACGAAGAAACCGACTGCTCAGACAGTCACGGCGCGGAAACGTTTTGGCAGGGACGGACGCTGCGCATTTTCCGTCTGCCCTTTACTATTTTTGAATACCGTAACTTTTCCATCTACGCCATCGATGAATTGGGTTTTCTCACCATGGACGACATGTACAACATCGTCGAGCTTTTAGAAATTTTCTCCAAGCTTTGGAATATGGACGCAGGCAACATTCTGGAAAACTCTCTGATCTCCTCCATCCTGGACGGCGATGCAGAGAAAATGCGCCAGATCTCCGCAAAGCTTTCTATCAACATTCAGTCCATCAATACTTCTGTGTTCCTGCGCCCTGTCTTTGAGGGGCTGGAGCCGCGAACAAAACTTCGTCTGCGCAGAGAAATGGTGCAGCAGATCAAAGCCTGCTCCGAGGATTGGGATAAAACCGTTATCGTGGATACCTACGAATCCCTTATCGTCAGCTTTATCATGTATTCCTCCGCCACCAGCACCGACAAAGAGTACCTGCAAGACATGACAAAACGACTGGATTCACTTTGCAAAAGCTACACAATATCCTTCTTCCCCTGCGACAATCAGGCGGAAGAAACCCGCAGGACCTATCTTTTGTACAGTGAGACCATTCCCCTTGCAATCCGCATGTTTCCAGGACAAAAGTTATTCTCCTACGGTGATATTTTATTTGCGCACCAGTGTGAAACCCTTTGCCGGGAAAAGGCGGACGCCTTCCGCATCTGCCGCAATATTTTGAAGCCGCTGTTGCAGGACGCGGACAGCGACGCCCTTCTGGAAACCCTCACCGTGTTTTACCTGGACGAGGACTGCGATGTAAAAAGCACCGCCGCAAGACTTTACGTCCACAGAAACACCATTCAGTACCGGCTGACAAAAATTCGCGCTATCACCAATTTCAAAACCGACGATACCCTAGCAAACCATTTGATGTACCAGGCAGTCGCCTGTTATAGGCTTCATCCGGAATTGTTTGCAGAAATATAAAGATATAAAAGAAATTCAAACATCAAAAGAAAAAACAACATTTCAACTAAGTTCCTAATGCATGTGCATTGTCTAAAACAACAGTTTTTATTGACATTTTTACGCTTTTTTAGTTTACAAAAAACAAATACATGTTATAATACTCCTGTGTTATGATTTGAAACTTTCAGGAGGATATATACATGCAATCGCGTACAATCAATTTTTACACATTTATACGTCTTGCCGGCATTCTGCTGGGAACAGCCACCGTGGCCTTCGGTGTAGTCGCTTTCGTTTTACCTTCCGGCATCATGATCGGCAGCTGCACCGGCATTGCCCGGATTGTACATCATTATATGGCAATTCCTATTTCTTATACCGTCTTCGCCGGCAATGGTCTTCTGTTTGCCTTCGGCGCTGTTATGCTGGGCAAAAAATTTGCCGCGTCTACCCTGGTAGGATCCTTTTCTTATCCGCTGTTCATGAATTTATTCGAACAGTTTCCGGCCCTGCAGCATCTCACACAAAATTCATTCTTAGCCATGGTTTACGGAGGCATTCTTGCAGGTATCGGCATGGGGATCGTTATTCGTATGGGCGCGTCCACTGGCGGTACAGATATCGTTGCCGTTGTCCTCAACAAAAAAGCCGGTCTGCCCCTGTCGATTCCCATGTATTTGCTGGATTTTACGATTCTGCTGTCTCAGGTGATTTTTGCAGAATCCGCAGATCAAATTCTCCTGGGTATTCTTCTAACTCTGCTGTACTCTATTATTGCCGACAAAGTATCCGTAGCTGGCAGCAGCGCTGTTCAGCTGTTCATCATCAGCCAGAAAACCGATGAGATACGTCGGAAATTCTCCGACCTGGTCATCGGCGCCACAATTTTCTACGGCGAAACCAACTACACCGCCGCACAGCAAAATACGATTCTCTGCGTTACCACATCCCGGGATTTACACCACGTTCAGCAGGAAGCGCTCAGGATTGATCCGCAGGCCTTTATCACAGTAAGCCAAATCAAGGAAGTCAAGGGACGGGGCTACAGCTTCGATGTAGGTCTGGTAAAGGAACTTCGCCGCAAGAAAACATCGCAAATATAAATCCATCTATATCACCAGCAAATTCTCTGGTTTCGCGTCAGCAAAGGTTTCCTCCAGCATTCTCTTATGACTGAGAAAACCCGTGTCATCAAAATATCTCGCGTCAACAGGACAATGGGAGATGCACGCCTGACATTTAATACAGATTCCTGTTGCCTGCAGCGTATCCTTTTCAATGCTTCCCATCGGGCAGATTTCGGCACAACGTCCGCAGTGCACGCATTTTTCCTCGTCAATTTGAGGCTTGGCTTTTAAAAACACCGCAGGCTGTCCATCAACCCCCTTCGGTACATAGTACGATCCCGCCGGATGATTCCCCGGAAACTCCGATACCGCCACTTCTCTGCCTGCCTGAATATTTTTTGCCACTGCCACGCCCAATGCTGCCGCCCTGCTCGCATCCTCTTCATCAGGACGGTCCACGGCTATATCCACAAACGCATGCCGGCAAACAAACGCGCCGCCTCCGGCCAATTTAAACCCATTCTCCTCCATCAAATCCGTTAACTCTGCCAGTGAATCATCAAAGTTCCGTCCACCAAAGGTAACAACAGGTATGCCCGACGCTCCGGAACCCTTAATCATATCTCGGATGAAAGGCATGATTTTATTCGGAAGCCTTCCTGCATAAGTAGGCATCCCTACGAATACCATATCCTCCGTTCCAAAGCAGAGCATATCCTCTCTACCAAACGGAGTTGTTAGATCTACTGTATGGACAGGCAATCCTCCAAGCTCCGCAGCAGCTCTTTCAGCCGCTTCGAAAACCACCTGTGCAGTGCTTCCTGTAGGACTAAAGCTAATGGCCCAAATTCGTTTTACATT
Source organism: Ihubacter sp. rT4E-8 (assembly GCF_049852125.1). Taxonomy (GTDB): domain Bacteria; phylum Bacillota; class Clostridia; order Peptostreptococcales; family Anaerovoracaceae; genus Senimuribacter. The sequence continues at coordinate 589,025 of NZ_CP187532.1, read as the reverse complement.
GTAATTCATTTTTCTGCTCCTTCCATCCTTTTTCATTTTTACATTCCGTATTTGCGATATGACGCAACAATTCATCGCGATCGTTTTTCAAACTTCCCTCTATAATGAGATCTAACACGTTGTCAAGCGCATCCCCTACGGCGGGCCCCGATTTCATTCCCATCTCGATCAAATCCTTACCGGAAATCGCGAGATGTTCTATGAGATAGCAAGGATTTTCCGCCAACAGTTCTTCCAGAAATGGGAAAACCCGAACACTGTCCGGTCGTCTTTGATCTGCAGCCGCGTAATAAAGCTCCGTTACTTCCCGGCCCGCCTCACGCAGCAGCCGCAGCATTTCTCCGCGTTCCACAGAAGGTTTGTTCCGCCTCTCCAAAAGCTTTGAAACAGCTGAAGCCATATTTATTGTAACACGGTCAAATTTCAAATTTCGTAAAGCTTGCACCGTATCCCTCGGAAATAATACCGCCAATCGAACCGGCAAGCTTTCTGGCAGCCCTTTCAAAGCAGTTCTCACAATACCAGGCGCGCAAATTTTCAACACTTTGTAATATGCGTTAATAACTTCGTCCGCATATTCCCCCAGAACCAGCTTGGAAAATTCCTGGTTAATCCTCTCCTTGGATATATGGCGCAGCAAAGTCCGACAACTATCAACAGCCGCAGCAGTCTCAGCATCCAGTGCAAATCCCATCGTTGCCGCAAAGCGCAATCCCCGCAGAATCCGCAGAGCGTCTTCCCGAAAACGCTGTTCCGCATCACCTACACATCGTATCATGTTCGCTGCAATATCCACCCGGCCGCCGCAAACGTCCACCATCCCTACAGATGGACAATATGCGATGGCATTCATAGTAAAATCACGCCGTTGCAAATCTTCCTCCAGGCTTGGAGTGAATTCCACCTTCGACGGATGACGACTGTCCAGATACTCCCCGTCAATGCGATACGTGGTTACCTCCACGGGCCGCCCATCTGCCAAAACAGTGACAGTCCCATGTTTCATCCCCGTAAGAATCGTTTTCTGCTCCGCAAAACAAACGGCGGTCTCCTCTGGCAATGCAGACGTGCACACGTCCCAGTCCGCAGGCATCCTTCCCATCAAAACATCTCTGACACAGCCTCCCACTACATAAGCCTCGTAACCAGCCTGCTCCAGAGACGCAAGAATTTCTTCCACATAATCAGGCAGCTTTAGATCCGTTAAAAATATATTCAACGTCTTCTGCTGCGCCTGTGCCAGCAAATCGTCTGCATATGCCTCATCCTTTATGATTGTTATGGGTTTCATGATTTCCTTCACATCCTTTAAATCGGAGCAACGCTCCTGCTTCGCCTGCAAAAAGCATCGCTTGCAGCAGATTGCAACCTGTGCATAGGTTATATTAAATATTATATACTATCTCGGCAAAATTCACAACTTTCAAAGTATCGCTTACTGGACACGACGTCCTTGTTTCATCACTACAAAACGTGGTATAATTTTATTAGGTTTCAAGCACAACGTCAGCAGGAAATTTACATTCCGGCTGCTTTTTCAAGGCATTTTACTATTTTATTACGGAGGAAATAAATATGAGTGAAACAATGCAAACGATTATGGAAAGAAGAAGTGTGCGCAAGTACAAGCCTGATATGGTCTCCAAAGAACTGATTGACCAGGTAGTCAAAGCCGGCACATATGCCGCTACCGGTATGGGAAATCAGTCGCCGCTTATCATTGCAGTGACTAATAAGGCGCTTCGCGACAAGCTTTCCAAAGCAAACGCCCGTTTCATGGGACAAAGCGAAGATTTCGATCCGTTTTACGGCGCGCCGGTTGTGCTCATCGTTCTGGCGGACAAAGCACATCCGACTTACGTTTACGACGGGAGCCTGGTCATGGGAAATCTGATGCTGGCGGCAACCGAAGCTGGTTTGGGCAGCTGTTGGATACACAGAGCAAAGGAAGAATTCGAAGATGAAATCGGTAAAGAAATCCTTAAAAGTCTGGGAATCGAAGGCGATTACGAGGGCATCGGCCACTGCATCTTAGGCTATGCCGACTGCGAGCCTGCCGAAGCAGCGCCGCGAAAAGAAAACTACGTATATTACATAGAATAATACAGTTACTCACAAACATAATACAAAATGCCTGCAGGCGATCATTCCGTCTGCAGGCATTTTCAGTACATATACGATTTTACATTTTATTTTGCAGCAGCGCCGATTGCGAAGCCTTTTTCGAAAGCTTCTAAGTTCATCGGCAGGAACTCTGGTTTTTTCTTACCCAGCTTGTTCTTGATGGTTTCGATGATAACCTCTTTTGGAACAACTTCTGTTGCGCCGATGTAAGCGCCCAGCATGATGATGTTCAGGACTTTTGGATTTCCCATTTCCAGCGCCATTTCAGTTACAGGAACTTTGATGACTTTGATGTCGTCTCTCTCGATTGGAGAAACTACGATGGAGCTGTTGATGAACAGAATGCCGTCCTTTTTCAGCTTCGGCAGGAATCTGTTCAGGGAAGGGTCGTTCATAACGATTAAGTCTTCCACTGCATCCATAACAGGAGCGCCGATTTCATCGTCGGAGATTACTACATAGCAGTTTGCAGTACCTCCACGCATTTCAGCGCCGTAGGAAGGGAAATAAGTAACGTGTTTATCAGTCGATTCGCAGGTTGCCTGTGCCAGAAGAGTTCCCAGCATCATAACGCCCTGTCCGCCGAATCCGGCAACGATTAAATTTCTTTCCATCTTCTTACTCCTCCTTTGTCTTATCTCTGAATACGCCCAGAGGGAACTCAGCAAGCATCTTTTCTTCTAAGAAGTCCAGCGCTTTCATTTCATTCAGACCCCAGTTTGTCGGGCAGGAAGTTACGATTTCAACCATGGAGAAGCCTTTGCCGTCTACCTGTGCCTGGAATGCCTTCTTGATGGCTGCCTTGGTCTTGCGAACGTTGGCAGGATTGTTGCAAGAAGTTCTTTCCAGATATATAGGCGCAGTCAGCTGATTCAGTACTTCGCACATGTGAATTGGGTAACCGTGTTCCTTCGGATCTCTTCCCTTAGGAGCAGTGGATGCCTTCATGCCGATCAGTGTGGTCGGAGCCATCTGACCGCCGGTCATGCCGTAAATACCGTTGTTGATAAAGATAACAGTGATGTTTTCGCCTCTGTTTGCTGCGGACATTGTCTCAGCAAGACCGATGGAAGCCAGGTCACCGTCGCCCTGATATGTATAAACCAGTGATTCAGGATTGGTTCTCTTTAACCCTGTCGCAACTGCACAAGCTCTGCCGTGTGCGGAAATGTTCAGGTCATGAGATACATAAAGCTGTCCCAGACCGCAACAGCCAACGCCTTCGCAGCGGACTAATTTGTCCAGCATGCCCATTTCTTCAACGACTTCACCGATCAGCTTATGAACGGTTCCGTGCATGCATCCAGGACAGAAACCGGAAACAGTCTCCGGCTTGATACCAATGGTTCTCTTATATACTTTTTCCATTATAATACCTCCTTTGCCAGCTCACGAGCAGCGTTCATAACTTTTTCTTTGGTCATGATTTCTCCGCCGGATCTGAGACATTCCGCGATCGGACATCTGCCGTGTACCGCGTGATCTACGTCCCATCTCATCTGTGCAGGGATGGACATTTCTACATCCAGGATACCTTTTACTCTATTGAAATCAAGGTTTTCAAAGGTCTTGTAAGGGAACGGATGAATTGCAATCGGTCTGATCAGACCAGCCTTAATGCCTTCTGCTCTCAGTTCCTTTACGGCAACCTTAGCAATACGAGCGGAAATTCCGTAAGCAGTCAGGATGATTTCTGCGTCGTCTGTCATGATTTCTTCTACTCTAACGTCCTTTTCAGTCCAGGACTTATATAATTCAGCTGCCGCCTGGTTTACCGGCTCAAAGCTTCCGCCTACGCCGCCCGGCAGGATTCTTACCTGTTCGTCAGGGTTGTGTCCTACTGCAGAAACTGCTCTGCGCGCTTCTTTCAGGGCTGCAACTTCTTCCGCGGATTTCATCGGAGGAAGTTCTACAGGTTCCATCATAGTACCCATAACGCCGTCTGTCAGAATCAAAACAGGGTTGTTGTCTCTTTCAGCAAGATCAAATGCTTCATAAGTCATGTCTACGGCTTCCTGTACGGTGGACGGAGACAGTACGATCATTTCAAAACCGCCGTTGCCGGACGCCTTTGTTGCCTGCAGATAATCCTGCTGTGCCGGCTGAATTGCGCCGATACCAGGGCCGCCTCTACCTACGTTTACATAAACGATCGGCAGGCGTGCTGCTGCACAGTAGGAAACGCCTTCACTGTAAAGGCTGATACCGGTACTGGAAGAAGAACTCATAGATCTGGTTCCTGTCTGGATTGCGCCATAAAGCATATTAACGGATGCGACTTCACTTTCGCCCTGTACAAATACGCCGTCAACTTCCGGCATTCTTCTTGCGAAGTATTCCGGAATTTCATTCTGTGGTGTGATTGGGTAGCCGGCAAAGAATCTGCAGCCGGCTCTGGTAGCTGCTTCTGCGATGGCTTCGCAGCCCTTCATAAATACTCTTGCCATTTTCTAAACCTCCCTATAAACCTCGATTGCCGCGTCTGGACATACAACGCCGCATGCTGCGCAGCCGATGCAGTCGTCCGGATTTGCCGCAACGACATACTGGTAGCCTTTAGAATTTACTTTGTCGCCGATGGCGAGCACTTTCTTAGGGCAGAACTTAACGCAATAGCCGCAGCTCTTGCAGCTCTCTGCTCTAATTTCTACTTTTCCTTTTGCCATTTTCATTACCTCCTAATGGTTCTCGCCCCAATTTCTGAAAGAAATTGCTGGGGAGTCCTTATGCTTGAAGCCTCCGAAGCTTTCGCTTCGGCGCTGGCTTCGTCGTATAATTGGTGCATGACCGGCCTGAGGATACTGTTCCCCGAGCCATTATTCAAAAATCCGCCGGCTTTTCGGGCCGCACAGATTCGTTGACTTGTTTCACTGCTGATTCCACTCGTAAGTCAGATATAACTTCACCGGAATCAAAGGGACATCCGTTTTACCTTCTATCTCCGGACAAAGGCTATCCATCGCACATAAATAGTCTATGCGGAAATACTCGGAAATCATGTCCAAAACTTTCTCGTGACCCGCCAAAACTTCTTCCGCCGTAGTTGTAATCCCTACATTCGGGTTGCTCATAATGGACACATTCTCCAATTTGATATGCGCCATGCCCAGCACTCTTGCCATGGTGCCGTCGATGGTAATCAGATTCTTGGACCAAGGTCTGTACCCATTGATTACAAAGAAGTTCTGCGTGTTCGGACGGTTCAGGAACGGTGCAAACGCGCCGATCAGTCTGGAACCGATATGATCGCCGCCCACGTCTAAAATCACGATAGCATTCTCGTCCGCCAGAAGCTCCCGCACGCCGCCCGGCGTCGTCGGTGCGTCAAAGAACTGCTCCTGATAGTGAAACTCGATTCCCTGATCCATTAAGCACTCTTTGGCGTCTCTGGAACGGAACAGCGGTTTCGTCTGGTCCATATCAAAGAAATGTATCTTTTTCTCACTGAGACCCGCCATACCGATTGCGAAGTTGATGGCAATCTCACTCTTGCCGCTGCCTGCTTCTCCCACAAAAACAAAGTTCTTCTTGGTCTTCAGCAGTTCTCTGTAAATGCTTTCCATCGAAACCTCCCCAGTTTAGTTTACTTACACCTCCATTGTAACCAATTGTGAGGGAAATGTCAAATTATTTTTCAGAGATTATGACTTTTTGTTTGATGCATTTTTGAGAAAATTTTGTCTGATTATGCGCCCTTGCTCATGACAATCACACCAGCGATGCAAAGTCCAATCCCTACAAGCTGCTGCATGCTGAGTGTCTCCTTATAAAACAGTACGCCGATTACCGCCAGCACTACCGCCAAAGCGATATTTACAATGGTCGTGCCAATGCTGATATTCCACCCCAGCTTATACATGAACACCGACGCCACTTCCACCGCCGTAATGGTAAGTCCCATGACGATAGGCGCCCAGTTCAGTTTTCCAATCTGCACCATCAGATTTTTCTCCTGTCCCATGACCATCCAAAGTATAAAAGCCGCTGTCGCCGCCACCACATAGTTGATAAACACCGCCGCAAAAGGGTCCATGGCGCTGGGCACAGACTTTGCGCTGATCTGATAAAAGGTATGGCATACCAGAAGCAGACCGATTGGCCACCAAAATGCAATAAGATTCATCGTATTTTCCTCCTGTTCTTCGCAGTATATTACCAGTTTCAGACAACAAAAGCGCCCCGCACCATTCCTTCTAAGGCCTAACGGAATGGGTCAGCGCGCTGAAATCATCTACCCGGCGGTACATCATCTGCGTTTTTCTTTCAATTTTATAGGTATAGTGTACATGGGTCTTTGGAAAAAGTCAATGGGAAGACAGAAATGTGCACTCGGCGAACGCATGAAAAATTTTCAGGAAATTGAGCATTGACAAATTTCCTGATATTTTGTATTTTTGTCAATTAGTATGGATTAAAAAGGTAGTTTTTCCACCATTTTAGGAGTCAACCTTGACAAAATTGACAGGTTCCTTGATTTTTGTCAATCCTGTCAATATTAAAGCAGAATATTGGCTTTGCAACTGCAAACTACTCCTAATTTATTGACAAAAATCCGCTATTATAAGAAGTTTGTCAATGTTAGTTGACACAGCATATTTTCATGTGTTCATTATAGGCAGCGCCTAGTCTGATCGAGCAGGCGCTGCCTCGCAGACCCTGCTCAACCCGCTAAAGTGCAGACAAGCAGCGCGCCCGGTGGATTCCCACCGGGCGCGCTGCCGTACCAAAGGAGTGTACATTTACATTGGATTGTCTTGATTATGCTTGTTCCAAACCTTTACGTGCCAATCTGCTGATTTCCAGCGCCGGTCCGATTGCAACGCCCGGCTTTGTCTTCATGTAGCAGATTAAATCTTCCAGCATGTTAATACGGCTGATTCTGCCGATGCACTGCGGATGCAGCACCAGGGTCATCAGACCGCCTTCTTCATAGAGACCGTCAAATTCGCTCTGCCAAATATCTTTTACATACTGCGGAGAGCAGATTCTTCTTCTTTCCGGCTGCTGCAGTGTGAAGAAGAAATGGGAAGTATCATCATACAGCCAGGAGAACGGCAGCTCGATCAATTTCTGACCAGCTGCAGCGGATCGATATTTGCCGCCGCAATGACCCGCACATTGACGGGACGCGGCTCGTAATCGCCCACTCTTGTGATTTTCTGCTCCTCAATGGCTTTCAGAATCTTTGCCTGCAGATTCAAATCCATATTGTTGATTTCGTCCAGAAAAAGGGTACCGCCGTCAGCCGTTTCAAAGAGCCCTCTGCGGTCTTCCGCACCGGTAAAACTGCCCTTTATCGTGCCGAACAAAATACTCTCCATCAGGGTGGATGGGATGGCGGCGCAGTTTTGCGTGACAAAACGATGTTTGCTGCGCGCGCTGCCCGCGTGAATGGCTTCTGCTGCCATCCCTTTGCCGGAACCCGTTTTTCCATACAGCAAAATGGAAGAATCGGTTTTGGAAACTTTTCGGATTTTGTTCTTGACCGCTTCCATATCGGAACTTTCGGAAATGATATCGTCTACTGTGAAACAAGCGCGCTCAATTTCACTGTTAATCGGCGTAATATAAATATTGCGGTATTCATTTTCACCGATGATATACTGGGAGGCTTCCACCGCGCCAATGATTTCGTTTCCATCAAAAATAGGCAGCGTTGTATTGACCTCCTGCACTTCCTGTCCCTTAAAGTCTTTGATTTTCTGATAAATGTTGGACGTCGGTTTTCCCGTTTGCAGCGCTCGCATAATCGTGCTGTTTTCCAAGTCCAATTCGGGATAAATCTGCGGCAGCGTTTTTCCGATCACATCTTTTTCGCACAGCTGATTGATGTCAGGACGATTGTTATAGTAATACACGGCTGTCGCGCTCCAATCAAAGATGATGATGCCGTTGAAATAGTTGTATACATCCAATATTTCCTGCGCATATTCCCGCAATTTTTTCATGCCGTTACTCCTCTCCGCGGCAGATATCCGCAATCTCCAGCGACTTCATTTTCGCACTCAGGGTCTGCCTGCTGATCCCAAGACAGGCTGCGGTATCTGTAATACTGCCGCACTGGGTCAGCGCTTCCTGCAAAATATACCGTTCAAAGCGCTGCATTCTTGCTTTCAGACTATTAATCGGCAGACGCTTCTCGTCATACTGCTCTCCGGCAGCAGCAAGTACATTGATGTCGATATCTTCCATGTCGATCACATCGCCTTCACATAGGTTGAAACCGCTTTCAATCATATTTCGCAGTTCCCGCACATTGCCCGGCCAGGTGTATTGGCAGAATGCCGCCATAAGCTCCGAAGACACGCCTTTGATCTGCCTTTGCATCGTCCGGTTAAAAAAGTCGATATAATGTTCGATCAGCGGTACGATGTCTTCCTTTCGTTCCCGCAGCGGCGGCAAATCCAGCTGCACCACGCGCAGGCGGTAATACAAATCCTCCCGCAGTGTTCCGTTTTGCACGCATTCTTTCGGAGATTCATTCATCGCAGCAATAATCCTTACGTCCACAGGAATTTCCTTGGTACTTCCGATACGCGTTACTTTTTGCTCCTCCAACACGCGCAGCAGCTTTGCCTGTACTGCCAGGTCCATAGAATTGACTTCGTCCAGAAAAAGTGTACCGCCGCTGGCAGCTTCAAAGAGTCCCATATGATTTTCCGCATTGGTAAACCCTCCTTTTACAGTGCCGAACAGAATGCTTTCCAGCAAATTCTCCGGGATGGCGGCGCAGTTCTGAGAGAGAAACCGTTTTCCGCCCCGCGAGCTGTTTGCGTGCAGCGCCTGCGCGACCAACTCTTTTCCTGTACCGGTTTCTCCATAGATGAGCACCGTGGATTTCGTACGGGACGCCTGAATGATTCGCTCTTTTAACTGCTCCATTGGCGCAGAAACCGAGACGATATCGCGCAGCAGATAGGGCTCCCGTGTGCGGTCGTTTTAGAATTCATGATAAAAATGTTCAGATGTTCTTCTCGTTCTTCCAGATACAGAAACACCTCGATACAGCCGGCAATCTGATTCTCTATATAGATAGGAAAGGTGCTGAACAACGCCTCATAGGTCTCATTTCTATAATTAATCAGCTTCTGATACTGATTCAGCAGCGGCTTTCCGGTTCGAACTACCTCAAACATGGAGCTGTTTTCCCGTTCCAGATCAGGATATATCGTAAACAGGCTCTTTCCCCGGGTTTCTTAGTTAGTCAGCGTATTGATGTCTTTGCGGCTGTTGTAATAGTATTCGATGATCCCCTTTCGGTCCATGATGATGGCGCCGTCGTAGTAATTGTAAATATTCAGAATCTGTTTGACATAGTTTGATAATTCCATATGTGTTTCTCTCCTGTCCGTGGCTTGCGCCCCGCAAAGTTTAAGAAAAAATCCCCCAGGATAAGACCATCGTCTTTCCTAGGGGATTTGGGGGAACCTCCCCTGTATGATAAGGGCTATTTTATGCGTTCTTTGCTTCCTTCTTGTTCAGGCGGTCATAGTAGATGTAGATGACTGCGCCGATTGCAGGAACGACGATTAATCCGAAGATGGACATCATAGGGTCGTCCAGGAAGTTGCTGACAAGCAGTGCTACAAAGCATAAAGTGGCGATAATTACAGTTACTACACCGCCAGGCACCTTGTAAGGTTTTTCTTTGTCAGGGAAGCGATAACGGTTGACCAGTACACCGAATACACCCAACAGAGAGCCGATGGCGCCCAGGAATACAACCAATGTGGTCAGCTGATCCAGACTGCGGAACAGTACCAGAATGATAGCGATGACACACTGGGTGATCAGCGCGATTGCAGGAACACCTTTATTGGAAAGCTTTCCCTGATTTCTGAAGAAATGTCCCTCGTGAGACATCGCGTAGCCGACTCTGGCATATGCCAGTACCTGCCCGTTCAGAGAACCCAGCATCGCAATCAGCATAGCTGCAACAACCAGGACGCTGACGAAGCCGCCGAACAGACGTCTTGCGACTTCTGTACCCAGATATACGTTATCCGCTTCAATCATGGTTTTTGCTTCTTCGATTGGAATGACACGATAGATCGCGAAGTTAAACAAAATGTAGAATACGGTTACAAATCCGACACCGATGATCAGCGCTTTCGGAAGATTCTTCTGCGGATTTCTCATTTCTTCGCCCAGGTTGGCTACATTGGACCAGCCTTCAAACGCCCACAGGGAGGACAGGGTAGCGAATGCTACGATTCCGCTTCCACTGGTAAAGCTAGCTGTTTCGCCAGTCGCTTCCACCGGAACAGGGCTTAAATCCGGCATCTGATTGCCGATAATAATGGCGCCGATTAAAATAATTACCATCGGTACAATCTTGGCAACCATGGTGATGTTTGCCATAACAGATGCCTCTTTTACACCTAAAATATTATACAAGGTAAATAAGATAATAAGGACGATAGCGATAGACTTGATGTGCATGTCCCCCATACCAGGAAAAAATTCCACCAGTGCAGTAGGTATTGCGATCGCCACCGCGGAAATGGAACCTGGACTTGCGATAAGCCACTGGCTGAATCCGTACATATAACCTACGACAGGATGATATACCTCGTTGAGATATACAGTTAGTCCGCCGGCCTTTGGCATAGAAGATCCAAGTTCCGAGAAACAAAGAGCACCCAGCAGACTGACAACGCCGCCAACCAGCCAGCAAAGCAGCGCAACGCCAGTATCATAATTCGCTCGCTGTAATACATAAGAGCCTAAGTAGAAAATACCGGAACCGATCATAATGCCGGCAACGATGCTTACGCCGCCGAAAACAGAAATCTCTTTTTTAAATTCGCCGTTTTCAGCCGCAATATTTTTTTGATTTGACATTCTTTCTCCTCCTTTTCATTTTGATTGTCGAAAAAGATAATTGCAAAGAGTATGCCAAAAGAACATTTGTTGAATTTTCAACGTTTTTAGGTTCTAGCGCAACAGCTCTGTCTTCGCCTTGCAGAAAATTTTCTTAACATGTCAAATATGCGGCGGCTGCCACTTTGATACATTCACCATAGCCCCTGCCGCTAAAGTGCAAACAGCCGCGCAGGACTTCAAATCCCAGGCGGCTGCTCACTTTATTGAAAGGCATCATTATGAATTTAGCTATTTTGATATGGAATGAACCGTCCCAGTGTTCCGTTGACCATGGTTTTGTCTTTCACCGCAATCTGTCCGCCTAATATGACATAAGAAATCCCATCGGGCGGCAGGGTCGGATGTTCATAGGTGGCACAGTCTGCAATCGCGTTCTCATCGAAAATGACGATATCCGCATCGAAACCTTCTCTGATTTCACCTTTTGTCTTCAGATTAAGACGATCGGCAGGCAGCACTGTCATCTTGCGCAGCGCGTCCATCATGGTCAGAACGCCTTTTTCGCGCACCATCCGTCCAAGGACACGAGGGAATGTTCCCGCGCCTCTCGGATGACCGCCGCCTTCAGTGAATCCGCAGTCGCTGCCTACCATGACATAAGGCGCCTGATACGCAAGCTCTACTTCCGGCTCGTTCATTACAAATGCCGCTACATACAGATCCGGGTCTTCCGCGCGCAGTTTTTCAAACAGCGCCTTATCGCACCGCTGTCCTTTATATGAACCAGCCGTAACCATCAGGTCGCTGTAGTCCCACTTCTCAAAGCTGGCTTCATCAAATACCGCGGTGCCGATGCCGGTGCAGAACGCCGTGTAAGGATAGCAGTCGCAGGTAATGTCCACCCCAGCGCCTCTGGCTTCCTCGATACACGTCAGCGCCTGTCGCATGTAGCCTACCGCGCTGCAGCTTCCAATATGGGACATCTGCATGCCGTAGCCGCTTCTGCGCTGAATTTCCACCAGTTCCTCAATGGATGCCACACTGTCCGGTCCATCTGCGCGAAAATGCACAGAGGTCAAATATCCCGGCTCCTCCAGTGCAGACAAAAGTTCCACCGTTTCATCAGTTGTCACACCCGGCGCATATTCAAATCCGCAGGACAGTCCCACAGGACCATATTTTCTGCAGGCTGCCAGTTCCCGTTTCATCTGGTCAAGCTGCGCTTTCGTAGACGGTTTGTACCTGTCGTCAGCGCCGGCATGCTCACGCAGGCTGTTTTGTCCCACAAACATCATATAGTTGGTAGGACTGCCCTGACTGTTTACTCTGCCGCAAAAGTCTTCCAGCCTGTTATAGCTGTCGCCGCAGTTGCCGCCTACTTTCGTCGTAACGCCCATTCTGACCTCACAGGCCGCTGTGAAAAAGTCATGTGCATCGCCGTGCAGCGCGTTTTCATGGGCATGGATGTCGATAAAACCGGGAGAGGCAATTTTGCCCTCCGCATCGATGGTTTCCAGCGTATCCTCATCCACGGTTCCTACTTTCAAAATCGTTCCGTGATCGATTAAAATGTCGGCAACTTCCCAGGTATCTGTTTCAAAATCAGGGATTTTCGCATTCAGTATTTTTAACTCTTTCATCGTTTCTCCTCACTGCAACCTTAAAATTCCAGTTCTCCTGCAAAATGGCACGCCGAAAAATGTCCTTCGCCTACTTCTTTCATCTCCGGCGCTTCTGCCTTGCAGATCTCCTTACAATATTTACATCTGCCCGCGAATCGGCAGCCCGGCGTATCTTCGGTCAAGCTCGGCATATCGCCGCTGAGCAGATACTTCTTGCGGTACCGCTCTTTCGGATGCAGAGGCGGCACAGAAGAAAGCAGCCCGAAGGTGTACGGATGGGTGCAGGATGCGTATATGTCTGCAGTTTTGCCGATCTCCATGATCTTGCCGCCGTACATTACGCAGATCCGATCGCTCATGTATCTAACCACAGACAAATTGTGGGTAATGAACAGATAGGTCATGGAGAGTTCATCCTGCAGTTTGAGAAGTTCATTCAGCGTCTGCGCCTGCACCGATACATCCAGTGCACTGGTCGGTTCGTCCAGCACCAAAAGTTTCGGTTTCAGCATAATGGCGCGGGCAATACTGACTCTCTGCTGCTGTCCGCCTGACAGTTCATGGGGAAATCTGTCGAGAAGCTCCAGTCCAATATTGATCTTCTCCGCCGTATCGTAAATCAAATCCTTGGCGGTCGCCTTATTATAGCCATTAATCAAAAGCGGTCTTTCCAGGGAACGATAGATAGAAGAACGGGGATTCAGTGAGGATGCAGGGTCCTGAAACACTGCGCCTACACTTTGCCGCAGGGCTTTTTTATTCTTTTTGTCCCATACATCGAATCCGTCCAGATAAATGGTACTCTCGGTCGGCGGCAAAAGCCCCAGAATCATCTTTGCCAGCGTCGTTTTTCCACTTCCGCTTTCTCCCACAAGTCCCAGGGTTTCCCCACGGAAAATTTCCAGATTCACATCGTCCACTGCCCGGACAAAGGCGTTTTTCTTGTCTCTCCGCAGGGGAAAGTATTTTTTCAGATGCTCCATCCGAACCAGCGTCCGGTCTTTTTCTTCACTATACATGTTCCGCACCTCCCTCCTGCAGCAAGCACGCACATAAATGCTGCTCTGCCACTTCTCTGAGCACAGGTTTTCGTTCCCTGCACAAAGGCGTGCAGTCAGGACACCGATCAGCAAAATTACAGCCTGCTCTTTCTTCCGCAAGATTCGGCACAAAGCCTTTGATGGTCTGCAGTCTGCCTTCCTCTTTGGTAATCGTCGGCAGCGCTTTCATCAGCAGCTTCGTGTACGGATGTTTAGGATTATCAAAGATTTCAAAGACTTCGCCCACTTCGATCAGGTTTCCCGCGTACATGACGCCGACTCTGTCAGCTACATCCGCTACGATACCGAAATCATGGGTAATCATCAGGATTGCCGAATCATATTTTTTACGCAGTTCGTTCATCAGTTCAATGATGCCCGCCTGTATGGTCACATCCAACGCCGTAGTCGGCTCGTCGGCAATGAGCAGCTTTGGATTTCTGCACAGCATCATGCCGATCATGACACGCTGTCGCATGCCGCCGCTGATCTCATGGGGATAAGATTTCATTCTCGATTCCACATCGGAGAGTTTCACGTCGCGAAGCATGTCAAAAGCGATTTGATAGGCTTTCTCCTTCTCCATCTTTTCGACCAGCAGTCCCTCCATCATCTGCGTGCCTACAGTATAAACCGGGTTCAGAGAATCCAACGGATTCTGGAAGATCATGCCGATTTCGCTGCCCCGCACCTTTGTCATTTCCTGACGAGACAATTCCAGCAGATTTCTTCCGTCAAAATTAACTGCGCCGCCGCTGATTTTGCCCGGCGATTTAATCAGCTGCATGACGCCCATAGCAGTCGTCGACTTTCCGCAGCCGGATTCACCGACCAGGGCGAAGACCTCGCCTTTTTTTATATCGAAACTGACATGATCCACAGCCTTGACCGTGCCGCCCTGGGTTTCAAATTGAATACACAGGTCCCTGACCTCTAAAAGATTTTCACTCATTCTTTCGCCCTCCTTATACTTTCAGACGCGGGTCCAGGAGTTCCTTGACGCCTTCGCCGACCAGGTTGAAACCGAGCACTGTCCATACGATTGCAAGACCAGGTACCAGGGAAATCCACGGCGCGTTTCTGATGTACTGGATGCCCTCAGATAAAATCATGCCCCAGTCAGGCAGCGGCTGCTGCGCGCCCAGTCCTAAAAATCCCATGGAAGTGGTCGACAGAATTGCCGACGGCAAAGCCAGGGTTGCCAGGATAATAATGGTCGATACCAAATTCGGCAGAATATACCGCAATATAATAGAAATATCCTTTTCTCCGCAAATCTTCGCCGCTTCAATATAGGACAGCCCTTTCAGCGACTGCACCTTCGCGCGGACAATTTTGGTAAACTGCGCCCAGCTGACGACTGCAACGGAAATTGCCACGTTCTGCGCGCTGGATCCCAGCATCAGTACGATGGCCATCGCCAGAATAATCGGCGGAATAGACCAGGTCGTATCTGTTACAAAACATACGATTTTGTCCACGGTCTTTCCATAATAACCCGCGATAATGCCTAAGGTCACGCCGATGAGTGTTTCAATGACAACTGCCACGATTCCTACGCCCAACGCAATTCTGGAACCGTAGAAGACTCTGCTCAAAATACATCTGCCGTACTGATCTGTTCCCAGCGGATATTCCCCGCAGGGTTTTGCCAGACGCATTGACATGTTCTGTTCTGTATATGTATGCGGCGAAAGCAATGGCGCGAAAACGACCACCACAATGACCGCCAGAAACAATACCGCGCCGATGACGAACATCTTGTTCTGCAGCATCAGTTTCCATTTTTCTTTTCTCATATGCTGCCTCCTATTCCAGACGAATGCGCGGATCTAAAATGCCGGATATCATATCGCCTATGATATTGCAAATGACCGTCAAAATAGTAATAACGAACACAATGCCCTGTACGATGACAAAGTCCTGTTTCGCGATGCCTTTCCAGAGCAGCTGCCCCATGCCCGGCCACGCGAAAACATTTTCCACAACCACCGCGCCGCCAATAAGCCAAGGCAGTGACAGGAAAAACATAACCGTTACCGGAATCAGCGCATTTCTAAGCACGTGACGCACGAGAATTTTTTTGTCCGTGATACCTTTGGCGTACGCCGTCGTCACGTATTTCTCGTCCATCACGTCCAAAACCTCCGACCTGGTCAGTCTGAAAATCTGCGCCAGTGCAGGCAGAGACAAGGTCAGCGCCGGCAAAATCAATGAGGCAAAGCCGCTGTAGCCTGACAGAGGCAAAATATTTAGGTGAATACTGAACACCAGCATCAAAAGCACGCCCAGCCAGAACGGCGGCATCGACCAAAGCACAACCGTCGTAATCGTCAGCGCCTTGTCGGTTATCTTATTCTTGCGAACCGCCGCCAAAAGTCCCAGGGGAATTGCCAGCAGGTATTCGATGACCAGCGCCGCCCCGGTTAAAAGCAGGGTGTAAGGCAGCCGCTGTAAAATCAGATCGCTTACATTCTGTTTCAGGGAAATGGACATACCAAAATTCCCCCGCAATATGTTTCCAAGCCAATAAAAATACTGCACCACCGGCGGTTTGTCCAGTCCCCATTCCGCTTTAATTGCTTCCACCTTTTCCGCGGACACTCTTGTATCCACCATCAGGTCGACGGGATTGCCCGGCATCGCCTGCATGATACCGAAAATCAAAACGGTTACAAACAGTACGACCAGAATACCGATGAGCAGCCGCTTGATGATATAACGCATAATATCGTTCAAAGTGATTCCTCCAATCAGCGGGCAGAAGAAGTCTGTCCTCTGCCCGCCTTTTCTACTTTATCTATGCAAATACTTCTTTCACGATTTTCTCATACAGCTGATTCTTCGGCAGCCCTTCGTAATTGGTGAGCATGATGATGGAAATCCGGTCGTCTACATACCGAGAGCAGCGGGAAATAAATCCCATGGTGCCTCCTGTATGCCAGATTTCCTTATGACCCGGCGTTTCTCCGTTTAAGAAAAATCCCAAACCATAGCCTGTTCCTTCGCCGTTTTTCAGGCGATTTTCCACAAAGGATTCCGCCATCGCTTCTCTGGAAAGAAAGCAGCTTTCACTACTTTCATAAAGGTGTCTGTGCCATGTCAGCATATCGTCCACATTGGACTGTATGTTGCCGTCCGCATAACCGACCAGCCGCATATCGTAGACTTGCTTCGCAAAGCTGCCGTCCGGCTGTACCTCATAGCCTTCGATCAGGGAAGCAGGTTTTGAGTCCATACCATCCGGCGCGCAGGATCTGCGCATTCCAACCGGTTTCAGAATTTTTTCTTCCAGAAATTTTCCAAATGGCATGCCGGAAAGCTGCGATACAATTTCACCCAGCATCACATAGGCGGAATTGCTGTAGCTGTACTGACTGTCCGGCTCAAAATCCAGCACATCAAAGGTCTTAATGATTTCCAGCATATCCTTCGCGCTTGCGCACGCCGCCTGATCCCACTTCTGCCATGTGCTGTCGTCAAAGTATTCTTTGATGCCAGACTGATGATTCATGAGCTGCCGTACGGTGATGTTTTTGACAAAGGGCGGAAAGTCCGGGAAAAACCGGTCGATGGTCTCATCCAAGGACAATAACCCCTGTTCTTGCAGCATCAAAATCGCAAAGCAGGTAAACTGCTTGGTGTTGGATGCGATTACAAAGTTATCTTCCGGTGTAATCGGTCTCCCGTTTTCCAAATCCGCCATGCCGTAGGCTTTGCGCAGGAGAATCTCATCTCCCTTGGCGATCAGGAGCGCCATGCCCGGTGTTTTCTCATTCATGACCGGCGCAATAACCGCGTCCAGCCGCTGTTCCAAGTTGCCTTGCTGCATCATGCACTACTCCTTTACTGTATCATTAAACAAGCTTCTTCCGTCATTGGTAACCGCAAAGCCCTTGATATTGCTTCTCGTCGCAATACATTCAATATCCGCGAACAGAGAGACTGCCGGCATCTGGGCAAAAATCGCATCGTGGAATTCCTCGTACTTCTTTACACGTTTTTCAGCATCAGTGATATAGCGAGCTTCTTCCAGCTTCTTCGTTACGGTCTCGTCATGCCAAGGATAACCGGAAGCTTCTGTAAATACATAATAGAGAATATCCGCGTCAACCCACTCAAAGTTTCTGGATGCAGACTGATAGTTATTTTCTCTCATCAGCTGCTTGATGTACGGTCCTTCATATTCTCTGATTTCCACATCGATACCGACTTGCTTCAGCTGATCCTGCAGTACCGGCGCGGAAGCCTTCGCCGTCGCTCTGTCAGTCGAAGAACAGAATTCAAAGGTCAGCTTCTTTCCGTCTTTTTCTACAAATCCGTCGCCGTCCTTATCCTCGTAGCCGGCTTCTTTCAGAAGGGCTTTCGCCTTTTCCTGGTCAAACTTATAAAGCTCTGCAAGGGCCGCTTCTTTTTCTTCACTGTAACCTGCCTGTGCCTTGGAAATGAATCCGTAGGTCGGCGCGATGACATTGTTCATGGATTCAGCCAGCGCGTCCTTGTCGATTGCCAGGTTAATTGCCTGACGCACTTTCATGTCGTCAAGAGGCGCAGTATCTGTGTTCATCATCAAGTAAGATACGCCTGCCTGTTCATATTCATAAGTAGTAACATCCTGGTTGGATTTCAAATCTTCGCGGTTTGCAGCCGGAATATTGTAGGCGATATCGATATTGCCGGATTCCAGTTCACTGACTCTGGTAAATTCATCTGGAATGAAGCGAACGATAATCTCATCAAAGTTTGCCAATTCTTTATTTTCCACATTTGGGTTTGCGGTTTTGAAGTTCGGGTTCTTCTCCAAAATAATCTGGGAACCTGCCTGCCAGTCCTTTACCATATACATACCGTTGGTTACCGCGCACCGGTTGTATTCGTCTTTGCCCATTTCTTCTGCTTTGTCGACATCGACAACACCGCCGAAGTCGCTGCACAGGCTTGCCCACATATATGCCGCAGGCTCTGACAGATGGTAAATCAAGGTCGTATCATCGACAACTTCAATATCCTTAATGGCTTCTACGTCTCCAGAATATTCACTGATTTCCTTCATACGCAGCACAGATTTCTTGACGCTTTCCGCAGTCAGCGGATCTCCGTTGGAAAACTTGGAATCCGCAAAGAGATGGAACGTAATGGAAAGTCCATCCTCGGAAATCTCATAGCTTTCTGCAAAGCACGGCAGAATTTCTTCTAAATCCTTGCTGTAAGTAACCAGCGGACTGTAGATCAGTTCATGGACTACATTGGTCCAGCCAATCTGCTGAATGTCTGTACCTTCTACTTCATCCTGCACTGCGATGACCAGCGTCTTGCTGCCTTCGCCTTCGCTGCTGTCATTACCGCCGCAGCCGCTCATCAGCGTGACTGCTGCAAGCAGCATGATCAGTAATATTGCAGTAAACTTTTTCTGTTTCTTTAACATCTTCTCTTTCTCCTTTTCATTTTTATATCCACAACCGAAGGATGTCTTTCTTCCGGCTGATGAACTCATATCTTATAGCCAATCATGACCGTCAGCAGCGGCTGAAATCGATGATCCATGCCGAGAATTCTGCAGGCATCTTCTTCAAATGACAGAATACTGAAGTCCAACTGGCAGCAAAGACCGCTGGTTTCCGCAAGCTGGCACATCATATGGGCGCTGATTCCGGTTTCGCCTGTTTTCTTCGCAAGTTCTCTGCAGCCTGCTTCTATCCTCTGTATTTCGGTATAAAAGACCAGTATGACAGGCGGAACGTTGCCCTCTTCCTGTAAAGGATTGCTTTGTCTCAGCAGCGCCGTGATTTGACTGCGCATTGCACTGCTGGAAATCCGCATGACCTCTACCCCTTCTGGCAGTCGCTGCTTAACAAATTCCGTCAGGGACAAAACCAGTGTCCGGGACACTTTTCGCTTATTGAACTGCAGATGCCGTCGCTCGATCACCGGAAAGGGAATCTCGTGTGCCGCATTTCCGTCTTTCTGCGTCCGTACCGTTTGAAAATGCAGCAGCCGCTCCTGTATGCACGTGTCCTCCGCGTCAATCTTTCTGAACTGCGCGCTTTGGGAAAGATATTGATTTCGAAATTCCGCCGGTGTACATTTCAGATACATGGCAAAATGCTTATAGAAATACCGCGGCGCTGAAAATCCGCAGAGCTCGGAAATCATGGTAACATTCTTCCGTCCCTGAATCAGATACCGCACAGACTGAATGATGCGGTAATATGCCAGCGTATCCTTAAAATTCATATTTAACCGCTCATTAAACTCTTTAGACAAATACTGCTGACTGACATATTCACCGTCGGCCAGCTGCTTTAGATTAATTTTCTCATCGCAGTGATTATACATATAGGTACAGATGCGCAAAAAACGTTCCGCCCGCGGGTCAGTTCCCCGCTTGACGTTGAGCATGTTCAAAAGATCATGACAATTATCTACAATAAAATTGACAATATCGCAAACCCACTGTTCTATAACGGCGCGATCTCTCTGTGCCAGGCAGTCACCGTACAGCATCTGCAGCTTATCCTTCAACATCGCCTGCGCCTTACTGCCTGTAGTCGAGTCGTAAAAAAGCGTGGTATTACAGTTGTACATTCCAGTCTCTATGAGATTACAGTACTCCACCGCTTTTTCCCTTTGGATTTCAAAGAATAAAATCAAATTGTCTTCACTGCACTGTTCAATACAGAAAGGTTCTTCAATATTGACAATTTCAATCTGTCCCGCGGACAGCGTATGTACCCCAGCAACCCATCTGCAGCTGACACTGCCGCAAAGCACATAGAGCAGCCTCAAATTTTCGCTCAAATGGAACGGCATATAAGTGACCTGTCCCGCATCAATTTTCAGCAAATTCTCGTACAGTTTCATGACTTTTTCTCCTTTTATTTATTGTATTTTTTCAAAATTACAATAGCAATACACAAAATTAAACTGTTATTGTACTTTTTTAACCAAAAACAAAAAGGAGCGCCGCAGCGCTCCAAATTAAATTTTGATTCTTATTTATCGTATTTTCCGTAGGTTTCTGCTTCTTTCACGATCAGCTTCGCCATATCGAAGTTAAGTGCGGACGGATATTCACAGCCTGTTGCCAGGATGAAACCGCCGCCTTTTCCCAGCGCGTCGATCTGCCTTCTGCATTCTTCCCTGATCTGGTCTTCACTGGAAGCCAGCAAATCGCCCGGCTCAATCATACCGATGAATGTTGTTTCGGCCCCGTACTTTTCCTTCATTTCTTCCATAGTGGTGCAATCAGGCGGGAAGTGATCCAGCGAGAACGCTACCGGGTGCATTCTTTCAATCTGCTGTCTCATATACAGACCCTCGCCGCAGTTATGTACCATAACCATAGCGCCTGCTTCTCTGACGGCTTCCGCCAGTTCCTGTACCAGAGGACCTTCTACCTTATCCCACATTTTAGGGCTTAAGATTGTCTTAGAAGAATATAAGGTGTCAAACATGATCGCGTGACAGCCTGCTTTTATCAGTTCAAGCGAAAATCTTTTCAATGTTTCCGTTACATTTTTCAGCGCCTGGTTCATCTTGTCCGGGCATTTGATCATGTCGTAGAACATCTGCTCCTGCCCTCTCATCATGCTCAGTACGCCCAGCGGTCCAAATACAAAGCCAACGATTGGTTTTTCCTGTCCTCTTGCTTCGTAAAGCTTTCTAGCGAGTTCAATGTGTTCGCTCATTCTCGGCGTTTTCGTCGGATCTAATACCTCGATCATATCATAGTCGTCCGCAGACTTAATCAGTCTGTCGTCCATATCAGGATGTGCCGCATTGATCGGGCTGAATACGACTTTCTGCCCCCAGTCAGCCGCTTCTACGGAAAGGTCGATCAAAGTGCAGATACAGTCTACGCCGATTTCATCCGTGGCTCTGATGATACATTCCGCACACTTGTCAACGTCTTTGGACCATTCTTCGTAGTTGATTCCCATGGTCTGCATGGATACGCTGTTGATTAACGGATATACTGGAACTCTGTCCGGTTCCTGATGGTTTAGTGCCATTGTCACTCTTTCAATAGAATTCATAGAGTCTACCTCCTCGCAATGTGATTCGTCTGTTACATTTATCCTACCGCCCGCATCCACTTTTTCCTATCGATTTTATTCGATAAATTTATAAGTTTTATTGACTTTTTCCATGCATTCTATTAAAATTTATAGAACAAATCCTCATTAAAGCTAATTTTTTTATATATTATTTATATTTTTTTCAGGTGCCATGATGAACCATTTACATGAATTTCTCATTTTCAGCGATTCGAAGCAAAACCGCAGCGTCCTCCATCTGGAAGACTCTCTGACTGCTTTTTCTCAGATCACAAAGATTCCGGTCTCCTACTTCGACACAGAGGGACGCTATTGCTGGTCCACTTTGCCGGAGGAACGGCTCTGCAACGCCAATTTAGAATATGAAAAAAAGGGTACGCCCTGCACGCGTAACCTCCTTGCTTCGATGAATATTTCCCTTTCCTTGCCCGACGCATATATTTTCATGTGTGAAGCCGGATTGATTCACCTTTGCTTCGCGCTGATAGCAAGTGGAAAAGAATATGGTTTTCTGATGGCAGGCCCCATTGCCATGGGAAACGATATGGAAAAAATGATCGGCGCTTTTTTCCGTAAAACCCCTGCAGAAACCATGGATTATACCTGTCTGATGACCCTGCTGCGAAAGATGACCCTTTACACCCCCAGAGAAATCGCCTACCTGTCGACGCTGTTTCAAAACTCCGTCACCGGCGCCATTTCCTTTTCCCGCGAAGAAGATCTCAGAGCGCAGCGGAATCAGGAGCAAAGCGGTATCAGCAGCAGGCTGCAGCAGATGAAAAAGGAGCAGCTGACACTGGAATATCCCCACGCCTCGGAGGAACTTTTAACGTCTCTGATCAAATCCGGCAGTCACGACGCCTGTCAAAAGCAGTTTTCCAAATATATCGAAGACATTATGGTATTCGAAGGCGGCAATCTTTCCATCACAAAACTCCGCCTGATTGCCTTTATCACCCACCTTCTGCAGCATGACGACACCTGGCAGCGCAATTATGAAAATCTTTATGCCCTGGAAAAAATCAACGAGGCGAAAACTCTGCGCGAGCTGATGCAGATCGGTAAGACCCTCATCGCCGCTTTGGCGGATACTGCCGCAGACCGGTTCTACGCCGGTTCTTCCCCTGTCATCAAAAAACTAATCCTGCACCTGAACGTGCACTACAGCGACGACATCACGCTGCAGAAAGCCGCCGATATGGTCCATGTCAATCCGACCTATCTTTCCACGCTGTTCAAACAGGAAACCGGTCTTACGTTTACCGCTTACCTCAACAGACTGCGCATCCGTCACGGCGAGGATATGCTGCTTAATACCAATCTTTCTGTTACCGAAATCGCCATGGCTGCCGGCTTTTCTTCTCCTGGATACTTTACAAATGTATTCAGACAGGTTCACGGTATCACGCCGAGAGAGTTTCGAAACCGCCCCGCGAAGTAACATCAGGCTATATGCATTCATCCTTTTTGATTATGCACCCTTTCTTATAAAGCGCAATACCGTACTTTAGAATCGGTCTGTAGCCGTCTGCAGCAAGCGGCGCCGCATAGTCCTGTTTCTCTATTTGCCGCAGCGCTTCTTTGCATTTTGCTTCCATCTCCGCAAAGCTTTCTGCCGCTTTTAGTTCTATAATAATGGCCTTCCCCATGAATTTCTTTTCTTTCAAAATCAAATCTGGTCTGCCGTTTCCGCTCTCCCGGTTGGAAAGCACTACGTAGCGTCCTGTATTTTTCAAAAGGCCGCTGAGAAAGCCATGATAGTAACTCTCCGCGTAATCAAAATAACTAATCGTATCCATCAGCTGTTCATTGATAAAATGCTCCGCTGCCTCGCAGTCGCCTTCTTCTAGAGCTTTAATAAGTGGACTTTTGTCAAGGTCTTCCACCTTTTTATCGAACCACTCTTTGATGCTGTGCTCGTAAATAGCCGCAATCTCCTCATTCGGTATCGCCATTTGGATATAGATATCTCGGTTTTCAATTCGCTGACTTTTCATTTTCAGATAGCCTGTAAAGAACAGGAAGTTCCACAGATTATCTCTGGACGCATGAATATCACCATAGGTGATTTCTTCATGCACTGGTTTCTCAATGGTTCCGCCATCCATGAGAGTTTCCAATTCTTCGCGGGTAACATCATCTGCATCTTCAATCATGGATTTTACGATATCGTTGCCGGAGGTATTGGACCAATACGGCTTTGTCGCAATCTGTGCGCCCGACTGTACGCTTTTCGTATAGTGCAGGATGCTCCACGGGTTGTAGATTTCTGTATTTCCAAAGAGATATCCGTCGTACCAGGATTTTGCTTCTTCGTATCGTTCTGAAAGGTCGTAATACTCCAGCATGGTCTTTACCTCTGCTTCAGTGAAGCCGAAATATCTGCTGTAATTTGGACTGATGACAGAATGAATCTCCAAATTGTTCAGTCCGGTGAAGATACTTTCTTTGCTAATCCTCAGACATCCCGTCACCACGCCCAGTTTCAGGTATGGGTTGGTTTTCAGGGCAGATTCAAAGAGGGAACGGATGAAGCCGATCATTTCATCATAAAAGCCCTGGAAATATGCGTTTTCCAGCGGTACGTCGTATTCGTCAATCAAAATGATTGTTTCTTTGCCGTGGTACTTATACAAGCACTCGGAAAGAAATTTCAGCGCTTTCGCATAGACAATGTCTTCTGCTTTGCCATTCATTATGGCAGTAAATTGTTCTCTGTCTCTCTGCGTCATCTCACCTAAAAGGACATAAGCATGCCGCTCAAACTCTTTGATGATGTCATCTACAAGACTCGCATGAGCCATCGCAAAGGTTGGCTGCTTAGCTGATTTCAGCGACAGGCTGACAATCGGATACTGCCCCATGTGCGACAGATATCTTTCGCCTGTCTCCATGATAGCAAGTCCGTCAAAAAGATAGCGGTTATCTATTTTTCTTCCATCAGAAGTTCTTTCATCTTCAAAAAAGCGGCGAAGCATGGATAGGTTCAGGGTTTTTCCGAACCGGCGCGGTCTTGTGATTAAGCTGGTCTGCGCTCCGGCATCCAAAATTTCCTGTATCATCAGGGTTTTATCCACCAGATACAAGTTTTCTTCTTTGAATGTTTTAAAGTCTTCATATCCAATCGGAATTTTCTTCTGCTCCATCACTCATCGCCTCCTCATACCTATAGTATACGTGAAAAATGGGAAAATCACAATAAAATTTTCCCGTAGAATCACGGCAGGCACAAAACCAAATTTCTGTTCCTGCTTGATAATTCCTGCCGTTTCATGTAAGATAAAAGAAAGCAAAAAAACAGGGAGGACAGCTGCATGGGAAAAATGACTGTATATCATGGCGGATATACTGCGATTCAAGCACCTGAAATCATCATAGGACGCAACACTAAGGATTTCGGTCCCGGTTTTTATTGTACGATAATCAGAGAACAGGCGGAACGCTGGGCAAAGCGATATCAAACACCCGTAGTATCTTCTTACACTGTTCGTCTCAATACGGAATTGAACATCCTGGAATTTCGGGAAATGACAGAAGAATGGCTGGATTTTATCATCGACTGCCGAAACCATGTCGCCCACAATTACGATATTGTTATCGGTGCAATGGCAAATGACCAGATTTATAACTTTATTGCAGATTACATTGACGGCATTATCACCCGTGATCAGTTCTGGAGCCTCGCCCAATTCAAATATCCTACCCATCAAATCAATTTCTGCACACCGGCGGCGCTGAAATGTCTCACCTATGTAACAAGTGAGGAGGTATCAAAGGCATGATTGGAAGAGAAGAAAAAAAAGAAAATGATCTGTTCTTCACCTGCAGTCTGATCGATTATATTGCGCGAAAAACCTGCAACAAACGTGCTGATGTTGTCAACACCCTTGGCAAAGCGCGCATTCAAAAAATCTATGACCTGGCTGATGTTTATCACAGTGACAGCATCGAACGCGTCAGCGAAGATTTTATCGCAGAATCCGGTCTGACAAAAGGCGCCTTCGATAACATTTCTACCGCCCGCTATGCAGTTCCCAGCCACTGGGATATCGGCAAAGTCTATAAACGTTTGATTCTGGGAATCAGCAGGGAAAAGAAACTGGATATCATTGATGCTTTATTTGCTGCTTACAATTCTTTTGTCAGTGACAAAATCGACGATTACAACAGCAGCTTCTACTACGATGCGCCGGGAAATATTCTCAATGCATACCTGTATAGCCAAATTGAACCTGAATAATCCAAAAGCGCCCCGGCTTTTCGTATCACTACGATTCCGCAGGCGCTTTTTCATATCTTCTTTTATTTCCGCAGCATTCTGCCTGTTCCGGCGCCGGTCAGTCCGTCCGGCGTCAGCGCTGCTTTGCCGTTGACAAACACATAGTCGATGCCGCAAGGATCCTGCAGCGGATTTTCTTCTTCATCAAAGCTGTGCAGATTTTCTCTGTCCAGCACTACGAGATCAGCATAATATCCCTCTTTCAACACGCCCCGATCCTGAATGCCAAACCGCTGTGCCGGAAAACCGCTGGCTCTCCTCACTGCCTGTTCAAAATCGTCCTTGCCGTACCGGGTTAAATACCGCGGCATCAGTCCGATGTTCATGCTGTTAGGATATGCAGGAAATTCGTCCTTTCCCGTCAGATTGGTTTCCTTTGCATAACCGAATCCGTCCGAACACGGCATCGCATAATCATATTGGCAGAAAATGTCCACCGACTCGCCCAGAACCGGCGCGATGAAATCCGCCACCATATTCGTGTCTTCCCGCAGGCAATCCTGTCCCATGACCGCAGTCCGCACTGCACTGTAGCCCACAAGAGGCGCTGCATTGCAGCCCAGCGCCATGCTATCACACCGCTTGCTGTATTCTGCGAAGGTCCTCCAATCGGGTTCTACACCGTAAAGGGTTTCAAAGGCGGTCTGCGCCTTTTCCCGCGGATAAAGCAGCGGCATCTGATCTGCCGGGTCAGCCCCTGCCAGTTCCTGAAAGGTCTGATTGGTGCTGGGAAAGTAAAAGATTTCATCTCCCTGGGGCGCCATACTGTAACCGCAGTTGCCCGTAATCACCGTCGTAACGCCCTGTTTCACAAAAGGCTCCATGGCAAGCTCTATCATCATCGACAGATCCGCATGGGTGTGCGTATCTATAAAACCAGGGGTAATCACCTTGCCCGCGGCGTCGATGACCGTCACCGCCGCCTTGGCATCAGCGCCATACTCTTTCCCAATATATGTAATTCTATCACCTGTAATACCGAGATTCGCCTCGTAAGAAGACGCGCCTGTCCCGTCACAGATCAGCCCGTTTTTGATCAAAATGTCAAACATAGCAGTCCCCTTTACGCACTTGCCAGCGAGATGCCGATCATGCTGATAGTGACGATTGCATCGCCGATGATAATACCGGTCGCTGCATTGTTGTACTTTTCTGCAACCTCTTCACCCTTTTTCTTTTCAATGATCCAGCGAATAACGCCGCCCAGAGCAAGACCCATCACATTTCTCGGCGGCAGATACATAGCAATAGCAATTCCCCCTGCCGGAAGACCGATAAAACTGAGCACCGTGCCGATGGCTGCGCCAAGACCGAAACGCATCGGATTAAAGAAACCGCTGGCGCTTCCCTCGGTAACACCCGAAATGACAGAGTGATACATATTCGCAACCGGATAGGTGAACAAGTCGTCATCCAGTCCGAAGGTTTTTAAAATCGCGTAGAACAGGAACATACCCGCGATGCCGCCTACGATCACGCTGATAATCATCGGGATAATCTGGAAATTTTGCAGCATGGACAGCGCAAAGCCGAGAGCCGTCGCAATCAGCAGAATTTTTGTAGAAGAATTGTCTTTCTTATCAATCTGTTCCAGCGCCGTAGTGCACATGACAGCGCCTGGAAACGGCAGGTTCGGATCGTTGACATACTGGTCCCGCAAAAGGGATACAAAGCAGATCCCCATAGCGTCGGTCAAAATCAGCAGCACGAAGACCGGCAGCAAACTGACTTCCTCGCCCATCATAAACATGGCTGTAATGTTATCGTAGACGGAAAATGCTGCAAAGATAGTCGCTGTCGCACAGCTCTGCATCAGGTTAATCTCCCGTCAGTTGGTCAAACCGCCGATGGTCGGTACCACCAAGATTCCGATCATAGACGCGATCGTTGCCACATTGGTGTCTATACCCATGACAATGTCCAGGTATGCCATGACACACATGAGCACAAGACCGATCAAAAGACCATAAAATACCGCCCGGAAGGTGAAGTCCTTCTGCTCACCGGAAAGTGCGGGCGCACTCGTTACTTGTTTCATAATTTCCTCCAACTCATTGATTCTTAGAGCATAAGTTCATTTGTTTGTTCTTCTTCGGTGAACCGATTCACATTTTTCATAATCTTTTTATACACTAAAATTTGTTCCTTGTCAATCTGTTTTTTGAAAATTGATACGATATGAACCGATTGCGACCATGTCCTGCGTAAATGCGCAGAAAAACGGAAACAAAAAAGAGCAGCGCTGCAGGCTGCATGACATAAAAAAAGTGTGCGTGACGGAACTAAAGTTCCTATGCACACATGTCGCCCGCTTCAGGGCGACTCTTCGCAAGGTGCTTTTCTTGATATTCCGGAAATATCGAAAATCGATATTTCCTACATAATAAAAAAACGCCGCATTAAAGAATGCGGCAAACATCAATCAAATCAAGTCTTTCACCTTCCGGGCAAGGTAGAGAGGAATATTTGTGATCGCACCATCCTTGCGATAGCCGCGTTTGGAAAAACGCAGCGCATGTTTTGGCTGGGCATCTGCAATATACCTTTTGAATGAAGGCGCAGATTTATCCTCACCGCCTTTGATTTCAACAGGAATGATTTCCATACTGTTTTGCAGCACAAAATCAATCTCACTGTTTTTATTGGAATAGTAGCGTGGTTCGATTTCAAACTGTCCGCGAAGCTGCTGCAGGACATAATTCTCAGTCAGCGGTCCCTTGAACTGATAATCTGTTTTGAGAAGAATCGCACCGTTATCAATTCCTGCCATATGCTTGAGCAACCCGGTATCAAAAATAAAAAGTTTGAATTGATCCAGTTTGTCAAACGCGGACAGCGGATGTTCCATTTTGGAAACATTGTACACGCGGTTAATCATCCCTGCTGAGACCAGCCACTCAATCGCTTCCTCGAAATCACGCGCTCTGCCGCCTTCACGAACAGCGCCATACATAAATTTCTCGTTGGGTTTTGCAAGCTGCGAAACAATGCTGCGGAACACCATGAGAATCCGTCCGCTGTTGACCTTACCGTTGTGTTTGGAAAAATCACTCTCATAGACTTCAATCAATTCGCGCTGGATCTGATGAACTCTGGCAGGATCTTTGTATTTAATCCATGAATCAACGCATTCTGGCATACCGCCGATGATGAGATAGTTATTGTATGCTTCAAGCAACCGGTTGTGAAAAATTTCCTCAATTTGCTGCTCTTTCTGAATGCTGTCGTAGTAACAAAAAAGTACAGGATCGGACGCCTCAAGAAACTCGTCAAAGGTCAGCGGATAGATGTCAAGCAGATTTACCATGCCCACTGGATAGGACTTCGGCTTTGCTAAAAGCGTTCCCAAAAGGCTTCCTGCGGCGATGATATGATATTCGTTGGCTTTTTCCTTGAAGTATTTGAGCGTGTTCAATGCTTCCGGGCACTCCTGAATTTCATCAAAGATGACCAGCGTTTCTTCCGGCAGAATCTTTTCACCGACTATCATAGAGAGCATCTCGATGATGCGGTGCGGGTTCTTGTTTATCTCAAAGATGGACTTCAACGTATCTTCCTCATCGAAGTTAAAATAAACGAAACTCTTGTAGTAATTCTTTCCAAACTCTTTCATCAGCCACGTCTTGCCGACTTGTCTTGCGCCTTTCAAAACAAGCGGCTTACGTTCCGCATCCTTTTTCCAATTTATCATATCCGCAATCGCATTGCGTTTCAAGACTGTCACCATCCTTTCCCAAGTGCGATCACAGTATATCACATTTTTCTCGAAATATCAATGTTATTTATACACGTTTTTCCCGAAATTTAATCTCGAATTCCCACATTTTTTGAACTATGTCTCTATTTGTTCTTCTTCAACGCACAAAACCTCAATCCTTTAAATGCACAATGTCCGCAAGATCATATAGCTTTACAAACTCTGCTTTAAATTTATTAAATCAGGATTTAATAAATCGTGATTTAATATGATTCTCCATATCTCTACAAATCACAACCCATTTTTCACACAATCTCCAGCATTTTCTGATGAGGATACTGACTTATTAGAAGTTTCGGCAAATCTTTCTCCAAATGGCCCAGGCTGGTAACTTTAGACATGATACCAAAGGTCAGAACCATCTCCATACTGGTTCCCTTGCGCAGGGAAAAAGACGCGCCCGGCATATGGGGATTTGCAATCAGGAAGCTGGAATCGTCAAAACTGAGGATATAGTCTGTGCCCTGCAAAGCATACTGCACCAGACTGATTCCCTTTTCCCCGGTATATTCGTTTGTCTCATTGGCAATGCGCACTTTTACCGTATAAATATAATCCGTGTGATCTCCCAGATTTTCCGCCTGATCCTTCGCGTCTGCCTGCCGCAGAAATTTCTCTGCCGTCTGTATCTCTGCATCCAGCACTGTAACCGTATAACCGTCCATTTCCTCGTCGGCATAGTTGAAAAAATCCTGCTCCAGCGCTGCTTCCTCCCCTTTGGGAAACACCTGTATGACAGGCAGATCCACATTCTGATTCACAGCGTGAAAGCGAACGCCCCAGAGCGCGGTCAAAATCACCAGCATCGCCGCCGGCAAAATTTTTTTCATCTTTCTATGCATCACCGCACCTCCCTTGCGGCTTGTGAAAAGGCAGGCGCATATAAATGGGCTTTTACCCGTCCCGCTTCCAGCAGCAGAATTTCATCAGACATCTCCTGCAAGACGGCAAGATCGTGACAGGAAATAATCACCAGAGCGCCCCGGGCTTTTTGCTGCGCCAGAATCCCTTTGACCAGCTGTACGCCGTCTGCATCCAGAGAATTGGTCGGCTCATCCAGGATGACCAGTTCCGGTTGTTCCATCACAGCTGCGGCAATGCCAAGGCGCTGCTTCATGCCCAGGGAATATTTGCGGTACTTTTTCCGATCAGAAGGATCAAGCCCCACGGCGCGCAGCGCGGCCTCGACTTCTGCGTTTCCAATGTTATTCTCAATGGACGCCAGCATTTTTAGATTCTGCATCCCTGAATACCGGTCCAGAAATGCAGGATTTTCCAAAAACAGTCCTACACTGTCCGGAAAGGTGAGATCCCTTCCAAGACGCTTTCCGTCTATGAGAATTTCTCCCTCCGTCGGACGGATCAAACCACAGATCAGCCGCATCAGCATGGTTTTTCCAGAACCGTTGATCCCCTGAAATCCATAAATTCTGCCGGACTCCAGTTCTGCGCAAATGTCCTGTGCAACCGGTTGATTTCGTATCGTTTTCGATACATGTTTCAGTTCTATTTTCACTCCAAATTCCCTCCTAATCTCGATTCAAAATATCATAGCGTAAAAACCCCGCGCACCCTGCAAAGACCGCGGCAAGCAGCGCCGCCACGCAGCAAATTACGCCGCTTTTGATACTAACGCCGTCCGTAATCACTGTGTCATACCGAATCGTCATGCCATAATTACCGATGAGCCAGGGCGACGTGCAATATGCTGACGAAATCATCACAGAAGCTACAGCAAAAAAACTGAATACCGGTTTTAAAACCAGCGCCAGACTCATCTGCAGCAGGCTCAGGGAAAGGGATACCAGCACAGGCAAAAGCACCATGGAACACTGCCACACCGTGTCCGCCGCAGTCTGACCTACTTCTCTCACCTGAAAGACTACGTAGAGCAGTTCTTTGTGAAATCCATCGGAAAAATCCGCCTGCGTCGCCGCGCAAAACAGCGCCGCTGTCAGAAACATCAATCCGTGATAAACGAGAATACTGCAGAGATTCCATCCGCATTTGGACAGCCACCATGCCATCCTTCCCTTTGTTCTGATCAAAATCTGCTGTCCCAGTCCCTGCAGATCCGAAAAGGGATACTGCAAGGTCAAAAAGGCAGCAGGCAGAAATACCATCATCCAGCGCACCGGAAAAGTGAAAAGATTTCCCGGCGCTGGAATAAACCGATCCATCCCGCCATAGAGGTACATGATATAATCCCAAAACCCCGGACTTGCGGTTACCTGAAAGGTTTCCATATCGTCTAACCCTGCTGCGCCAGCGGACAAGGTCAGACAGGAAGTCAGCGCCACAATAACCGGAATCAAAAACCACTGGGGTCTTTGGAAAAAACCGCGGCGAAGATCGAACCAAAACAATTTAGTAAATTTCATGCCGCCCCCTCCTGATTACCGCAGTGAAGAACGTCACCGCAAACAACACGCTTCCCCAGACAAAAATCACAAGACCACTAGTATCATAAACCATAGGAATTGGACGCAAAAAATGCATGGGGGAAAGCTCCGTATACATCACTTCTATCTTTCTGTACACAAAAGAATCGCAAAAGTAGTGAACGCCGAGCAGAAAAAAGAACGGCAGCAGCGTCACGGCAATGGGATTCTTTACCACATCTGAAACCGCAAAACACAGACAGGCAATGAGTCCGCAAAACACAAAATCCACCAGCAGATACATGCCTATATACAGAAACGGTTTTCCATAAAACAACATGGACAGAAAAGACGACGCGCCAATGCCATATGCTGTCATATAAGACGGGTCCGGCTTCACCGCAGGAAAAATCATCGCTGCCGCAAGAAAATTGATCAGTAGCGGCAGCGTCATGGCAAGACCACCCGACAAAAACAGCGCCGCATATTTCGCCAGATAATACTGCATTTTTCCCGTACGAATCACCATGTTTTTGATGTAGCCGCTGCGCCGCTCGCTACAGTAAGACCATCCGTAGGGTATACAGATGAGCAGCGGGAACAGAAAGAAATAATCGGACGCTCCCGCGCTGCTGCCTTCTCCGCCAATCCAGTGGTTAAAAAGGCTTTCCATCTGCATCAGAGGATTCCTGAGACCAAATTCCTCGGAAATCTGCCGGTGCTGCGCCATATCCCGGGCAAAAGATTCCGCCATAGTAATCAGGCTAAAGAAGGTCATCACCACACCGATGAGCACAGCTAGAAAAAAGAAAGGATTGCAGACTGCTTTTCTGCACTCCAGTCTTAAGGTGTTCTTAAACATTTCTTTCACCCCCTGTCAGTTCAGTTTGATATATTTCTGATCCTCGTCGTAGTCAAAGGTCAGGTACAGCATTTTCGGATCATACTGGTTGGTATCGACGAGCCATGCAGCTTTTAAATCCTTCCTCTGCCCTACAGAGAGATTGTAGTAATAATAGTCTTTCCAGCCAGTGTCATTTCTTTTTCCCGATGGATTAGAGAACCAGACCGGTCCGCTGGGATATAACTCATAAAAACTGGCTTGCTTTTTCCCTTCGAAATCAGACTCCGCACAGAGAATCCGCAGCGCTGTGATGTTTCGGGTTGGCTCCGCGCGCACATTTTGCACCGTCACGTGAAGCACCAACAGCTTAACCCCCTGTGACAGGCTGCCATCCTCCTGCAGGAGCGACTCTCCCTCGATCATATCCTCTGTTTCTATGTCAAGTCCCGCATCTGTAAAACTGTCGAACAGATCTGCTTTCGTAACCGTGTAACGCAGCGCGCCCTCCACCGTTTTTCCATTCTGCACATCGATACCGCTGACCGCTTCTCCAATCTTCCCAAACTGCTCCTGTTTCACGTCCAACACCTGCGCCTGATCCTCCGTAAGTCCTTCCGCCACCTCGGTACTTTGGGCTTTCTCCGCCTCCGTACCCAGTCCGACAGATCCGGCATGACACCCCGTAAAAGCGTACAATAACAGAAGCACGGCGAACAGGCACCCCGCGCCTTTTCTTTTTTGACTGATCATCTTTGTTTCTCCTTTTTACTGTTCCATTTCTTTCTGCAGCATTTCCTGCTTCTGCCGCTCTGCCTCCCAGGCTTTTTCCGTCGTCGGCACCCACTTGGTTTTCTCCATCACAAGAGGACTGCCCAGAGACACAACCGATTCCCCGTGACGAACATATTTGCCGCTGAACGCATTGATTTCCACAAGGGTATATAAGGTATAGCTGTACCACGCCCGAATGCCGGGCACACCGTTCTTATCCATGCAGGGCTCCACTTCGCCTATCGCCGCAATCTTTGCTCTGGTTTCGTCATCCAACTCCGTACCAAAAACGGAAGCATACCCTTGCCGATCCCCCCGAAAGACTACCGCCCAAACCGGCTCTCCCGCAGGCGCCGTCTCTGCGATATAGCGAAGCTGAACAGGCTGCGACTGAAATTCCTGGATATCAAATCCCTGTACTGCAAGGGCATCCAAAGCCAGCTTCGTCGCCTCTTTTCCAGAAATCGCATTCATATCAGGCGTTGCCGCTGTGTCGTCTGCATATAACGCCGTCTCATTACCGGGCACAGTCTGCACTGCTGCCTCCACAGGCGCAGACGCCAGAAGGGGCGGCATCACCACAAAGCTGAATGCCAATGCGGCGGCAGCTGCCCATCCTGCAAGGTGCAGTTCTTTCCCGTTTTTCTGTTTCATCCGTTGTTTCCTCCTTTGCCTGTATCCAGCATAGCAGCGCCTTGTTTCCTCTCTGCTACGAAGTTGTTATCAATCCGTAAAATACATCCGCACCCGCGTGCCTTTGCCCGGCGCAGAATCGATCGCAAGCTCCGCGCCATGGAGACGCGCAATCTGCGCCACAATGGAAAGTCCCAGCCCTACGCCGCCAAACTGGCGAGAGCGGGATTTATCTACACGATAAAAAGGCTCGGTAATCTTCTCAATTTCACTTTGCGCCATGCCGCAGCCCCCATCCTGTACCTCTAACACCTGCCCCTTTTCCCGGAATGCCCGCACTGTAATATTGCTTCCCCCATCGGATGCTTTTGCCGCATTTTCCACCAGATTGGTCAGCATGGACAGCAGGAGAATTGCATCGCCGCGGACAAAAGGAATGTCTGCCTGTGCTGTAAGGGAAATGTCCCGTTCCGCTAAAACCTGCCGGGTTCCACTTTCCACATCACGGAAAAGCGCCGCCGTATCGACTTCCTCCATGGCGATTTTTTCTCCGCGCAGATACGCCAGTTCGAGCAGCTTGTCCGACAAATTTTTCAGCCGAAGCGCGCCATCGTAAAGATTTGTGACTGCCATATCCCGTTCCGCCTCACTGCATTTTGCCTGCTGCAAAAATGCCGCATAACCCAAAATGGCTGTCATAGGTGTTTTCATCTCATGGGTCAAATCATCGATAAACTGCTGCCTGTCCTCTGCCGCCTGGGTCAGCTGCGCCATATGCTGCTCCACAGAATCCGCCATTCGATTAAAATTTTTCTCTAAATTTCCAAACTCGTCGTTTCGGTGCAGGGCTACTCGTTTGTCATAAGCGCCGCCTGCAATCTCCGCGGTCATTTGATTCAGCTGGGCGATGGGTCTGTTCATATGCCGAAAGAGCAAATAAATTGCCGCCGCTATAAACGGGACCACCACCAGATTTAAGATGACAAAAATGCGACTGGCATCTTTCCGAAAGACGTCAATCTGACTGACATCCCGGGCGTAAACCAAAGTCAGATGGGGATCGCCGGGCAGTTTGGAGGTTACAAAGACATAACGCTTCCCTCCTGTCACGGCTTCTGCTGTCTTCTTATGCGCTGCGTCAGGCAAGCGCAGCAGGTCTTTGTCAAAACCTGCCAGCTCACCGGCAACCGCCTTTTCACCGTCATACAATCCCAGTAAAACCCCTTGAGGCTGATAATACTCCGTCAGCGGCTTCAGCATAGCAGCCAGCCGTTCTTCGTTTTCCGAAGCGTCGGCGTAAATCGTTTTCAGATTGGCAATGCGATCGGAAACGGAGGTTAAAATGATGCTCTGCTCCCGCATACCGTTTTCCATCTCTCTCTGCTGATGAAAAGAGCAGGCATGGGTCGTCAGGATATAAGCGCCTGCGTCAAATGCAAGTACAAAGATGATCAGTGTCCATAAAAATAATTTCTGCCAGAATTTCATGTTATATCTCCAATCGATATCCGTGTTTATAGATGGTTTTGATGGCGTCTTCCAGATTGAGTTTTTTACGCAGTTTGGTAATGTGGACGTCCACCGTGCGGGTATCTCCAAAATAGTCGTAACCCCACGCCAGATCCAAAAGCTGCTCCCGTGACAGCGCCAGATTGCGGTTTTCAATCAGCACCTCCAGCAGTTCAAATTCCCGGTTGGTCAGCATCGCCTGCTCTCCGTCCACCAAAGCCGTGCGCCGGTCTAAACAGATGGTAGTCTGTCCAATTTGAAAGACCCGCTGCCCGCTGCCTGTCCGCCGCAGTACAGCCCCGACCCGCGCCAGCAATTCCACCGCCTCAAAAGGCTTGGTGATGTAATCGTCCGCACCCAGATTGAGCCCCTTTACCTTATCCGTCGTCCCGTTTTTCGCAGTCAAAAAGATGACCGGCTTGTCCCCGAACACCTTCTGCTCCATCAGGGAAAAGCCATCCCCGCAGGGCAGCATCACATCCAGCAAAACCAAATCCGGCTGCTGCTCTCTAAGAAGCGCCTGCGCCTGCCTGCCGTCAAATGCCTGCCTGCAGGTATGTCCCGCCAGTTTCAGGTTCATCACAATTAAATCATTGATGGACTTTTCGTCCTCTACCACCAAAATATTCGCCATCCTTAAGGCCTCACTTTCCGTTTATGGGTTTAGTATAGCAGAAAAGTGTTAGGAAGTTGTAAAAAAATCGGCTGCGCCAATTTTTTTTCAGCGGTAGACTTTTTTGATATTCCGGAAATATCGAAAAATCGATATTTCCTACATAATAAAAAAGTATGCATGACAGAGCAAACACGAGAAAATTGTCTATTTATAATTTCACTGTAATGCATACCGCACATCGCTGCCGGGTTGGAATCGACTATGCACCATTTTTGCAATATTTGACCGAAATGGTGCACATTTTTATTTTCCGATTTCTCGATGTGCACCAAATTCTTCTGAAATAAGAGGTATGGTGCGTTTTATCGAAATGTCGTAGCCACAGTGGGAGGAATCAGATTATTAATTCAACCATAAAAGGAAATTAAATGCAATTTCTGTAAATTTATATACCATCTCCTTCCAATTTCAATGCGGCTGCAGGATGATGCCCGCCTGTATCTGCACCATTTAGCTATTTTTATTTAAAAATAGTGCGGATACAGACAATGGACGAATTTAAAACGCACCATTTATATTATTTAAGCGCAAAATGGTGCAGATTCTTATGACCGCTGCCTTTTGCAATAGAAGTTTGTTTTCATGCGTTCGATGCGAGAAACTTTCTTCTGCCTACTTGCACAAACTGCCAAAATGTGATACAACAAATTTACAACGTTTTCATAAAGACGAGAGGAGAAACTATGCCAAAGAAAACTTTTTTCAGGCTGCCGCAGGAAAAACAGCAGCGGATTCTAACCGCCGCGGCAGAAGAATTTATCGAATACAAGGACAACTACGAAAAGAGCAGCGTCAAGCGAATTGCAGAGCGGGCGGATATCGCCATCGGCAGCATCTACAAATATTTTTATGATAAAAACGACCTGTTTCTATACCTGTACAGTACCCATAAGCAGGGAGTAGACACCAGCAGCGCATCGGATACTTTCTATGCCTTTTCCCAAAAAGAAAGCGAACTGGAAGACTATCTGACCCCTACCGGCGAAATCCTGGCGGAGATTCTTTTGAACAATCCGCTGCTCCTGCAGGATTTGATTTTCAACCAGCAGGAAGCGATGGAGACATATTTCAAAACCATCCACCCCTACTATCAGAACGACCTGGAAAACGGCGAACTCAGAGAAGGAATCGATGAAGAACTGGCGTCGTATCTGTATACTTCCCTGGAATTTATCGCCTATCACTACTGCCGTAGAAAAGACGTCAACCCCAGCAAAAACGCGTCCATCCACAAAGCCATGGCAGACCTTTTCTTTTTCGGTCTGTACAAAGACGGCAGAAAAGAAAAGTTTCAGAAATAATGCGACCCATTGCAAACCACTGCAGGACCATGAGGCCTGCAGTTTTTTTCTATCCTTTTTTCAAAATCCATTGACAGACAGCCAATTTTGATGTATAACAATGTTAATGATGAACCAGTTCACTTTTTTTTCAAAAACCAACCCGTACAATCACGCTGAACAAGAAGGAGGATTTACCCCATGATAAACAAAACACTGCTGGAGGAACGTCTGGATCAGATCATCAGTCCCGTCATGCATTCGCACACGCCGGGCATGGCGCTGATCATTTCCCGCGGCGAAGAAATTCTCATCCGCAAAACCTACGGCATGGCTGATCTGCAGAAAAACATCCCGGTCACCCTGGACCACCAGTTCGCCATCGCTTCCAACACCAAGCAGTTCACCTGCATGGCAATTATGATGCTAAAAGAGCAAGGGCTCTTGGATTACGACGAACCGATCGCTAAATTCTTCCCGGATTTTCCGGACTACCGCCACCAGATTACGATTCGACATTTAATGAATCATCAGTCCGGTATCCCTGACTATACAGAAGCGCCGGATTGGCTCACAGAACATCGAGAAACGCTCCCCGCCGACATGCTGGAATTTATCAAGTCGCTGGGAGATTTAAACTTTGCGCCGGGTGAGCGTTTTTCTTACTGCAACTCCGGCTATGTCATGCTGGGAAGCATCGTCAGTCAGCTTACCGGCATGCCTTTCGGCACATTTCTGGAACAAAACATCCTCGCTCCGGCAGGCATGGCGCATGCCTGCGCGCCGGACAGCGCCTCCAGGCGTGCCCCTCACCTGGCAGAGGGTTACAATCTGGAAGAAGACGGCAGCTATGTAAAGCAGCCTTATGACATGGCGCTGGTCGGTTATGCCGATGGCAATATCCAGGCGACCGCAGACGATATGCTGGCATGGCATCACTACCTGTACGGCGGCGCACAGAAACTGGTCAAGCCGGAAACTCTGGCAGAAGCCTTAGCCGAACAGTGCGAAACCGATATGGAAGACTGTGCCTACGGCTTCGGACTCATCAAAAGCGAAAACAAAGGTCGCAGAGAAATCTGGCACGGCGGCGGCACCATGGGCTT
The DNA here is from genome assembly GCF_049852125.1 of Ihubacter sp. rT4E-8. Classification (GTDB taxonomy): domain Bacteria; phylum Bacillota; class Clostridia; order Peptostreptococcales; family Anaerovoracaceae; genus Senimuribacter. The sequence continues at coordinate 550,120 of NZ_CP187532.1, read as the reverse complement.
CTCCTCCAGATGTTCCAGATATATCGACGAAGACCTTTCCATCATCATGCTTACCAACGTGCTCGGACTTCCGAAATATGAGCTGTACCACAAAATCGCGGCGGAAGTATTCGCGCTGCTGGACGAGGAGGAATAACCATGAAAGACTTAAAAATTATCAACGCCAGAATCCCCGATTTTGAAACCGATACCTGGCGCACCGCTGACCTGCTCATCGACCGGGGCGTCATCTGCCAAATCGGTACGGTGACCGAGGACGCAGAAACTACCATTGACGCAGCCGGCAAAGTGGTTTCTCCCGGCTTTATCGACATGCATTCCCACGAGGATCTGATTACAGGCGGTCCCTACCGCAATCTCGCCGCCCTCTGCCAGCTGCGTATGGGCGTTACGACCGCGGTTGCTGGAAACTGCGGAGAAAACTACAACGACCTTGGGGACTTTGTCCGCTATATCAAAGCCTGCGGCAGTCCTGTCAACTATTTGATGTTCGTCGGACAAAACCGATTGCGCCTGCTTTCCGGCGCGGACAATCGCTATGCGCCTTCCACAAAACAGCAGCTGGAAAAGCAAAAGAAGCTGCTGCGGGAATCCCTTGCTTACGGTCCCATCGGACTTTCCTGCGGACTGGAGTACAGCCCTGGCATCACCACAGAAGAAACCATCGATCTGCTCAGTGTATTTTCTGAGGACGGCTATCTCACATCGGTCCATTTCCGGGAGGACGGCGCCGGAAGTCTTGCTTCCATTGATGAGCTGATTACCATCATCAAACAAAGCGGCATTCCGCTGCAGATGTCTCACATCGGCAGCTGCAGCGCTACTGGCTATATGGAGGATGCCATTGCCAGTCTGCGAAACGCCAGAGCCCGCGGCATCGATATCACGTCGGACTGTTATCCCTACGCGGCCTTCTGCACCAGCATCGGCACCACCGTCTTTGATGAAGGATGCTTTGAAAAATGGGATAAAGGCTATGAAGCCATCTTCATCACCGGCGGCGCCTACAAAAATCAGTTCTGCACCAAAGAAATTTTTGAAAAGGTGCGGCGTGAAACACCGGAAATGCCAGTTGTCGCCTTTGTACTCAACGAAGACGAAGTCATCCGCGCCTGCAAAGAGCCCTTTGTCATGATCGGCAGCGACTGCGGTTTTGAAGACGGCAGCGGTCACCCGAGAAGCGCAGGTACATTCCCAAGGGTTCTCGCCCGCTATGTCCGTGAAAAAAACGAATTATCTCTCATTGACGCCCTGCGCAAAATGACCGTGCAGCCTGCAAAGCGGGTGCTGCTGTCAACCAAGGGAGAAATCAAAGAGGGGTTTGACGCGGATCTGGTGATCTTTGACGAAAACACCATTGCGGACAAAGCCGACTTTGAGCATCCGGCGCTGCCGCCGGTGGGCATCGACTATGTCATCGTGGACGGCAAAATCGCGCTGGAATCCGGCGCACTAGCCAATACTGCGGCCGGAGCGTACATCGCCAAAAATGAAAGAAACTAAACCATTCAAAAACTCAAGGACGAAAAACAACAGCTTTCAACCTTGAGTTTTGGTTTTTAATCATCAAAATATATCCTTCAACTATATCAATTTATTCATTTTTATTTTATAATATGAGACATTTTCTCCTTCATACAGAAACTCCGCCACATACGTATTCTCATCTAGAGGAAAAAAACGAATGGCCGGATCGGCTCGACTGTCTGTAGGAAAACCCAGCTCCTTTAGTTCACCATTTTCCAGATTTACCGCATAAGGAATAAAATCCCAGTCAACGCACACACAGGTTTTTCCTGATCCGCCTTTCAGACGGTATAAAATTTCCTTCGTGTCATGCTCCTTCAATTGTCCGCTTTCCAAATCAAGGGTTAACAACCGATAATTACCTGATTCTTCTGTAGATCCGCTCTTTTCAAGAGAGACAGCTACATAGTTACTGTTCATATCAAAAGAGCCGATCCTCCCCTCTATCGTAAATTTACTCTTTATGCCTTCCATATCTCCTACAAAGCAAAGCAACTCCTGTTTCTTCACCGCTAAAAAGCAATATGCCTTTCCATTACTATCGAGGGTTGTTTCCAGTAGTCTGACTTCGCCGGTTGTAAATATGGTTTTTGCCTCCAGTCCCCTGACCCTCTTGATTCCGCATACACAGGATATTGCAGATTCGTCTGTATCAGTCGTATTTTCAAATAGGTATACTGGTGTTTCATCAATGAAAGCTATTTGGGGAATTCGATCATAATTTGTGCATTTCCCACTGTCCAGCACCTTTCTTTCACTGTCACTTATATAAGTTACAAACCATTCATATGCGTCATGCTCCGGAATCTGTTCATATGATGAATATATGATTCCATCCCTGTACGGAATGACATGGTATACATATTCTTCATTTTTTATCTGCATCCTGTCCTTTACCTTCTGCGCTTTTAAATCGTAGACGGCAATATATTCTGTATCAACATAAGGTCCAACAGCTGCATCTGTTCTCACGCCTGATGTAAAAATCAAGGTGTTTCGATTGGCGTAACACAGATGCGTAACCCTGTCCTCATCATGTTCCAAATCATTTATTTCAAGCCTTTCATAAACTGCTTCTCCTTCCGGAGCTGGCTGCTTTCCGCTGTTAAACGTCTCTCCTGACTTGCATGAGAAAAGCAGAATGCATATCATCACCATCAACAGTGCGGCCAAAACTCTTTTTTCTTTCACAATAAACCTCCTTTCTACCCCACCTGAGCAAAAACAAAATTACAGCCAACGCAGAATATATACGCTCTGCATAAGCTGTAATTTTTGTCGCTGATATTCTTATTCTGCCGCAATATAATACCCTGCGTTATCATTTATCGCATTGCTCATTTTTGTGTACGTACAATAGTGTTTTCCATAATGTGCGCTATCATAATGAGGATCAATATAATATACTCTGCTCTCGCTGGAATCATATCCCCTGGCAAGAACATAATGACCTACAGAATATCCGTCATAGCTTGGCAGACGGCCCGTCATTACGTGGCATGGAACTGGTCTTCCCTTATCGATGCTATATACCAGACTACTGCTGAATTTCATTTCGGAGGTGGTTACCTCTCTATAATTTCCTTTAGACCAGTAATTATTTATCCCCTTTCGCATCTGATAGACATACGTGCCGTCAGCCCTGTTAGTTTGCATATAATTGGCCAATGTATCCTGAGAGTACAAATGAAATCCGCCGTAGTAAATTACCATCTGGGCCGTTGCCGGGCCACAATAATATGTTTTTTCCTGCTGATACATCGTCACTTCCAGCAGTCTTCTCGTTGCATTCACACTAACATTATTCTTCAGGTACTCCTCAACTCTTTGCCGCAGTTCGGCAACTTCTTTCTGATTTTTCTCCGTATAGTATCCCGGAGACTGTTCTAGCCGTTTTTTTATAAGCAAATACTCATCGACTCTTTGCTTCAGTTCGGCAACCTCCTTCTGATTTTCATCGGAGTAGTAGTTCGGAGACTGCTCCAGCTGCTTCTGCCGGTATTCATCACTCGTATCGGCGAAAATCGCTCCACAGTTCCATATCAGAACAGCAATAAGCATTATCAGCAAGAAAATACTTTTCAAAAATAGTCGTCTCATACTTCTCCTCCTCCCAATTTACCGATATACAATCAAAGCTATTCATTAAACCTAATTATATTTCTGAATTTTCTTTATTATAACACGTCATTTTTAAATAGTCAATATTTTCATATGTTTTATATCTAAACTATTAAAATTTATTCTTTTTTGAAATGCTATGCCGTTTTGATTCAATATATGATTGTACCCTTTTAAAATGGAATGAGTTTATGAGCCGCTGTCATATTCTGGTTTCCAGCTCCTGCAGCAGCCGGTCGATGTCCTCTGGCTCATGATCGCTGAACACTGCACATCGGATTGCTCCCGCAGGCCCCGCGCCCACATAGGTCGTGTATCCTACAAAAATACCCTTTTCCCATAAATCCTTCTGCAGCGTGATCATGGTTTCGGCGTTGCCAATAGTAAAAGTAGATACAGGAGATTCGGAATCCTCTACCGAAATGCCGAGACTTTTGAGGCCGTCTTTCAGTCTTTTTGTGTTAATACGCAGTTTTTCCAGCATTTCCGGATGAGACTTCACGTAGTTTAAACTTGCTGCAGCCACTGCCTGGCTGGATGCTGTTCCGCCTGTTGAGCCTCTTGCAGCAGACGCGTTTCGCATAGAATCAATTGCTTGCGCCGACCCTGTGGCAATTCCGCCGAAAGCGCAAAAAGCTTTAGCCAGTGAACCGCCGGCAATAACCCGTTCCCGATCCAGTCCATACTTCTCCACTGCGCCGCCGCCCAGGCCTCCTACCGCTCCAAAGGAATGAGACTCATCGACCACCAGCCATCCCCCATAGTCCTTTAACACTGTCTGATATGCATCCAGAGGCGGAATATCTCCAAACGTCGGAAACATACCATCCGTCGCAACCAACGGAATCTGCCCGGGCTGAAGATTTTTGCGCACCACATCTTTTAGATTCGCTGCATCCATATGCTGGAAGGTAAAGACAGGCTTACCTGTCACCACCGCGCCTTCACGCAAACTGAAGTGCGTTTTCTCGTCCAGGAAGATCACGTCATATCGATCAGCAATGCCGTTCAGCGCAATCATGCCAAATAAATATCCCGTTGAAAAATACATAGCGTCCTCTGTGCCAAAAAAATCCTTTGCCGCTTCTATTACCTCTATTTCCGGCTGCTGGGAGAATCCATAATACCGCGAAAGCGGAGCCGTCATACCAAACTGCTCAAGCGCCCTTTCCCCTGCCTCCAACAGAGCAGGCATCTTTGCTAATCCCAGATAACAACAACCGCCAAAGCTGAGTACCTGTCTTCCATCTACCGTAATCCACGCGCCGCTGGCGGACTCTATATTTTTAAACCGTTCCATGATTTCCTCCTTTTCAATCAATACTTGCGATATATCTGTAAACACTCGGTTTCGAGCAATACAGCTTCTCCGCGGCCACAGAAATCGCGCCTTTTCTCGCAAAGAAATCACTTTGTTGCAAAAGGCGTATCACACGCACGCGCGCTTCTTTGTTCAGCGTTTCCGGCGAGATTTCCGTCGTATTCAGCGCCACGGCTATCGCCTCATCAACCATTGCCGCAAGACCGCTGCTGACCACAGACTGTCCATTCTCCTGTCTGATCGGAGACGGCGTCCCAGAAAACGAGTCTCCGATAGAAATATCCAGTACCGAAAACTCCGTAGGATGACACAACGCAAACAGCTTTTCTGTCAAATCCTTATATCGTCGGTCGTCAAAGCTGATACAAAACAATCCTTCCAATTTTCCCTGTTCATTTTTCAAAAACAGTACCGAACTGCGCAAAAGTGTTCCATCCGATGAAATCTCCCGAAAATGCTGTTGCCAGTCCTGGGTTCTCCACAATTCTTTTTCCATAATCTCTTTAAGGGCATGGGTCAATCCCCCGCCTAAGGTCCTTCCAGTAATATGTCCGTTAGCAATGGACGTCACCACCGGTCGCTCATTACTGCAGTCATATAAAACCACCTCGTAGTTAGGCCCCAGCATGTGACACAGAAACTGCACCAACAAAGAATACGTCTTTACCATGTCTGTCTTCATTTGCTTCCTCCCTTTCTATATAAAGTAAATCAAACCTTCTTTCAAAAACAGGATATCACATCGCTTAAAAATTATCAATAAATTTTTATTATAATTTAATAATTTTTTATCAAATTGACAGCATAAAAACCGACACACACAAGTTAAGAAGTTGCATTGCACTAAAAATTCAGATAACTATAATAAAGGCAGGAGGTAGATAAAATGAAGTATGACTTACGAATCAAAAATGGACAGGTTGTAACAGAAGACGGTCTGCAGCGGGTAGACCTGTTCATAAAGGACGGAAAAATCGCGAGGATTGGAACTGCGCTCCAATCTGATACTGCTAACCGTGAGATAGACGCGCAGGATCAATATGTGCTGCCGGGATTTGTAGATCCCCATGTACACCTCAATGATCCCGGCTTAACCAACAGTGAAGATTTCTATACGGGAACCTGCGCCGCGGCTGCAGGAGGTATCACCACAGTGTTAGAACATCCGCTCACTTTTCCCTTACCTGATAACCTTGCAGCTTTTGAAGAAAAAAAGGAAATTGGAAAGCGCAAAGCTATCGTCAATTTTGGACTGTTTGGCGCCTGTTCTGAAAAAAATCAGGAAGAAATGAAAAAAATGATAGAAAGCGGCGCTGTCGCCTTTAAAACCTTTCTGACCTATTCTCCGGAAATACCAAAGCTGGACGACGGTCATCTGATGGATCGTATGAAGTTTCTGGCAGACTACCCTGCTGTGCTGGCAATCCACTGCGAAAACAATGATATCGTGGAATACTGCACCGCGAAGCTGCAGGCGGAAGGTAAGGTGAAACCAGAGGACTATCCCGATGGCAGACCGGAAATCGCCGAACTTGAAGCTGTTTCCAGAATGTGCCTGCTGGCAAAAGAAACAGGCTGTAAAGTCAATATTGCCCACTGCACCATAAAAGACGCCGTGGACATTGTACAGAAAATAAAAAAGCAGGGTGCGGATCTATCCGTAGAAACCTGTCCTCACTTTTTGCTTCTGAACCGTTCTATGCTGCCACAGCTGGGTGTATTCGGTATATGCAATCCTCCGCTTCGCCAGGAGGAACGTGTTGAAGAACTATGGAACTGCATTTTTGACGGAAAAATTGATTGGATTTGCAGCGACCACGCCACCTACACTATTGAAGAAAAGATGGCCGGAAAAGATAATGCATTTCTTGCGCCCGCTGGCGTAACCAGTGTAGAACTCTGCTATCAGCTCTTTTTCAGCGAAGGAGTCATGAATAGAGGCCTGTCTCTGGAGAAATTTGTAGAATTAACCAGTACCAATGCCGCAAAGCGATATCATCTTTATCCTAAAAAAGGAAGAATCGCTGCAGGTGCTGACGCCGATATTGCTATTTTAAATCCGAACCAGGTGTGGACGGTCAAAGACGAAAACCTGAAACAGATGATCAAATGGAGTCCTTATGATGGCATGGAGGTCACCGGAAAGATCACAAGGACCATCGTCAATGGGATAGAAGTTTATAACGGTACAGATATCATCTGTGAAAAGGGCTGCGGTGCATTCATCTCGCCGGAAGAAAGGGTGGATTAAATGAAAATTTTACTGATCAACCCCAATTCCTCTGCTATCGTAACGGAAGCCTTAAGAGCCGCTACAGCGCCTCTGCAGACGGAAAGCTTGCAAATTCAGGTCACCCATTGTGTCGATACACCCAAAGGCATTGTATCTTCCTATGATGAACTGAAAGCGGGTCTCGCCGTGACAGAGCTTTTGATCCGCGAGGAATCAAACTACGACGCCGCCATCATCGGCTGTTTTGCCGACCCAGGCCTTCGCGCCGCCAGAGAACAGCTGGCAAAGCCCGTAACAGGACTTTATGAAAGCAGTAGCATCTTTGCGAAACTCTGCGGCCGCAGATACTCCATTATCGCTTCCGGAGATGAAACGGACATCTCCCCCTGGATCGGCAGCGTGCGGAATCTGGGAGATACAGAGAATCTGGCTTCGATCCGGTATATTGGCTCCACAGTAGAAGCAGCCGTAACAGCTACCGATGAAGAAATCTGTCAGATCATTGATCACTGCAGAAAAAAGGATGGCGCAGACGCAGTCATTCTAGGCTGCGCCGCCTTTGCAGGCAGGGGAAGGCACTTATCAAATGCTACGGGATTTCCCATTATCGACGGCATCGAAGAATCTGTCAAAATCGCTGCCATGATGACAGCTTACAGGAGGACATCACAATGAACCAAGAATTGCAATGGATTGAAAACGCCATAGAAGCCCTTGCCAGGACTGCAGAGAAAGATGGCGTTTATTGGAGAGCTACTTATACTCCCGAGGATCTCAATGGAGTTGCTCTTTTGAAAGAATGGATGGAAAACGCCGGCTTTGAAACATACTTTGATCAGGCAGGAAATCTGTACGGCCGTATAAGAGGAAAATCCGACGCCGTTTTTCTGACAGGATCCCACAGAGACACAGTAGCTGACGGCGGCAAATATGACGGCGCTCTTGGTATTATCACAGCCATTGCCGCAGGCGGCGCATTATATCGCGACTACGGAACGCCTGAAATGACACTGGAGGTCGTCGCCCTCTGTGAGGAGGAGGGAAGCCGATTTTTAAGCGGATACACGGGCAGCCAGGCAATTGTCGGCGCCCTTAGCGACGCAGATTTACAGGAAACTGACAAAAACGGCATTTCCCTCTTACAGGCACTAAAGGTCTGTGGATATTACGACGGCGTCCTGCCGAAGCCGCGTGAAGATGTGAACCAATTCTTAGAACTGCATATTGAGCAGGGAGGCGTGTTAGAATATACAAAACATCAAATCGGCATTGTCACAGCCATCGTTGGACTTTTAGTGGGAGATATCATATTTCACGGGACACAGAATCACGCCGGGACCACGCCCATGGATCTGCGCCGTGACCCCGTTCCTGCAGCCGCAGCTTTTATAGATGAACTGAACCGATGGGCGATGTCCAAGGGAGAAGATCTTGTGTGCACCATTGGAAATGTCACCGTCGAGCCTGGAAAAAGCAACGTTATCGCCAACTGTGTAAAGCTGACCTTTGACATTCGCTCTGGCAGCCAGCCTTTACTCAATGAAGTGAAAGAAAAACTTCAGTCGCTTTTAAACGAATTTGCCACGTATACCCCGGAAATCCATTATGCTCGTCAGGAAAATCCTGTGCTAATGGACGAAGAAGGCATCTGCTGCTTAGAGACATTGGCAGAGATGCAAGGCGCGTCTTTTACACGAATTGCCAGCGGCGCAGGCCATGACTCCCAGATTATCGGACAAAAAATAAAAACCAATATGATCTTTGTACCCAGCAAAAACGGGGTCAGCCATTCACCTGATGAATTTACATCACTACAGGATATTGCCCCGGGATACACACTGATGAAAAATTATATTAAAAAATCCGTATGGCGGAGAAAGGAAAAATAAGATGAATGCACAAAATAAATATGATATACTGGAAATAAAGGATATCGATCAAAAAAGCGGCATGTTGACCGGAAAAGACATCCTTCCATGTCCTTACGATAAGAGAACCGTTACACCAAATAAACTGATTGCGATTTGGTTCGCCATGGCAATTGAAGTCACCATTTTTATGTCGGCGGCACAGCTATACCAGATGATTCCTGCCTGGGAAGTTCTGCTTGCCTGTCTTGTAGGACATTTACTGCTATTCATTATTTTAGGATATCGGCATAAAATACGGAATTCCATTTGCTGTTTCGTTAAGACCGTCCTTTGGATATGCTGGTGCCATTATCATTCCTTATTTCCGAGCTGTTCCCGCCATGTTCTGGTTCGGTTTTCAGACATGGGTAGCCGCATCTGCTATGAACGAAATTATTCATGTAAGCTTCGGTTATGATAATCTGACCCTGTGGATCATCATCGTAGGTTTGATACAGATTTTGCATACAACATTAGGTATCAAAGCAGTAACCAGATTGAGTCAGGTTGCTGTGCCGATGCTGATAGCCGTAGGTCTTTATATTGCCTATGTCGCATTTACCGATTTTGACCTTTCCTTTTCAAAAGTCTGGACTATGTCCGGTTCAACCGAAAAGGAATGCTCTTTCATGTTCGCGGCGCTGAGTTTTACAGGCGGCTGGACAACCATGAGTATTTCGATTATGGATATCACCCGTGACTGTACCATTTCGCCTGAAGAAGTATCTACTCTCGGAAAGGTCACGCGAAAGTATCTGCCATCACAGTTAATCGGTATCATTCCGGCAGTATTATTCTACACCTTCATTGGTATTCTCGGTGTTGTCACAACAGGCTACAGCGATCCAGCTAAAATTCTGGTGGCAATCAACGCAGGAAGAAGTGATGTGGCGCTAATCATCTGTCTGGTATTTATCCTTGTCTCGACTTGGTGCACCAATGATACTGCCAATCTGTTTCCGGCGGCGTACACCATTACCAACACCGCTCCAAAAAAGATTTCTTTCGCAATGGGTGTAGTGATTGCAGGGCTTATCGGTCTGGCAATGCGTCCGTGGTCTGCCGCGGAATCTATGACCAACGTTCTGGTTATCATAGGAAACCTTCTCGCGCCTGTTGCAGGCATCATGATCAGTGACTATTATTTTCTCAGAAAGAGAAAAATCAATGTGGAGGATTTGTACGACTTGAACGGTCAGTACAAATATTTCAAAAATATAAATCCGGCGGCAATCATCTCGCTTGTTGCAACAACAGTCATCTGTTGGAACTTGGGTGACGCGCAATTCTTTGCCAATCTGTTTCTCTCAGGCATTTTGTATATCATTCTGATGAAGACATGGATCGTCAAAAAATATCCGCAGGCGGAAATAAACTGAAATCTCATGTGCAAAAACGTGCTCCCGCCGTCTAATCAGGAGGATGAAAAGGAGGGTCAATATGTTAAACTATCCGGGCATATGCAAATCAGGAATCGCTTCCATCGGTCTGATTCCCTTTCATGTCTGCAAAAATCTAACCCTAATCCATATCGTGTCAGGGCAATTACAGTTTACCACTGTGGCTGGCAGACAAACGCTGCAGGAAGGACAAACAGAGATCCTCAATGTAAAAGAGCCTGTCATGATGGAGGCGACAGGCGCGCCGTGCAGAATTCTCTATTTCTGCTTTGACGATATATTTCTTCTGAACACAGATGTAAATTTTGAGTGGGTCACCTATAACTGCAACATATGCAATTTTTTCTGCGCTACAGCACAAAAAGAGCACATTGACACACTGACGGGGCTCCTGCTCCGGTTCATGGAAAAGGCCAGCAAAGATATGTCCCTTGTCGAAGCAGAGAAAAAAACTGGAGAGATATTACACTATATTATGAAGCATTTCGATGATGTAGGACATGTTTTTTCTGAAAATCCCAAGGAAGATATCAGTAAAGAACGCTTTCAGCGCATCAGCTCCTATATGATCGCCAACGTTACAAACAAAATTTCTCTCCGTGATATCGCGCAGAATGAATACCTGAGCACCCCTTACCTGTCCAAGGAATTCTCTGCAAAGCTGGAAAAAAATTATCATACCATCATCAACTATTACAGAACAATCAACACGGTGATTCAGCTTTTGGATACAGATCATACCCTTACCTATATCGCCGAGACCAGCGGGTTTTCCTCTGTAAGGTACTATAATAAAGTATTTTCCAGCTTTCTTGGCTGCCTGCCGTCAAAGTTTCGTTCACTTTACAAAGGAAAGCCCCAGAATGCTTCGGACGAAACAGTGACGGCCGCGGAACTGCAGGAAATATCTGCTTCCTTTGGAAAACAATCTGTACAAACGAATATTAAAATTTTGCTTCCTCCGGACGGTCAAAAGATTGAGCGATTCACATGTAGAGGGAGCCACAAAGAGGCAAGGCCCTATACTTTCACCTTTGAAGGCGCGCCGAATACGGAAAAAGGCGTGGTTTTATACATTGAAGATGATTTGAGCAGGTCTGTCGAACATATGGCAGCAGACGCAAACCTGCTTCAATCCGCTTATGGGATAAAGCTGCAGGGTCCGCGCAAAGAGGTTCGTCATCTGTCGGCGTCAGAATCAGAAATGCGGGTTGTCCTATGGGGAAAATGGAAAGTGGAACTGTATATCATATGGTAAGCAAACGGCCACGTTTGAAAAACCTGTTAAAAAACGCCGGGATGGCTGAAATCGATCAGCCGTCCCGGCGTTTTTTAACTTATTACATCACCCGAATCAGCACCATATAGCAGATGGTTCCTGCCAGAATGGAAAGCACGGTGCTGTGTTTCCACCGATGAAGCAGCACTACCAGCAGTACGGAAACCGCCTCCGGAATCCCATAAGGCGCGCTGAGCACTTTTGTTCCTTTCAGACAGTACACTACCAGCATAGCAATGACCGCATAAGGCAGCACTTCGCCAAGATAGAGGACGATTTTGGGCGTACCTCTTGAAAACAGTACAAAAGGCAAAAACCGCAGCGCCATGGTGCCCAGCGCCATGACACCAATCAGGAGCAATGAATGCGCAGCACTAATCATGTTTCGCCCTCCTCTCAATCTGCTTTTTTGCCGCAAGGAGCACTGCTGCAATTAAAAGCATGGTCGGAATCAGAAAATACTCCGCGCCAAACAGCAGCAAACAGCCTATCGAGATGATCAGACCCGTCACCGCCGGAATATGATGTTCCACGCCTTCCCACTGTTCCACGAAAATCACCACAAATAATGCTGTCATAGAAAAGTCAATGCCTGCAGAATCAAAGGACAGCGTGTTTCCAAGAAACGCACCCAGAAAACTGCCGAAGACCCAGTAGCACTGATTCATCATAGATACCAGCACATAGTACCATTTCTCGTCCACATCTTCTGGCACATTGGCACCACACACCAGGGAATAGGTTTCGTCCGTCAGAGCAAAAATTGCATAGAGTTTCCGAAAGCCCCGCATTTCCCTGTACTTTTCCAGCATGGACACCCCGTAAAACAAATGTCTGGCATTGACCATCAGAGTCATCAGCGCAGTCGAAAGCAGCGATGCACCGCTGCCAAGAAGCCCGACGCCCACGTACTGCAGCGAGCCCGCGTAGACAGCCGTGCTCATCAAAATAGCCCACCAAAAGCTGTAGCCCTTATCTGCAAGCAGAATCCCAAAACCGATGCCCAGTACGATGTACCCCGCCATGACCGGCAGCGACTTTGTGAAACTGTATTTTATCGTTTTCTGATTCAAAAGTGTTTCCTCCTGCTGCCCTCTGCAGTGATTTTGCGTGATTCTGTATCATTTGCGCAAGATTCTCGAACAGCCGGAGTTATTTTATCATATATAGCGTCTGCCTGTCTACCATGGGTTTGCCGTGTGCGTCACAGCCTCTTAAACGCCTCGATCAATCTTCCCGCTTCAGAAATCGTCGGCACCCGCAATCTGACGCAATTTTTGCCCATAGGCTCAAACTCCTGTCCGCTGCAGGTCAGGATCTTCCCTTTCATCAGATATTCCTGCAAATCCATTGTTTCGTCAACATGCCTGAGAAGACAGATAGGCACTCTGTCGTCAGTCTCTGCCATAATGATTTGCTTCCCGCAGGCATCCCGCAGGGCGCCTTTAATAATCGCAAAATCAATACCGTGATTACATGGCTGAACGGTGTTTTTCAGAATCTCGCAGGTCAGCGCTCTGGATACCTCGTTCATCATATACGGATTGCTGATTTTACCGATGAATTCCACCAGTTCCTTGTTGGTGATAATGTAACCTGCCCGAGCGCCTGCAAGTCCCCAGCCCTTGGAAAAAGTCCTGACAGAAATCATGCATTTAAATTCCGCTCCCAGATTGACAGCGGATTCCTCCACAGGAATAAAATCCGCATAAGCTTCATCAATGATGCAGTATACCCCCAGCTTTTCGCATTTTTCCAAAACCTTACGAAGTGCGTCAAGGCACAAAGTCTGTCCTGTCGGATTGTTGGGATTATCGATATATACCAGAGAAGTCTTTTCTGTAATGGCGTCGATAAGCTGATCGACGTCCTCTCTGAAATTCTCATTCTGACTGGTCGCAATACCGCTGACCTTCATTCCCATCATTCTGGCGTATTCCACCATACTGGTGAAGGTCGGCAGAAAGCAAACAAGCTCTGAATCCTTTTGTGCGAATACGTTGACCAAAAGGCACAGCGCCGAAATGCTGCCGTCGGTCATAACCAGGTTTTCCCCTTCAATATCAGCCTTTCCTGCCCAGTAGTCCACCACCGCTTTTTTCGCCTCGTCTCCGCACGGATACTGGTATAGCCTATTCACATCAAAATTACTGATCACCTCCGCTGCCTTATCCGGAAAGCCATAAGGATTGATTCCCAGACTACAGTCCAGGGTGCTTTCATCTGATTTCGGGGTATGATCCGCATAACTCTTTACGTCCACCTTCAGCAAATCTCTAATTTTATCGCTTCCAAACATAATACTCTCTCCTTCCCGTCCGCAGAGCGTTTCGTTTTCTTGATTTCATCTTACGCCCATCTGCCGTACTGAGGTAGACATCAAATTTTGTCTCTTTGTGTTCGATTTTTTTGAACACAAAAAGCGCCATCGGGTGAGGCAATCCTTTCCCGTCAAAGCGCTTTTAGTTCACTATTTTCCTTTTCTCCCCCTTATAGATTGCTTTTTTCAATCTTCTCCTCCATGATTGCAATAAATTCCGCCGCTACTGACGATACGGACTTTTCTCTGGATCTGATCCACCCCAGTTTGCACGCTAAAGGTGCATCTGCCAGAGGGATAAAGCGAAGCTGATTCGGCGCATAAAATGTCTCGTAGGTTTCCTTGTCGTAGGTATCTACCATAACGGCGTCAGTACTTTCGATTAGGCGCAAGGCACAGCCAAGATCGCTGACCTGAATTTCCGCCCGCTTACGTCTGCGTCCGTCAAGGAGCTTTTCCAGGGTAAAATCTGACGGTGACGCATAGTTGACAACGTATGGGTATTCTCGTAAATCAAACAGCGCTGTCTGCTCCCGCTTCTGATGGTAAAGAGGATTCTTCGGTCCGATAATCGCGCAGAGTCTGCGATCCGCCAGCTTCGTAAAGGACAATCCCGCTTCTTCAATTCTATGTAAGGCAATATTTTCACTATCAGAAAATAAGGTCACAATGCCGATTTCACAAAACCCGCCTGCAACCATCCGTATTGCCTCATTGATGGTGCATTCTTCTATGCTGCCTGTAAATTCTTTCCCCTTATACCGGCTGTACAGTTCCACAAAAGCATCGTTTGCCAAAGAGCAATACATGCTGGCGACAGACAAATTTACAGGCTCCTGTTTATCGCCGCAGCTGCCCTTTAGAAAATCGATGCGGCCGCAGATCGTCCTCGCCTGATCGTATACATCCCTGCCAAAAGGCGTCAATGTAACGCCTTTGGTATTTCGGCAGAAAATAGCCTCCCCCAGTTCCCGCTCCACATTCTTCATGGAAGCGCTAAGGGATGAGCGAGCCATGTACATGTCCTCGGCAGCCCGATTCATACTTCCCATTTTCACGATTTTCAATAGTTGCTGCAGCTGCTCAATTCTCATATTGCCCTCCTGTATTCCATATCACTTCTCCCAGCTGATTGATACGATTATGATTAACCGCTTATCCCTTCATTATATAATCTTTCAGCACACAATTCGCTCATTTGCGAAATTCGACGCCGCGTTTTGATTTGACACGATAGCCTACGGAGATGATTACGTCTTAATTATAGTACGCAACCTGATAAGCTTTCCCATCTATGTCAGTTATTGCAAAATTTGTGACAACTGTCATGTCACCTTCTAATTCTTCTCTTTGTGCGTTATTGATGTGTTTCCCAATTGTTCCATCTTAACATAATAAGCCAGCAGCCGCAGCAGATAATCCGTCATATTGCGGTTGCCGTATTCCCAATCCTGATACGTTCTGTACGGAATGCCGAAATATGCTGCAAACTGTTTCATAGACATTCCTGTGCTCTTTCGAAGCTGTGTCAGCTTTTCCCTGTTGTCTTCATTCTCATTCATTTTTTGCGCTCCTTTAAACACGCTTTGCGTATTAACATATTACGGCCTTCCATTGCTTTTGTCAATCTTTTTTTGCTTAATATGCACAGCAATCTGCCTTGCCTGCAATGATATACAACATATTTAGAACAGCGCTCTCCGGTTCTAAAATTGAAAAAGGGACAGTTTTTCTGAAACTGCCCCTCAATATTTAGGTAACCAAATTTTAATCTTTTAGTAAGCTTCTATTATCTTTCCACAATTACGCTGGTTCCCATGCCGCCGCCGATGCACAGAGTTGCCAGACCATACTTGGAATCTCTCTTCTGCATCTCGTAGATCAGGGAAATCAGGATTCTTGCGCCGGAAGCTCCAATCGGGTGACCTAAAGCGATAGCGCCGCCGTTTACATTTGTCTTCTCAGGATCTAATCCTAAATCCTTTCTAACTGCTAAGGACTGTGCAGCAAATGCTTCGTTTGCTTCTACCAGGTCGATATCTTCAATAGTCAGACCAGCTTTTTCCAGCGCTTTCTTGGAAGCAGGAACCGGACCAACACCCATGATGGACGGATCCACACCGCCGGAAGCATAGGATTTGATGGTGCACATCGGCTTGATGCCTAATTCGTCAGCCTTTTCCTTGGACATAACAACCAATGCAGCGCCAGCATCATTGATACCGGAAGCGTTTGCAGCTGTTACCATACCGTCCTTCTTGAAAGCCGGCTTCAGCTTCGCCATCTTTTCGATGGAAGCGCCAAACTTAGGATATTCGTCAGTGTCGAATACGATCGGATCGCCTTTTCTCTGCGGAATTTCTACAGGAACGATTTCGTCCTTAAATTTGCCAGCCTTTACAGCTTCTTCTGCTCTATTCTGAGAAATTACGGAGAACTCATCCAGTTCTTCTCTGGTGATGCCCCACTGTTCTGCAACGTTTTCAGCAGTGATACCCATGTGATATCCGTTGAAAGCATCCCACAGACCGTCGTTAACCATCATGTCAACCATCTGTGTATTGTTCATTCTCGCACCCCATCTTGCAGCAGGCATAGCATAAGCAGTTGCAGACATATTTTCAGCGCCGCCGGCAACAACGATATCAGCATCGCCAGCTTTGATGATCTGTGCGGCAAGTTCAACAGCTCTCAGACCGGATCCGCAAACCTTATTGATAGTCATGGTAGGAACTTCTGTCGGAATACCAGCGTCTAAAGACATCTGTCTGGATACATTCTGTCCTAAACCACCCTGCAGTACGCAGCCCATAATAACTTCTTCAACCTGCTCAGGCTTAATGCCTGCTCTTTCTACGGCAGCCTTAATTGCGATTGCACCAAGCTGTCTGGTCGGAACACCCTTCAGGCTGCCGCCGAAACTTCCGATTGGAGTTCTGGCTGCACTGACAATTACTACTTCTCTCATTGTATATGTACCTCCTTAATATAAATGCCATTGCTGGCCATCGTTAACGACTTAACGTTAAAACCTTAACGTTAATGTTTTAACATTTGTTAAATTATTCACATTCTCATAGTACCATATCTGGCGGCAAAAAGCAACCGGAATATTTCTTTTCCATATGATTTGGTTTTAACGCTTCTTTGGCCTTCCGTAAATTTTCAAGTCCCATGTCTTCTTCTCTGTTCACATAGACTATTTGCTCCGGCAGCATTTTACAAAATTCGCTACAAATCACCTGATACAGTTCTCGATACTCCTCGTTAGCTTTCTCAAAATGCTCCACTGCCGTATTCTCATTCAAAATTTCACCGATGGCAAATGCTTCTAGATTCCCCTCAATATAAACCGCCGCCGAATAAATTTCCTTCCGGTCAACGAACTGCAAAATCTCCTGTATAGCTTCTTCCTCCATGTGCAGACTTTCCATTTCATCCGCTTCATATCCTTTAGACATTTTAGCTTTAACAACAAAATCCATGATCTCGTCTGCCATGTCCTTAGAAATTCGTTTCACCTGATAAGTATAGTTTTTCAGGAAGAAATTCATGTGGTTTTTCTTTTTATGCAACGCCCTTCCGCTGAGCGTAATCAGCTTGTCCTTCAAATAAACGTACTCATCACTGTCTCTGTCATGAACAAAGGTCATCTGTCCGGGGAACGCCTCCTCCAAATACTTGACCATGTGCTCCGGTATCAGCTCAATAGAAAAGGGGATTTTTCTCGCCTCAAACCTTTCTTTCGCTTCCAGTACAGTTTTCCGCAGCGCTTCTGGCTCATATAAACCGTTTCTGGTCATAGGCATAGAAATAATAGCGTTAGGTTGATCCGTGATCATACAGTCCGCGCCTGCCAAGCAGAGATAATCACCGATGATTTCCCAACACAAACAATGTGTATTCCTCCAAATGTAATTTGCCGTCAAAGTGTATCCAGCTCCTCTATAATCAAAGCCGTCAAAATATTCCTCTAAAATACTTGCTTCTTCTTCCGACATATCTTCAAAACAATGTTTGAAAATGTTCATATGTGAATGCTCCATTTCTTTATGATTTCCAAAGTTTTATAATCTGTCAAATCCATCTGCAGCGGCGTAATCACAGCATAATTCGCTTCCACTGCCGCCAAATCATTTTCATCATCCGCCGCATGGAAGCCGCCCGGCTGACCCGACAGCGTGTATCGGTTTCCTTCCACCAGATGGAATTTGTCATCATAAAATCTCTTGTCTCCCAGAGGTACGAACTTTATCCCTCTAATTTCCTCTCGCGGCAGGTTGGGCACATTGATGCTGAGCACTACAGATGGCTCCAGCCTTCCATAAACCAGGTCGATTGCCGCAATTGCCAGCTCGCCTGCTACATCAAAGTGTACCGCTTCATGGTCGTCTACAGAAACAGCCACCGCATGTACGCCGCTCAATGCTGCCTCCGCGGCCGCGCCGATAGTTCCCGAATATAAAGTATCTCTGCCCAGATTACTTCCCATATTGATACCAGAATAAACCATATCTATAGGCACGCCCATTTCCGCAAAAAACTGCAGACCGATCTTCGTGCAGTCTGCCGGTGTACCACTAATTTTATACGCCGCTTTCGCTCTCGGAAAATCAGTTTTCTCAATGGTTACATCCTGTCCCAGGGTAATTGAGTGGCTCTTAGCGCTGCGCTGGCTGTCCGGCGCGCACACATACACGTCCGCCGCTTCTGACAATGCTTTTACCAGAGCTTCGAAACCTGCCGCCTGTATTCCATCATCATTCACTACCAATATATTCATTCCATTTTCATCACCTTTCCGATAGAATCATAAATCACCAGATCCGCTTTCCCGTCATAAGGGGTCTGAGTTTTATTAATCAATACCAAATGCTTGCCTCTGAAATAGTTAATCAGTCCCGCCGCCGGATATACTACCAGAGAGGTTCCTCCAATGATCAGCGTATCAGCCTTTTGAATAGCATCTACCGCGCCCTGAATACAGCTGTCATTTAGCATTTCCTCATAAAGCACCACATCAGGTTTAATACGTCCGCCGCAGCTGCAGTACGGAATGCCTTTTTCACAATGAGATTCATCCATGATATAATCTGCATCATAAAATTCACCGCATTTCTCACAATAATTCCTTAAGACGCTGCCGTGAAGCTCGTAGACTTCTTTGCTGCCGGCCTTTTGATGAAGTCCGTCTATGTTCTGCGTAATCACTGCTCGGAGTTTTCCCCGTTTTTCTAACGCAGCTAATGCCTTATGAGCGTCATTCGGCTGTGCCTCCGGATAAATCAGATTCTCTTTATAGTATTTGAAAAACATTTCCGTGTGATTCACATAAAATGAATGTGACAACATAGTTTCCGGCGCATATCCGTACTTCTCCTGAGCATGATACAATCCGCTTTCTGAACGAAAGTCCGGAATATTGCTTTCCGTGGATACTCCCGCGCCTCCAAAAAATACGATATTCTCACTTTCATCAATGACTTTTTTTAACCGTTCGTCCATTGTCAGTTACCTCCTTGTGGATTTCGCCATCTTCAAATTCGTTTGCACTTTGCACCGCACTGAATACTGGCAGTTAACAAAGCGCAGTATAGATAAGACAGCGAAATGGCTATTCCACCCACTGCAAAAATATAGTACAATAGCCTTAATCAATTAAGTATACCACAAAAGGGTACGAAAAAACAGAAAGGATTTCAGAAATGAAAAAAAGCCCGGTTTCTCCTAAGAAAAAAACTGCGCTGGTCCTCAGCGGCGGCGGATCTCGCGGCGCATATCAGTGCGGCGTCTGGCAGGCTCTTACCGAACTAGGCGTGCAGATCGATATTGTGATCGGGGTTTCTGTCGGCGCGATCAACGGCGCGATGGTCATGCAGGGTGATCCAATTAAAACCGCCAATCTCTGGCGTGAAATGGAAACAGATATGGTCTTTGATATCGACGCGAAAGCGCAACTGCAGGATTATGTCAAAGAATTCCTCCTAAATCGCGGCGCCGGCACATCAGGTCTGCAAAGCCTTTTGCGAGAATATGTAAACGAAGAAGATATTAGACGTTCTCCTGTTGACTTCGGTCTGGTCACTGTAGAAATTCCATCCATGCGCCCCCATTATCTCTGGAAAGAGGATATTCCCAGAGGACAGCTGTACGACTACATTACAGCCAGCGCCTCTGCTTTTCCCGCAGTCCATCCCATCGAAATTGATGGACGCTACTTCATCGATGGCGGCTATGCCGACAACCTGCCCGTCGCCATGGCGTTGGAAAAAGGCGTTACCGAAGTCATCGCCGTCTATCTTGAC
Source organism: Ihubacter sp. rT4E-8 (assembly GCF_049852125.1). Lineage (GTDB taxonomy): Bacteria > Bacillota > Clostridia > Peptostreptococcales > Anaerovoracaceae > Senimuribacter. Next base: position 529,704 of record NZ_CP187532.1, on the reverse strand, counting down.
GCTGTCGGCAGATTTCGTCCAGAAAAACTAAAAGAGGTTCCCAATCTTACCTTCATCGAAAGCAAGTGGGATTTAGGAGACTTTTTGACCTTTGACAAAGCAAATGCTCGCCGAATTCTGCGCATCGGTTATCTGGACGCCATGAAAACCTTCGGCGTTTTTGACGGCGCTTACTATACCTTTATCAAAGGGGCGTTTACAGGCCGCCTGCTCCGTCAGGCTGACCATGCCGCCAAAATCTTTGAACTGGACCCGCTGATTCTCTACAGCCAGAAAACCTTTACCGAAGCGCTGAAAATTGCAGTTGACGCAGCGCGCAAAGAAACCTCCTCCACCTTTACGCACGACACTCTAAACATTGCAAAACTCAAAGAAATTATCAAATCCGCCAATAAAAAAACAGCTGTCATTTTCATCGCCGAAACCTTACGTGAAAACGACAACATCAATCATCTTCTTTCAAAGTATGCCCTGCGTCTTTTCCGAGAAGAAATTGATGCGGCAAAAATGCTGGTCAATCTCGGTATCGCCGACTAATATTATAGAGGCTGACACATGATGACGTGCCAGCCTCTTTTTCTATTGCTGTAAAACCTTTTAATTCACTTCTTTTTGCAAGTCCTCCAGCTTCGTACTCTTTCCCAGTATTCTGACAATACCGATCAGAAGCACAACGCCCAGAGGCAGGATAATCAACGGAGATACGCCTGCAGCTGCCAAAATGAAGCCCAGCGCCGCCACAATCGCTACCGTTATAGCATATGGAATCTGGGTCTTTACGTGATCCATCAGGTCTGCCGCAGAACCCATAGAGCTCATAATCGTGGTATCGGAAATCGGAGAACAGTGGTCGCCAAAGACCGCGCCGCAGGTCACTGCCGCAATGGTCACAATTGCCAGCGTGCCAACCTCTCCATCAGCCATGCCGACTGCAATCGGGAATGCAATCGGAATCATGATACCCGATGTACCGTAGGATGTACCTGTTGAGAACGCCATGAAGCAGGAGATAATAAACAGAATCATCGGCAGCAGGATAACAGGAATAGATCCGCCAACCATACCGGAAATGTAAGCGCCTGTTCCAAGATCGCTCATGACGCTGCCTGTTGACCAGGCAAGCAGCAGAATTGTTACTGTAAACAGCAGCTCCTTGCAGCCGGAAAGCCACACGTCAATCGCTTCCTTTAAGGTCATAATCTTCTGAGCCACAGCCATGATGATGCACAGGATCGATGTAAAGATTACCGAATATAAGATACTGGAAGCTGCATCCGTATTACCAAAGGCTGTTGCAATGCCTTCCAGCGTAAAGCCTGCATCCATGCCGCCGCCTGTGTACCACAGCGCCGCTACCGTTACAACGATAAATACAAGAATTGGAATTGCCGCGTTACGGATGCGAAGCTCTGCACCTTCTGCCACGTTCATTGCATCCAGTTCTTTACTCATCATCGGCTTCGCGCCGTCTTCATAAAGCTTTCCAGTCAGTCTCGCACGCTTTTCTGCTTTGTACATTGGACCATAGTCTCTCTGCATCAGCACGATGATGATAACCATGGCTATGGCGAAAATGTTGTAAAATCTGTACGGAATGGTCTGTAGGAAAATACCGTATACGTTAGCCGCTTCCATACCGATGGAAGTGAAGGCCAGTGTAATCATACCGATTTCATGGGCAACCCATGATGAAATGGGCGCCATATCCGTGACCGGTCCTGCCGTTGAATCGATGACGTAGGATAGTTTTTCTCTGGAAACCTTTGCCTCATCAGAAACAGGACGCATAGTCGGTCCGACGATGAGAGAGTTCGCGATATCTTCAAAGAAAATAATCAATCCCAGTACCCACGTCATAACCATTACGTTTTTGCTCCCCTGCGCCTTCTTTGCCAAGGCCACCGCCATCGCCTGCATACCTCCCATCCGGCTCATGACTGCGATCATGCCGCCTACAGCCAGAATGAACAGCATCAGCGACGCGTTCCAGGAATCAGCTACCGTGCCCACAAAATATGTGTCGCACATGCGCAGGAAGCCTGTGAAGATATTGCCTCCGTTAATAATGGTCGCGCCTACAAAAACCGCCGCTGCCAGCGACAGCACGACCTGCTTTGTAATAAAAGACAATACGATTGCGATAAACGGCGTAATCAAAGAGAGTGCGCCATAATACTTCTGCACTTCTTCTCCATCCTCCCCAAAAGCATACTGCGTGAATACCAGCATGCCCAGGACGAATGCCGCTGCAAGGAACCATCTTCTGTTTGAGATACTTCCGTTCTTCATTTTGTTCCTCCTTATTACTTATTGAACGCCAAGCTGTATCATCTCTATGGAATGATACATGGCATCATAAACCATGTGTTTTACCCGCAGAATCTGCGTTTCCCACAAATAATATTCGTGAGAACCTTCTTCGGCCCGGTTATACGCCGTTAAAGCCTGTGCCATCGCCGGCATTGGATTCTCTGTCAGCAGAGCGCAGCAGGAATCTTGTCCGTACCGTCCAGAATAGCAGCGTAGCATGGTCGTCTGCCGTTCACAATAAAGCGCCAGCTTATCATAAGTATCGCCAAAGTTTTCCTTGTCCTTACATGCCCAAAGCTTTCGCAGCGCCCCGGCATAGTCTGCAACGGTTTCGCTCAAATCAGAAATAAGCGCCGCGCCGTAACCGGCTACTTCCTGAATCTGCGCCCACTGTGCTTCCGCGTCTTCTGCCAAAGCCTGCAAATCATACGGCACTCTGTCTCCATTCACCATTGCTTCAATAACATAGGCAAAATATTTTCCATGGCCTGACAAAAGCCCTCTATCCAGCTTATCTATCGTGTCGGAATCACTGTGAAGCCAAGGACTATAGAATGCGTAATTCAATTCTTTCAATTTTTCTTCTGTGTACTCCGTCGCAAAGGAGCAGTACGGTACTCCAACGCCGAAGAAAGAAGAGTCTCCGCCGCCCTTATATGCCTGATGCCATTTTCCTTCCTGGCCCCAAATTTCTTTAATCGCGCCGGTCAGGAATTCCTTTAATTCCGGCTGACCTTCCACGCCTGGAATGGTTGTTCCTTTGATGGCCAAATTGTCAATGTTGATATAGGCCAGGCAGTTTTCATTCATATCCTTCCAATAGTTGTCCGCATACCAGGTGGAACCGCCGCCTTCGGCGATTTCATGACCGTCCCAGAATACAAAGACTACGTCCCGTTTCAGCTCCGCCCTGTACTTATAGAATAAGCGGGCAAGCTCTAAATTCAACGCGTTGCCGGAAGCGTTACAAATAGCAGACTTTCCCCATGCGTCAACATGGCTTCCCACCAGTACATACTGTCCGTTGCTCTTTCCGCCGTAAACTCTGCCGATAGGCTGATCTGCCGTAATCCATTCCCTGGTGGCTTCCGCAGTCAGGTGCACTTTGACCTGCCCTTTCTCACAAAGGGCCGCGAGATATTCCCCGTTGCCGCGTGAAACGCTGATCACAGTCAGATCTACGATATCTTTGTCTGTATCCGGCGTCGGATTTCCCCACTGTGCTTTAACAGCGCCCATCTGAATCAGATCATCCTCGGCCTTTCCCCAGTTCATAATGATCAGCGCCTTCGCGCCCATCTCCCAGGCGATCCTTGCCTTTTCCGGTCTTCCCGGACTCCAATTCATATCTGTCAGGACAATCTTGTCTGTGACGTCTTTTCCTTCATAATCCTCGTAAGTGCCGCTGCCCAGATAAATCAGTTCACCGCTGATTCCCTCTGCTGGAGTCGATTTAATGTGGCAAACCGGTCTTGCCGGAATTTCTTTGTTCTCCAGTGCAAGCACGGTCAGCGACGCTTCTTTCGGATAGCTTTGATACATCGGAAAGTGATCGATGTGCGCTTCCACGCCATATTCCTGCATCTTACCACAGATAAACTCTGTCGCTTTTCTCATCTCCGGCGTACCGGAGAGTCTTTCTCCTACCTCATCTACCAGGTAAGCCATATTTTCATAGATGTTGTCCAATGACAGTTCGCCGGACAATTTCTCATAAATACCCATGTTCCCTCCTTATCCTCTTTTCAGGAATGCGGTGCAGCAGTGAATCGCGCCGAACCCTTTCATGACTTCATCGAATTCTACAGGAATCACGTCAATTCCATTTTTTTCAAGGAGCTCCTGGCTTCTTGGATTTCCCGCCGGCATTACAATCTGCCCCGGTTTCAGCGCGACAAAGTTAATGGCAAAACTCTCCTTCGCCTCAGTCTGTGACGGACATTCCAAAAGCTTTACGCCCTTCTTCTTCAAAGCGTCACACACATCGTACGGCACCTGGGATGCGTGAATCATCGCCACGTCATGGCTGGCAAAATTCAGATTTCCGTCGATATGAGCGTGTCCGTAAGGCACCTGCATATGTAGAATTTCCGTCACGCCCATGCGTTTCAGCTCATATTCCACCATTTCGTATCCGCTGCGGTTGGTGCGCACGCCAGATGCCAGAATCGCCGTATGACGATCCACCCACATGACCATGGCGCCTTCAAAGGTTGCGTCGCCGCAGATGGTTCTGATAATCGGTACCCCAAGGTCCGCCAAAGCCTTTGCAGCATATCGTTCCTCTCCCCGCCTTGCCTCCATGGCAGGTCTTGTCACGATCGCGCCCTCTGGTGTCATCAATACCAGATCTCTGCAAAACAGTGCGTTAGGCTTATCTTCTCTTTGCTCCTCAATGTAATGCACATTTACGCCGTGAGCTCTGTAAATGTCCGCAAGACCATCGTGCTGCGCCCGAAATCTTTCCGGATCGATGGCTGATTTAAAGCGAGCTGCCTGCCAATCAAAGTTCTCGATTTCTTTGCCCGGACGGCGCATCAAAACTGCTTTCAGCTCGTCTACCTCAGAACAGACGCCCCAGTCGCCCCAAAGCGCCTGCATGTCGTCAACGATCGTAGATTCCTTTGGAAACCACCGCTCTCCCGCAATCGCGTCAATATCTCTCTTTTTTTCTGTCATATTGTGTACCTCTCTTTACCCTCTCTTTAGAAACGCAGTGATACAATGCAGCGCGCCTCTGCCTTTCATAATTTCAGAAATGTCTACCGTAATCACTTTGATTCCATTGTCCTCCAGCATTGCCTGGCATCTCGGATTTCCTTCCGGCATCAGAATCAGACCCGGTTCCAACGCAACAAAGTTACATCCAAAGGTCTCTCTTACCTCGGTAGTAGAAGGCGCTTCCAAAATCTTATAGCCCTTCTTCTTCAGAACATCCAATACATCGTAAGGCACTTGGGACGCATGAACCATGACGGTATCATGGCTGGCCGCGTTCATCAGTCCGTCGATATGAATGTTGCTGTACGGCTGCTGCATATGCAGTATTTCCGTCACCCCCATTCTGCGTAGCTCTGTCTCCACCTGCTCATACCCGCTTCTGTTACAGCGGCTGCCAGTGGAAAGTACGACGGTCTTTCTATCCACCCACATAGCGTTTGCGCCTTCAAACATGCCGTCACCGTTAATCGTTCTGACAATCGGTACGCCGATATCCGCAAGAGCCTTTGCAATATATCGTTCTTCCCCGCGTCTCGCCGCCATGCCAGGGCGTGTGATAATCGCGCCTTCCGGCGTCATGAACATCAGATCTCTGCAGAAGATCGCGTTGGGACGATCCTCTCTCTGTTCTTCCACATAATAAACCTTAACGCCATGTTCTCGATAAATGTCAGCTACCCGATCATGCTGGGCACGCATCAGTTCCACGTCCACAGGCTCGTCAGAAAAGCGGTACTGCGCAGCATCAAAGCTTTCTATCTCTTTGCCGGGCCGACGTAAAAGAACCGCTCGCAGCTTGTCGACTTCAGACGCGACGCCCCAGTCGCCCCAGTAAAGGCTCATATCATCTTCAAAGGCCGTCTCTTTTGGAAACCATCGTTCTCCCGGAATCGCATCGATATCCAGTCTTTTTTCTCCTTCGCTCATCTCTGCCTCCTCCTCATTGTTTTTTTGCTCACTCCTTGTTGTACAACTGTGTATAACAAGCGCAATTTTTATGCCAAAAGAAAAACCGCTGAATCAGCGGTTTTAAAGATACCTTCATCGACGAAATCAAAAAAACTTTACGTTTTTGTCAAGTTCCTTGTACTATTTCCGGTAAAGGTCATATTTATTCATCTTATAATTCAGCGCCTGCTTAGAGATTTTTAATTTTCTAGCAGCATCGCTCATAGTTCTAGTCTGTGTTAACGCTTTCTCTATGATGCTAATTTCAAAATCAGCCAACGTCTTTTCCATTGAGAAATCCGGGTCATCGAGATTCGGCAGCATTGCTCCATCCTGTTTGAAGCTGGTCTCTGCCCACGATGTACTAAGCAAATATTCCGGCAAATCCCGTAATTGAATAAAGGCAGAATCCGTTACGTTAAACGCGCCTTCAATAATATTCTTCAGTTCCCGAACATTCCCTGGCCAATGATAACTCCGAAAAAGATTCTCTACTTCTTCATCGATCCCAAGTATCTTTCGATGCATCTTCTGATTATATTGGCCGATAAAATGGTTTACTAAAAAGAACAAATCGCTTTTCCTCTCCCTAAGCGGTGGTAGCAATAGCTGCACTACGCTAAGCCGATAAAATAAATCTTCTCGCAATTTCCCATCCCTGATACATTCCATCGGCGGTTTATTAACGGCAGACACAATCTTTACATCAATAGGAATCGGCGAAAGTCCCCCTACTCTGGTAATCTGCTTTTCCTCAATCGCTTTGAGCAGCTTTGCCTGCATGCTGATTTCCATGGAGTTGATTTCATCCAGAAACAGCGTGCCTCCGGCCGCCATCTCAAACAATCCCGGACGGTTCTCCGCTCCCGTATAGCTGCCTTTCACTGTTCCAAACAAAATGCTTTCCATTAGATTCTCCGGAATCGACGCGCAGTTCTGCGAAATAAATCGCTTGTTCTTTCGCGAACTGCTGGTATGAATGGACTGCGCCACCAGTTCCTTTCCTGTTCCCGTTTCCCCACAAACCAAAACAGAAGAATCGGTTCCCGCGATCATAGCAATCCTTTTCTTGATCATCTCCATCTGCATGGAGGAAGTGACGATATCATCTATAGTATATAAAGGTTTATAGTCGTCCGCATCTTTGATCTTCAGCACAATATCCTGCCGTTCAATTTCCGAATCTATGTATCTGGACACATCCACTACACCTACAATCGTGTTCCCTTCTCTAATCGGCAAAGTAGTATTCACCGCTCTGAGATTTTGTCCATCATAGGTGCTCAGCACCTGGTACTCATTAAAAATCGGTTTACCGCTTCGAAGGACGCGCAGGATGCTGCTGGTTTCCTCCGTTAGGCCGGGATAAATATCCAAAAGGTACTTTCCTATCAGATTCTTTTCCTTAAGACGGTTTACATCCGGTCGATATGTAGCGAAATATTCAACTCTGGCATCTGCATTTACAATCATCATTCCATCTACGAAATTATACAAGTTTAAAATCTGTTCCGCATACCGTCTCAGCATCGTCGCCTATCTCCCTCCGCGTTGTTTCTTAGATTATACAGCGTACCACCGCAAATCGTCAATATGTATATTTATTCACTTGTTAAAATTATTATTTATTTCGTTTTTTCTACAGCGCAGAAAAAGAACTCTGCTTTTTTGGCACTTCATGCAAAATATAACAGAAAGATCCGACATTATTAGATTCTCCGCGCGTTTGCCATGATTTATACACAAGAAGCGCCTTGACGCGTATATTGTATCTGCTATAATAATCTGCAGGAGGAACTACTGATGATACGACTTGCAAATTCCGGCGACATCGACGCCGTTACTAAATCCTACGAAGAACTGCTAACTTACGAAGAAAGCTGCGGCACCAGCTGCAACTGGCAGAAAGGTGTTTATCCTACCAGAGAAACCGCAGTAAAAGGCTGCGCCGCGCAAACGCTATATGTGAAATACGAAAATGAGGTTCTGTGCGCCAGCATGATTTTAAATCACGACCAGCCAGAAGCCTATCAGACTATCGATTGGCTTTATCCTGCGCCGCCGGATAAAGTGCTAGTGCTGCACACCCTTTGCATTCCGCCGTCATCGGCAGGAAAGGGACTGGGCAAAGAAATGACACGCTTCGCCCTGGATCTGGCAAAAAAGACAGGCTGCACCGTGATGCGGCTGGATACCTGGGCGGAAAACCGGCGAGCCGCCGGACTTTACCAAAGCCTGGGCTTCCGCTTCGCAGGCTCCGCAGAAGTGATGCATCAGGGCGTCATTCCAGAAGAAATGATTTTCTTTGAATACCGTCTTGATCCGCGCTAGCTACACCGAGTGAAAGAAAAACAAAGATAATACATCCGCACCATTTGGTTTAAAAACAATACAAATGGTGCGGATTTTTACATCGTCTATCTGCGATTCTGCACCAAATCCTCCTCAAAAGGCATGGATGGTGCAGATTAACCAGCCTTCTCGTAGCGCCGCCTATTACAATATATCAATATGCTCCCCTGCCAGAGCTTTGTTCATGCTGCGTACGGCGCAGAACTTTCCACACATGGAACAGGTGTCGTCGTGCTCCGGCTTTCTGTCATCACGAATTGCCTTTGCTGTTTCCGGGTCGATGGCGCATGCCCACTGGGCTTCCCAATCAAGCGCGCGGCGTGCATCAGCCATCCGGTCATCGATTTCACGAGCGCCGCGAACGCCTTTTGCGATATCCCCTGCGTGGGCTGCGATCTTCGAGGCGATGATGCCCTGCTTTACGTCCTCTACATTAGGCAGTGCCAGATGCTCAGCAGGCGTTACATAACAGAGAAACGCCGCGCCGGAAGCTGCCGCGATGGCGCCGCCGATAGCAGATGTGATGTGATCATAACCAGGTGCAATATCTGTCACAATCGGTCCCAGTACATAGAACGGCGCGCCGCTGCAGATGGTCTGCTGCAGCTTCATGTTGGCAGCGATCTGATCCATCGGCATGTGTCCCGGTCCTTCCACCATGACCTGCACATCCTTTTCCCAAGCGCGTTTTGTCAATTCACCAAGACGTACCAATTCCTCTATCTGGCAAACGTCAGAACCGTCGGCAAGACAGCCCGGTCTGCAGGCGTCGCCCAGAGAAATCGTCACGTCATATTCACGGCAGATGTCCAAAATTTCATCAAAGTATTCATAAAACGGATTTTCTTCGCCAGTCATGGTCATCCATGCGAAAACCAGAGAGCCGCCGCGGGAAACAATATTCATCTTCCGCTTATGCTTTTTGATCTGCTCGATGGTCTTTCTCGTAATGCCGCAGTGCAGCGTTACAAAATCCACGCCGTCTTCCGCATGCAGTCTCACTACATCGATAAAATCTTTTGCGGTCAGCGTATCCAGATCTCGCTGATAATGAATCACGCTGTCATAGACCGGCACCGTTCCAATCATGGCAGGACATTCCGCCGTCAGTTTGCGACGGAATGGAATTGTATCTCCGTGAGAGGATAAATCCATAATCGCATGGGCGCCCATATGAACCGCCGCCATGACCTTTTCCAACTCTACGTTCATATCCTTGCAGTCTCTGGAGACACCCAGGTTTACGTTTATTTTCGTCTGCAGCATAGAACCAACCCCCTCCGGATCAATACATTTGTGATTCTTATTGGCGCAGATCGCCACTTTGCCAGACGCCACCAAAGGCATCAGTTCCTCAACTGTCATTCGTTCCTTTTTCGCCACCGCCGCAAGCTCCGGCGTCACGATCCCTTTGCGGGCAGCTTCCATCTGTGTTGCATAGTTTCTCATTATTCAATCTCCTCCTTCAAGTCAACGGATATTTCGCAGCTGCCGCAAAAACAAAACAACTGCCAATGTCCCCGCAGGTCCATTGGCAGTAAATCGTCCATATTTCCCTACGTTGGCATTATCCAAATCAGGTTGCAGGTCGAAGCAGTATTAGCTCCCTCTCAGCCCATTACTATGAGCTCCCTTTTTTAATTGTACTTTTATCTTAACACCAGACACCCTCCATTGCAATAGGCGTTTTTATCAATTCAAGGCAAATGCACAAAAATGATCTGCAAGAATCACTACAGACAAAATTTTAGATTCTGTGGGATTTAGTCTGTTTTATCAGCCGCACTTGGAGAATCCGCAGTTTCTGCAGATGACGCATCCGCCTTCATGTTCTACCACATTGCCGCATTCCGGACACACGTGAATTTCACTGGCTGACGCCGGTACAATCGGATGCTTCTGCGGAACAGCCTGTTCCGCCGGCATTTCGTAAGATGCTTTTTCACGCGGTTGGTCTTCAATGATTTTGGAAACCTTCATGATCACCTTAGCGATGGCATCCGGACAGGACGTACAGCTCATGCCCTGCTGTCTGATGGTAGACGGACACCGGATGCCTTTCAGCTGGTCATAGACCTCCTGAATCGAAATCCCGCTGCGCAGCGCTACTGAAACCAGTCTGGCGGTCGCCTCACTCTGACTCGGACAGCCGCCCGCTTTGCCCGTGCTGGTAAAGACCTCGCAGATCCCGTTTTCGTCGTAGTTGGTCGTCACATAAAGGCTGCCGCATCCAATTCGCATCTTTTCCGTAAATCCGCGGGTTACATCAGGACGCGGACGCGGTTCGATATGTCCAAACCGTTCCTCCTGGCATTCCGGACAAGCCACTGCCACAGCCGGCTGACCTTCCCGGTTCACCTTGCCGATGTTCAGCACCTGTTCTTCTCTGCTGCCGTCGCGATAAATCGTTACACCCTTGCAGCCTTCCTTATATGCCAGCAGGTATACGTCACGCACTTCATTTCTGGTCGCCTCTTTCGGAAAGTTGACCGTCTTCGATACTGCGTTATCCGTATGACGCTGGAACGCCGCCTGCATCTTGATATGATCGATCGGTTTGATATCGTGGGAGCAGACGAAAACATCGCGCACTTCCTGCGGAATCTCTTCACAGTGGGCAATGGTGCCCTCCGAAGCAATTTTGCGCAGCAGACGATCGCTATAAAGTCCCAGTTCTTTCAGCTTTGCCGTCAGTACCGGGTTTACCTCTATCATCTCCGTACCGTCCATGATATTGCGGATAAACACGTAAGCAAATACTGGTTCCACGCCGGAGGAGCAGCCGCCGATGATGGACAAAGTGCCGGTCGGCGCGATGGTCGTCACCGTGGCATTTCGCATTGCCGCGCCGTCCTTCAGGGTGCTGACAGAAAACAGCGGGAATGTGCCGCGCTTTTCCGCCAGTTTGCTGCTTGCCGCATGACCTGTCGTGTTGATATATCCCATCACTCGCTCAGCAAGTTCTACCGCTTCGTTGGAGTTGTACGGAATGCCCAGCATCAAAAGGGCGTCCGCCCAGCCCATGACACCCAGCCCAATTTTACGGGATGCACGGGTCGTCTCTCCGATCTTTTCCAGCGGATAATTATTGGCGTCGATGACATTGTCCAGGAAATGCACCGCCTGTTCCACGGTCTCGCCCAGCAATCTAAAATCAAATTCATATCCGGTCAAAGTCTTTCGCAGCATCTTGACCAGGTTGATAGAACCCAGATTACAACTTTCATACGGCAACAGCGGCTGCTCCCCGCAAGGATTGGTACTCTCGATTTCGCCCTGGGTCGGGGTCACGTTGTCCCGATTGAGCCTGTCCAAAAAGATGATGCCCGGCTCGCCGTTCTTCCACGCGTGATCTACGATCAGATCAAAGACCTTTTCTGCGCTGAGATGTCCCACAGCCTGCTTCGTCTTCGGATCGATGAGATCATAGTCACTTTGGTTTTCCACCGCTTCCATGAAAGCTTCCGTAATGCCTACACTGATATTAAAATTGGTAATTTCCTTATTATCTGCCTTGCAGTTGATGAACTCTAAAATATCCGGGTGGTCGATTCGCAGCACGCCCATATTGGCGCCCCTTCTGGTACCGCCCTGTTTCACCGCCTCCGTTGCCGCGTTGAATACTTTCATGAAACTGATCGGACCGCTGGCTACGCCGCCTGTGGATCGAACCGATGAACCGCTCTGCCGAAGCCGGGAAAAAGAAAATCCAGTACCGCCGCCGGACTTATGAATCAGCGCGGCGTTTTTAACAGAATCAAAGATCCCCTCCATGCTGTCCTCTACCGGCAGCACAAAACACGCCGAAAGCTGTCCCAGCACTCTGCCCGCATTCATTAATGTCGGTGAATTCGGCAGGAAACGCAAATCCGTCATCAGTTCATAAAACTGATCGCTAAGCGCCCTGGTATCGATTGTCGTATCATATTTGGCATCCGCCGCGGCGATGGTATCCGCCACTCTGCGGAACATCCCTTCCACGGTCTCAATAAGGCGGCCGTCTTCGTCCTTTCCTAAATACCGCTTTTCAAGCACGGTTAAAGCATTTTTACTAATTTCAGAAATCGCCATTTTTTCCTCCGATATACACTTTATATATTGTTGCACGGATAATTATATCACTATATGTAGTATATGGCAACTGGATTTCTTACAAAAAAATAAAAAATGGAAACAGTATGTTCAAAGCATCTGCCTCCATTTTAACTTACAATATCATCATTATAAAAAATACTTTTTTAATGAAGTTTTATATAGGGTTTGTGCCAGTATACCAGCAATGATCATACCCACAACAAACTGCCCGATGTTCCATGGTACGCTTGGCAACGGCGTCAAAAGATTGCCATACATAATCGCTGAAGCGGCATAGTATCCGATCACCATTTCTATTCCGGCAAGAATCATACCTGTTATCTCAGCTCCTGATATTCTGAAATCCTTTGTTTTTTCTTTGTCACGCCTTCCCGCGTGTTCCAGAAAAGCGCCCATGATATACGCCATTAGCATTTTAATTGCCAAAGTCCATGGCGCCCAAAAGGCATAACCGCCCAGGATGTCGCCCAAAGCAGATCCCAGACCTGCAGCTGCCGTTCCATTCTTTTTTCCCAAAATCAATACAGAAAGAAATATCATGGAATCCCCTAAATGCACATATCCTTGTGTGAAAGGAATGGGAATTTTAATGAACATTGTGGCGATCATAACAAGACACATCATCAAAGCCGTCATAACTGTTGTCATAACTTTATTTCTATTATTTTGTGCATTTCCAATCATAAGTCTGTCTCCATTCTATTGACTTTCTTTTCAATGATACTATAATAGCATTAAAGTGAACTTTTTAAAACAGTCAAAAAATATTATTTATATATATACAAATAGGAGGTCTTGCTGAAAATGAAGCCGATTACTATAGAATTTCATGACAGTTCAAAAACGCCATTATATATACAGTTGTATCGCCATATTAAAGAAGAAATTACTCGTGGTACGATGTCTTCAGGAGAAAAGCTGCCATCGCTGCGGCGATTATCCACTGATTTATCCATCAGCATCACTACCACAGAGCTTGCCTACAGCCAACTTGTTGTAGAGGGATATATCATTAGTAAACCACAGTCCGGTTACTATGTTGCCGATATAGCGGGAGACAATGCAAATCGTGAAAAGACCGCAAATCATGGCCTAGATTTGTCCTCCTTTACTGTCGAGGGGTCTCCCTACAGACACGACCTGTCCTGCTTCAATTTCGCAAAATGGAAAAAATGTATGTCCAGGGTACTGAACGATTACTCTCATCTGCTTCTATTTGAAAGCGATCCTCAGGGGGAAGGCGCTTTGCGCTTTGAAATCTCCAAATATATCTATACCTCCCGCGGCGTCATTGCAACCCCCGAACAAATTGTCATCGGAGCAGGTACGCAACAGCTTACATCCCATCTCTGCCGAATTTTGCGAAAAATCGGTATCGATCATATTGCTGCAGAAGATCCAGGTTATCTCCCTGTGCAAAACATTTTTCGCGATCACGGCTTCAGTATCACCAAGGTTGCCGTAGCAGGGGATGGAATTCGCATTGAAAAGCTTCCGACCAATATTCCTTCCGCCGTGTACGTCAGCCCTTCCAACCAGTTTCCTACAGGCTCCGTCATGCCGGTAGGAAAGCGTTATCAGCTGCTTGAATGGGCCAAGGAAAACGACAGCTATATTCTGGAAGACGATTATGACAGTGAACTGCGTTATTTTGGTAAACCAGTACCCGCATTGCAGGGGCTTGATGACGAAGGTCGCGTTGTATATCTGGGTTCTTTTTCCTCCACCCTGTTCCCGGCTGTGAAAATCAGTTATATGGTGCTGCCGGCAACCATGTTGAAAATTTTCAATACCATTAAAACCGACTATACCCAGACCTGCTCCAAAACAGAACAACTGACACTTGCACTCTTTATGGAAGAAGGCCTGTATTACACCAACATCAAAAAACTACGCAAGCTTTACGGGCAAAAACTGCAAACCGCTATCAGCGCTTTCACGCGCTTTGGCAGCGGCTTTGTAACGCCAACCAACACCAATTCCGGCATCAACATAATTTTGAAGGTCCGCACTAAAAAATCTCCGTCAGCGCTCTCAGAAGGCGCCCGCTCTATCGGCTTAAACGTTCAACCGGCGGCCAGTCTGACTGATCAGGATACTGCCGCTTTGATTTTCTATTACAACCAAATTCCTCTAAACGATATGGAGAATTGTATCGCCGAAATGATTCAATTATGGCGCACCTGCTAAAGATACATGATATATTTCCCAATATCCTGTATACAATCTACACCCTTTGTGATATACTGATATTCACGTATTACAAGCGAGGAGGGCAAAAGCATGCAGCAGTTACAACAGAACAATCATCCGAAACGTCTGAAGCTCATCGGGGACAAAGCGTTTTATAAGAAAGTGCTTCTCATTGCCGTCCCGATTATGCTGCAGAACGGTATTACCAACTTTGTCAATATGCTGGACAATATCATGGTAGGACAGGTGGGTACAGAGCAGATGTCCGGCGTTTCCATCGCCAATCAGCTGACCCTGGTCTTTAATATGGCAGTGTTCGGCGCTGTAGCTGGCGCCGGCATTTTGGGCGCTCAGTTTTTCGGCAGCAAAAATAACGACGGATTGCGTCATACGATGCGTTTCAAAATTCTTTGCAGCGTGATTTTGACCCTGCTTGCCGCGCTAATTCTGATTCCTTTCGGCGGCACGCTAATCGAAGCATTTCTCCATCAGGGAGAAAGTCACGGCGACCTTTCCGCCACTTTAACCTACGGCAGAAGCTACCTTTTGATTATGCTCATCGGTATGCTGCCCAGCGCCATGTCACAGGTTTATGCCAGTACACTCCGCGAAACCGGGCGAACTGTCGTGCCTATGATTAGCGGCATCGCTGCCGTCCTTGTAGACCTGGTCTTCAACTATATTCTGATCTTCGGAAAGTTCGGCGCGCCTGCTCTGGGCGTTGCAGGCGCCGCTATTGCTACCGTACTTTCCCGCTTTGTTGAACTTGCCATCATCGTGATATGGACACATAAACATACAGAACAGCTTCCTTTCATCAAAGATCTCTACTGCAGTCTCCATGTACCTGCAAGACTTGTCAGACAGCTGCTGCGCGTCGCTACGCCGCTGTTTTTCAACGAACTGCTCTGGGCGCTGGCGCTGGCTTTCCTGGCGCAGTGCTATTCCGTGCTGGGGCTTGACGTCGTCGCCGCGGAAAACATCGCAAATACTTTGAGCAATGTTACCAACGTGGTCTTCGCGTCTCTGGGCGGCTCTGTGGGCATCATCGTAGGACAGCTGCTTGGCGCGGGAAAGCTGGAAAAAGCCCGGGAGGAAGACAATCAGCTCATCGCCTTTTCCATGTTCTGCAGCGTGATTACGGGAATTCTTCTCATCCTCATCGCGCCTTTGTTTCCGCAGCTCTACAATACTGCCCCGGAAATCCAGCATATCGCCATGCGGTTCATCCAGATTCAAGGACTGTCCGCGCCGCTGTTCGGATTTATCAACGCGTCCTACTTCACCCTGCGTTCCGGCGGCAAAACCATCATCACTTTCCTCTTTGACAGTATGTTCCTGTGGGTCTGCACCATTCCTGCGGTCACCATCATGGTTCGCTTTACCAGTCTGCCTGTGGTGCTGGTCTTCCTGATCGACCATTCGCTGGATTTGATCAAATGCGCCATCGGATTCGTCCTGGTCAAAAAGGGCGTCTGGCTGCAGAACCTGACCGGCGAGCAGGACGGAAATCAAAATGGAAGTGAAAATGGAAATCAAAGTTGTGCAGACTAACCATAATCATCATCGATTTGCACAACCCATCGCAAAATAATAAGGTCAAAGTTGTGCAAATACTTGCTTGAATTCATGCCTATGCACAACTTTATGCCAGTCAAATACCTTGAAGTTGTGCAGAACGTGCTAATCTCTCGTAAATTGCACAACTATAGAAGATAAAAAAGGGTAAAAGTTTTGCAAATGAATGCTGTATCATGAAATCTGCACAACTGTATGATAACCAAAGTCCTTAAAGTTGTGCAAATCGGGCAGTTACCGTCTGTTCCTGCACAACCACCTATTACTCTATCACCCACCTATCAAAAAACATAAAGCAACACAAAAGGCACAGCCCCAGCGGTCACACAAAATCCCGCCAAAGGCTATGCCTTATTTTTTTACTTCCGCGCCGCCAGTTCATCGCGAATTTCTGCGGCCTGCCGATGAGAAATCGGAAACAACAGAATCGGCACCATGGTCAGACAAAGTCCGATGATTGGGTAGATCCCATTGATGCGCAGAATCTGCGCTACCACACTGCCGGTGATTTCTGCCCCCGCGGAAAATCCCGCAATGGACATTAACCAGCCTGCCATAGTCTGTCCCAACGCCCTGCCCAGCTTCATCATAAAGGTGGAAGCCGCCGTAATCAGACCCGCGCACGCTACGCCCTCTTTATAGTTGACCCAGTCAATACACTCCGGCGTCCAGGCGTAAATCGCCGCCGATAAAAGCGCCGTACCGGCGCGGGAAATGATAATCAGGACTACCACGCAATCTGCAGAAAGGGCTGTGCCGAATACTGCAATGGCTGTCGGTTTCACCAGACTGACCGCAAAGCCAATGAGAATTAACTGTCGTTTATCAATCCACTTCAGCAGAAACGGCATCAGCAGTGCGCATGCAATGGTCACTGGCGCGCCGAATACAGACGTTCTCGCCAACACGCCGGTGTCATGAAGCACATACTCATAATAGTACATTTCGCACACATTGGACAGCGAAATGACGATCGAAGAAATTGCAACCGCAGCGCTCAGACACAGTACCGGTTTATGAGAAAGCAGCCCTCGCAGTCTGCTGAAAAACGGCTGTCTGGGCGGACTTGGCAGCGCATCCTTGTAATCCACCCGTTTCATGCCGTACTGGCAAAGCAGAATAAAAGGAATTGCCACAAGCCACGCAATCGCCATAAACTTCCACCAACCGTTTTCCTCGTTGCCGCCCAAACGGGCAACACAGGTCAGGATGATGCCGTTGATCAGCATGCCTACCAAATTACCGCTGATGCTTCTCGTTGAAAGCAGCACATTTCTCTCGTGATAATCCGGCGTCAAAACACTCATCATCGCCTGCCATGGCAGTGTACAGGTGGTAAATCCAACGCTGAACAGACAGAGCAGAATCATGTAATACACAATTTTTCCAGTCTGATCCAAATCCGGCACCATATATCGAAGCACTGACACCACTGCGGTAAGAAATCCACCAAAGAGCAGAAATGGTCTGTATTTGCCGATGCGTGACTGATGCCGGTCTACAATGCCGCCGATAATAGGATCATTGACCGCATCAAAGATCGTTCCCAGCATCATCATGCTGCCCACAACCGCCGCAGGCAGCATGGCGACATTGGTTAAAAAGTACATGCCAAACTGATCGCAGACACCTGCCAGATTGATAAAGATGCCGCCTGTTCCATATGCGAAGATTTCAAAATATGTAAGAGTTCGTTTCCTGTTCTTCATGACAGCGCCGCCTTTCTCCGCCGTTTTTCCTATACGGTCAGAATACTACAGAATCTTCCGCTTAGCAAGCCTTCCCCGCTTCTTCCCGTTCCATCAGTTCCGCTCTGATCTGATCGCTCTTTTTACGGCTGATCGGGAAGAAAATAATCGGAAGCACGACCAATACCAGACCGACTGCCTGAATGATACCGCTCATGTTGGTAATCGCGTTGAGCGCGCTTTCCGGCTGCACATCAGCATTCTGCACGTAACCGGCAAGTCCCAGAAGCCAGCCTGCAACACCCTGTCCCACTGCTCTTGAAAATCTCTGAGAGAAAGACACGATGGAACTGATGAGCGCTGCCGCGTTGACACCTGTGGTCCACTGGGTAAAGTCAACACAATCCGGAACCAGCGCATACAGAGAATACTGGAAGAACTGCAATCCTACACGCTGCAGCAGAACCAGTGCGATGATTACATTAGTATCCAGTGATCCGCTAAAGAAGATGATATACAGCGGTTTCACAGCATTGAGCGCTGCTGCAATGACAATTACGGTTCTCTTATCTACCTTTGCCAGTACAAACGGCAGCAGGAAGGAGCAGATAATCGTAATCGGCAGTGTCACAGCCGCTGCCTTTGCCAGGACAGATACATCGTTCAAAATATACTTATAGAAATGCATTTCCACAACAGTGCCCAGGGTAAAAATTCCGTTGTTCAGCACCATAGCCAACGCCAGGAATAAAACCGGTCTGCTTTTCAGGACTTTTGCGATGGCTGCAAAGCTGAATTTCTCTTTCTTTACTTTTTCTTCACCGCCGGAAACTGCCACAGTCTACGGTTTATCCAGTTCTCTGACGCCCCACTGACAGAATAGCACGGCGCAGTAACCCATAGACATCGCGATGATGACAAATTTCCACCAGCCGCTTACACCGCCGCCCAGCATATCGATGGATTTGAAAATAATCATCGGAATGATATTGCCTACGCAAGCACCGGAAATGGCACGAGCCGCAACCAGAATATTCCGGCTGTTATAGTCCATCGTAATAGACGAAATCATCCCCTGCCAAGGCACGCAGACTGCAGAAAAGGACATGACGAACAGCAGCGTTGCCAATCCGTAGAAGATAACGCGTCCGGAATCACTGTCCACCAGCGCCGGGGTAAAACGCATCATCATAGTCAGCGCCATCACCAGCCCGCCGATGATCAGCCACGGCCGATATCTTCCTATCTTTGTGTTTGTCTGGTCGACAAGTCCGCCCACAATCGGGTCCATAAACGAACCGACAATGGTCGCTACTGCCAGAATAGATCCTGCCGCGCCAGCTTTTACGCCGGCAAAGTCAGTCATAAAGAACAGACCGAACTGGTCGCCGATACAGCTCATGGTTACAAAGACGCCGCCGAAAGTGTAGGCGATAATCTGTCCAATGCTCATTGAGCCACTTTTTTTACTCATTTTTTTCCTCCTTAAAAATGCAATATTGCGATCCATAAAACTTCTTTTCTATGGAAGAACAATCTCTTTTTCAGCCTTGCCGCCTCGCATACTGCTGGCTTCAAGGGAAAGTCTCGTACCTGCTGCCGCCTTGATTTTCCAGCTGAGCCGCTTTACCAAAGGCTTTTTCATGGTCATAAATTCTCCGAACAGATTTGCCGCGTGCACGCCGGACATGCCCGGCAAAAATCCAATGGGCTGCGCACCGCTTCCGGAAATAAATTCGATGCCGTCTCCTTTCAGGAACACCATATCTTCTTTCACTAGGCGGAGAGACTTCGCCATTTCTGTCATATTGGTCGGGAAATACCGTAAGTTCTGTACCTCCGCCGTAATTTCATAATAATCCTGTTCTGCGCCGCAAACCGTCACTTCTCCAAAGGCAATTCTCGGCAGCGTTTTAATCTGCCGCAGTGTAAAGCGGGTGCACCGCTCCATTTCCTCCTGCAGATAGTCAATAGGCGGATTCTGCATCAAATACTTGATATCGTAGCCGCCGATTTCTACCTCGCCAAGCTGCGGATGGTCGACTTTTGCCCACGGTTTAAACACGTCCGTTCCCATATGTTCATCAATCCAGGCAAGCTGCTGTTTCTCATAAGCAAGATGCAGTTCCGCAGGCTCCGACATAATCGGCCGCTGCCATTTACCCGGCAACCCCGCGCGAATATCTAAATCCCAGCATTCCACCGTGATTCCCGCAATGCCTCTGCCCAAATAGACAAAATCATCAAAAGCGCCGTAATCCTGTCTGCCTGTTTTGATGGTCTTTTTTTGCTTCTTCTAAGGTTCCCGGTACAGTCAGAAGTTCCAGCGCCGCCGCCTTCCTCTGCAGGACAGGCATAGTAACGAATCGTTCCGGAAATGCCTTCCGCTTCCATATACTGTTTTACCGCGCAGGCTGCCTCCATGCTGCCTGTACCGAGCAAATTGTGCCCGCAGGCATGACCGTTTCCACCGGGCGTCAGCGGTTTTGGTTCCGCCACATCTGCACACTGACTCTGGGCAGGCAGCGCGTCATTTTCTCCTAAAAAGGCGATCACCGGCGCGCCGCTTCCATATTCTGCGATAAAAGCCGTATCCATGCCGCAAACCGGCGTGGTAATCCGAAAGCCTTCCTGTTCCATCACCTCTCGCTGGAGTTTCGAGGACTGATACTCTGTAAAACAGGTCTCTGCAAAGCCCCAGACTGCGTCGCTGACAGCCTCAAAGCGTTCCCCATTCTGATCGATCCACGTCCATAATTTCTGTATATTCATCGTATTTCCTCGCATTTCTTCTTTATTGCAGATGACGATTCATCCAGTCCAGGATTTCATGCATTCTAGTCAGCCGGTTCTGCGGCTGTCCTTCTCTGGAAAGCCCATGGCTTTCGCCTTTGAACAAAATCACTTTGCTCTCTACGCCTTTGCGCTTGAGCACCGCATACATCTGCAGCGCCTGTTCCATCGGGCAGCGGTAGTCTCCCTCTGACTGGAGGAAGATCGTCGGCGTTACCGCATTGTGGGCGTATTTCAGCGGAGAAATATCCCAAAGATGTTCTGCATGGGTGTCTAAAAAGCCTCCGAACTGCAATCCGTTAGCATAATAGCCCATATCGCTGAGTCCATCCATGGATACCCAGTTTGAAATACTCCGCTGAGAAGACGCTGCCGCGAACCGGTCTGTGTGACCGATGATCCAGTTGACCATATAACCGCCGTAGCTGCCGCCGGCAACCCCCAGGCGTTTCTCATCGATGTCCGGCCACTTGGCAAGGCAATGATCTACAAATGCCATAAAGTTATCATAGTCCACATTGCCCATACCCAGGTTCAAATCCGCGAAAGCGTCTCCTCTGCCGGCGCTTCCTCTCGGATTACAGAACAGAACGAAATATCCTGCATTTGCCCAAACCTGCATTTCGTGGTTAAACTCCGCGCCCCAGGTGCCTCTCGGTCCGCCGTGGATGTTTAAAATCGCCGGATACTTTTTGCCCGGTTCATAGCCTGCCGGCGGCATGACCCAGCCGCGGATTTCCACATCGTCCGCATCCGTAAAGGAAATCGGAATTCGCTCCGCAATGTGATACTGTTCCAAGACCGCATCATTAAGGCGGGTCAGTTCCCGTTCGGCGCCGTCCTGTTCCAGCACATACAGTTCGCCGAGACGATCGCCTCTGTAGCCATAGAAAACCAGTCCGTGATCATTGATGTCGAAGAAATTAGTGACGCCATCCATGGTCAGCGCCGGGGACAGATTGCCGTCTCTGTCAATGGATCTGATATAGCTGTATTCTCCGTCTACCGTTACAAAATACAGTTTGCCATCATGCGCTTTGTTTGGCTGTCCCAGCCCCAGCATAACGTCGCCGACAATACAGCAGAATTCAGACTTTTTATCGTAATCACTGATTTTCGTGCAAGCGCCGTCCTTCAGATCAACTCGATAGAAGAATCCTTCAGAATAAGCGGAGTCTTCTTTTTTCGCGCCTCTGATGATTGCCGTATCTTTATCCAACAGATTTGCGTGGAAGATATCGAAAATGCCCGGCTGTACAACACAGCTGGTCTGCCCTGTTTTTACATCATAGATGTAAACGCCTTTTCTGAATTCAACGCAGTCCGTATATTCATTACCGATATAGAGCAGCGTGCCGTCCTGATAATCCGTGCCCATGACCTGAAAATGCCGCGGCGTAATTAGTTCCGCCTCGTCCCTTTCCGGATTGACCAGATACAGCGCGTTTCTCTTTCCGCAGGTAAATCCTCTGCCGTCGCTCCAATAAGGCAGCTCCCGGATTTCCGTATAGCGAGGATTTTTCTCCTGCAGTATCACCTGACCCGGTATAATCCACCTTCCATCCTCTGTGAAAGTAGGCAAACCACCCATGGTAGAGATCGTCTGCGCGCAGCTTTCCGCGCCGGTTGCCGGGTCGATGGTAAAGTACGCCATCTTCGGTGCATCCTTCTCCCCTGCCGGCTGGCTGTACATCAAAGTCCCATCCGGCGTCCATATAAAATGCTTGATGTCCTTTTCCGACATCTGCCGTGGCGTCCCTCCCTTTGTGTCGATGACATAAAGTTTTCCTATGTAGCAATTGTTTTCCATATCCATGGTCTGTGCCACGAAAGCAGTATACTGACCGTCCGGTGAAAGCAGCGGACTGGAAATAAACTGATATTCCGTAAAAGTCTCTGGGATAAGCTTTTTCAAATTCTTACTTCCTTTCTTTTCATTTTTTCTAATCATTCTTGCCTTTGTCGTCTTTATGGTGTATCCTAAACTATGGAGTCGACCCATAGTCAAGAAGAATTTTATAAATTCATTAAATTTTTTTATTGATGGAGGTTAAAGCGGCAGATTCGCCGCGGGCAAGAATCACAAACAAGATACCATCACCACACAAAGGAGACATGCTTTGAAAGATACGAAATCCGACTTAGTCCTACTGTCTACCGGACAGTTCGCTGCCCTTTGCGGCATCAAAAAAGACACCCTGTTTCATTACGACCGCATCGGGATTCTGAAACCCTACTGCGTCACGGAAAACGGCTACAGATACTACACCACTGTTGAACTGAACCGCTTTCATTCTATTACAGTACTGCAGGACGCCGGCCTTTCTCTGGAAGAAATCAAGACGTTTTTGACGCGGGAAGACCCCTATTCTTTGATGCCATTGTTCAGCCAGATGCAGCAGGTACTTCGCGAAAAAGCACATAAATATGCGCGGCTTGCCGCCCAGGTAGAAAATACGCTGGCAGAAATGGAACATGCCAAAGCCCTGCCGTTTTTCGCACCCCGCATCGAAAAAATGGCAGCCTGCAAATTGGCTGCCATCAGAACTAACGATAATAGACTGTCCGACGCCGCAAGAACGGAAATCATCGGTCAGTATTATCGTTATTGTATGAATAACGAAAGCCGCGCGGATTTTTTTCGCGGCGGCATCATTTTAAAAGAACATATTGCAGCCCCCGTTACCGGCGGCGATTATTTTGATTATCTGTGCATCAGACTGGATCCGAAATTAGAATATGACCATACGCATGCGCTTTCTCAGGACTTTTATCGAGAAAAAATACAAATTGAAAAGCCGGCGGCGACCTACGCCTGCATCAATTGTCCCGGCGGCTTGGACAAAACCCTGCTGGCAATTAGAACCCTGCAGGAGTACATCAAAGAGCAAGGACTCTCCATCGCCGGCAACTGCTATGAATTTGAAATCACCGGCACCTTTGCCGTCGAAAACGAAGCAAGCTGCATCAAGCAGATTGAAATTCAGGTTATTCCATGACAAATTTACACGCCATATCTCATCCTAAATACAAGTAAAAAACAAGTTCCGCAAAAGATGCCTTGATCAGCGCTTTAACTGAGCTATTACACAAAAAACCTTTCCAAAAAACTCTGTCGCAGACGCTCTGTCATGGTAACTATTGCAGCAATTTCATTGCTTTCATGTTTAACTATATATTACGGCATCAACATACTATTTGTTCATGATATCAAAAAATGTGTTTAGAAGATTTTGTTTTAATTTTTTTGCATATGTATTCATATATTGCACTTCCTCATCTAAAGGCGGCGCCTCATATGATCTAAAATTTATCAAGTACTTTTTTCCAGCATTGCAGATATGATTGCACTGTAGCAGCAGTAATGCAATAGCAAATCCGCCCTTTTTTGTCTAGAAATCAGAATAAAGGGGCGGATTTGAACGCTGCACAAGAGGATCGCCAGAAACTCGCCGGAATTTCACCCGATCACTCCCGATTTAGAACGCACAAAAATTCCATTCAAAGTCTCGCGAACCATGTGCTGCTGCCCCTTCAATTCATTTTCAATTAAAATAGAAAAACTCACCCAAATCACCTCCAGTTCTATTGTTACATATTCCCGAACGAATTCCAGGCAAGTTTTTCCTACTTTTTACATTTTTTACTATTCAAATTATTTCTCTACAAAACCATCAAACCCGGAAGTCTTTGTTATGACGCCATCCTGATCCACAAACAGGGCCTCCACGCCGTCGATGCCCTCTATAAAGTCCAACCCATCTGCAATCCCTAGCGTCAGGCAGATGGTAGACATAGCATCACAATCAGCAGACATGCCTTTTACGCCTACCAGCGTGACGCTGACCACATCGTTTTCCACCGGCCAGCCGGTCTTTACGTCCAGAATATGGTGATAATACGTTCCGTCCGCTTCAAATCCCCGCTCATAAATACCGGAGGTTACCACCGTCGCATCCGTTGCCGCCACCGACCCGATGATCTCCCCCTGCTCCGTAAACGGCTTTTCAATGCCAATCTGAAACGGCTCGCCGTCTTTATCCCCAATGGCTATGATATTGCCGCCAAAATTGACAATGGCACTGGTGACGCCAAGATCTTCAAGATGCTCCGCCGCGCGGTCAGCCACGTAACCTTTTCCGATGCCGCCCAGGGTAATTTCCGCGCCGGGATTTTCCAGAGTCACCACATCACCGTCAATCTTCACCGCCCGGTAATCGACCCCGACCAGCGCCTCCTTTACCGCCTCAGCAGAAGGCACTTTCGGGCTTTCATCATGAAAATCCCACAAGGCAGCAGCCTTTCCAAGGGTAATATCAAATGCGCCGCCGGAAAGTTCCCCATAGTGCAGCGCTTTTTTAAGCAGCGAAACCGTCCGCGGATCACAGGTGCAAGCCTTTCCGCCTGCATGGTTCAGCTTATAAATGTCGCTTTCCGATCTGGTCGCGCTGATGAGCGACTCGTACTCCGCACAGAGCGCAAAGGCAGAATCAATGGCAGACTCGGCATTTTCCTCTCCCATACCATCCATATCGTAAATCGTAATCTGACAAATCGTGTCCATGTAATAACTTGTTTTTGATACCGGCTTTTCTGTACAGCCCGTCTGTGTTATAATGATAGAGGTTGTCATTATAACGACAATCATAGTCAATAAAATTTTTTTCATACAAATACCTCAGGAGTCATGATGTTTAAAATCATAAAAAAAGCAGATATAGCGCTCTTTGCGGTTCTGGTCGTGGTTGGACTTGCCCTTTCCGCGTGGTCCTTTGCCGCCGGCGGCGCTGGTCAGAAAGCCGTGGTCACGGTCAACGGTCAGCACTACGGCACTTACAGCCTGCACGAAAACCAGACTATAGAAATCGAGCAAAACCATCATCTTAATAAGATTACCATAAAAGACGGCGCGGTGCAAATGACTTATTCTGACTGCCACAATCAGGTGTGCGTCAAAGACGGCAAAGTCACCATGGCAAACCAGAGCATCGTCTGTCTGCCAAATAAAGTCATGGTTGAAATCATCGGCGGAGAGGGGGAAATCGATGCAGTCTCAAACTAACATCAGCAAAACCTCCCGCAGAACTAAGGCGCTGGCTCTTTCCGCCATGTTCGCCTGTCTGGCGCTGATTTTTTCCTATGTAGAAGCGATGATTCCTTTCAACATCGGCATCCCCGGCGTCAAACTGGGACTTGCCAATCTGGTCGTCGTCATCGCTTTATACGAAATGAATTTTCGTTATGCCTTTGTCATCAATGTCATTCGAATTCTCATCGCGGGACTTTTATTCAGCGGTGTGTTCGGCGCCCTTTACTCGCTGGCAGGCGGCGTTCTGTCCCTGCTCGTCATGTGGCTCTTAAAAAAGACCGATCTGTTCAGCATGGTCGGCGTCAGCATGGCAGGCGGCGTCGCGCACAACATGGGGCAGCTTTTGGTTGCCGCCGCCATCGTATCCAACTTGCGCATGTTCCTGTATTTTCCGATTTTGATGTTCAGCGGCATCGCAAGCGGTATTCTCATGGGCGTCACTGCCTATATCATCGACCGTAAAATACCAAAAAGTATCTTTAGATAGAAAGAGGGGAAATTTTATCATGAAACAACAACTGATTGACCTGCGGGCGCGTATGCAGCAGGCGGGTGTAAACGCCTACATCATTCCAACCACCGACTTTCACGGCTCCGAGTATGTCAACGATTACTTTAAATGCCGTAAATTCATCTCCGGTTTTACCGGCTCTGCCGGCACGCTGGTGGTAACCGCTGACGAAGCATGGCTATGGACCGACGGCAGATATTTTCTGCAGGCGCAGGACCAGCTTTCGGGCAGCGGCATCGGTCTGATGAAGATGGGCGAACCTGGAGTGCCCACCATCGAGGATTACTTAAAAGATACCTTAGCGAAAGACGCTGTCATCGGCTTTGACGGCAGAGTTTGCGACTACGCTTTTGGCTGCAGACTGGAGGAAATCGCAAAAGTCCGCTATGAACTGGACCTGGCTGGGGATATCTGGGCAGATCGCCCTGCCATCAAGCCATCCAAAATCTACGGTTTGCCGCTATCGGTTACCGGCGAAACTGCTGCATCCAAACTATCCAGAGTCCGCAGCTATATGGCGGACAAGGGCGCGGACTATCACCTGATTACAAAGTTAGAAGAAATCGCCTGGCTGTTCAATGTTCGGGGCGCAGACGTCGCCAACACGCCGGTCTTCTTCAGCTTTGCCCTCATTGAAAAAGAACATGCTTATCTATATATCATGGACGAAACATTCTGTGAGGAAGATGTGCGTCCGTATTTCCAGATTTTTGAAGATGTCAAAACCTTGCCAGAAGGTACCATGCTGCTAGACGAAAGTATCGTCAGCTATGCGCTTGTCCGCTCCCTGCCAGAAAGTGTCCGCATCATCAATGAGGAAAATCCTGTCGCGTTAATGAAAGCGCTGAAAAACGACGACGAAATCAACAGCACCAAAAATGCCCATCTAAAAGATGGCGCAGCTATGGTAAATTTCATCTACTGGCTAAAACAAACCGTCGGCAAAGAGGAAATTACAGAAATTTCCGCTGCCGACTATCTGGAACAGTGCCGCAGAGCGCAGGACGGCTGCTATGACCTCAGCTTCACGACCATCTCTGGCTATATGTCTAACGGCGCTATCGTGCACTATGAAGCAACGCCGGAAACAAACAAAACCCTCAAACCCGAAGGCTTCCTTCTGGTAGACTCCGGCGGTCAGTATGCAGACGGTACCACCGATATCACCAGAACCATCGCCCTGGGGCCGCTTTCAGAGAAGATGAAAGAACACTACACGACAGTGCTCCGCTGTCACATCCACCTTGCCATGGCAAAATTCCCTGCAGGCACCACCGGCGGCGAATTAGACACTTTGACAAGAAAACCGTTGCAGGCACTTGGTCTTGATTACAACCACGGTACCGGTCACGGCGTAGGGCACCTGCTCAGCGTTCACGAAGGACCGCAGACCATCAGCAAAAAGCCAGGACATGATGCACCGTTCTATGCAGGTATGGTTACCAGCAACGAACCGGGCGTCTATCTGGAAGGCGAATACGGCATCCGTTTAGAAAACGAGATTCTCAGCGTGGATCTGCCGAGCGGTCAGATCGGTTTTGAAACCATCACCTTCTGCCCATTTGATAGAGAGGCAATTCTGCCGGAACTGCTCACAGCCGAAGAACTGACATGGCTCAACGAATATCATAAAGAAGTCTACACGAAAATCGCGCCGCGGGTTAGCGAGGATACCGCGGCATGGCTTGCAGAAGAAACCGCAGAAATTACCCTATAAAGCTTTAAATTCTTTGATCACGATACGTCAAAGGCCCTGCACCGGATTTCCGGTCAGGGCCTTTTCGTCACTATATCTTATCTTTATGCAAAGGTGATTACTGTTCCAGTCTTACCCTCTAATGCTTCAATCGCTTTGTCAAGAGATGTGATAATCGCTTTCTTGTTCGGATATGCTCTCACGAACTTCATCGCTGCTTCTACCTTCGGCAGCATGCTGCCCGGTGCGAACTGTCCTTCTTCGATGTACTTCACCGCGTCTTCCAGATTCAGATTGTCCAGGTTCTTCTGATCCGGCTTGTTGAAGTTGATCGCAACCTTCTCTACCTCGGTCAGAATCATCAAAACGTCTGCTTCTACCTGTTCTGCCAAAAGCTCTGCCGCGAAGTCCTTATCGATAACTGCCGCAACGCCTTCCATGGAACCGTCTGCATTCTCTACTACAGGAATTCCGCCGCCTCCGCAGGAAATCACAATAGAGGAATCCCACAGTCTTCTTACCGCGTCAATTTCTACGATCTTTCTAGGCAGCGGTGATGCTACCACGCGTCTCCATCCTCTGCCCGCGTCTTCCTTCATTGTATAGCCTTTCTCTGCTTCCAATGCCTTTGCTTCAGCTTCCTGATAGAAAGGTCCGATCGGCTTCGTCGGATTCTGGAACGCTTTGTCGCTCTTTTCTACGATCATCTGGGTCGCTACGGTCAGAACCGGAATGTTTCTTCCCTTCTTGCTCAGCGCATACTTCAATGCCTGCTGCAGGTGATATCCGATATAACCCTGGGACATCGCGCCGCATACGTCGAACGGCATAGCCGGCGTGACGTCCTTTGCTGTTTCCGACGCTAAGAGAATTCTTCCTACCTGCGGTCCGTTTCCGTGTACTAATCCGATTTCATAGCCTTTGCAGCTGATGTCTGCTATATATTCGCATGTCTTTTTTACTACTGCGAGCTGTGCTTCCGCAGTCGCTTCACTTTTTCCTGACTGCAGCGCGTTTCCGCCTAAGGCGATTACTATTTTTTCTGCCATTTCTGTCTTTCTCCTAATAATCAAATTTCTTGTTTTTTACAGATCATCTCTGTTGACAGGGCAAGACATACATCTTGGGCCCCCTCTGCCTCTGGACAATTCCGCACTTGGAATAGTGAGAACTTTAACGCCTCTCTTGTCGAGCAAATCGTTTGTTACATAGTTTCTTTCATAAGTAACAACCGTACCTGGCGCAATGCAGAGTGTATTGGAACCATCGTTCCACTGTTCTCTCTGAGCAGCCATCAAATCGTTGCCACCGCAGCGAATCAGATCTACTGCCGGTAAATTCAGAACCTGTTTCAAAATATGATCCAGGGAGTCTGTGATGGATTTAAAGTTTGCTTTTCCATCCTTACCTAAAGTAATCTCAAACAGCTGCAGAGGACCTTCTATTTCTGGATGAATAGTAAACTTATCATAATCAACCATTGTAAATACGGTATCCAGATGCATAAATGCTCTTCTCTTAGGAATATCAAATACCAATACTCTTTTGAAAGTAGACTTGTTCAGCATATTTTCCGCAAATCTTTCGATTGCCGGCGCGGTGGTTCTTTCACTAAGACCAATTGCAACAGTCTCTGAATTGAGAACCAAAACATCTCCGCCTTCGATGGAATACTCATGATCATAATCATACCAGATCTGAGAGCCTTCCGGCGCAAAATCCTTATTATGCAGGAACATGTATTTCAGAAGTAAAGCTTCTCTTCTTCTAGTCGCCGTGCTCATATGGTGAATATTAATTCCGTTTCCAACACATGCACCAGGGTCTCTGGTAAAATACAGGTTTGGCATCGGATCCATATAGAACGGATATGAAGAAGAAATGAAATCTGCCAGAGATTTAGACTGTACCTCAATTTCATCTCTCTTAACTCCTGCAATGAGCTTAGCTACCATAGCTTTTTCGTCCATTTTGATCAGGTAATCATAGATCGCTTCCCTGACGCCCTGGGAGTTAAGATGACTTTCATCTAAGAACTTATTCAAAAACTCTGCTTTAATTGCAGGATCCTTCAATGCTTTCGCAGTCTCGTCTACGTAATAAATAACTTCTACGCCGTTCTCTCTGAGAACTTCAGCGAATCTGTCATGCTCCTGCTGCGCAACCTTCAGGAAAGGAATGTCGTCAAACAACAGTCTTTCAAAGTTATCAGGAACCAGACCTTCTACCTCCTCGCCAATACGGTGAAGAAGCACTTTATTTAATTTACCTATTTCAGAATAATTATGAATTCCAGGATACATAACTGATCTCCTTTTCTTTTTTGTACGGCCTGAAGCCCCGTACAGGCTGCGGAAAACTCCGCTTTACAAATTTTCTTTGATTAAAAAGCTGCCGCCGGCTTCCGCCGAAGCGGCAGCATAAATTAATCATCTTGGTAAGCTTTCGCACTCTAAATCAGAGCGGAAAAAGAACAAGCGCTAGCCGATAGTTGCAACAATAACAGCCTTAATCGTATGCATTCTGTTTTCTGCTTCGTCAAATACAACGGAGTTTCTGCTTCTGAATACTTCATCGGTGACTTCGCGAATGTCATAACCAGCTTCCATCTGGGTCTTTGCCATTTTTGTTTCAAAGTCGTGGAAGGAAGGCAGGCAGTGCATGAACAGACAATCAGGATTTTCTGTTGCAGCCATTAATTCTTCCGTTACCTTGAACGGTGTCAAAAGTCTAACTCTTTCAGGAATCTCTGCTTCTTCACCCATAGATGCCCATACGTCAGCATAGATAACGTCTGCGCCCTTCAAGCAAGCCGGATCAGAAGAAATTTCAATAGTAGCGCCGGTTTCCTTTGCAACTTCCTGTACCTTCGCGATAACATCCTGCTTTAATTCAGCTTTGAGCTCGTCCGGACCGTAAGCAACATAATGCATACCCATCTTCGCACAGCCGTACATCCAAGCGTAGGACATGTTGTTTCTGATGTCGCCGCTGAATACAACCTTAACTCTGTTCAGAGGTTTAGCACAGTGTTCTTCGATAGTCAGAAGGTCAGCCAGAATCTGAGTTGGGTGATCAACGTCAGTCAGACCATTCCATACAGGCACGCCTGCGTATTTTGCAAGACCTTCTACAACTTCCTGATCAAAACCTCTGTATTCAATACCATCATAGAATCTGCCTAATACTTTTGCAGTATCTTCCATGGTTTCCTTCTTGCCCATCTGGGAAGAACCGGAATCCAAGAATGTAACGCCAGCGCCTTCGTCCATTGCTGCAACTTCAAATGCGCATCTGGTTCTTGTGGAAGTCTTTTCAAACAGCAGAACAATGTTCTTGCCTTTCAATACCTGATTACAGATACCTGCTCTTTTCTTTGCCTTTAAATCATGCGCCAAGTCGAGCATATATCTGATTTCTTCTGGTGTGAAATCCATAAGTGTTAAAAAACTTCTTCCTTTTAAGTTTACTGCCATTGGTGTAATCTCCTTTTCATTTTGTTAAAATCGTTCGTTTAGATAGTTTAACTCTCTTTATTGAAATGATACTATATTTGTCAAAAAATTAAAGTACCAGAACTTTCTTTTTTGAGAGTACCAGTATATTCCAAAAGAAGTCAAAATCATCCAACCATGACACATCGTATAAAAGCTTGCTTTCTCGCTCTGAAACATGCGGCATTAGCTGATCCGGCCCCTTCGGATTAGACTAATGACAAAAACGAGAAAATGGACAAAGTTCAATTCCTGTCCATTTTATCCGCAGATATATTAATTGCGCCCGCTGGCAAGCTCGGTAATAATCTCTATCATATTTTCCATGCCGAGCCGGATACGCGCTTTCGTCTCAAAGGAGTAATTGAGACGAATATGATCTCTTCCCCCATTTTTATTAGGGAAGAAAATATCCCCAGGCACAACAGAAATCCCTCGCTGCATGCACATCGCCGCGACCTCTTTTCCATCTACGCCAGCAGGTAATCGACACCATACGTATACGCCGCCTCTCGGCTTCTGATATGAAAGTCCCAGTGGTACCAATCTGTCAAGATACTCACACATTAAATCCCGTCTTTCCCGGTTAAGGCCGGTAATGCGCCTCGCATTTTCATAAAACTTGCCGCTGGTAATATATTTAGCAAGAAGCTTCTGGGTAATCCAGTCCAAAGTCATCATGCGAATTGACACCAGATAGCTGAGACTTTTAATCAGCTTTTCCGGCGCTACGACAAAAGCCATGGAAAGCCCCGGAACAAAGGTCAGAGAAAAAGAGTATATGTAAATTACATTGTCGCTCCTATCCATCGCCTTCAGCGTAGGCAGCGTAACGTCCTCAAAGGAAAGCTCCGAAGCGGCGTCCTCCTCCACAATAGGCAGCCTGTACCGGTTAGATATCTCCAGCAGCTTTTTTCTTCTTTCAACGGATAAAATGTTTCCCGTCGGATCATGATAACTGGAATTCACGTAAATAAATTTCGGTCTATGACTTTCGATAAGCGCCTCCAGATGATCGCACACCATGCCGTCCTCATCCACCGGCACCGTAACTGCTTTGCAACCGGCAAGACGAATAACTCTATACACATCCGGAGACACCGGCTCCTCGATGATGACCTTGTCTCCCTCTTTCAACAGTGTTGTTACGATAAAATCCAGCGCCTGATTGGTTTCAGACAGAATCTGCACCTGATTGAGACCTGCTTTAATTCCCTTCGTTCTGAGATAGGAAATCACCCTCTGACGCAGTTCCAGATCCCCCTGATACGGCGTCAAAAAAGACGGCTTGCCGCCCTGCTCATTGAGAATCGCCACAAAATCAGCCGCCAGATTAGCTTCCTCATAAACAGCCGGCGGCAATCCTGTAGAAAAAGAAATATTGTTCGCGTCAGCAGACCGCTGAAAAATATCGTCAAACGTCCGCTCCATATCCTGATATTCATCTTTGATCATGGCGCTCCAGTTTACACGTTTGCGCACGTCCGGCTCATAAAAATCACTGCTCTCATAGGACACCTGATAACCCACGCCACGCACAGACTCCACCAGTTCTTCATCCTTCAAAGCAGCATAGGCTTTGATGATGGTGTTTCTGTGTACGCCCAGCATCTGCGCAAAAGCCCGTTCTGAAGGCAGTACAGAACCGTCCGGCAGCTGCCCGCTGATGATCTTTTCTTTGATTTGATCAGCAATCTGCCAATAAATTGGCGTCCGGCGCTCTTTATCTACGATAATCTGCATCAGCTAGAACTCCTTTTTTCCATGAAATTGGTAATAACAGACTTCCAGTCGTCCATTGTATAATTTCCGACGCCTATCTGCAGGCCTGCCAAATGTCTTTGCCTCCGCGTCCTTGTCGGTTGTAATCATAAACAACGACCAGGTCGGATTTTCTCTGAAAAACTCGTTATACTTGCGATAGATATTCTCAATTTGCTGCTTTTCGCCAATTCTCTCGCCATATGGTGGATTAGTGATGATAATACCGCCCGATTCTCTGGCTTCCATCCTCTGCATATTCATGCGTTTAAAAATGATGCAGTCGTCCACGCCCGCCTCAATAGCGTTTTCCTTTGCCGCTTCGATGGCTTTTGAATCTACATCGAAGGCCATAATTTTCAATTCCGCATCATAGTTAACCGATTCAAAGGCCTTCTTCCGTTCTTCCTTCCAAAATTCCTTCGGTATCAGTTCCCAGCCCTCCGAAGCAAAGCTTCTGTTCAGACCCGGCGCGATATTTCTGCCGAGCATCGCTGCCTCGATGGGAATCGTGCCGCTGCCACAGCAAGGATCAATCAGCAATCTTCCCGCACGCCAAAAGGACAGCTGCACCATAGCCGCCGCCAGGGTTTCTTTGATTGGCGCCGCCACATCGCAGACTCGATAACCTCGCTTGTGTAGTCCCTTTCCGCTAGTGTCTACTGTCAGCGTCACGTTGTCCTTCAAAATCGTTACTTTGATAGTGTATTCCGCCCCTGTTTCCTCAAAGCGTTCCACACAATAATACTCCCACAGCCGCTCCACAACCGCTTTTTTCACGATGCTCTGACAGGCAGGCACGCTGTGCAGTTTTGATTTGACGGAAGTTCCTGTTACAGTGAACTTGCCGTCCATAGGTATCAGCTCCTCCCAGGCAAGACCCCGTGTCTGCTGAAACAATTCCTCAAATTCCACTGCTTCAAATTCCGCCATTTTGAGCAGCACCCGATCCGCGCTGCGAAGCCACAAATTGCTCCTGACGATGGCTCGCTCATCGCCCAGATAGGTGATCTTCCCGTCCTCAGATTTAATAATTTTGTAGCCAAGCTCCTGTATTTCCCGCTTTACCACCGCTTCCAGCCCAAAGGTCGCAGTCGCGATCAGTTCTAATTTCATTTTTTATGCATACTCCCGTTCTATTCTCTAAATTTCACTACTTTTATGATACCCGGTTTTTGAGGTCGTGTAAAGGGATTCTTATATGGTAAGCACCGCAAATGCACGAAAAACAGAACTTTGCACCGTGAGCTGCCTACGATAGATAGGATAGATATGAGGCGCGCAGGTATTTGCTTGTTTTTGGAGGTAAATTGCGTGCAGCCACTAAAAAACGCAGCTTTTTGCCTACTTTTTTCAGGATGTTGCGCGAACAAAGAAATTATGCAGGATTTTTTGTTATTTTTTGATTAAATATGGCAAAAAACAACAAAATCCGGGATATAATTGAACAAGTCGCGCAATAAACAATAAAAAGATCTCAAAAACCTGCGTCTTTTCATGGACTAACGCAACATACAACAAAAAGATGATGAAAAGCTGCGCGTTGGCTTCTATAATCTTATTCTGAGATTCGAGTGCGGCGATAGGGTTTCTTTCAGATATGTTTTTATGGGTAAGGCGTTACATCAAGTGTAACTCTACATCACTGTGAAACACAGTTTCTGACACAAGAATTCTTAAATTTGGGTAGTGTGTCATTTTTTTGGTCTTAGAGAAAAAATTACGTATAGCAACCGCAATGAGAGATTATCACTTTACATAAAAAGGAATGTGTCATTTTCGCAAAACCACGAATTTCAATATTGACACATTCCCTGTGATTTATCCGATAAAGTGTCAAAAAGACACTCGCCATGAAGCGCTAACACACCAATTCACGGTATTTCTAATCCTTGCTTCGCAAATCGGGACAACTCTATTATACGACGCGTTCCATTCCGGCTGAAGCCGGGGAACGCCAGCATAAGGTCTGCCTGATCAATCACTTCGTTCTTGGGGCAGACCATTATAAATACGGTGCCCGTCTGTTAAGGGAATTTCCTTCAAGGGATTCCAACTCGTTAAGCGCTTTACCTGTTCCGATAGCAACACAAGAAGTAGGATCTTCCGCAATGCGGACTTTGATACCCGTCCGTTCTTCAATACGACGATCGATGCCGTAGAGCAAAGCGCCGCCTCCGGTAATCACGATACCTGAGTTGCTGATATCAGCCGCCAACTCCGGCGGAGTCTGTTCCAAAACGCTGTGAACAGCTTCACAAATTGTATGCAGCGGTTCTTCCAGAGCCTCCATAATCTCCTCGGAACTGACTTCGACAGTCTTCGGCAAACCGGTTACCAGGTCGCGCCCTCTGCATTCCATATTCATGTTTTCTTCCCTCGGATACGCTGTACCGATGGTCTTTTTGATTTCCTCGCCAGTACGCTCACCGATATACAGCTTGTGCACTTTTCTCATGTATTTAATAATTGCGTCGTCAAACTTGTCCCCTGCCATTTTAACGGAAGTGCTTGCCACAATACCTCCCAGGGAAATAACCGCGATGTCTGTCGTGCCGCCACCAATATCGATAACCATAACGCCGTCAGGCTGTGCGATATCAATTCCCGCGCCGATAGCCGCGGCAACCGGTTCTTCCATCAGATAAACATCCTTGCCGCCGGCCTGGGTTGCCGCTTCTCTTACAGCTCTCTTTTCAACCTCCGTCACACCGCTAGGTACGCAAACCATGATTTTAGGCTTAAAGAATCTGCCGCTGCCACATGCTTTACGAATAAAATACTTCAGCATTCTCTCTGTAATATCGTAATCAGAAATCACGCCGTCACGCAATGGCCGCACCGCGATAATATTAGCCGGCGTCCTGCCAAGCATCTGCCTTGCCTCCTCGCCCACTGCCAGAATATCATCGGTATCCTTATTGATCGCCACAACAGAAGGCTCGTTGAGAACAATTCCTTTATTCTTTATATACACTAAGACATTCGCTGTCCCTAAATCAATTCCTACTTCACTTGCCATTTGTTTACTCCTTTTCTCAAACTTTCCCTAGTATTATATATCCCTTTTCAAATGCAAATTATGCATACTGACTGCAGATTCCCCACAATCTATGCAGAAAAAGCCTTTATAAAAGTATTATACACAATTTCAGGAAATCTTTCAACGAAATTGCAGGTTAAATGGCATATTTTTTCTGATATTCTCCATACATCTGTCGGAACGCCGGATCATCCATAGTCTTCAATTTATCCACATACTCGTGCGTCTCAAAAGATGCTTTTGATAGTTCAATCATCGCAACCGCGATATTAGAACAGTGATCGGAAACTCTCGCATAATTGGTCATAATATCAGATAGGATAAACCCTTGCTGAATCGTGCACACGCCCGCCTGCAGTCTGCTGATATGATTCAATTTAATCGTCTCACTCAGCTCGTCAATAATTTCTTCCAACGGTTCTACGCGACGCGCAAGTTCTAAATCCGCGTTATCAAAAGCTTTTATGGTCGTATCCAAAATTTCACGCAGCGCCTTTGTAGCCGTTCGGATTTCATGCATGCCCTCTGGAGACAAAGTTATTTTTTTCTCTTGAATCTCCCTCGCTGCTTCTACAATATTGACAGCATGGTCACTGATCCGCTCAAAGTCTCCGATGGTGTGAAGAAGCTTTGATATCTGCTTGCTGTCAGCATCAGAAAGATCACAGCCTGACAGCTTGACCAGATAAGATCCCAACCGGTCTTCATAGATATCAGCTTCGCCCTCCAGTCTGACGACTTCCGCCTCCATTTTTTCATCGTAAGCAAAGAGCACATCCATCGCATGCATCATCGCGTTTTGGGCCACGTAAGCCATTTCTGTCGTGATGTGGTTACATTCAGATAACGCAATCGACGGCGTATTCAGCAGTCTCTCATCCAAAAAAGCAATCTCCTTCTCCGGCTCAGTCTTTACGCTGTGCTCCGCTATCTTTACTAAATGATGAGAAAACGGCAACAAAAGTACTGTGGTCGTAATATTAAAGACACTGTGCGCCACAGCAATA
Organism: Ihubacter sp. rT4E-8; assembly: GCF_049852125.1. GTDB lineage: Bacteria > Bacillota > Clostridia > Peptostreptococcales > Anaerovoracaceae > Senimuribacter. The sequence goes on along the minus strand of NZ_CP187532.1, from coordinate 492,425 downwards.
CCGGCCGGCCCGGCGGCTTCTGCAAGAAATGGCAGCTCAACCAGATAATGCAGTACAAAATACGCAGCCATACATATAACCGTACCAATGATATTGAAAGAAATATGAATCACCGCCACCCTCTTAGCATTGCGGCTTACACCGATACTGGAGATCAGCGCCGTCACGCAGGTGCCGATATTCTGTCCCATAATGATCGGAATCGCCATGCCATAAGAAATGCTCCCCGTCAGAGATAATGCCTGCAGAATACCTACCGATGCCGATGAGCTTTGAATCACTGCCGTCAGCGCTAGACCCGTGACAATTCCCAAAAGGGGATTGGTGAATGCCGTTAGCATAGACGCAAACTCCGGCATATCCGCCAGAGGGCTCACCGCGTCGCTCATAAAGTCCATGCCGTACATTAAAATCGCAAAACCGATCATGATGCTGCCGATGTCCTTTTTTCGGCTGCTCTTCGCAGTCATCATCAAAAGGATTCCGGCCAGGGCCAATATAGGAGAAAAGGATTCCGGCTTTAGAAGCCTTATCCATACGTTATCGCTCTCTATCCCAACCAGACTGAGAATCCAAGCGGTAACAGTCGTACCAATGTTTGACCCCATGATTACACCTACTGTGCCCGAAAGCTGCATAATTCCTGAGTTTACAAGTCCCACCAGCATAACGGTTACCGCTGACGAGCTTTGAATTACCGCCGTAATGCCGATGCCCAAAAACAAGCTTTTTACGGGATTAGAGGTCATTTTCTTTAAAATCCCCTCCAATTTACCACCCGCTAGCTTCTCTAATCCGGCAGACATCAGATTCATACCGTATAAAAACAAGGCAAGTCCGCCAAACAGTGAAATAAATGAAAATATATCCATATACGTTCCTTTCTCCTTCATTAACTATTATCATCAAAACCGGATTGAAATATGTGTACCGGCGCCGGGTTTACTTTCGATGTTAAGCTGCGCGCCATGATAGGCTACGCCGTGTTTTACAATAGACAAACCCAAGCCTGTACCGCCAATCTCTTTGGAATGACTTTTGTTGACGCGATAAAACCGTTCAAAAACTCTATCCAATTCTTCCTCCGCGATACCGATCCCCGTATCCGATACCGTAACCTCCGGGCGGCCATCCTTTTCAGACACCGCTACCGTGACACTTCCACCGGCTCTATTGTATTTTATAGCATTGTCGCAGAGATTATAGACGATTTCCTCTGCGATCTGCGGTACAACCTCTGCACAGATGTGTTCCCCGATAAGACTAATCGAAATCCGTCTGTCTGCCGCCGGTTTCTCCAGATTGAAGACCACATCCTGACACAACAAATACAGATCGATTCGCTCCTTTTTCTCCGTAATCTGTTTTTCATCCAGCTGAGACAATTTTATGATATCCTCTACCAGCGTAATCAGTCTCTGCGCCTCATCATAAATCCGTGCGGCAAACCGCGGAATGTCCTCCTCTTTCACCATACCGGTTTTGATAATCTCCGCAAAGCCGCTGATTGAGGTCAACGGCGTCTTCAGCTCATGAGACACATTGGCAGTAAACTCTTTACGAAATTCCGCTTCCCTGGTTCTCTCGTCCACATCTGTCTGCAGCCTGCTGATTCTGCTGTCCAGGGCTTGCTTTTGCTCCGCGATACGTCGAACCAACGGTCGCACTTCCTCATAGGTCTCCGTCCCTTCCGGATGCTCCAAATCAATCCGATTCAGAGGGTCTACGATTCTTCTGGCAATACGATCCGCCAGCAAAGCCGATAAAATTACCGCCATAAACAAAACAACTAGAATCGGTTGAAGCATGGTCAAGATCAGTGTAAAAATCGTAAACTGCACCTGGGATACTCGGAGAATGCTGCCATCACGAAGCCGCACAGCACAGTACATGGTTTTCTCCGCCAGTGTTTTAGAATAACGTACTTCCTCTCCATATCCGGTTCGCTCTGCTTCCTCCACCTCCGGCCTATCTTTATGGTTTTCCATTCTATCTTTGCCGACAGAGGAATCATATTCCACCGTTCCGTCCTCCGCAATCAGCGTAATCCTGTAATTTTCTTCAAGAGTAATTCCCTCCAAGTAAGTTTGCCCGCCTATTTCTATTGCCCGTTCTACAAGGCGCGTCTGCGTTCTCAGACCCTCCGCATACTGACCGTTGTACTGCAGATACAGCGCTCCTAAAATTAAAACCAGGCAAGACACCCAGACCAAAATTGCAACTAAAAAGATGCCTCTGAAAATTCTATTTCTCATCTACATCCTCTCCTATTTTATATCCAAGTCCTCTGACAGTTTCAATCAACCGCCCCCATTCTCCCAGCTTCTGACGAAGGGATCGAATGTGAACGTCTACGGTACGGCTTTCTCCATCAAAGCCGTATCCCCAAATTCTGGACAAAAGCTGATCTCTGGTGAACACGATGCCGCGGTTTTCCATCAGCAGCGCGAGAATCTCAAACTCCTTCAGTGTCAGCGGTACATCCTTTCCATCTGCTTTGACCACGTGTTTTGACAGGGAAAGGCGCAATTCTCCTACTTGATAATCTTCCTGCCTGTCCACATTAGAAGACCGGCGCAAAAGCGCTCTCACTCTGGCAAGGAGCTCCATCATCCCGAAAGGCTTTGGCATATAATCGTCAGCGCCATAGTCCAATCCAATTACTTTGTCATATTCCGTTCCTCTCGCCGTCAGCATCATCACAGGCGTTCTCGCTGTCTTAGCAGAAGCCCGCAACCGTTTCAGCACAGACAGTCCGTCTTCTTCCGGCAGCATAATATCAAGAAGAATCATCTGCGGCAATTCCTGTTCCACAGCGCTCCAAAACAGAGATGGCCTGGAAAACCCCTTTGCCGTATATCCTGCATTATTCAGCGTGTACAGCACTAGCTCACGAATGCTGTCATCATCCTCTATAAAGTAAATCATATCGCTTAACTCCTTCACTACAAGTCTACTATAAGCGTCCCGGAAAAGCCAGAAATTAAATGTTAAATTCATGTTAAGTTTTCCGCGAAAGCCGAAATCTATCCTTCTATATGAAAAATACCGAGGCCGCTCTCCGCGTTCCCCGGTATCCTATGCTTTTATTCTATTGTTTCTCTTTTTCGTGATGATATTTTTCTCTGGTTGCAAGACCTCCACGTATATGTCTTTCAGCCTTGTTAACGTCCAGGACATTTTTCACTTCTGCGGCGAGAGAAGGACTGATTTCCTGCAGTCTTTCTGTCACATCTTTATGTACTGTGCTTTTGCTGACTTTGAATTTCGTTGCAGCGGCTCGAACAGTCGAATTGGTTGAAATAATGTAATCGGCCAGCGCAAGCACTCTCTCTTCTATGTAATCCTTCATGTTTTTAATCACCGCTCCTTCAATCAAAGTTAAAACCAATATATGCATTTGGAGCCGCATATATGAAAAATTCTGAGAGATTTTTGAAAGAGCAAGTCTTCATCGTTCCTGAACGATCTCAATGTGACAATATCTTCAGAGAAAGGAAGCATAAATTGACAAAGTGAATTCTGACGCCGCCCTCCTCTTATTTTACTGCTGCAGCGACGAATTCCCGAAACAGCGGATGAGCATGATTAGGTCTCGACTTAAACTCCGGATGATACTGAACAGCAACAAAAAACCTTCTGTCCGCAAGCTCCACTGCCTCCACCAGCCTTCCGTCAGGCGACGTGCCGCAGATGGTAAGGCCTGCATGTTCCATTTCATCTCTGTAATCATTATTAAATTCATATCTATGACGGTGACGCTCGCTGATTTCTAAAACGCCATAGGCTTTTTCCAATACAGTGCCTGCCTTGACGCTGCACGGATAAGCTCCCAACCGCATAGTGCCTCCCTTCGGCAGATTTCCCTGCTGATCCGCCATCAAATCAATGACATTGTGTTTACCTCCTGCGGCGAACTCTCCAGAATCTGCATCCGCATACCCCAGCACATCTCTGGCATATTCAATAACCGCTGTCTGCATACCAAGGCAGATACCAAGATACGGGATGTCATGCTCTCTGGCATATTTCGCCGCCTGAATCTTACCCTCGATACCACGATCGCCAAAGCCGCCTGGCACTAGGATTCCATCTACATCGCCTAATATCGTTGCAGCGCTTCTCTCCGTCACATCCTCCGCCTCAATCCATTTGATAGTAATGCAGGCGTCATTTTCATATCCTCCGTGACGCAGCGCTTCTGCCACAGAAAGATATGCATCGTGAAGCTTTACGTATTTTCCCACCAAACCGATCGTCACATTTCTCTCTCGTTTTTCAATACGGGCGAGCATAGCGCTCCAGTCTTTCAGTTCGCATGGTCCGGCATTAATTCCCAATTCCCTGCATACAATCCAGCTCAAATTGGATTTTTCCAGCATGACAGGCGCCTGATACAAGACCGGCAGGGTCATATTCTCGATGACGCAATCCCTTTTTACATTGCAGAACAGCGCAATTTTATCGATGATGTCCTGATCCACCGGTTCGTCCACCCGCATGACAATGATATCTGGTGAAATCCCCAGCGCGCGCAGTTCTTTTACAGAATGCTGCGTCGGCTTTGACTTATGTTCGCCGGAGCTCTTGATATACGGTACTAACGTCACATGGATGAAGATGCAATTTTCCTTCCCCACTTCCAAAGATACCTGACGAATGGCCTCAAGAAATGGCTGGCTCTCGATATCTCCTACGGTGCCGCCGATTTCAGTAATAATTACGTCAGCCTCCGAGGTTTCACCTACATTGTAAATAAACGATTTAATTTCGTTAGTCACATGAGGAATCACCTGCACGGTACTCCCCAAATAATCACCATTTCGTTCCTTGTTCAATACATTCCAGTACACCTTCCCCGTAGTCAGATTGCTGAATCTGTTCAAATTTTCATCGATAAAACGTTCGTAATGCCCCAGGTCCAGATCTGTTTCCGCGCCGTCTTCCGTGACAAAAACCTCTCCGTGCTGATATGGACTCATCGTGCCCGGATCGATATTGATGTACGGATCCAGCTTCTGCGCCGCAACCTTCAGACCTCTTGCTTTCAAAAGCCGTCCCAGAGACGCCGCCGTAATGCCCTTTCCAAGTCCTGATACAACCCCTCCTGTCACAAAGATATATTTTTTCATTGTTGCTCTCCTTCCAAAAAACAAAGCGCAAAAACTAAAAAATAAGGCTTCCGGCGTTTTAGTGAGAAGGATACATAAGACCCCGAAATTCTCAGCAATTCGCCATCTCTCCCTTATTTTTGTTATGTCTTTGCGCAATTTTCTAAAATAATATTACTGAATTATTATACGACTTTTATAGGAAAAAGTCCAGCAGTTTTTCGTACCGCGGACAAAACATTGGATTCTGCAAAAGAGAGACAGAAGCATACCGGCTCTGTCTCTCTCAATTCGAACAATTCTGTTATGTTATTTGCTTATTGACGCTTTTCTCATTCTTGCAAAAATCAACGTGCCCAGCGCCAAAACCGAAGTCGCTATTAAGGATACCCACAACATTAGGCTGCTCTCATCTCCCGTTTTTGGATAGTTCCACTCAGCTGCCTCCTTGTCATACTTTTCCTTATAGTTCTTGTCGATGTTTTTATCCGCTTTGCCATCTCCGTCAGTATCAATATTGATGTCTGGTACACCGTCTCTGTCAATGTCGATGTTGATATCCGGAATACCGTCGCCGTCAGTATCGATGTTGATATCCGGCTTACCGTCTCCATTCGTATCGATGTTGATATCTGGCACACCATCTCCATTCGTATCTACGTTGATATCCGGATCTTTGCCGCCCGGTTTATTTCCTGGCTTATTTGGCTTACCTCCCGGCTTATTCGGTTTATCTCCCGGATCGTCTCCTGGCTTATCCCCCGGATCATCTCCTGGATCATCCCCTGGTTTATCACTTGGATCATCTCCGCCGGAAATAACTGGAGGATTCTTTTTCTTCAGTGTTACTTTAACGGAATGATCTTTATCCACAGATTCAAATGTCACAGATCCGGCGTTGAGCAGATCCGGCCGCGTCTCTCCGTCGACAGCGACTGCTATAATTCTATAGTCCTTTCCAGCTTCCCAGGTCACAGTATGCGCCTGTCCTTCTTCCACCTCTCCGGTCGCGGTAATCGTACCTTCTCCGTCGACGATGGCCGTTTCGATCTTATAAACCTTATCCTTGTCCGGTGCACTGCCATCTTCACGTATAAAAACAACATGTACCGTATGATTTGCTGCAGAATCCTGGAAAGAAACCTCTCCCGCATCTTTCAGACTTTCTACAACCATGCCGTCAATTAATACTTCTTTCACCTTCCAGCCATCTGCAGGTTTCCAGGAAACTGTATAATCGCCGCCCTTCTGCAGAGTCTTCGAATCGCCGATGCTTCCGACGCCTTCTGTCGACGTCGCAACACTGACATAGTTTCCGGTTACCGGATTATCCTTATCATCATCTGATGATGGCTGTTCAAAACGGACTTGTACTGTATGATCTGCATCAATGCTTGTAAAGCTGCATTCGCCCGCAGACAGCAGGTCATCACGAATCACACCGTCTACCATGACGCTACTGACCTTCCAGCCCTCCTCAGGCTCCCAGGTAACTTTAGCGTTTTCCTTATATTTATATTTCTCAGAACTGCTGATAGTACCCTGTCCAGATTTAGCGGTAGAAACATCATATGTATTTACTTTCCAAACCGCGTAAACAACGGTATCGTCTTCCAAAGCTGTATTCTCCGTAAAAGGTTTAAACTTATCCGGATTCGCGTCAGGATCAGTGGACCATCCCATGAAAGTATAGCCCTTTGTCTCTGGCGATTCCGGCAGCTCATTGCTTGCTTTCTTTACCGTTCCGCCAACCATATAAGGATAATCGTCTCTATAAATTGGTTCTGCGTTTACATGATCAGGATGATTCCAATCATAAGATAAAGTCAATACCTCCCGTACTGTCAGCGTCTTACTGTTGACAATATAGCCGCCGTCCAATCTGCCGCTCTTGTACCACTCATACTGTAGCTTATAAACGCCCTTGTCCTTTTCTTCGGCGCTCCGCTGCTGAAGCAGAAGCTTCTGCAAATCTTCATTCTGTTCAATATGCTGATCTTCGTATTTTCCGGTTTCCTTATTCAGTTTGTATACCTTTACTACAACTTTGCCGCCGACGCCGGCTGAGCCGCTTGGAAGTTCAATGCCAACTGGTTTTCCATCTTCTCCATAGCCAAAAGTTATATCATCTGCCGGATAAGACGAAGTTCTGATGCTTCCTGAATTGATATCCGTTGCAGATCCCAGCGCAAAAATTACGCTGTCTCTGTGGTCATACTTGGTTGCATCTTCAGGCAGGCGATTATCTTTTTTGATATATACATACTGATCCACACCAGCGCTGGCATTTGCCAGAGAAATAACGGTCGTCGGCACCAAACGCATAAAACGCTGACCCACAATTTCTTCTCCGTTCTGCGTATTTGTAATTCCAGTGCTAACAGATACATCCGTCCAGCCCACGCCAGGAGCAAAATTGGTAACCTCATAGGTCTTCGGATCAAGAGTAATAACCGGAAGACCTTCCATATCACCTTTTATCTGACAGAGGTACCCCTCACGCCTGTTCCATGAAATGCTATAGCCGCTGTCTGGTGTATATCCTGCCAATGCGTTATTAGTCAGCGGGAACAGTACGGAAATGTTACGCACTGTATCATAGTCAGCAGTGCCAAATGCAGCCAGTTCTTCCTGCGTTTTTCCTAAATTAGAAGGCTGCAGTAGCGCTGTGCAGACAGATGCTACTGAATATGCTTTAGCGATGGCTCTATCCGTTTCGTTTCCAAAGCTCTCGCTTGGATTTGCGAATACAGAAAGCTGCGGATACAGGCCGCTCTGATAAGTCCATGCTCCTCCTGTACCAAATTCTTCCTTCATGGCATCGCCAATCATCTGTCCGGTCAGATAGCCAGTAACATTTGACACATTATTTTGTCCGCCAAGCGCATATTCTTTCATGCCGGAAGTCTGCTTATCATAATAGCAATTATTAAAATTACTTACTCCTGATCCGCCAAGTCCGCCAATTGATCCTGCCGTTTCAGGCACAGTCTTCGTCGTTCCAACTTCTCCGGCGCTGTAAGAATTCTGTATTATAGTAGAGACGTCTGCTCTCCCATAGAAGCCTCCCATACTGTTTGCTGAATTCTGCATACCGACCATAGAAGTACTGTAGCAGTTGATGCAGGTATCCGCCGTACCTTCATCTCGTCCTAAAAATCCGCCTACACTGGATGTTCCTTCTACAACGCCAGCCGCGAAACAATTTTCGAAATGATTTACATAGTGGCCAATTCCATAGAACACACCACCATCCGCCTTGCAATACAGTTTAACGTTAGTAAAGCAATTTTCTACCCAACAGTAGCCCGGACAGGATACGAAACCTCCTGAATGGGATATTGTCGAAATATCATAGCTATCGATGGAATAGCTGTTGGTAATCTTATATCCGGAAACCGGACCTACAAAGGATCCCACGCAACTTGTGCCATAGGTTGTCACATTGCGCACATGACACTGATCCATCTGTACCACGAAACTCTTTAAATTGCTATCCCCCGTTCCGGTCCAGCCACTGACAATACCGCCCGTATGTGCCGCTCCGTGAACAACAGAATCCTCAACAGACACCTGCTTCATCATGCCCGCAGTCATCCTTCCAACAGCTACGCCGGAGGACTGTCCATCAGCCTTCACATAACAGTATCGAAAGCGAAGATTTTGCATTTTAAAACCTACATTAGCTGCAGTCGAGAGCATACCTACATTATCGCCAGAGGAAACGGTCTGCAAATTATAAATGGTATATCCATTACCTTCGATGGTGATATTACCTGGATCTGCGACCGGACTCCAGTTGACTCCGTTGCGTCCGCCCAGATCCACATCATTCATCAATTCCAGCGGCTGCCTGTTTTCCAGCGCCCAGCGAAGCTGTGCCGCCGTATAAACATCTAATAACCCGTCCCCATCTGCATCCTGTGTAGGCTGCACACTGTTTCCAGTCCACACCTGATCTGCAGGAACAGTATTGCCCGCGTTTGCTGAACGAAGCGCATCAAATTCAGCTTTCCGTGCATTATAAACACGTCCCTGGTAAGCGTCCCAACTCTCATCGGGATCCATAATAATATCTGCTGCAAATACTGACGCGTTGCTGCAGAGCACCAGAATCACACTGAGCGCCAGAATAATCCCTTTCTTCACTCTTTTCATAAAAAATCCTCCTAACTGCTTTCTAAGTCATTACTAAATAGTCTGCATCATCGCTTTTGCAATTTTACCGTTAGAATCTACAGAAGTATTATACCCCCCTGCATATTGCTGTCAAGAAGATGCATGGCTATTTTTACCGGTTTGCAGCAACTGAAACTATCTTCATCTTCCGATATATATTGAATATCTGCACTGCTGATTTTCATCTTCTTTGTGATTCTGCCATAATATGTCCAAAATTTTGATTTTTTCTTATGAAATCTAGTGAATTCTTCCGAGAAATATTTTATAATGTATGTAAAAGATTTGATTCGAGAAAACTTACCAAGCAGGAGGAAGCTATTATGATTTTTTTCAGAAGTGATTACAGTCAGGGCGCGCATCCGAAAATTCTGGACGCACTGGTAAAAACCAATTTAGAGCATACCGACGGTTACGCCCTCGACCCCCACAGCGAACACGCCGCGCAGATGATTAAGGATTTAATTGGCAGGCAGGACTGTGAAGTCCATATGATGGTCGGCGGAACTCCAACCAACGTGATCACAATCGCTGCGGCGCTGAAGCCATGGGAAGCTGTCGTCGCGCCAAGGACTGCCCACATCTACTCCCATGAATGCGGCGCTGTGGAAGCTACCGGGCACAGAGTACTCACCGTAAACGGTGTAGACGGCAAACTGACACCACAGCTCATCGATGACGCGTGGTTGGAATACGAAGACGATCATACCGTCGTTCCAAAGATGGCCTACGTTTCACATACTACAGAAAGCGGCACAGTCTATACGAAAGCAGAGCTTCAGGCGCTGCGGGCATGCTGCGACAAACATGATATGTACCTCTGCATGGATGGCGCCAGACTGGGCGCAGGTCTCACTTGCGAAGCCACCGATCTCACCATTCAGGATATTGCACAGCTGACAGATGCGTTTTATATCGGCGGCACAAAAAATGGCTGCCTGTTAGGTGAAGCCGTCATCATCTTTGATGAAAATATCAACGATCACTACCGTTGGATGATCAAGCAGAACTGCGGTATGCTGGCAAAAGGCAGACTCATCGGCGTGCAGTTTGAAGCCTTACTTGAAGGAGGCGAAAACAGCCTTCTCTATCAAATTGGCGCGCATGAAAATGCCATGGCAAAAAAGCTGCGTGAAGGAATCTCTGCTTGCGGATATGCGTTTGACGGCACTTCCACCTCCAATCAGATTTTTCCTATTTTTCCAACAGAGCTGGTCAGAAAACTGGAAGAAGACTTTTTCTTCTATGACTGGGCGCCTGCCGGTGAGGATAGACGGGTCGTCAGACTGGTTACCTCCTGGGGAACTACTGAGGATGATGTAAACGCGTTTATCACTGCGCTGAACAAGTTGAAATAATCGTTTAAAGAGGATATATCCTAAGTCATAGTACCGACATAACGATTTACCGCATTTTAAAAGCTGGAGCATTTATGCCCCAGCTTAATAATTTTTTATTTATTTAGCATATCTGTTTGCCAAATTGGAGTAATCAGAGTAAACAACTTTTCCACTGTCGAGAACCTTGTATGCTCTAACCTTGTAGAAATATCTCGTTCCTTTTTTCAGGTTCTTCTTATTTGCCATGGATAACTTCTTAGTCTTACCCATGAATTTGAAACCCTTATCCTTTTTCGTGGATTTATATACTCTATATCCATCGATGGCGTCAGTATTTCCCTTTACCTTCCATTTTACAGTGATCTTTCCTTTCACTGCCTTGGAGCTTGCGGTAATCTTCATAGCTTTAACAGCAGCAATCACTTCTTCCTCAGGAAGCGGTCCCAACGGTGTGTCAGGATCTTCGATTTCCGTCGGCGGAGTTACAGGAGTATCAGGACCAGTTGGAGGTACAACAACCGGCGGATTAGGAGTATCAGGACCAGGATTTACTGGCGTCTTTTCTGTTACTTTTCCGTCCTCACCAATTTCATACTTATCTTTTCCACCTTCAATAAAGTCTAAAGCAGCATTTTTATTGTCGCCAACGAACTTAGCCTTTTCAACATTAATTTCTACCTTAGCTTCATCTTCGACGATCCACTCAGTAACATCCAGCGTACCGCCTTTAATTGCAACAGTCGGCGCAGGTACAGCAGTAGCATTCCCATACTTATCTGCCTTTATAGCGCCCTCAACTTTCGCGTCGCTGCTAATAGTCGTATTTCCTACAACCTCATCAGACCATGCTCTGGTTACAACAGCGCCCTTAACCGTTCCCCCAGAAATGTTTGCTGTTTTCCAGTTCAGAATCGCAACCTTACTATTTTCAGTATCATTACCTCCAATAATTTCGCCGCCCTTAACATTCAATACGCCATGATCATCATTCTTTACTGCAATAAAGCTGGTCTGCTCAATCTTACCTTCAAAAATGGTAAGTGTTCCGTCATTTCTAACCAGAGATGCATCTGCAGCATTGTTAGTAACAACCGTGCCTTTATTAATCGACATGATGCCCTCGTTATTGATTACATAGTAGTCTTTAGCAGGATCATTATTATCGTCGCGCTTGATTGTTCCGTTTGAAATCTCTACAGTTCCAAGATTTTTAATTGCAGCTGTTCCATTTCCTGTTCCCGCGTTGATCGTATGACCATTCAGGTCAAGGTTGACATTAGCGCCTGCAGGAACCGTAATGCCACCGTTAACGTCTTTATTTAATACTATTTTGATCTCAGCATTATCAGCAAAATATTTTAATACTGCGGTATCGGAGAAAGTACCCGCAAAGACTTCCGGCAGGTATGCTTTCTGTACATTAAATTCGCCAGTAAAAGTTCCGTTCGTAATCGTTACCTTGCCGTTCTCTCCGGAAGTAGCTCCCGTAGTAAACAGATTGCCTGTTCCGTTCTCGCTGGCAGTAAAGGTTCCGCCGTTAATTGTCAGCTGACCCTTATTCGAAGTGCCATTCAAATATCCATTTGAAATAACAGCCTTAGCCGCACCGGTTACAGAGAATGTACCATCTTCAATGGTGGTTACATTCCAGTTCTGGATAGCAGGTCCTGTTGTATTTGTGAATGTACCATCTTTAATGGTCAAAACGCCGTAATCGTCATTCTTAACAGCATTCACACCACCAGTGAAGTTTCCTCCGTTGATGGTAAGTTCGACAACAGAATCAGAAGATGCTGTTTCCCCACAATCATTGACAGCATTTCCATAGTATCCATTGTCAATACCGCTGGATTTAGCATCCTTTTGATCAATGGTGACAACCGCATCGTTGTAAGGGGTAATTTCTAATTTTCCCAGGTTTTTGATAACATACCATTTGTCCCCAGTAAATGTCCCACCGTACAAAGTCGCTTCTGCTCCCGGAGCATTATAGAGTGCAGCGGAGCCTTTGTTGTTATTCTCTACTGTACCGTCTCCATAAATACGCAGCTTACCATTGTTCTGAATGGTATGACCGGATTTACTGGTCAACTTATGACCATTTAAGTAAATTTGAGCGGACGGGATATAACCGTTCTCATTAGCTTCACCGAGCTTTACAACCAATGTGTTGTTCAGATCCACATCCTTAGTCAGCTTGTACGCCTCGCCTGCCTTTAATTCTGTCGTATTTTCAGTGATCTCTGTTCTATTTGCATTTGGATCACTCGGCGTTTCATCAGCAGCAAATGCCAGTGAAGGCATGAATGACATAACCATCGCTAAGCAAAGCAATGATGTTAACAGTTTTTTCATTTATCATTTTCCTCCTTAATCTTTTGACTTGATATGCTGTTGAGCATTACCCTACTGCGGCGGTTTTCACAATACAGTTATTTCCAAGCAGCGTATCTGTTACTTAGTATTGTACTCGTTTTACCTAATATAGGCAAGTCCTTTTTATCTCTTTTAACCGCATATTCAAAAAATTTTCCACATATATCCGCTTTTCTCTCAACAGCGCCTAATCACTTCATTCGATTACCGTCTTCATCATAAACAATCTTGCCGGAGTTTTTATATTTCTTCATTATTTTTTCCACTCGCTCATTGGTTGCCAGCTGTTTTTCACGAACACGCTGTTCATACGGTGTCAGATGGTCTATGTCCTTAATATGCTTACGTACCGGTTTGGGCACTACCGCCATATACATCAAAGGGGATATTAAAAAAATATCTGCCGCCAGCCATGCCAGACAGAGCCAGATCCAGCCGTAGCCTTCCATGCGCGAGACGCCCAGGCCGACAATGATAAAAAGAACCAAAATTCCCACAAAAAACGGCAAATATATCTTTTCCAACTTGTTTATGGCTTTCGTCAGCTCCTCGTCAAACCACTGACGCTTCAGCTTACGGAAAATGAAGGACGCCCCGCGAAACTGAATATTCGCCAGATATATACATGCCTTAAAATCATCAAACGTAGCTTTTTCCTTCGGTATCACCGTAGGGCCAAGCTCCCCTTGCTCATAGTTATAGAAGATTCGCGCCCGCACCAGGTAACCCTCGCCCATAACAGAAATTTTTACAGATTCCTGTGCCGCCGCGTTTACCACCAATTGCTGACCCGGGTTTATCATGACTGTTTCTTCCCCGATCGTCACAGCAGCAAAACCATCCCGGCAGAAAAGGGCAATTGTCTTCAACTGATAATTTTCCACGTCCTCAAGGGCCATAGACTGGCTTTCCTCTGTCAGAGCAATGGCGTCAAGAAAACCCTGATTTCCCTTTGCAACCATCAGGTTATAGTCAGTAATCCGCCCGAAGCTCTTTGTCCGATAAGCTCCGTCAAAGCGATCCTGTTCCATCTCGGAAAGTTTCGCTACCCGAACGTCCTGATGCGCCAATACAACACTGCCGGACAACACCAACAAAACTCTGTCAAAATCAGGCAGCTTTGAAAAAACAGCTTCCTCATTTTCACAAACAGCAGTACTCAGCCGCCAGATAAATCTGCGTTCAAAATAATCGCCGTTCTCAGGAAAAATAGCCAGCTGCTTTGTCACGCCGCCTGTCCATTTTGATATCGAAAAATTTTCTTCCTTATATAGTTTATACTCCATAACTGAACTTCCCGTTTCTTAGCATTTTCTTAATTATACCGCTATTTCCTTGCTTTCACAACCTTTTTATAGTATAATTGCATCCAGTAATTATCAAAATGGAGAGAAGAAATGAACAGATCAGACGGATACAGACTCAGGGGATGCGATCCATTCTATGAGATCATCCCTCACATCATGCCTCACCGGTATGATGCAACTAACTACATCGATCTGGAACTGGATTTAGAGGCTATGCAGGGGTATATACGCCGTTGCCGCCAAAAAGGCATCAAAATGGATCACATGAGTGTCATGATAGGAGCCTATCTGCGGTTAGTGTCGCAAAATCCAAACCTGAACCGGTTTGTATGTAATAAAAGGATTTACGCCAGAAATCATTTCTGCGTTTGTTTTACTACGCTAAAACCGGACGGATTCCCTGGGGAGGAAACTGTAACAAAGGTGTATTTTAATTTGGACGATGATATCTTTGAAGTAAACAGAAAAGTCACAGAAGCTATTGAATTAAGCCGAACTACCGGAGACAGCAACGCTATGGATCGTCTTCTCCGAAGCGTCATGCGCGTGCCCTTTCTCGTAGGCAGTACCGTGTCCTTCCTGAAGTGGTGGGACAGGCATATCGGCCTGCCTTTCGCCGTTGTAAACGGGAGTCCTTTCCATACCTCCCTATTTATCACCAATCTGGCCTCAATTCGAATTCGCCCGGTTTATCACCATATCTATGAATTCGGAACGACTGGTATTTTTATCGCTATGGGGCAGCCAGAGCGCAGATTGTCCAAGGTAGGAGAGGTTGTTGCAGAACGCAAAGTGCTTCCTATAAAGGTTTCCTGCGATGAGCGCGTAGAATCCGGCTATTACTACGCCCGCTGCTTCCGGGAATTTCAAAAATATCTGCGCAATCCAGAAATTCTGGAGACTAAGCCGGAAAGAATTATCAGCGACCCTAACCTGCCGGTCAGCAATCCAAAATTTATCGTCAGATAAATAATATAAAAGAAAAGGTGAATCAATACGTATGAACAGAAAAGAACTTGCAGTTGAACTGCATCACAAAAGATATAACTGCGCGCAATCCGTAGTATGCGCTTTCTGCGATGTGATAGACGACGAACCGCAAACCGTATTCAAATCCGCAGAAGCCTTCGGAAATGGAATGAGCTCCTTCAGCACATGCGGCGCGGTCTCTGCTATGGCTATCGTAATCGGCCTGAAAAACTCAGACGGCAATCTGGACGAACCACGAACAAAATCTCAATGCTATAAAATGATGCGTCGATCTACAGATATGTTTCTGGAAAAAAACAAATCCACCATTTGCCGTGAAATCAAGGGTATCGACACCGGTTGCGTTCTCAGAAGCTGCGACGGTTGTATTGAAGACGCAGTTGCTATTTTAGAAGAACTGCTTCTCGATACCGAATAGAAAAAAACCGGACATCCCTGTTGGTTTTTAACTAACTGTGGAAGTCCGGTTTATTTTTTTGTCGATATACGGCTTTTGCTTCATTTAAATTATATCAGCAGCCCTTCACACCCTTACATACGGGATTTTCAGCTAAATATGACTGGAAAAGCCGCGATTGATAAGCAGAAACCAGACTATCCTCCCTGAGACAGATGCTGCGTTCTTCTACAAACGGACACGGCTTCACCCAACCATCAGCGTCAACAGCGCTATAATATCGACTGGCGAGACAGCCGCCGGTGATATCCTGATCTTTACAGAAATTGATGGATAGAAGCGGTTTTGATTGCCTGTACAGGCGCATCATTCCGTAAAGATAGTCCCGGTCAGCGGGCACTGATGAGAAAAAGAAACAGCTCTTTGCACCCCATCGGATCAGCCAATCAAAAAACTCTTCCTGAGCAAAATGCGACTGACTCTTTTCATCGTAAAAGCAAAAAGCGCCAAAAGCCAGCTTTCTATCTGTAAACAGCTTCATGGCTGTTTCCACCTGACGGTCAGCGTCTGTCCCCGTGGTTTTTAACAAAGGCACATAGTTTTTCACTCGCAGCAGCTGAGAGGTTAAATCACCGTCTACATTCTTCCCATTGATGAAATCAAAGAAATGACAGTCCTGATATTTGTTGCATAGGGCCACCTTTTCCTCTCTGCGCGATAAATCCCCGTCTCCATGCAGAACATAGATAAAAGTTCCCAGATTCTTTCCTTCCTCTATAATGCCATCCAACTCATCAAAGGACAAGGCGCCGCCGCTGGTACAGGAAACGCCCATATCCAGCGCTGTTGCCCACGGTACACTGCAGTCATACCTCTCCGATGACTCTCTGACCTGCAGCGCCGCCAGCAAGTTAGCGTTTATAATCAGGTTTTCAAACAAGGTCTTCCTTATCTCATCATCAATATCGGTCCAAAGGCTTTCTAACAATTGATACCAATTGCTGTCCTTCTCCCGTATAATCTGCCGAAAAACTTCTCTCTGAGGCTCCAAAAGTCCCTCGGCTCTAGCATCCACCCATTCCATCAAGCGAGGCAAATTCGCGCCTGGATCTTTATCCAGATAGTTATATGCAGCTCGAAGCGCCAATCTTTTCATCTCAGTTGCTATGTTCATGTCATTACTCCTCTTTTTTTATCATAACCCTTTATCCGGCAGCTACAATAGACAATGTCAATCGCCTGCATCAAAATATGACACACTTGCTATTTTGTCGTACCTAAGCCAAAGAAAACTTTCTCAACGTTTCTTCCATAATTCCGTCTATTACCTTATAAAACCGGTCCATGTCCTCTATGTACGCTGTGTCCATACCGCTGTCTACCCACTCGGTAACGATACCGACCAGGCCAAAGTTAAATATGCTAATTACAAAGTCCATATCCTCTTGTGTAATCCGCATATTTTTGGCGTAATCAGCTGCAATCTCAGCCAGTACCGGACGTGCTAGCTCCTGGAGGAAGGTTTCCAGCTGCCGTCTGTTCACAGAGTAAAACGCGTTAAGCACGAATGCCTTTTCTTCCAAAAGCCGTTCCATCAATTTGGAGATGACCAGCTTCAAATCCTTCTCTCCGGCAAACTCGCCTCGAAACCTCTTTGCTTCCTCTTTAAATATCCATCCTACTAAATCGTACACATCATGAAAATGATAGTAAAAGGTCTGTCGGTTCACACCGCAATCATCTGTGATATCCTTTACGGTAATCTTATCTAATGTTTTTTTCTCAAGCAGCTTTTTCAAGGATGCTGCCAATGCCCGTTCTGTCAAAGATGACATAATCTCTCCTCCTATTGCATGATATTACACAATAAAAAATGATTTTTATGAAAACGTATCATCCCGGCCTCCTGCATTCGCGAAAGCTCTCGCGATAACGCGCTTCTTTCCACAGAAAGATAATCCGCTAATTGCTGCCGGTTAAAGGGCAGTTCCAGCTCCATGCTTCCCTGCCGGTCTCTTTCCTCTGAAAGATAGGAAATCAGTTTTTCTCTAATGGTCTTACGAGAAAGATGCGCCATTTTCCGCGTCAGGAACAAATTCTTTCTGGCCAGAACTTTCATCATATTGTTCATAACACAGGGGTTTGTCAGAATTTGTTCCATCGGGAAAAACACCACACTACTGTCCGTAGCGGCAATTACCGCTACACTCTGCGGTTCTCCTACAAGAACCGCATAAACCTCATCAAAGATGTCTCCCTCCGGAATTTCTGTAAGAATTTCACGATTCCCCAGGAAATCCTCTCTGACAATATGCAGTCTCCCTTCTATTACCAGTCCTACACCCCTTGCTGTATCACCTTGGCGAATCAAAAATTCTTCCTTCTGATATTTAACAGGGGTTACAGCCATTTCGCGAACAAGCCCGGCAAGTTCCTGCTCCGCAATTCCCTGAAACAGCGCCGATTCTCTCATAGCCTTGATAATTTTTTTCATATTTTCCTCTTTCGTTGCAAATGCAACATCGCAATTTCTTTTATTGTATTATACTCACTCTATCAAAGTCAAGGAGGAAACGAATATGATTCGTAAAATTATTCAAATAGATAGTGAAAAATGTAACGGCTGCGGCGCTTGTGCCGCTGCCTGCCACGAAGGGGCAATCGGTATGGTAGACGGAAAAGCAAAATTGCTTCGCGACGACTACTGCGACGGTCTGGGCGACTGTCTTCCTACGTGCCCAACGGATGCCATTACCTTTGTAGAGCGTGAAGCAGCCGCCTATGATGAGGAAGCGGTTAAGGCAAACCTGATCGCGAAAAAACTGGAGAAGGAACTGGTTTCTCTTTCCGCCAGCTGTCAGGGAGATTGCTCTGGTGAGGATTCCTTCGCAGAATCTCGCACACCGCAGAATCCGGACAAACGGGTAGACGTTATGCCAGATACTCTTTGCTCAAAGCTTTCAAACTGGCCTGTACAGATCAAGCTTGCGCCTCTTTCCGCTTCTTATTTCGATGGCGCCAATCTCCTGATTGCAGCGGATTGCACAGCGTATGCCTACGCGGGCTTTCACGATCAGTTTATGGCCGGACGTGTAACGCTGATCGGCTGTCCGAAACTGGACGATGTCGATTACAGTGAAAAGCTAACCGAAATTCTACGGCGTAACAACATCGCGTCTGTCTCGGTTCTTCGCATGGAGGTGCCTTGCTGCGGCGGTCTTGAAACAGCAGTCACGCGAGCAATCTCTGCCAGCGAAAAATTTCTGCCGTATCAGGTAGTGACGATTTCCACAGAAGGTGCTATACTATAGGGTAAAGTTATCGCGAAATTTTACACAGGATGGAGTATTCGCAAGTGAAAAAAATTCTAGTCATCGGCTCTACTGTCGCCGATATTATCATTAATCTGGACGTTCTGCCAACGACGGCACAGGACGTTCACGTTAAATCCCAGTCTATGTCCCTGGGCGGATGCGCTCACAACGTAGCCGATATGATTCGCCATTTCGGCGCGCCGTACACGCTGTTTTCGCCAATCGGCACAGGACTTTATGGAGATTTTGTCCGCAATCAGCTGGCAGCAAAGGGTCTGGCTTCCCCTATGCCGACGCCAGATATGGCAAACGGCTGCTGCTACTGCTTTGTCGAAGAAAGCGGCGAACGGACTTTTATCGTAGATCACGGCGCGGAATATCTGTTTTATAAGGAATGGTTCGATACGCTGAATCTTTCTAAGCTGTCCTGCGCTTACATTTGCGGCCTTGAAATTGAGGACAAAACCGGCAGTACGATCGTAGATTTTCTGGAAGAAAGCGGCTTACCGGTATTCTATGCGCCCGGTCCCCGTATCTGTCTCATCGATGCTGCCCTGATGACGCGCATCTTCGCACTGCACCCAGTCCTCCACCTTAACGAGGATGAAATCTGCCGTTATACCGGCTGCGATACCATTGCAGACGCCGCCGCCGCGTTATTTAAAAAAACACAGAACACGATCATCATCACCAACGGCGCAAACGGCGCGTATTATTATGATGGTACAGAAAGCGGCGAAGGACTGGTTCACGTTCCGCCTGTTGCCGCTGCGCAGATTGTCGATACCATCGGCGCAGGAGACGGACACTGTGGCGCAGTAATCGCAGGACTTGCCCTGGGGCTTTCCATATACGACGCCATCGCAAAAGCCAACGCGGCATCCTCCCTGGTAGTCTCCGTCAAGGGCGGCGTTCTATCAGACGAGGAATTTGCGGCAGGTCATATACTGTAAATTTATAATAAAAATCCCTTTTATCGGGTTTCTTCTGCTGATAAAAGGGATTTTTTCGTGTCATATTCAATTCTCTTGCCGTAAATATGCTTCTAATCGTTGTCTCATTCTTCCTCTGCACTACTCGGCTTCGGCAAACTCCAACGGAATTTTGCCGCGAGTAGACGAAGTACCAGTACCACTGCCACGCCTGCAATGATAGAAACGCTCTGTCCAAGCGTTTCCCACAGCAGCGCGCAGACCACCGCGCCAATCAAGGATGCGCTGGCATAGAAATGCTTTACAAAGATATACGGCGGATCCTGCGCCATCACATCTCGAAGCACACCTCCTCCGACGCCGGTGACCGCCCCTACGAAAACCATCAGAAACAGGCTGAAATCTGTTGAAACACTATAGGCTGTTTCTATCCCGACTACTGTAAAAATTCCCAGCCCCACTGAGTCCATCCACAGCATGATTAAATCGTAATAATTCTGCCGTTTAGAAAACAGATTCTGCACCCAGGGCGTACAAACAATCAAGGCCGTCGCGATTGCCACCATAGCATACACCGGATTTTGAAAGGTTTTCGGCGGAGTAATGCCCAGAACCAAGTCTCGAATCACGCCACCGCCCACTGCTGTCGTCAGCCCCAGAATGGAAATGCCCAAAATATCCATTCCTTTACGAATGCCCGTCATGGCTCCGGAAACGGAAAACGCCACCGTCCCAATCATTTCTAAAACAAAAATAATATATGCAGACACAAAAACCACCTCCAAAGCATCTCACATAAGTAAATCAGATAGAATCTATCACTCTGTCTTTTTACCTGAAAGATTCTTTCGCAGGGCGGCGGCTTGCGCCCTGCGAAATTGCTTCATCGGTGGTTCTTACACTTTCTACACTTTCCAGAGGTCTGTCCGGAAACGGTCCTGTTGCCTGAGAGTTTTGCCCCTTCGGCGGCACGCGGCAATCTCTGCCCATGCGCTCTCCCGTTTCTTTCATCCAGATAACCAAAGTATATCATACGAAAAAACTGCTTGTCAACGAAATCTACAGGAACGTTTCATTCTCCTTTCTCACATCCTTCAACGGAGCAAGGAAACCTCCAATTCTGGTCTGTACCTCCTGCGGCAAGGCTCTTGCTTTCACGGGACAGGCTGCGATGCACGCCATACATTCTATGCATTTTTCCGAATTCCCGGTAATTTCCCCTGAAATCAGTTCTACAGCGCCCGTCGGACAAATTTCAACACACTTACCACAGACTACACAGTTCTCACTGACCTCCACCACGTTTGGAACCCCGCCGCCTTCACGATATGGCCGATTACCGGGCACTTTCACTGGCACAGCTTTTTCCTCCTGACGCAAATCAAAGAGTTTCACCTCCACAGCCTCCGCAAATGCAGAAATCTCCGCCAGATCCGCTTTGTCCGGACGGCCCTTTGCGATTTCCGGCACGATAGAATGCCCCGCGATAAACGCCGCGGACGCGACAATTTCATGGCCTCCCACCATCATTGTATCGTTCAGCTCTAACAAAGCGTCATCATAAGCACGATTGCCGTAAACAACAATTGTAACGGCCTTCCTCCCATGACCATCCAGCTGCTGCATTTTTTCTGCAGCAATAGCCGGAATCCGGCCGGCAAATACAGGCATAGCTACTACTGTCAAATCTGCTGCAGCATCCTGCAGATCCTGCTTCTTATCCCCAAGGTTAAAAGCGACAACCTTTTCAGCAATTGTCTCAGCAAACTGTATGCCCACTTTTTCTGTACCGCCAGTGGGACTGAAATAGTATAATGCAACGGTATCTAACATTGTTCTTCTCCTTTAATAAATCTTATCATTTCTAATATGGTACAAAAAAAGCACCGCGAAGGTGCCGTCTGCAATGGTGGACCCGAAGGGGTTCGAACCCTCGGCCTCTGCGTTGCGAACGCAGCGCTCTCCCAGCTGAGCTACGGGCCCATATACCGCAGTTCCAAACGTTCTGCGGTTATTTCTATATCCAAGCATACTCCTAAATTACAGTTCTGTCAATGACTATTTTTAATAGAAAGCACACAAAAAATCAAACAGTCTTATACAGAACATCCCGTCAGGTCATCCCGTATCTTCCGAAGACTTCCGCTTAATTTATTGATTCCATTGATTCTGCGCACCACAGCATAAGCATTTTCCTCGCGATACAGTAAAATACCGCTGAGCGTCTTCTCCAAGTCACTACAGAGGGCATCTACCTGCTTTAGAAAATCTATCTTGTTCATCTGTATCAATCCCGCAGGTAATTCCTCAATTTCATAGCGGTATTCCATGCCGAACAATTCCTTAACCTTCTGAGACAGTTCCAATTTCATCTCATTGAGATGAATCTCAAAAAGACAATCGATATCTGCCGCGCGAGCCTTCATTTCCGCTACAGTGTTGGAAACTGCCGCAAATCTTTCGTCCAGTTCCTTATACTCCATATTCATAGCCTTCCAATAGAAATCCAGCTGTATCAGGGCGCTGTTGATCACGTCCCTGAGCTTTTTCTCCGCGGACTGCGACAAAATTTCTTCCGCCGACTTTTTACAGTCTCGCAAAATAGCCTTTTTCAACGCCTCAATACCATCGCCCGTCCTTGCGCTGACAGGGAACATAGCGATTTCCTCCACTTGCATCATATGACAAAGTAATTTACCGCAGTAATCCATATACGCTGTCAAATCCGCCTCGCCTACTATATCCGTCTTATTGACCGCGAAATAAAATTTACCCGCAAACTCTCTGGCGCTTTGCAGAAAATCGATTTCAATCTGGTTAATCGGACTGTCCACAGACAGCAAAAATATGACCGCGTCGCTCTCCTTCATATAATGATACGCCGTTTCCGTATTATTTTTATGAAAAGACCCCACGCCAGGCGTATCCACAAAGGTCAATCCGTGCTTTAGAAACTTTGACGGCGTACGCAGCACCACCGATTCTACGCCCAGGCGGTTGTCGCTGTTTTCCTGTTCACTGATAAACTCACTCAACCTGTCAAAAGGGATTTCCTCCACAACGCCATTGAAAAAATGAACCTCAGCGGCGCGTTTACCGTATACCACCTTTGTTACTGCTGAAGTAATCGGTACGATACCTACCGGTAAGATTTCATCCTCTAATATTTTATTAGACAGCGAGCTCTTTCCTCTCTTAAACTGCCCGATAATAGATACCGTGATATCCTTTTTTTCTAATTTCTCAATCAAAGCCGCCGCCTGCCGCGTCTGACCCAAAACCGCAGGATCAGCAGCCAGAAGTTCGTAGGTCTTCTTTGCTTTTTCTAAAATATCATGCTTCATCATTTTTATTACTCCTTAAAATCCTCGCTTTTCAGTATAGCACAACCCTACCCCTACTTCAATCGAAGGTTGATGAAATTTCTTGTTTTGCTACTAATCTAGTAGTATAATAGGATTGTATGAGAGGTGAAACCTATGATGAAAATATCGACAAAGGGCCGCTACGCGCTGCGTGTCATGATTGATCTGGCAGAGCACAACAGCGAAGCCTATATTCCACTGCGGGATATCGCTCGCAGACAGGACATATCAGAAAAATATCTGGAAACGATCATCCCCGCTCTAACCAGAGCAGGATTTTTAGAGGGGTTGCGAGGCAAAGGCGGCGGTTACAAATTAACCCGTCCTCCTGAGAGTTACGATGTAGCTTCTATCCTCCAACTAACTGAAGGAAGTTTAGCCCCGGTTGCTTGTCTGGAAGATCATGCAAGACCCTGTCCAAGATTACAGCAATGTAAAACTCTGCCCATGTGGGAGAATTTCTATAAAGTTATTTTAGAATATTTTCAGGGCATTACATTAGAGGACTTAATTCACAGTCAATCGTCTAATTACGATTTTATAATTTAGCCATGTCAAAAAGCTGGAATCCGGCTTTTTTTGATAAATATGCCAAAAAATCGCTTCAACCCATTGACAAAGTAGGTTTATCGGCGTATAATCCTATTTATCTGGTAGGAATATAGATTGAACGTATCAACCACGTCTATAGAAACAACGCACAACTTAAAGGAAAGGAAGTAATTTATCATGACTACACCAAATAAGCGTTACAGATTCGAAACCTTACAGCTCCACGTAGGTCAGGAAAATCCCGACCCTGCCACGGATGCCAGAGCCGTACCTATTTATCAGACCTCCTCTTACGTATTCAGAGATTCTGCTCATGCGGCCGCACGGTTCGGATTAGCTGACGCCGGCAATATCTATGGTCGTTTGACAAACTCAACTCAGGATGTTCTGGAAAAGAGAATAGCAGCTCTGGAGGGCGGTGTGGCCGCTTTAGCTCTGGCCTCAGGCGCAGCAGCTATCACCTATACGATTCAAGCCTTAGCCGGAAACGGCGGCCATATTGTCGCACAGAAAACGATTTACGGCGGCAGCTACAACCTGTTGGCGCATACATTACCGCAATACGGTATTCAGACGACCTTTGTTAACGCCCATGATCTGGAAGAACTGGAAGCCGCTATCACAGATAATACACGGGCAATCTACCTGGAAACGCTCGGTAATCCAAACAGTGATATTCCTGATATTGACGCCATTGCAAAAATCGCGCACAAGCACGGTCTGCCGCTGGTAATAGACAATACCTTCGGCACGCCATACCTGATTCGTCCCCTGGAGCATGGCGCTGATATTGTAGTCCACTCCGCTACCAAGTTCATCGGAGGTCACGGCACCACGCTAGGAGGTATCATCGTAGACGGAGGAAAATTTGACTGGAAAGCTAACGGTAACTATCCTGCCATCGCAGAAGCCAATCCAAGCTACCATGGAGTTTCTTTCGTAGACGCGGCAGGTCCGGCAGCCTTTGTCACATATATTCGAGCCATCCTCCTACGAGATACCGGTGCGGCAATCTCACCCTTCAACGCGTTTCTGCTGCTTCAGGGGGTCGAAACACTCTCCCTTCGCCTGGACAGACACATAGAAAATACTAAAAAGGTAGTAGCGTATCTGTCGAAACATCCTCTTGTAAAAAAAGTGAATCATCCGTCTCTGGAGGATCATCCAGACCATGCGCTCTATGAGAAATATTTTCCAAACGGCGGCGCGTCCATCTTTACCTTTGACATCAAAGGCGGTCAGGCTGAAGCTCACAAATTTATAGATAGTTTGGACATTTTCTCTTTGCTGGCCAACGTGGCAGACGTAAAAAGCCTGGTCATTCACCCCGCTACCACCACGCATTCCCAGTTAACCGCCGGGGAGCTGGAGGATCAGGGAATTAAACAAAGCACCGTCCGTCTCTCCATTGGAACAGAGCATGCAGACGACATCATTGAAGATCTTGCGCAGGCATTTGCACAAGTTAAGTAAAGGAGCATACACATGGGAAACATCTACAAATCCGCAAGCCAGTTGACAGGAAACACACCTCTCCTGCAACTCTCTAATATTGAAAAAAACTATGGTCTGAAGGCACATATCTTTGCAAAGCTTGAAATGTTCAACCCTGCCGGTTCTGTCAAGGATAGAATTGCCAAGGCTATGATTGAAGACGCCGAAAGCCGCGGCCTCCTAAAAGAAAATTCCGTCATTATTGAGCCTACCAGCGGCAACACCGGTATCGGTTTGGCTTCTATAGCCGCCGCTAAGGGATATCGTACTATCATCGTTATGCCGGAAACGATGAGTATCGAAAGACGCGCTTTGATGAAAGCCTATGGCGCCGAGCTGGTTCTTACAGAAGGTGCAAAGGGTATGAAAGGCGCTATTGAAAAGGCTGATCAGCTGCTTCAGGAAATTCCCAACGCATTTATTCCGGGACAGTTTACCAATCCTTCCAACCCTAAATGTCATTATGACACAACCGGCCCCGAAATCTGGCGGGATACCGACGGCAACGTAGATATTTTTGTAGCAGGCGTAGGTACCGGAGGCACCATTACAGGTACAGGCGCTTATCTCAAAGAGAAAAATCCAGCTATTAAAATCATTGCCGTTGAACCTGCCGATTCTCCCGTTCTGTCAGGCGGTCCTTCAGGCTCTCACAAAATACAGGGTATTGGCGCAGGCTTCATTCCTGATGTACTGGATACAGGAATCTATGATCAAATTGTGCCTGTGAAAAACGAGGATGCCTTTGAGACAGGACAGACCTTCGGCCAAATGGAGGGATTATTGGCAGGCATATCCTCAGGCGCGGCGCTTCACGCCTCCATTTTGCTGGCAAAGCAGCCTGAAAATGCAGGAAAGAGCATTGTAGTTCTATTGCCGGATACCGGCGACAGATATCTGTCCACTCCGCTCTTTAGCACAAAATAGCCTCCAAACAGCATAACCCCAGCTTATCGCTCATACATTAGAGCATATTGAAAGGCTGGGGTTTTTCTATGTTTTTTGGAAAAGTAAAACAGAATATCATGGTGCTTACTATCTCGAATCTGGTTATCGGACTTATCGAATTTGTTTTTAACATGTATTTGTCCAGAATCCTGGGCGCGGAAGGACTAGGCGTTCTCAGTCTGGTTTCCCCCATTAACGCGCTATTCCTCTCTTTCATGACGGAAGGTCTTGTGGTCACCATTTCTAAAATATCCGCCAAGCACCAGCATGACGGAAACTACAGCGCGATGGCTTCCAACATCCGTATCTCCACCTGCTTTAGTTTTTTCTGGTCGCTCTGTCTTACCGGCCTGGTCTGGATCACAGCAACACCTCTGGCCACCTGGTTTCTGGGCGATTCCAATTTAGTATATCCAATCCTTGCCACATGTCCTCTGATGCTGCTTATGTCCATCTCTAATATCGTCAAAGGCCATTTCCTGGGTCTTGCAAAGATCAAAATTCCTGCAATGATCAACATCAGCGAGAAGCTCCTTCGCTTTCCAATTCTCTACTGTCTGATTCGTTTTTTTCTGGGGGCAGGTAACTTCCATCCGGTTACCCTGGTATACCTGTGCTATGCAATCGGCGAAATGCAAAGCGTGCTGTTCCTTTTGATCTATTACAAAAAGACAAAACCGGCCGCTCCGCGCATTCCTGTAACGCCAAAGGAAATCAGCCGGACGCTGAAGCCTTTGGTTCTGGGAGCTACGCCTATCTGCCTGACGCAATGCCTTCTGGAATTTGTCAACGCCTTCTCCTCTGTTATTGTCAAATCGAGACTTTGCTCTATCGGCTACACTGCCGCGGAATCATTAGCCCTGCTGGGAAAATATAAAGGGATGGTATTTCCGTTGATGAATTATCCCATGATTCTGGTAGGCTCCGCCTGCTCTATTGTAGTTCCGCGTATCGCAACTATGGTTTCTTCCGGAAAATCTCACTTTGCCCGCCGCCTGATCAAAAGATCTCTGCTGCTTGCGTTCACAATTGGCTGTATAACATGCATGGTTTTCTGGAGTTTTGCTGAAGATATGGGCGTCTTTTTTTACGGCCGGGAAGACCTGGGACCCATGATACGATTGGCAGGAGTCTGTTCACCCCTGCTCTACATAACCGCTACCACCACCAGCCTTTTGATCAGTATCGGAAAGGAGGCGCAATCCTTCCGCAACAGCCTGCTGCAACAGCTTCTGCTTCTGATCTTTCTCATCCTCTTTACCGGCGTGCCAAAGCTGAACATCTACGGTTATATTCTGGCCATCGCGCTGTCCAATACCGTCCTGCTTCTGCAAAATCTCTACGCTCTGCGCAAGGAACAAAGGCTTTGGAAGCGCGCGTAAGAAAAATGTGAAAAAAACGCTTTTCTCCGCGTCTTCTGGGCAAAGAAAAAACGCTGGAATCTCTTGAATTCCAACGTTTTAAGTCCTTTCCGGACAGTCTGTGGTGGAGCATAGGGGATTCGAACCCCTGACCCCCACACTGCCAGTGTGGTGCGCTCCCAGCTGCGCTAATACCCCAGAAATTTTTCTCTACTAACTCAGTATAAGATATTTACGCCCTGATTGCAAGAGTTTTTTCTATATTCTCAGGCGCAAAACCTGCCGCGTTCCCATTGTCTCCACATCCAACCCGCACAATTCTCTCCGCCGCTTGATTTTTCTGCAACAATAAGCTATCATATTCCTATAAAGGAGATTGCTATGAAAATAATTGAATCTATATTGACAAGAAACCCCTGCTATACTACAGGCGAAAAAATCACAGTAAAAGGTATCATGCTGCATTCCGTGGGATGCGCCCAACCTGATCCCCACTATTTTATAGATGAATGGGATAATCCCAACT
The DNA here is from genome assembly GCF_049852125.1 of Ihubacter sp. rT4E-8. Classification (GTDB taxonomy): domain Bacteria; phylum Bacillota; class Clostridia; order Peptostreptococcales; family Anaerovoracaceae; genus Senimuribacter. The sequence goes on along the minus strand of NZ_CP187532.1, from coordinate 464,233 downwards.
ATGACCGCGCTTGCGTCCATGGGTTTATAGACGCCTATGACGGCACAATTTATCAAACTCTCCCTTGGAATCATCGAGGGTGGCATGCAGGCGGTCTGTCCAATGACACACATATCGGCATTGAAATGTGCGAACCCGACTGTCTCGAATATACAGATACATTTTCATTTATCTGTCACGACCCGGAAAAATCGCTGCGTTCAGCCAGACTTACCTACACCACTGCCGTCGACCTGACGGCCTATCTCTGCAAAATCTATGACCTGAACCCCCTTGATGACGGCGTTATTATCAGTCACTATGAAGGGTTCCGGCGCGCTGTCGCTTCTGATCACGAAGATCCGGAGCATTACTGGGATCAACTGCACACAGGCTATACGATGGAAGGCTTTCGCGCAGATGTTGCTTTAAAAATTTCCAATATATAAATTACCTCTGTGATCCATATCCCAATATACAGCTATCGCCCACTTTATACGAACGCTCCCTGCACATATTTCCGCTGTCTCCCTCTATCGTATAAACGATTCCGGCTTTGCATTCTTTCACAATTCCCGCGTGATCACTGATTCCGTTGCCGTCCCAGTCAAAAAAGACAGTCATCCCCCGCTGCGGCGCAATCATTCTGTCAGACCAACCTTTGTGAGAAATAAACCAACTCACCCCATCCTGACAGTAAGAAAACTTCGGCGCTTTCCCTTTCTCTATATAGCCGCACCGATCCGCGCACCAGCTGACAAAACAGCCGCACCAGTCTATCGGCTCATCAAAGCCATACCAACGCCAAAACTTCATTCCCCCTGCGTTTCCAATCTGCGATTCTGCCATTTCCACAATATCAGCCCCATCTATGGCCGTATCATCACTCCCATACAACACCGGTATCATGGTAAACACAATCGTTGCCGCCAGAATCAGTATAAATATCCTGCCTTGCAATCGAAAATAAAACCTTCTTCTGGTTCGTTTGAAGATATTTCCCACTTCACTTCTCCCAATCAGTCCTCGTTCCTCAGTGTATTCAAAATATGTCCACAGTATGAACGCTTTTTCCTCGCTTACGCTCTAACGCCGCTTCATTAAATTTTAAATTCACACCAAATAAGGAATTCCGAATACTTATGAGAGCTCTCGTTTGTCATCAAATCGCATTCTTTTATGATTCTGTAAACTCCAGGTTTTAATTCCCCAAAATAAGTCTCCCAATTTACAGTAGAACTGTATTCTCCTGGCGGCACGTCATAGGCTACCGCCACAAAGTCCAAAGATGGACCTATATCGCTCCACTTTCCTAAAACTCTTTTTTGCAATGCATAGAATTCCCCTGTGCGCATTTCCTTGTCTGTTTTGTTGTGGATAATAAAAGCGCCTTTTTCTGCCGCAATTGCTTCTTCATCAGCCGGGTAAAACTCTAAATATGGCGTAAAATCCGATTCTTTTGTAAGGCTTTCCGTCCAAGTATCATTCAATGCATTGCGATACAGCAGTACCGCCGCCGCGATTATAATAATTACACTCAGTATACTTATTATTTTTGTGGATTTTTTCATTTTTCATTAGCCCTTCTTTTCATTTTTAATACTACGACAATAATAAATATGTACACATAAAACGGATTAAACTTTAAGTTTTTAAGAAAATAACCCATTTATTCAGACTATATTAACTTATTTCAATTGGGATTTCTGTTTCCAGCCTTCTGATACCACTGCGCCTGCGCCCGATACAGCTGCGCATAATATCCGTCCTGCTTCATAAGCTGCTCATGGGTGCCTGTCTCCACCAGACGCCCTTCCCGCAGTACCAAAATACGGTCGACCAGCTGGGTAATTCCCAGGCGATGAGAAATCAGCAGAGTCGTTTTTCCTGCCGTCATTTCTGCAAAATTTCGATACAGCTGTGCCTCTGCCATCGGGTCCAGCGCCGCGGTTGGCTCGTCGAGAATCATCAGCTTCGTATTTCTCCTGTATAGCGCCCTTGCCAGCGCCACCCTTTGCCACTGTCCGCCGGACAGGTTATTGCCGGTCTTGCTGAACTGCCCGATTTCCTCGTCAAGTCCACCTGGCTGACCGTCAACCAGATCCTGCAAATTCGCCTCCTGCAGAAGCAGATCCAGCGTCTTCGCATCTGCGACCGGTTCCAGTTCAGAAGCTTCAATATTTTCCCGCAGGGTGCCTTCGTAATGGCAAAAATCCTGAAATACCGCTGCTGTAGATTTCCGTAATTTTCTAATTTGGAAATCGTTTAACGTCTCCTCATTTACCGTAATTTTCCCCTGCTGCGGTGTATAAAACCCCATCACCAAATTGATCAACGTGCTCTTTCCGCTGCCGTTTTCCCCGACAATCGCCACGGTTTCCCCTGCCCGAATCGTCACCGACAAATCGTCGATTACCTTTCTATCCGATCCGGGATACGCAAAGGACACTTTGTCAAATTCTATGGAAACAGATCCAAGCCCACTGTCCTCGCCTGCATTTTCTTCAGTGCCCAACGCCTGCAAATCGAAAAAATCTTTCATATAGGAGATATTCTGCCCAAACTCCATCAAAGAAACCAGCAAGTTACCAATGAGTCCCTGCAGCCGCCCCGATAAAGTCAATACCAGCACAAAAACGCCTGCGCCCTGCTCGGGATGCATATAAATCTGCCTGCCCACCAGGATTAAAATGACAATGTAAACGCCATTGCGCAGAAGATCCGCCGCCATGTTGTATTTCACATGTTTCCCGGTCAGACGTTCCTTTTTCTCTATGTATTCCTTGGCTGTCTTTTTCCATTCTTTTTTCAAATACGGATAAGCTTTGAAATGACGGATATCCTTCATGGCTTCCGGTCTGGTACAAGCGAGATACTGCATGATGGCGCTGTCGCCCTCCAGCATCCATTTTGTCCTGAAATGGTAGGTCGCATCGTTTTGCAGATAGGAGAGCACCGCCGCCGGAATACAGGTCAAAAATACTGCCGCCACAATCATGCCGCTGACCCGAAACAGTTCCAGCGACACGCTCGTAATGGCAATGATGCGCTGTACATTGAGAATTAAATCCTGCATGCTCCTTGCCGTATATTCGCCGGCGTATTCTTCCACAAAGGACAGCTTCTGCCGAAATCCGTCGCTGTTTTCGATGTAGTGAAATTTTACATTGCATTTGCACTCCATAATCGTGCGCGCCACAAATCGTTCCGTCCTGGTCGTATCCATCCGCAGCATATGCTGACTCAAACATTCAAATAACGCCTGCACGGCGAAAAGCACAATCAGCATGGTAAAGAGAAAGAAAATTTCCCGCCTGATACTGTCAAACGCATTGCCGCCGACCAGCTGATACAGCTGATTGGTCAGCTGCTCCAAATACCTGGCGCTGATGACCGGAAGAAAGGCTGCAAACCAGCCCAGCACATTGACCAGAAGAGAATCCCATCCCTTGACGCGAATACTGAGCCGCAATGCCTTTTTTACGATGCTGCTCTGCTCCCTTAATGAAAGCCTGTCCTTTTTATGCTCCATCCTGATTGCGCTCCTCCTGATGATCTTCTTTCTGATACCATGCAGCCTGCTGCTTGTACATGGCTGCATATAATCCCTTTTGCCTGATCAGCGTCTCATGGGTTCCGTCCTCTGCAATTCTGCCTTTATCTAACACAAGAATCCGGTCTGCCAGCTGGGCAAAGCCGATTCGATGGCTGATGAGAATCGCCGTATTGCCCTCCAGATTTTCTTGAATCTGCCGAAATTGCTCCAGCTCCGCAATCGGGTCCAGCGCCGAGGCAGGCTCGTCCAAAATCAAAATCTCATGGGTTCCCATGCAGGCTCTCGCGATTCCGATTTTCTGCCGCTCTCCGCCGGACAATTCCACGCCGTCGGGATACACCTCCCTGCGAAGCAGCGTGTCCATCTGTTTCGGCAGTCTTTCCACCAGCTTCTCAGCGCCGCCTTTTCCGATGGCTTCCTGCACCATCTGTCGGTTGTCTATGTGTGCGATATCGCCCATTCCAACATTTTCTCTGACCGTTTTATGTAACAGATAAAAATCCTGAAAAAATGTACCGATGGAGCCCGCATGGTAAACGCGTCCGCTGGTGGGCGGATAAACACCCATCAAAACCTGTACCAATGTGGACTTGCCGCTGCCGTTTTCTCCAACCAGCGCCACGATCTGCCCTTTTGGGATTTCTAAGCAGATGTCGTGCAGTACCACTTTGTCGTTCTGATATGCAAAGGATACATGCTCCGCTGCAATGGCAATCTCCCGCGCCGCAGGCTCTTTTGTAGAAACGCCGCCTTTCTCTCTTGCCGCCAGTTCCCCGTCTACCATATCCATAAAAGCCTTTTGCCGTTTCAAGGCGAAAATTCCCCTGTGCATACGGATGGAGGCCTCTGAAATCACCGTCACATAGCTGCCCAGGCTTCCGCAAAGAGTAAACAGCATGATAAATTCTTCCACGCTAATCGTTCCCTTAAAAATACCTTGCAGGCAAACGAGCAGAATCACGCCCATAAACACATACAGCAGCACATTGCTTCCTATGCCTGCTTTTCCCACGCTCTTGTTATAGAGGAGCTCCGCCTGCTCTACCTCATCATAGTATTTGTCAAACTGATCCAGCATTCGCTTCTGGGTTCCATAGACCCTGAGTTCCTTGGCTACGTTGGGTTCCATGGGAATCAGCTTGAGGTCTCTGATTCTGCGCCACGCGGGATCGTACTTTCGCTCAAACTCCTCCAGCTTTTTCGTCATACGGTGGTTGAGATAGAGTATCATTGCCATGTAGCACAGAATTAATACAGATATGATGGGCGAAACGCTTGCCGCCGTAATCAAAAGGGCCAAAATTCCAAAGCCCTTTCCTAAAAGTTCACACGCTGCGCTGGTGACGTCCGTCAGCGCGCCTGCCCGTCGAATCACCGCGTTGTATTCATCGTTGATTTCTTTTTGAAACAGCAGTTCCATGGGCATTTTCTGAAAGAAATCCATCAAAAGTTCCTGCAGCCCCAGATAATAGGAATCATACATGCGAAAGTACAGAAATCCACTGTTGATTCTAGCTGACAATCCACTTACGGTCAGCACCGTTCCATAAAAAATAATATACGGCAGCACATCCGAAAATGTGCCCGTTCCCGTATCCAAAAACCCTGCGATCACCGCCAGTATCTGCTTATTCAACAGAAGGGCTATGGCAGGCAGGATACATAACAATCCGTTTAGGGTCAGCCAAAAGGCGACGGTCCTTTTGTCGATGGAAAATACCAGACGGGCGATCCAGCGATATAGATTTCGCATAGAAGAATCCTTCATCCTTTCCTCCTCATGTACTACTTTGACGCTGCTTAATACAACAAAAAAGCTTTAAAAGACTACTTTGCAAAAACCATACCACAAAAGTAGTCCTCTCTTTTTTTCATTAGACTTCTGATTTTCAATGCATATAGTATGACAAATCAATAAATTACGTTGCATTCATTTCAGGTTTTAACCAATAGAATCTCCTTTTATCTTGTTTCATCCAATTTATAAAGGAACAACAGCAAAGTAAAACAGAACCAAAAAATGGTTGTTTTTCTTTCTACCGTTATTGGCTAGCGTTGAAAGTATATCGAATTTCGTTTGCATAAGCGGAAGGTGGGGCGTCATATGAAACCTGCAGATAGTATACTCCCGAAGCAGGGATGGACAGTTTTGCCTTTTGATGGCCTTGTTCTTTTCCAGGTGGTTCTAAGGTAGCCGTTTTGATAGGCTTCTTATCGGCATCGCATAATTGAATGTCATAGGTGACTCGCCAGAAATCTCTATCGACGTAAATGTTTCCGGCAGCGGGCACGTTGATTTTGAAATATGTTTTTTGTTCAGGGCCTGTGGAAAAGAAAAGGCCCCATTGATCTTCCGTAAGTTCTAGCTCTGTAGCTACCGCAGCTTGCCTGCTTTCGTAGATTGCGATGCAGTCCTCTTGTGAACGTATACTATAGACCGCCAAATAGTAAGCGCCGGGTTCTAGTACTGCATCGATAAAGGGCAACACATCGGGGTATGGTTCTGGCTCACCTACCTCTGAGGCATGGACATTTTTTAATACCTTTCCCATACTGATTTCGGCAACCGGGTCTACCAAATTTGAGTCATGGTAAATCCCAAAATATACATCCTTTAACGCCGAATCTTCAGAAACCTCTTGACTGACAATAGTCGTTTTTTCTACCTTAAGCTCCTTGCGGAAGCCGTATTTTCCATAGGCAATACGCTCCTTTTGCTGGAAATCAAGTTCTTCTGCTGGCAGATTAGCCTCACCACGTTCATTAGGCAGCATCAGGGGACTGTCCGCCGGCATTAGCTGCTCACATTCAGAAACCTGTGGCTTCTCGGTTAATGATTGATAGGCAAAAATACTAATCAAGAATAAAAAGAATATAGCTAAGAGCGCTATTAACGCATATCTACCCTTAGTCGAACCATGTTTGTTCATATTCTTCATGAGGCTATCTCCTTATCTAATCTACATATAATTTATTATACCAAAATATGATATGAATTACAACACAGCATCACTATGCTCAATGGTGAGTTATATCAAAATTATTCGTTTTCACTAAGTCCTCTCAAATATACTTTAGCCAAATCTTTTTGATACCTGTTTAGAGATTCCCTCCGCTTCTTTATCTGTATTTTTCATAAATCACGTTCTCCTAACGCCTTTATAATAAATTAAACAGCTCCCATGCAATGGTGGAGATGAGGAGAATTACACGGCTCGCTTCGCAACCCGCCGTCCTTCGCCTCCCCTTTCGGTCGACTCGGACCGTGACTTACTCCCAGGTTCACTGAACCTGCTCCCTTCACGGTCACGCTCTTGAAGCCCTAGCCAGATTTGCACTGCAAATCTCTGGCAGGTCTCATGTCAAAACGCCCCAGCTTCAGCTGGCTGGCGTTGACGACTAGAGTTCGATTCTCTCCCACTTAGACATGACAAGGGGCTGTCGCACAGTCAACTTTTAAGTCAACTGATATGCTCCCTTCTAGGTAGACAAGAGAAATAATAAAAACTTGTTACTTAGAAGGGAGCATATATTATGTCCAGAAATGGCATTAGTCCGGAGGACAAGATACTGGCTGTCCAGAAATATCTTGATGGTAAAATATCCCAAGGTGGAATTGCCAGCCAGTTTCAGATCAGCAAGACATCCGTACAGCAATGGATATTCAACTATCAGAGCATGGGAAGTGAAATTTTTTTCAAAAGAAGAACAAACGGTATTCCAAAGAGCTAAAGGAGTGTGCCGTCCACGATTATCTGGCCGGAAAAGGGTCACAGGAAGATATCTGCAGAAGGTATGGAATCCGCTCAAAAGGTAAGCTGCAAAAATGGATTCAGGTGTATAATGGTCATGGGGAGTTAAAATCTTCCGGAACAGGAGGCGCATCCATCATGACCAAAGGAAGAAAGACATCGTTTGACGAACGTGTTGAAATAGCGGGATACTGCATCACACACGGGCATAACTATGCGAAAACAGCAGAAGAATACAACATATCGTATCAGCAGGCGCGCAGCTATACGTTAAAATACGAACAATGCGGCGTGGAGGGGCTTCAAGATAAGCGCGGCAGGCGAAGAACGGAAAGTGAAATGTCAGAACTGGAACGGCTGCGTGCTGAAAATAAACTGCTCAGGGCGGAAAAAGAACGGGCAGAGATGGAGGTATCTTTCTTAAAAAAATTAGACGAGATAGAGAGGAGGCGGGGCTGAGCCTGATACGGCACGAAGCCATATATCAGGAAATAAAGGAAGAACATGAGGCACATGGATATCCTGTCCAGCTGCTTTGTGGATTCGGCGGCATATCGCGTGCTGCGTATTACAAATGGATGAACAGGGAAATACCGGCACATAAGATAGAAAACAGGAAGATTGTGGAGGAAATTGAAAAAATCCACACCGCTTCCCCGGATAAAGGATACCGACGGATCAGGGACGAACTAGAACGGTACCATAAAATACGCAAACAATGGATGTGCGTGTCATGCTAAGAATCCACAGTATATAGCAGAAAATTTATTGAACCGAGAATTTACTGCCGAAATGCCAAATGAAAAATGGCTCACGGATGTAACAGAATTTCATTACTATACGGGAACACAGAAACACAAGGTGTACCTAAGTGCGATTCTGGACTTATACGACAGGCGTAGCGTATCATACATCATAGGAGATTCAAACAACAACGCTTTGGTGTTTGATACTTTTGACAATGCTGTGGGAGCGAATCCGGATGCCCACCCGCTATTTCACAGTGACAGAGGATTTCAATACACCTGCCGGATCTTCCATTCAAAACTTGAAGCCGCAGGAATGAAACAGAGCATGTCAAGGGTGGCAAAATGTATTGATAACGGTCCGATGGAAGGCTTCTGGGGGATACTGAAAAGGGAACGGTATTACGGAAAGCGTTTTACAAGCCGAGAAGCTGTTGTGGAAATGATTGAAGATTATATGGATTACTATAACAATAAACGCTTGCAGCGGAACCTTGGAGTTATAACACCAATGGAAAAACACAGAAATTATCTGCTGGCGGCATAAAAAATGCCACTAGCCTTACAGCTAATGGCAGAAAAATTTATATTTTTTTCACTATCTACTTGACGGGGAGCGGTTCATCACGACAGCTCCTTTTATATTGTCCTCGAACTTGCGTAATTTATAAATAAAAAGATGTTACTATTATTGTTAATCTTACAATTTATATTTGATAAAATCAAGAAGATCACCTCAGACTGCCATTTCAGCTTGAAGTGCTCTTGATTTCTCAGTTTGCCACCCACACGATAATTTAGACTACCATTCTAATCACATACAGCACTTCTACATTAAAAATGGGTCTGCAAAAGAAAAGGTATAGAGTGAAACCTATATGATTCAGCTTGATTCTATACCTGTTTTCCCAGCTAAAACCCCCACTAAGTTTAGACCCCCCCACACACAAAGGTCAAACCTCTATCCCGAAATTTTATCATTTTTTATCTTAACACAAAACTTTAGATTACCGGTTGATTTTCAAATATGAAATAATAATATTTACATTGCTAGATTTCATCAATGACTTTGTTCAATCCATACATGATTCTATTATCTAAATCCATCATTTTTTCTATTCTGTTTTCAAATACATTTATATATTCAAATATATTTTCATTTTTATAGGTAATATATTTTAGTCTCTGTTCGAATTTATGCCATTCTTCCCAGTATAATTTAATTGCATATATAACCTCTGGGAGAGAGTCAAGTTGTAATATCTTATTTATTTCCTCATACAAGTTTGATATTCCCATGCTTCCATCTACCTGTAATAATATTGCTTCGCCCAAAAGCGGAGCAGCGTAGTGTCCATACTTTGCATAGAGAACATTTATAATTTCTTCCATATCTCTTTTAAATGATGCTAACGCACTATGGTTATTTTTATATGGCGTACCATCTATTTCGACAATATCAGGCATAGCTCTCATTATACTAGACTTCAGTTTAGCCTTTATTTCCTGCTGATTGAGTTTGGGAGGAGTGTTATGAAAAAACATATAACAGAACTCGTTTGACTTTCCTAAAAAGTTGCTGGTTGCCCCCCTAAAAAGCAATCTAGGATCTATCCATTCACCAAAGCAATCAAACCCTCTGTCAAATATAAAAAATTTATCTTTATTCTTTGACACCGCTAGTATATTTATCAAGTGTTTACTATCAGACCGTGGAATTGTAAAATGGTTGTACGCATAAAATTCCTTATATTCTAAATTATTAACCTTTAAAATGACCGGTAATTTTGATTCATCCAATGATTCTAATGTATTGAAAAAATTTTCATTTCCATCTGTGCAACAAGCTACCATTTTACCAATGTTAGTAATATACAGTTCAGAGGTGTAGGATAATAAATCAGCATAATAAGCAGAATTTGGGCTGATATAAAAATAGTATTTATCTGTTGGTGAAACTTGGCTGTCCAATTCATTAACATTATGAAATGACAGAATTTTTTCTTTATTAAACAAGAAAGTGTAATCTACATAATCAAGAGCCCAATATATTCTATCAAGGTACTCTAACGAACATGTAATGGCATCGAAGAAGCATGTCGCTCCAATCCTATTAGTTTGAATTTTTTGTGCCTTTTTTATAGCATTATTCATTCTTATATCTCCTCGTTTATAAAACTCATAGTATAGATTATACTTAAATTTAAATTATTAATTGATATATTTCTAATTGTATTAGTTGTTTATCAGCAGGACGAATAATATTACGAATTATACTATCGTCTTATCAATGAAATTTTTTGTCTTACCTGTAAAGCTATCTGGCTGAATATAATCGCATAATTTCACTTCAATTTGTATTCCTTCACCGAGTATTTTACTTAACTCAAATTTTATTTGTTGACAAATATCCTCCTTCTGAACCAAAGGATTAGTACAAAGCAAGATAGAAATTCTATCATTATCTTCTTTTATGACCTGATACTGACGAATAACATTATTGCATGATGCACCACATATTTTTCGTATAAGACTAGAAAAAACAATTGTATTAAAAATCTTTCCTTGGCTAAAGCTTATAAATTCTGCAGATCTGCCTTTTAGAAGCTTCACAAAAATTTTCTCGTTATCATAATGTAGCAAGCCGCAATCTCCTATATCATATCTAATCAACGGCCAAGCATCATTCTTCAACAATGTAATCAGTAGGCGATTATCTGCACCGTCAGGGCCACTTATTGTCTCAATAAAAACATTGGAATTAACCTCAAGCTTACCATCTTTTGTAGAGTAAGCTATCGGCCAATATTCACGACTGCCATATTGAATTGCGACCGGAGAGCCGAAAGTCCTTTCTATGTATTCTTTCTGCGAATCTGATACATATTCGCCAACCAATTCAATTAAGTCAAAAGAGTATCTTTTTAATTTAAATTTATTTACAACAACTGCCAATCCATATAAATTTGATACCGTTCCATGGATCCACCTTGGTTTGAATAAAAATATCTCGTTCCATATATGCATGAGATGCTGCTCAGATAACTCAAAAATCGGTAACAGTATCTCATTGCCATGGTAAAGAATCCTATTAGAAATAGTACCAGTTTTGCCATCTCTAAAAGCGTAAAAGTGAGCAAAGCGATCTTTTGGTGTTAAATCACTTACGAAGTTTCTTCTACATGTCCATTGAGTTGATGAACATATAAATTCTTCAGCCTTGCTTCGATAGCAAAGTATCGGTTTCCCCTCAGTTCCACTAGTAGCATCTGTATATAGCTGTTCATCTTTAACATGTTTGTCCAGAAGAATTCTAGAGTCAGCACGCAAAATATTCTTCCTTAAAACAGGTATTCGTTGCCTAAAAAAATCAAATGAAAAATTTTCAAAAGTCGGCAAATCCAATTTATCGCTATAGTAAGGAATGTCCAATTTGCAATGTACCAACAACTTGTAAAGTTTTTCCTTATTCCTATTAAAGTAGCTAAATTCTTCAGAAGATATCGCCATAAGCACTCATCCCTTCGTGTTAATCATTTTGGGTTACTGCGTTAGTTGAAGTCTATTTGCGCGGTTTTCCTATCCATGTGCATAAATAGTTTATATGCACTAAATTCTTATCGCTTTGTTCTTTTATGTAATTTTTCAAATCTACCTTTTCCTTCAAATCGCGCCAACAGTCCTCCTCTTTTATACTCAATGTTCTTTTACCAGTTTTCCAATAATTTATCAAATATGCTTGCGCTGCACATCCGCCTCCACAAAATTCACTTTTTTCACAATCATGGCATTCATTAATGTTCCTATATAAATAATTTCTTAATCTCATTTGTCTAAATGGTTCCGAATGAACAACATCCAATATGTCATCCTTAAGTAAATCACCTACTTTAAAATCATGCATGTATATACAAGGAGAGACATAAATTTCACCATCATTCGTGATTGAGTGAATACGCATTGATGTAGTACCACATGGACAGGCCACATCTTTTTTATTATTTACAAGAGCTGATAGCCGTGGTTCCGTAATATCAATAGTATCATAATTATTCAGAATATATTCGTATCCTTCATAAAACTGTTCCTTGGAAACGCATAAATCCATATGTCCTTTTTCGATAGGTTTTAGAACATTGAATCTTAAGTTAGCATTATATTTTTTGCATATTCTTTTCAGTTTATCTAGATTGTCAATATTAAAATTCCAGTTCATAGCGCACATGATTATACTATGCTCAATATTGTATCTGTTAGCAATTTCCAGTGCGTTAATCGCCACATCATATATGTTTGCACCGCGATTCTTATTGTGAATTTCTGGATCCGCATGATCTAAACTTATATCTACATCGTTTATATACTTAAGAGATTCAGGACTATATCGTTCAATATTAACCAAAGTAATGCCTGCGGTTGTGATACCTACTTTGTAACCCTCCTGACTTAATCTTTTCAAAATATATGGAAGCAAACTTTCTCCACTTATCCCCGAAGTAAACCATGGCTCATTACCACCTAAATTAACTGTTTTTATTGGTAGCTTCCTCATTTGTGATATAATTATATCTATCATATTCTTATCCAAGTTACGTCCCTTTTCTCTAACTATAGCAGAATAACAATGCTTGCATTTATATGGACATTCATTTCCTAAACTCCATCCTATATTTTCTATGTTAACTTCATCTTCATATCCTGCGCCTAATTCTTCTTCAAACTTCATGTAGGTCTCATATTCCTTAGCAAACTTCATATTTTTCTCACTTTCTCCAAAAGATGTTATATTTTGCACTATACTCCAACCCAACCAAATCATACAAATGGTTTACTTTATCGAAGTCTTTATTTAAGCTTTCTTTTCTCAATAAAATCATCTGATCGCATTTTAACATTGAATCCCCAGTCTCAACACAATCCAATACTTGTTCGAAAAAAGCAACATCATTTTGGTGCACTTGCAAATATAACTCAAAAAACATTTTATACTGTAAAGGTGTCAACGCCTTAGGCGCAGATATTGGATCAATTAGTTTGTCATAAAACTCTTCCTGTAGCAGATGCCACCTTTTTAAATACGAATATACAATGGATGCCTTTGAATCACTAATGGAATAAGTATAATTTCCGTATTTTTTACCGGTGATCTTACCACTTTTAAGCAGGTAATTAGAATATGCTGTTCCCTCAGCTGCAAATATTTCGGAAAAAATTCCTTTCATTACAATCCACATGTTTTTCTTCAGATATATCAAGTTCGTTCTGAGTTCTGACATCGTAGTCAAATCATCAAAGAGTATAAAACCCGCTTGAACATATATTCCTTTCTGTTTGAATATATCTAATGCACATTGATTAATTACAGAATTAGTTCTTTTTCCTATCCTTTCTAACATAGAATCACTAAAATTTTCTATACCGCAAGAAACAGCAAAAAGTCCAACGGAAGATAAAATATCAATTATTCTCATACTAACTTTATTGGCTCGAATAGAAATTCTAAATAGTATGTCATCCATTCCACTTTCTTTGATTTTCTCTGCAAACCTTTGACACCAAATTGTATCTCTTTCATTCTCAATAAAACTATCATCTACAAATTTAAATACCCTTATCCCTTGTTTATACAAGAATAGCATTTCTTCCACGATTGCATCTGAGCATCTGCCTCTCCATTTTCGATGAGAAAAGGAATAGAATTGATTTATAGAGCAAAAATTACAATTACCCATGCAACCTTTTGAACCCAGAATATTTATACTCGCTTTTCTACTTTTTATATAATCGAGATACTTTCTCGATTTCAAGAGGGGCAGCTCGTCTAAGTTTATTATTTCCTTACCATGTTGTAAGATGATTTCATTGCCCTGGTCTTCACACGAGGACAAATAGGCAATATTTTCGACATTTCTCAAATCCATATTCCCCATATAATAATCTGCCAAATCTATGATTGTTTTATCTCCTTCGCCTAAAATAACAATCTCTATTCCCGCTTTCAATAAATCTTTGTATCCAAAGGTAGCCCCATATCCACCACAAACTATATGATGATTGGTTAAATGTGGTGCCAGTTTGCGTATTTCCTCTACATTACTCAAACATCCAGAAATACCAACAAACAAATATTCTTTGTCATTGATTTCATCCGCTAACTGTAAGTGATCCTTACCTTCCAACCAACAATCAATATATTCACTTTGTATCCCTTGCTTATATAGTGCCTCTTGCAAATAGTAAATGCCTAAATTTTCTTCTGGCGTTCTATTAGAGGTGGTGTTCAATGTTAAAAATAGAATTTTTTTCATGTTTATTCACTGCTTTCACATAATTCGATATACGAATCAAAATATTGTTCTATAAAATTGATTTGTTCTTTTATTTCACTAACTGAAAAAGTAAAATTACTTACAACCCATTTATCCTCATTATCATCTCTCCTTCGTACATAAGCAATTAGAAAACCCTCAAAACAATCCAATGGTTTGTTTTCTCCTAAAATATATGCGTCTTGTTCTTCTCCATCGCCTGCCATTATGCCTTCAATATATCCATAATTTATTGGATATATATTCCCAAACTCGTCTTTATATCCTATGGGGCGATCCACTATAACCTTTATCTTTTTCAACTCTATAAACTCCAAATAATTTAAATTCACTGTTGTTAATGCACATTCTATACATGCGAATCCTAATTATCAGAACATATTTAAATAGTTCATGTTAGCACCACTCCTTTACTTCATCTTATATTTAGAATAATCAATCTTACCATTAGCATTTCTATAAAAATCATCAACCAGTTCAATCTTAAAATAATTCCTGTTAATCCTTATTTCGTCTTTCAAAGCATCATAAATACAGTCGGCATACTCTTCAAGAGTGAATATTTTTATTAAATCGTCATTACCTACGCAAATGCATTGAAACCCCTTATCACAAAGAATTGATTCTAGGTGCTGTAAATCAATTCTTTGTCCACATATTTTAACTATCCTATTTTTTCGTCCTGTAATATACAAAAAACCGTCGATATCGAAAAAGCCTAAATCACCAGTCTTTAGAACACCTTTGTTGATATCTCCTTTTATTAAATCACTACGACATCTCGCATATCCCATACTCACATTTTTTCCTTCATAGATAATCTCCCCAATAACACCGTTCTCCTTTATTACATTATCACATTCATCCCGCAAATATAGTTTCCCATGAGGGATACTTATTCCTGCACTACCACTTTTTTCCTTTGTATATTGAGGTGGCAAATAAGATATTCGCGCCGTTGCTTCAGTTTGTCCATACATAATGTAAAATTTGATACGCCCCATGCACTTTTCAAATATTTTGTCAACATATAATTTACCTAACCTTCCTCCCGCCTGCGTAATATGCTCAAGTGTTTTATGTTTAGCAATATCTATATTTAATTTTAGGATGGCTTCATACTGAAATGGGACACCCCCAAAATCTGTCACATTATACAAATCAATTAGATTCCAAAATTTTTTTGAAGTTATACTAGTATTCGTTAAAACTATCGAACCATGTTTCAAGAGGTGCGAATTAATAATTGATAAACCATATGTATACGACATAGGAAGACTCGTTATAGCTCTACTGTTTTCATTGATTCCAAGATACTCACAAATATCGTATGTATTCGCTGATAAATTCTCCTTTGAAATTCGAACACACTTAGGACTGCCTATGCTGCCAGATGTTGAGAGCAATAATTGCAGATTTGGATGTAAATCAGATTTGCTATTATCGGATAATTTATAAATTTTAAGTAAATTATCATCAAGCATCAAGCCGTATCCTTCCCTCAACTCCAAATAAAACGGTGTAAATATATAATCAGGCTTATAGAGCTTGATATTATTTTTAAGTGTTCTATCCCAAGTCAAGGCAGGAAACAGCATTGGCACACAGTCAGCCTTCATTGTTGCCAAATATGCTATTATGGATTCATAAGTATTATCACAAAGTACAAGAACAAGCTTTCTATTTGTCAACATTTTGCTTATATAGTCCACTTGCACATTTAATTCTTTATAAGAAATTTCTCTGTCTTCGTACAATATTGCCACCTTATCATCATTATACGAAAAAATTTTATTCATTTTTTGTCTCCATTAATTCCAAAATCAAATCACAAATTTTTTCTATATTATTCATATTTTCTACTAATAATTCAGCATCGCCAAATCTTATCCCAAATTCGCTCTCGATTGAAATAACAAAATTCACAAAACTAATGGAATCGAATACCCTTTCACGATCTAGATCACATGTTGATAAAAACTCTATACTGTAATCTTTATCAGAATTTTCCTTGATAATTTGCAATATTTTTTTTCGTATACTTTCCCTAGTTTTATTCCTAACAATCATTTTTCTTTCCTCCTATCTGGGTTTCCCAAAGTTGTTTATATAGTGTTGAATTCGCTATCAACTGTTTGTGTGTTCCTCGCGTTACAACTTTATGATCATGAAAAAGAATAATATCGTCAGCATCAATAATAGAAGATAATTTATGTGAAATAATCAAGAGCGTTTGATGCTGATTGTTTTCAATTATATTTTTCATTACCACATGTTCGGTATTAGAATCCAAGGCTGAAACGGCTTCATCCAAAATCAAATACGAATTTTTTTGCAAAAACACCCTTGCAAGAAGCAGTCGCTGCTTTTGACCTCCGGAAAGTTTGATTCCTTTTTCACCTATCAATGTATCTAATTTTTCAGGAAGTGCCAATATTAACTCAGCTATTTGTGCATTTTTGCATGCATCCCAAATTTGTTGTTCAGTTGCATTCGGATTTCCAAACAATAAATTTTCTCGTATACTTACATTAAAAAGACCTGAGTTCTGCAACACTGCTCCCATATTTTTTCTTGAATAATATCTATCATAATTATTAATATTTGTATTACCAACGATAATTTTTCCCTCTGCAATTGGTTCGATTCCCAAAATTATTCTTGCTATTGTACTTTTACCTTCTCCACTCGCACCAACAATTGCTGTATAGCTATGTTCTTTTATTGTAAACGAACAGTCCTCAATTACCATTTCATTTTCATATTTATGACTTACATGCTTTAATACGATATTGCCGTTCAAGCAGCAGCTCTTTGTTGTATTATGCTCCTTTTCTAAGAATTCCTGTACTTTTTTTATACTTACCTGCCGCTTTACAAGTTGAGCATTTAAATCCGTCATTGATAAGATATATTCCGTAAGTTTTTCGTAATAATCCATAAATACCAGTAATATCGAGACTGAAATAATTTTTTGAATAACCATTATCCCGCCAATAAAGAAAAGTGCCATCTTCGTGAGGAAAACATCTTTAAAAGCGATAAATCCACGATTTAAAAACCAATAGATATGATTTCTTATAAAGAGGCCAGATAACGCCTTCCAAAATGAATCGAATCGTTCAGTACATTCTTGTTCCAATCTGTTTGATTTTATTTCTCGAAAACTTCTCAATGACTCAAAAAGAAAATCCTCATATTCGGCATACTTTTCCCTATATAAAACTTGAGTATTTGTTATTTTTTTATTTGTATATTTTGTGCATAGAAATGAAATGGGTATCAATATCAAACTAATCATTGTAAATAGTATGCTCATCTTTAGCATAATCAATACGACGATCCCGAAGCCCAGAAGATTTACCAGATAATCGGTATAATCATTTATATATAAAACCGTTTGCTGTACATCATCTTCGACTCGTTGTTTTAATTCACCAGTATCAAATTCGCTATTGGGATTTCTACATATACTTTCTAAAATTTTGCATTGAATTTTCAGTTCAAACATACAAGATATTTTATTTTCTATAACTTGTAGTAAAACCTTAAAAAGGCTCTCTGCTAAGAATACACAGCAGTACCCAATTACTACAAACTTTAAATAAGTCGCATTGCCTTCCTCTATTACATTTTTTATAAAAACTAAATATAATAGTGGCGGCAGTAACTCTATAACCTCAAATACAATTTTTGATAGTATTAAACATAACAAATATGATTTGTTATAACTATATTTTTGAACTATAAGATTGATTCGTCTAAATTCTTTTACAAAACTAATCATCTATGGTCTCACTTTCTAAAAAATGCATGTACAAATTGTAAAATTCTTTGCTTTGTTCGAGTAATTCATCAAAAGTTCCTTGTGCTATTATCTTCCCATCCGACATCTGAAATATTTTATCAACATTTCGAATAGTTGGTATTCTGTGCGTTATTATAATAACGATTTTTCCTGTATTCCACTTATATATATTTTCATATACATGCTTTTCTGTTTCTGGATCTAACGAGCTTGTTGCTTCGTCTAGAATCAGAACATCTGCATCTTTATATAACTGCCTCGCGATTGAGATCCTCTGCTTTTCTCCACCAGAAAAAATATGATTAGCATCTTTAATATACGTATCTAAAGACTCAGGTAATGCCGATATTGTTTTTTTTAATTCCACCATCTCTAATACTTTCCAAATCCTCTCATCACTTAATTTATCATTTGATAAGGATATATTATATCGTATTGTCCCTGGCAAAATAAGAACATCCTGTTGAACAATTCCTATCGCCGCTCTTAACTCATGCAGGCTATAGTCATTTATATTTTTGCCATTGTACATTATATCACCTGATTCGATATCATATAACCTATTCATTAAAAAGGTCAAAGAACTTTTGCCAACCCCACTTTCACCCACTATCGCAATAACCATATTCTCGCTTGCTTTAAAATCTACGTTCCTCAATATTTCACGAGATTCTTTGTATTTGAAAGAAACATTTCTAAAATTAATTTCCTTTATTTTTGATCTACCACCTACCGTTCCTAATTTTTCTTCAATTCCATAATCCATTATTTCAATAACTCGGTCTATCGACACACTTTGTTCTGCAATAGCAGGAACTTTTTCGATTAACGATTCCAACGCTGAAACACATTTGTCAAAATAGGCTACACACGCTATCAGTGCTCCTATACTTGAACCACCATTAAACAAAGAAATAGCAATGGTAACATAAATAAGCAACTGTACCACTAATGACATAAGTCTACTAACAAAATCCATCTGCAAACTTCTTCTATTACACTCGATTGTGCGCCTCAATGCTTTTATTTTAAGTAGAGAATAATCTTTTTTCACTTTTTTTATCGCATTTAAAATGAAAATGTCATTTTTTCCATTTATCATTTCGAAAAGCCACGACGATAACGAAGCTTCAATCTGAGCCTTTTCCATTTTTGCTTTAGACAGCTTTTTTGACATTTTATTAACTAATATTACTTGTATGGGCACCATAACCAAGATAATTAGGCCCACTTTGTAGTTAATATACAACACAAAAATAACCGATAGCATGCAATCTAAAAACTTTCCAAAAAGATAAAATATATTACGATGTATAAGTTCCAAAATATTTTCAACATCACTTCCAATTCTTTTAATTATGTCACCACTCTTTAAGTCAATATAATCACTGCAACTCAACTTAACAACATGTACAAAAATATTTCTTCTAATCTTCACAAGGTATGTTACCTTCAGTTTTGCCCAAGTATAGTTCAAAAGCAGGTGTAAAGATTGATTTAAAATATAAATACCCCCATATTCTATAATTACAACTACAAATGTATTCGTATAATTACTATAAAATATTTCATTAACTATTTCACCGTTAAGATACGGCATAATTGATGCTGTTACGGATGTGGCTAAAACACTAAAAAACAGCAACGCAAATAGCACTCTGTAGCCCTTAATTGTTTTTAATATAAAATGAAATCTTTTACCCATCATATCAACTCAATCTAATCACGATACTAAATACATGCATTGTCCATTTCAATCAAGCAAAACAAATTAAGCAAGAAATTTTAATCATAGATTAATGGTGAATATTCTATACTCATCACTCTTTATTCTATGCTTGAACCCCTCTCATAAAAAAAGCATGGGTAATAACTTCACCCACGCTAACATAAATATTTATATTCACATGTAAAAAAGAAACTAAAATTGATGGATGCCATATATCGACTACATCTCAAAGGTTTCATAAGGCACCTCCCATGTCTAACCCGTAACCTATATATCTTTGTAAAAATTTTAACACATGTAGCATCACAAATCAATCCCAAATTTTAAAAAAGTAAAAATATCAGCATGCAACATATCTGGTAAACACAATGCTTTCTTTAAATCCTGAATTGGAAATTGCCTACATGCTGAAAGATACCTACCTACAATTAAACAAAGAGCTACTTCTAAGAATGTCGCAGAAACGCTTGATTGTTTCCTGGAGGATTTGTATACATTCAATATCCCTGAATTTAATTCTATTGGCAGGACTATTAAAAAATGGCGTCAGGAAATCATAAACAACTTTGACATATCTGTTAAGTGCTACATTAAAATGATTCTGCAAAAGAAAAAGTATAGAGTCAAGCCTACATGATTCAGCTTGATTCTATACCTATTTTCCCGGCTACCCCCCCATTAAGTTTAGACCCCCTCAAAGATCAAACCCCTAAAAAGTTTATAGAGCCACACTAAATCGAGCATAGATACATTCAGAGCTTGTGCAATTAGATAAAAGTTATAGGCAGAGTGTGTGCTTCTGGCAATTTCCCATAATATTGAAAAGCTTCATAACAAAATTCAGCGTGGAACTGTGAGGACACACTTGCACTGTATTGACAAAATTACATAGATAAAGAAACATAAATCAAGGGTTTAAATGTATCCTTAGTTTTGTGTTGCTTTTTTGATTCCGATGAAATTTTCCTAAGCCGCGAAAGCAATTACAAAACGAAAGGAGCCGTGGCTCCAGTCAACTTTTTAGTCAACTGTGCGACAGCTCCTGCATGTCTGGTGGAGATGAGGAGAATCGAACTCTACTTTTTGCCATTCCAACAGCGTTCAAATTATTTCACCAGTGTTCAAATTTCAACATTTTATGACAATCTAAACAGTTCAAATCATTTCAATTAATTTCAGCTAATTTCGACAGAATTCATAAAAAATGTAGTCAAAAATGTAGTCCAATATGGAATACACTCACTTGATTACGCCGTTTATTTATTCAAATCAATTATATCATAATCACTATCGGGTAATCCTTCCACATGACACAAGCCGACTGGCTCTATTACGACACTATCATTAATTATAGAAATATCCAAATTCCCATTTTGCAATTCACCTTTTACAAACTGCACAGCCTCTTCATCTGTGAGACTAATCCCTTTTCTTTTTAGGATTCTCATTTTATCACCTCAGATCCATTATATCAAAAAACAAGAAAAACGGCAGGATTAATTTCCTGCCGTACGGTAATTCTCTATGCTACTTTAGCAATGAGTTCATCATATTTTTCTTCTGTGATTCGTCCTGCTGCCAGCAGTCTATCCAGCGATGCAATGTATGCTTCCTTTGTCATTTTACAGTACCCCCAATTCAATCAGATCCAGAATAGTGTCATCTTTGATTGCCTGTACGGTTTCATCTGGCACGCCATATTTATTAGGCTCTACGTAATCAGGATTTTTGTAAAATCCTTGATCTGGTGCATAGCAATATTTGTCTACTGCATAATCCTCTGGTATCTTGTTCGTTTCAAAAACATCAACCATAAAATCAGGATATGCTGTTTGTGTGTCTTCTAAAAATGGATAGGAATTTTCCTGAACAATCAAATGTTCTCCAACAGCGATTATTGCTTTATTATTTTTACTTACAATTAAATGCATATATTTGCCCCCTATTCGTTGGTTTTGAGTGCGATAACTTTATACTTTTTTTGTGACAGTACATCTTTCTGTGCTTGCTCCGTTAATATGCCATAAACCGTCGTTTCTGCTTTCTTTATACATTTGTCGTATAAATGAGTAATCCATTGCCCGAACATTCCTTTGTTATAACTGCTTCCTGTGTTTACGATTGTAACTAAATATACGCTCCTATCATCAATATGCACATAGGCACCTGAAGAGCCAATGTTTTTTTGAATATCGTTCGCATTATTTAGTTGCAGGCGCTGTGTCAATTCTGTCTTTTCATAGGTTACTTCTCCGATGTATACATAGGCGTAATAAGGTGAACTTGTATTTATAGCTTTAATGAACATATCTATGTCACCTATCTGAAAAAGAGCAACTTTTGACCCACCGCCTGAAGTTAAATCGCTAACAAGTACAGATTCTGCTGGCTTAAAATCAAATCCCGTATTCGTAAGTGATACCTTAATGGATGAATTATAACCAACAGCAAGAAAACAATCATCTCTCATCTTATATAGGCTTTCATCGTATAATGCACAATATGTTACATTAGATATCAGCGTTCTGGTCCCTATCTTTTCAATCTTATTGTCAGATGTAATTTTGTAATGGGTTCCGTACATTGCCGAATACCCTGAATCCCCATCTAAAACGAAAACATTATTTCCAACGGCTTTGACTGATTGCCTTGTAACTTCGGTACTTCCAGTATTAACAGACGTGAATGAATCTAATAAGCTTACAGTTACAGTATCATTGACAAGGTTCATTTGCAGCAAGATAACTTTTAAAGCATATGCACTATACTGTCCAGAATCGACACACAGAACCTTGTTTCCTTCAAGCGATACAGCGCCCTTGATATTTGCGTTGGGATAGATGCCAGCATAAGATACATCAGATTCAATTAAACTTATTGTGAATGCATTTATATTCACTTTTATAGTATAATATATTCCATTACACATAATTACAAAAATATCGTCAGACATCCTTTGAACAAAAACGATATTTCTCGTATATGTTCCAGAATACACTCCTAAATTGTATATTTTTGAAGCAGTATTTTTCGTTGCAAAATCGCGTTTATAAAGTGTCGCGGTTATGTAGTAATGTGAGCTGCTCGATTCGTTTCTAATCCCTAACATAATATCATCGGTAATCGTTGTGAAGCTGTAACTGTAAACCGTACCGTTAAAAGAATCTGTGCTTGGCACGTAATTGACTGATTCAACAAATGTGTTTTTTTCAATATCTTCTAATGAAATTAAAGACTCTTCTTGCCCGTTCACTATTTCAAACTTTCCACCGCCGCCCGCAGAATTTGTTCTTCCTATCATGATTATACCACCTTCGTACTATAATTCCCTGTCCTGCACTCGATTGTCGGGATTGTAATGTCTGATTCGGGGATTTCTTTTGCGTATACAATGATTTTCCCCGCATCTGTTTTTGTAACTGTCGAAAACAGCCCTGCATCTGCTTCACTCGGTGCAAAATTCACATCGGACACAAAATCAGCCGTAATACCATCAACTGTAATTTCTGCTTTATACGGATAGCCGTCATAGGTCGAATCTGGTGTAAAGTCTGCAGCAGTTAATACTTTGTCAGTGAAAAAAATACTGCCCAGCACTCTGCCAGCAGAATTTTCCAAATCCGCAACAAGCCCGTTTACAGTTTCTTCTTGTTCCTCTACCCACTCGTGCAATGCATTCTTTTGTGTGTCAAAGTAATTCTCAAATGCGGTTTTAAACACATTATAATTGGCCAGGACCTGTGAGTAGATATTATCGAATACAATCGAAGGTGCTTCACCTACAAAATTTGAAATCTGCGTTCCATCCCATTGGAAGCTGCAAAATGGGAACTGATAGACTTTTCCGCCAGCATCCAAATCCTGCTGCACAAGATCAGTCGTCGTCAGCACTCTAATATAGCCTTGCTTAAATTCCGTGATTGTATTTTCCTTCGATAAATCGATCTCGTACACAATACGGTTATATCCATTTGAGAACTTGGCGCTGTCAATAATTTCAGCCTCTTCAACGTTCATCATCCGTCCGTAGACAATAAAATAGCCTTGATTTATCGTTACCTTATCAGAACCTGAAACCAAGGTACACCCCTTTGTGATTCCACTATTCCTATTCAGGAACACATTTTGAAAATGCGCAAAGTCGGCAGAATAAAATGTCTGCTCTGAAAAAGTGATTCCTCTGATCATTTTTTCTTCTCAACTCCCTTCAATTTTTCAATCAGCGTAACTTTTAGATTTCCAAGTTTCACGCTGATCACTGCGCTGCTATTGGCACGCTCTGTTGCTGTGATGATTGATTCCTTAATGCCGCTGGCGGTTTTTACAGTGCATTTATGACCAACATAGATATCCGCAGCACTCACCAGCTTATTAGATGAAAGAACTAGGTCAAATTCAATCTTATGGCTGTAGCTGTTTCCTGTGAATTTATCCCTTGCTTCCTGAATCATTGTAGTTTCATCTTCTGCCTTAGATACGATGACATCCGTTGTTCCTTTTGCTCGCTCAGGATCTTTCATGTTTTCCGTGATGGTTCGATCCGTCCGTAAGTAGAAATGTCTAATCGTCTCTGTTACAACCTCATTCACTGTTTTTTGCCATACTACCGTCAGCTTTGTTAATGCTTTCACTTCAATCTGCTCAGTCAAGTTAATCACCTGCGGTATTCCTGTATCAATCAGCAGCGGGGTTTGTTCTCTCTTTTCGATTGTTATTTCTAGGTGTTCGCTGTCGAACTCAAAATCTACAAAAATCCCGTAATTTGTCAGCGCATTGCCAATGTAGGTGCACAGATTATAGATTCCGCCTTCTTCCACATCCACCTTTGCGGCAATTGGCGTATGTGTTTTAGGAGTAACATTTAGATAGTCAATGTTGACCAGCTGGTCTTCATTCTCAATCCAATTTCTTCTGATCTGCGCAGCAATGAAGTCTTCAATCCCTGTTTGTAAAAGTGATTCATCTGTCAGAATTATCTTCTGATCAAATAAAGTCTGCATTTCTACAAGCGTCACAGTATAGTTGTTGTGCCCTTTTTCATTTTCAATTGCACTGATAATGCCTTGGAATACTATTCCGCCATCATTCAGCAGCACGAAATCATCTTCAGAGGCAGTCGGTTTGCGTGCCAACACGATCTGACTTTTCCCGCCGTAATCAGAATCGCAAGAAGTACTGTACTGCACAACTGTAAGAGTATCGGAAAGGGTATAGGACTGGCGTGATATGATATTCGCAATCATCATTACACCCCCTTGTAGTACTTTTCAAGATTCATCACAATGTTATTCATACGCCCTGTCTTGGATCTGAAGTAAATATCGCAATTTCCCTGTGGCAGTTTGAAAAAGTTATCATTTGTGAAGTCAAGACAATCTTTTCGATCTTCGCCATTCACTTCAATAAATAGGTCGTTGTCAAAAGTGCTGAAGGTCAATTTTTCATCAGACTGAAGGGTGATATTGAATTGCACCTGATGCACCAGCTTATTGTTCTGATATACCATTAAAATGGGTTTCGTGCAGTAACCTGTAAAAGATACTGCAAATGGGCTTTTAACATGACCATCATTATGGAATGAAAAATAAACATAATTCAAATCATTGAATCGGGTTTCCCATTTGAAATCCCATCGCACTTCCCGTTCTGCTCGCTGGATGTGGTATTCAAACTTTTCCTCTGTATAAAACAGCGACTTACATTTGAATGCAAGCGGCACTTGAAATTGTTGCCGCATGTTATAGCCGCCTTTTTCGATGCTCACTAAATCCACATCGGCAAAATACTCTACGCCAACGCCTGATGGCTCATAAATCAGCGTCAGTGATTTCGCAGCGTTTACAAATGCGATAAAATCCTGAAATGCGTTGTACATTCTTTTTGGAAAAACCAGCGTGCCTGATAATTCAGGCTGCGCCAGTTCCATGTTGTCATTAATCCATAAATCTCCGACTTTGAGATACGCAGCATCGTACTTCATCCCAAAGCCGCTGGGCTGTGTAAAGAAACCGTCCTCGGCGCTGTTCATGCCTTTTCTGACGCCTTTTTCATTCATCAGGTAGAATTTACTAGCCATTTAATAAATCACCCCCAAATCTTTGTTCACAGCCTTGCTTATCTCTTTGCTGTTCAGGTAAACAGTCGTATCTTTGTCTAAAATAGCCTGCAGAATTGCTTTCAGAATTGCTACCAGTTCGCCATTTTGTTCCGCTACCGCCTGACGAATATATCCCAATAATACATCTATCGGTGCAATCGCTTCTGCTCCTGCCTCTCCGCCAAGATGATAGGTGCCAGATTTTGGACTGTAGCCAAATATCGTTGGTTCTGTCAAAATACCCCCAACCGCATGCTTTGCTACCTTGCCTCCGCCTGTTACTGTTGTTTCAACTGTAACATCATCCGCCCCATTTACGGAAGCTAATGCTGCCTGCATTTCTTCAACAGACTTCTTGACGGACTTCACGGCGCTGCCCATTTTGTTCTGGATACTGCTAAGAATCTGACTAAACTTCTCTGAAACAGTGTCAGACATGCCGCCAGTCTTATCCGTGAAGCTGTCCATCATGGTTTTCAAGGTTTCAACAGTTGCTTCTGCTGCAGCTGAAGTTTGTTCCTTAATCGTCTTTGAAATGCTGGAAAACTTCTTTTTGGTTGTTGTCTGCATGTTGTCCAGTGTCTGCTGATAGTTGTTCATCGCTGCTTCGATATCAGCCAGTACTTCATCACCAAGTTCCTCAGTCGCCTGATCTTTTGCTTTCTGTTGCCGCTGGTTGTATAAATCGACATACTTTTGCAGTTGATCCTCGGTCATGCTGTTGATTGCTTTAACCTGCTGCAGGCTGCTAATGCCCATATCCTGTATTGCCTCAAATAAATCAGTATCACCGATTTTATCCTTAAGCGCAGATATGTTTGTTTCATATTCGGCTAAAGTATCTACCTGTGACTGCAGATTGTTAATCAGTTTGTCGCCCGTCAAAGGGTTCTCCTCGTCAACTTCCTGCTTAAATTCATCAAACAGGCTGAATGCGCTTAAAATTTCCTTGGTTCTGTCGACGATCTTCTGATTTGCGGATTCAACTGCATCAGCGTAGGTCTTTTCCGCCTCTGCCAGCTGCTCCATGTAGCTTTCATGGGCTTCATAATACTTCTTGTCAGCTTCTAATCTTGCGTCAGTACCTTTTGTACATTGTTTCCTGATGTTATCCCAGTAGGCCATCTCGTCCTTGATGGACATATCATTATATGTTTTGTACTTATCAAGGCGTTTTTCAGCTTTTTCAAGCAGCTTCTGATCTAACTCTGCCGCTGCTTTGACCAGCTTTTTCTTTGCTTTAATGTACTCTTGATCTGCCGCTATTCTTGCCTTAGTGCCCTTCTTGCATTGTTTCCTGATGTTATCCCAGTAAAGCATTTCATCTTTCAGACTAACATCATGATATGTCTTATAGTTGGACAGTTTTTCTTTCGCCGCCTTGATAACGGCGCTTGCCACCTGACTTGCCGATTTCTTCGCATTTTCTTTGGAGTTCATCACGCCCGCGACAAGACCCTTTCCAATGCTTTCGCCAAGACTCTTCTTTGACATCTTGTATACATTGGCTTCTTCTTTTGTCATTCCATTGATAACACCTAAAGCAAGGTTTTTACCTACTTGGTCTTCCATGACCTTAGAAGGTGAGTGAATTCCAAAAAATGATTTCAAACCATCAAGAATGCCTTTTCCAAATCCTTTAACCTTGCTGATGATCCAGTCCTTCGCATTTCCTATGCCATTCCATAGGCCCTTAACAAGGTTTTTTCCGATTGATAGCATCTTCGCTGGTAGTTTTCCGATAACACCAGCGATTTCCGTTACAATCGCATTTGCGGCGGTTTTTAAATCAGCAGTATGCTTGATGATTGTTGCCAGTTTACGGATTGCCTGCTTACCAAGATTAAATAACCTTTGTGGCAGTGCTTTGATTGCATTGACAATTGTTTCAAGCACTTTCTTTGCCGCTTTAGCAATTACTGGGTTCTCTCCAACAAATCCATTTTTGATTTTCGTTATCAGACTTTTGCCCATGCTTAGCCAATTGAAGGCAAGAAAAGCATCCACAACCGCCTTGATGATCTTTGGTATATTGGATACCAGCGTTGGAATCGCCTGAATCAAACCTTTAGCCAAAGTCAAAATCAATTTGCCCGCCGTTACCAACAGTTTCGGTGCATTATCGTTGATGATACCTGCAATATTGCTGACGATTGTAGGCACTTTCGCAATCAATGATGGCAAGCTGTCCATTAACCCTTTGGCCAGATTTACAATTAAATTCAGACCTGACTGTATCAACTGTGGTGCATTATCCCGAAGCGAGGTTGTGAGATTTAAAATGATATCAAGCGCATTGTTGATTAAGTTCGGCAAGTTATTTTTGATTCCCTCGCCCAACTTGTTGATCATATCTGCACCTGACTGCATTATCTGCGGCAGATTATTCTGCAAAGCCGTCAGCAACGTTGAGCCAATAGACTTAACCATTGATACTGCTGATGATAACAGACTTGGCAAAATCTGCATCAACATTGACGGCAGCTTCTGAAGCATAGGCGGTACAATTGTTTCAATCAGCGTTCCAATACTTTCAAGCGTGGTCTGGATACGTGGTATCAGATTGTCACCCACGGTCAAAAGACTGTCGCCCAGATTTTTGGTCAGCTGCTTCATGTCCTGATCGCCAGCAGCAAGACCAACTAAGAAATTCTCCCATGCGCCCTTTGCACTTGCTATGGAGCCCTGGATGGTTGTACTGGCTTCAAGTGCAGTTGTGCCCGTAATGCCCAGATTATTCTGCACCTCATGAATAGCCAGAATCATCTGGTCGAATGTGACATTATCCAGACTGCCAATCTTCTCTTCTAAGATTCCTGAATCATTGATCAGGCGTATCATTTCAGTCTGTGTGCCGCCATAACCAAGTTTCAGGTTGTCAAGCATGGTATAGTTCTGCTTCGCAAAACCTTGGTATGCATCCTGTATGGATTCCATGCTTGTACCCATTTTGTTGGCATTATCGGCCATGTCAGTAATTGCAAGGTCAGCCACTTCAGCTGCCTTTGCCGTATCGCCGCCCAGACCTTGCAGCAGCGATGCTGAAAAGCTGGTTACTGTCTCCATGTATTTATTTGCAGACAGTCCAGCTGTTTTATACGCATTGTCTGCGTATGCTTGCACCTTGCCTGCGCTATCCTTAAACAGCGTTTCTACGCCGCCAACCAGCTGTTCATAATCGCCAAAGCCTGATACTGCCGCTTTGGTGATTGCTGCTATACCTGTGGCTGCCGCCGTTGTAGCTGCCGCCATAGCCTTGACAGTCAAAGTGCCTATTTTTTTAAAAGCCGTTCCAATCTTACTGCTGGATTTTTCGGCCTTATCTGTCGTTTCATCAATTTCCTTGTTCGCAATCGAATTATTTATTGCGATTGTTCCGAACAACTGAAATAGTTCCATTGGTTTCCTCCTTTACAAACTGAAGGATTCCAGTATAGATTGAGAATTTTTTATCGTTGTTTCAATCTTATCCATGTCTGCTTCTTCTGACGGTGCTGCGCCACTGCAGCTTTTAACGAAATCATCAAACGACATACTGTAAACCTTATGTAGGTAGTACTCCCATTGCGTTTTCTCGTTCAACTCTTCGTTTCTGATTTTCACAAAATTGCAAATGAAATCACACAGCTGCCCTGTCATTAGCATCTGCTGCAGCAATTCCAAGGGATTGCTATACCGTTGATATAGCAAATCCCAGAACTTGCCGCTGTCTATTTGAACAATTTTGAAACAACCCCGATAAAATCCTTGAATTCCTCTTTCTGGATTACATCAATAACCATGCCCATGAATGCATTCATCGGCATGGATTCAATTTGTTTCTTGTCAATTCCAGACAGCCCTGACAAAAATGCGTAAATATCCTTTTCGCATTTTGGCAGATTCCCCAGAATGACATTTGCAAAGTCCAGCATCACAGTAACTCCTACGGATGTTACTACATCGTCAGTCACATCTTTACCAGATATTGCGTTTTTAATCGCATCAGACTGCACAACATCTTTGAACTCGTTGATACCGATGGTGCTGATGATTTTAGACATCAAAAATACATCTCTTGCTTCCAATGCTCTTAGTGTGTATGCTTTTTCTTCGTCAGTCTGTACTACATGTAAGTTTGTTGTTTCCATTGTTCAAATTCCTTTCTATTCCTTCAGCCGCTTTTTAGCTGGCTTCTCTTCTATTTCTGGCTCTGGTTCTACTGTGTCCAGAAAATCGCCCTGATTCTGTATTTCTGAGAAACGTTCTGCTGTACAGAAATAGGCAGTTCCATCATCATGAAACTGCCCATTGTACTTATCATAGAACGCCGTTTTTACTCTGCATTCCATTTGCAGCACCACCTTATACTGTCGGTGCAGCCTTAGCCATATAAATATGATATGGCAGTGTGTCTGTCATGCCTTCAGCCAAGTTTGCATAGCACTCAAATGTTGCAGGAAATACAGAATTCTCCTTATTCTTTCCCTCAGCTTCCAGACCGCTTGTGCACAGTGCATAATCAAATATGATCACGACAGGTCTGCCATCTGTCATGAAACCCACAAATCCGAAGTTTTCAATGTAATTCGATTCGTCGATGTGCGCTTTAGATTCAATCAGGTCAAAGCGTGCATCTTCGCTTGTTCCCGATTCACCGATGATGGTTGACTTGATCCAATCTGTGGACATTTCCACCATGTTTGTTTCGATTGTTGCAGTCTCACCAATCTTATGAGCCAGCCCCTTCGCCTTTACCAGCACGCCATCTACTTCTACATCCAAAATCTCAGGCACAATAGATAACTTCGTGCCGCCAGAAGTAGCACCGATGATTTCACCGCTCCACTTTGATGTTTCACTGTCATATTTTAGCCCTCTATACAGCGTGCCTGCTCCAAGCCAGATGTTTTTAGGTGTATCTGCTGTAACGCCAGAAACCTTAAATTCACTCCAATCAGCCATTCTTAAATCACCTTCCATTCTTTTACCTTTAAGTTAATCTGTATTTTTTTAAGTTCTGCATCGCCTGTTGGGACAGGCTGACTCCCTGCATAAAAAATAGCCACCGCTGACCC
This sequence comes from Ihubacter sp. rT4E-8, assembly GCF_049852125.1. Classification (GTDB taxonomy): domain Bacteria; phylum Bacillota; class Clostridia; order Peptostreptococcales; family Anaerovoracaceae; genus Senimuribacter. The sequence continues at coordinate 433,180 of NZ_CP187532.1, read as the reverse complement.
TTCATCAGTGATGACTGTTTTTCCTGTAGTTCCGTAATAACTTAGAATTTCATTCTTGACATTCTCCAAATCTCCCCATGATCTACGGGTAAAACCTGTTAAAATGAATGTGCTTTCCATCGCTCCATCTTCTGTAAGCGGATCATCTTCTGCATACTCGCCGACAAAGTAAGGATAAACTGGATTGGCACACCATTCCATAAAAGCATAATTAATGCCAAGTGCTTCCATATCTTTGTTTAAAGTTTCAAGCATAATCACCTCATTCCCGATGAAAAAACTTCTTCAGCGTACTTGATTATTTTACCCTTGAGTGATTGGAATGCTGTCCACATCGATCGTTTCGGTTGTTTACCATGAGTAAAATGACCTTTACCTTCTTCGTCTTCGTAAAACCATCCCCCTTTTCTGCCATCTCCGTTTAGAGCATATTCACCTGTTCCAAACTCATTCCAGATGGCATTCTCAAGAGGGCTGCCGATTACTGATCTCAGACTCTTTTCATCGACTTCATAATCCCAAGAGGCTTTAAGCTGTCCTGTGTCTACTGGTGTATTTCTCATCGTTTGAGCCATGATTTCACCTGATACTTCATTCAAAAAAGAAATTGATGTCTTCTGTAATGCCTCCTTTACAGCTATACTATTGTCCTTAAATTCAACTGTCACAGACTTGTCCTCCTGTATATTTCAGGTATATTTCCAGCTGCCGATGGCGTTCCATTGGATCATCAATCAAAGTAATGTCATAGACCTTTCCATCGCACACAAGCCTGCTATTCTCAGCTGTCACGACATCTGGAATAGCTGTATAATCCGCCAGAAAAACATGGGTACTTTCTTGTATCTTTTGGTTAAAGTTTAGCCGCTCCGCTTCACCCGCCATAAGATCAAGCCAGCCATTTATTTCTTTTACACCTGACCAGCTTTCGACCTGCTCACCAATACTATTCTTTGTGGTCTTCCTGATTTGGATCTGTCCCACGTTATTTCCACCAATCACAGAGCCACACCTCCTAGAACCTTGCTTTCTTATAAAGTTTTAGGAACGACATCAGCTTCTTCGGCACTCCCATTCCTGCGTCTACTGCTAAATCCGCCTCTGTCGAATCAGCAGCATATGTAACAGAATAACGGGAAAGCGTTTCGCTTTGAATATCCTTCATTTCAGTATTTCCGCTATTTGCTGATTCGTTTCTAATCTGCCACTGAATAATCTTTGCTGCACCCAGCTTCACATCTGCAGGGTATTCAACCTTTGTGACCAGTACAGAATCATCATCTGCCCAGTCAGCGTCTGTCTGAAATGTCAGGTCATTGACCTCTATGACCGCCGCAAGGCAGTCGCTCTGCAGATCTGATTCCGACACCATGATGGTGTCCCCTACGTTAAAAGGAATCAATGATTCTGACACGAAAACACCTGCTCTGATGTCAGCTCTCACTCTGAATCCACGTTTCTGAAAATTATTATTGGTGTACCGCCTGATGGTCATTTCCAAGGCGTTCAATCGCATCGCTAATATTTCATCGGGTTCATTGGTCTGAATGATATTTTTCAATTCTTCAATTGTCATCAACATGCCATCACCGCCTATTCAACTGCTTTGATGGCTTTGATAATCTCAACCTTTGTTTTAGCTTCACCAAGATCAATACCATTTTCTTCAGCATACGATTTCAGTTCTGAAATCTTCATCTTATTGAATTCTTCTGCTTCTGGTTCGCTATGCTGGTCTTCCTGAATTGCATCTTCTGCTTCTGGTTCGCTATGCTGGTCTTCCTGAATTGCATCTTCTGCTTCTGGTTCGCTATGCTGGTCTTCCTGAATTGCATCTTCTGCTTCTGGTTCGCTATGCTGGTCTTCCTGATCGATGCTGTTCAGATTACCAGCACATTTTGCCAAGATAGACAACTCTGAATAAATATTTGTAGGGGCTTCTGCGATTTCAACTTCAGCCCCTACAGTAAATCCTTCTTCATTCCATCTAACAGCATACGCTTTACCATCTGCATATAGATATGGAAGACCATCAACAATTATAAATCTGTTCATAGTCTCCACCCCTTTATTAGCCGTTGGACTTGATAACGCCCATTTTAACATTTTTATGATTGAATTTCAGTTCCCAGTTTGCAACTGTTGCCAATTCGGCTTTTGTAGGGGATTCCTTTGCAACATTGTCCACCTTCAGAGATAATCCGTTCGGATGCAGTACTTTGCCCTGCTTGCTAAAGAACATATCAGTACCAGCGGCAGTCTGAGGATCATACTTTGTAGTGTACTGATTTTCATAGTTTTTCTTCTCTGCAGTCAAGAATGCCCCTTCACCAAACAAATAAGTACTATAAACAGGGAAACCTTTAACAGAAGTGTCTACAGTGTAATAATCGGTTACAAGAACATGCTTTCCGCCGATAGTTGGTAGCTTAACATCTTTTGTGATGACATTACCCACAGTGTATTTGTCATAATCTACAAGACTCAGCTTCTGATATTCTGCGAAAATGGCGGAATGCATCACCAGTAATCCCATTCCACCTGCCATATCACCTAATGCTGTCTGTTCTGCTTCGATTAACGTTGTTGCGCCAACTTTATTTACATCAGAAATAGTTCCTGTAGTTACAGATAAATCTGTAACATGATCAGACATATCTGCAACTCCAAGGATACCCTGTGCAATATTCATCAGTTCAGATTCCCATACCTGTGTATAGTAGTTTTGAATCTTATTCTTCACATTATTTAAAGGATCTGCTCCCGTTAATTCCTTAGTGAAATCTTTTGCCTTGAAAGACTTCATTCTCTGAATTAGCATGCAGGTCTGTTTACTTCCTGAAATCTCAACAGGTACGTTGTCAGTTTCACCGTCATTGTTGAGCGGTGCCATGTTCTCATCGTTAATATTGAGCGGCTTGTAAAGTGGAATTGTTGCCACATTACCCTTTGCGCCAATTAAATCCATGATAGATTCATCGTTTAAAACGATTCCTGATGCCATAATCGGATTACTCCAATAATCTGCTTCCTGCATCATGTCGGTAAACACTTCTTCATCGAAGTGAAATCCGCCAAATAAACCCTGTCTTGCCATATTTCATCTTCCTTTCTTTATTTTTTTAGGCTCTGATAAAGTTTTTCGTCTTTCTCTTTGAGTTTAACTCTTTCTTCGTATGTCATCTTCTTGAACTGTTCCTTGGTCACGCTTTTACCATCGTTACCCTTTGGCAGTCCTTCTGGCTTATACGGTTCATACCCACCATCACTTCCATCAGATTCAAACATATTAGAGAATTGAGTTTTCAACCCTTCCAAACGATTATCCCATCCCTTGATGTTATCATTTTCATCAAGTTCAAGCTTTTCTCCCTTTTCTTTTAGGGATTCCTGCAATTTGTAGGTTAGATAATCAACATCAGTTGCCTTTGCGGTCAATAATGCTACTTTAATCGCTGATTTTAACTTGATTTCCGCATTTTCTGTTTGTAACGATTCGATCTGACTTTCGTAATCTGAGATTTTGCCCTGCAACTCTTCGTTGCCCTTAGTGCCTTTCTTCAGTTCCTCAATCAGTTTGTTTGCAGTGGTAAGTTCTGCTTCTTTTCCCTTTAAGGACTCGGTCAGAGCATCAAATTTACCCTTTCCGACGTACTCACCACCTGAAAGATTTGCAAGTTTAACCTGCTTATCCTTGTTGTCATCATTACCATTCCAGTTATTAACCGCAGCGTTAATCTTTTCAAAGAGATCATCGCCTAAAATTTCTTTTAAGAATTCCATTTCCTTTTCCTTTCTTTGCTCCGTTATTAAATGCGGTGTCTTCCGCAGCAAGAATCAGTTTAAACGCCTTAATTCAGGGCTATTAGGCAGCTTTTAAACGTCATTCAGCCGTTTTTGGACAATAAAAAACCATGCCAAAGCATGGTGTATAACTTATTCGTGTTTTTCTGCGTACTGAATCAAAGCTTTTGCAATCGCTTCTCCGTAGGCTTTCAACTCTTTGTCGGTGTCAAAACCTTTTCGATCAGCCTTGTTGTCCACAAATCCGCATTCCACCAGCACAGACACGCCCTTTGATGGGGTGTTGATGAAGTACAGATCATTGCTGTATTTCATGCCACGGCTATTCTGTCCACTCTTCTTCAAATTGGAAAGAATACTATCGCCCAATTCAGTACCTAATCTCTTGCGCTCACCCAATCTGTTTGTTGTCCAGACCTCAGCACCATCTCCGCCGCCTGCGTTAAAATGGATATCTATGCTGACGGTGCGATATTCATTCTGCAGACTTTTAATCTGTTCTGCCTGCTGCGCAAGCGTATAACCGCTGACCAGCCTTTCCTTGTAAGTCACTCGCCAGCTTCGCTTTGATTTTGGCTGTTTCAGCAGATAGTCATAACATGCCTTTGTTACTTTTCTGGCCAACTCTAACTCTACAAACCTACCGCTTGCCGCACCTTTATCAGATCCGCTGCCGTGTCCATGTGACAGGTAAAATATAATCGGTTTCTTTACCATATTGCACCTCCTTAAAAGATTCTATCTTGAATCTCTTCCCTGAGTTCTTTCATCTTTTCCACGCCGTTGCCGTCAATAAAGTGATTCAAAAGTGCCAGATTGACCCTCATGTTTTCCTTTGCCATTTCTTTAATGTCAGCAATAGCCTGTTTATCGTTTCCCAAAAAAGAATCATGAGCGTCAATCCGTTTTTCACACTCTGAGATACGTTCCACCAGTCGCTTAAATGGTGAACACATCTGCATAATCACTTTAACGCCACCAGCAATGACCGCCAGCGCTCCGAAGAGGGCCAGAATCGTTGAAATCGTTACCTGAATTTCATTCATTATGATTCCTCGCTTTCGACTTCTGGTAATCCCATCAAACTGGTAAGCAACGACAAAACGCCTGCAAGCACCGCAGCACTTGCAACTACCTGCCAGCTGACGTCTTCCAGTGCTACGCTTGTCCCAATCATAGCAACGGCTGCCTGCGCCATCGTCTTAATTGCTCTGATTCCTGCTGCTTTAATCCATCTTTTCACATTTTCACCTCTTTCTTTGCATTAAAAAAGCACCCTGCATTCATTCTGCAAAGTGCTTTCTAATAATCCAGTTCATCATCATACACTGGCTCGTTCTCCAGAGTATTGTTCTCAATGCATTCATTGATTCTTTTGATGATGTCTTCATCACTTTTTCCATCCGTAATCACCAAAGGATAATTTTCACCAAAATGTTCATAATACGCCGTTAATGCTTTTTCCATTACTTTACCACCTTTAGTATATCCCTAAACACTTTATACGTTTCAGGGAAATATTTCTTAATACATTCTAACGATTCAGGATTAGTTATTTCGGCAGACATGATCTCTGCAAAGATTTCCGCTCCATTATCTCTTTTTTTCCAATAGCTTAATCCATGACCCAAACCTAATGGATACTTGACTCCGATTCCTGCTCCTTCTAGTATATCAGAAACATCGGCTCTTGCCAATAGTGTGTAGTTAGATTTTATTTCATTTATGAGATAGTTTGCAGCTTCATATCTTTTAGAAAAACCCTTTGCCTTTTTTATATTTTCAAGCCTTTCTTTTAATTCTTTCTTTGCGGTTTTTCCTAATAACCCACCACTTCCAGCTGTAGTCCATATGATTTTTCCCGTATTATCAATTCCATCAAATATCTCGGAAAATGCCACAAACCGCCCCTTTCCATAATTTCTAGCAGCCAGAAAATCTGTCATATGACCATATTCATGATATAACACTTGATACGGAGCCTGATAACTATTACCTTTAGCTGCACTCTTGATGTTCAGCGTAACATTATCATTAGAAGGTGAGTAATAAGCCCTACTGCCTTTATACGATGCATCACTTGTCCTGAATTCGCTCTGATATTTATTCCAAACTGCCCGAACATCATCATCTGCAGCTTCAATAGATCTTTTAGCCGCTTTTGCATGCGCATTTCCGTATGTATTTTCAATGTATGATACATCAGCACTCTTATTGTACAAAACTGAATTGCTTGATTGTGCGCCAGTAGCATTTGTTGATTTTATATATTTTTTTCTAAAATCCTCAAAACTTTCTGTTTTGTCCAATCCGTAATACGCAGCACGTTCTTTCAGAGTTTCAAGTTCATCCTCCCCAAGTGCCCACCTTGCCCTTTGCAACAATGCACAACGACAGTTTACAACTTCTGCAGCACCGCCAGCAGGATCTGAAGGAAACTTCATTCCGTTGGAAAACTTCTCATCCAACTCTCTGATTTCACCGTCAACACGTGCATGTGAATCTCTGGTTCTCGCATCCAACGCAGCATCCCATTGTTTCACAACGTCTGCACCTGATTTCTTTGCTGCGTGCTGGGCATCCATTGCAGCTCTACACTGCACTCCATGCCCTTCTGTCCTTGCAATTCTCATTGCACGGTTAAACCCAACGTTTGAATCAGCCGCAATATTTCTGGCAATCACTTTATATTCTGAAGCTGAAGCGATTCCTCTTGAGACATTATTGGCAATTCTCTTTTTTAGCAAATTAACATCTTCGCCCAGTCGCTCATACAATTTTTCGCTAATATTCGTGCTATGCCGCATCGCATCAATCACTTTTTTCTGGTCAATAGGCAGTATCAACGGAATTCCCTGACCGTGTATATCATACATCGCCCCTAGAAATCCTGTTTCATACCCTTTTTTCATGTATTCCGTGATGGATTTATGCTGATCTTTTGCTAAATCTTTCAGGTAAAGATCTAGTTGCTGTTTTAAAGACTCCTGAAAATTCCTTTGATATATTTGAGACTGCAAAATAGACTTTTGCACATCATCTAAATCATCAAAGTCCTTTAAAAGAACGCTGATTTTTCCATTGGTAATCTTTAGTTTTTTGCTGATGTCTTGATATGCTTTGTTAAATATAGCTTTCAACCGCTTCAATTCAAACGCTTCATCTCTTAACTTTGCTTTTTCTACTTCAATCTGCTGTTTATTCACCTAAACCACCTGCTACGGTATCTATTGCACTTGTCAAACTATTAACGTTCTCGTTTGGATCAGGTAATTTGCCCTTGATTTCGTTGTAGTCAAGATCTAAACAATCGCATATTTGCTGCATCAGGGTTTCATCATCCAGTCTGTCAGCCAAACCAAGCAATACATTTATCAGAATTTGCTGAGTCTGTGCTTCCGTCAACTTGATTTGGGCATTTTCCTGAGCATTACTCATGATTTCTGGTTCAAAATTAAACCACACTTGTGATGGCTGATAATCAGTCCCTCTCTGGCTATTAATTTCATCAATTACCACACGAAGAATCTCTCTCAGCATCTTTTTAATCTGAATAATTATCTTACTGCAACGCAGGTCAAGCAAGCTATATGCCGCCTTTATCGCTATATTTGTCGTAGCTGATGTATCCTTAAGCCCCTGCATATTCAAGCCCATACCAAAACGGTAAATGTTCTTTTCGTCCATCTCCATCTTTGCTTTTCGGGCTTCATATGGCACATTGACTGTATGCACTTCAACGCCACCATCTTCTTCTACACCGATAATTTTCTTTGTCTTGAGATTGGTCTGAAGTTCTGTCAAATCGTCTCCCTGATAGCCTCTGACAACGTGAATAGGTGTATCAAAGTCAATTAGGTTGTTCGTCAGGCTACTACTCATCAAATCATAATCGTCAATCAGCGTTTTCACTGAATACAAGTGGCTGATTTTCTTCTTGTTGAAATCCGCCCTAAAAAACGGAAGGTATTCTGCTGGCCTGATAAACAGCCGGCTTGATCCTTTTTTCTGATAAACCTTGTGCGGTTTAGGATTTACTTCAACAGAATTATCTTCGATTATTTCTCCGTCATTAGTTTGCTTCCAGTAGTATGTGTATTTATCATCAATTACAAGAATTTTCCATTGTGTGTTTCCGTCTTTGTCAACCCTATCAATATACTTCCAAATTCTCTGATCTTTCCCATCGTCCGCAAATCGTCCCTCAACTTCTACTACGCCGATGCTATCTGCATTTTCAAATTGCAGTCTATCATCTTTGCCATTATAGGCATACATGTAGTCAAAGCCTTTTACCTGCAGACCTGTGATTGTCTCTGACAGTTCAGACATCCATACTTCATTCTTATTGAAGTAAAGGTCTAACTGCTCCTGCAATTCAGGTATGTCTGTTCTGAATATGCCTTCATCTCCCGATAGAATATGCTGTGTTGCCTGATCGCATAATTCCGTGAAGAACATATGCGGAATCTTTGCATTGGCTCTAGTATTATCCTCAACTAGAATTCCATCAGCATTCCAGTAGAACATGCGGTAATCTAAAATATCATGATTTCCATCATAGTACCGTTGCCCTTCTCTGGCTCTTTTCTTAAGCATTGATGCCTCATCTTCTTCAAGAAACTGCCTTATTTCTTCTGCCGTAAGCATTATTTTTCACCTCTCAATTATACCAACCACCGCTTTTTCTTGCGCCATCCTTCTACGCCATACCTCAATGCAGCCATCGCATCATCTTGGAATGGTACTGGCTCATCAAGATATTCACCTGTGCGATCATCTTTCTTCCATTTCCACTGTTGCAGCTCTGCTATCGTAAAAGTGGAATGCGGATGCACGTAAATCTTACGTTTAAGGACTTTATCCTTAGAAACAACACCTTTCAGCCAGTCAATTTGCGCCGTCTGGTATTTCTTTTCAGACTGTTCCTTTTCGACTGCTGATGCTCTAAAGCCCGCCTTTTTCCACATCTTGATTCTGTCTGGCTCTGCTGAATCACACCACATAACCCTATTTTTAGGGAATCCTTTTTCAATCGCAATGGGTATAATCTCAGCTGTTTCTTTCTCGTAAACATATATCTCGTCGAGAATGTAGATGTTATCATCTTTGAAACCTAACAGAAGAAGCGCATTAGCATGATTGAACCCAAAGTCTTGCCCAATGGCTACATCATCATAATCATTCAAGTTCTGGCTAATATCTTTGATTTCCCAGTTGTGTAGAATTAAGCCCCCAACTTCTCCCCATTCTCCCAGTCCATAGATTTGATAACCGTCTGGATCAACTTCTTTCCGTCGTTCCATTCTGCGCAAATACGCATCATCTATGAATCTATTCATCAAATAGGTGGAATGATGTGTCAGAACGTCAGGATCTTGCCTGTCAAAGAAATTCTTTTTAATCCAGTGATTCTTGTTCACTGGGTTGAATGTCATTCTGATTTGGTAGAACTGACCTGATGGAAGTTCACCTCTCAATCGGTCATCTATAATTTCAAAATCTGCCTGCGTCAGTTCAGTTGCTTCTTCTACCCAAACATCCGTCAATTTACCTTTCTGAAATGTAATAGATTTCAGCTTTTCTCGCTGTTTATCATCATTCATTCCTCTGAAGATTATCTGATTTCCGTTCGCTCTGCATGTAAGAGTAAGTGGGCTTAGCTTTATATTCCAATACTTTTCCGCCTTATCTCCAAACATTCGGTATATAGCCCCTGTCAGTTCTGCATAAGTGCTATCCCTGTTTGTGATATCTGATTTTCTTATGCACACCAGATTCCTGCCCTTGTCCTGCATCAGCCGCAATATGTAATTCTGGGCAGTATCAACACTTTTTCCTGAGCCAGCAGATCCTTTCATCACGATATATCGAAGCTGTGACTGGTTCACCTCTTTGAAGCATGGATTTGCCTGAATCTTGATGTTCATTCAAAATCCACTCCTTCATCCAGCCGCCTACAGTTTCTTTGCTTGCATCTATGCGTTGCCATCAACCCTGCCGTCAGGACACCCTGATGATATTTGCAGTATGCGACAGGATAAAATGTCCAATTCTCATCAATGCATTTGTACATGTATTCCGTGCGCCTGTCATGCGATGTCCGATATCGTCTCTTTTTCTTCTTCACAAAGCATCAGCCTCCCTGAATGCCTGAAAAATCTTAGGTGACTGAATGGCAAACCAATCGACCATTTCCTCATTTTGCGACCATGCACCAAAATTATTATTGCAGCAGCCCTCAAGACCACTTTCAAACAAAAAAGCATGAATCACTTCATGCCTCACAACCTGTTTTGTATAGTATTCAAGATTAAGCTTACTGCCCTTTTCTGGCTGGATATCTTCAACTACTATCAGCTTTGCTGATGTATCTGTGTAGCCGTCATTATCGTCAAGGTTTGTATCCTCTTCCTTTTTTCTGAAATCAATCGTATATTCCGTTCCGAGTATGTTAACTGTCTTCATTTTTTTGTGTCTCCGTAATCTATTGTAATATTCAGTTCCATGTCAGCATCAAGATCCAGCTTGTCAGTATAAATGCCATATCGCTTGCCCAGTAATTCTGCTGCTTTTAAGCGTTCCTTCTCCGATGGTTCTTTCATCATAGTTCTTGCTTCACTGCATCCATCGCCCACGCCTTCTACCACGATTTCTGTTGACCGACTCTCACCCCGCAACACTGCTGTCAGGTACTTCAGAACTTCATCTTGATCCGCAATCAGACTTTTTTCCTTCTCTTCCATTCTGTTTTTAATGTATTCTCTAATGTCATGTTTAGTCATATTCTTTTGACCTACTTGTTTTGCAGATCTTTTGGAATACCCTGCTCTTATCGCTGCCTGAGTAGCATTAAGATCAATCAGATATTCATCACAGAATCGCTGTTGTTTCGCTGTTAATTTCGCCATGCTCTGCTCCTTTCTATAGAATTAAAACACCCACACTGATTCGCTAATTAACAGTGTGGGTAATTGGAGGACAAACGGATGAAAGAAGATTCCGTTTTCACAGCATATATCATAGCACGGTTTTCGTAACAATGTTATACAACTTTATACAATCCTATACAAAAAAGTCAAAAAAGTTACAAAGATATACAATTGTTTGCATTTTAGTACAAAAGAAAAAGCCCCTCAGGGCTTAATCTCTACTATTGCACTACCTCAAACCGTCTATTGCTTTATTGCACATCGCTGCTACCTGTATTGCTTCTTGTGCTACCTCAATTGCATGAACCCTAATCATTGCAAGTTCCACCTTCGTGTCACTATCATTTCTGACTTTGTACCAAAACTCTTTCAGGTTTTCTTTTAAGTAGATTAATGCCTGCTCCGTTTCTTCTACCTCTTCCAGAATAACAGCGTAGGCTTCATGATTGCTGTGAAACATTGGATGCTGCTTATTTGCTTCTTCCAGTTCCTTTTTTACCAGTCTGTTGATCTCGTTTATTTCTGTCACTTTTCCTACTCCTTATCTTTATCATCATTTATTTTTATTAATGCAGGTATTAACAGTGCCCATAGACACCATGCGCTACCAGTTTCCATCATTCCTACAATCGTCGCTGCCGCCGTTGATATCCATGCGGCTGCGTATGCTAAATAAATCATATTTATTTAGCCTTTCCGTCCATGATTGCCCCACAATTTGGGCAAACAGGAAATAACTGCTCACCCTTAAACCAATAGCCATGCTTGCGCTCTGGTTCTTGAAGAGCAGCATATGCTATTTCTAATGCCTTTAGCTGTATTGGCGTTGGATTCCCCTTGTACATTCGCTTTATAATGTCTTTAGCTTCTTCTCTAGTCATTTCTGTTCACCTGCCCATTGTTCAGCTATTGCTTCCGCTTTGTTCAAAAACACAATTTCTCCAAAATCGTTAAAATTAAATTGCTGCATACTTCCATTTTTGTGTAGTACGTTCACAAAACCTCCACCAAAATCAGCGCTTTCGTTGATTCCGATAAAGCAGACTGTGTACGGATATGGTGCATTCTTTTCTTGCATATAATGACCTTGCATCCTCCTGTTTGTATAAACGGTATCTCCAATTTTGCAAGGTAATTCTGCTTCTTGTAGCGCTTTGATAACTACCGCCGTCGGGCAGTTTTCGCAATGCCTTAGTTCTGGTTTCCATTCGCAGCAATGCTTGCAGATGTTTTCTTTATAATGTTTGAGCGTTTCTTCTCTAGTCATTCGTTTTCTCCTTTCAATTTATCCAGCAGTCGCATCCATTCCTCTTTGTCGAAGGCATCACCGTAGTACGATGGCTGCTCAATGTCTGTAATCATGATTTTCTTGCACTTATCTGACAGCTTTGGAATCTCGGAGATAATGTACCTTGTCACTATCCCAACCATGTAGCTTCTTCTGCCTAGTGCGTACCATTCTCCATTTCTATACTCCTCCTTTAAAATTTCTTTTTGCCGTTGTTTGAGTGGCAGTGTAGCTAAATAACTTCGCTGGTCTTCTGTCAGCAAGTGCATTGATGTGTAGCTTGCAACTGCAAATTTATCAAATTCACAAAACCCAACGCATTCATGTCCGGCCAGTTCTAAACCACGTCTGAATCCACCGACACCAGCGAAGAAATCAATAAATTTCACTTTTATCTCCTTTCTACTGCATCAAGTAATTCCTTCACGTCAATGCCTGTCATTTCTTTGGTTTCTCTTATTAATCCGCCGACTGTATTTGTTATTCCCACTTCGCCCATAAGGGCAATATACGCTTCCACAAATTCTGCTAGCTGTTCATCTTCCCAGTTGTACACGGTCTTTAGAGTCCTTACCATTACCGCCAGATTTAAGTAATTAGTTGTTTTTACTATCTCAAACGGTGTTTTGGTAGGTCTATGTGGTTTGGGGTTCTTCTTTTTCTTTGCTCTCGGTATACTCATGTTCAGCCTTTTCCCTTTCTTTTATGATTTTTTGGAGATTCGCCAAAGCCCTGCCATGAACCGTTGTCACCCATGAATACGACTTTCCCATTATGTCAGCAATTTCAGTGAAATCTTTGTACTGCACATAAACTTTGTGAAGAACATCATATTCCGATGTTTCAAGCTGTTCTATTGATGCTATAACCTCTTTTCTGGTAAGAATCAGATCTGATAAAGCATTATCAATGTCCTGCTCAATCGAAACGTATCTACATACTGCATCAGCCATTTTCTGTTTATTTCCCGATGACTGCACTCTTTCTGCCTCTGAATATGTACAAATGTTTTGAGCGACAGCTTTCCAATGCTCTGCTTCAGCCGTTTTATTGGCAATCATCGTATCAATCTTGCGGATCTGCCGCAGATATTCTTTTGCATTCATAGTCCAGTTGGTTTCCTTTCTGAATCTGCTCGATTCGCTGTTGTAAAAGATCAGGAATTAGCGCATTCTTCTGTTTCCTCTCTGACAGTTGCTCAAATACCATTCTGAAATTTGCCCTATCTGCCTTATTGATGTTCTCTGATTTGCACAGTTCCATGTAACCAATTCGATTTACCACTTCGGCTGTCATTTCGTCCATGCTCGCCAGTGCTGCAGCTAGGTTATAGCTGCCATATTTTCTAATCGCCTTTATAACCTGCTCCCAGCCATCAGACCAAAGCGCTGCATCGCCGTTCATAACATTGACAGACATTTCTCTGATATCTGCGATAGTGGGTGCCCATCTGCTGGTAACTACCCACTTATCAAATGCTGCGCTGGCAACCTCATATGGTATGTCCTTCAAATTCCTGTACCATAATTCCATTGCCTGATTGTTCGGGAACAGCTTCTCATTGGCGTATGCTGTCTTAATGGCAGCTGCAAGCAGACCAAATTCTTGCTTATTCATGCCCGATCAATCCCTTCAAGAGTCCTTCATACATGCCTTTGTAAACTTCAAGCTGGGCTTTGGTTCGTTCCAGTTCGATATTATCACCGCTAGGAATTTCTTTTACTACTTCCACTTCTTTGACAACCTCTTTTTCGATGACCTGCTGGCCAATGCCAAGTGATTCTGCAACTGCATTCATAGTTTCAACATATTCTTCAGCTGTAAGTTTTCGGATAAAGTTTGTTAAGTATTTATCATAGCTGTATTGCAGCTTTGCACTGCTTCCATGCATTATTCCTTTGCAGTTCACATGGATATCGCAGTATCCATTATCTTCACTTTGAAGCACTATAACTGTGCAAATGCTCCCGTGATCTGATAGAATAATCACTTCCCCTATTGTTCCACTTGAAAATTCACATTCCCATATTTCTCCTACTCTGCTCATTAATTTTCCCTCTCTTTCAATATTCCTAAGCGCTTCATAAGCTGTTCTATCCAGTAAATGTGTTGATCCCTTGATAAAATCAACTCTATTCATTCTCACCACCTGCCCATTCTGCCATCATTCGGTAAGAATCCTCCAGCATTTCAGCCGCTTTGCTTTTTCTACTCGCATCACTGCGATTGTCATAGTTACCGTCAAGAATCTTCGCCAAGTTAGCATCCTTGATAATCCAGTCAAAGTTTGCCTGCCAGTTTCGGTTATTCTTCCCCTTTAAAAAGTCGCTGTCTTCAGCTTTTCTGAATGCTTCCCGCAAATCATCTTCCGAATAGGTATTAAGCCTTGCTTTAATCGTTTTTTTCCTTGCTTCGGATAAGGATCTGACAGCTGGAAGAGATGGGCAAAGGGTATTATAGGCATCTTTGATGCCGTTATAGTCTACCCTACCCTTACCTATACTTACCTCTCCTATACTACCCTTACCTATACTATCCTGTGTTGCCATTTGGTTGTCATCTGGTTGCCAAGTGGTTGCCATTTGGTTGTCATGTGTAGAATCCGTTAGAATTTCAACGGATTCAGTATAACTCCCATTCCCCTTTAACACCAATAATGACAGTTCCTCTTGGTACTGCGTTGGATTATATCTGTCTTTTCTCAGGAGATTATGCATCCGCCAATGTTTGACAACAACAACACCACTTTCAAACGCCAGAATGAACCGTTTAGCAATTAACAGCTTAAGATCATCGTCCGATGCTCCTATCATGCGTTGTATTTTTTTAGGATTATTCACAAAGCCATCATCATCAGCCCTCATATTTAGGTGAAAGTAAAGTGCTTGTGTAGTAAGCGGCATGTCCAAGAATGCGTCAGAATCGATGATTTTTTGTGTAAACATCCTGCGCTCAGCCATGATGTTCCTCCACGAACTCACCCAACACAATAAGCCATAATTCAGCTGGGATACATGACATGCGTTCCATTGCCTCTGATACATCTTTTAATGTTAAAAGTTTATTTTCATCGACTTTCTGCTTTGGCTCAAATCGATTTGTATAGTTATGACTACAAACACAACAAGGGTATTTGTCTGCTCTCACCATCTCAAATCTGCAATTTTCACAAGATTTTTCCATAATAACCTATCTCCTTCCGTATTCTCTGAATTCTTCTTGTCGATCCGCCCTAAATTCACTTACTTCGCTTGTTGCTGCCAATTCTGGATATAATAGCTGTGCTTTTCGTCTGCATCTTCCGACTGTTTCCATCGATGGAAGTCCCCACTTGCTCATGTAGCGCAGCACATCAGCAAATGGAAAACCGCAAATGTTGCATCCAACTTCTTCTCCGCAGCGTTTTGTCACCTCAATGTAAAGCAAGTTATCGCTGCTTCTGGTTTCTGGTTTTTCCTCAAGAATTTCCTTTACCAAATCCGTTGTAGTTTTTAAATCATTTCTCATCTTTACCACCTTTCAAATTCACATTTACACATGGATTTCCGTTTGTATAAACCTTGCAAACGGTTAAACTAATGATTTGTGTATCATCTCCATATGCCACTCCGTTCAAAGCATCACAAATTACTTTTGCGATATTATCTGCATCAGGTTTTTTTGTCGGGAACAGTTTACCTCCAGCAATTCTTTCCCGATCTTTTTTGGATGTACTTTTGGGAATCTCAAAACATGCGATTATGGTCATTTTGATCGGCTCTTTCTCAAACCATCGTTCTGATGGATTTGACTGTTCTAAGAAACACTGTTTTATGTAATTCTCATAAAGTACGGTTTTTTCAGGTGTCACGCTTTGACTTCTTCCTAGCTTTGGGTTGTAAAAGGTTCTCGCCCTCGCCTTTCCCTGTGGCTTTCCGTAGATTGTAAAATTCATTGTCATACCTCATTTCATTTCACTTAGAATGGCTTCTACATCGATTTTTCCAACCTCTGCCAGCGTTATTTCTGCCTGAATGTCTCCATAACTCACACCCCTGCGCCCAGCCTCTGCACATTTTTCCACTATCTGACTCTTATGTTTCTTTGGCTTTTTTGCTGGTTCTGGCTTTTTATTGCAAGTTTTTTCACGATTTAATTCATTCAATCGCCGAGTTATGAAGGCATTTCTGCATTGATTGCTGCAAGTGACACCTTGACGATATTTCTTTGCAACATATTCGTTTCCACAAATAACACAAGTTCGTATTTCCGTAACTGTATTACGCCGTTCACGTTGATATTCTCTGGCATGGATTTTTCTGCAATCGGGGCAATATAAAGCGTTCCTATTTGCCTCAAATTCCATGCCGCATCGTTTGCATTCCGATATGCGACTCATAATACCACTTCCTTTGCCAACTTCTTGATTATGTGACGCATATCAGATTCCGCTGATTTCATATCTGCAAGCAGGTGTTTCATTGATTCAGCATCAGATCCACGCATTCTACGCATCGCAAAGCTTTCCGCCAAATGTTCAAAGTCCTGATGATAGCCAGTAACTACTCTGCTTGCATCTTCGCCTTTCTTGGTGGTGTACATTTCCTCAACCCATAGATTCATATTGTCGGATTTCAGAATGTAATTTCCACATTCAATATTCATGCCCTGCCTCCTTAGAATGGAACATCTTCATCAATCGCCTGGAATTCTGGGAAAGACTCATCTGCTTCCTGCGGATCATAGTTCTGTCCGCCTTCTTCACGTTTTGGAAATTCCAAGAATTTAACTCTGTTCGCAATTACATCCGTCGTGTAGACTATCACACCGTCTTTATTCTGATAGCTTCCAGTCTGAATTCGTCCTTGAATTCCAACCAGCCTGCCCTTTGTCAGGTACTTTTCGCAGTTTTCCGCCTGCTTACCGAAAACGATAATCCGTGGAAAATCCGTCTGTTTCTCTCCCCCTGCTTTTACAGGTCTATCAACAGCAATTGAAAATGTTGCAACTGCCATCTGAGTATTTGCCGTATACCTAACTTCTGGGTCACGTGTAAGTCTCCCTATTAAAACCACACTGTTCATATGCTCTTTATCTCCTTTTGTAAGTTTTTTAGAAAGTCATACAGCGACTTTAATAGCAAAATCGACTACTTGTTTGATGTACTCGTAAAAATCGCTGTACGACTTCGAAAAAGTTTTATGCAATCACTGTAAACTTTGGATTATTTTTCAGATGCTCTGCAAGGTAATTCTTGATGTTCTGCATAGCTTCAATTTTCCACGCACCGCCATCCGCTTCATAAATGGCACATTCTATACCTCGGCCTTCTCGCATTCTGAAAATAAATTCAGATTCTGGCTGCTCCACCTCTAAAAATGTTCTATATGGTTTCAACTTAACAGGATTCGGGATAAGTGCCTCACCTTTTGAAGCTATACCTGTTTTGATGGTTGCTTTCTGTGTTACTCCATCATCACCGTATAGCGCCACTGTGCCAGCCTCTACCGTTCCTGCAAATCTTAACAAATCTTCACGATCTGCATTTGCAATAAACTTTGACTGCAAAGCAATGCAGAAAGATTCCTGATCCATGAAACTGTCAAAGTAGAAGTGCGGGAGAAGCGCATTTACTGTCATCAAATACTCCCTATCCCGATTGATATCCAGCCTTGAGTAAAGTTTTACAGTAGTAGGGCTTGTAACTTCTACAATCATCTTGCTGTCCATTTCATCAGTTTCTGACATGATATAATCAATCAGACCTGTGAGTGTGCTTACATTCAGTTCTACCGCCTTTGGCATATATGGCTCAATTCTATGTAACGGCTTATCAGAATAGCTATCACCCTCAATTAGATGCAAGTTCGCATCTCCTAATCCAACGATATACTTTAATGCTTCTTTAATCATGCTTTTCACCTATTTAACCTTTCTGAAGTCTAAAACTTCGCCTGTCTGCATATCAACATCTTCGCCAAATTCAAGCTGACCTTTCAGCTTATTTCCGTATTCTTCAGCAATAATTTTTCCTGTTCGCAGATCCTTTCCAACGGCAAACTGTGTTGTAAGTTCGCCCTGTGCAGCCAACTTTTCAGTTACTTTGATTGATGTCATAACATTATCTCTAGCTTCGTTTTGCTCAAATGCCATTTTAATCACAATTTCACGTTTTGCCTTGTAGGGCGTATTCACGTCCTGCAGGTTTTCCATCACTCTATCGAATGAATTCTGGAACTTCTCCTGTAAAGCGCCCCCGACCATTTCTTTTAAATCAACTTTCATGTTTTCACCTTGCCTTTCTATAAATAAGATCTTCCAAAGATTCTTCTAAACTCTTCACGGCTTCCATAATGGGATTCAAAATATTCTTGTGCCATTTTCTTCAGGTAATCATCAACCTGCTGCCGATAATGCGGATTGACCCTTGCACCATTCGGATGAAGATCATAGCGCAGCGGCACAACAAAACCGTATTCTTCAGATTTGCCACGGTAGCATCCGCCGAAGATATGATGCCTTTCAACATATGGGCTGCCTGTTAAAATGCAGTTGTCCATATTGTCCGTGA
Organism: Ihubacter sp. rT4E-8; assembly: GCF_049852125.1. Taxonomy (GTDB): domain Bacteria; phylum Bacillota; class Clostridia; order Peptostreptococcales; family Anaerovoracaceae; genus Senimuribacter. The sequence goes on along the minus strand of NZ_CP187532.1, from coordinate 414,606 downwards.
ATACACTTGTTAATCTTTTAACCATTTGACGGATTCCCCCATTCCCGTTGAATCTGGCTTTCAATTAACCGCAACTGTAGCTTGATACTGTTAATTGCTTCTTGGTTCGCCTTATATACCGCTTCGGCAACATCTCTGGCATATCTTGCTTCGGCAACCGCAGGAATCCCATAGCAGGTTTTATCAATCATGCCAATCGCCATGCCATCCTCTCGCAGCTTTAAGCACTCCTGCCGAAGTAAAATTTTGTAATCCCTCTCCGCCTGCGCATACGCTGTGCCATTCTGCCGCAGAATCCTGATGCTGGTCTCAAGATCTCTGGTTTTCTGTTGCAACTCATTGTAAAGTTCATACATGGGTTAATCTCCAAACAACGCCTGTTGCACATCTTGCCTTGAATCATTTGGCTCAGGTTCAAAGACTTCTGCATCCGCTTCAACTATGTGTTCATTTTCAAACCCTGCATTATCCACATAGTCCTTCGTGCCGTCCATATTGATGACCGCCATGTCACCGTCAATCGCCATCTGCATTTCAATGGACATGATGCCCCACTTGCTAATCAGCTGCCGCAACATGGTCTTGTATGCCATTCCATCGAAATCTTTTGACCAGAATGTCCATCTTGTATTTTTGCGCTTGTCAGCGGCATAGCCTTGAGAATATTTCAATGCGTGGGCTTCCATCTTCTTCTTTGACCAGTACATGGCCTTTTTAAAGCCGTTGGTATATTCAAACATGGCATAATACCCAATAGTTTCTGCCGATTCCCTGACATCTTCCTCCTCAATCAGATGCACCTCAATTTCTTCATTGAGTGGATCAAATCTGACCAGTTCTCCTTCTTTGATTGCCAGCACATTCAGCTTCTTGTACTGTCCCGATCTGATTGCCAGCTGAATATATCCCTTATATCCAAGCTGAAATTGCGCCACCTTACCCTTCTTGTTATCGTTATATGGCACAAGATAATACTGGCCAAGCTGTGGTGATGGTGACAGCTTTAGGGATTCTCCCAACATTGCGGCAGATAGGATAGAACCGTTGCTGCATTCCTGCAGAGCTGGATTTGCCGTAGTAGCCGACACAATCGCACTGATGAAACGCTGTCCATCCTTGCCACCAATCACTTCATTGATCTTGTTCTTCACGGCATCCTGTGACAGGTATGCTGATAACGTCAGGCGTTGCTGCCCTCTATTTGTTAAGCTATTATTCACTTGCATTCTTTCCACCGCCTATCCTATCTGTATCATTCTGAAATCAATTGACTTTTGATTGAAAAATGCCCTTAGTTCCTTAGCATCTTCGACTGACAGCAACGCTTCAAATCCAATCCACTGTTTGGCAGGTACTTCCACATTAACCGTTCCTATAGGGTGTTCTGCACCGTCTGGTGTCTCTGCGTTGACAACAACACTAACCTGCTGCGTGCCAGCTTCTTCCTGTAACCGCTTTCTTTCTGCTGCGGCTTCTTCCTTACGTTTCTGAATGTCTACCAATCGCTGCCCTTCTGAGATTGCCCTGTTCAAATCAAGATTCTGTTTATAGGTTTTGATGGCTTCAAAACTGAACTCTGGCAAATTATTAAGCGTTTCTAAATCAGTCTTGATGTTATCGACCCTTTCATCAATGGCTTCGATGACTTTCTTCATGGCAAATGATGCGTTTAACCATCTCGGATCACTGATTTGCTCAAAGCTCAGCCAATCAAATTCGTTTCTGCCATCGAAGTATGCAAGAATTGATTCAAGTTTTGCCTGCTTCTGCTTTTCTTCGTAAGATTTCACCTGAGAATCAATCAGCTGCACTGGCTCTTTAATGATTGTAACCAGTTCTTTCATCTGTTTTTCAAATTCTTCATAAGGCTGCAAGCACCGTTTCTTCTCTCTTTTTCGTGCATCTTCTATTGCGGTCACTAATTTATTCAGATCCGCTTTCGCTGCTTTAGCATCTTTGATGGTATCATCAGTAAATACCATGTTTCGGTAAATTGCCGCCTTTGATGTTATTTCTTCCTTCAATTCATCGAAGTTGAATTCGATTACTTTAGGAAATTCAATTTCTTTAATTCTTAATTCCATTATCTTTCTCTCTTTCTCATATTTCAGGCAGGATTAGTGCAGGCTGCTTTCTTCGCTGCACATGATCCCAAAATTCCTTTTCTTTGCGTACTAGGTACTTAATATCTTCTTCAACCGATGATCTCTCTACTGCATAATGCAAGATCTCCGCCTTGATTTCTCCGCTATAGTCCGACTTAAGCTGAGCCTTCAAGATAGCAAAATCAAAGTCTGTGACCATCAGATAGTGAAGAAGCTGAATATAATAGTTGTCTGGAATCCTGTTTTTCCATTTCTCCCTCTGCGAATTACGCATAATGTTAGTGGTCTTGATTTCAAGGATTCCTTTTCTACCTTGCTGATCCGTCAGCCAACCATCCAGCGATGCATGCGCCCAAGGGTATTTATCGTTAAGCCACATGTTATTATCCATATAATCCACCTGATACTCTGGAAAATCCAACGCAAACAGATTGCGTAGCATTGGTTCAGCTTCGTGCCCGTACTTTACATATGGTTTTTCCGAGATATCCTCAACCACCGTCATGCCTGTCTTTTCCATCCACAGGGTTACGTTATTCTTCCAAGGGTTTAAACCCAGAGCCGTTGCGGCATCGCTTCCGCCGATTCTTTGTCGGTTTTCCAGCCATTCATCATGGCTGTTTAGGATTATCATTTCAACCATTGGATTGCTCCCTCAGAAAGTCCTCTATGCTGATTTGTCCAACCGAACAATCCATCTTATCAGCTACAGCTGCGATTTCAAGGTTCGCTTTCGCCTGATTATAGTAGCTTTCCTTAAGTTCAAAGCCAATTCCACGTCTGCCCATCGTTACCGCCACATAAGGACTGCTTCCAATTCCTGCAAATGGATCAAGTACGATATCACCCTTGTTTGTCCAAAGCTCAATGCAACGCTGGATTACTTCAAGTTGCAAAGGGCAGATATGCTTTTCATCTTTTTCACCTCTTGCAGATTTACGCTGTAGCGTGTCTGACTGTCTTATGTCCATCCATACAGGGGAAGCGTAATTCTGCCAAACATCTACAGGGAAATCTTCAAATGTGTGGCTTACTTTTTCTGGATTCTCTCCATCTTTACGCATCGTTACAATGTAATCTGGGATTCCCTGCCTATTCATCGTGCTGTCTTTTCGGATCTGCTTATGTAAAAGCCCTAGTGCCTTGGTCCGTTGCATCTCTGTAACAGGATTTTTCCATATTGTAACTTTGCTGTGATAGATAAAGCCACAATCCTCAAACACCTGCCTTACAAGTGCAGGAAAATCTTTCAGTCCAATCACTCCATCCCTTGATTTCATCATTGGAAGATCCATGCAATGAAAACTTAAAAGCCTGCCTGGCATCGTCACTCTATACAGTTCCTTTGCCAGAAATTTGAAATGCTCATAGAATTCATCATCGCCCTTGCTGTTTCCCATGTCCCTGTCACTATTGGAATAGGTGTACAGACTCGCAAACGGCGGGCTAAAGATGGTATAGTGAATGCTGTTATCTGGAATCTGCTTAATCAGTTCGCAGCAGTCACCGTGATACATTGCATATTGTTCTGCAATGGTCTGGTCTATTACATTCATTATCATGCTCCTTTCTTAAACTCTTCCCAAATTGGTAAAACCATCGGCTTTGCTGGTTCATATGGTGTGCTAAGCCTGCAAGTCTGCTTCAATTCCTTTTTAGTAATTTCCTTGGTTAATTCGGTCATTTCACGCTGCATACGCAAGAAATCGGTTTGTTTGCGCTGAATGTTATCCTTTACGCAGCCTTCTTTTGCAGAAATGATGATGCAGACATTTACTTCTTCAGTCTGTCCGAAACGCCAGCACCGACGCAGCGCCTGATAAAACTGTTCATAGCTATCTGACAGTCCCGTAAAGATCATGTTGTGACAGTTCTGCCAGTTCATGCCGAAGCCTGCTATCTTTGGCTTTGTGACAAGGCATTTGATTTTGCTTTCAGAGAAATCCATCATAGCCTTGCTTTTGTGGCTATTCTTGTCACTGCCCTGAACTTCTACAGAGCCATCTATCAAATCATGCAGCATATGGCTTTCATCGTTCAAATCACACCATACAAGCCACTGCTCATCTGAGCCATTCACGATATCTGCCGCCATCTGGCACCTATCCAGCAAGCTATCCTTTCTCGCCTGCCGTCTCTCTGTCAAAGTCAAACTTTCAGTTGATGGTTCATCACCATCAACAATAATTTCAGTAATGTTCATCGGCGGAAGATCGTACCCTGCGACTTCATATCCAAGATTCTTCGGATTGTCCACAAACACGCTCCAACTTGCCATCCACTGCCAAAACACATCTTCTGCATGCCCTTTCAATCTCCATTTCGATGTCTCGCCGCCATCATGGACAAAGAACATTGATAACATCTCTGCCCTTGTCATCACTCCGCAGAATTCAGAATGGTTTCCCAGTTCCATGTAATCATTAGGTGCTGGGGTTGCTGTACAAGCTAACTTATATGGCACATTCTCAAAATTATCTATGATTGACGTTCTCAGCTTTCCTGTGAACGATTTCAAAATGCTGCTTTCATCAAGCACAACCCCACTGAATTCATTAGCAACAAACTTATCCAGTTTCTCATAGTTCGTGATGTTAATTCCGTCTGTCACATCAGATTGACTTTCGCAAATTGTCACATCATAGCCGAACAGTTCTCCCTCATGCTTTGTTTGGACAGTTACCGATAGCGGAGCAACAATCAAAACCTTTCCTGTGGCATGTAAATGTACCTGCCATGCCCATTCCAGTTGCATCAGGGTTTTTCCTAAACCGCAATCTGCAAATATGCAAGATCTTCCTTTTGCCAGCGCCCATCTGACAATATCCTTTTGAAATTCGTACATCTTCGGGTTTAAGCTTTCCTTGTCAATATCAAAGCCGCAGCTTTCAAGTACGAATCTTTTATTTCTTAGAAATTCTTCATAGTTCAAAGTTTTCTCCTTTCATCAGCCCTCTGACTGCTTCCGCCCACGCCTCAGCATTGGATGGGCAGTACTTTTGACTAATTCTTTCTGGCGTATCAAACCCTATGGAAAAGTAATTTTTCGCCAGATTCGCCACAAAGGCATCTACGCCATCTTCCAGCGACTTGTAGGTAATGGGAACCTCGTTGATACTCATGCCACCAACGTTGTTGCACTCTGCAAACGCTCTGCTGGTAAAGTTTCCCGTTTCCAACCTTGCTATCGCAAGCGGGATAGCAGGATCAATTCCGTAATATTCACAGGCTACAATAATCATTCCTTCTGCACTGCCTGTACAGTTCGGACTTACTCCCTCGGCTACTTCAAATCGCTGTTCAAGCCTCACCTTATCCACTTCCACTGGAACTGGGGCAGGCTCATCCTTTCAAATGGCTGCCACGCTGCAAATTGCTACGTAAGTAACCGCTAAGAGAAACAACGTAAGTCCTATGATTGCCAGCTGAATCTTTCCACGTTCATTGAGTCTGTACTTTTTCATTTCTCACCTTTTGCCTTTCCAAATAGCTGATGACATCTTTTTCAGCAAATCGCCTTAAATGTCCAACTTTAGCGGGGACTAAATCCCCCCTAATCTGCAACCTGTAAAGGGTTGTATTAGATATCTTCAGCATGGCTAAAACCTCTGCCGCTGAATAATACTTTTCAAGTGCCATTGCTTTCCTCCTACAGCGAATTCAAGTAATCGTCTTCGCTTGCATACTCTTCGACTGTGTATGATCCCATCGAATCATCCTTGAATGCTTCTGCGAACTCAACCGCATCCACATATTTTCCAGCTTCAAGATACTTTGCTGTGCCGTCTTCGTAAGTTATTACAAAAAACATTGAATTCCGCCTTTCTCTTTGATAAAATATTGTTGAATGTTTTTCAGGTCACCTGACCTGTTGCCCATGTTTGCCGCATGGGCTTTTTTCTTTTAAATCTCGCTTTCTTCAATCACGGTAACCGCCAGGGCTTTCCGCAGAAGAAAGTCTGTGATGCGCTGCTTTGCAATACCAGTTTCATCGCTGATTGCTTCCAGCTGATCATTTACATCCTTGGAAATCCAGATTGATCCACCTGTCTTTCCAATCGGCTTCCCTGTTGATTTATGGATTATAATTTTTTCCATTGTTCTTCTCCTCTTGCCTTTAATCTTCCAGAAAGTAACTGATTGGTACATTGAAGTACTCTGCTAAAATTTTCAAAGTATTAGCTGCGGGCATAGATTCTTTCCATTTACAAATTGATGATGGAGACAAGCCCATATCTTTTTCTGCTCTGTAAATGGAAATTCCTTTTTTCTCACAAAGCGCTTCCACCTTTTCAAAAACCATTAAATCCCTCCTCACATGAAATTTATCGTTTGGTATTGACAATTACATGAAAATGTTCTATCATATGGGTATAGAAATAGCTGAAAATTTTCATACACCTATCTAACAGGTTGCCGCCTGTGATAGACTATTTTCATGTGTTTTGCCTTACACACACATGATACATGATAATTTTCTAGTTGTCAATAGTTTTTGCATGATTTTTTTCATGCAAAAGAAAGGAGTAATAAATTGACACTAGTAGAAAAGATTCGTACTTTAGCAAATCAAAGGAATATGAGCCTACCACAACTTGAAATAGAACTTGGACTAGGCAACGGTACTATCAGTAGATGGAGAACATCATCTCCTAATACCGATAAATTAAGAAAAATCGCTGATTATTTTGATGTATCAATGGATGATTTATTAGGGCGTACAGTTACATTAACATCTAAAGATGAAAAAGACATTGCCAAACGGCTTGAACAAACCCTTGCAGATTTAGAACAGGGGCAGGACGGCTTAATGTTTTCAGGTGAACCACTAGATGAGGCTACTAAAGAATTATTAAAAGTTAGCCTAGAAAACAGCATCCGAATCGCCAAGATTAACGCAAAGGAAAAGTTTACCCCGAAAAAATACAGAAAATAGGCATAAAGGACGTGGGACTTTGGATATTAAGAAAAGCGTAGATTATTACATAAAGAAAGTAGGATCACGTAATCCATTTGAGATTGCTGATGCACTAAATATCATCGTTATCTTTGAGGAATTGGGAAGCATTAACGGATATTACAATAAGCAGCTGCGCATGAAGCAAATACACATCAACCACAACCTCGAAGACAACGAAAGATTATTTACTGCTGCACATGAATTAGGACATGCTATATTGCACCCTGATACAAATACACCGTTCCTTCGGAGTTACACTTACTTTTCAATTGATAAATTAGAAAATGAAGCAAACAAATTTGCGATTGAACTTCTAATTCCTGATGTGGAATTTCAAGAATATGCAAAAGACTTTACGATGGAACAGATTTCAAGAATTTATGGTTATCACGAAAGTTTATTAGCACTAAAAATGAAGTAGAGGGGTAAATTGCAATGGGATTTTTTAGCAAACTATTTGATAGTAATTCTGAAATGATTGAATGGCAAAACCTTGTCATGAATGTAAACTATGATAAATTGAAATTCAGTAGATCACAGTTGGAGACTGCAACAATTCAGTTAGTTCAAGACAGTATGCGAATTTTTGATGATTCTGCAAACATCATCAATTCCACCGTGGATCCTGACACATTCTTTTCAAGGCTAAATCTTGCTCAAGACAAAATGGTTCTACTTACAAGAGTTGAACCATTTATGGAAAAAATTAAGGCTATAACATTGTCGACTCCAATTGGAGAATTATCAAATGAGTTCTTCAGGAATAAGCAACAGTATATTGCATCTTTTCTCCGAAGAAGTGTTGAAAAAACTGAACAAAAATCAGCTACCATGAAAACAGATAAAGGCAAAATGAATCAATACATAAAATTGAAGGAAAACCTTGAACCTTACCGAGAACTTCTTAGTAGTGAAAATCAGACATACCTAGATTCTATTTTTGAAAATAATATAAAATGACTTAATGAAAGGATTGCCATATGAAAATCGGAATAAGAAAGCCTAGCATAAAGAAGTCACTCAAAGCACGTACAACAGGAAAAGCCAAACGTGCTGTAAAGAGTGCCATCAATCCACTATACGGCAAGAAAGGCGTAGGATTTGTAAAAGATCCTGTCAAGTCAGTAAAAAACAGTGTTTACCATAAAACCACAGTTGGTGTTAAGGATATACTTAAATGATTATTAGCTGCTGAAAAAAAACGCTTTCTGAGCGTTTTATGGCAAGATTTGTCGAATAAATTACTGCAATTTTCACAGAAAGGAAAAAAGAAATGATTGATTTTAAGAATGGAACCGTTTTCAAACTGAAGAAAGCAAAAGGATTCGATCACGAAAAAGACATTCGACCGTTATTTATCGCTGGTGAAGAGTTTATTTCAGAATACACGGGTATTCGTGACTACGTAATCTTCACAACCAAAAGAATGATTGCGGTGAATGTTCAGGGTATGACGGGCAAGAAAAAAGATTTTACATCACTTCCTTACAGCAAAATACAAGCATTTTCAGTTGAAACTGCAGGTGTCCTTGATATGGATAGTGAACTTGAGATGTATTTCTCTGGACTCGGAAAGGTCAAACTTGAATTCTCTGGTGCAAATGATATCGTAGAAATAGGCAAACTGATCTCAGAAAGAGTCCTGTAATCCACTTAACTAAACAAATAAAAATGCCCCAGTTGGAGCTAGGGCATTGATGACCGCTCAGCAGTCATTCGCTAATTAGGCTGCATGATACAACCAAAAAACTACAATCACATTGTATCATTGCAGCCCTTAAAAATCAATATAGTTAGGGCTATTTTTTGTACCCAAAAATAAGAAAGGAATGATACAATGGCAAGTTTTAAACACAGAAAAAATGGGAAAGTGCAGATCTGCATTACAAGAGGCACAAAGTTTGACGGTTCCCCTTGTCGCTACTACAGGGAAGTGGATTATGTGTCGGAAAAGAAACTAAAAGAAGACGCAGCTTTGTTTTTAGCCGATATCATTAGCGGCAAGGTGGCAAACAGCGACTCCACAACGCTAGATGCTCTATTTAAAGACTTTATGAGAAATAACGGTGGTATCAATACAGAATTAAAGATATCAACTGTAAGAAGATATGAAACTTTGTACAAGAATCAAATCCAATCTGCTTTCGGTAATAAACAGATTGGAAAAATCACAAAATTGCAGGTCAGAAATTGGGTTAAAGACTTATCAGAGAACGGAAAGAATTTACAAAATGGAAACCCATTGGCTCCAAAGACCATTAAAAGTGCTTTATCTTTATTAAGCACTCTATACAAGTATGCTATTGAGGATTTAGATCTATTAGAAAAGAATCCTTGCGACCATGTAAAAGTTCCAAAGGCAACGAAGAAGTACAGAATTCAAAAGGACTTCTACAAAGATCATGAAATAGCCGACATGATATCACTGCTTTTAAAAGAAAAAAGTATTGAGGCAAGCAAATGCCATGCAACTGCTGTGCTTCTTATTCTCTTTACAGGTCTTCGCATTGGAGAAGTCATGGGTCTTATGTGGAAAGATATCGATTTAAAAGACAACACTATCAGCATTAACAGGATCCGAACCCTTGTCCCCGCCATCGGAGTAGTCGAGGACACACCAAAAACGGAAGGCTCTACAAGAATCATAACAGCACCATCTTTTGTTATGGACATGCTTGCAGAACTGCAAGAACTACAAAAAAGAAATATGCGTATCATGCAGGAAGATTATAAAGATAGCGGCTATGTATTTACAACTGCTGAAGGTTCTCCACAATATCCTAGGAACACTTATGGCTGGTTTAAACGCTTTTTAAATAAGTATGACTTAAGAGATACCACTCTTCATGACTTAAGACACACTCATGCAGCTATATTATCTTCTATCGGCGTGCAGATCGTAGACGTATCCAAAAGATTAGGGCATACCAATACAAGAATCACACAAGAAATCTATGAATATTATTTCAGAAGTTCTGATAAAGGTGTGTCAGATAAATTAGAGCAATTTTATGAAGATATCACAAATTGTAGTCAAAATGTAGTCAAAGAAAAATCCAACGCCTAGAGACGTTGGATTTTCAATATTTTTCTGGTGGAGATGAGGAGAATCGAACTCCTGTCCGAAAGCATTTCCACAGGATTTTCTCCGAGCGCAGCTGATGATTTAGATTTCGCCCTTCTGACCGCCCATCAGCAAGCTGACAGAAGCGCTATTCCGTAAGTCCCTTACGATACCGGAAGCTCTCGCAAGGTTTTCCTGTATAGTCGATGCCAGATTTCCAGCCTACAGGTAAACCGGAGCTGACACGCGCGCTGCGTTAATTAAGCAGCTAATGCGAAATTGTTATTCTTTTTAGCGTTTATATTTAAACGGCCACTTTTAACGTAGACTTGGCGACTACGGCTCGCTTATCCGGCTTCTACACCCCCGTCGAAACCTTTACACCCCCAAATTTATATATTCATTTTACAGCATTGACGTGACGTTTGCAACTGGCAAATACCGAAAATTCCTGACAAAAACATCAAGCTACCGTCATCTACCATCTCTGTTTCATCGCCTGATCGATTTTTCTGGCGGCATCCTTCTTTGCCATATCGTCCCGTTTATCGTAATTTTTTTTACCACGAGCTACGGCAACCTCCATCTTAGCGCGGCCGTCTTCATTAATATACATATTCAGAGGAACTAACGTCATTCCCTTCATCGTTGTATATCCAATCAATTTGCGAATCTCCTGTTTATGTAACAGCAGCTTTCTTGCCCGCAGCGGATCTACATTAAACCGGTTGCCCTGCTCATAAGGACTGATATTCATACCGTAAATCCACATTTCACCCTTCTCAATCTTGGCATAGCTTTCTTTGATGCTTACCTTACCGGCTCGAACCGATTTTATCTCTGTACCTGTAAGCACAATACCCGCCTCATAAACTTCTTCTATAAAGTAATCATGGCGCGCCTTCTTATTATTGGCCACCATCCTCTTTTCTCTCTTTGCCATTTCCTCACCATTTATATAAGACCTTTCCCTTCAGATCTGTCTCTTTGATCAAGCCTACCGTCTCATCACGGCTGTCTGTGCTCGCCGCGCGGTTATCGCCCAGCACAAAGATCCATCCCTCAGGTACGTTGATTTCTTCCATCTCCCCGCTAACGTCCTGACTGAAAACGTATGTCTCCTCTAAAAGCGTATTATTGACATAGACTTTGCCCGCCGTAATCATTACCCGGTCTCCCTCCACACCGATAACACGCTTCATCATGCGCTTTCCTTCACCCGTAGGCGCGTAAATCATATTGTCAAAAAGAACTACATCTCCTCTTTCCACACCAAAGCTTCCCACTTCGCCGCAGCGCACCAATACATGCTCCCCTTGCTCATAGCCTGGCATCATACTGCTGTCCGTCACCGAAGTGATCTGAAAAAATACTGCAAGCAAAATGCCGCCGGTTATGCCCAAAGCTGCTGCCAGAAAAAAAGCGATGCATCGTTTCATATTCAATCTCTCCCGATCCGTCCAATTTTATCAAATGGATAGAGCCGGAAGATCACCTTCCCCACAATCTGCTCCTTATCTACAAAACCTACCGGCAGACTTCTGCTATCTTTGCTGTGAAGCCGATTATCACCCATACAGAAGTAGCATCCCTCAGGAACTTCTACCGGATACGTCACGCCGTCTGTAATCCCATCGGTTATATAATCTTCTTCCAGTTCTTTTCCATTTATGTAAACCTTCCCATCTTCTACAGACACCGTTTCACCCGGCAGAGCGATCACCCGTTTGATCAGCTTCTTTTCTTGCCCCTTCTCATCCTTCAAATGCGATTGAAAAACCACCACGTCTCCCCGCTGTGGTTCTTTATCAAAAGAATACGCCTGTTTACTGATCAGCAAATAGTCTCCGTTAGAAAAAGACGGCAACATAGAATTGCCGTATACTGACGTAGGCGCCACAAACTGTATGGCTATCAATGCAATCATTCCGGCTGAAGCTACAGCCTTCACCCATTCTTTCACCGATTCTCCCATATCCTTTTCCCCTTTCTCCTATTCTTTCAACGGATTTTTTATGAATCCGATTTTGTTAAACGGATATAATCGCAGTACAACCTTGCCTACAATCTGATCCTTGCCGACACAGCCCACATCCGGGTCTCTGCTGTCAATGCTGACGCGCCGGTTATCACCCATACAGAAATAGCTGTTCTCAGGCACTACCAGATCCTTAATCTTTTTTCCGATCGCCCCGTTAACGCCCTGTTCTTTGATATAGGGTTCTTCTATAGCTTCTCCATTTATGTAAACTTTATCATCTGTAATGGTAATTGAATCGCCAGGCAACCCGATAATTCTCTTGATCAGCATCTTCTCATCACCGTTTTCCTGCACCAAATCCGAATGAACCACTATCACGTCCCCTCTCTCTGGCGATCCAAAAAGCTTATAGGACTGTTTGCTCACAAACAGATAATCATTTTCATAAAAATTCGGCTCCATCGAGCTCTGTTTCACAAGCGTCGGTTTAATAAAATATATTACCACCAATGCGATAGCAAGCGCCAGCGCAATGCTTTTGATCCATTCCTTCATCGATTTCCTTCCCCTCTATTCATCATGTTCAAAAATTGCATTCTTTATTCTGTCAAAGTCTTCAGGCAGCGCCGCTTTGATCTCACGGCCGTTTAAATAAGAAAGCTCCCCTTCGCAGCCGCTAAAGCAAAGCCGGTAAGCATGAAGAAGCTGTGCCTGCAGTCCAAACCGCTGACGTACCCGACGATTGACTCCCGGCCTGCCATATTTCATATCCCCAATCACCGGGCAGCCGGCCTTCGCCAAATGCGCCCGAATTTGGTGGGTTCTTCCGGTAATAATCTCCACTTCCATCAAAGTGTATCCGTCCCGGGTTTTCACGGGCCTTGCGATGGTTTCCATCTCGCGGCCCTGCTCGCCTTGCGGCGTCACAGTGATGCGGTTTTTGTCACAATCTTTCACCATTCTATCCACCAGGTGCAGCTCCCGCCGCACTTCTCCAGCCACGATAGTCAAATAGAATTTTCGGATTCGATCCTTTTCCCGAATGCATCGATTTAACTCCCGCAGCGAAACTCCGTTCTTACCAAAGAGCACCAATCCTGTCGTATTCCTGTCCAGCCTGTTGACAGGTGCCGGAACAAAGGTCTTCTCCAAACGCGGATTGTAGTCGCCCTCCTTAATTAAGTAATCTATGACCTGATTGGTCAGATGGTGCTTTTTCTCCGTTTTATCTCCGTGGGTTAAAAGGCCATAAGGCTTTTCTACCACAATAATATTTTCATCCTCATAAGCAACCTTAAACTGTCTGCGTGCGGAAGAAATTCGCGCCTTCCTCCGAAAGGCTTCTACAGCTTCCTCTTTCATATATAAGGTTACAATATCGCCCTGACGAAGTATAGTATCCTCCCTTGCTCGCTTTCCATTGACCTTCACATCTTTACGTATAGCCTTATAGATTAAGCTAAGCGGCGCGTTTCCAAGATATTTCCGCAGGAACTTGTCCAGTCGTTGATCCTGCTCATTTTTCCCGATTTCCATATTAATCATACCCTTTATTATACATCAGAACCAACTCAAACGCAAAATGTATTTGTCCTTTTATCGAAAGTATGTTAAATTATATATACAAGTAAAATCAGAAAAGGGGAAAAATCATGAAAGGACTCAAAGATTTTTTATACGATAAAAATGATATTCTTATTGCACTGATCATTCTGGCTATTGCCGCTTTGCTCATCGCGTGGAGAATGGACGTGATCATGGACTATCCGCATACGTTAGCAGAGGAAACAGGCACGGAGGTTACCACAGACGACACTGCAATTGACGATAGTCAGAAACAGGACAAGGACAGCAATCAGAGTGATACCCAGACAGACGCCCTTTGGTCAAACGGCGCGCTTACTAAATCTGTAACTGTAACTGTTCACGGAGGGAGCGCTACGGACGCTGTTCAGGATCTTGTCAATGCAGGACTTTTCGAATCCTACGACCAGTTCAGTCAGGTTTGCCGGGATGCCGGGCACAAGCCGGAGAATATCAAGGCGACTACCTTCACATTCGATGCCGGCTGCACCCAGGCAGATATCGCAAAAATTGTTACAGCTTAAAACCAGAATTTTATATAGAGGGAATTTCCCTCTATTTTTTCATGAGCCCGATGACCTTGTTCAGCCGGGCTCTTTGTTCACCGCTCATCATTGGCATCAGGCTCTGCACCATAGCCATCTGCTTTTCGTAAGGAATATTCGCCGCCTTTAATTTATCCTGCAGCTTCAGAATCTCCGCAGCAATTTCTGCGTCGCTTTTCTGTTCATAACGTCTGGCTGTATCCGCCGCGCTCTTTTTATCAGCCTGAATCCCTAACTGTCCAGCCAAATCCATAATTGTTTTTTCATCTAATTTCATACTCAGTTCCTCCTTTTCTCTATTCAGTATATGCACCAAACCGCAAGGAATTTCATACTGTATTTATAGAAATATGGAGGTGAAATATGGCAAATAACCCAATCCCCATCATCCTGGCGCTGGCAGTAATTTCTCACAGAGGCAGACTGCCTCTCCCTTCCCCGGGCGCTTTAAGCACGTTGGAGTTAGAAGCTTTTCTGGATAATGCCAGAACCTGTATCAATACAATCGATAAATTAAACAGCCTGGCACATAGCGGTCTGGGCAATCTGGTCAGCAATACGAATGGTTCAAGTTCCTCAGGTTCTTTACCCGATATGAAAAAAATGCTTGAAATCGTTGAAAATTTACCTCTTTAGTGTATAATAGAGATATACTTTTTCAAGGAGGTACGAAATGGCTTTAGTTACAACAAAAGAAATGTTTTCCAAAGCGATTAACAGTGATTATGCCATCGGGGCATTTAACGTAAACAATATGGAGATTATTCAGGGCATCGTAACAGCAGCACAAATTGAACGTGCTCCGCTGATTTTGCAGGTCTCCGCAGGCGCGAGAAAATACGCCAAGCCTGCCTACTTAACGAAACTGGTAGAAGCCGCTATCGAAGATACTGGTGTAGACGTGGCTCTCCACTTAGATCATGGTGAAGATTTTGAAATATGCAAAAAATGTGTTGACGATGGATTCACTTCTGTTATGATCGACGGTTCCAAATATCCCCTTGCGGAAAATATTGCATTGACAAAACAGGTCGTAGAGTATGCCCATGCCCATGGCGTTGTTGTAGAAGCTGAATTGGGCAAATTAGCAGGTGTAGAAGATAATATCAAAGTCGACGCTCGTTCCGCCACCTTTACAGATCCGGACGAAGCCGCCGAATTCGTAAAGAAAACCGGTGTGGACTCGCTGGCCATCGCCATCGGTACCAGCCATGGCGCTTACAAATTCAAAGGCGAACCCTACTTAGATTACGAAAGGCTGAAAAAAATTCATGCCCTTATTCCTGACACTCCTCTGGTGCTTCATGGCGCTTCTTCTGTGCTGAAAGAATTCGTAGACAGATGCAACGAGTATGGAGGAGAAATTCCGGGAGCCCAGGGCGTCCCTGAAGACATGATTCACGAAGCCGTAAAATATGGAATCTGCAAGGTTAATGTAGATACCGACCTGCGACTTGCCATGACTGCTGAAATCAGAAGAGTTCTTGTAGAAAATCCTGGTGAATTCGATCCGAGAAAATACTTAGGTCCGGGCAGAGATGCTATTACCAGAATGGTACAACACAAAATCAGAGATATGCTCAACGCCTCTGGCAAAATGTAGTCAAACAAATATCCCCCTCCTTGCAAATATAAGAGGGGGACATTTTAATTTCGTATCATATAAGCGGGGGATTATACTTTCTGTTCCTTTTCTTCTCTAACAATGCATACAGCTTCTACCCTGCTCTTTACATCCAACTTACGAAAAATATTATAAATGTGTGCTTTCACTGTACTCTCTGATATAAAAAGCGCTTCCGCAATTTGCGTATTCGTCTTTCCACTATAGATTTCTTCCAGTATTTCAACCTCTCTCTTTGTCAGCTCATACTTTTTCTGTACGTTGGCAAGAGCCTCAGAAAGGTCGAGAACGACCGGCGTCTCTGCCGTATAGGAGCTTCTAAAATCCCTTTTATACAAAAGCATCATATTTGCGATATTAATTACCATCCAATAGTAAATTGTGATGTTCATAATAGGCGCTTCCGCCCTGTCTACAAATCCACTTTCACTGATAAAATAGCTGACATAGTTCACGGTCATGAAAAACGCAATAACAACTTTATAAGCTACAAATCGTTTCGGAGCATTTTCTCTGACACTGCTGTAAATGCTTTCGGCGCTGCCCGCTATCAACAATCCGATCAGTGGAATGTCGATGACCAACCGAATCCAATAAAGCTCCCGAAACAAAATGATCGCTGCAAGCCAAACAATTCCATATAGAATTACATATTTCTCAGTAATACCAATACACCTGTTTTTCACCTCCGTACCCGTAATGCTGTTAGAAACCCGTAACCAAAGCAATACCAAGATCGCGATAAAACAATCGCCGATACTGAGAAACATATAAGTGTCTATTTTTATGATATTATCACAATAGTAAATCAAAAAATCGTATACATTCATAAACAGCAGCATGATAACAAAAGGCTTCATCGACACAAAGTTCTTTTCTTTATCTCCTTTTGACGCAAGCCACTGTATTGTCAACGCCGAAGCGCCTATAAGAATTGTAAAAACATACAGAAAGACAATAATATGCCGCATAAAAAATCCTTTCCGCTGAAAATCTTACTTTAATCTATTTTACTATGGAATATACCAAAAGACCAGCAAATATATGCTGGTCTTTACAATTTTATTTCCTTCTATCTCATTGCATGATCTTCCAAAAGCTGATTCTTCATATTCCACAGATTCTGTGATAGATCCACATAGTATGTCTGTGGATTCTCAAAACGCAAAGTCTCTCCCCACAGCGTTTCTATTTGCTGCGCGCAATATTCCTTAACCTCCTCAATAGAAGGGCATTCATACACGCACTGTCCCTTGTCAAAAATCTGCACGCGAAGATTCTTCACATAGAAATTATATAGTTTTTTCTTTTTCCATACCGCGTTCGGATCGAAAATTTCATAGCCGTCAGCTTCCGGAATTTCTTCACCGTCTACAGTCAATACGTCCGCCAGAGCCTTTCCCGTCTCCTTGTCGAAAAGCCGATAGAGAGATTTGAATCCTGGATTCGTAATTTTCTCCACATTTTCAGAGATTTTGATCTTTGGAATGATTTCACCATCCCGCTCCAGCGCCGCTAACTTATACACGCCGCCAAATACCGGTTCAGACTTAGCAGTAATCAGTCTTTCGCCTACGCCGAAGGAATCGATCTGCGCGCCTTCCATGATAACGTCTCTGATAATGTACTCATCCAGAGAGTTTGAAACCGTTATAGTACAATCCCGCAGGCCCGCGTCATCCAGCATTTTTCTGGCTTTTTTCGTCAAATACGCTACGTCGCCGCTGTCAATGCGAATACCCATTTTTTGCGGCTGTTGTTCCTTGAACACTCTGATTGCATTGGGAACACCGGATTTTAAAACATTATACGTATCAACCAACAGGGTGCAATTATCCGGATAAATTTCCGCATACCGTTTAAAAGCTTCATACTCACTGGAAAACATCTGTACCCAGCTATGGGCCATAGTGCCAAGGGCCGTAATTCCAAAATCCCTATCTGCAATGGCACATGCAGTCCCAGCACAACCGCCAATATAAGCCGCCCGCGCGCCATAAACAGCCGCAGCCGTACCGTGTGCTCTCCGGGTTCCAAATTCCATAACAGGTCTTCCCTGAGCCGCTCTGACAATACGGTTCGCTTTCGTTGCAATCAAACTCTGATGATTGATCGTCAGCAGCACCATAGTCTCGATAAACTGCGCCTGAATTACCGGACCTCTCACCGTTAAAATCGGTTCATGAGGAAATATCGGCGTACCCTCCGGCACCGCCCAGACATCACAGGAAAATTTAAAGTCCCGCAAATAGTCTAAAAATTCTTCGCAGAAAACCTTCTTTTCCCTTAGATAGGAAATGTCTTCCTCTGTAAACTTCAGGTTTTTCAAATAATCGATCAATTGCTCTACGCCTGCCATAATGGCATATCCGCCGCCATCGGGCACTTTTCTGAAAAACATATCGAAATAGGCGATATCTTCTTCAATACTACCTGACTGAAAGTATCCGTTTGCCATAGTGATTTCATAGAAATCTGTCAACATTGTCAGGTTTTCACGCTTCATCATTTTGGATTATCTCCTTCTTACCTTATCCTTACGGATGCTATAAATAAATGTACAATATATAATTATACACTATTTTAACATTTTCTTCAAGAACTGTCCCGTATAAGATTTTTTACATGCAGCAATCTCCTCCGGCGTACCAGTAGCCACGATAGACCCGCCTCTGTTTCCACCGTTCGGTCCTAAATCTATAACATGATCCGCCCGTTTGATGACATCTAAATTATGCTCGATAACTACCACAGTGTTACCCGCGTCCACTAGCTTATCCAATACGGATACCAGTTTATCTACATCCGCAAAATGCAGACCCGTTGTAGGCTCATCCAAAATGTACAGAGTTTTACCGGTACTCCGCTTAGACAGCTCCGTCGCCAGCTTTACTCTCTGCGCTTCTCCTCCAGAGAGCTGCGTCGAAGGTTGCCCCAACTTAATATAATCCAATCCCACTTCGTTCAGTGTATCCAACTGTCGTTTAATGGATGGTAAATTTTTAAAAAACTCTAATGCTTCCGCCACGCTCATGTCCAGTACGTCAAAGATGCTTTTTCCTTTGTATTTTACTTCCAACGTCTCTCGGTTATACCTCTTTCCTTTGCATACCTCGCAAGGCACATAAACGTCAGGCAAAAAGTGCATCTCTATTTTAATAATGCCGTCTCCACTGCACGCTTCACAGCGTCCTCCTTTGACATTAAAGCTAAAACGCCCTTTTTCAAATCCCCGAATTTTAGATTCCGGTAAGGACGCAAACAGATCCCGTATATGTGTGAACATGCCTGTATAAGTCGCAGGATTGGAACGCGGCGTTCTTCCGATTGGAGACTGGTCGATATCGATAACCTTATCGATATGTTCCAATCCCAGAATTTCATCAAATTTACCTGCCTCATCCTTCGTTCTGTTTATGATTTTAGAAGCCCCTTTATTAAGAATCTCGTTGATCAGACTGCTTTTTCCCGATCCGGATACACCAGTAACACAAACAAATTTTCCCAAAGGAATGTCTACGTCTATATTACGAAGATTATTCTCTGACGCGCCTTTAATTGTAATGAATTTACCATTACCCTCTCTGCGCACCTTCGGAACTTCTATTTTCTTCTTGCCAGAAAGATACTGTCCTGTTATTGATTCTGGACATGCCTTAATTTCCTCTACCGTTCCCTGCGCAACAAGTTCTCCGCCATAAATACCCGCGGCAGGACCGATATCAATAATATGATCTGCAGCATACATTGTATCCTCGTCGTGCTCCACGACTAAAAGAGTATTGCCTAAATCGGTCAGATGCCGAAGGGTTTCTAACAGCTTTTCATTATCCTTCTGGTGCAGGCCAATACTGGGTTCATCCAGAATATACAACACGCCCATCAAACTGGAACCAATCTGTGTTGCCAAACGAATCCGTTGGGATTCCCCACCAGACAAGGTGCCCGCTGCCCGTGAAAGCGTCAGATATTCCAATCCCACATCCAGCAAAAAGGTAAGCCGCGCTTTAATCTCCTTGATAATCTGCCGTCCTATGATCTGCTCCTTCTCTGTCAACTCCAGCTGATCTATAAAATTATAGGCGTCTCGAATGGACATATCAGATAGCTCTGCCAAATTTTTTCCGCCGACAGTTACAGCCAGTACCTCCGGCTTTAACCGCTTCCCTTTACAATCCGGACAATCTCTTACAGTCATATATTTCTGCATCTTTTCCTTCATAAATTCGGAATGTGTCTCCCTGTAGCGGCGTTCAACATTATTGATTACACCCTCAAACGGATGATCCCGATGAGATACACTGCCGTTGCTACGGCTTGTATACGTATATTTTAAGTGACGGTTTCCTGTGCCGTAAAGCAACTCCTTCTTGAATTTCTCCGGAAGTTCACAATAAGGGACTGTCAAATCCACGCCATGCTCCTTAGCCAGCGCGTCAATCATTTGACGATAGAATCCGGAAAACTCCATAGAAGCAAAGATCGTCCCTAAAGCTCCGTCTATGACGCTCTTATCTGTTTTAATAATCAGTTCCGGATCAATCTTCTGAGAAAAACCCAAGCCATTGCAGCTGGGACATGCTCCAAACGGACTGTTAAACGAAAACATTCTCGGCTCTAACTCCTCAATACTAACTCCGTGTTCCGGGCACGCCAATTTAGTGGAAAAGGTTTTTTCTATCTGAAAATCCTGATCCTGAAAATGCACCAATACCAGTCCGTCTCCCTGGCTCATGGCTAATTCTACAGCCTCAGAAATTCGGCTTTCCTGACCTTCTTTTATAATAATCCTATCAATTACAATCTCAATTGTATGTTTAAACTTCTTGTCGAGTTTAATTTCTTCCTCATTCAGCAGGCGTATTTCTCCATCAACTCTGGCTCTTGTAAAACCCTCTTTTCGAATTCTTTCCAGAATTTTTTCATGCTCGCCCTTTCTTTGCCGAATCACTGGCGCTAAAATCATAATTCTGGTTCCTTCCGGAAACTCCATAATCGTATCTACCATCTGATCTACTGTCTGACTGGTAATGGGTTTGCCGCAAACCGGGCAATGCGGACGTCCAATACGAGCATATAATAATCTAAGATAATCATGAATTTCCGTAACAGTGCCTACTGTGGAACGCGGATTCTTACTGGTGGTCTTCTGATCAATAGAAATTGCAGGAGACAACCCCTCAATCAACTCTACATCCGGCTTGTCCATCTGTCCAAGAAACTGACGGGCATAAGAAGATAAGCTTTCTACATATCTTCTTTGTCCCTCTGCATAAATAGTATCAAAAGCTAAGGATGATTTGCCTGATCCGGATAAACCAGTCAATACTACCATCTTATCTCTGGGGATATTCACATTAATAGATTTTAAATTATTTTCGTTTGCGCCCTTGACAATAATTTCGTTTGCCATGCACGTTCTCCTTTTCTACTTTAATCTTACTTTATACTCAAATATCTGGTCACGAAGCTGCGCAGCGCGTTCAAACTGCAAATCAACTGCTGCTTGCTTCATTTCCGTTTCTAATTCCTTTATATAATCCTTTAACTCCTTCTGCGTCAATTCCAGCGGCTTTTTGCCTTTATATTTGCTTTCATCCTCAGCGGCGCGAGTCGCTTCAATAACCTCTCTAACAGACTTCTGCACACTCTTTGGCGTAATACCATGCTCTTTATTATATTTATCCTGTGTGCTTCGCCTTCTCTCCGTTTCATCGATCGCCGCTTTCATCGCCTTACTGATATAATCGGCGTACATGATAACCCGACCCTCAGCATTTCTGGCTGCGCGGCCGATGGTCTGAATCAAAGAGGTTTCTGTCCTCAAAAATCCTTCCTTATCCGCATCCAAAATAGCTACCAGCGAAACCTCCGGAATATCCAATCCTTCTCTAAGTAAGTTGATGCCTACCAGGACATCGAACTCTCCCAGACGCAAATCCCGTATGATTTCCAATCTCTCAAGAGTGTCCACCTCCGAATGGAGATATCTGACCCGTATTCCGGCTTCTTTCAAATAGTCTGTAAGACTCTCTGCCATCTTTTTCGTCAAAGTAGTGACAAACGCTCTCTCTCCGCGTTCTGCTGTCGCTCTGAGCTCGCCAACCAAATCGTCAATCTGTCCCTCCGTCTTACGCACAAAAATCGGAGGATCCAGCAGTCCTGTCGGACGAATAATCTGTTCTGCTGTAACGCCTCCCGCCATTTCCTTCTCATATGGCGCCGGAGTTGCGCTCACGTAAACCGCCTGATTGACAAGTTTTTGCCACTCCTCAAACTGTAGAGGCCTGTTATCCAATGCCGATGGCAATCTGAAACCGTACTCTACTAAGGAGGATTTCCTGGAACGGTCTCCCGCATACATGGCTCGAAGCTGTGGAAGCATAACATGAGATTCATCAATCATAATCAGAAAATCATCGGGAAAATAATCGATCAGAGTATAGGGTCGAGTGCCCGGCGCAAGGCCGTTAATATGCCGCGAATAGTTCTCAATGCCCTTACATGTGCCGATTTCCCTGAGCATCTCCATATCATATCGAGTTCGCTGTTCAATTCTCTGCGCTTCCAGCAGCTTTCCTCTGTCCTTAAACCATTGTACCCGCTGCTCCAGTTCTTCTTCTATAGTAACCAGCGCCTTCTCCATGTTTTCCTTGGAAGTTACATAATGGGATGCCGGATAGATGGCAACATGATTTCTAAGTCCCAAAATCTCTCCTGTTAGTGGGTTCATCTCCTTAATGCTCTCTATCTCATCTCCAAATAGTTCTATACGAACCGCTTTGTCAGAGCCAGCCGGAAACACGTCTATAATATCTCCCCGCACCCGAAAGGTTCCTCTCTCAAATGCGAGATCATTTCTATTATATTGTATATCTACTAATTTTCGCAAAATTTCATTGCGAGGCTTTTCCATGCCTGGCCGTAATGATATCAACTGATTCTCATAGTCGAACGGACTTCCTAATCCATAAATACAGGAAACCGATGCTACAATAATAACATCTCGCCGCTCAGCAAGGGCCGCTGTCGCAGAGTGACGCAGCTTTTCAATTTCGTCATTTATATCTGAATCCTTCTCAATGTAGGTATCTGTGGAAGGCACATAAGCCTCCGGTTGATAATAATCGTAGTAGGACACAAAATACTCCACCGCGTTTTCCGGAAAAAACTCTTTGAACTCACCATGCAGCTGTGCTGCCAGCGTCTTATTATGGGATATCACCAAAGTAGGCTTCTGCACACTTTCGATGATATTCGCCATGGTAAAAGTCTTTCCTGAACCGGTAACGCCCATCAAAGTCTGATGTTTTTTTCCATTTAAAATACCTTCTGTCAACGTTTTAATCGCCTGCGGCTGATCTCCAGTCGGACTATATTCTGAATGTAATTTAAATTCCATCTTTTCCTCCCGAAACTCCAAACATCTCTATCTTAATCTAATATAAAATTTGTTTCAACCTCAATATTTTATTCTGCTCCCTTTACGCAAAAAACTTCATTTTAAATCCGCCTGCGCTTTCAGCTCGCCTCGCCGTAGAGTGCCACGGAGCAAAGCTCCTGCACTCCTGACATGAGACCTGCCTCGCTTCCGCCTGCGCCTGTGGCTTGCCGATCAGCGGGCTAGGGCTTCATCGCCGTGTGTAGACATTATACCATGACGATTCCTCTGAATATAGAATCGCAAGTCATGATTCAATGAACGCTTCCCTGCGGCAACGCCGTTTCAATCAGTTGCGTTCATTATACCACAACGATTTTGCAATTTCAAACAAATGTTCGCTTTTGTTTTTAAATTATCAAAAAAGCACAGGTATTCTTCTTACCCGTGCTTCTATATCTCAGTCATTGGGTCTGTTATAGAACCAGCCGCCGATCTGCTCTGTCTTCATCACATTGACAAAAGCCCCTGGATCCGTCTCTAAAATCGCGGCCAGCACTTTGTTCACTTCTTCACTGGAAACTACAGAGTAAAGCATGTTTCTCTCTGTACCCTCATAGCATCCAATCCCTTTAAAGTGAGTTGCATCGTGGTTAGTGATGGCTTTAATTCTGCCGTAAATGGCGCTGGGCTGCTCCGTAATGATCAACAGCGTATGCTTTTGATATCGTTTATGCAGCAGTTGAATGATCTGCGTGCTGGTATATTGGAAGATAATCGAATACAGCGCCCGATCAAATCCGAACAGCACCCCCGCCGTGATCAAAATACACACGTTTGCCATAAAGATATAATTCCAGGTATCGATGCCTTTCTTCTGTGAAAAGTAAATGGAAATAAAATCCGTACCGCCTCCGCTGGCGCCCACATAAAGACACAGGCTAATCGCAGCGCCGTTGATAATGCCGCCGAATATGCAAATTAGCAGCACGTCGTAGGTAATGGTAAACGCCGGCATCAAGTCCGTCAAAAAACTGCTGAGCAGAATTACATAGACTGAATACACCGTAAAGTGTTTTCCTAAATGCCGCAGACCAATATAAATCGGAATCAGGTTCAGCGGCAGATACACCAATGTATAGGGCAGCGATATGTCAAAATAGGTACTGCCGATCTGCTGCAAAAGCAGCGTAATCCCACTGAATCCACCGGGAAAAAGGCCTCCAGTTCTGACAAAACTCTTAATATTGAACGCAATCAAGACTGCGCCGATGGTACAGAACAGAAATCGCTTCGCTTCCTTCTTCCATTTATTCTGTCTTTCCAATGATCCCATTATTTCTGTCCTTCCTCCGGCAGCTTACTCACATCGATCCAGGCCTCTGCTTTGGAATAGCGAAACAGTTCGTCACAGGTCAATTCGATGGCGCTATTGGCGCTGCCGCACGCAGGAGATACGGTGTCAAAACGCTGCATGGAAACATCACAGTACACTTTCACGTCCGGATTTTCGATGGCAAATGCACACACGCCGCCGATGGCATGACCGGTATAGGCGACCACTTCTTCCGCCGACAACATTTTGGCCTTATATCCAAACTGCGCCTTAAACTTTTTATTATCGATGCGCGCATCCCCGGCGACCTGAATCAAAATGCATCCCTCCGGGCTTTTAAAGGACAAAGTCTTGCAGATTCTCGCCCCCTCTACGCCCACTGCCTGTGCTGCCAATTCTACCGTCGCGCTGGATACGTCAAACTCCTGCACTCTGTCTGCTATACCAAGGATTTCAAAATACGCCCTTACTTTCTCGATTGCCATAATTATCCTCCCGATTAAATTCTTTATTATAAATATTAAAGGGAAACACCAACAAAATCAAGGATTGCTTCCCATATTTTTACCCTATTCACCAGAAAGACCTCTTTTTTCGTGCTTGATAATAAATTGTCAAATTTATTTTTTAATATTCAAACAATTTTGCAGTTTCCCGTGTATACATGTTGACATTACGGCATACATTGACTTATAATGGTAACAGAATAAAAATTTAATGCATTTATTCATTTTATTAGGAGGTAGTTCAATGGAACAAAAAAACAACAATGGCTTTAACAGCAATTTTGGATTCCTTATGGCTTCCATCGGATCTGCTGTAGGTCTCGGTAACCTTTGGTCCTTCCCGTACAAAATGGGTAACAGCGGTGGATTCGCATTTCTGCTCTGCTATCTGGTATTCCTGGTACTGGTAGGCTATCCATTGCTGATGGGCGAGTTTGCCATCGGCCGTAAAACGGGAAAAGCCGCTATCGAAGGCTTTGAGCACACCAACAAAGGTTTCAAAATTTTTGGTATTATCGAAACCATCGTACCTTATTTCTTAGTCGCATTCTACTGCACCTTCGGTGGATACATCATGAAATATCTGATCGCATCCATCGGCTGGGTTGTCGGCGCTGGAGATATCGGTACAACTAATGCAGACGAATACTTTGGAGGCTTTATCTCCAGCGGTTTGCCAGCTATCCTTTATATGGTAGTTTTCTGGGCTCTGACTGTATTTATCGTTTACATTGGCACTTCCGGTATTGAGAAATTCTGTAAGGTTGCGATTCCGGCTCTGGTAGTCTGCCTGATTATCATCATTGTCAGAGCATGCACTTTGCCTGGAGCAATGGACGGTCTTGCTTATATTTTCAAGCCTGACATGAGTGTATTCAAGGGTGCTGGATGGATTAAAGTACTTGGTACCGCCGGTAATCAGTGCTTCTTCTCACTGTCCCTGGCTTCCGGATGTCTCATCGCTTATGGCGCAAAGCTGTCCAAAGGTGAAAACCTTGAAAAGAACGCTGCAATCGTAGCAATTGCAGACACGCTTGTTGCTGTTATGGCAGGTATCTGTATTTTCCCTGCAGTATTCGCATATGGCTTAGCTCCTAACGCGGGTCCTGGACTTCTGTTCTCCACCATGGTTACTGTATTCCAGAACATGGGAAGCATTGGTCCTATCTTCAGCTTAATCTTCTTCCTGCTGATATTCTTCGCTGCTCTGTCCTCCTCCATCGGTATGATGGAAGGCGGTATTCAGGCTATGGTAGATGCACAGGAGAGAAAGGGCAAGATGGGCGGCAGAGCAAAATGTGTAGCGCTGACAGCTATTATCGCTCTTGCAGGCAACTTAATCGTAACCGGTGATGGTCTTGGTTCCTCCGGTTGGTGGAATCCACTGTCCGCATTCCTCGGCGCTGAAGCTGGAAAAGTATGGCTCGACTTCTTCGATCTGTTTGCAGAAGGTCTTCTGATGCCGATCGGCGCTACCGGTATGGCGATCATGCTTGGTTGGACCAGACTGAAATTCCTGGATGAAGAAGTAGCTGAAGGATCTAATTTCAAGACAAAAGGCTTTGTACATTTCTGTTTGAAGTATGTTGACCCTATCATCTGCGGTATTCTGATCATTGTATCCTTAAACGGATTCCTTGGATTTACTACTCTGTTCTAAGAAGCTGCATACATACTAAACATCATTCATATTATTTGATGCTAAAGCGGGATTCTTGCGAATCTCGCTTTTTTCTGTTTCACTATACATATCCATTAAAAAGAGATTGAATTTTATTCAGTTATTTATGCGTACAAACAAGTTTCAAAATCGTTTTATGTTTTGATTGACAAATAAAATAGGCATGGTATAATGATATTCGGTATAATACTTTGTCTTGGTATATATTATTAATTTTTTTGGAGGTAGTGTTTTATGGAACAACAACACAACAAGGGTCAATGGGGCAGCAGCTTTGGATTTCTCATGGCTGCGGTAGGCTCTGCTGTAGGCCTGGGCAACTTGTGGGGCTTTCCTTACAAGATGGGCATTAACGGCGGATTTGCTTTTCTGCTCCTGTACTTAATTTTAGTCGTTTCGTAGGCTTTGTTATCTGTGCTGGTGAACTGGCGTTGGGACGTCACACCGGCAAGGGCGTTGTAGGCGCTTATAAATCTATCGATAAGAAATACAGCTTTATCGGCTGGTTTGGCTGGATATCCCCGTTACTGATTCTGGGCTTCTACTGCATGCTGGGTGGCTACTGCATCAAATATGCGCTGGCTAATCTGGGCGATCTCTTTGGTGCAGGCTGGGGTGTAGGTGATACAGACAGCGGCGCTTTCTTCACTGATTTCTACACGGATCAGTTACAGACTGTCATTTATTCCGTCATCTTCGTTTTGCTGACCATTCTCATTGTCAGAGCAGGTGTTTCCGGCGGTATTGAAAAATTCACTAAAGTTGCTATGCCGGCTCTGTTCCTCATGCTTGTCATTGTCATTATCCGAAGCGTAACGCTGCCGGGAGCAAGCGAAGGTCTGGAATTCATGTTCAAACCAAATTGGGAAGTATTTAAAGGATCCGGCTTCATCAGTGTTCTCGCAGCTGCCGGAGGACAGATGTTCTTCTCTTTATCCCTCGGTATGGGTATCACAGTAACCTATGGTTCCTACATGAAGAAAAATGAAAACATTGAAAGAAACGCTTTGATCATACCATTTGCCGATACTGTCATCGCTATCATGGCCGGTCTGGCAGTCATGCCGGCAGTCTTCGCTTCTGGTTTAGACCCGGCAGGCGGCCCTGGGTTACTGTTTGTTACTTTGCAGACTGTATTCCAGGCCATGGGAAAATTAGGACCGCTCTTTGGCTTCCTGCTCTACGGACTGGTTTTCATCGCGGCGATTACTTCATCTATCGCATTGCTGGAAGCTGTCAGCGCTGTAATCATGGACAAGCGCGCAGAAAAGGGCAAACCAATTGACAGAAAAACCACTACTACCGTTATGGGCCTTATCGTTATGGCAGAAGCAATTCTCATCTCCTTAGACGGACTGGGCGCTAACGGATTCCCTCAATTCTTTGGTCAAAGCACTTGGTTAGACGCATTTGATCTGGTTTCTGAAGGCGTTCTGATGCCGTTGGGAGCTTGCTATATGGCTATCATTCTCCCAACAAAACTGGTAGATGAAGAAATCACTCTGGAGGGCAATAAATTCCGTACACAGATGTTCTTCGATTTCTGCATTAAATTCGTTGCCCCACTGATGATGGTACTGGTACTGATCGGCCAGATAGATACCTTCTTTGGACTGAAGATTTTCTCATAAAGCAAATCAAGCACAATATAAAAGAGCTGTTGAGAAAACAGCTCTTTTATATTTCTTCTATATCCGATGAATATCTATCTCTGTATACGAGCAGCTCCAATCGTTTCCGTACAAACCACGATCCATGTACTCAGCTTCTCCACATTGGTTGTCACAAGGATCCTCTCTCGGAAATTCCTTTGCCGGAATCAACTCAGCCTGGAACTGGTTATTGATTGGAATCCTGTATGGATCCGCGTTTCCGAAGAAATACTCCCATCTTTTCATATGGCCTCGCCGGTAAGCCGCTCCTCCGTAGGAAAGATCCGAATACAGCCATCCCTTTGACGGCAACCAAAACATCGCCCAGTCATGCTGCCCAATGCTGCCCGGTTTTGCATCTATACCCGACTGCCACTGTGCCGGTATGCCGCATATTCTGCAAAGAGTAATGAACAATAAAGCCTGAATACCGCAATCGCCTCTCTGATTAATTGCACAGTATTCACTAAGATTGTCAATAGCGGCATAATCCCTCGTGAAACGATACATCACCTTGGTCGTAATGTAATCATAGATATTACGCGCTGTCTTTAACATATCGCCGTCTTTGTCAACCAGTTCTTTCGCTAATTCTTTTAAGTAAGGCGTAAACTGTATATGCGGAAGCTGTTCCTCCAAGAACGGATGCAGCTCTGCAGGCACAGGCGCATATTCCTTCTCCATCCCTTTCATAGCGCCGTAGGATAAGTCCGTATACTTTGTCACATGATCAAAAGCATATTCAACCGTATATGACTGTCCTTTCATAGCGGGTCCTTCAAAGTAGGCTGAAGGATATCCATCATCCAAAGATGGAAGCGCCGCCGGTTCCGGCGATACAGTCAAAACCTGTAAATTATGAATCTGCTGCCGCTGTACAGGCAGCGGCACGTGAACGCGAACCTTACGGCCTTCCTCCAAACCAGTCGCCTCCAGATTCAACTGGTGACGAATATGGATATGGGCCGAAGTATCCTGTCCATCAGATAAATTCTCCAAAAGTTCATCCACGGCATCAGGCTCATAAACAACATTCTCTCCCAGAGCCTCCGCCTCTCTTTTACGAAATTCAGGATATACGTTAAACAGCGTCCCACAGAAGCTGCGCAGATAACGCGGTTCTTCATCCAAATAAATGAAATCCACCTTATTATCCAAACGCAATTCTTTCAGTTCTTCCACCGCGAAGGATGGTATTCTGCCTCGAATCTGCTCTAAAGCCTCCGCCTCCGTATAGATATAGCACTTTTCCAGATGCCGTAAATTGACCAGTTCTAATTCCAGTCTGCTCCGCATGGCCTCCGTCAATTCTCCCTCAAGGCGTCTCTCAATCAGATTACGCGCCCGGTCGAAATGTCCGCTCCACTTCTCCTTCATAATATCCTCTGGCAAAGGTACTGCAAGATATTTCAAATTATATTTGCTCATCGGCTCCATCCTTCCTCTCCGCCTTAATCAATTAAAGCTGTTATATTCATCATACCTTATTCCTGCAGAAAAAGCTATAGCCAACCGGTGAAATCTTTTCAAAAAAATATGGAACAGATTACTCTATTCCATATCTTTCATATTCATATCTTATTCTTCAGATAGCTTTTTATAATTCTCGTACTTTTCTCTTGCATCTGCTTCCGTCATAGCAAAGAGCTTATCAGCCGACTGAGGGAATTCCTTCGCTAACGACGCGTAACGGTTCTGTCCCATGATGAAATCTCTGAACGGTTTTGTCGGCTCCTTCGAGTCTAAGATGAACGGATTGCGACCCTTCTTTTTCAATTCCGGGTTGTACCGGTACAGATGCCAATACCCGGCCTCCACCGCCTCTTTGATATTGTCCTGAGACTTACCCATGCCCTTTTTAATCCCATGGTTAATGCATGGCGCATATGCAATGATCAAAGAAGGTCCGTCATAAGCTTCTGCTTCGGCAATAGCCTTCATGAACTGCGCTTTGTCCGCTCCCATGCCGACCTGCGCTACGTAAACATAACCGTAGGACATAGCCATCATGCCCAGATCCTTTTTCTTGATCTTCTTGCCTGACGCGGCGAATTTGGCGATGGCTGCTGCCGGCGTTGCCTTTGAGGCCTGGCCGCCAGTGTTGGAATAAACCTCCGTATCAAACACCAGTACGTTGATATTCTCGCCGGAAGCCAATACGTGATCTAAGCCGCCGTAGCCAATATCATAAGCCCAACCGTCGCCTCCGATAGCCCAGATGGACTTCTTAACCAGATAATCCTGATATCTGAGGATTCTGTCGCACAGCTGCTTCAATACATCGTCAGCAGTCTCCATATCCTCAATAGCCTTTAGAACCTTTGCCGCCGCAGCGATAGATTCCTCACCGTGATCCTTATATTCCAGCCATTCTTTGAAGGCATCCTTCATCTCGTCATCGATATCCAATTCCAGAAGCGCCTTCATATTGCTCTCAATTTTATCGCGAATCTGCTTGGTCGCCAGCACCATGCCGTAACCGAATTCAGCATTGTCCTCAAACAGAGAATTGGACCAAGCCGGACCATGTCCCTTCTCATCCGTACAATACGGCATCGACGGCGCAGACGCTCCCCAGATGGAGGAACAGCCTGTTGCGTTAGCAATCATCATTCTATCACCGAACAGCTGCGTAATTACCTTCAAATACGGTGTTTCACCACAGCCTGCGCAAGCGCCGGAGAACTCGAAATACGGCTGGCAGAACTGACTGCCCTTAACCGATTTTTTATCCACAGGCAGATCCTTCTTTGGAATCGTCATAGCATATTCCCAATTTTCAGCTTCATGTACCACATCAGCGTAAGCTTCCATTTTCAGCGCCTTTTCCTTTGCTGGACAAATATCCGCGCAATTACCGCAACCCATGCAGTCCAGCGCTGACAGCTGCATTCTGTAATGCAATCCCTCCAGCTTAGCTCCCTGGGCCTTGATCGTCTCAAAGCCTTTTGGCGCTTTCTTCAGCTCCTCATCATTGAGCAACACCGGACGAATAGCCGAATGCGGACATACGAAAGAACACTGATTACACTGAATGCACTTCGTCATATCCCATTTAGGCAAATGTACCGCTACGCCGCGTTTCTCGTACCGGCTGGTTCCCAGAGGAAATGAGCCGTCTGGGTGATTTACAAAAACACTTACCGGCAGGTCGTCGCCCTCCTGACTGTTCATCGGAATCAAAACTTCTTCGATAAACACCGGCAAATCGATAACCTTACCCTTCTCATCTTCTGCTTCCTTCCAGTCTTCTGGAATCTCGACCCTCTGAATAGCGTTTATACCTTCGTCTACAGCTTTCCAGTTCATGTCAATGATCTGTTGCCCCTTCTTCTTATAGGTCTTCTCTATTCCCTCTTTCAAATATTTGATCGCGTCATCAATAGGAATAACCTCTGTAAGCTTGAAAAACGCAGCCTGCATGATCATATTGATTCTGCTTCCCAATCCGATAGCTTCACTGATCTTCCACGCGTCAATAGTATAGAAATTGATCTCCTTCTTTGCCAGATCGCGTTTCACCTTTGCCGGCAGATGATCTCCCATTTCTTCCGGCGACCAAAGGCTGTTCAGCAGGAAGGTTCCGCCCTTACGCAGATCCTTCAGCATATCGTACTGACGCAAATAGGCCTGATTGTGACACGCCACAAAATCCGCTCGGTTGATCTGGTAGGTAGATTTAATCGGATTATGTCCAAACCGCAAATGGGAAATCGTTACGCCTCCGGACTTCTTGGAGTCATAAGCAAAGTATCCCTGCGCGTACATGTCGGTCTTGTCACCGATAATCTTAATAGCAGTCTTGTTCGCGCCTACCGTACCGTCAGAGCCCAGACCCCAGAACTTGCACTTGATCGTGCCCTCCGGTTCTCTGGAAATACCCACGGTATAGCCCAGAGAATGCCCTGTTACATCATCCTCGATACCTACTGTAAAATGATCCTTCGGGTGCTTGTGATACAGATTGTCGAACACCGCCTGAATCATACCAGGCGTCACATCCTTAGAACCCAGGCCGTATCTACCGCCGTATACTTCCGGCGCGTATTTTTCTCCATATAGCATAGTCTTAATGTCCTGATACAATGGCTCTCCAATAGCGCCCGGCTCCTTTGTTCTGTCTAAAACAGCAATTCTCTCTACTGTTCTCGGCAAAACATCCATAAAATATTTTTTAACAAAAGGCCGGTAAAGACGCACTTTGATCAGTCCTACTTTGTGACCCTCCGCAAGCAGCTTCTCCATAGATTCCTCTATGGTTTCACAGACAGAACCCATGGCAACGATGATATTTTCCGCGTCAGGCGCGCCAACATAGTCAAAGGGTTTATAATGTCTGCCAGTGACCTCGCCGATTTTATCCATATATTCTACAACAATTTCAGGCAGTTCATTATAGAACTTATTAGAAGCCTCCCTGGCCTGGAAAAAGATATCTGGATTCTGTGCTGTACCGCGAATCATCGGATGCTCCGGATTCAACGCCCGTTTCCTGAACTTGTCAACTGCATCCAAGTCGATCAGTTTTCTCAGCTCGTCATATTCTATCGTCTCGATTTTCTGAATCTCATGGGAAGTTCTGAATCCGTCAAAGAAATGTACAAAAGGCAGGCTTCCTTTAATAGCCGCCAAATGCGCTACTGCTCCTAAATCCATAACCTCCTGTACTGAACTGGACGCCAGCATGGCAAAGCCTGTCTGACGAGTTGCCATAACGTCTGAATGATCTCCGAAGATACATAAAGCGTGAGAAGATACACTTCTAGCCGCTACATGGAATACGGCGGGGAGCATTTCTCCCGCGATTTTGTACATATTCGGGATCATCAAAAGTAACCCCTGTGAGGATGTATATGTAGTCGTCAGGGCGCCCGATGAAAGGGATCCGTGTACGGTACCTGCCGCACCGGCCTCTGACTGTAACTCGGCAACTCTAACAGTCTGCCCGAAAATATTTTTCTTTCCATATGCCGCCCACTCATCGACTACTTCGCTCATAGTCGACGAAGGCGTGATCGGATAAATCGCTGCTACGTCCGTAAACGCGTACGAAACCTGTGCTGCGGCAGTATTACCGTCCATTGTTTTCATTCTTTTTTTAGCCATTAGATTTTCCTCCCATTCTCTCTTTTCTTCTGAACTAAAAAATTGTTTTAAACTCTAACAATTCGTTTTATTGTACAAACAATGGTACTACTTTAACTCATTACAGCAGAATTGTCAAGATTGTACGGACAATAATACAATATACATGAATATACATTTTGTATACATTAATTACAAATCAATAACAGCGTGATAACACCGGGCACGCCTAGTATTCCTACAGTTAATACGTTAACTACATTGATCGGTATCATGATTCCGATATTCATTCCAATGAAATTAATTACAATCAAAAGGACCGCTCCAACTAAACTGTTCGCAATTAGCTTCAGTATCATCTTCAGCGGCACCAACAGGGCCCGGCCCAGCAAAAAAATTAAAATCAACGCTCCGCCAAAGGTAAGATATACGCCCATTTCTATTCCCATGATAGCCCCCTTATATAAAAAATCGCGTTTCCTGGCTAAAGGTAAACGCCCCTTGTATAAAATATGCGAAAGTGGAATAAAATAGAATCAAATACTTGCAAAGGATGTGATTCCATGAAGTTAACTTTTCAGATCCCGGGTCTGTCCAAAATCCAGACTACCGCGGAAAAAAGCTCTCAGGCGCAGCAGCTGCTCTCCTATATAAAAAGCGCCCGCTCCGAAATGGAGCAGGCAGCCTGCTTGTTTAATGAACTTACGGACACCGCCGCTGTGGATTACGCATCCTATAGTTTCCTGGCGGCAAAAACCAAATACGAATATCTCATGAAGGAAGCCAAAGATCAGGGACTATCGCTATAGTTCCCTTCTTCCTTCCATCGCCTTTAGCAGCGTAACCTCATCCGCGTACTCTAAATCACCCC
Organism: Ihubacter sp. rT4E-8; assembly: GCF_049852125.1. Classification (GTDB taxonomy): domain Bacteria; phylum Bacillota; class Clostridia; order Peptostreptococcales; family Anaerovoracaceae; genus Senimuribacter. The sequence goes on along the minus strand of NZ_CP187532.1, from coordinate 380,231 downwards.
CAACAGGAATTCCATTGGCAATACGGCTGACTTTGATTCCTGAGGGTTTAATCAGCCTCGCTATATACATAGCTGTAGCTTCTCCTTCGATATTTGGATTTGTTGCCAAAATCAGCTCCTTGATATGGGTATTTTGCTGCAGTCGAACAATTAGCTGCTTCAGGTTAATATCTTCAGGACCGATGCCGTCCATAGGTGAAATCGCGCCGTGAAGAACATGATATTGCCCGTCAAACTCCTTAATACGTTCCATAGCCATGACGTCTCTCGGACTTTCTACAACGCAAATGACATCCTTCCGCCGACTGTTGTCACTGCAAATCGCGCACGGATCCTGATCTGTTAAATTTCCACAAATCGAACAATAGCGCATGTTGTCTTTTGCCTCTGTTATCGCAAACGCCAACGCCTGCGCTTCTTTATCCGGCAGGGAAAGAATATGGAAGGCCAACCTCTGCGCCGTCTTGCCGCCAATGCCGGGCAGCTTAGACAGTTCATTGATCAGCCGGCCTAATGGCCTGGGATACTGTTTCATGCCCTACATCCTATACTAAGCCCGGAATATTGAGACCTCCGGTGAGTTTTCCCATCTCCGCGTTGGAAATATCATCGACCTGTCTCATCGCCTCATTCACTGCTGCCACTACCAAATCCTGCAGCATTTCTACATCGTCAGGATCTACCACATCCTTATCAATTTGCAGCGTCACAATCTCCTTCTTTCCATTGACAGTAACGCTTACCGCGCCGCCGCCGGAAGTAGTAGTGATTTCCTTTTCCTCAAGCTCTGCCTGCATCTGCTCCATCTGCCGCTGCATCGCCTGCATCTGCTGCAGCTGCTTCTGCATATTGCCTGCGCCTGGCGCCTTTGGCTTCTTGCCTGCTCTCATGCCTTTTCCCATAAATCTTTCCTCCTGTTTTCTTCTTAAGCGGAATTATTTCCACACCTTGTTTATTGTTACGTTAATTCATTCTATTCTATACGAACTTTCACTCCCAGCTCCTGACTCACCTTCGCGGCCAATGTTTCCATTTCCTGACCCGGCGAATCCTTTTCTGGTTGTTGTCCGTCAGACTGAACTATCATTTTCAGCTTTTTCCCTACAATATTCTCCACTAATTGACAAATCTGATTCTGATTATCTCTTAAATACGTTTTGACAAATTCGCCGTGAGCGATTACTTTGAATTCCCTGTCATTGATTCCCGCCAGAGATGCTCCTGTTCGAATCAGGTTAAAGCTGCTCTTAATATCCTCTGCCTCCTCAAAAACTCTATTCCAGATTTCATCCAGTTCATAGGGTTGTACTGTATCGCCATTTTGCGGCGGCTCTGCCGTCATCTGTGCCCGCAAGGAATCTGCTTCCTCCTGTCGCGGCGAAAAAGCCGCAGCCTCTGGCAAAGGAGACTTCGTCTGGACAGATACCCTTTGATCAGTTCTCACCGGTCTTGGCGATACCGCAGCTTGTCTCGGAGATCGCGCCTGATTGCCGGCGCTGCCTCCCAGGGGCGCTGCCTCTGCCAATCCCGTTGCAATTGTGACAATGGCCAGCTCCAGCAAAACGCGAGGCTGGGTAGAATATCGCGCGTCATTGATGGTCTTTGACAGGGTGACAATGCCGTTATTAATTTCGTCTAATGATATCTGACTGCTTTGATTGCAGAGCTTTTCTATGTTTTCGGAAGACATATTGAGCATGTCTTCTGCATTTTTGATGTATTTAGTGATCAACAGGCTGCGGTAATGGCTCATCCAATCCTTCATCAGCTGTTTTACGTCCTTACCCTCCTGCAACGCCTGATCCAGCAATACCAACGCACCGGCCACATCATGAAGCGCCGCTCTCTCCGTAAGATCAATAAAGAATTCCTCTGACACTGTTCCCAGAAAATCCAGCACTACATCTCTGTCCAATTTTTTATCGCCTGCGGAAAGGCATTGATCCAGAATACTCAATCCATCCCTGACTGAACCGTCCGCATTGGCGGCTAGCAGTCTGAGCGCGCTTTCAGTGATCTCCACGCCCTTTTCCTGACAGATACGCCCCATATGTTCGATGAGAACTCGTTCCGGCACCCGTTTGAAATCCAGGCGCATACAACGGGACAGGATCGTCTGCGGCAATTTCTGCGGATCTGTAGTTGCCAGAATAAACATGACGTTCTCCGGCGGTTCTTCCAAAGTCTTCAACAATGCGTTAAATGCTCCTGTAGAAAGCATGTGAACCTCGTCTATGATATAGACCTTTTTCTTTCCCACTGCCGGTGGATATTTGACGCTTTCACGCAATTCTCGAATATTATCTACACCGTTATTAGACGCGGCGTCGATCTCGATTACGTCCATAAACGTGCCTTCTTTTATAGCCGTACAGTTAGCACAGTGACCGCAAGGCGGGATATTACTGTTCTCCTGCATCGTCTGTGCTGAAACGCAATTGACAGCCTTAGCCAATATTCGGGCAGTGGTAGTCTTTCCTGTGCCTCTGGTTCCGCAAAACAGATATGCGTGACTGACTGTACCGGTCTCTATCTGATGTTTCAAAATTCGAACGATATGATCCTGTCCGATAATTTCATCAAAGACTTCCGGTCTCTGCGCGCGGTATAAGGCTGTATACATATTCCGTCTCCTTTCGGGATGTGAAAGCGCGGACCGGATTCGCCGGCGAAAGGAGCGCGCCCGCACCCATACAATAAAATTGTCCTTTTATAGCTCCGCAGGCTAGGAGAAGGCTGATCTGCGGCACATAAGAACTTCCGCTTATTGCTGCTTCCTTCCGGACCTGACAAGGTTCACGGCATCCCATTGCGCAGGACCCAAACCATACCAGGCGAAGCTATAAAAGGACAATTTTTAATTCTCGTACATTTTATTATATTGTTTTTACGCGTATATGTCAAATGTTATTTTGTTCTTTACCTCTTTCTGTAACTATAAAAGACGATTGGAGCAGTTAGAATTAAAAAAGGGCAGGCTACATCAAGTCTTACCTGCCCTTTTCACAACCATAATTTATACGCTATTATTATTTACTGATAATATGACCACAGGGTATTTGAGAATTCCTGTCCACGAGAAGTCCCACATATCCCATATTTCCCATGGCGCTTTGCGTATTTCCAATTACTAGATACCTGAAATTCTTATAATTGTATTTATTTATAGCTTCTTCTGTTACAAAATTATATTCTAAATAATCTTTATATGAATCAAAATCCTTTTCTTCTGCTATGTTATAGTCGATTAATCTTGTACCCTTCATATTTTCTATATACGGTCCATATATCAAAGTATTTCTGACCGCTTGTTTTTTTAAGTCTGGCATTTCTCTCACATGAAACCATCCTCCCTCTATAAAAAGGAATAGAAAGAGCAAAACACCAGCTATAAATATCCCGATTCTTATGATTAATTTATTTTTCATATATCTTCTCTTTTACTGTTGATTGAAATGCTTTTAAGTCAGAAATATCTCTTGTATCCGTACCTTCCATCATAATCCTTTCACTTTTGTCTAATGGAATTTTACCAAAGTTTACTCCGAGTGGTATATACCATGCATCTGTTTCTGATTTTCTTAACAACAAAAGGTAGCTATTTCCTCTTTTCATTTTTTCATATCCAGCAATATGATAAACTTTGTTTAGCTCTTTGACATATCCCTCGCTTTCCATTATAGTAATTTGTTTGTCATTTAAGTCTCCTTTCTCAACAGATTTAATATTTACAGTCGAAAGAGTATAAACAGCAATTAAATCACCTTGCTCATTTTTTTCAACTATACTATCGCCTTCTGAAACCTTTTCACAAACTGCGATGACATCTGCTTTATCAATTAAATCATCCGTATCTTCATATCTAACAACTTTAGCATCAGCACAAATATGTTCAGGCAATTCATCTGTTTTACAAATAGCTATGATTATCATAAAAATTGCTGCACTTAAAACAATCGTCATAATAATTTTAATATAATTTATATGATACTTCATTTGATTCGCCCCCTATAATATCAGTTAATACAATTTTTTAATACCCGCAATATCATCTGACAGGGGGTATGCTTTATCATTAAAGCCTACTGCCCGCATTACAGATATGCTATTCTTACTCGTCTGGCAATGATCTAAACCAAGTGCATGACCCATCTCGTGCACGATTGTCTCATTTTTACGAGTTGTATTTAAACTTTTGAATGGTTTATAAAGCACCATATTTTTTACGAGCACTTTGGAGAAAAGTAACCGCATAACCATTAGAACAGGTAATGCTTAGAGTTAATGATACTATTATCAAAACTACACCTATTCTTATTTTTCTTAATGTTATATTGTTCATCTTTACTCACATACCTCCTTTTTTATGTTATTTTACTATGTTTTTTATAAATTTAATATTTTTATTTAACTTTATGGTATTGTATTATTTTATATTTATCAATACTATTTTTCAGAAACATAAAATTTCTCAAAATGATTTTAAATTTGAAATAAAGCAGATTAACTCTAACAAAAAATTTTATTTTACCAGATCCCATCTATAGAACCTATCCGAAAACAAAATTTGTATATACCTTCCGGGAACTTTAAATAAACAACAACTATAAAACCCTGCATGCTGAAATCCGCACACAGGGTTTACAAAATTTCTCAATTTAATTTCTAAAATAAAAGATAAGAGGATAGTGTATATTGGTCTTTTACCTCCCAACCACCTTATACAATTCATCGGCAACCGGAGGTGTGATCTCCTTCACGCCGCTGCCATCAGATTTCTCCAACATCAGCCCTTCTTCCGCCGGAAGGATCTGTCCAATACAGCTTACCGGTATTCCCGCCTCGCCGATAGCCGACATCAATTGTTCCTTTTTTTCAGGCGATGCCATAATTAACATACAGCCGCTGGATATCAGGCGCAAATAATCAATGCCATAGTGTTCGGTAATTCTCAAAGTCACCGTTTCAACAGGAATTTGCTTTTCCCATACTCTGCATCCAAGTCCGGAAATGTGACACATTTCCCATACCGCGCCTAAAATGCCTCCCTCTGTAATATCGTGCATACCGCAAGTACCAATCTGTCCTGCAATGACGCCTTCTTTCACTACACTTACATCGTCTAAAAGCAATTTAGCATGAGCAATTTCTTCGGAGGATAATATTTCCTTCAGTTCCTCTGCAAAATCTCCCGCGATGATTCCGGTTCCCTCCAAGCCTGCGCTTTTAGTCATCAATATGTAATCGCCTGCTTTCATATGCCGCGCGCTTTGAGATGTCCCCACAATAGCTCGTCCAAAGGCAGTAGAAACAATCACAGGCTGATTCACTGCCGGCGTTACCTCTGTATGTCCGCCGACAATTTCAACGCCGGCCTTTTCTGCCGCCGCGCCAGCCTGCTCCATAATCATCTCCACATCAGAAAGCGCAGTACCTACCGGCAGCATTACCGCCAGTGTAATTCCCAAAGGCTCTACGCCATTGCTGGCAATATCATTGCAGGAAATGTGAATAGCCAGCCGGCCTATATCGCTGGCCGCCGCCGTAATAGGATCTGTGGAAATCACACATTCATATTGCCCGTAATCTATCACCGCACAGTCCTCTCCTACGCCGGCGCGAGTCAAAACCTCCGGACGTTTATAATGAATTTTATCTATTACGATAGCCTGCAGCAGGTCACTGTCCAGCTTGCCCGCCTTCAACATCGGTAATCTCTCCCTTCTCCAACCATTTCCTAATCGTTTCTTCATCAATAATCGGTATGCCAAGTTCTTTCGCTTTTTTGTTTTTTCCTGAAGCGGACGTCAGATCATTGTTGACCAAATATCCCGTCTTAGCGCTGACAGAGCCGCTGACTTTACCTCCTGCTCTTTCGATCTCCGCTTTCAGTGCATCCCGGTTTTCAAAATGCAACAGAGATCCGGTTATAACAAAGGTAATTCCTCCAAAGAAGTCGTCTCGATCCTCCTCTGTTTCATCAAGACGAACCATCATGCGTACATCATCCGCCACCTGACGCTTCTGCGGATCAGAAAAAAACTGAACAAAAGCCTCAGCTAATACCTCGCCGATACCATCAATTTCTATCAATTCTTCCTTCGTCAGTCCTGTTATCTTCTCCCAATTCCTTCCGGCAGCCCTGGAGATCAGCTTAGCGTTAGCGCTGCCGATTCCCGGAATGCCTAAACTGTACAGCAAACGTTCCGGTGTGGTATCCTTCGCCTTTTCTATGGATCGCTTCAGGTTATCAAAAGATTTCTCCCCAAATCCCTCCATCTGGGTAATTTCTTCTCTATATTTCTCCACAGCAAAAATATCTGCCAATTCTCTGATCAAGCCTTTGGCGATAAGCTTCTCAATCGTAGCCTCCGACAATCCGTCTATATTCATAGCATCCCGAGAGACGAACAGGTTAAAGCTCTTGATCTGCTTTGCCAGACATGCCGGATTGACACAGACCAGGGTTTCCACGCCATTATCGCTTTGAATCTCTGTATCATGGCCGCAAACAGGACAGTTTTCCGGCACCCTTATATTATCGCTGCACGTAAGATTCTCCGCGATTTGCGGAATAATCATATTAGCCTTATAAACTGTAATCTTATCTCCCAAGCCCAGCTTCAATTCCCGCATAACACTGATATTGTGAACCGAAGCGCGGCTGACTGTAGTCCCTTCTAATTCTACCGGCCGGAAAATGGCCACCGGATTGATCAATCCGGTTCTCGAGGCGCTCCATTCGATTTCCTCCAGAACAGTTTCCGCAACCTGATCCTTCCACTTAAACGCAATAGAATCTCTCGGAAATTTGGATGTCGCACCCAGACTCCGGCTGTAGGCAATATCATCAAGGGTTAGCACCAGGCCATCCGACGGAACATCGCTACCCTCTACCGCCTCCTCAAATAAATCCACTGCCTCCACTACATTTTCGGCAGTTACGATTCTATATTCCACTATATCAAAGCCCTGCTCTCGAAGCCACTCCATCTGACAAATGCGACTGTCAGAAAAGTCCACATCCCTGGCTTCCACCAGACTAAAGGCAAAAAAGTTAACGTTCCGCTCTGCGGTAATGCGGCTGTTCAATTGACGTACAGAGCCGCTGCACAAATTCCGCGGATTTTTATATTTCGCCTCAGCATCAGGAATCGTTGCATTGATCCTTTCAAAATCGCTGTATTTTATAACGGCTTCTCCTCGCAGAACCAACTGCTGCTTATAAGGTATTTCTACGGGAAGATTGGCAAAGGTACGGGCGTTGGCGGTAATCACCTCTCCTACATCACCATTTCCGCGGGTCAAAGCTTTTGTCAGTCTGCCATCCTCATAGGTCAAAACGATTGTCAGGCCGTCTAATTTCCAGGAAAGCAAGCCTTTCTGTTCTCCCAGCCAGGCTGCTAAAGCGTCTCGCTCCTTCGTCTTATCCAAAGACAGCATCCTGCTTGGATGCGCCTCCTTCGGCAAAGAAGACAGAATCTCATAGCCCACGTTCTGCGTTGGACTATTGGCCAATACAATTCCAGTTTCCGCTTCAAGCGCAGCCAACTCATCGTAAAGCCGGTCATACTCAAAGTTGCTCATAACCTCCTGCGCGTCCTGATAATAGGCTCTGGCCGCCCGATTTAAAATCTCGATTTTTTCTTTTATCAGATTTTTTTTATTTTCCATTTTATCCTCTTTTATTCGGACACTTTCTCATAGGATGTTCCTTCTTCTGCAGACCAGCCTCCAGCATAGAACACATCTTTGTACACAATATAAAATCCTAATATATCTGTATCTATGCCATAGCTCAAATCAGCGGTGCTGGACTGAAGATATTTTCCTGTTATCGTTACACTCTGCCCCGGTTCTATGGATACAAAGAGTATTTCTCCATCTAAATCATATACCTGCAGCGCTTCTCCTGTCTCACTGTCCACTAAAGATACAATCTCAAAGGCCGCAATATTATTTAAAGCGGCGTCTTCCGGATGCACAACAGCGCCCGGAATCGTAAGGAAGCAAATAGGTTCAGCCATCAATTCCGTAGGCATCGCCGCTATGAAGTAAAGTTCCTCGCTTTTTTGCGGGTTCTCCAGTGTAAATGACAGCGTATCCCCTGTCAGCGTTTCTGGCATAGTAACCAAAGCCTTAGGTTTCATCCAAGTCATTTGAACCCTTTTGGCAGCGCTGAATTTCCCATATTTTTTGCTGCTGCCTACATTCTTATACGCGCGCACTTTATAATAGTAGCTTTTGCCAACTGAAAGTCCCTTATTCACATAAGTCAGCTTACCGGTAGTTGCAATTCGCTTATATGTACCATTTTTAGAAGCAGCGCGATAGATCTGATAACCATCAGCGCCGGAAACCTTCTTCCAAGTGATTTTCGCCTTAGTGTCGGCAGTTTGCGTCACCGTACGAATCGTAGCTTTTGCCGGGGCTGTAATACCCAGAGAAGCTGCCGGTATACAGGTCAATATCATAATGATCGCTGTAATGAAAGCCGTATGTTTTAATATTTTTTTCATAAGTTGCTCCCTCTTTCTTTCATCTATATTTTCGTTAATGGAGCAATACCCTTTGCCATCTTTTTCTGCCCTGCTCCATCAAAAATCACAGTTATAGTTCTGTTATCCTGATCTATCACCAGGCCTTCGCCAAACTTCGCATGGCGTACACGATCTCCAACGTTTAGTTCGTCTCCCGCCGAAGACGCCGATGCCTTTGTTGCCGCCTTTGCGTAACGCAGCGCGTCATAAGGCTTTGAACTTTCCTTTGACGCGTACCCGTCCCAGGAGCCTGTGGACACGCCTAAACCAGTATCTCTTGGTTTTCTAACGTAAACTGCGTCGCCTTCCATCAGACGCTTATCCAGTTCTCTCAAAAACTGAGATTCCCTCGTATAATCGGTACGTCCATACAGAGTTCTCATAGCCGCGCTGGTAAGGATCAAAGTCTCCTTCGCTCGGGTCATCCCCACATAGCAAAGTCTTCGTTCCTCCTCCATTCCTGTAGGACTGTCAAAGGCCTTATGACCGGGGAACAAGCCATCCTCCATGCCAGGCAGAAATACTACAGGAAACTCCAAACCCTTGGCGCTGTGCATCGTCATCAAAACGACTGCATCCTGATTTTCATCGTGATTATCCACCTCCGCCATCAGCGTGATCTTTTCCATAAATTCTTCAATGGTAGGATTCTCTGTCTGCGCTTCATAATCATAGATAACCGATTTAAATTCCATCAGGTTTTCAATGCGGCCTTCGGCCTCAATCGTATGCGCGGCTTCTAAAGCTTTCATATATCCGGTATGAATCAACAGATTATCGTAAATATCGGAGACTCTCAGATTTTCCCTCTCCTGCCTGCAAAGATTGATACACTCTACCATAGCCTTCACACCGGCATATGCCTTTGACGGCAAAGTACACAAAACTTCTTCATCAGACAACGCCTGCAGTAAACTTTCGCCTCTGATCTGTGCAAATGCCATAATCTTCTCCACAGACTTGTCACCCATTCCCCGCTTAGGCTCGTTGACAACACGTCTAAAGGATAAATCATCATAAGGGTTTACAACCAACCGCATATAGGCCATGATATCTTTTATTTCCTTGCGGTCGTAATAACGCAGGCCTGAAAGTACCCTATACGGAATATCTCTCTGGGTCAGCGCTTCCTCAAAGTGACGCGACTGCGCGTTTGTTCTGTACAAAACAGCAAAATCACTGTATTTTCGATCACGGCCCTTCATCAGATCAATTTCCTGCGCAACAAAACGCGCCTCATCCTTTTCTGTATCAGCCCGATAATATTTTATTTTATCCCCGTCTTCTCTGGTCGTCCAAAGCTTCTTTCCCTTTCGGCCTCTGTTATTCTCAATAACAGAATGAGCGGCTGCCAAAATATTCCCCACAGACCGGTAATTCTGTTCCAACTTGATAACCTTCGCCTCAGGAAAATCCTTTTCAAAATCTAAAATATTGCGGATATCCGCTCCTCTCCACTGATAAATGCACTGATCGTCATCACCGACCACGCACAGGTTATGATGCGCTTCCGCCAGCATTTTGATCAGCTTATACTGAATGTGATTCGTGTCCTGATATTCATCTACCATAATATAGCGGAAGCGCTGCTGGTATTTCAACAAAGTCGCTTCGTCCGCCTCGAACAGCCGCACGGTATTAAGGAGCAAATCATCAAAATCCATAGCGTTATTTTTCTTCAATTGTTCCTCATAAGCCTTAAACACATTGTAAATGGTTTTTGTCTTAAAATTATTTTCTACCATCTCTCGATACTGATCCGCCGTAACCGCCTTTTCTTTATAAGAGCTGATAATACTTAAAAGATACGGCACGCTGAATTCTTTATCATTTATATTCTGCTCCTTAAGAATATTTTTGACGATAGTCTTCTGATCTGTGCTGTCATAGATTACAAAGTTGTGATCAAAACCGATCAGTTCACAGTGGTATCTCAAAATTCGCAAGCACATGGCATGAAAGGTCATAATCCACATGCCGTCGGCACGGCCGCACAATTCCTCTACACGGCTGCGCATTTCACCCGCCGCCTTGTTGGTAAAGGTAACTGCCAAAATATTGTAAGGATCTACTCCCTGTTCTATCATATAAGCTATACGGCTGGTCATCGTACTGGTTTTTCCAGAACCCGCGCCCGCCAGTATCAGCAGCGGTCCTGAAAGCTGCATAGCTGCTTCTCTTTGTTTCTCATTTAACCTGTCTAAATTCACAATGCTCCTCCGTTTTCTTCTCACATATCCGATTTCTATTCTACCACAAACATCCGTATGTTTCCATATGAAATCGCTTCACCTAATGATGAGAAGACGTCGTACAATCTGCCTTATTTCATTCCGAAACAGAACCAATTCTGTCATTGATCCACCGCGCGCTGTCCTCGCTGCGCCGGCTCTCTATTGTCATCGTCACAGCTTTCCCACAGTACATATCCATAGCGTCAAACACGGCTTCCATATCCATTATGCCCTCTGTCAGGGAACCATGCTGGTCGCTTGTTCCATCGTTGTTATGTAAATGAAAATGTCCAATATACGGTCCCAAAATCCGAATCCAATCAAGGATATTATAGTCAGCTGAAGTCATAGCGTTAGCATGACCGATATCTAAGCATATCTGTACCCTATTATCGCCGATTTCCTCGATCAGCCGTTTCATCATCAAAGGTTCATCCTCAAAGACATTCTCAATATATAGATGGAAGCTGTCCGGCTTGTCACTTAAATATTGATTCCAAAAGAAAACAGATTTTTCATGATGCCACTCCTTAAAGTATAGCAACGGCATATATCCTGAGTGAACCACCATTCGGTTAAGACCAAGTGCAAACGCGGCCTGATAAGCCTGCTGCAAGCGTTCCATCCCCAGCTCCACCGCGCGGTGATCTATAGACGCCGGAATAATCTCCGTAAAAGGCCCATGAAAAATCGCATGCGCGGAACTCGTTTCTTCTAATTCCGCACGCGCGGCTTCGAGCGTTATCTCTATTTTATCCGGGTCTAAATTTTCCGAAATACAAAAATCATTGACTTCAATGCCAAAGCCATAACGTCGCGCGGTTTCTGTGGCAAGCTCTGAAAAGGTTGCAATATAAATTCTGTTACGCATGTCAGTCCTCCAAAAAAAGCAGTGAGGCAGGGTGACGAATCCCGCCTCACTTATGAAAAAAGAATGAAAAGCCTGGTTATCCGTCCCCGCAATCTAAAAGGGCTGTGGATAACCCCACAGCCCGTATTTGCTGTTCTTGTTTCTTCCGAATCGGTTCACCGCCGTTTCGAAAAAAGGTCTTATGCAGGTCTCCTGGCTCAGGAATCTCAGTTCTATCTGCCTTCCCAGCATGGCCAGTGGCGTGTAGATAAAACTCCTCCATTACAGTGGCGGGACCGCACAGGATTCTCACCTGCTTCCCTCTTAGCCTCCGTCAGAATCACATCTGTTCAGAGGAACACAAGACTGTATTCATTACATATTTATTATATTGCAGATCAGCCATTAAGTCAAATTGTTTTTTTAAAATTTCCTATAACTATATCACCTCCACCTCCTCTGTCTGACAAATAAATGAAGTGACTACTTTCACCAATTCATCTAACGGCAGCTGATGACTGACAAACTCATAATGAACATCATCTATCATAAAGGTTGCCACATACAAATCATAGGCGCCCGCCGGCGCATGGCTTTTTTCATCGTAAGGACCATACTCCATTCTTCGATATCCGAACACCACTTCTGTATCACCGATTACAGAGGTCTTCAATTGATCCTCCTCTGACGCCCACATATAATCTCTGGAAAAGCCCTTTTTCCATGCAGTCAGGGTAAAGCCCTTCTCTGCGGCAACATCTTCTGTCCACATTGGCATCCCGTCATTGTTGAATCTATGATAAAAGTCCAGATATACCTCGTCTAAGTAGATATTCTCGTTAAGTCGGAATATCGTCTGCTGGTTGTTATATGGAGATTCAGTTAGACTCTCTGGAATATATACCGGCCAGAGATCTCTCCCAAAATAATCTGCAAGCGCCTGCCTATTCCAGGTTTCCTCCACACAATTATTGGGCAGATGAATCTTTCGGTCATTGCTGTCACGGTCGAACTTGTTTAAATCTATCTCCGACAGCAAAATACGCGTCTGAGCTTTCTCCTGAAGCGGCCCATTTCCCTTTCCATACATAAAAATACCAGTTACAGCAATACACACACAGGCTGCCAAAACACCCAGACATCTCAAATTTCTCAGACGGACTCCCTTTGCCGGCACATGACCGCTAAGCGCCTCTGCAATTGTATGCTCATCCATATAGCTCATTCCTGCAAGCAAATCTTTTCCATTCATATTAAAACCCCTTCCTCTTCCAAATAGCTCCGTAACGATTCGCGAATACGATACAGATTTGTTTTTACATAGCTTTCACCGCGGCCTATTTCCCGGGCTATTTCCGCTATAGACTGCCCCAGCCAATACCGCCGCAGAAACATACGCCGTTTATCCTCTGAAAGCCGTCTGACAAAGGTATCAAGCAAGCATCCGATCTCCTGACCCTCCAAATTTTTTTCGATAGCCGCGTCTGGTATACATTCTGTAAGCTCTGCAGTCAACTGAATAACCTGGCCTTTCCTTTTCTGCGCGTTTTGCCAATCTAATCGATCAAAGGCCTTAAACCTGCAAATTTTCATCAGATAAGCGAATAAGCATTGCGGCTTCGTGGGAGGTATGGTTTGCCATGCCTTCAAATAAGTATCATTAACGCATTCCTCCGCGTCCTGCTGGCTGTGCAAAATATTTTTTGCCAGATTCCGTAGCCTGGCTCCATAAACTCGCTCCGTGGCCGCGACAGCCTCCTGGTTCCGCTGCCAATACAAGTCTACAATCTCCTGATCGCACACTTCCATTTTCCGCGTCCTGTCTTTCATGCTATCACCTCCTCACAACAGCCCTTCACTTTCTTAGAAGGAAAAAAAGGCTTCAGGTTACATCTCCTGTAAAACTTTTTCATGCATTTTAAAACAGGGTTATAACCATACTATCACGATTCTAACCCTGTCTTAAATTCTCAATACCTTCTCCAATTCATCGGATTTCGACTATCGCGCGATTTTCAAACGTCTCAATCTCACCGACCTCATAAGATACCGGATGCCGGAAAGCCGGTCCGTCTACTGCAAGCGTGTGATATTCGCCGTTTTCCCCGCATACATCGATACCGCTGGCCTCCATAATCCCCATTACAGCTTCATCTAAAATCCGGCCTAACAAAACCTTCGGAATCAGCTCGGCATTTATAGACTTTATTACACACTGGTAACCCTTTGCGATCAGTTCTCTTACAATCACTTCCCGTTTTCTCTGCCAAAGGGGAAAAGCCGCCTCGATACCCACAGCCCTGCAACGATCCTCGGACCATTGTCTGTTACCATCAATATCTATGTCTCCAAAGCCTGCCATCTCAGCGCCCATGGCTTTAGCCTTTTCCAGACCTTCCTCAAAGGCTCTCTGATAGGCCTCTCCTTTGCTGGGGCATAAGATCAACGGCAAATCCAAGGCCTCAGATATTTTATCGAGGAGCTGTCTGTCTGCGCCATGAAACCATGATCTGTCCAAATCCTCATTAACCATAATCAATAACGCGACCGGCTCATGCCCTTCTTCAATTAAAGTCTGCAGCGCCAGCGTACTATCCTTTCCGCAGCTGTATGACATGACAAATTTCATAGCTTTCAATCCTTTATTTCACTTTCACTTTTTTCGCGCTGCAATATGCTCCGTAAAGCCTGCCGCTTTCGCCGTCAGCCTTATAGGCGCGAATTTTTACGTAGTAAGTTTTTCCCTTTTTCAGACCTTTGATAGTCTTCTGCACGCTGGAAGCGGAAGCGGTCACCGTCCTGCTACCTGTAAACTTGCTGTTCGCCGCATAAACAAGCTCATAACCACGGACGCCGGAAACCTTTTTCCACTTAACAGTCATCTGCTTGGTTTTCAGAGACTTCAGCGAGGAAATCGATGTCGCTATCGGTCTTGCAACGGTCTTGCCGTCCCGCATATCGTAGAAAGTGTTCTTTCCTTCAAGAAATCTGCTGTAGGCTGTCAATCCGTAATAGCCTTGTGCTGTCGCGAGACCATTGACAACCGGTTCATATCCGACAGCAGCCTTATTCACATGACGGAATCCGCCGCCTGTCGCGTAATAGGTCAGCAACGCGTCCAGGACAGATTTTCCATTTTTGATGAATCGCTTGTCCTTTTGCGGATCGACGCCCAGAGAAGTCAACGCCATGATCACCTGAACACAGCTTTCTGCGTTGGCAGTCTTTAGGGTCTCAAAGCCTCCGTCTGCAAGCTGTTTCTCAGAAAGTACCGCAAGAGCGCGGTCTATTGCCGCCCCAACGTCAGCTCTTGCCCGGTATGGCGCTAAGGCCGTCAGCGTCATAGCTGTAATATCCACATCAGCCACATCCCCGGTCAGCGCGAATCCTCCGTTCTTCTTTTCCTGAGACAAAATATTCTCAATCAAAAGTTCTCTGGTCGTAATCTGCGCGATACCACTCACATTAGGAATATCATACCTCCCACAGTCCAGCGCCAGCAGCGCCCAAACAGGTCCGTTGACCCCCTGTTTTTTCACCATAGTAAAATCTGCCAGCTTTTCAAATAGATTATAGCCTCCGATATTCTGTGGATCTTTTCCCATCCCCGTCAACGTCAGAATCACCTTAGAATACTCACTGTACTTGCGAGCGTCCAAAACGCCGTCCTTTTCTGCCAGCACCTTTTCGAGATTTCTGCAGTATTTTTCATAGGTGGCGTCAGTGACAGCCGCACCGTTTCTGGCAAGTCCAAGAAGCGCCCATTCATCGCCATAGGTTGGATTCCCCAGTTTTTTCGTCATATAGCTTTCCGTCTTACTCATGGCAGTCTTCCAGCTGACGTTTCCCGCCGCCCACACAGAGGCGGAAGACGAAAGCGCCAGTGTCAGCACCATAACCAAAGACAGCAGCCCTGTTATTAGTTTCTTCATTTTTTATTTCACTGTGACGCGAACCGCAGCTGACCACTGTGTATAAACAGTTTTACCGTCTACGATTCTGTATCCTCTTACTTTATAATAATGATTTCCTTTTTTCAGCGCTTTCTTATCGATGCTGTATTTGGCGGTTTTGGCTGTATCCACCTTTTTAAATCCGCTGTTCTTCTTGGTGGATTTGTAAATCTGATAGCCGTCCACTTTGTAGCCTGCGCTCTTTTTCCATTTCAGCGCGGTCTTTCCTTTAGAGGCAGTTATTTTCGCGTCGGTGATTTTAGTCGCCTTCACGCCTGCAGCAACCTTGCTCTGGACGGTAACTTTGCAGACAGGCGCAATAGTCGGCGCGTCTACATCGACAGTCGGCGTTCCCTCTGCACTCCAGTCAGTAGCAGTAGTCGGTACTGTACCTTTTGCGGAAATCACATAAGTCTTTCCAACCTCAAACTGTGCAGGATCCATTTTGATAACAGCATTTCCTGCTTCGTCAGTTATAACACCTTCCAGCGGCGCAAAGCCTTTGTCAGTTACAACGCCCAGCTGTGCTTTCGCAATAGCCTCCGCCTCTCCTTTTAACATACCGGAAAAGCCTTTCAGTGTCAGAGACAGTTCTTCACCTGTGGTAACAGTCACTTTCATTTTGCTGAAATAGCTATAGAAGTCAGAATACAGTTTGTCATCGGCGTTGATGGAAGCAACAATTCTGTCGCCATCCTTTACTTTTGCCGCATCTACTGCTTCTACAAGGCCTACATTGTTCACGAAAAACAAATTATTGGTAGTTTCGACACCCCAAAGTTTAGATACAAAAGCGCCCCACTCGCCATCCGTCATCGCATAGCCGTCTTTGCAATATGCTTTGTGAAATGCTTTCATCACATCATCCACTGTGGCGCCAGCAGCAACCTTCACTGCCACATCTGCCATCACTTTGCCGTCTTCTGCTACTGCAACATCACCGCGATTGCTGATGGTCACATAAACCGTAGCAGTTTTTTCTGCTCCAAAGGACAGAGCTGTCATAGATGCTGCGCAGGACACAACCAGTGCCAGAATCAGCATCAAAGATACTAATTTTCTTTTCATATTTTTCCTCCTACTTTTGTATAAAGCATATATCAAGAAAGCCAATTAGCTCTCTGATAATCAGATTTAATTCGGCATGCGGTCTCCAATATCCTGCCCCAGCTCGCAGGTATACGCCCATACGATAGAATCTCCATCCTTCAGAACGTAGGAAGAACATCCGTAATTCGGAAACCAGCCGTTTACCTTGTATTCCCATCCGCTCTGACTGCCGCCGTCAAATTCGTAAAGGTAGTTAATCCCTTCTACATAATAGGAACCAAATGCCGGCGTATAAGAAGATTCCAGATGAATTTTCTTATCCCTGCAGACTTTGTTGAGCACATCAAAGACGGTGCTGCCCTCTTTGACGGTTACCTTCGTTACTGGTAAAATCGTGCCGTCAGAAGGCACATATGCTTCCAAGGCAGGGTTTTCCAGTCTGGATAAATCCTCTGCCAGGGTATCACAGCGTATCTCGATGGAAACGGTGATTTCCTTTTCTTCAGGCTTGTCGGACGGATCATCCTTTCCGGAATTTCCTCCTTGATTAGAGGAGGACGGCTTATCGTTTTTACCGCCGGAATTGCTTCCCTTCTCCTTCTCCGCCTTTTCTTCCAATTCCTCTATATCCAAGGTTTTTTTCTTGCCGTCCTTGTGCATTTTCTTGGTGACGATGACATAGTCGCCGCCCTCGGACACACTGAAGGACGCTGTCTGACTTTCTTTGTCCAGCTTGGCATCAGAAACATACGCCAAAGTACCCTTTTCCAAGTCTACTTTATAGGCGTATGCCTTTTTCTCTTTTTCCAGATACATCGGCGCAGTCACCTTGATTTTGCCGCCAAAAGCGCCGTCCTGATACAGGGATACCACCTGCCCCTGCAGAGAAAGCTCTGCCAAAATTTCAGAAATCTCACTATAGTACGGTCCTTCCTCCTGTGCAGTCAAATTCATCGTAACCGGCTTTTTCAGGTCTTTGCCCGCAACAGCATAGGAGAGTTCCTTGTCCTTTTTAAAATCCACCGTATAGATTTCAGACCTCTTTTCCTTTGCCAGCTTTTCTGCGTCCGCTGCAGACACCACAACCTGATTGGAGGCTTTTTTAAAGGCTTTAATATCGTCCTTCATCTGCTCGTAGGCGTCTTTTTCCGCATTGTACTCGCTGGCTTCATCGCCTGCGACAGCCTTGGCTTTTTCAATCTGCTGCGCAAAAGCAAGCAATGTGTAAGGCGCGTACTGACCTTCCTCGTTACCGGTGTTTGCCTTCTGTTCTTCGTAAAGGGCTTCTGCCGTTTTGATTTCATCCTGCAGAGATGCACCGTAATCCGCTTTTTCCACATCCATGTCAAGGATTAGATATACCGCGATTGCAATGACAATCAGAGCAACTACCGCAGTCCGGATTCGCTTCATTTTGACTTTTTTTTCAAACTCTTTATCCATGTTATTTTACTTTCACCTTCTTTGGCGCGCTATAGCTTCCGTAAACCTTGTTGCCTTTGGCGTCGGTTCTATAGGCTCTGACTTTCACATAATATGTTTTTTTCGATTTCAGCTTCGTTACTGTTTTCGACAAGGCAGATTTAGAAGCCAAAACGCTCTTGCTGCCGGTAAATTTGCTGACCGTCGCATAGGTAATCTGATAGCCGTCTGCATGTTTTACCTTTTTCCACTGCACCGTTAAGGCTTTGCTTTTTATGCTTTTCAGTGAAGTGATCGCTGCCTTTGCCGGTTTTGCTAATGGCTTTTCCCCATCTGTCATATCGTAAAGGCTATTCTTTTTGTTGACAAATCTATCATATGCCACCAGCGCGTAAAAGCTCTGTTCTGTCGCCATGCCGTTAATGACCGGCTTGTAGCCTTCCGTTTCTGTATTCACATGTCTGAACCCGCCTTTAACGTCGTAGAAAAGCATCAAACCGTCCACAACGCTCTTTCCGTTCTTTACAAAGCGGATATCCTTTCCCAGGTCGATGCCAAGGGCTGTCAGCGCAACGATGGTCTGACAGATACTTTCCGCGTTTTCTGTTCCCCAGGAATCATAAGTGCCGTTGTCATTTTGCATCTCCGACAGACACAACACTGCTTTGTCGACTGCCTTTTTCACCTCACCGCGGCTTACGTACGGCGCCAGCGCCTGCAGCGCCATAGCCGTGATATCCGAATCTGCCTTTGTACCGGAAAGGGCAAAACCTCCGTTTACCAGCTGCTGCCCCAGAATTTCCCCGATCAGTTTTTCTCTGGTTGACTGTACCGCTACGCCTTTCACCTTTGGAATCTCATAGTTCTTACAGTCCAGCGCGATTAACGCCCAGATTGTACCGTTAATGCCCTGCCACTTTACGTTGTTAAAGTCCGCCAGCTTTTCCAAAAGATTATAGCCGCCTACGTTGGTCGGGTCTTTTCCAATGGCGCTGAGCACCAGAATCGTTCTGGAATACTCGGTATACTTTCTCTTGTGAAGCTCGCCTTTGCATTCCTTTACGGTCTTAACCACATCATCATAATAATCGCTGAAAATTTTGTCGTTCAGATTGACGCCGGAACGCGCCAGCCCCAGAATCATCCAGTCCGATCCATAGCCTGCTCCGTTTTTAGAAAGCTGCTGCGTAATATACACACCGGTCTTTTCCATCGCCTCCGTATAAGGCGTGTCGCTGTCCGCCGCGAAAGCCAGACCCGTCATCTGCGTCAAAAGCAGACAAAAAGCGACAAATAAAGTTAAAAGTTTTCGTTTCATGATTCCCTCCATTTTACGATTCCATTACTTATAAATCCCGTACTTGATTTTAATTCTCTCCAGCTTCTTGATGATGCTGTTGCCAAAGAGAAACACGCACAGCGCCGCCGTGCTGGCATGATAAAAATCATAAGGCACGCCGGAGATATATAAAGCCCGCATTCGTTCAATGGAAATTTCCGCGCCGGGAGCGCCGGCAGCAGTGACCATGGCGCAGATATTCATAATGCCGCCATAGAGCACGAACACTGTGAAAAAAGTAAATATCGACAAGGTAATACCATCCACCGGCAGTCTCTTTCTCTGCAGAAGCACGCCTGCCAAAAGTCCCAGAAATCCAAATACGTACAAACGCCAGCCCAAAAAGGTATCATCATTTCCCGGCCAAATCTGATAGCACACGTAAGCAATCAAAATGCCGAATATCACACACAGCACTGGTCCCATCATCACCTTGAAATGGCGAGATTTAAGTTCATCCAAATCCACCTTGTTAAAGGCCAGACCCGCAAGGAACCCCAGAATGCCCCAGCAGAACATCTGCCATGGCAGCCACGGCCCCTGCCCCATATAAAAGTTGCAGACAAACCTTGCTACCGCGCCGATGAGAAATCCAGCCTCCGGTCCCAGCGAAATGCCCGATACAATAATCATTGCCGTACCAATCTGCAGCGGAAGCGTAATATGACAGAACAGCTGCAGCGCCACGGTCAGCGCTGACATCATGGCAATCAGCACTATTTCTCGCGCTTTCGGCTTTCGCCTCTCAAAGACCATGAAGAATGGCAGCATAGTATACACCAGTAAAATGATGCTGACCACCATATATTTGCTCTTTCCAAACTGCAATCCAACGAAAATCGTCAGCGGCATCGCCAGAAAAATCAGCAGCGCCGACACCATCGTCCGTTTGCGGTGGGCTGCCTCTACCTGGGTTATATTGCAGCTTTTAGCCATGCAGCCACCTCCTCGCAGGTGATACCATCCGGCTTCCACTGGCGAATAATTTTATTTGCCGTCGTCGTGTAAAAGCTGTTGCCGGAAAAGAAGGCCTTCGGCGTTCCGATGGACACAATATCCCCATCAAAGAACATGGCGCATTTATCCGCGTACTCAGCACAGAACTCCACATCGTGAGAAACCATAAAAATCGTGACCCCGCTGTCCACAAGCCTTCTCAAAATGCCCGCCAAAGTTCGCTTAAAGAATGGATCCAGTCCCTTGGTCGGTTCATCCAGCAGCAAAATTTTCGGCTCCAGTAAAAGAATTTTTCCAAGGGCCAATCTCTGCTGCTCTCCCCCGGACAGATCATAAGGGTTTGCTTTTCTCAAATGCTCTATTTCCATCAGCTGCAGCATAGCGTTAACTCGCTCAACTCTAATACTGTCACAAATTCTCGTATAATGGAGGGCTTCCAGAAGCTCCTCCTCCACCGTAATTTCGGTAAAAAGGGCCTGGGGATTTTGCGGCAGCATGGACATCACATCCCGGTCTGTCTTTACACTGCCTCGCTGCCCCTTCAAAATGCCCGCGATTACTTTCAGCGTCGTACTCTTTCCGGTGCCGTTTCCGCCCAGAAGGCAGTACCACTGATTCTCTTCCACGGAAAGATTCAGTCCCCGTAAAACTTCTCCGCTGGTTTTACTGTATTTAAACCAAAGGTCTTTTACGGTAATGACCGGCTTTGCCGGGCTTTCCTCCCCGCAATCTTCTGGCTTTACCGGCTCCGGCTCCTTTCCTTCCAAAAGCTGCGCCGCTTTCAGTCTTCCTTCACGAATGGTCAAGGGACTTTTTTCATCAGGCAGTACGCTTGCGAAAATCCGCATGACCGCAGGCAGACCGTAAAACATCGGGTGTCTGTCTTCCTCTGTATCGCCTGACAAAAATTCACCGATATTTCCCGGCTCGTCAAAGGCGATAATCTTTCCCTGATCCATCACCATCACTTTGTCCGCCATAGGAAAAATTTCCTCCAGCCGGTGCTCCGAGATGAGAATGGTCGTACCCAAATCTCTGTTTATTTTGTAAATCGTAGATAAAAATTCCGACGCCGCAATAGGATCAAGCTGTGAGGTTGGTTCATCCAAGATGAGCAGCTTTGGCTGCATCGCCATAATCGACGCCAGATTGAGAAGCTGCTTTTGCCCGCCGGACAGCTCGCTTACACTTTTGCGAAACCATCCCTGAATGTCGAAATAGCTTGCCATCTCCGCGACCCTGCGCTTGATGGACGCATTGTCCATGCCCAAACTTTCAAGACCAAAGGCAAGCTCGTGCCAAACCTTGTCAGTGACAATCTGATTGTCCGGATTCTGCTGTACAAAGCCAATCTCCGTCACGCTGCGCCGGTCGTCAAGCTCTGCCACAGGTTCTCCGCAGTACAACACGCTTCCTTCCAAAGCGCCATAGGGAATCAAGTTTTTCTTCAGTTGTTTCAAAAGGGTACTTTTTCCGCATCCCGATTTACCGCAAAGGACGATAAACTCGCTGGGCTGTATGGCAAAGCTCACGTCATCAAGGGCGTTCCCCTCCGCCAGCGGATAAGAAAAAGTTACATGTTCAAGTCTAATTGTTTCCATTTATATTCTCCTGCGATGTCGATAATCATTGGGGATGTCGCTAAAATCGTGTAGCAGATTAATGCAAATACCGTCGTCATATCCAGCGCCGGAAACACCAGCTTCGGATAAAAATACATATTTGTGACGCCCTGATATGCGCCGTAAATCACCGGGGCAGCCGATACGCCCATCAGAATCAGCATAGCAATATCCCTTTGCGTCAGCTTAAAAAGGTGAAAGCTGGTTCTCCCCTTTAGTCCATACCCTCTGGCTTCCATAGAGTCAGCGCTTTCAATGGACGCTTCCAGCGACCAGGCAATTAAAATCGAAACTTCCTTTAAAAGCTGTCTGGCGCGTCTAATTAGATTGCCTTCGGCATGGCTGCGTTTCATACACTTCTGTCCCAGGGTAATCTCTGCAAAGCGTGTTTTGAGCAGAGGAATAAATCTGAAAATCATGGACAGAGTCAATCCCAGTACCGGAGCGACTTTGCCAAACAGATAAATCAGCTTATCTGCTGTAATAATCACATTAAAGCAGGAAAACCATACGACTACCGCAATCAGCATCACCGCGGAGGCAATCCCATAGGCGATGGATTCTGCCGTAATCCTGTTGGTATTGATGTAAAACAATACCGTTTCCCCATTGTTATTAAAAAACATATTGATGATTACCATAATCAGAAGCATGGAAAGGGTAATCAGCACGTTGTTTCGCAGGCTCTTTGTTCCTTTCAGAACAAAAGCGTAGCTCCATGACAAGACCATCGTTACTGCCAAAAAGTAGGGTGATATGGAAAACATGGTAATTCCAGCAACCAGCGCAAAATATGTAATATTCACCAAGGGATGGTAGGAACAAAATTCCGCTGTTTCTCCCAAGCCTTTATTGTCCATGGGCATTTGCCTCCTTCAATGTCTTATAGTAATCCTCTGGTTTAATTCCAATCTGATACAACACGTTGGCCCAAGAGCCGCAGAGCTTATGTAAGCTGACGCGAATCTCCTTCGGCACTTCTTCCGAAAGAGGCGGTTTGCCGGTTTTTCGATACAAAGCGTCCAGCGCAGCTAACAGTCCTTTATCTTCAGCGCTTAAATTGAGCACCCTGAAATAGCAGTCGCCACTACCCTCTGTATGTCCATGCCTGTTTTCAGCTTTTCTGTAATCAATATAAATATTCTGAAACGGCGTCTTTGCCGCGGCGGGTAAAAGTCCAATCTGAAACAGCGCGTTCCTCCACGACCCACAGCGCGCAATCAGCGCCCGCTTTAATTCCAGGTCAATTTCTCCATGAGCAGGACTTCTTCCCAGCTCATACGCGCGCGTCTTTACTTCTTCCAGCATCTCTACATATTCCGGCTCCAAATCCTCAATTTTGTATACCGACTTCTCATTGAGCAGCTGCGCACTCACACCAGCGGCTTTCAAAACCTCAGACCAAAGCTTATAGTGTTTTTTCAAATCCTTACAGGCCTGTGGCATATCCTTGGGATGTGGAATCCTTCCCCGCCGGATCGCTTCCTCCCGTACCTGCTCCAAAAGCTTTTTTCTGCGTTCCTCCTCTGCCTGCTGCGCGTTCATGGATATGCCGCCTTTTCCTGCAGACGTAGAGAGTCCTGCCATGCGAAGGGCATAAGGCCACTTTCCAAATCTGCGCTTGATATATTCCCGCATGACCCAGAATACTTCCTTCTGTGCTGGCGTATGGTTCAGCGCTGCTGCAGTATCTCGGAGAAATTGCAGTAATTCTGCGTCACTAAAGCTCTCATAAAGCAATTTTCCTTCTTTACCGGCAATAGCATAATGCTGCCAAACAGGGGAGTTTCGATTTTCCATCTGATATTTTTTGTCCGGCTGTCTGCACAGCACTTCGATCAAATGCCGTTTTAATTTTTCCAACTCTTTCCCACGATCCAACTTCATGATCTCCTATATCATAAATTAAAAGACTGTAGCGCCAATGCGCTACAGTCCGTATTTCTGTACTCTAATTTTATTCCTCGTTTAGCCAATAACCGTCAGCCTTCGACATTCCATGCAGGTCTTCTGGCTCAGAAATCATCACACTGCTATCCTTCCCGACATTTCATTGCAAAACATTAGTGGTTTCTTAACAGCGCTCCTTCAATACAGCGACGGTAACCGCGCAGGATTCAAACCTGCTTCCCTCTTAGCTGATCAAAATCAGAACATAGAACCGATTTTATTCAGTTGTTTCTATAAAATATATTACTTACAGTATATCACGATAAGTAATGTTTGTACAGTGCGAAATTGGTAAAAAGTCCCCCTCCGCTTAGCACTGATTTTGTCACTTTTCCGGTTTATCCAATTTTTTTACTAAAACACGTTTTTAACAAAAATTATAATAAACTGCCCCATCCAAACAGTTTTCAAGGATGGAGCAGCTTATATCTTTTTATCTCAGGTTTCTACTTTTTCGTCCAGGTTCTCTTTGCGTATTTACATTGTTTCAGTGCGGTCTTTGCAACCAGCTTTCCGTCTTTATCATAAATTCTCAGCTGCACCTTATAGTAATACGTTTTTCCTTTAGTTCCAACAGCGCTGATATAGAATGAAGTTTTCTTTGTCTTCACAGACTTATATCCTGTTGCTTTCTTCGTCGAACGATAATATCTGTATTTTACAGTATATCCCATTGCTTTCAGATCCTTGATGACTTCATCTGTGGCCTTATCTGCCTTCACCGTAACTTTCACGTTCTTCTTAGCAGTTCTTGCTGAACGTGCGGTCAGCTTTAATCCCTTCACCATCTTCTTCACTGCTGCGCTGCCCGGATCAAGCGGCGTATTCGGATCGTCGATGTTTGTATCTCCCGGATTTTCTGGATCTACGACCGGCATATCCCACTTGGATGCGTCTTCTTCCTTGGTGTAATCATCTGTGTAATGTAAAATAATTACATTTCCATTTTCCAGATACTGTTCACCCACTCCGAATTCAGGATGCTTACCGTTTAAAGTGTACATCCAGCCGGACTTCTTTCCGTTATCCATTTCAGTCAGGGTTACTTTTCCCTTGGTTACTGCGGAGATATAGTTGCCGCTTGGATTTGTAAAGCTGATATCGGTGCCTTCAATCGCCTTCTCTAAGGCTTCGCGAACCGTCGCGTTATTGCTGACGGTGATTGTCTTTGTATCCAGCCATACTTCTGGCAGATTATTTTGAGCCAGAGTATGCGTTTGTCCGGATTCTCCATGGACAGTATCACCCAGAATTTTTACGCTTACTGTAATATCGCTGCCTGCTGGCTTCATCACAGTTACGTTAATCACTGCACTGATTCCGTCGTATACCAGCTTCACCTCCTGCGCGCCTCTCTTTGAAGCGTCAAAGTTCTGTACTTCTACCTCGCTCGGTTTGAGTGTCTTGGTTTCTCCGGTATGGTAGGTCGCCGTGATCGTCATACCGTCAAAGGAGAATGCTTCACCAACAAGATATTCCGTCTTGTAATCTCCGCTAATCTGCAGATCGATGACAATCGGATCTTTCTGATCATCAGAATAGGTCAATCTGACAGCATCTGCTCCCAGTGGGTCGTCAGTTCTGTTGTGATTATCCTTGGTAAATCCACTGATATTCGGTTTATCAACGGCTGTATTCACATAGGTTGCGCCGCTTTCCGTTTCGTGAGTTTTGCAGCTGGTGTCTACATATTTGACGAATCCAATGCCTTTTTCCGCGCCGCAATCCTTCGCATAGTAATTTCCTGCAACGTTGTCGTATTTGTTTAAGCTTGCCAGATAGCCGATGACGCCGCCAACATACTCGCCGTCTGTCGCCTCAACCTTTCCTGTAAACTGATTGAGTTTGAAGGTTCCGGTGCCCCAGTTCTGGTTGACATAATAGTCTGCGCCCATGATGCCGCCGACACAGTTTTTACCGGTGACGGTACCGGAGGCTTTATTTCCTGTCACGTAAGTTCTGACTCCATTTGGCGCTGTGGTATTTACATACGCCCCGCCTACGATGCCGCCTGCCTGTTCGCCGCTGGCCGTTACTGTCCCATCAAAAGTACAATCCTTGACGACGCACGCACCCAGGGCGTTATCCCTGGATCCAATGATGCCGCCAACGTAGTTTACACCCTTTACGGTTCCATGGTTGACGCAGTTTTCGATAGTTCCCTGCATTCTTCCTGCAAAAGCGCCGATGTTAGACTCTTTTCCGTCATATCCGATGACGACGCCTTCTTCCGCCGTACAATTTTTTATAGTTACGGCAAATCCTGCTGAGCATCCCGCAAAACTATTGGTTGTAATATTAGCGCCAATCAGACCTGCTTTCAACGTCTGCGTTCCATTTATAAGGGTTATATTGTCAATGACAATAGCGCTTCCCGACAGACCAACCCCTTCAAAATTGTTTACAAGACCATATCCTGCAATCTTCTTGCCATAAATTTTTAGATTGGAAACTTCTGCCTCTTTTACATAGCCAAGCAGCGGCAGTCCGCCTTCCGGTACTGTAATCGTATGATCTTTACCGTCAAGTTTACCGCTGAACGGCGCAAGATTGGCGCCTTTTTGGATGTCTGGTTTACCATTCAATGTTACGCCCATCGGTTTCCAGTCGGCTGGAAGGGTAATGTCCTTTTCCAGTGACAGATATTTGCCTGCGAACGCATATCTACTGCTGACCAACTCACGTACAACATTCAGCTGTTCTGCAGTTTCAATCTGATACGGATGTTCTTTCGTGCCGTCACCCTTTACGCCTGCTTCCGCCAGCTTCTGATCTGCAATGCTCTGCAGATCCGCAACTACGACTTTAGCGACGTCAGATACTGCAGATGCTGTATGTCCCTGCAGATGATTAGTTGCAATGCAATAGTAATAAAAGGTTCCTGCTTCTTTCGTCGGCGCATAGTAAACAGAGGATTTCGCACCATCAACCTTTGTTCCGCCTTCGTTGCTGTTTTCGGTATTCACATACCACTGATAGGTTAAGTCGCCTGCATCCTCTCTACTTACACGAATCGACAACGCCGGCTGTCCATCCCCAACGAGAAGATCTTCTTTGCCTGTTGGCTGAGTACTAAACTCCGGTGTAGACGCTGCGTTTGCTTTGATGAATACATAAACGCCCATCACGTCTTTATTATCCTCTGTTTTTTCACCTGTCGCCGCATAAGAACGATAAGTTTTACCCTTAAACTTACACTCTATCTGACACACATAGAAGCTACCAGTATTGTTCGTATATTTTAATCCTGTACCCGGTGTAATTTCTGTGACATCACTTGCCACAGTGCCTCCACTGGTAGAAGTTGCCCTGCTGCTGTTTATCCACCGATAACTGTAGGTTAGCCCTTCTATTGGATTTTCAAGCTCAATAGAAATCGGCTCCGCTTGTGCGCCAGCCTCGTAAATAAAGCCTTTCTTCCATGCATATGCATAGTTATCATCCAGTGTATTTCCGATATTTTTAAAGACCGCTTTCGGCGTCGGATCTACATCAACTACGATCTTTACAATATCTGAAATAGAAGTCTTTTCCTGATTTCCATCATTAGTAAATTTGCAGAAATAGTAGGCTTCTCCAATTTCTTCTGTAGATGGCGTGTATTCTTTCTGATTTGCTCCCTCAATGGCAGTTGCTCCGTCTTCCGCGTTTTTGTTATTCTTATACCACTGATAGGTTACTGTTCCGCTGGCACTTGCTTTGCTCTGCAGCGCTGCAGCTTTCTCCCCCTGAATATAGTCCTCGGATTTCGGCTGTACTAAAACAGTTGGCTTCTCTGTTGCAGGCTCTTTCTCATAGCGAATGCGATAAATTCTCTCTTCATAGCTGCTGGTGGAAACTGCGATTTCCACATCCATACAGTCCTTTTCATCCCAAACAACTTCCAAGTCACCTGCTTCTCCGCTGGTAAATGGAGTTCCATTGACCTTAATGGTATGCGAAGAAGCGTTGCCAGTTGCTTTAATCTTAGTTGTTTTCGCACTTGGATCAATGTACGAATGATAGGATGTCTCATCTGGGGAGAATGCTTTATCAATTACACCTTCCAGCTCAAGTTTTTTCAGTGTTGCGGTAATATTCGCTTTGATTTTGTAATCAGCGACTCTACCGATGGCGCCGCTGTAGTACACATTGAAACAGCCATCCTTCAATTTTGCATAATTGCCGTTTCCCCAGCCGCCCCACTGGTTGCTTACCATCTGCGTCAGCTTCTCACCCAGATACTCATTGTTTGGTTTTTCCGGGTCATCGGAAAAGCTACCGTATATATACACGCCTTGATCGCTGAGATAATCAGGAATATCGATAGAATATCCATCAAACTTTCCATCCTGCAGCGCCGGCATCATCGCAATCGGATTTGTCCGTGCTTTATAGTCTGCAGAGCTTCTATAAATCTCCAGTACTTTTAGCGACGGATTCGGAACAAGCTCAAATGCCAAAAGAGGCATGATAACATCTTTCTCAGCGCTCAGTGCCGTGAGATAACAAAGACCTTCTGTTTGATCTAATTTGAAATTAGCCGATGCATATGTACCTCCGGTAACAGCTCCCTGAATCGGGGTTACTTCACCAGTTTTTGCATCGATGATTCCAATCTGCAGTCCATCCATTTGCTCCGCTTTATCAAGACGCTCAATTTCTTCCTTTGATCCATGCTGATTTAAAAGGAAACCAAAGCAGTACAGACCGTACTCCTGCCCTGTAGCCTTGTTTTGGCGATACATCGGCTTCCAATGAAGCCCGCTATTTCCGCCTGTATAATAGGATCCTGAAAAACCTGTATAAATATCCTTCTTTTCTGCGGAAGCATACCGGAAGAATTCCAGGCGGTCGCCGTCTTTGATTGCTGTACTTCCAGGTGTCGCTGTACTGAGCTGTCCGTTGATAATAACGCCGCTGAGATCGGTTTCCTCACCAAAATAACGGGTTACATTACCCTCCGTATCTACGTCCAGCTTTGTCTTCGCAGTCTCTGCTGTAAAGGCTTCTCCATACTTGGCAATATGCGCCTGTACCAGCGCATCCAATACAGAAGCGCCTTCACTGGCGTTCACCGTATCAGTATAACCATAGGTTTCCGCAAGATCTGCTTTTACCGTGGTATCCACCAGCGGTCCATGCAGAAACTTCTGGTTCGCCTGTGAAGTGATGGTTGCTTTACATGATTTCGCTGCTTCCAGTTCTGCGTTATTTCCCGCGTCTGCAAAAGCCATGGACGGCATCATGCACAGAACCATGACAAAGCTCAGAAAAATCGCAGAGATCTTCTTCACTGTCTGTTTTCGTTCTCTCATAAGTTTTTCCTTTCTTAAACTATTTCGCCTGCAGGAATCGGTTCAAGCTTCGCTAAACTCGCTTTCACCGGGTTAGGGCTTCGCCGTAGCTTCTTGCTATTCAGCCTTCGCTTTCTGCTCGCCTTCACAGAGAAGCCTCGCGTTTGACCTACCTGCGGTTCAAGCTTCGCTAAACTCGCTTTCACCGGGTTAGGGCTTCGCCGTAGCTTCTTGCTATTCAGCCTTCGCTTTCTGCTCGCCTTCACAGAGAAGCCTCGCGTTTGACCTACCTGCGGTTCAAGCTTCGCTAAACTCACTTTCACCGGGTTAGGTCATAAAAAAAACTGCAGGCTTTTTGCCTACAGTCCGCATTTACTGTATCTATTTCTGGATTTTTACGGTTTCCTCGCCGCAAATCCGCATCTCATGCATGTCTCCTGGCTCAGGTATCAACGTCTACTTTGCCTTCCCAGATTGCATTCTCCAGTGGCATCTTATAAGCAAACTCCTCCATTACAGTGGCGGGACCGCGCAGGACTTTCACCTGCTTCCATCTTAGCTTCTCTCCGTAGAGAGAAGAACACGAAACGTTTCTTTTTTCATTTTGTTATTCAATTTTTAACAAGTATCTGGAAAGTCTAATCGATCCTCCTTCCCGCAAGGTATTCCCTGCTGTTCTATTTCTGCATTATATTATACCTCCGCCTGTGTATATTTGTCAATTCTAATTTATCGCTGGATCACGGCAAATGGACGGAAAACGGAACTTTGTATCGCGAACTGCCTTTTGACACTGACAAGCTCTATTCATTTCTTAGGACCTGACGGTTATTAATGCACCTTGTTTTGGATTGAGATGTTGATAAAGAAGCAGATGGTTTCAAGGGAAAACAAAACCCCTGTCACGGCAGGGCCGCACAGGGGCTATTGTCTTTGTATTGCTACTTTATGATTAGACGTTGATTAAACCAGTTCCAGGAATACTACCTCTGCGCTGTCACCTCTGCGAGGTCCCAGCTTCAGAATTCTGGTGTATCCGCCGTTTCTGTCAGCATACTTCGGTGCAATATCATCGAAGAGCTTCGTTACTACGCTTTCATCGTAGATGTATGCCAGCGCCTGTCTTCTTGCGTGCAGGTCGCCGCGCTTTGCGAGTGTGATCAGCTTTTCAGCTTCTCTTCTGGCTTCTTTTGCTCTGCAGTCAGTAGTGGAAATTCTGCCTTCTCTGAACAGGTCAGTTACCAGATTTCTCAACATAGCTTTTCTGTGAGCAGTTGCTCTGCCCAATTTTCTATATCCTGGCATGTCAATTCTCCTTTCACTTCATTATAGTCTGTCTATGCAGGAAATTAGTCGTCGCTTGGCTTAAGACCAAGACCTAATTCCTCTAATTTTGCTTTCACTTCGTCGAGGGACTTCTTACCAAGGTTTCTAACCTTCATCATATCTTCTTCTGTACGCTCAGTCAATTCCTCTACAGTATTGACCGCAGCTCTCTTTAGACAGTTAAAGGATCGAACGGATAATTCCAATTCCTCAATAGTCATTTCAAGAGCCTTTTCCTTCTGATCTTCTTCCTTCTCAACCATAATTTCCATACCGTCGGTTGAATCATCCAACTGGATGAAGAGATTCAGGTGTTCCTGCATAATCTTCGCCCCAATGGATACGCCTTCTTCCGGCGTAATGGAACCGTCTGTCCAGATTTCCAGATTGAGACGGTCAAAGTCTGTGACCTGACCTACTCTGGTATTTTCAACTGTATAGTTAACCTTTCTTACTGGTGTGTAAATCGAGTCAACTGGAATGACCGAAATCGGTGTGCTTTCTGTCTTGTTCTGATCAGCAGGCACGTAGCCTCTGCCTCTTGCGAGGTTGATCTCCATCACAAGAGTAGCATTCTCCTCCAGTGTTGCGATATGCAGGTCTGGATTGAAGATTTCCATTTCGGAATCGCCGATAATATCAGCCGCGGTTACTTCCTTCGGGCCTACCGCATTGATAATAACCCGTTTAGTGTTGTCACCGTTGAGCCTTATAGCAAGCTTCTTCAAGTTTAAGATGATTTCTGTTACGTCTTCTTTAACACCTGGTATCGTTGAAAACTCGTGAAGTATTCCGTCGATTTTTACAGAAGTTACGGCAGCGCCCGGGAGAGAGCTCAAAAGAATTCTTCTCATGCAGTTTCCCAGGGTAGTTCCGTATCCCCTTTCCAGAGGTTCTACGACAAATTTGCCGTAATTCCCGTCTTCGTCAACAAATTTTGTTATTGTTGGTTTTTCGATTTCTATCACTAAAAACCCTCCTTCATTTTCCCAAGTAATACCGGATTTACGCCGCTATATTATTTGGAGTACAACTCGACGATTAAGTGCTCTGCAACAGGAGTATCAATTTCTTCTCTTGTTGGCATAGCAACGATTTTACCTTCTAATTTCTCAACATCGACTGTCATCCATGAAGGTACGCTGATTGACATTTCCTTAATTTCCTTAAACTTAGGGGAGCTGGTGCTCTTTTCCTTTACCTTAATCACATCTCCAGCCTTCAGCTGCATTGCCGGAGCGGCAGCCTTCTTGCCGTTTACTGTGAAATGTCCGTGTACTACAAGCTGTCTTGCTTCTTTTCTGGAAGATGCAAAGCCCAGTCTGTATACAGCATTGTCTAATCTTGTTTCTAACAGGATTAACAGGTTTTCACCAGTCTTACCCTGTTTTCTGGCTGCTTTATCAAACAGATTTCTGAACTGTTTCTCCTGCATGCCATAGAATCTCTTCGCCTTCTGCTTTTCACGGAGCTGCAGTCCGTAATCAGATACTTTCTTTCTGGACTGACCGTGCTGTCCGGGAGCGTAATTTCTCTTCTCAATTGCGCATTTGCCACTGTAGCATCTTTCACCCTTCAAGAAAAGCTTCTGGCCTTCTCTTCTGCATAATCTGCAGTTAGCGTCTGTATATCTTGCCATTTTATATTACTCCTCCCTTCAATTAGACTCTTCTTCTCTTCGGCGGTCTGCATCCGTTGTGCGGAATCGGTGTGATATCTTTGATCATGGTGATCTCAAGACCAGCTGCCTGCAAAGCTCTGATAGCAGCTTCTCTTCCGGAGCCCGGACCTTTTACATAAACCTCTACCGTTTTCAAACCGTGCTCCATAGCGGCTTTTGTTGCTTCCTCAGCAGCCATCTGTGCAGCGAACGGTGTGGATTTCTTGGAGCCTTTGAAGCCAAGGGATCCTGCGCTGGACCAGGAAAGTGCGTTTCCGTCCATATCTGTAAGAGTAACTAAAGTATTGTTAAAGGTGGATTGGATATGTGCCTGGCCTTTTTCAATGTTCTTACGTTCTCTTTTCTTTTTTCTAACTGTTTTCTTTACAGTCTTAGCCATTGTTTCCTACCTCCTTCTTATTTTTTCTTTCTTCCTACAGTCTTCTTAGGACCTTTACGAGTTCTAGCGTTTGTCTTTGTCTTCTGACCTCTTACAGGAAGTCCTCTTCTATGTCTGATACCTCTGTAGCTTCCGATTTCCATCAGTCTCTTGATATTCAAAGAAACTTCTCTTCTCAGGTCACCTTCTACGAGATAATCTTCATCGATGATCTTTCTGATTTTACCTGCTTCCTCCTCAGTCAGGTCTTTAACTCTTACGTCAGGGTTAACTCCTGCTTTTTCAAGGATAGCGTTTGCGGTTGGTCTACCGATACCATAAATGTAGGTTAAACCAATCTCTACTCTTTTCTCTCTTGGTAAGTCGACACCGGCTATACGAGCCATACGTTTCCTCCTTCTCCTATCTTCCGTCACATTTCCAGGGGTGATATAGACAGGCGTTCTCATATACAATAATTATTTTGTCTGCGGTCCTGGTCCACGCAAACCATTTTTAACGAATCAATTAACCTTGTCTCTGCTTGTGCTTTGGATTCTCACAGATAACCATTACTTTTCCGTGTCTTTTGATTATCTTGCACTTTTCACAGATTGGTTTTACGGAAGCTCTAACTTTCATCTTATTCCTCCTGTTTAGCCTTTATCTCTCCATATAATTCTTCCTCTGGTTAGATCATAAGGTGAAAGTTCTACTTTTACCTTGTCTCCCGGCAGGATTCTTATATAGTTCATTCTGATTTTTCCTGAAATGTGTGCAAGCACTTCAAAACCGTTTTCAAGTTTTACCTTGAACATTGCGTTTGGCTGAGCATCCACAACGGTTCCAACTGCTTCTATGACGTCTTTTTTCGCCATGAAATACACCTCTCTTTATTCACTACAGGGTAAGCAGCTCAGGCTCACCATCATTGATAACAACAGTATTCTCATAATGCGCCGCCAGCTTTCCATCTGCCGTAACTACAGTCCAGTCATTGAGCAAAGTCTCAATCTCATATCCGCCCTGACAAATCATCGGTTCGATAGCAAACACCATACCGCTGACCAGCCGAGGACCTTTGCCGGGCTTTCCGTAGTTTGGAATCTGCGGGTCTTCATGCATATCACGGCCCACACCATGCCCAACAAAATCACGTATGACGGAAAAGCCTTCGCTCTCAGCTTTTTCCTGAATTGCATGGGAAATATCTGACAACCTATAGCCAACTCTGGCATACTTTATACCTTCAAAGAAGCTGGCCTTTGTTACTTCAATGAGACGCATCGCCTCATCGTCCACCTTGCCCACCGGATATGTTCTGGCGGCATCACTGACATACCCTTTATAGGTGGCGCCCACATCTACGCTGACAATATCGCCTTCGTGAATGATTCGCCTTTTATCTGGTATACCGTGGACTACTTCCTCGTTGATGGATACGCAGGCATTGCCCGGAAATCCACAATAACCCTTAAAAGTAGGGATCATCTTATGTTCCTTGATAGTCTTTTCTACATAACGATCGATATCCATGGTGGACATGCCAGGTTTAATAAAGTCGGCCAGGGTATTCAAGATATACCCTGTAACCTTTCCCGACTCACGCATTATATCAATTTCCTGTCTGGATTTGATGATGATCATACTATTCTCCTATAGCTTTTACTATTTCTGCAAATACAGTTTCCAACGGTAAAGCGCCGCCAACGGTAACAATATTATCTGCCTTTTTATAGTAATCTACAAGAGGCATAGTCTGCTGGTTGTAAACCTCGATTCTGTTCTCAACAGTTTCCACTGTATCATCAGCTCTCTGGATCAGCTCACCACCGCAGATATCACAAATGCCTTCTTTTTTAGGAGGAATGTTAACGACGTGGAAAGAAGCGCCGCAGGTCTTGCATACTCTTCTGCCCGTCAGTCTGCTAATCAGTTCTTCCTTTTCAACCTCGATATCGATAACCAGATCCAGCTTCATGCCTTTCTTTGCAAGAAATGCATCCAGCTTTTCTGCCTGATATACAGTTCTCGGAAAACCATCTAACAGGAACCCATTCTTACAATCATCTGCTAGCAATCTGGTAGTTGCGATTTCGATGACCAGATCGTCAGGAACTAACTCACCTTTGTTCATATATTCCTGCGCTTTTTTTCCCAGCTCCGTGCCATTTTTAATGTTTTCTCTGAAGATATCTCCGGTGGAAATGTGTGGGATATTATATTTTTCCACAATTCTTACCGCTTGTGTGCCCTTACCCGCTCCCGGTGGGCCTAACAAAACTGTTCTCAGCATTTGCTCATCTCCTCTTATTTAAGAAAGCCCTGATAGTTTCTCATAACCATCTGGTTTTCCAATTGTTTCATTGTATCTAGTGCAACTCCTACCGCAATCAGCAGGGAAGTTCCGCCGAAGTGCATACCCTTCAAAGACGGAATCAACACGCCTAAGATCGTTGGCAGCGTTGCGATTACAGCAAGGAAGATAGCTCCTACAATGGAGATTCTTGACATAACCCTGCTGAGATATTCAACCGTAGCCTTACCCGGTCTTATACCCGGTATAAATCCACCGTTAGCTTTCATATTCTGTGCTACTTCTACAGGATTAAAGGTTGCTGCTGTATAGAAGTAGTTAAAGAATATGATCAACAATACGTTAAATATAGCATACACCCACACACCTGGATTTCCAGCCGGTGACAACCACTTCGTCACGAAATCAGTAAAACCTGTATTCGGGAAGAAATAAGTGATAGTCAGTGGGAACTGCAAGATGGACAGAGCAAAGATTACAGGAATAACACCTGCCTGGTTGACCTTTAGTGGAATATGTGTGGACTGTCCGCCATACATCTTTCTGCCAACTACTCTCTTTGCATACTGAACCGGAATCCTTCTGGTTCCCTGCTGGATCTCAATGATACCCAGGATAACGACAACGGCGAAGACTATAAACAGCAAAATCGTAATAATGCTCAGCTGTCCATCTTGGAACTGTGTCCATATAGTACGCAGTCCGCTTGGAATTCTCGCAACGATACCGCCGAAAATGATCAAGGAGATACCGTTTCCGATGCCGTATTCATTGATCTGCTCACCTAGCCACATCAAGAAAGCCGTTCCCGCTGTAAGCACTAGGATGATGACCATAAAAGAGAACCATGTCTGATCAATAACAGCTCTTCTAAACAGACCAACGGTCAGACCAAATGCCTGAACTAATGCCAGTACAATTGTCAAATACCGCGTGATCTGCGCCATCTTCTTTCTTCCTTCCTGTCCCTCTTTTGCCAGTTTCTCAAAATATGGGAAAGCCATGGCCAAAAGCTGAACGATAATGGAAGCCGTAATGTACGGGGTAATACTTAAAGCAAAGATCGTGAAGTTACTGAACGCTCCGCCTGAAAACAGGTCGAACAGATCAAATAATCCAGTCTCACCGGTAAATACCTGTGCCAGAGCGGATCTACTGATTCCCGGAACAGGAATATTGGATCCGATTCTGAATACGACCAGCATCAGCAAAGTGAAAATGATCTTGCTTCTGATCTCTGCGATTTTGAATGCCTGTGATACAGTCTTAAGCATCTCCATCTTAGATCACCTCTGCCTTTCCTCCAGCAGCTTCAATTTTTTCAATCGCACTCTTTGTAAACTTGTGTGCCTTTACTGTAATACTATTGTCTAAAGCGCCGTCTCCTAAAATCTTGATTCCATCCTTTACCTGCTTTACCAGGCCGACTTCTTCAAGAAGTTCCGGTGTTACAACAGTACCTGCCTCAAATCTATTGAGATCCTTTACATTAATCGTTGTATATTCTGTTGCCCAAATATTGGTGAAGCCTCTCTTAGGCAGACGTCTGTACAGAGGCATCTGTCCACCTTCAAAGCCTAGTCTTACACCGCCGCCGCTTCTGGATTTCTGGCCGTTCATACCTCTACCGCCGGTCTTGCCCTGTCCAGTAGCTGTACCGCGGCCTCTTCTCTTACGGTTCTTTGTTGAACCTTCTGCAGCTCTTAATTCATGCAGTTTCATTGTCCCTTGCACCTCCTATTTTACAGTTCTTCTACAGTAACAAGATGCGCTACCTTAGCAACTGCACCACGAGTTGCAGGTGTGTCGGCAAGTTCAACACTGCGATGCATCTTCTTTAGTCCTAACGCTTCGACTACCTTTCTCTGCTTAGGGGAAGCGCCGATCGTACTCTTTGTCAAAGTAATTTTTAACATTTTAGCCATTTTGCGTGTCCTCCTATCCTAAGATTTCTTCAGGTGTCTTACCTCTCAGCTTAGCAACCTTTTCTACTGTCATCAGTCCTTTAAGACCTTCCAGTGTCGCATAAGCCATGTTACCGGTGTTATTGGAACCAATGGACTTCGCTCTAACGTCCTTAATTCCTGCAGCTTCCAGTACAGTACGTACGGAGGAACCCGCGATAACTCCAGTACCCTGTGCAGCAGGCATCAGTAAAACCTTTCCTGCGCCGAAGATACCGATGTTTCTATGTGGTATAGTTGTTCCAACTGTCGGAACATATATTAAATTCTTTTTTGCATCCTCTGTAGCTTTTCTTACAGCTTCAGGAATTTCCTGAGCCTTACCAAGACCAACGCCTACGTAGCCGCTGCCATCGCCGACAACTACGGTTACGCTGAATCTCATATTTCTACCGCCCTTAACTGTCTTTGCAACACGTCTGATGTTAACGATAGTTTCTTTCAAGTCCAGCTTGGATGCATCAATGATATTACGCATTCCTTATCTCCTCCTGTTAGAATTTTAATCCGCCTTCGCGAGCGCCATCTGCCAGTTCCTTTACTCTTCCGTGATAGAGGAATCCGCCTCTGTCAAAGGCTACAACTTCGATACCCTTTTCCAGCGCTCTCTTAGCAATAGCTTCGCCAACTTTCTTTGCAGCTTCCTTGTTTCCACCATAACCAATTTCGGCTTTCAAGTCTTTGTCAAGGGAAGATGCAGAAGCTAAAGTGACTTTGTTTACATCATCAATGATCTGACAGGAAATATTCTTGTTAGATCTGTATACGCAAAGTCTTGGCTTCTCAGGAGTTCCAGATAAGTTTTTTCTAACTCTTTCGTGTCTTTTTACACGCTTGTCATTTCTACTTTCTTTTGCCATTTCTCATTTCACTCCTTTCTTATTTAGCTCCAGCTTTTCCTTCTTTTCTGCGGATCACTTCATCAGCATACTTGATACCCTTGCCCTTATATGGTTCAGGCTGTCTCCAAGCTCTGATGTTAGCGGCATAGTTTCCTACAGCTGCTTTGTCGATACCTTTTACGAGAATCGTCGTCGCGTCCGGTGTCTCTGTGCTAATTCCTTCAGGATCCGGCATCTCAACCGGGTGAGAGAAACCAAGGTTCATAACCAGGTTGTTGCCTTTCTTCTCAGCTCTGTAGCCTACGCCTACCAGCTGAAGTTTCTTTTCATAGCCGTTTGTAACGCCGACTACCATGTTGTTGATCAGAGTTCTTGCCAAACCGTGCTGAGATCTATATTCTCTTGCATCAGATGGTCTGGTCAGAACTACTTCATTTTCTTTTACTTCAATGTTGATTAATTTGC
Organism: Ihubacter sp. rT4E-8; assembly: GCF_049852125.1. GTDB lineage: Bacteria > Bacillota > Clostridia > Peptostreptococcales > Anaerovoracaceae > Senimuribacter. The sequence continues at coordinate 342,085 of NZ_CP187532.1, read as the reverse complement.
TTACCTGTTCCTGCAGTGTTCCCTTAGGACCTTTTACTGTTACAACGTTCTTAGCGTCTACAGTAACTTCTACGCCGGCAGGAAGTGCAACAGGTTTATTACCTATTCTTGACATGTTCTCTTACCTCCTACCATACATAACAGATAACTTCGCCGCCGACACCGTATTCTCTGGCTTTCTTATCGCTGATGACTCCCTTTGATGTGGAGATGATCGCGATACCCAGGCCTCCCAGTACCTTTGGTACATCATTAGCCTTCGCGTAAACTTTCAGTCCCGGTTTGGAAATCTTCTTGATTCCGTTGATAACTTTTTCTTTATTTGCGCCGTACTTCATCTGTACTTTGATAACGCCCTGCTTGTTGTCGTCTATAACGTCAAAACCGTTAATGTAGCCTTCTTCAAGCAGAATCTCTGCAATAGATTTCTTGATCTTAGATGCAGGGATTTCTACCGTTTCGTGACCTACAGTATTGGCATTTCTGATTCTTGTCAGCATATCTGCTATTGGATCTGTCATTGTCATTACAGTATATCTCCTTCCTCTTGCGCGGTTCGAAGCCCTAACCCGATTTGTAAAAACAAATCGTTGGTAGGTCTCGTGCGAGAACTCCCCGGCTTTAGCTGGCTTGGAGTTTACCGCCGCCCTAACCCGATTTGTAAAAACAAATCGTTGGTAGGTCTCGTGCGGTTCGCATCAAAACCTTAACGGTTTATAGCTTCGCCTTCGCACTGATTTAACTTCTATTTTACCAGCTAGCTTTTCTTACGCCAGGAATTTCACCTTTGTAAGCAAGCTCTCTGAAGCAGATACGGCAGATGCCGTATTTCTTTAACACAGAGTGAGGTCTTCCACAAAGTCTGCATCTTGTGTAAGCACGGGTGGAATACTTCGGTTTTCTCTGCTGCTTTACTTTGAGAGATGTCTTTGCCATCTTATCCTCCTACCTATAATTTCCGAGCATCACCGAGGAAATTATATAAAACTTCCTTGCGGCAACGCCGGTACAATCGAGTTTTTCTACTTCTCAAACGGCATACCCAGAAGCTCCAGAAGCGCTGCGGCTTCTTCGTCTGTCTTAGCAGTCGTTGTAAATACGATGTTCATACCTTTGATTGTGTCAACGTCATCATAGTTGATTTCCGGGAAGATCAACTGCTCCTTGATACCCATGGAGTAATTGCCTCTACCGTCAAAAGAATTTTTGCTGACACCTTTGAAGTCTCTTACTCTAGGAAGAGAGATGTTGAAGAATTTGTCGACAAATTCATACATATTGTCTCCTCTCAGGGTAACTTTTGCTCCAACTGGCATGCCCTGTCTTACTTTGAAGTTTGCGATAGACTTCTTTGCCTTTGTAACAACTGGTCTCTGTCCTGTAATCAGACCAATTTCCTTTACGGCCGTTTCCAGAATCTTAGCGTTTTCTTTTGCTTCGCCCAGACCCATATTTATAGTAACCTTCTCCAGCTTAGGAACTTCCATTACGTTCTTGTATTGGAACTTTTCCTTCAATGCTGGGAATACTTCACTTTTGTAAGTTTCTCTTAATCTTGCTGTCAAAATCTTCTCCTCCTTTCTTAGTCAATTACGTTTCCGGTTTTTCTATTAACTCTGACTTTCTTTTCACCGTCAACTTTATAGCCAATCTTGATGGCTTCTTTTGCCTTAGCGTCATAGAACATAACGTTGGAAGCATCAATCGGTCCTTCCAGGTGCTTGATTTCAGCCTTTTCGGTTCTAGTCTGCTTCTGATGCTTTGTCTGCATGTTTACGCCTTCAACGATGACTCTGTTTTCCTTCGGCATAGCTTTCAGGACTTTTCCGGTTTTACCTTTATCTTTACCAGTAATTACTACTACTGTATCGCCTTTTTTAATACGCATCTGTCAACACCTCCTTATAATACTTCCGGTGCCAATGACACGATCTTCATGAAGCCTTTATCTCTGAGCTCTCTGGCAACAGGCCCGAAGATACGCGTTCCAACTGGAGTCTTATCTTCTTTATCCTTAATGATAACAGCCGCGTTCTGGTCAAATTTTACGTAGCTGCCGTCTGCTCTTCTGGCGCCCTTCTTTGTTCTAACGACTACAGCCTTGACAACATCGCCCTTCTTGACAACGCCGCCCGGTGTTGCTTCTTTAACAGCACAAACGATTACATCACCGATATTCGCATACTGACGGGAAGTACCGCCCAGGATACGGATACATAAAAGTTCTTTTGCACCTGAATTGTCAGCAACTCTTAATCTTGTTTCTGTTTGAATCATGATCTGGTGCCTCCTTATTTAACCTTCTCTACGATGTTAACAAGTCTCCATCTCTTGTCCTTGGACAGAGGTCTTGTTTCCATAATTCTAACTTTATCTCCGATATTACATTCGTTGTTTTCATCGTGAGCCTTCACCTTCTTGGTTCTTTTTACAGCTTTGCCGTAAAGGGAATGTCTTACGAAGTCTTCGATTGCAACAACTACAGTCTTATCCATCTTATCGCTTACTACGATGCCGACTTTAGTCTTTCTTCTGTTTCTTTCAACTGCCATAATTTACATCCTCCTTTCATTAAGCCTGAACCTTTTCAAGTTCTTTTTCTCTGATGATGGTCTTAACTCTCGCAATATTTCTCTTAACTTCTCTCATCTTTACAGGATTCTCAAGCTGTCCTGTAACATGCTGAAATCTCAGATTAAAGAGTTCCTTCTTCATTTTTTCCAGTTCAGCATTCAATTCGATGTCAGTCATCTCTCTCATTTTCTTCAATTCCATTATGCTTCACCACCCTTTGCTTCTTTTTCTTTGATGGCAAATTTGCACTTGACAGGTAACTTGTGCATTGCAAGCCTCATAGCTTCTCTTGCCTGTTCTTCTGTTACTCCGTCGATCTCGAACATGACTCTGCCAGGTTTAACTACTGCTACCCAGTACTCCGGAGCACCTTTACCGGAACCCATACGTACTTCAGCAGGCTTCTTGGTTACTGACTTGTGCGGGAAAATCTTGATATATACTTTACCACCTCTTTTGATAGATCTTGTCATGGCAATACGAGCTGCCTCGATCTGATTGGAGGTGATCCATCCACATTCCTGTGATACCAGGCCGTATGAACCGTAGGTAATGGTATTGCCCTTGGTTGCTACGCCCTTCATTCTACCTCTATGAACTCTTCTGTGTTTAACGCGCTTTGGCATTAACATGGCTTAGTTCCTCCTTTCGTACTTATTCTTCGGTAGTCTCTGCAGCCGGTGCAGCTTCTACCTGTGGTTCGATTGCTTTAGGTTCTGCCTTCGGAGTCTTTCTGACTCTTGGGTTTACAGCTTTCGGCGCTTCATTTCTGTCACCGCGGTCGTTTCTTCTTCTGTCGCCGCGATCACGTCTGTCGTTTCTTCTTCTGTCACCGTCTTTTCTGCCTCTTCTCTCTCTCTTTTCGCGCTTTTCCTCACGAACCGGGCTCTGTAATCCCTTATCAAGGATCTCACCATGGTTGATCCATACCTTTACACCAATCTTACCGTAAGTGGTGTCGGCTTCTGCGAATCCATAGTCGATGTCGGCTCTTAAAGTGTGGAGAGGAACATTTCCTTCGCTGTACTTTTCGCTTCTTGCGATTTCAGCGCCGCCCAATCTTCCGGAGCAGAGAACTTTGATGCCCTTTGCGCCAGCTTTCATGGTTCTGCCGATAGCCTGCTTCATCGCTCTTCTGAAGGATACACGTCTCTCCAGAGCCTGTGCGATAGATTCTGCTGTCAACTGTGCGTCTAATTCAGCCCTTCTGACTTCTTCAATGGAAATTTCCACTTCCTTGCCCGTCATCTTAACCAGAGCTGCCTTCAGTTCGTCAACACCGTTGCCGGAGCGTCCGATAACCATACCTGGTCTTGCAGTCAGTACGATAACTCTGATCTTGTTCGCAGCGGCTCTCTCGATTACAACCTTAGAAACGCCAGCAACGTATAATTTTTTCTTTACGTATTCTCTAACCTGATTATCTTCAACAAGTAAATCTGCAAAGTTGTTCTTTTTTGCATACCACTTTGAGTTCCAGTCTTTGATTACGCCCACTCTCAATCCATGTGGACTTACTTTCTGACCCATTCAATGAACCTCCTATTCTTAGTCTCTTTCTTTCAGAGTCACGCCAACGTGGCTTGATCTCTTCAGAATAATTGATGCTCTACCTTGTGAACCGGCTCTCCATCTCTTCATTGTAGGGCCCTGATGAGCATATACCTCTGCAACATATAAATTATCTGGATTCATATCAAAATTGTTCTCAGCGTTTGCTGCTGCTGACTTCACAACCTTTTCTACAATCTCAGAACCTTTTCCCGGTGTGAACTTCAGGATTGTTAATGCCTCTGCTAAGTCCTTGCCTCTAACCAGGTCTACAACCGGTTTCAGCTTGATAGGAGACATTCTTACGTATTTTGCAACTGCTTTTGCTTCCATTTCTTATCTCCTTTTCTTATCTTACCTTCGATGACTTATCTGCAGCATGACCTCTGTAAGTTCTGGTTGGAGCAAATTCTCCAAGCTTGTGGCCTACCATGTCTTCTGTAATATATACAGGAACATGCTTTCTGCCGTCATGGACTGCAATGGTGTGTCCCACCATCTGTGGGAATATAGTGGATGGTCTTGACCATGTTTTGATAACTTTCTTTTCGTTTGCTTCGTTCATGGCTTCGATGGCTTTCAGAAGCTTCACGTCTACGAAAGGACCTTTTTTAAGTGATCTACTCATTCTCTATGCTCCTTCCTTATTTCTCATTTCTTCTCTTTACGATATACTGATTAGAAGCCTTATTCTTCTTTCTGGTCTTATAGCCCAGTGCAGGTTTACCCCAAGGAGTAACCGGACTCTTACGTCCAACAGGCGCTCTGCCTTCACCACCGCCGTGTGGGTGATCGTTAGGGTTCATAACAGAACCTCTTACAGTAGGTCTGATACCCATGTGTCTTTTTCTTCCTGCTTTACCAATCTGAATGTTGGAATGATCTGCATTGCCAACTTCACCGATGGTTGCTCTGCACTGAATCAGGACTTTTCTAACTTCACCGGACGGAAGTCTTACCTGAGCATATTTATCCTCTTTCGCCATAAGCTGAGCAGCGTTACCAGCAGATCTTGCCAGCTGTCCGCCCTTACCAGGCTTCAATTCGATATTGTGGATCATAGTACCAACTGGGATATTGGCGATTGGAAGTGCGTTTCCAACCTTAATATCTGCTTCCGGGCCGGAGTAGATCACATCGCCAACCTTCAGCTTGTTCGGAGCGATGATATATCTCTTTTCGCCATCTGCGTATACGATCAGAGCGATATTAGCGCTTCTGTTCGGATCATATTCAATAGTTGTAACCTTTCCAGGAATATCATCCTTCATTCTCTTGAAGTCGATGATTCTGTATTTATGTCTGGTACCGCCGCCTCTATGTCTAACGGTAATCTTACCTCTGACGTTTCTTCCTGCATGCTTTTTCAAAGTTTCTGTAAGAGATTTTTCTGGTGCCTTCACAGTAATCTCTTCGAAAGTAGAAACCGTCATGCCGCGCTGACCAGGAGTCGTTGGTTTATATTTTTTAATTCCCATTCTTATCTACCTCCTAATATTACAGACTCTGGAAGAACTCAATCTCTTTGCTGCCTTCAGTCAGAGTTACGATCGCTTTCTTATAAGCTGATCTTCTGCCCATGGTTCTTCCCATTCTCTTTAATTTACCGTCATAGTTCATGACATTAACTTTCTTTACTTCAACACCAAAGATTTCTTCGACTGCTAATTTAACCTCCGTCTTATTAGCATCTACAGCAACCTTGAATGTGTACTTCTTTTCCTGTGCCTGGTCCATACTCTGTTCAGAAATGACCGGCTTGATGATTACGTCGTATGCGGATCTCATTAGATGTACACCTCCTGAATTTTTTCGATTGCTTCCTTCGTTACGATGAAGCTGGTATGATTTACGATTTCGTAAACATTCATAGTTCCTACGAGAGCAGTTTTAACTCCCGGGATATTGGCTGCGGATCTTACTACGTTTTCATCCTTTTCAACCGTAATGATCAAAGCTTTTTTCGCTGCCTTGACGTTCTCCAAAACCTTAATCATTTCTTTCGTTTTCGGAGCATCAAATTTCAATTCGTCTAATACGATGATCTCGCTATCAGCCACTTTAGCGGAGAGAACAGACTTCATAGCAAGTCTTCTCACCTTCTTAGGCACTGTATATCTGTAGCTTCTTGGCTTTGGCGCAAAAGCGATACCGCCTCCTACCTGTGAAGGGTCAGTTGTAGAACCCTGTCTGTGACGGCCTGTTCCCTTCTGTCTGAAAGGCTTTCTTCCGCCTCCTCTGACTTCGCCTCTAGTCTTTGCAGACTGTGTGCCCTGTCTCTGGTTTGCCAGATAATTTACAACCACTGCATGAACAGCGTTTGCGTTTGGCTCGATGCCAAATATTTCATCCTTTAGCTCGATGGTTCCGGCTTCAGTTCCGGCCATGTTAAGCATAGTTACTTTTGCCATTATGTGCTTCCTCCTTTCTGAAGTCTATTCTATTTGTCCTGACCCTTGACAGCATACTGGATTCTTACCAGACTTCCTTTGCCGCCAGGAACTGCTCCCTTAACCAGCATCAGGTTTCTGTCAGTGTCAACTTTTACTAAAACTACATTCTGAACGGTAACCGTCTCACGGCCCATTCTTCCCGGACCAGCATTACCCTTGAATACTCTGGAAGGATACGTACCTGCAGCCAATGCGCCAGCCAATCTCTTGTGCTTGGAACCGTGGGTCATCGGACCTCTGTGGTGTCCGTGTCTCTTGATGTTACCCTGCGTACCTTTACCTTTGGAGGTTCCGGTAACGTCCAGTTTACTTCCTGCTTCGAAATCAGCAACAGTAATTACCTGTCCTAACTCGTAAGTTTCGCCTTCTTCTACTCTGAACTCTGTCAGATGCTTTTTCAAAGGCGCGCCGCTCTTTGCAAAATGGCCTGTCATAGGCTTATTTACTCTGTGTGCCTTCTGATCTTCAAAAGCCACCTGTACTGCATTGTAACCGTCAGTTTCTACTGTTTTAATCTGCGTTACAACTTCTGGGCCAGCTTCGATGACTGTTACAGGAATTACTTCTCCTGTTTCTGCGAAAATCTGGGTCATACCGATTTTCTTGCCTAAAATAGCTTTCATATTGTTTCTCCTTTTCACTTACATTGGATTACTCTGGTGTGCAACTTGCTGCAGCGGCGCCGCATCTTGCGCCTGGGCTTTCACAGGTGAGCCTTTTGCAGCTTTTCCCTCTCATGTAATCTTACTAAGGGAAAGTGTCCCTTACTTGTCTTTTTTCGATGCTGCTGCGTTGAAATCCTATCCTGATTTCTGTAGAAAATCTCTGGAAGGTCTCATGCGAGAAACGCCCAAATCTCTGATTTGGCTACGTTTTACCGCGGTTGCGCCGCATCATCGCCAAAATCCTGCGTAACTACGTTACAGCTTGATTTCGATGTCTACGCCTGCAGGTAAGTCCAGCTTAGTCAAAGCGTCAGTTGTCTGCAGAGTAGCATTGGTGATGTCGATCAATCTCTTGTGCGTTCTCTGTTCGAACTGCTCTCTGCTGTCCTTATACTTGTGAACTGCTCTCAGGATTGTAACGACTTCTTTTTCTGTCGGAAGCGGAATCGGTCCGGAAACATCTGCGCCAGTTTTCTTGGCAGTTTCCACGATTTTCGCTGCAGACTGGTCTAATAACGCGTGGTCATAGGCCTTAAGCTTGATTCTGATTTTCTGTAATTCGCTCATTGTTTTCCTCCTAAATTTTTTGTACTGTTTTCGCTATGCTTGTACAAGGGGTTCTTTCTGACGTTGGGGCGCTGCACATGCGAATCTGTGCAATCCCTGTCAAATGCCCACTTCTTTAACGTGTGCGGTGGAATCGCTTACTTTGCACACGGCGCCGTGCGTTTCTTTATTTTTCGCACAAAGCAAAAGTCGGCGAACACCTTCGCCCCCATCTGGTGGGGACAATTCTCTGTAGAAATTACCGGATAGCTCCGCAACTTCCTACTTCATCGCCTTAAGCAAGCCTTTTTAGTATACATGAAGTTTGTCAGGAAAGCAAGCCTTTTTTCAATATTTTTCATATTGATATCGTACTTTTTTCAAGACATTTTTCATCTTTTTAATACACGCATGTCAAGTGTTTTCAATCACTTTAATCCAGCATTTCGTTACACGCATACTGGCGTTTCTTTTTATCCAATAATCACATCATGCATATTCCGAAGAACGCCACCATATTTTTTCCATAATCCCAATCGAGACCAGCTGCTTCGCACAGACTGACCACATCGATTCCATAAGCCGAAAGGCAGGACGCAGTCCTTTGCGGAAAATTGCAGGGTTGTCCGTTTTCCTTGGCGCACGGCGAGCAAATGCTGCATGGCCCCGCCATAATACAAAGTCCTTCTAACCCGCTGTCAGACAGTTCTTTCATAAGTGACCGAAGCTTCTGATTATGTTTTTTCTTTAACGACCCTGTCTGAGCAGAATCAGTAATATCCTCTACCGGCCAAACCGTTTGAAGCACAAAAGCCTTGCTGTAAGCAAGCGCTTTAGCTTTCATCTCTGCAGGCGTCCCGCAATCCGGCGGACATCCGTAGTTTTTTCCATAATTACCGCATTGATTCATCTCACAGTATTTTCGAAACTCAAATTTAAATACCAACTCCTGCGCGTCTATTATTGCAGCATGGTCAATTCCTGCAGCTGCGGCTTTCGTCAATAATTCCTTCTCTGTCATTTGTCTCACCTCACTCCTCATTATACGCTTTTATCAGCAGATTGAAAGAATGAGTTTTGTTTTTCAAGCAATTCTATGATATTTTGCGAAGAAAGTTACCTCAAAAAAGAAAAAGGCTTCGTATTCTAAGATTAAAATTCTTATCCTACGAAACCTTCATCAGCTTATTTACGAGATAAATCTACCCGTATTTCCTATAAATTTTAATAATTCTCGGCCTTGATCTGGAAATGTGCCTGCGGATGCGCACATACAGGGCAAACCGCCGGCGCCTCTTTGCCTATTACCTGATGACCGCAATTGCTGCACTGCCACAAAACTTCTTCGTCCTTAGAGAAAACCTTACCAGCCTTAATATTCTCAGCTAATTTTCTGTAACGTTCCTCATGTTCTTTTTCTACAGCTGCAACGCCTTCCATCTGTTCCGCGATCTCCGGGAAGCCTTCTTCTCTTGCCGTCTTAGCCATCTCAGCATACATCTCAGTCCATTCGTAGTTTTCTCCTTCTGCCGCGGCAAGCAGGTTTTCTTCTGTGGAACCAATACCAACAGCCAGCTTAAACCAAAGTTTAGCATGTTCCTTTTCGTTAGCGGCAGTCTCCTCAAAGATCTTCTGAATCTGCACATAACCGTCTTTTTTTGCCTGAGACGCATAATAAGTATACTTATTTCTCGCCTGAGACTCTCCTGCAAAAGCAATCATCAAATTTTCCAGTGTTTTCGTTCCCTTTAAATCCTTCATCTTTTTATTCCTCCTTTTTCTTTTCGGCACAATACGGACAGCATCCATAAAATAAAGTATCCGCCAGGTCCGCCTCCTTTGGTTCTATTCCAAACGCTTGCGACGCAATCGTCTTGAACTGATCAAAGGCAGTCTGATCCTCTACAGATAAATCAAAGAGCCTCCCGCACCTCCGGCATTGCATATGATAATGTTCTTTCATTACGGCGTCAAAACGCACAACGCCGTCAGAACCGATCATCTTTCGAATCTGACCCGCGTCTGCCAGAGTATTAAGATTTCTATATACTGTAGCAATCCCAATAGATGGTAGAATGCGTTTAGCACGTTCATATACCCACTCCACCGTAGGATGCACGTCGGTACTTGCTACAATATCCAAAATTAAGTTTCTCTGTTTGGAATATCTCATAAAAACCTCACTCATGGCATAATTAATAATGATTATCATTATTATAATTTATTTAACAAAATCTGTCAAGTGATTTGTTCTTTTTTGCCAACGTTTAAAATCAACACCTGTGTGGTACACTAGAATTAGTAAAATAAGGAGGAAATAAATATGATAAAGCTATTTAAATGCGCTCATTGCGGTAACATTGTTCAAATGGTAGAAGATAAAAACGTAAAGCCCGCATGCTGCGGACAGCCTATGGATCTCTTGAATCCCAACACCACAGACGCCGCCCAAGAAAAACATGTTCCTGTAGTAACGGTAGACGGAACAAGAGTTACCGTCAGCGTAGGCAGTGCAGAACACCCGATGATGGACGAACATCACATCTCTTTCATCATTTTAGAAACAAATCAGGGTAGTCAAATTAAATATCTGAACCATACCGGAAAACCTGCGGCAGAATTCGCCCTTGCAGAAGGAGAAAAGCCAATAGCAGCATACGAATACTGTAATTTGCACGGGTTCTGGAAAGCAACCATCTAAATAAGCATGTAAAAAGCAGGCGTTCTCAAAATGCAGAATCGCCTGCTTTTTCGGTGGATGAACAAATCACTCTATTTTTTGTTTTTCGCCCGCACCAATTCAATGGCCTCTTTCCCTGACAGGTGATCGATGGTCATTTCAATCATGGTAAGCGGCTTAAACTGACTTTCAATTTCTTCTTCCAGCGCTTTCTTCAGTTCCGGCATCGGCGAATACTTCACGGCCAGCTTTCTGATAGCGTCCTTCTTTTCCTGCACATCCTCGATAATCCTTACTTTTCCAAAAGCTATAGCGCTTCTGAAATAGGTTGTAAATTCATCCGGCACAATCTGATCCTGACCGATAACGCTAAAGGATACTTTCTCATTTCTTCTCATGGCGTCTATCTTATGTCCCGCCGCGGCGCTGTGAAAATAAATTTTGCCATCGGCGTATACATAGCTGATAGGTACGGCATACGGATAACCATCATCTCCACTGACAGCCAATACACCCGATGTTCCCTTTTCTAAAATTTCTACCGTTTCCCGTTCAGATAATACCTGCTTGCTCCGTCTCATACTCCTGAACATTTCGATTACCTTCCTTTCCGCTTTTCAGCTCCTGTCCGCCAGAAGAAAAAAACGTCTCTTCTCCATTCCTTCAAAGGCCTAACGGAATGAATACAAGACGTTACCCGGCGGCAAATATTGTTTATATATCGTCTAATATAATTCTATCATGGATTGTAGCAGATTTTCCCCAGGAAATCAAGAATAAAATCCTAAAGTTCCTTCATCCTGGCGCAAACATCCGCCATAGATATCGTGGGATTCACAGCAATCTGCGTCTCCATGGCAAAGGAGGAACAAGCAATACCCATCTTCGCTGTTTCCTCTGCGGAAAGTCCCATGATGTGTCCCATAAGAATCGCTGCAGAAAAAGCGTCGCCTGCACCTGTAGCGCTGACCAGATTAACGGTTCTTGACTGCACGACGCCTTCCTCCTCTGCAGTCCTATAGTATGCGCCTGCTTCTCCCAAACTGATAAACACCCGCCTCACACCTTGCTGCAAAAACCACGTACCCGCATGGTGCAAAGAAGACTGATCCCGAATAGAGATACCGCTCAAAAGCTCCGCTTCAATTCTGTTTGGCTTGACCGTGTGGAAACGATGTATAAACGGCTTTACCCGCACCGCCTTTGACGCGGACACCGGATCTAAAAATAGAGGAATCTCCTTTATCTGCGTCATATAGTCTAACGCTTCAGGCTGCAGATTACAATCCAATCCCACGATGGAAGCTCGTCGAAAAATCTCCATCCGTTCCGCCAAAAACTCTGGAGTAATCCGTTCTAAAATATCCATATTGCAAATTCCTAATTCCATATCATTTTTATGATTAAGGATAGATAAATACATGCCGGTATTTTCGCCGGGAAGATTCTGAATACCGCTTACATCCACACCCAAATCCTCTAACTGCTGCCTAGCGCTCTGTCCCATGACATCGTCGCCTGTCAGGGATATCATCGCCACTTCACCTCCCAGACGAGCAACATTCTCCACAATATTGCGTCCTACTCCTCCTACAGAGACGGTCACACTTCCCGGATTTGAATCCGCCGCAACTAAAGCCTTATCGGGTCTTCCCTCTATATCAATATTGATGCCTCCAACTACCGTAATTGCCGCCATTATTTCCGTGTTCCTTTCCACTCAGCGTTCTTCTAAACGTACAATTTATTCAACAAAGATGCTTCCACCGATAAACTCTCTGATAATAGAATTACCTGCAATAATATGATCGTCTTCAATCGTCCTGAAAAACCGTAAAAATTTCAACATACGAACAGCCTCAGCATACTCCGGTTCATCCGGTGTAATCCTGGACAGAAACGGCTCAGCATACTTCTTCAAAACAGCAATCTCATAAACATGATATGAATTAAAAAGAACATCCGCTTCCCCGCTATAAGGGAAAATATTTTTATCCTCTCCCGCACGAACCTTTGGCCAGCTGGCAATGGTGCTCTGCGCGTTGTGTCCGCGATAAAGGTTATCACGAACCATTCTGCGCAGCATCCTTTCGTCGGTCGTCGGAATCCTGTTATGCGCGTCAATATTCAGCTGCGTAAGAGGGCTGATATATATCTTGAACTTCTCCTCCTTCGAAATATACGGAGTCAAGTCCTCGTTCAGGGCATGAATTCCCTCAATAACGACAGGCTGATCCTTCCTGATCATCATTCTTCTGCCGCCATAGACCTTATGGCCTGTCAGGAAATCAAAGGATGGTAAATCTACTTCCCTGCCCTCCAATAAAGCATTCATATTGTCATTGAACAGCTGGATATCAAGCGCCTGCAAATTCTCATAATCCTTCTCTCCGTGCTCATCCAACGGCGTTTCTTCCCGCTCCACAAAGTAGTCGTCCGTTCCAAGGTACAGAGGATCCAGACCATTAACCTTTAGCTGAATGCATAGTCTTCTTGCAAAAGTCGTCTTTCCTGACGACGACGGCCCCGCAATGAGAACGATTCTCTTGTGCTGCTTCTTAATCATATCCGCAATCTGCGCAATTTTCTTTTCGTGGAGCGCCTCAGAAAGCTGAATCAATTCCTTATACTGGCCGTTCTCAATTTTCTCGTTAAGATCCGCCACATAGCTGACACCTAGCAAGCGATCCCATTTGGTCTGCTCGCCGAAGGCTTGATACATTTTCTTTTCATCCACATATGGAGGCATCGTATCCGGCGCAGACGGATGTGGAAACCGAAGCAGCACGCCTCTCCGGTATTTCATCAATTGAAAATGTTCAATGTATCCGGTAGACGGCGCCATGAACCCATAGAAAAAGTCTCTGCAGCCTTCCAGAGAATAGAATTTGACCTTTTTCAATTTCAACGATTCACTCAGCATACGCTGTTTTTCCCGGCGGCCGTCTTCCTCCAGAATGGCCATGGCGTCCTCTCGTGAAACAATTTCCTTTACAAAAGGTAAATCAGCGTCAACCAACTGCCTCATCCGTTCCTCTATCTGCTGTACCTGCCGCGTTGTTAACGGTTTCACCGTTTTGATCTCCGTATAAAGTCCCTTATTCAGAGAATTCTGTATCTCTACTCTAACGCCGTTTCCCAGACAATCCGACACGGCCTTTAAATAAATCAGAGACAAACTATGCTGGTAAATCAAATTGGCCGATTGGGTACGCATGTCCAAAAGTTCCAAACGGCATGACTTTTCTAATTTATATCCCAGATCTTCTATTTTATTATCAACTCGAGCAGCCAGCGCTGTATACGCCATTTCATTTCGATATGTACGATAAATATCCTCTATAGAAGTCCCTGCTTTCACTTCAACTTCCTTCCACGCTGCTCTCGGTGCAGTTCGCAATTGAATCTTCATAAATCTCCTTCCTCCCTCTGCGGGCCAGACTGTCGACGCACGCGGCAAAACGCCAAAAATCCACAGTTTGTTTCTCTATTTTATCACAAATTCCTATGCCATGACAAGAGTATGTGCAGTCTGCGAATATTCTATGCCTTATTGGACAGACTAATCATTTGAAAGGAGTGATTTGATGAGAAAACTAATTCTTGCACTGCTCATTATCGGCGGCATCAACTGGGGTCTGATCGGATTCTTCAAATATAATCTGGTCGACAGTATCTTTGGTCCGGACTTTTTTACAATTTCCCGTATTATTTACGCAATTGTCGGCCTTGCCGCAATCTGGGCCATCACATTTCTATTCAACAACAACACGAGAGAGGGATAATCATTCCCTCTCTCATTGCTTTTTTCTTCTTAACAACATGTAGGTTCACAAGAGTCAAACTCTTCGCAGCCGCATCCAAAAATGCCCGGCTTGCAGAACAGCAGAACCAAAATCAGAAAGAAGAATAACAGACTATCGTCGATTCCACCTCTATGATCACAGCATGACATAATACATACCTCCTGTCTTCGTGATTTGATATATACTATGCCTGCCGCAGCCATTTGGTGCGTCAAGTCAAGCCTAAAATTCAGCTTTGCCCTCATCCTCTATCAAAGGGTTTCCTTCCGACGCTCCTGTCTCGTCTAAAGCTTCTGGCGTGAACGGCGTCTGTGACTGTCCCCCTTCATTCAGATCATTCACCTGGTCCAAACAAGTCTGACAAAGAACTGTATTCTCTGCAGATGACTGGCTTACATCATCAACCAATAATTCATCCCCGCTTCTGCGTTGCTCTGCCCGGCGCGCTCTCCGCTCCGCTTCCTTAGCTTTCCCTTCCGCTACGGCCTTACGGCTGTTATCGGCCAAATACAAATCTACCAAATTTCTCATTTCCCATGGATGCAAGGTAATTCCTTTGCTCATTCGTTCATGTTCTTCGTCCCACTCTCTGATATCATACTTAGGCTTCGCACCATTCCAGCTGATTAGATTTAATTCTCTGTTCCAACCGGAATCCCAGCTGCTGATCGTTCCAATATGTTCTCTGATCTCGTACGTAATGTTGTTACTTTTCTCTGGCATTTTCATTTCCTTTCCATGCCAGTCGGCCCACGTCTATACTTTACCATAAATTGGATATTATGTCAATAATTTTCTATTTACTCCATTGCCAACCGGCACACTACAATTTCCGGTCGGTTAAAGAGCCGGAACGGGAAGGTACTGTTTCCCAATCCTCTGCTGATCACCATCTTCGTATTTCCCTGTTGATGAACACCGCTGGTCAGCTTCGGCAAAATTCCCTGTCCCGGCGCGAAGAGACCCTCGGTAAAGGGCAATCGAATCTGACCTCCATGGGCGTGTCCGGAAAACACTAAATCCACTCTGCCCTCTGCCGCAGCTGCGTAGGTATCCAAATACTGAGGTTCATGGACCAGCAGGACAACCAGATCAGATGGCTGCAGACCATCAGCTATAGCTTCTATTTCTCTGATGATCGTAGAAGCGTCAAAAGCCGTATCCATCCGGCCAGGCTGCAAACCTCCCGGACTGACACCCTTTGCCGCGTACAGAGTTTCTTCGGAAATCCCCAGGAGAATCAATCGGTCGCGTCCACGGCATATCGCCTCGCCACGGTCAAAAAGAAGATGGATTCCCATAGATTTCATTGCATCGTACATTTGCGATATTTCATCAAATGGCAGCGCCAGCTCATGATTTCCATTGACATAATAAACAGGCGCGATAGCTGCCAGTCTTTCCATAGCCTGTAAGGACGCCTGATAATCAGTATGATTCCGATCCGGCAAATCACCTGTAAAGATGATAATATCTGGTGACGCTTTATCAACTGCCTTAGTCAGCCGTTCCTGATTTCGTCCGAAGCGGCTGCTCTGTAAATCGGATACCTGCACTATAACAAACCCATCAAAGGCCGTGGGTACGGCGCGGCTTGCTATTGGGTAATACGAAGCAGTAATGGACTTATCGCTCCAATATAAAAAACCGGCGACAAAAGCAATGAGTATAATCAAGGTCAACATCATAGGATCATCCTTTCTGCTTCAAGCAATGTTGCGTCCTGCCTTGCAACTGGCAGTAATCCGTGATATGATTAAAAAAGCAACATGCATTGGAGGTAGTAAGTGAAAAAGAGATACATCGTCATACCGGCATCTATGGCTCTGCTTCTGGGTCTCTGTGCCGCAAACAGCGCTATGCCGGAAGGCTTTGAAAAGAATCAGGCTCTTACCTTATCTAAAAATTTTATTACAAAAGCTAACCGACGCGCCTACGAAAACTGCTACAGCCTATTGTCACCAGCTATGCGCGATTCTATGAGCTGTGCTCGTCTGGAATCAATTCTCTCGCCCGTTCTGGACAGTCTCGGCGATTTTGTACGGTTTAAAGGCTTTTCTGTTACGGCGAAGCAAACAAAAGGCCAGCCCTACGTTCAATGCATCGTCAAATGCCAATATGAAAACGAATCCGCTGATTTCACCATCTCCATCGGCAAAGATCTGATGATCAGCGGACTATCTATTCATTGATCCAGCTTTGTCCGGATCTTTCTTACTATTCGAGTTTATTTATATCTCGATATCTAATTCTACGGGACAGTGATCGCTTCCAAAGATATCCACGTGAATCTTTGCATCTTTAATCTGATTCTTCAGCCGTTCACTGACCAGAAAATAGTCGATTCTCCATCCCGCATTATTCTTTCGAGCATTAAATCTATATGACCACCAGCTGTAAACGCCGGTTGTCTCAGGATACAGGTATCTGAACGAATCTGTAAATCCCGCGGCTTGCAGCTGCCTCATCTTCTCCCTTTCCTGATCGGAGAATCCAGCGTTTCCCCGATTGGATTTCGGATTTTTCAAATCTATTTCTTCCTTTGCCACATTCATATCGCCGCAAATAATCACAGGCTTCTTTTGATCCAGAGACAAAACAAACTCCCTGAAATCATCTTCCCATTCCATTCGATAACCGATACGCTTCAGTTGATCCTGCGCATTAGGCACATATACATTGACCAAATAGAATTTCTCATATTCCAGTATGACTGCTCTGCCTTCATCCGTATGACGGCCAAAATTAATCTGCACGCTGATGGGTTCTTCCTTAGCAAAGACAGCTGTTCCTGAGTAACCCTTTTTTTCAGCGCTGCTAAAGTATTCATAGGAATACCCCGGCAGTTCAACCTGTGCCTGACCCTCCTGCATCTTTGTTTCCTGTATGCAAATAAAATCCGGATCTAAGTCAAGCATGGATTCGCGGAAGCCTTTTCCCAGACAGGCGCGAAGACCGTTTACATTCCATGAGATAAGCTTCATTATTTACACCTCTTTCATAGCCTCAGCGATTCTCGCCGGGAGCAATCGACATTTTTCTTCAGACACAGACGCTACCGATACACGCAGACCCTTTGCCAAAGGTACTAAGAAAATACCCTCCTTTTCCAGCCGTGCGCTGATGCTGTCCGGATCATCACAAGGGATGGAGACAAAGAAGCCCGCGTCAAAAGGCACTGTCACCAACCCCACTTTCTTAGCTTCTTCCTCAAATGCCTTCCCTCTCGCCAAGAGCATATCCCGTATTTCTGCTCTCTCCTCTGTAACCTTAGACAATAGCGCTTCATCGTCAAAAATATTAGCAATGATACTCTGCGCTGCTTTGGCACAATTGGACCAGCTTCCTCTGGAAGAAAACTCGCAAACCCTGCGAAATTCGTCGGCAATCTCTCTGGTAGGCGCCAGACAAATTGCTGCGCCGCAACGCATACCGTATATCGTATACGTTTTGGACGCGCTATATGCCATTACCGGCAGCACGTGCTCCGGAAGTCCCTCTAAGAACGGCAGAAACGCGCGCTGTTCTTCTTCATCACCGGCAAAATCAATATACGCGGCGTCAATCAGCAACGTCACACGTTTCTCTGGAGAAACTCCATTGAGAACAGCTACCACCTGCTGCCAGTCCTCTCCTGTCAACGCGTATCCTGTCGGATTATGAGCCGGGGTGTTAATGATGATCACCAGATGATCCTGCGAACAAAGTATCTCTGCTATTTTCTGAGCCAGAGCCTCTGCATTGTACTTTCTATCTTCAGTAAACATGGTATAGGTGTCGATGCTGCGCCCGATCTCCGCTGCAATCGTTCCGTACGGCGACCAATGCCAATCGCTGGTCAGAACTTTATCCCCAGGACAGGAATAATTGGCAATAATATTACGAAGCGCACCAGTGCCTCCAGGCGAAGCTACTGCTTCCACAAAAGCTTTCGGCTGACGTTTGCCAAAGGCTGCTTTGATTACGGCTTTCCGAAAAGCAGGCGTTCCGCCTATGGGCGCGTAGCTAGCATATTCCTCTGGTTTGAGACTTGCAAAGGTATCGTCTACAGAAGATAACACCATCAATTCCCCATCATCATTAAGAAGCGCTCCGATCGTTGCGTTGATCACCGCATCCGCTCCCTGCTTTTCCTTCATTTCATTGGCTCTGCGACTAATGCCGAATATTTTGTCTTCTGTGGGAATATTCCTTCCGTTCTGTACCGCCATAATAAATTCAGCCATATTGACACCTCCTGTAAAATAGTTTCTTCATACTTTGTTTATTATACAGTGAAGTTATTTTTTTTACAAGTTCTTCTTCGTATGAGATTGGCAGCAGTTGGTGATAATAGTGGCAGGAGGTGAAGAATATGCGACAGGTTGAAAAGAAAAAAGGAAAGGATAAAGTCGCGGCTGCACTGATGCTCTGTTTCTGCCTCATTGCTCTGACTTCAATTTTTACGATTAAGGCCAGTATCGATAAAATTTCTCAAAGCGCGGGGGATGTACCAGTCACAAAGAAGACCGCTGCCGATGAAAACAAGAATAAGGCCAAGCCTGCAGAGAAAAGCGAAGACGACTCTGAACAGGCGTCTGCAAAAATTCCGACAGTAGATAGTCGTAATGAAGCGCCGAAGACAAATACGTTCATCAGTCCCATGGACATGGCCGCCGCTAAAATTTCCAAAGAATATTCCATGGACATGGTCATCTATAATCTGACACTGGACCAGTACATGACCCACCCGGGAATAGATTTCCAAGCGCCGTCAGGCAGTGGCGTCAAGGCGATAGCCGACGGCACGATTACTGACGTCTACGAAGACGATGCCTACGGTACGACAATCGAAATCACACACAAGGGAGGTTTAATCTCACGATACAGTAACCTTTCCACCGGAAAGCTAGCCGAAAAGGGCGATACGGTAAAGAAAGGACAGGTCATCAGCAACGTGGGTAAAACCGCTCTCTATGAATCTATGGAAAAGCCTCATCTGCACTTCGAGATATTAAAAAATGGAAAAAATGTAGATCCCGCCAAGTACCTTTCCTTTTAACGTTTTTAAACGCATAACAGAGCCTGAAATCAGGCTCTGAACTTTACATAATTGATATTCTTCCCTACGGCAGCAAATTTATCTTCATACTCCGTAGTAATATTTTCTTGATTATATGACGACCGGTGCAAGTCCCTGCTTAATTCTATGACATTCATATCCTCCTGCCGAATCTGCTCCATGGTAAATTCAAACAGGTCGTCATTGTCAGTTTTAAAAGCTATCGCTCCATCCTCCTGCAAAATCTGCACATATTGACGCAGCCGCTTCCCATAAGTCAACCGTCTTTTCGCATGGCGGTCCTTCGGCCACGGATCGCTGAAATTCAAATAAATTCCAGCCAATTCTCCATCGCCAAACAGTTCTCTGATATCCTTGACATATTCCAGAATAAAGCACAGATTGCGCATATCTTCGGAAAATTCTCCAGCCTTTTCCAGCGCTCTCAGCACTACACTTTCGTGGCCCTCTATAGCGATATAATTTCTCTCAGGATGTCTTGCCGCGTGAGCAGTAATAAACTTTCCTTTACCACAGCCTATTTCCAACCAAATAGGTCTATCGTTGCCAAAAAACTCTCTCCACCGTCCCCGGTATTTTTCAGGTTCTTCTACAATAAACTGGCTAAATTCGGCCAGCCTTTCATCCAAATTTTTTATTTTTCTCTGCCTCATAGCAATATCCTCTCTGCAATTACCACCCCAAGGAGCAAAAACATAACAGATGCCGCAGCCATATCAGCTCTGGTAAAGCGCATCTGATGCATACGCGTTCTACCCTTTCCACCACGATAACATCTGGCCTCCATCGCCATGGCCAAATCAGAAGCGATACGAAACGCACTGACAAACAACGGCACCAAAATAGGCACCAGGGATTTGGCTCTGGCAAGCAAATTTCCGCTTTCAAAATCCGCTCCTCTTGCCTGCTGCGCCTTCATAATCTTATCCGTCTCCTCCAACAGAGTTGGAATAAAACGTAAAGCAATAGACATCATCATAGCGATCTCGTGCGCGGGCACGCCAATTGCCGTCAACGGACGTAGCAGTCTCTCAATACCATCAGTTAAGCTGATGGGCTTTGTAGTAAGCGTCAGAAGAGACGAGCCGATAATCAGCAGAATTAACCGTATCGCCATAAATATAGCCTGGTACAAGCCCTCCGCTGTCACTTTTAAAAATCCCCACTGCCACAATATATGTCCATCCATCATGAAGATGTTCAAACAGAAAGTGAATATTACCAAAATCAGGATCGGCTTCAGCCCCCGCAGAATAAATGTCAGCGGTACCTTTGACAGCTTAACTGCCAGCGCTAATACAGACGCGCAAATTGCCATGCCGATAAAGTCGTTTGCTACAAAAAGCGCCGCAATAAACACCAGCGTCCCTATAATTTTTAATCTCGGATCCAGTCTGTGAATAAGGGACGTGCTCCCATAATACTGACCCAACGTAATATCTCTTATCATTTCTTCCTCTGCAAATAATTATAAATTTCCGTCTCAGCTTCTTTTAGAGATAGAATATGTTCAGACACATCCGCGCCTCGCGCCCTCAGGCTGTGCATCAGTTGGGTGACCGGTGGAACGCCTAATCCCAAATCTGCCAGACGATGTCCCTGAGAAAAAATTTCTTCCGGTGTGCCCATCATGACCATTTTACCCTGGCTCATAACCATAACCTTATGGGAAAGCTCCGCTACATCAGCCATATTATGGCTAACAAAGATGATGATGCCTCCCTGACTTTGATGCACCTGCCGAATCATTGTCAAAATATCCTGATGCGCGCCGGGATCAAGACCCGCAGTAGGCTCATCCAAAATCAACACCTGCGGTTTCATTGCGATAACTCCCGCAATAGCCACCCGTCTCTTCTGCCCTCCAGACAGTTCAAAGGGTGATCGGTCCTTAATCATGTTATAATCCAACCCTACCAGCTGAATTGCTTCCTCTACTCGTTCTTCCACTTCTGCTGCCGACAACCCCAGATTTTTCGGCCCAAACGCTACATCCTTTGCCACTGTTTCCTCAAAAAGCTGGTACTCAGGATATTGAAAGACCAAGCCAGCCCGTCTGCGAATATCGCGCATGCTGACGCCGGGCTTTGTTATGTCCACATCACCGATAACAATACTTCCATCAGTCGCCTTCAGTAAACCATTAAGATGCTGCAATAGAGTAGACTTTCCTGATCCAGTATGGCCGATAATACCGACGATCTCCTCGTCATAGATGTCAAAGTTGATATTGTCCAATGCCTGATGTTCTTCCGGCATACCCGGCGAATAGATATGTGATAAATTTCTTACTTGTATTGACATATAAATTCTACCAATCCTTCGCTTGTAATAATATCTTCGGGAATCTTAATCCCTCTTTTTCGTAGTCTTTCTGCTAGCGCTACGGCCATTGGCACTTCTAGATTGACCTCTCGCAAAGTCTCCTCCTGGGCAAAAATCTCAGCCGGAGTTCCGTCCAAAAGCACCTGGCTGTTATCCATAATCACAATTCGATCAGCTTGAACTGCTTCATCCATAAAATGGGTAATCAGAATTACAGTTATTCCATCCTCATGGAGTTCCTTTATGATTTCCATAATCTCACTTCTCCCCTTAGGATCCAACATCGCCGTCGGCTCGTCAAAGATGATGCATTCCGGCTTCATGGCAACAACGCCGGCAATGGCGATACGCTGCTTCTGACCCCCTGACAGATTGTGAGGCGCTTTCTTTTTGTACCTGCCCATATTGACGGATGCCAGAGCTTTGTCCACCCGTCTTCTGATTTCATCAGGCTCTATTCCCAGATTTTCAGGACCAAAGGCGACATCATCCTCTACAATTGAAGATACCAGCTGATTATCAGGATTCTGAAACACCATCCCCGCGCTTTGACGAATATCCCAGATATGATCCTCATCCTTTGTATCCCAGCCTTTCACGTAGATTGCGCCGCTGCTGGGCAACAGTAATCCGTTCAGATTCTTTGCCAACGTAGACTTCCCCGATCCGTTACGTCCGATAATCGCCGTGAAGCTTCCCTTTTCAAAACGCAGCGAAACATCATCGATAGCTCGTACAGGAGATTCATCCTCACCCGACATATATTCAAAAACCAAATTCTCAATACGAATGATACTTTCCATATTTACCTCTTTTTTTCAATCATCAGCGTTCATTATACCATAAGCGCTAACCTCTGTCTTCGCCTCCCGGCTCGCCACTCGCTAAGCGCTCTGGGTATCTGTTACACATCGGCTCTGTCTTCGCTTTCAGCTCGTCAGTCGCCGTGTGTAGACATTATACCATAAGCACTAACCTCTGTCTTCACCTCTCGACTCGCCAATCGCTAAGTGCTCTGGGCATCTGTTACACATCGGTTCTGTCCTCGCTTTCAGCTCGCCAGTCACCGTGTGTAGACATTATACCATGACGATTCCTCTGAATATAGAATGGCAAGTCATGATTCAATGAACGCCTCCTTACAGCAACGCTGTTTCAATCATCAGCGTTCATTATACCACATTCCATGCCGAATCAGACATATTTTTTAAAAAAATCTCCTCTATAGCCGTAAAATTCCGCTCTCACAACTAAAATAACGAAGGGCCTTTTACCCTTCGTTTCAAGATACTTTATCATATGAAAGCTATCTGATGCCTCTCAAACTACACTGTAATTTCATCAAACAATATCTCTATTTGTCTGACCTCTTTCCGAGATAACATATACGCTTGATCCCCATCGATTGTCAGAGTCTGTCCAACCAGCACCATCCGGTTTCGTCCGCCATCTGCTCTTTCTATACAAAATACCATCCTTTTACCGGAATATCTCTCTGCTGGAAAATCTCCAGTTGGTTTCATTTTCATACAGTTCATCAAACGAACTAGCCGCGCCATCTTACTGCGATCCAAATCCATATGCATCCAGCCCCGCGGAGATATGTAACCTGCCTCTACTTCCGCAATTTCTACATCGCCCAATACCTCGATGTACATCGGCTTTTGATACATCAGAAAATGGCTTTGACAAAAAAATATAGTTCCCAGAAATACTACGATAATAATTATTGTAATGATCCACTTTCTCTTATTTACTCTCATCCCTTGTCCCCTATTCGTGCCGATAAATATCTCTGTCAATAATAAAACCACAGAATGGTCAAATTTAAGTCAAAAACCGAATAAAAAGCTCTCTATAATAAAAGACGACAAAAATCATCAAATATTTCAGGATGTTTTAAAAAAAATTAAATTTCATCTCCACAATAAGGTTGCTACGTGAGCAGGCCTCTGAAAAAGCTTTGCAGCCTGCTCACATGCAATATGACATTTTCAACATAGCATATCTTTTGCGTAAAAACAAGAACTTTGCGAAAAACGGGCGGTATTTGCGATAATCGGTCATATCATAAACTACGTCTATCTCATTTTCCCTGATTTACCGCTATAGTATAACTACAATGAATTATTAGAGCTACAACTAAACGCGGTTTTAGTCCCCATATTTCCTCGTTAAACATTTATACGTCCTCAAAAAAATATTGAAACTTATCACAAATATCCTGTGAAGACTTATGTGTTATCCCATCAATAGCCAGTCTTGTCGCATTTACTGCAACAAACTTTTTCTTCCCATCCTTATACTGTATCTCATAGATATAATATCCGCATAGTGTCCGGTCAAACTCTTTTTCCTCGATCACAGGGCTAGATTCCAGTTCTTCAACAAATTTACAAAAGGAGGGAACCCTGGCTTTTTCTAAATATACTTGGCTCGTCCCTGTATTGTAGACAACCCGATCAACATCAGAACTACTCGACATAAAACAACTTAATGCTCCTGCTATACCAATGATCAAAATGCATATTCCAAACAAACCAATTGGCAGCAGGTTCTTTTTCTTTTTTCCCATCTCGTCTAGTAGGTTGTGGATATCCATTTATAAACAACTCCTCCTGATGAAAACGTGAATGCTGGCAAATGGTAATCAAAGTTTTTAA
Source organism: Ihubacter sp. rT4E-8 (assembly GCF_049852125.1). GTDB lineage: Bacteria > Bacillota > Clostridia > Peptostreptococcales > Anaerovoracaceae > Senimuribacter. The sequence goes on along the minus strand of NZ_CP187532.1, from coordinate 317,760 downwards.
TTGATCTAGTAGCCGAATCCCAAACAGTTACATAATTACTTACACCTGTAGAGCACCCAATTATCGTTACCGCATGTGCTATACCTTTAGAAGTATTTGATCCAATTATTATTACAGGCTTTTTACTTGTAATCTTGCTGAATACAGTCGAGATCGAAATGGTGTCTCCTTTGGCTGTATATGATATATTATACTTAGCTAATCCATTCTTAATATCAATTGCCGATCCTCCCTCATCGTAGCCAATTCCCAGTTTATCTGCAACAGTATAGGCATATACATTTGTTACCCCATTATAGTATCTTATTGTTGATGCCCCAGCTGCAGCCCAACATAATCCCCTTTCTTTTCCATTTTTATCTGTCTGATTCACTTTACAGCTGTTCATATTCAATTGTTTATGTGTATTAGTGCTAATAGAACAGGGATTTGTTGCATATCTACCTACTCCACTTGTGCTAGCTAAAATACTGATTTCTTCATCCTCCAGCATCTCTGCTGAATAAAAGGTTTTTAAGGCCTTATCAGTAATTTTAACTACTTTCGTGTTATTATTCACAAACTTATTTAGCTTTTCTTCATAAGATAAATCTTTGAAGCATCTTCCTTTTGCAGTACTGTCATTACATAAAGTAGCAATCACAATTTTTTCGATCGCATTTTCAGCAAATACCTGACCATCAACTTCATATAAAATGTATGGCGTCGCACTTATTTTACAATTTAACTGATTTAACTCTTTGACAAATTCATTTCCAATACTTATTGATAGGTCTTCACCTTCAAGTACAGACACTGTAAGAATAATTTCTCCATCTTTAATTATAGGAAAATTATAGAGAAGTATATTATCTTGTGTCTCCATATAAATTCTATACGGATGCCCCAACTCAACATTCTCTAATGCATCTTCTTCAATACTGTACAACTCTTTACACTCTACAACGGAATTCAACATTCTCTGAAGATTAGTTTTTACATACCGCATAACATCACTCGGTGCTTCCTCTCCAACAATTAAACAGCCTGGTTCTGCCTGAACCGCTCTATTATAACCAGTATTGCTTTGTCCAAAAGATGATACTGATGTAACTATAATCAGAAATACCATCATCCCCATAAGTATACCTAAATGTTTCAATCTCTTATGTTTCATATTATGCTCCTTTCTTTATATCATATTTTTCATAAAATATTATAATTCTAACAACTTTATATTTTTCTTTCTTTAAATTAAGTATATCATTTGCGTAATAGCAAAACAAGAACTTTGCGAAAAACGGGCGATATTTGCGATAATCGGTCATATTTTAGATATACTTGGACCATTATTCGATTTTCTTTTAGCTTTACGTTAACAATCCCCCTTATGATTTCATCTGCTTTTCAACAAGCACACCACGAATATTCTTCGTCCTCTTTCAAATACTAAATCTTAATGTTTCTATGAAAGGAGGATATTCTATGGAAAAGGATAAACTTGCCCAACTTGCGCCTGACGATGTAAAGGTGCTCAGCGATGCTGAAGCAAAGCTGTCTGCAAGCTGCGGAAAAGATATTGCTCTCGTTGCCTATCATGCCAAGTAGCGAGCGGCTATACCATCCCAATTAAAAAGCGAGAACATTTCTGTCCTCGCTTTTTCTCTTTATTATACAGCTCTGCCTTCTGCTTACTTCACAGACATTATTCAATAATCTCTGTTACTACGCCGGATCCTACTGTTCTTCCGCCTTCTCTGATCGCGAATCTCAGTCCTTCTTCAATTGCGATCGGTGTGATCAGGCTGATCTCCATTACTACGTTGTCCCCTGGCATGCACATCTCTGTTCCTGCCGGTAACTGCAGATCTCCTGTTACGTCTGTTGTTCTGAAGTAGAACTGCGGTCTGTATCCGTTAAAGAACGGTGTATGTCTTCCGCCTTCTTCCTTCTTCAGTACGTATACCTGTCCCTTGAACTTTGTATGCGGATGGATTGTTCCCGGCTTTGCCAGTACCTGTCCTCTTTCGATCTCTGTTCTCTGTACGCCTCTCAGCAGCGCTCCGATGTTGTCTCCTGTCTCTGCCTGGTCTAACAGCTTTCTGAACATTTCCAGTCCTGTTACGACTACGCTTCTCTTTTCTTCTGTCAGTCCGATAATTTCTACTTCTTCGCCTACCTTCAGTACGCCTCTCTCTACTCTTCCTGTCGCTACTGTTCCACGACCTGTGATGGAGAATACGTCCTCTACTGGCATCAGGAACGGCTTATCGTTGTCTCTGTCTGGTTCTGGAATGTAGCTGTCTACTGCTTCAAACAGTTCTACAATCTTATCTCCCCATGCGCTTGTTGGGTCTTCCAATGCGCCCAGTGCGGATCCTCTGATAATCGGTGTATCATCTCCTGGGAATTCATACTCATCCAGCAGCTCTCTTACTTCCATTTCTACCAGATCCAGCAGTTCTTCGTCATCTACCATGTCGCACTTGTTCAGGAATACGATGATATATGGTACGCCTACCTGTCTGGACAGCAGGATATGCTCTCTTGTCTGCGGCATCGGTCCGTCTGTTGCTGCTACTACCAGGATAGCTCCATCCATCTGTGCTGCTCCTGTGATCATGTTCTTTACATAGTCAGCGTGGCCCGGGCAGTCTACGTGCGCGTAGTGTCTGTTCGGTGTTTCATACTCTACGTGCGCTGTTGAGATTGTGATTCCTCTTTCTTTTTCTTCCGGCGCTTTGTCGATCTGGTCAAATTCTACCTTCTCGCCTAGTCCGTATCTCTGATACAGCGTTGTTGTGATTGCTGCTGTCAGTGTTGTCTTTCCATGGTCTACGTGCCCGATGGTTCCGATGTTAATATGCGGTTTTGTTCTTTCAAACTTCTGTTTTGCCATTTTTATTTTCCTCCTGTATATAGGGCCGGCACGCAGACTCCGGCATAGAAGTCTGCTGCCGATAAAATGTTCTTTTTAATTATTTATTGCCGATTTTTTCGACTAAACTGTCAGGTAACTTCTCAAAGTGGTCGAACTGCATAACGTATACGCCGCGGCCCTGTGTCTTGGAACGCAGGTCAGTTGCATAACCGAACATCTCTGAAAGAGGAACCATACCCCTTACAGCGACAGCGCCATTGTTCATATCAGAACCTTCGATTCTACCTCTTCTGGAAGAAATATCGCCGATTACATCACCCATATATTCTTCCGGAACAGTTACCTCTACCTTAAAGATTGGTTCAAGCAGAACCGGCTGCGCTTTCTTCGCTGCTTCTCTAAACGCCATAGAAGCAGCAACTTTGAAGGCCATTTCTGACGAGTCGACTTCGTGATAAGAACCATCGTACAACTCTACGCCTACGTCCACAACCTGATATCCTGCCAAAGGACCATTTTCCATAGCCTCTTTGATACCGTCTTCGATCTTAGGAATAAATTCCTTAGGAATTGCACCACCCACGATAGAGTTGACAAATTCGAAACCGGCGCCCGGTTCTCTCGGATATACTTTGATCTTAACGTGACCATACTGTCCGTGACCACCGGACTGCTTAGCGTACTTATGATCCACATCTGCAGTGCCGGAAATAGTCTCTTTATAAGATACCTGAGGCTTACCTACATTGGCTTCAACCTTGAACTCACGAAGCAATCTGTCTACGATAATCTCCAGATGAAGCTCACCCATACCAGCAATGATCGTCTGACCGGTTTCTTCGTTTGTATAAGTCTTAAACGTAGGGTCTTCTTCAGCCAGCTTAGCCAGCGCAATACCCATCTTTTCCTGACCTGCCTTGGTCTTAGGCTCGATTGCGATCTCGATTACAGGATCAGGGAATTCCATGGATTCCAGAATGATCTCATGCTTTTCATCGCAAAGGGTATCTCCTGTAGTAGTATCCTTTAGGCCGACTGCAGCGGCGATATCGCCGGAGTAAACCTTTGTAATTTCTTCTCTCTTGTTAGCATGCATCTGCAGAATTCTGCCGATTCTGCCCTTCTTGCCCTTTGTTGAGTTATAGATATAAGAGCCGGAATCCAATGTACCGGAATATACTCTAAAGAAAGCCAGCTTACCAACAAACGGGTCAGCCATGATCTTAAATGCCAATGCGGAGAATGGCTCCTCATCGGACGCATGTCTGACGTCTTCTTCCCCCGTATCAGGGTTTACACCCTTGATAGGCGGAATATCAACTGGAGACGGCATATAATCGATAACTGCGTCCAGCATCATCTGTACGCCCTTATTTCTATATGCGCTTCCACAAAGCATAGGCACCATCTGGCAAGCAATTGTCTGCTTTCTGATAGTATCCTTGATCTCTTTAACAGTCAGTTCCTCGCCTTCCAGGAATTTCATCATCAGTTCCTCGTCACATTCCGCAACGGATTCAACTAACTTCTCTCTCCATTCTGTTGCAAGGTCCATCATATCTTCAGGAATATCGGTAATATCAAATTCCTTACCGAGCTCGTCCTTATAAATCTCTGCTTTCATTTCTACCAGGTCGATAATTCCTACGAATGTATCTTCCGCACCGATCGGCAGCTGGATAGGAACCGCATTAGCCTTTAACCTATCCTTAACCATATCAACTACCCGGAAATAGTTTGCTCCAAGGATATCCATCTTATTGACGAAAATCATACGTGGAACACCATACTTTTCTGCCTGTCTCCAAACAGTTTCAGACTGCGGTTCAACGCCGCCCTTCGCACAAAGTACAGTTACTGCTCCGTCGAGAACTCTCAGGGAACGTTCTACTTCTACCGTAAAGTCCACGTGTCCCGGAGTATCAATGATATTGATTCTATGGTTCTTCCACTGTGCTGTAGTTGCTGCAGAGGTAATTGTAATACCACGTTCCTGCTCCTGTTCCATCCAGTCCATAGTAGCGGCGCCATCATGTGTTTCACCGATCTTATGGGTTCTTCCGGTATAGAAAAGAATACGTTCAGTGGTAGTGGTCTTTCCGGCGTCGATATGCGCCATAATACCGATATTTCTTGTTTTCTCTAATGAAAACTCTCTACCAGCCATATTACATTTCCTCCAATTATTCTACAAATGTTGAAGAAAAGCCGATTACCATCTGAAGTGTGCAAATGCCTTGTTAGCCTCTGCCATCTTATGAGTATCTTCTTTCTTCTTAACAGACGCGCCTGTGTTATTTGCTGCATCCATCAGTTCTTTTGCCAGTCTTTCAGACATAGTCTTTTCACCTCTGAGTCTGGTGTACTTAGTCAACCATCTCAGACCTAAGGTCTGTCTTCTCTCTGGTCTTACTTCAATTGGAACCTGGTAGTTCGCACCACCAATTCTTCTTGCTTTTACTTCTAAAACAGGCATGATATTGTTCATTGCCTTTTCGAATACTTCCAACGGTTCTTCGCCAGTTTTTTCTTTGATTTCATCAAAAGCGGTGTAAACGATATTCTGCGCTACACCCTTCTTTCCGTCCAGCATGATGCTGTTGATCAGCTTTGCTACAACAACACTGCCGTAAACTGGATCTGGAAGCACTTCACGTTTTGGTGTGTTACCTTTTCTTGGCACTTCTCTTCCCTCCTCGCTTGATAATTTCATGAATTACTGCGTTGAAGTCCTAACCCGATTTCTGAAAGAAATCGTTGGTAGGTCTCATGCGAGAAATTCCCAAATCTCTGATTTGGTGAATTTTACCGCTGCTGCTCATTCGCACGCCTTGCAATTCTCAAAATTACCTGCACAATTGCTTCAACTAATTTTTGTAATTGCACATCTGTCTTCACCCCGCATTCGGCATGCGGAATTACTCTGGATCATCCGGCAATCAAATAGACGTCCAGTCTTCCGGGGGTACTCGACATCCTCTATAGATGCCGCGAGCGCTCTCAATACAATCTTCCGAGGCCGTGATCAAAAAGACAACAGCCTTAGTATATATATCAAGGGCTCTTTTCATTCCCGAATATTTCTAGTCAAGTAAGAAAAACTATTTTTTCTTAGGTCTCTTAGCACCGTACTTAGAACGTGCCTGGCCTCTGTTGTTAACACCGGCAGTATCCAGGGTTCCTCTGATGATATGATATCTTACGCCTGGCAGATCCTTAACTCTTCCGCCTCTGATGAGTACAACGCTGTGTTCCTGCAGATTGTGTCCGATACCAGGAATATATGCTGTAACTTCGATACCATTTGTCAGACGTACTCTGGCAACCTTTCTAAGAGCGGAGTTCGGCTTCTTAGGTGTTACTGTCTTAACTGAAGTGCACACGCCTCTTTTCTGCGGTGAGTTTGTGTTAGTTGCGACTCTTCTCAGAGAGTTCATTCCCTTACCGAGAGCAGGAGCTGTAGACTTCTTAACAGAACTGGTTCTGCCCTGACGTACTAATTGATTAATAGTAGGCATTGGTTTCTCCTTTCATTTTAATTTATTCTCACAGTCAAATTGACCCTAAAGTAAATTTAGGGCCAAATTAACTCGAAACTAACGATTAGTTTATCACATTTTATGCCTGAGTGCAAGCTGATTCTACATCAATCTTACTCAAATTCAACAATTTCAGGCATTTCCTCAGCTAAAGTAACGCCTTCAATCTCTCTATCCTCGATATCTTGTGGTTCTGCTTCCATTCCGACTGTATCAGCATCCATATCTTCATCTTCAATCAATACTTCAGCCTCCTCAGCCGCGGCTGCTTCTTCCTGATAACGTTCATACTCTCGCATGAATTCCTCATTGACGCCGTAATCCAGACCGATATTCTTATACCGTTTCATGCCAGTTCCTGCAGGAATCAGCTTACCGATGATAACATTCTCCTTCAGGCCCATCAGCTTATCATTCTTGCCTTTGATCGCAGCATCAGTGAGAACACGTGTAGTTTCCTGGAAAGATGCAGCGGACAGGAATGAGTTGGTTGCCAGGGAAGCCTTTGTAATACCAAGCAGCATCTGCTTCGCCTTCGCCGGTTCTCCCTCGCTGTCTTCAACTGCCGCATTGGCTTCCTGTATCTCAAACTTGCTGTAGAGTCCGCCTGGAAGCAGATCTGTATCGCCGGCATCCTCAATCTTGAACTTAGACAGCATCTGGCTGACGATAACCTCGACATGCTTGTCATTGATATCTACACCCTGATTCTTATATACACGCTGTACTTCCTTCAACAGATACTGATATACACCCTCTACGCCGTTCAACCGCAAAATATCGTGCGGATTCAAAGGACCGCTGGTAATGTTACCGCCTGCCAGAACGTAATCGTCTTTCTTTACAGCCAATCTTGCGCCGTAAGGAACGATATATACCTGATCCTGACCGCTATCGCCTCTAACCGTAACTTCTGTCTTATTATCCGTTCTCGGCTGAATATCGATAACGCGGCCGTTTTCTTCACAAATCTCAGCGAGTCCCTTTGGCTTTCTTGCCTCGAACAATTCCTCAACTCTCGGCAAACCGTGTGTAATATCAGAACCTGCTACACCGCCGGTATGGAATGTTCTCATGGTCAGCTGCGTACCCGGCTCACCAATAGACTGTGCCGCTGTGATACCTACCGCTTCACCAATGTTTACTTCCTCTCCGGTAGCCAGATTTCTTCCGTAACACTTTGCACAGATACCTGTTCTGGAATGGCAAGTCATAACGGAACGGATCGCTACGGATTCAATTCCGCAGTTTACTACGTCCATAGCCTGTTCATCACTGATTTCTTCGCCCTGTTCAACAATGATTTCTCCAGTCTGCGGATTTACAATGTCAAGCAGCGCGGTTCTTCCTGCGATACGCTGATTCAATGGCTCAATAACTTCTTTACCGTCAGTGAAAGCTCTTACTTCCACGCCCTCGTCAGTGCCGCAGTCAAATTCTCTGACGATAACGTTATGGGAAACGTCGACCAAACGTCTGGTCAGGTAGCCGGAGTCTGCTGTACGAAGTGCTGTATCAGCAAGACCTTTACGAGCGCCATTAGACGAAATGAAGTATTCCAAAATGGAAAGTCCCTCACGGAAATTCGCCTTAATTGGAATTTCTACGGTCTTACCGGTTGCATTAGCCATCAGACCACGCATGCCTCCAACCTGTCTGATCTGATTTTTACTGCCTCGAGCGCCGGACGTAGCCATGATGTTCAGATTATTCTGTGGCTCCAGTGAATCCATCAGCGCGTCCGCAACATCATCTGTAGTTTTATTCCAGATCTCGATAACCTTATCATATCTTTCAGAATTGGAGATCAAGCCCATTCTGTACGCTTTTTCATATTTGTCGACTTCCTTCTGGGATTCTGCTACGATATCCCACTTATTATCAGGAATCTTCATATCGTCAATACCGATCGTAATGGCGGCTTTCGTAGAATATTTATAGCCCATATCCTTGATATAATCAAGCATAATAACCGTTCCGGTATTGCCGTGCGCCTTATAGCACTTATCAATGATCGCTCCCAGCTTCTTCTTATCACACAGGAAATCAACTTCCAGGGAATATGGATCTGTATCCCTGTCAACAAATCCCAGATCCTGTGGAATCTGCTGGTTATAAATGAATCTGCCTACAGTGGACTCTACCAGATGTCCTCTGTGATCATTTTCATCCTTGTACATTCTCACTCTAACCTTAGCGTGAATATCAATAATATCATCCTGATACGCCATCAGCATCTCATCCAGATCGGTAAAGACTTTGCCATCGCCTCTTTCAGGCACGCGCTCATAGCCTGCGGCTTTGTGAGCATCCGCAGCTTTTTTGTCATTAAACTCATCTTTATCGTAGGATACCTTCTCTTTACCATTGATAACCTCTACCTTTTTGCAGGTACCAGGGTAAGTCAGATAGTATGCTCCAAGAATCATATCCTGCGTCGGCGTAGTGATCGGCGAACCATCCTTTGGCGCCAAAATATTATTGACAGACAGCATCAGGAATCTTGCTTCCGCCTGAGCCTCTACGGACAACGGCAGATGCACAGCCATTTGGTCGCCGTCAAAGTCAGCGTTAAACGCGGTACATACCAACGGATGCAATTTGATAGCCTTGCCTTCGACCAAAACCGGCTCAAACGCCTGAATACCCAGGCGGTGCAGCGTCGGTGCACGGTTCAGCATAACCGGATGCTCTTTGATGACGTCTTCCAGTACATCCCAGACTTCCGGCCGTACCTTTTCTACCATTCTCTTAGCGTTTTTGATGTTATGAGCATATCCCTGCTCTACCAACTCCTTCATAATGAAAGGCTTGAAAAGCTCCAGCGCCATTTTCTTAGGCAAGCCGCACTGATAGAATTTTAGCTCCGGTCCAACAACGATTACAGAACGTCCCGAGTAATCAACACGCTTACCCAGTAAATTCTGTCTGAATCTTCCCTGTTTACCCTTTAGCATATCGGACAGGGATTTCAGAGGTCTGGAACCAGGACCGGTAACCGGTCTTCCTCTCCTACCGTTGTCAATCAGAGAATCAACTGCTTCCTGCAGCATTCTCTTTTCATTTCTAACGATAATATCAGGCGCGCCGAGCTCCAGCAAACGATTTAATCTGTTATTTCTATTGATAACTCTTCTATACAGATCGTTTAAATCCGATGTTGCAAATCTGCCGCCATCCAGCTGTACCATAGGGCGCAGATCCGGTGGAATTACAGGAATAACCTCCAACACCATCCACTCAGGACGGTTTCCGGAGATTCGCAGCGCTTCTACCACCTCCAGACGTCTGACGATTCTAATCTTCTTCTGTCCGGAAGCGCCTTTCAGCTTCTCACGCAGATCAGCAGACAAAGCGTCCAGATCAATCTGAGACAAAAGCTCTCTGACAGCCTCAGCTCCCATAGCCGCCTTAAAACTGCTTCCATACTTATCCTTAGCTTCTCTGTACTGCATCTCCGTCAGGATTTCTTTGTATCCCAAATCTGTTTCGCCCGGATCTGTAACGATATAGGCTGCAAAATACAGTACCTTTTCCAAATTTCTAGGCGTAATATCCAGAATAAGTCCCATTCTGGATGGAATCCCTTTAAAATACCAAATATGAGAAACCGGCGCCGCAAGCTTAATGTGACCCATTCTCTCACGTCTTACCTTGGCTTTTGTAACCTCTACGCCGCAGCGGTCACAAACAATTCCCTTATATCTGATTCTCTTATATTTTCCGCAATGGCATTCCCAGTCTTTTGTAGGTCCGAAAATCCTCTCACAGTAAAGGCCATCTTTTTCCGGCTTCAGCGTTCTGTAATTGATCGTCTCCGGTTTCGTAACTTCGCCGTGTGACCATTCCAGAATCTTTTCTGTGGAAGCCAGTTTGATCTGTAAAGATTCGAAATTATGCAATTCGAAATTGTTTGTGGTTCTATTTACATTCTCAGTCAAAGATTTTCTCCCCTTTCTTAAAATAACTCATCATCTGCAAAGTTACTTGCCATCATATCGTCGTCATCGGGGGTTTCTTCAGTAAAGCCCTCTGCAAACAATTTTTCTTCACTTTCCTCAAGCTCTGTATCAACTTCCATGATTCCGTCAATACCGGAAACATCGTCATATTCAGATACTTCCTTAATCTGAATTTCTTCATTATCCTCGGTCAGCACCCTGACATCCAGCGCCAGAGACTGCATTTCTTTAATCAATACCTTGAAAGACTCAGGAATTCCAGGTTCCGGAATATTCTCACCTTTGACGATGGCTTCATAAGTCTGTACTCTACCTACAATATCGTCAGACTTCACCGTCAAAATTTCCTGCAAGGTATATGCCGCGCCATAAGCTTCCAGCGCCCATACTTCCATTTCTCCAAAACGCTGTCCGCCAAACTGTGCTTTACCACCCAACGGCTGCTGCGTTACCAGAGAATACGGACCTGTACTTCTGGCGTGAATCTTATCGTCTACCAAATGGTGGAGCTTCAGCATATACATATATCCTACGGTAACCGGACTGTCAAACCATTCACCGGTACGACCGTCTCGAAGTCGCAGCTTACCTGTTTCTGAAAAACCGCAGTCGACCAGCAGCTCTCTGATGTCCTTCTCCGTGGCGCCGTCAAATACCGGTGTAGCAATATACCAATCCTTTGTCTTCGCGGCCAGTCCCAAATGAACCTCCAGCACCTGTCCGACGTTCATACGAGAAGGTACGCCAAGAGGATTCAGCATAACCTGAAGCGGTTCTCCGTCTTCCTTAAACGGCATATCTTCTTCCGGTAAAATTCGGGAAATAACACCCTTGTTTCCATGACGTCCGGCCATCTTATCGCCGACGTTGATCTTCCTCTTTGTTGCAATATAGCATCTAACTAGCTTATTTACACCCGGCGGTAATTCATCGCCATTCTCTCTGGAGAAGATACGCACTTCCACTACGATACCTGTTTCGCCATGAGGTACGCGCAGGGAAGTATCTCTTACCTCTCTTGCTTTTTCTCCAAAGATTGCCCTCAACAGACGTTCTTCGGCGCTTAGATCATTTTCACCCTTCGGTGTAACTTTTCCTACTAAAATGTCGGTAGCTTCAACCTCCGCTCCAACGCGGATAATGCCTTCCTCATCCAAATCCTTCAGAGCGTCGTCACCTACGTTAGGAATATCCCTGGTGATCTCCTCAGGCCCAAGCTTAGTGTCTCTGGCTTCCGCCTCGTACTCTACGATATGCAGAGACGTCAGCACGTCTTCCATCAAAAGTCTTTCATTCAGGATAATAGCATCCTCGTAGTTGTAGCCTTCCCATGTCATGAAACCGATGAGCAAATTCTTACCCAATGCGATTTCACCCATATCTGTAGAAGGTCCGTCAGCGATAACCTCACCGGTCTCCACGTGTTCACCATGGCTGACAATCGGTCTTTGGTTAATACATGTTCCCTGATTGGACCGTTTAAACTTTAACAGCTTATATTCATCCAGGCCGTTATCTTCGTCTCTCCTGATCGCAATTCTTTCAGCATCGACAAACTCAATCGTACCGGCATGTTTCGCCAGAATTACAACCCCGGAGTCTCTTGCCGCCTTATATTCCATACCTGTTCCGACAAAAGGCGCTTCCGATACCAAAAGTGGTACTGCCTGACGCTGCATGTTAGAACCCATCAACGCACGGTTCGCGTCGTCATTTTCCAGGAAAGGAATCATCGCTGTCGCTACAGATACTACCTGCTTCGGCGATACGTCCATCATATCTACCACTTCTCTGGCAAACATAGCAATTTCTCCGCCTACACCTCTGGCAGCAACCTTGGCGTTGACAAAATGGCCTTCCTCGTCCAGAGGTTCATTGGCCTGTGCGATAATCAACAATTCTTCCTCATCAGCTGTAATATAACGAATTTTATCCGTTACGATACCTGTTTCCTTATCTACAACTCTATACGGTGTTTCAATGAATCCATAGTCGTTGACAATTCCATAGGTTGTCAATGATCCGATCAGACCGATATTCGGACCTTCCGGCGTTTCAATTGGACACATTCTGCCGTAATGTGAATGGTGTACGTCACGTACCTCGAAGCCCGCTCTTTCTCTGGAAAGACCGCCAGGTCCAAGCGCCGACAGTCTTCTCTTGTGTGTCAGCTCCGCCAGAGGATTGTTCTGGTCCATAAACTGAGACAGCTGGGAGCTTCCAAAGAATTCCTTAATCGCAGCTGTAACAGGTCTGATATTCATCAAAGCCTGCGGCGTAGTAACCTCGATATCCTGAATGGTCATTCTCTCTTTTACGACTCTTTCCATCCTGGCAAGACCAATACGGAACTGGTTCTGCAGCAATTCACCTACAGTACGCAGACGTCTGTTGCCCAGATGGTCGATATCATCAGTATTACCGATACCATAATTCAAATTCAGAATATAGCTGACAGAGGCGATGATGTCCTCCATGATAATGTGCTTTGGCGACAGATCGTTTTTTCTTTCAACCAGCATTTCTTTCAACTGTTCCTGATCTTCACACTGCTGCAAGATCTCCATCAGAACAGGGTAAAACACCTTATCTGCTACTTTTAATTCTGTAACGTCAAATTCCACATAGTTAGCAAGCCTTACAAAACGGTTACCGATCACTTTCGTTGTACGGCTTTCGTCATCTCTGGCATATACCATCACAAAATCTACGCCTGCATCTTCGATCTGCATCGCCAGAGCTCTGCTGATTTTCTGACCTGCCTCTGCCAGAATTTCCCCTGTATTCGGATCGATAATGTCCTGTGCAGCTACCGCTTCAGCCAGTCTGTTGGCTAAACCCAGTTTTTTATTATACTTATATCTGCCCACCTTGGCCAGATCGTACCTCTTTGCGTCAAAAAACAGCGAATTAAGCAGAGACTTTGCACTGTCTACAGTAGGCGGTTCGCCAGGTCTCAGCTTCTTATATATTTCCTTCAGACCACTTTCGTAATCGTTGGTAGTATCCTTTTCTAATGTCTTCAGCAATCTGTTATCTTCGCCGAAGATATCTATGATCTCCTTATCAGAGGATATTCCCAAAGCTCGCAGCAACGTAGTAAGCGGTTGCTTTCTGGTACGGTCAACTCTGACAGAGATAATTTCATTGGAGTCAGTCTCATATTCCAGCCATGCCCCACGATTCGGAATGATCTGCGTGGAATAGAGCTTATTGTTGGATTTATCCGTCTCTACGCTGTAATAAGGTCCAGGAGAACGAACCAGCTGCGTTACGATAACACGTTCCGCGCCATTATAGATGAAAGTTCCCTTCTCTGTCATCAGAGGGAAATCTCCCATAAATACCTCTTGTTCTTTTACTTCACCTGTTTCCTTGTTTACAAGTCGTACTCTGACTTTCAGTGGAGCTGCGTATGTTACATCTCTCTCCTTGCACTCCTCCTGCTCATACTTCGGAGGGTCGTTCAGGGAGTAATCAATGAATTCTAAAATAAGATTATCTGCATAATCTCTTATCGGGGAGATGTCGTCAAAGACTTCCCGCAGACCTTCTTTCACGAACCAGTCATAAGAACTCGTCTGAATGTCAATCAAATTCGGCATAGTGCCAACTTCATTGATTTTAGAGAAAGTCATACGTTCTTTTCTACCTACTTTAATAGGTTTTGGCATGTTTATCACTCCTTATATTCAACAGTTTACATTTGCGTGGCAGTCTATTATGATACCATGAACAAGTCAACTTGTCAAGCAATTTTGGAAATATTTTGGTTTTTGATCAATAGATCACAGCATTCTATCCTCAAAAGCTTCGGAACAAGGGAAAATGAAAAGAAGCCGCTCGCAGCTTTCCTGCTCACAGCTCCTTTCCATGGATCGAATGAGGATTCTGTCATCCTCGTCTATTACTTATTAAGAGTGTTTTCTTCTTGTCAGACAGACTGCTCCTAAAGCGCCAATGGCAATAATCATAATGCCTGCAAGATCCATAAGCGGCATCTCATCACCTGTCTTCGGCTGATCCGGATCATCGACATCGTCAGTCAGCTTCGGCGCTGGACCAAGCGGCGTTTCTGGATCGTCCAGAAATTCATCCGGCGGCAGTGTAATGCCCGGGCTCAATGGAACATCCGGTTCATCCAGATTCTCAACCGGTTTCCATGTCGCAGTATAAATTGCATTACCCGTTACCAAGTCAGCTACAACCGGCGTCCATCCTTCAAAGGTATAACCGTCACGAAGCGGCTCGCCTGCGAATTCCGGCGTCTTGGTTCCATAGACCAGCTTATCTGTAACCTGATCAGCAAAGACTTCTTCACCCTCTACGCCGTCCGTATAGGTTACAGTATAATAAATCGGTGTAACCGGTGTAGTTGGCGTAGTCGGTTCCGGATCTTTATCTTTTTCCCAGGTGGCCGTATAAACAGCGTTTCCATATACATAAGGATCAACTTCTGGAGTCCAACCCGTGAACTTATATCCTTCACGAACCGGAATATCCGCGGTCTCACCACTTGCAGCCGTAAACATACGCGTTACAGGATTCCAATGGAATGCCGGTGTCTCGTCGCCATATCCACAATTAGGATATACCTGATCCTCGAAAACTTCTTCATCTTCAACACCGTCCGTATACGTTACAGTATACGCTTCCACCCACCATGCTTCATAGGTCATATCTTTTGTTACATAGTCGTATACTGTCGGATACCAACCAGCAAACTTATATCCTTCGTGCTTTGGTTCAATACCGTTGTTATACTCCGGCGTTCTCGCGTTGTGAAGAATGTCCTTGTGAACCTCCGTCTCAAACGGTTCTTCTCCTTCTTTCAACTCATCTGCTGTCAAACTATCCTTATAGGTGACGGTGTATTTCTTATCCGTCTTTTTCCAGGTTGCAGTATACGTCTTATCTCCCGTCACGAAAGTGTCGACTTTAGGCGTCCAACCAGTAAACTCATATCCCTCACGAGCTGGTTCACGACTTCCGTTAGCGCCTTCGAAGCGCGGTGTATAAACATAACGGTCAAGCGTCGGTGTAACTTTGACTTCAACAGGATGCTTCTGATCAGCAAAGACTTCCTCATCCTCTACACCATCTACATAGGTTATGGTGTATGTCTTAGTCCAAATGGCCCAATAGTCCTGATCATTTTGAACGATTGAATCCATATAAGGCCAAGCATAGTCTTCATACTTCGACCATCCCTGGAAGTTGTATCCCGTATGCTGCGGCGCATTTCCATCATTATAATCCGGTGTTTTAGAATTATATCTCAGGTCTTTATGTGCCTCATTTGCAAACGGTTCTTCACCTTCCACCAACTGCTCCTTCTTCAAAAGATCGTGATACGTTACAGTATATTTCGTCGGATCATATGTGTTGGTAATAGTCACCTTATATCCATTACCATCCGGTGAAATCTCATATCCTGTTCGGTATCCCACCATTGGTATCTCAGAAACCCGGCAAGGGTTTCCAAGAAGATTGCCGCTGGTTGACCAACGCCATCCATCTTTCTCCCCAATGGAATACGTTGTCCCATACGAACCGCCGCCGCTCTCAACAGCAACATTAAAGGTTATCGAATCTGGACGTTCTTTTTCATATCCTTTATCATTCCAAACCTTTTCAACCTTCAGCGGAGCATATATGCCATGAGCACCAAGATCACCAAGGTCGTATGCATATACAACCACTCCCGCTAAAGCGACTGTCAGAACAAGTATGGCAGCAGAGAAAAACGTTTTTGCATTTTTCTTAAACATCGTTAAAAACTCCTTTCCTTATGATTTTTTGACAGCGCTTATCGAAGCGCCATCTATATATAATGCGTCTGCACACATTATTCAAAATAGTTATAATATCAATTGCTTTTCAGTTCGAGATTTACTCTGTTAACAATATCCGGCATTCTGCTGGTCAAATATGGTCCTGGACACTCTGTCTCCTTATAAAACATGCTGTGCAATGTGAGATTGCCTTCAGCATCTCCTGTAAATACTAGTTCCGGAATATCATTTCGTTTACATATATCTACACACAGCCTTATTAAGGCTTCATACGCAGCATCACTAACATGCCAATCCGTTCCAATTTGGTCGTTAGCAACCTCTATCGTTACTGCCGCATCGTCATTATCCTTATTACTTGAGGTCCAGGCTCTGTTACCCTCTTCTACATAAAGAGCAATCCTGCCGTTGCTGTCAATACCGTAATTAGCCGAAACCCTTCTATCTCTCTGCGCAAACGAATCTCCCAGTCTCTCCAAACTGAAATTTCCCGCCATATGATGAATTGTAATTTTCTCTATTTTCCCATTCCTCGGAAAATCAGCATTTTTTGTAAGATAAACGTATTCCGTAAGCGGACTGTTTCGTTCTATAACCTCTATCTGTTCTTCCTCACTCAATATTCGGCCTACATTATCAGGCAATCCTGCCGCTGAAATAAAGTACAAAGCTAAGACGACTACTATCAGCACGAAAAAAACAGCTAACAGTATCCATACCGGCAAGAATCCCTCTTTTGCCTTTTTCAATTGCATCTTACCACACCTCTATCGCGTCAAATCAAAGAACAGTATAGAAAATAGGCGAATAAAACAGCAATTCCGCCGAAGAACAGCTTCGTTGCAATACCGCTTATGGCAGTTGCACTATTCTCTGTATCTTTCTCCGTCATTATTACCAATGATACAATGCTCAAATAAAAGAAGCTGGCATCTATCAAATTATGCACAAAAAATGCAGTAAACTCAGATTTTTGCACAGCGCTGCTTTTTTTCCTATAAAACCTTATCACTATTATGACCAGCATAGCCATTGCTACAAGTCCAAGCTCAACGCCAACATGAATCAAAGCATTGTGTATGTGCCACGTGTTAAAGTATTTATCGCCGTCAAACAAATTTAATACTCGCCATTGATAAGGTCCTATTCCAAGCAACGGGTTCTTTGTAATATATCCCAAACCGTTACGAATCATTTCAATTCGTTCTGCAAACGTACTGATTGCGCTAGGCCTGATCAGTACCGCCATTACAGCTACCACTAGTCCCGACGCAGCAATTATATTCGCCATTCCTTTATACGCGGTCAGAAAGTCTTCAAACCTATGCCAATATAAAGCCGCCGCCACAAGATATATTAACAGAACAAGACACAGCCAAGGCGCATCCGTCTTGTCCGCCGCAATGTACATCAATATGCCGATGCCCATGCCATAGCTTGCCTTTGCTAAAACTCTGCCTATGTACGCCAGTGTCTTCTGCCATGAAGCGCGACGTTTTTCGTACAAGGCCATCACTACAACGCCTGCTGCCATAGCAACAAAACTGCCCATGGAAAGCGTCAATGCAAGGCCAGACAGCAAGATCGGTTCTAAGCTCTGCAAAAATAGTTTATTTCTATATTTTCCTATGGGCTGCTCCTCATTGCAGTCCATCAATGCAAACCAACCAATAACAAGAAAAATCCCAAGAGCATTAGGATTTCCCATGATGCTCTCCATTCTCGATGCGCTCTGCACTATCGCAAGGTAAACAAACTCGCAGATACCCACCGTAGATACAATTGCAGCCCAAACAACACTCGCTCGTTTCAGCCAACGTATTTCACCGCTGCCAAGACTGCCTGCCAAAAGATATATCGTAAGCAATATCATTTGCATCGGTGCAAAACCATCATAAATATTACCATACGTGACATAAGAAGACACCATGCTTATCCCGTTATACATAAGCAACGGCGCTACTATCCATACATCTATCCTGATTATTTTCTGACCAATTCCTGCAATACAGAGAATCAGTCCAATCAGGGCAACAAATGTAATATTGCCCACACCTATAAAAGTTAACATGAATAAAGCAAGAAGCAGCAGAACAGCCTTATAATATTCTAACAGACTGCCAGCTTTATGTCCCGTGTTGTCAATCACGTTCTCTATCCTCATTCCTTCATTGTTCTTATATCTTCATATAAATTTATCACAGATATTATACCCCTCCCCATGCATTTTTGTCAATATCCATCCTATGTATTTCGTTACATTTTGGCCACCTTTTTAGATTGCCGACATGCTTGCAAACCCCCATAACTTCTGCAATTTTTCCCATAAAAAGAGGCCTGCCGCATTAAATAAGTTCTAATGCAACAAACCTCTCAAAGTTACTATTGAATTCAAACTATTTCAGTTCAACCTTAGCTCCAACTTCTTCCAGCTGAGTTTTAATAGCTTCTGCTTCAGCCTTGTCAACGCCTTCTTTGATGTTGGAAGGAGCGCCGTCAACAACTTCTTTTGCTTCCTTCAGACCCAGACCGGTAATTTCTCTTACAGCCTTGATAACCTTAATCTTTTCGGAACCAACTTCAGCCAGAACTACGTTAAATTCAGTCTGTTCTTCTTCTGCCGCGCCACCTGCTGCTGCACCTGCTACTGCAACTGGAGCTGCTGCGGATACGCCAAACTCTTCTTCACAAGCTTTAACTAATTCGTTTAACTCTAAAACGGACATCGCTTTGATAGCTTCAATGATCTGTTCTTTATTCATTTTCTTTTCTCCTTTATTTTTATTTCATTACATTCGATATGATGCGCCTGACATCAGGCACACATTCCCACTGCCGTGGGCGAAAAAGACAAGCAATTCTTACTTACGCTTCCTTTTCCTCTGCAATAGCCGCCAGAGTTCTGACAAATTTGCCAACCGGTGACTGAATGCTTCCCATAAACTTCGCAATGAGTACATCTCTGGATGGGATATCTGCAATCTGTTCGATGCCTGCTTTATCATAATAAGCGCCTTCGACAACACCTGCTTTGAACTCCATCTTCTTGTACTGCTTAATGATCTCGTTGAGTGTTCTTGCCGGGGCGGTAGCGTCTTCGGTACTGATTGCGATTGCGCTCGGTCCGTCGAGAACCTCTGCCAACGGCGCGTAATCGGTTCCTTCAATTGCTCTCTTGATGAGAGTATTCTTATAAACGGTATAGTCTACGTTCGCTTCACGGAGTTTCTTTCTCATAGCGTCCGCTTCAGCTACGTTAATTCCCATATAATCGATTACCACTGCTGACTGAGCATTTTCTAACTTTGCTTTTATCTCGTCAATGATAACTTGCTTCTGCTGTTTTGCTTCTACTGACATTAAATCGATCTCCTTTCTGTAAACCGCCATGCAGTTTACGAATCTGGTACGCCATAATAAAATAACCCTGCCGCGCAGACAGGGTCAATATCTATATATTGTACCTCGGCGGGAAATTAAGTCTTACGACACCCGCTGTCTACGGTTAACTCTCTAAATTAAGTTTTCGATTAACCGATCAGGGCTGGATTTACTTTTACTCCAGGGCCCATGGTCGCTGCAACAGTAACGCTTCTCAAATACTGACCTTTCGCAGTAGCCGGTTTAGCCTTTACAATTGCCTCCAACAGCGCTCTGAAATTTTCTTCCAGCTTTTCCGGACCAAAGGACGCCTTGCCGATCGGTGTGTGAATGATGTTCTGCTTATCCAAACGATATTCAACTTTACCAGCTTTGATATCGGCTAATGCTTTCTCCAGATCCATAGTTACGGTTCCTGATTTAGGGTTAGGCATTAAACCCTTAGGTCCCAGTACCTTACCAAGACGACCAACAACGCCCATCATATCAGGAGTTGCAACGACTGCGTCGAAGTCAAACCAGTTTTCAGTCTGAATCTTCTGAGCCATTTCTTCCGCTCCTACATAATCCGCGCCTGCTTTTTCAGCTTCTTCAGCCTTAGGCCCCTTAGCAAATACTAATACCTTTACGCTCTTACCAGTTCCGTTTGGAAGCACGATCGCGCCTCTAACCTGCTGGTCAGCGTGTCTGCCATCTACACCCAGTTTAATGTGTGCCTCGATGGTTTCATCAAATTTTGCTCTTGAAGTTTCGCAAGCTAACTTCATAGCCTCAGTTACTTCATGCAGCTGTGCCTTGTCAAATTTGGCAGCTGCCTCTTTGTACCCTTTGCCTCTCTTTGGCATAATGTTCTACCTCCTTGTGGTATTAACAACCGGTCTTTTTCACCCGATCTCCCATCTGATTAGCCTTCTACAACAATGCCCATGCTTCTTGCAGTTCCCTTGATCATATCAGTAGCTGCTTCAAGTGATGCTGCATTCAGATCCGGCATCTTTGTTTTGGCGATTTCTTCTACCTGTGCATAAGTCAGAGTAGCAACCTTTTTCTTATTAGGTTCTCCAGACGCTGCGTCCAAACCAGCAGCTTTTTTCAGCAATACTGCTGCAGGCGGTGTCTTTGTCACAAAGGTGAAAGATCTGTCTGCATATACAGTAATAACTACTGGAATGATCATGCCCGGCTGGTCCTGGGTTCTTGCATTGAACTGCTTACAGAAGTCCATAATGTTTACACCCTTCTGACCAAGTGCAGGACCTACTGGAGGCGCTGGCGTCGCATTACCGGCTGCTATCTGAAGTTTGATATAACCGTCAACTTTCTTAGCCATCCTTCTTCTCCTTTCTTATAGCTGCGCTATAGTTTATCTACCTGGCCGAACTCGAGTTCAACCGGTGTATCTCTACCAAACATGGAAACTTTGACTGTCAGTACCTGTTTCTCCTGGCTGATCTCCATCACTTCACCCATGAAGCTCTCGAAAGGTCCGCTGATGACACGTACTGTATCTCCCACTTCCACATCCAGATCGATGTATACTTTTTCTATTCCCATCCGAGCTACTTCTTCATCGGTAAGAGGAATAGGGTCGGAGCCATGACCTACAAACCCTGTGACACCCTGTGTATTTCTTACAAGATACCAGGACTCGTTGGTAACAATCATCTTTATAATTACATAACCCGGAAACATCTTCCTGGTTTTTATCTTACGCTGACCGTCTTTGATCTCAACTCTGTCTTCTGTCGGCACGATGATGTCCAGAATTAAATCCTGCATTCCACGGTTCTCCACCATCTTTTCGATATTCACTTTTACCTTGTTTTCGTGACCCGAATAGGTATGGACCACATACCATTTAGCTTGGCCGTCGCCTCGCACGCCTTCGCCCAAAAGAGGGGAAGCTGCATTTGTATTTTCAAATTCAGACATATTCCGTACCTTCTTCTAAACTAGTTTAACTTGTCTCCAAGCACTGCTCTAAGCGCAGCCAGAACTCCTGAATCGATGAGCCAGAATCCCAGCGCAAAAACAGCGCAGGTAGCGATTACAACTGCTGTAAAAGAAGCCAGTTCTTTTTTGGTTGGCCATACGACTTTGCCCATTTCAAGTTTGATTCCCTTGAAATATTCCTTTGCGCCGCCGCTCTTTTTGACCTTTGCGGCAGCTTTCTTTGCCTGGTCTTTATTTGCCATGATAATCTCTCCTTATTTCGTCTCTTTGTGAAGAGTTTCTTTCTTGCAGAATTTGCAATACTTCTTCAGTTCAATACGATCAGGATCGTTCTTTTTATTTTTCATCGTATTGTAGTTTCTCTGCTTGCACTCAGTGCAGGCTAACGTAACTTTCACTCTCATTCGATTGTCCTCCGTTTTAACTCAAAATTCAGAGCCGGAGAATTCCAGCTCTGTTATGTATAATCATAAAGTTGCCTATTAAGTGTACATCAACCGAAAGTCAATGTCAATGTTTTTTTGAAATTCCATCGTTTTTTTCGTATTTTATTTATTAATCTCCTTCTCGTTAGACGGCTGTATGAAACTTAGCTCTGCAAGAGAACTCAGAAATTGCATCTTCCGCCTCCCATTCAAATCGCTTGCGCAGATTTTTTAATCTTTTCTATGAATCGTTGCGTTGACCCAGTAAAATTCGCAGCTATTTGTGATTTAAAAGGCTGAAATTGCGCGTTAAGAGTTTATTCTTCTCCGACTATGGAAAATTGTCCCATTCAAAGGGCTATAGTCTAAACATTTTTGAAAAAAAGCTCCTATTCCCCCATCTGCGCGCAATTTTTTTACAAAAATCTCTTGATACCTGCACGATTTAATCGTCGCACGCAACTTTTCAATAAAAATGCTCTGATACCTGCGCAGCGCGGTAATCCCACGCAACTTTTCAAAGGAATTACAAAAATTCTGCGGCTTTATTCCTCCTCCATCACAGCTACGATCTTATCTAGCGCCTTAATAATGCTCTCCTGATCCAAATAGACTACAGAGGCCTGTGCAAAATCTCCTGTAGAATAGCATGGCTCCATACCACTTTGACCGATAATACTCTGGCGCTCAATTTTCCAGGATGGCATACCGTCCAACTGCATCTTAACCAGCTTCTGAATATCCTCCTGTGACAGATTCAAGTCCACATTGTCCTCTACCGCATTGAGAATCGATGTGTATTTTGTGAGAATCGTCGAACTGGACAACGCTTTTTTCAGAATACCCTCCAGCACGATCTGCTGGTTGCGGTTTCTCTGCAGATCCCCGTCAGGAAAAGATTTTCTCTCACGAGCAAAGGCCAGAGCCATCGAACCGTCTAAGTGGTTCGGTCCCTCATAGAATTGATAATACACACCCATACCATGCGTTGTAAAAGTATAATCAGATTCAACATCGATACCGCCGATAGCGTCTACCAAACGGGTTACGGTAGTGTAGTTGACCTTTCCATAGTAATTGATGTCAATACCCAGCAAGTTTTCAGCCACGCCGACAGTTTCCTCAATTCCCATCAGGCCCGTATGCGTCAGCTTGTCTTTCGCTTCTACCGACTTCAAATCAATGTAAGCGTCTCGCGGCAAAGATGTCAGCAACACACGATGCGTCTTCGGATTTACCGTCACGATCATATTTACATCTGAACGGGATACCGTATCAATTGCCCCTTCTATATCCAGTCCACTGACATAAAAATTAAACGGCTCACTGGTAACGTCTACCTTCTTTGCTATCTCCTGTGTTTCCTTCTCTATCTTCACCTGATAGATGACCTTTGTATCCGTCTCGAAATTCTGTCTCTCGCTACAAAGGGTGCTGTAGCTGGCCTCACTGATAAACAAAACCTCGTAGGTCTGATCCAACAGGCCGTCAGACAAAGCGGTCAGACTCTCCTGCATCTCATATTCTACCCTCTGCTCCTGCTGCAGCCGGTTCTTCGCCTCGGAATAAAGTCTGTCATTATCCAAATAAGTCTGGACTTTCAAACCCTTTATGTTGTCAGCGTTCTCGTATGCGCTGTCAGACCTGACTATCACATCAAAGGAAACAGTCTGAACAGCCGGACGTGTGGTGATTTTATTAAGAAAATCCATCGTACCCGCCATATATACAATGCCTACACCGTATACCGCCATAACTGCCATAGATAAAACCAAAGAGATAATTCTTCTGGACTTCTTAAACCGCCTGAAATATAGCGCAGGAAACAGCAGCAAGATCAAAACTGCCACGACGCCGGCGCTTATATAAATGTATTTTGCCGGCAAAAGATCCATATAAATTACAACGCCAAAAAAGGCAGCCGATGCCAGAATATAAAGCACTGCCCAGAATCTGGTGAACGTATAGAGGCCGCCCTTCTGCTTGTTCTCTATGTTTTTATGTTTGTCGCTTCTCATATTGCATATCCTTTTCATTTTTCTTTAGACTTTTTTATTTTACTATAAAATGTCGATACTTGTCGATAGTTCTAAAGAAAATTTAATATTTTATGCTTTCAGCAATATTGATGAAAAGCGAGACAGCAAGCCCTTTGATCACTTGTCACAACACTTTTATTTTTTACAATATACGATAGGTTTTTCACTGTAAAAATGAAATTTCATGATTTTACGATAACTACTGCTTCCATCCCCCTCAAGACGTTCACGTACTGCATCGCCGAAGCTTAGATCATCCTGCATTCCTAAAACTAACAAATTACAGTGAAAAACCTATCGCACATTTAATTCTATTCTATTATCTAAGGGGGATTATCACTCCACGTAATAATCCCCTTTACCGTATTTCCTCCCTGACACAAACTCATCACAGATCTTCTTCTGCGCATTCTACTCTAGGCGGAATCTATAATATTCATCCACGCTCTCACTGCTGCTTATTTTTCGGTCGTAGCACATCATGTAATCCCTATTTCCCAGTGGATAGAACAGTACCGGACTATTCGGCAGGTCTACGGCTTCCGGATATTCCAGTTCTGCAATAGTTACCAGGCCATCCTCGTCTACATCCATCCTATACGGTGTAAACTGCCAGTCAACACATAAGAAAACATCTCCTGAGCCTTGGGTACGATAATATTGTTCTTTTGCCTCGCTTTTCACCAGATCCCCCGTTTTGATGTTGATGGATACCAACGCCAGTTCCTCCTTGCCTTTATCTTCAGTTCCGAGAGAACAAATTACATAATCATCGTTGATTCCATAATCGATCATCTTCATGTCAAGCTTCTGCTCATGTTTGATACCAGATGCGTCGCCTATGCAAACCGTTGGAAAATCTTTACCCGTTAAAAAGCAGTACTCCTGTCCGTTAGATAAAAAGAGTGACATTCCATCATTTGTTTTCTTCTTTTTCGCAAGGACAGTTTCCACTTCATTGTCCTCGAACCTTCTAACCCCTAGTTCATATTTCAAATCACTTTTCTCATGTTGATCAGTGTACAGATAATATGGAATATCTCCGATCATCTGTATTGCTGGTATATCGTCATAGCTACCGCAGATTCCTGAATCTACAGTCTTTTCCCCGTCATCCTCTAAATATCTGAGATACCAATTATATCTGTCGTCATCACGCAATTCATAAACGGCATACAGAACTCCGTCATTCACTTTTACCGCACGGTATACATATTCTCCGATATCAAGACTGAAAACTTTTTCTGTCTGCCTTTCTATATTATACAGAACGAGTCTGTCAGTATTAAGTAGCGGGCCTTCCGGTTTTCCGTTTCTTGATCCTATGGAAAAGATCATATCCTTACCGTCTCGGTAAGTACAGGTAGCTGTTTCATCTTCGCCAACATTAAACTTTACATCGATTTGCTGAAGATCAACAACACCTCTCGGCTTCTGGTTATCGGTAGAACATCCATAACAAAAAATCGTGCACATCGCGAAACAAATAAGTATGTATTTAATAGAATGTACTCTGCGATTCATCTCATCCCCCCCTTTTTTAAATGGACATAATATAATACCCAGCATTCTCTAAAATCGCATTACGCATTTCACTCCATGTACAAGTCTTTCTCCCATAATACTTACTATTATTGTTTGGATCATTATAATAAACAGTATCTACCCCTGTTCCACCAACTGCCTTATAATAATATCCCGTTGCAACAACGTAATGGCCTGTGCTCTTTTTATCTTCCTTATAGATCGGAAGTTTTATCGTATCGACGTGGCAAATTACAGGTCTCCCTTTATCAATACTATATGTCAAACCACTCCCAAAAGATATATTAGAATTGAGTACATACTTGTATTTCGTTCCTCCTAAATGGTTATTTAGAGCATTCACAATTTGATATACATAAGTACCATCTGCTGAAGTTGTTCCCATTTGAGATGCTAAAGCCGATTGTGTTATATCCTTTCCAAGATATTTTAACGTCATTCGAGTACTTGCCGGACCACAATAGTAATTATTACTTTGCTTATATAATGGCACATCCAAATTCTTTTTACCCGTAACCTCATATGGTTCTATTGTTTTCATATACGTCTGTACATTTTCCTTTAGAATCTCCGTCTCCTCCATATTTTTTTTAGTGTATACTTGGGGTGCTTGTTTCAAAATACGATCTTCTTTTTCTGTTCCTGCAAAAATCACCCCAGGAAACAAATTGATAATCAATGCAACGCACAATACCACACCTACTGGCTTAAACTTTCTGATACTCATCATAGTTTACCTCCACTCATAACACCTGCTTGAACTATTGTTCATTTCAATTCAGATTAATAGTTAAAGATCTCCAAAATACTAATATTAACGTATCCCTCTGCTTCACATTTTAGGTTTTCCTAGGAATTATCTTTATTTCATACGCATCACCCTTTTCTTTTCTCAATGTAAAGTTTTCTACATCTTCAC
Source organism: Ihubacter sp. rT4E-8 (assembly GCF_049852125.1). Classification (GTDB taxonomy): domain Bacteria; phylum Bacillota; class Clostridia; order Peptostreptococcales; family Anaerovoracaceae; genus Senimuribacter. Next base: position 291,342 of record NZ_CP187532.1, on the reverse strand, counting down.
TAAATTCCAGACCTGTCCAACCTTAATTCTCTTACCAGTCTTGTCATGGGATAAATACTTTACTGTCGTATTTATCTTATATTTATCCGGGCCGACAGAACCTGATTTGCAAGAGAAGATGCAATACATATTTACATCTGACGCACCAGGCGTTCTTGCGGTGCTGTCTGTAATAACAGGATTTTCATGACTCATCAACGTACCGCCGCTGCTGGTGGTTGCGTAAGCATTTCCATAGTTCATGTCGATTCCATTGGCTGACAAAATGTAATGGTTTTCGAGACTGAAGTTAACTGTCGCTACATTGCATTTTACGCTGGCCTTTGCCGTAAAATAGCGGTTTCCGTAGTCCTTCCAAACATCGCTGCTTCCGGAAGTAGCCATTGGCATAATGCCTGATTCCATTCCAGCCAATTCAGCTCTATCAAGTAACTCAACCACTAGTTCACAATTATCACCTAAGTCATAAGTATAAACTGCCTTTTCTGTGCCGCCGGGCAGCTTCTGCATCTCTGCTGTAATTTCTTGTCCGTTAAGTAAATCCGCAGCCGCATCCAATTTCTCTGAAACCAACGCGCTTACGACTTCATCTGTAGTCTGCTCTAGTAACGCAGTCTTCTCTGCCTCTGAGAAGTATCCGTCAGAAGCATCTTCCGCAACAGCGGATTTCAATTGTTCAACTGTACTGATTGTTGTATTCCCGCTTTCTGCAAACGCTGCTGTTCCAACAGATGCAAATAAAGATAAGGCTAATGTGGTTGTTAATAATTTCTTTTTCATATTTTTCTCCTTCATATTAAGGATCACCTGCGCAGTGTCATCCATTTCGTAAAATCAGTATACTCTCTGCGCAATAGTAAAGCAAACTTTTTGCGAAAAACGGGCGATTTTTGCGAAAATCGGTCACTTTCCGTAAATTATGACACTAAATTTCTCTTAGCACAGCATACTAATATCTCAACAGACACTAAATTCGGCTCATTGAAGGACCACGTTACACTGCCTCCATTTTTCCTGGCCGTCTCCAGCATATTCTGTGTTCCCAATCCATGATTCCGTCTGTCAGACTTGGTAGTTTTCGGCCGTCCATCTTCAATAGTCAATGCCTCACATGTTGTATTCGCAATTATAAAGTCCACATAATTACCACGATTGCCGATATTGAATTCAATCATCCGCTCTATCTCGCACTTTTGCACAGCTTCATAAGCATTTTTCATTCCATTGGAAATAAGGACGCACAAATCTGTATCAGAAATATAAAGCTGATCAGGAAAAGTCCCGTGAATTTTCAATTCGATATTTTCCGCGCGGCAAAGCGCTGCATACCGAGTAAGAATAGCGTCGCAAATTAAATTGTTTGTATATACCAGCTTATGCTCGCTCTTGATTTCTGCCAAAGTCGATATGTACTCACGTAACCGCTTTATGTCTCCTTCCTGCGCTATAACCTGAAGAACTGAAATAAGCTCGTTATAATCATGTCGAAACTTTCTCCACTTCTTGCCCTCCTCACCAGTAAGACGATATTGCTCTGCCTGCTCAGAAATACACCGCTCATTGAGCAGTATCATTCTTTTCATCTCTTTTCGCTGAGCAAGCATGATGTAAACCAAAACAAAAACTACCGTTATCGCTATCGCTAATACCCCGTTTTTGACCAGATTTTCCGCGTGGATTATATAAAACAAAGACTGCGGCAAAGCGCCTATTCCATATGGATTATAATCTGCAATAAGTGTGTACAAAATGAACAGGATGAGGATAATCGGGTTCATCTTATCAGTCGTCAGCGAAATTTGTTTCTTCTCCTTGCCCAGTATTCCAGACAATATGAGGAAAACAACCAGACACGTCAGTTCGCCCATGATATAGGTCAATGTCAAATCCACTTCCATAGCGTTCCCTTTAGCCGCGAGAATCCAAATTCCTGTAAAGAGTCTGTCCAACATGCAGAAAAGCCGTATCATGCACACGCCAATCCCCAGTAAAATAACGGGGCGTCCCCGAAAAAAGAAAGGCATTGCAGCAGCTGGAATTAAAATGCCAAGACAGTATAACGCGTCATGCGCTTCCGGACATAATAACATCACAATTCCTCGAATCAAAACAATCCCTATTCCTATTACAATAAATTTCCATTCTCTGCGAAATTCATAACCAAGTACACGTCTAAATAACAGCAGTAAAATCAGTAGTTCCAGTACAAACGTAATCATGTCATCCTCCTCACAACTTAAGCCAATTTGACGTACCTCCGTATGTAATCCAAAAATCTTTCTCGGCACGCTGTTTTCTGTCGCTTACTGGCTTTTATTTTCACGCCATTTTTTAATATCACCTGATCTCCCTCAAATGTTTCGATATACTTGCAGTTCAGTAAACAAGATGAATTTACCCTGATAAAAAACACATCTGCCAATTCCTTTTCCCAAACTGATAGACTTTTCTTCATCAATCCGGTTTTCGTGCCGTCAAAAAAGACAGCTTTAATATACTTTTCGTCCGTTGTAATCATCACAATCTTTTCTGTGGAAACTGCCCTTCCTCTTTCCAGCAAAATGATCTTACCTGCCATCAAAAGCCTGAGGGCCTGATCCATATAGAAAGCAAAGTCCTCACTTTCTACCGGTTTCTGCATGAACGCCATAACGTTAGGGCCAAAAGCGTCTTTCATATTCTCCACATAACTAGTTACGAAAATAATTAACGGCCGGTCACATCCTATTAAAGCATTTTTCACGTCAATTCCACTGATCCCTGGCATCTCAATATCTAAAATCAACAAATCAAAAGCTTCGCGTAATGGCAACTCTGCATCCTTCGTGCAAATTACTTCAGCATCTATTCTCCTTTTCTGCAAATATTCCTCACATAATGTCTTCAATATCCGTAAATCAGATATCATGTCATCACAGATGCATATCCTCATGACAATCCTCCTTTTAAGTAACCTCTCTTACTAAAATTGTATCACAAAGGCATCTGTTTTTACACTACATTTTAATTATAGGTAAATCAAGGTCAATTTGACCTTATCATATGTAGTTGCTACTTGCAAGAACTTTGCGAAAAACGGGCGATATTTGCGATAATCGGTCATATTTTAGATATACTTGGGCCATTATTCGATTTTCTTTTAGCTTTACGTTAACAATCCCCCTTATGATTTCATCTACTTTTCAACAAGCACACCACGAATATTCTTCGTCCTCTTTCAAATACTAAATCTTAATGTTTCTATGAAAGGAGGATATTCTATGGAAAAGGATAAACTTGCCCAACTTGCGCCTGACGATGTAAAGGTGCTCAGCGATGCTGAAGCAAAGCTGTCTGCAAGCTGCGGAAAAGATATTGCTCTCGTTGCCTATCATGCCAAGTAGCGAGCAGCTATACCATCCCAATTAAAAAGCGAGAACATTTCTGTCCTCGCTTTTTCTCTTTATTATACAGCTCTGCCTTCTGCTTACTTCACAGACATTATTCAATAATCTCTGTTACTACGCCGGATCCTACTGTTCTTCCGCCTTCTCTGATCGCGAATCTCAGTCCTTCTTCAATTGCGATCGGTGTGATCAGGCTGATCTCCATTACTACGTTGTCCCCTGGCATGCACATCTCTGTTCCTGCCGGTAACTGCAGATCTCCTGTTACGTCTGTTGTTCTGAAGTAGAACTGCGGTCTGTATCCGTTAAAGAACGGTGTATGTCTTCCGCCTTCTTCCTTCTTCAGTACGTATACCTGTCCCTTGAACTTTGTATGCGGATGGATTGTTCCCGGCTTTGCCAGTACCTGTCCTCTTTCGATCTCTGTTCTCTGTACGCCTCTCAGCAGCGCTCCGATGTTGTCTCCTGTCTCTGCCTGGTCTAACAGCTTTCTGAACATTTCCAGTCCTGTTACGACTACGCTTCTCTTTTCTTCTGTCAGTCCGATAATTTCTACTTCTTCGCCTACCTTCAGTACGCCTCTCTCTACTCTTCCTGTCGCTACTGTTCCACGACCTGTGATGGAGAATACGTCCTCTACTGGCATCAGGAACGGCTTATCGTTGTCTCTGTCTGGTTCTGGAATGTAGCTGTCTACTGCTTCAAACAGTTCTACAATCTTATCTCCCCATGCGCTTGTTGGATCTTCCAATGCGCCCAGTGCGGATCCTCTGATGATCGGTGTATCATCTCCTGGGAATTCATACTCATCCAGCAGCTCTCTTACTTCCATTTCTACCAGATCCAGCAGTTCTTCGTCATCTACCATGTCGCACTTGTTCAGGAATACGATGATATATGGTACGCCTACCTGTCTGGACAGCAGGATATGCTCTCTTGTCTGCGGCATCGGTCCGTCTGTTGCTGCTACTACCAGGATAGCTCCATCCATCTGTGCTGCTCCTGTGATCATGTTCTTTACATAGTCAGCGTGGCCCGGGCAGTCTACGTGCGCGTAGTGTCTATTCGGTGTTTCATACTCTACGTGCGCTGTTGAGATTGTGATTCCTCTTTCTTTTTCTTCCGGCGCTTTGTCGATCTGGTCAAATTCTACCTTCTCGCCTAGTCCGTATCTCTGATACAGCGTTGTTGTGATTGCTGCTGTCAGTGTTGTCTTTCCATGGTCTACGTGCCCGATGGTTCCGATGTTAATATGCGGTTTTGTTCTTTCAAACTTCTGTTTTGCCATTTTTATTTTCCTCCTAATTGTATAACGTTATTTTTAGAAAGGCAGACTTGGGCGTCCCCAAATCTGCTTGTTGGGTTTTACTCAAACCTACGGAATATTTTATCATAGTTTTCCACAGTTTACAAGCTATTTCCTGCCCGTCGCCTGGTCAAACCCATGAAAAGTTTAAGTTTTAAAGAAAAACGACAAACTTGGCTGTATTATATCAGTATAGAAATCCATTTACTGCTGTTTTTACCTTTGCGCCATCATTCTTTTTATTCTCTCCACCGCAAGACCGCTTCCCCGCATAATTCTTACTGTTTACAGAAGCAGTCCTGCATACACGAAAACGAAAAAAGACGCTGAAAATCCAACGTCTTTACTACTTGGAGCTGTTGAGCAGATTTGAACTGCCGAACCTCTTCCTTACCAAGGAAGTGCTCTACCTACTGAGCTACAACAGCGCATCAAGCCTTTATATATTACTATAGTTTTTCTCCTTTGTCAATGGAAAATCTTAAAAATCCAAAGCAAACAAATGCTCGCCTCATGATCAAAATATACATCCGTCCAGAACCGCTCTGTCATCGATCCTGCCTTCATCACATCATTGTCCTTGCAGCCCCTTTCCAGCCGCAGCAATCCAGTCCAACTCAGTTTTCCAAATACATCTCCACTTTCTTCTTAATTCGCTGCATAGCGTTATCCACCGTCTTTGTGGATCTTCGCAGTCGAAACGCAATTTCCCTGTAGCCGCGCCCTTTCAGCATCTGCTCCCAAACCTGATTCTCCAACGGGCTGAACAAATTCTGCTCGTTAGCCTTGAGAAACTCTATAACCTCCCGCATCAGCATCATAACTTCCGGATCTGTATCCGCGCTGTTCGCCGCTAAGCGCTCTGCCAGAGCCGGCGTTTCATCATTTTCATTTTCCGGTCGCGCGCTTAACGATACAGATTTATTAAGAATCTGGTGTTTTTGGCGATTCGCGCCCTTGATTGCCGAAATAATTTGTCGGTTAACGCAGAGCTCCACAAAGGTTCGAAAGGATGCTTCACCCTCCTGATCAAAATCTCGGACAGCCTTAAAGATGCCTATCATTCCTTCCTGAATAACGTCATCCTTATCCGCGCCCACGATGAAATACGTAGCCGCCTTACTCCTGGCAAGCCCCTTGTACTTATCGATCAGATATTCATATGCTGTGCTGCTGCCCTCCTGCGCCATCTTTACAATAGATTCATCTGTGAGCACATTCAAATCTCTATCGACCATCTCTCTGCCTTCTTACCTCATACATCAAAACTGCCGCCGCGTTAGACGCGTTCAGGGAATTGATTTTTCCCACCATCGGCATAGAAACGGTAAAGTCACATTTCTCCTTCACCAGTCTGCTGATCCCCGCACCCTCGCTGCCGATAACAATCGCCAGCTTTCCACTGAGATCCTGCTCATAGTACAAGCTTCCTCCCATGTCACAGGCCGCTATCCAAAAGCCGTCCTTTTTCAATCCGTCAATCGTTTGCCCGATATTGGTTACTCTGACACACGGCACATACTCCACCGCGCCGGCCGATGCTTTTGCTACCACCTCTGTCAGTCCACAGGCGTGACGTTTAGGAATGATCACTCCATGCGCTCCGGAACATTCACAGGTCCGCATGATAGCGCCAAGATTGTGCGGATCCTCCAGATTATCTAAAATTACAACAAAAGGTTCTTCTCCCCGCGCAGCAGCCTTCTCATAAATATCTGAAAGCTCCCCGTACGCATATGCCGAAGCCACCGCTATTACCCCCTGATGCGGCCGTCCCGCAGCGAGCCTGTCCAACGCAGCTTTATCACTTTGATAAATCGTCACACCCTGTTCCCTCGCCATGGCAATGATCTTCGCAATCGATCCTTCCGCGCCCCTGCCAACCAGAATTTTCTCCATATCCCGGCCGTTCTTCAACGCCTCTATCACCGGATTGCGTCCGATAATCATGTTTTTTCCATCAAAAGGAGGATCAGGCAAGGTGTCCTCATGCTGCTGAGGCTTCGGTCTTACCGCCTTCTGCGTCCTTTCCCCCTTCGGGTTATACGGCTTTCCCTTTCGGGCGCTAATAGCCGCCCAATCTCGCTTATTCTTAGCCATTATATTCTCCTGTACTCCAAAAACTGATATCGAATTCCTTTTTCCTCCTGCACCTCGCTTTGCCATACGATAGAAAAATCCTTCATTTCATCCAGATTAACAAACCACGTATCTGCTAGAAACTTATCAAAAATTTTCGTGACGTAGCAAGTATCACACCAGTTCAAGAACTCTCGATAAACCTTCCCTCCGCCGATGATAAATACGTCGTCAGTATTCTTTCCGGCAAGAATCTCATCTAATTCTTTCTCTGAATGCGCGATTGCGGCTCCTTCTGCCGTATAATCAGTATTTCCGGTCAAAACAATATTCTCCCTCTTAGGCAGAGGCTTTGCGCCCGGCAGGCTTTCCAGCGTAGGACGTCCCATAATTACGGTTTTTCCCTCGGTTCTCTCCTTAAAGTATTTCAGGTCTCCCGGCAAGTGACAGAGCAATCCGCCCTTATAGCCAATGGCCCAGTTTTCATCTGCTGCAAGTATCAGTTTCATAAAACTCCTTTCAGTTGTCAGATTGCTACAGGAATATTTTTAACCTGCGGATTTTTCTGGTAATCTGTAATTTCAATATCATCCACCGTAAAATCATAGAAATTCTTTATCTCAGGATTGAGGCGGAACTTGGGCGCCGGATACTGTGGTCTTTCAATCAGTTCCTCAATAACAGGCACATGACGGTCGTAGATATGCGCGTCAGCAATTACGTGAATCAGTTCCCCCGCCACAAGACCGCAGACCTGCGCCAACATATGTACCAGGACGGAATACTGCACTACATTCCAGTTATTCGCCGTCAATATATCCTGCGAACGCTGATTGAGAATGGCGTTCAGCCTATTGCCCGTCACATTAAAAGTCATGCTGTAAGCGCACGGTTCCAATCCCATTTCCTGCAAATCCGAAAAGTTATATATATTCGTCATGATACGGCGAGAATAAGGCGTGTTCTTCAGCTGCCAAATGACATTGTCGACCTGATCCATCTCTCCCTGTCCGAAACGATATTTAACGCCCAGCTGATATCCGTAAGCCTTACCGATAGACCCGTTTTCGTCGGCCCATTGATCCCAGATTCTGCTATTCAGATCCTTAATATTGTTAGACTTTTTCTGCCAAATCCACAGCATCTCATCAACCGCTGACTTAATCGCGGTTGGCCGCAGTGTTAATGCCGGAAACTCCTCAGATAAATCATAGCGGTTGACTACACCGAAGCTTTTAATGGTGTGGGCAGGCGTACCGTCCTCCCATTTTGCACGAACCATTTGTCCCTCACTGGAAAAGCCGTGATCCAAAATGTCCCTGCACATACTCACAAATAGCACATCTGCTTTACTCATTTTTCAATCTCCTTTACAGCCTGTCTCATAATCGCAGAAAGTCTCTCCTTCTGCCCGCCCAAATACAGATAACCTATCAACGCCTCAAAGGCTGTAGCCAATTTATACGTTACTGCATCCGCGCTCCGAGCCTTTGACGACGTCTTATGGTTTCTGGCGCGTTTGACCAGACGAATTTCATCTTCCGACAAAAATCCATCCATCAAAGCTTTCACTGCCTTCGCCTGTCCGTCAGCACGAACATACCTGACAGCCATTCGATGAAGCCTGTCCGCGTTCTGCTCTCCAAAATCCATGATATGTTTTCTAATATATACTTCATAGACGGCATCGCCTAAAAAAGCCAATGCCGTCGTATTGATTTCCCTTCGATTCAGTTTTTCCATCTTACTCCTTGATGATCTGCACACCCTGCGGGGTATCCTTCAAAGTAATGCCCTTTTCCTTCAAAATATCTCTGATTTCATCCGCCCTGGCAAAATTCTTTGACTTTCTGGCTTCCTGCCTTTCATCTACCAGCTTCTGGATTTCATCATCGATCTCATTATCATTCTTGCCCTGCAGCAATCCCAACACATCAGCAAATTCCATCAAGGTTTCTAAAGAAGCCTTCGCAAAGGCTTTTGTCGCTCCGTCCTTCACCGCTGTATTAGCAGTAGTAATCAATTCAAATACAGCGCTGATAGCATCAGCCGTGTTCAAATCGTCGTCCATAGCCTTCTTAAATTCTTCTCTATATTTTTCATATGCGTTAAAAGCATCCTTTTCCTCGCCGGTCATATCTCCGTCAGAACCCGATTCCGCTAAATAAGCCAAATTCTCCTTACAATTTTCCATTCTGGCGAGACCGTTTTTTGCCTGCTCCATCAAGGTGTCACTGAAATTGATCGGACTTCTGTAATGGCCTGACAGCAGGAAGAAGCGCATGACCTCCCCTTTGTAATCCTTCAAGATATCTCTGACTGTAAAGAAATTACCCTTGGATTTAGACATCTTCTCATTGTCTATCGTAATATAACCGTTGTGCATCCAATAATGAGCGAAAGGTACGCCATTGCAGCATTCCGACTGTGCGATCTCATTCTCATGATGCGGGAACTGCAGATCCTGACCGCCCGCATGTATATCGATCGTATCGCCCAAATGCTTTTTGCTCATCGCAGAGCATTCAATATGCCAGCCTGGTCGACCCATGCCCCACGGAGACTTCCACGCAATTTCATCGTCTGTTTTTCTTGCTTTCCACAGCGCAAAATCCAGCGGATCCTGTTTCACCTCGCCGACTGCAATTCTGGCGCCGGACTCTAAATCATCGATATTCTGTCCGGACAGCTTGCCATATCCGTCGAATTTTCTCGTGGAAAAATAAACGTCGCCGTCAGCCTCATAGGCAAATCCCTTATCGACCAAGGTCTGAACAAAAGCGATAATATCGTCGATGTGTTCAGATACCCTCGGGTGTACGTCAGCCTTTCTTACATTCAAAGCTGCCGCATCCTTATAGTATTCGCCGATATATTTCTCAGAAACCTCCGGCGCAGTAATGCCTTCTTCTCTGGCCCTGTTAATAATTTTATCATCCACATCCGTAAAGTTCTGAATAAATTTAACCTTATATCCACTGTATTCCATATATTTTCTCAACGTGTCAAATACAACGAAAGGTCTGGCGTTTCCAATGTGGAAGAAGTTATATACCGTAGGACCACAGACATAAATGGAAACTTCACCGTCTTTTATCGGTACGAATTCTTCTTTCTTTCTCGTCAGCGTGTTATATATCCTCATTTTCTTTCCCTTTCTGATCGCTTGTCAACTGATTGATTTTGTTTTCCAGCATAACAACCCTCCGGCGTAGGCACTCCAGCTCTGTTGCCACAGGGTCCGGCAAATCGACCTGATTCAAATCCTCTGTGCTTTCACCATACCGGCGAACAATCTTTCCCGGTATGCCCACAACTGTACATCCCGGCGGAATTTCATTGAGTACGATAGACCCGGATCCGATTTTTACATCATCTCCCACCTTAAACGGGCCCAAAACTCTGGCTCCGGAGCTGACGATCACTCTATTGCCTATGGTCGGATGACGTTTTCCCGTATCCTTACCCGTACCGCCCAGAGTAACTCCCTGATATAACGTGACATCGTCGCCGATTTCCGTAGTCTCACCGATGACAACAGCCATACCATGGTCGATAAAGCAGCGTCTGCCGATGGTTGCTCCCGGATGGATTTCAATTCCCGTAAAAAATCTGGTAGTCTGGGAAATAATTCTCGCTAAAAGCTTCAGATCATGCCGATACAGAAAATGTGCCGGCTTATGCCAGATTAGCGCCCATATGCCGGGATAGCAGAGAAGGACTTCCAAACTGTTTCTCGCAGCCGGGTCCTTCTTTAACACTGTCTGGATATCTTCATGAACGTCTTTAAAAAATGACATGGATTTCATTCATTCCTTTCTTAATTCTCCCAAACGGAGAACGCATAGGTTAGCCCAGAATATATACCCAGAAATCCCTCTTTTCACACAGGTTTGCGACTTCTTTTTCCAAGTTATTCTACTGTGATAGTTTTAATCTTTACCGGTTCCAGCGGTTTATCCATACCATCTCTTGGAACTGCCGCAATATCAAAAGCTACTTCCACACCCTCTGTAATCTTTCCAAAGGAAGCATACTGCCCATCCAGGTGCGGCGCGTCAGCCACCATGATAAAGAACTGAGAGCCTGCGGAATTAGGCATCATTGTCCTCGCCATGGACAAAACGCCTACTGTATGCGCCAAATCATTATCCCATCCGTTGGAGGTGAACTCTCCCTGAATGCAGTAGCCCGGACCGCCTGTTCCATTGCCCTGCGGGCAACCGCCCTGAATCATAAAGCCAGGAATTACTCTGTGGAAAGTCAATCCGTCATAGAAGCCCTCTTTCGCTAACTTCTCAAAGTTTTCCACAGTAATCGGCGCGATATCCTCATAGAGCTCGCCCTTCATTACACCGCCATTTTCCATCTCAATCGTTACTTTTTTCATCATATTCTCCTTATTCGTTATATCTCAGTTTATAATAAGTCATACCATTTTGTTCTTCCTTCAGGATATCCCATATCTCATCGTTAAAGAATTTCGGATACACGTGTTCCAACATCCCAATCTCCTCACGGGACAGAAACCTCACCTCTTTTAGAACCTGCTTATCCGATGCCAGCTCCGGATCACTGCCCAACATTAAATTACCGCCCCTGATACTGCCGACCATATAATTGACGAACCGCTGTCCCCTTTCCGGGGATACCTCCTCAACATGCCAGGCCACGCCTATTACCTCGATATCAAGCCCGGTTTCTTCCTTCGCTTCTCTCACTGCGGCCTCGATGGAATTCTCCCCATCCTCAATACCGCCTCCCGGCACCATCCACAGATCTCTGCCTTCATGATGCTGCCTGACCATCAAAATCTTTCCTTCCTCATTCGGTATAATGACTCTTACACCGCCTACCCACATAATATCGCTCCTATCACACCCGAAACAATCACGATAATGATCGGGCTTACTTTAAATTTGCCCGCCAAAATTATCGTACCCAAAGCAATACATACCGTCACAGGATTCGGCGCCGCAAAAGCGCTCTGTCCCATGAATACCACAGCCGCCGCAATCAACCCGCAAGTTACCGGTCTAATACCGGCAAAAGCGCCGTCCACTGCCCGGCTTTCTTTAAATTTACTGATAAAGAAGTAAACAACCGTTACCAATATGAAGGAAGGTAAAGCTACGCCTACCGTGGCGGCCAACGCACCCGCATAGCCTGCACAATTATATCCTACATAAGTTGCCGCGTTTACAGCCATAGGTCCAGGCGTTACTTGGGATATGGCGACAAGATTAGAAAATTCATCAGCAGACATCAGTCCAAACTGCTTTGCGCCTTGATAAATCATCGGCAGCATCGCCATTCCGCCTCCAAAGCCAAATAATCCAATCTTTGCAAATACAAGAAACAGCTGCAGGTAAATCATACGGATTCACCTCCGTTTCCAGATTTTCTGGCTTTCCATCCACTATAAAGAAGACCGACGCCAATACCCGCTACAATCGCCCATACAGCATTGATCTGAAAATAGGCGATTGCCACAAATGCGGCGATAGCCAATACCCACTGAAAGCCTCCTTTCAGCACTTGCTTTCCTACCTTATATGCCGAATATGCAATCAATCCTGTAGCAGCTGCCTTGATGCCAGTCAAAGCGCCCAACACATAGCGATTGTCACCAAATCCGTGAAGCAATTTAACAACCAGAATAATAATGACAAAGCTGGGCAGCATAACGCCTATTGTAGCGGCCAACGCTCCTGCAAGGCCTTTTTTCTTCTGACCAATATAGGTAGCCATGTTGATTGCCACCACACCGGGAAGTCCCTGACTCACAGCAATACAATCTACTGTTTCTTCCTCAGTCATCCAACCCATCTTATCGACTACGATATTTTGGATCAAAGGAATCATAGCCATACCTCCGCCGATGGTAAACAAGCCCAGCTTAAAAAAGTTCCAGAACAGCTGCAACAGCAGATTGTCCTTCATACACTTCATATCTGTTTATCTCTCCCGATTCACAATCTCGATCGCTCTTTCAATTGCTTCGCTAATCGTAATTTCTTCTTTGTCGGCGTCTCTTCTCAGCTTATATTCCACCTTGCCTTCGCCTGCCAGCTTACCAACAGTGACACGCACCGGAATACCCAATAAATCTGCATCCTTAAACTTAACGCCCGGCCGTTCTTTTCTATCGTCCAACAGAACTTCCACCCCAGCCTTCTGAAGCGCCTGATAGATGTTTTCAGCAACTTCCGCCTGCACCTCGTCATCCGGCTTTACCAAAGTAATTATTACATGGTAAGGCGCTACTGACATCGGCCATATGATACCGTTATCATCGTGATGCTGCTCTACTACAGCGGCCAGCGTTCTGGTCACACCAATACCATAGCATCCCATGACGATAGGCTGCTCCTTCTGGTGTTCGTCCACATACATAGCTCCCATGGACTCAGAATATTTAGTGCCGAGTTTAAATACCTGTCCTACCTCGATACCTCTGGCATGCTTCACCGGCGCGCCGCAGACCGGACAGGCATCGCCTTCCTGCAAAATCTTTAAATCCGTTATAATGTCACCCTCATAATCTCTGCCGTAGTTGACATTGATCATATGATGATTTTCCTTATTAGCGCCTGCACAAAGATTCTTCAGGCCTACCAGTTCGCTGTCCACCACAACCTTACAGTCGTGAAGTCCGCACGGTCCGGTAAAACCGCCTACGCACCCAGTCGCCTGGCCAATCTTCTCCTCATCAGCAAACTCGATAGCATGTTCCGGAATTTGCAGCGCGTTAACCAGCTTGATCATATTCAGCTCTCTGTCGCCTCTTATGAAAGCAGCAACATATCCGTCTTCCTTACCTTCGCTGTCATAGGTAACAAACAGCAAGGCTTTTATCGTCTGCGTCTTTTCCAAATGCAGAAAATCGGCTACTTCTTCTATTGTCTTGGTTCCAGGCGTATAGACTTCCTCTTTCGGAAGCATTTCTACATCGGCCTGCGCCAGCGCGTCTACACATTCCGCTCTCTCCGTAGTAGCCGCCATATCGCAAGCTGTGCAATATGCGATTTCACTCTCACCAACTTCGGAAAGCGCAGTGAATTCGTGAGAATTGCTGCCCCCAATGGCGCCTGTATCAGCTTCAACCGGCCGGAAGGTCAATCCGCATCTGGTAAAAATCCGGTCGTATGCGTCATACATCGTCTTATAGCTTTCATCCAAGCCCTCATAATCCTTATCGAAAGAATAAGCGTCCTTCATGATGAATTCTCTGCTTCTCATCAGTCCAAAACGAGGTCTGGCTTCATCTCTGTACTTGGTTTGAATCTGATACAAATTCATCGGCAGCTGCCTGTAAGAGGATATATCGTTTCTAACAACGTCGGTAAAAATCTCCTCATGTGTTGGTCCCAGACAAAAATCTCTGCCGTTTCTGTCTTTCAGTCTCCAGAGCTCAGGTCCGTATGCGTACCATCTTCCGGACTCCTGCCAAAGTTCGGCAGGCTGTACAGCCGACATGTGAATTTCCTGCGCGCCTGTTGCGTCCATCTCCTGTCTGACGATATCCTCAATCTTACGGACAGAGCGCCAGCCAAGCGGCATAAAACCATATACCCCTGATACCAGTTTACGGATCATACCTGTACGAAGCAGTAAGATATGACTTGGAATCTCCGCTTCATTAGGAACTTCCCGAAGGGTTTTAATATGCATTTTTGATAATTTCATTTTTTGTTCGTTCTCCTTATCTATAACTATCTATTTAGTATGCACACCGCCTGGGCTGCTATGCCCTCACCTCGGCCACAAAAACCCAGATGTTCTGTAGTGGTGGCTTTTATACTGATTCTTTCTACTTCTACTTGCAGTATCTCTGACAATTTTTCTCGCATGGCGCCGATATATGGCGCCAGCTTGGGTCGCTGGCATACCACGGTAACATCAGCATTTCCCAGGGAATAGCCTTCTTCAGCCAACCGTTCTTTTACATCTTCAAGAAGAAGCAAACTGGATATTCCTCTATATGCCTCGTCGCTGTCAGGAAACATCTTGCCTATATCTCCCAACGCCGCGGCCCCCAGCATGGCATCCATCAAAGCATGAATCAATACGTCGGCGTCAGAATGTCCCTCCAGTCCCTTTTCATACGGTATCTCTACGCCGCCCAAAATCAACTTGCGGTCTTCCTTTAGCCGGTGTACGTCATATCCAGTTCCAATTCGCTGTTCCATTGGTAAATCCTCCGGCAGTGTAATCTTAATATTTGCGGCTTCGCCCTCTACAAGAGCCGGCCTGTGACCAATCCGCTCCGCCAGACCCGCGTCATCAGTGCCTAAATATCCATCCGCGGCCGCCTGCCTGTAAGCCTTGCGAATAACTTTCCAAATAAAACCCTGCGGCGTCTGAACGCAATAAAGCTGAGAACGGTTCAATGTGCCGTCCTCCTGATGGCGTATCGTATCCCTTGGCGGCACACAAGGCACTGCCGCGCCGTATTCCGCGGCAGCCCTGGCGATGGATTCGATCAATGCTTCTGACGCATACGGGCGAACACCGTCATGCACTAACACCAAATCATCTTCCGCAGGCGCGAGAGCCTCAATAGCCGCTAACGCATTTTCTATGGAATTCTGCCGGGCCGGACCCCCTTTGATCAAAAAAAGGCCGCCCTCGGACAACTGCCGGGCAAAAAGCTTTCGGCAATCGTCAATATTTTCCTCCGGCACTGTAACATAAACGGCATCGACAATAGGCGATGTCATGAAACGGCTCACTGCAGTCTCCAGGATGGTGCGGCCGCCAATTTTGAGAAATTGCTTAGGTAACGGAGCTCCCATACGCCTTCCGGCTCCGGCAGCCCCAATAATCGCATATACATGTTGTTGCTTCAGCATGATTATTTCTTCAGCCTTCCAAATATCATTCTGCCCGCTGATGTCTGCAATACGCTGGTTACGTTAATATCACACGTTTTGCCGATCATCTTACGGCCATCCTCTACAACGATCATCGTGCCGTCGTCTAAATAAGCGATGGCCTGAGCATTATCCTTTCCCTGCTTAACCAGATGAACCGTCATTTTCTCACCAGGAATAACTACCGGCTTCAACGTGTTCGCCAGCTCATTGATGTTGAGCACCCCTACGCCGTTTATGGCGGCGACCTTATTTAAATTAAAGTCATTGGTGACTACCTTGCCGTTCATTAATTGCGCGAGCTTTAACAATTTCACATCCACTTCCGGGATCTCTCTCAGAGACTTCTCGTTATCAGTGTTGTAAATCTCAATACCGTAATCGTCCTGAATTTTATTCAGAATATCCAGTCCCCGGCGTCCTCTGGTTCTTTTCATAGAGTCTGAAGAATCCGCTATATGACGCAATTCCACCAAAACAAACTCCGGAATAACGATAGGTCCTTCTAAAAATCCGGTTTTCATGATCTCTGCAATTCTCCCGTCAATGATAACGCTGGTATCGAAAATCTTTGGTACGCCTTCGTTCTTTTTCTTTGATCTGCTGAACAGAGACTCCTGGGTTTGCTGCTGCATAGCCTGCCTGCGGCTGGCAACCAACAGTCCAATCATTTCCTTACCCTTTTTGTTGGCTACGACTACACCCAGATATCCCATAATCATATATGTGATAATGGTAATCACCGTATATAAATACTGGTTTCTGATTGTAGCGTAAATCTGTGTCAACAGCAAGGCGATAATCAAACCGATGATCAGGCCGACAACCCCTGTCAAAAGATCGTTAGCCGATACCCCTCGTAAGTCATCCTCTATATTGTCAGCAACCTTGACACTTTGCCTTTTGATAAACGGTGTCAATCTGAAAAAAACAAGACCGAAGATAATTGCGAAAACAAGACCTGCTGCAAGCTGTTCAATCTGGCTGAAATCACTCGGGTTCATAACCCCACTCTTTTCCATCCAAAAATTGAGCAGTTCGAAGGCCCCATAACCTAAGATTGCACCTAAAATCGTGAACAGTATACGGAATAATTTTTTAAACATGTTATCCTCCTTTCTTTTCTGATCAAGGTAGACGGTCTCTGCGAAAACGAAGGGGAGTAAGCGTGAATGCCGCCTTCTTTTTCCACAAAACCCAGCGAGGCAATTTTTGTGACATTTCACAAATTTCTTTCAGAAATCCTGCTAAGACCCCACTATAATCTACATAATCAGTATAGTTCAAATCTCTCCTGCGGTCAAGGGGATAACGAGCACTTTGGTAAAGTATCACAATGCCTACACCTTTTTTTCACAAAGGTTTTACGCCTCCCCCTTTTCCTAACACTATAAATGTGTTAAAATGATGCTGTATCAACAGAAAACACAATATGTCTCACTGGATAAATTAACAGATCAGACGAGTTTTGATCATTGATAAAGGAGGATTTCCATGTATAAACTGCTTGTAGTCGACGATGAACCGAAAATTCGCGAGGTCATCAAAGAGTATGCAGAATTTAACGGTTATGAGGTCACTGAAGCCGCCGACGGCATGAGCGCTGTAGGTCTCTGCAAGCTCAACGAATATGATCTGGTCATTCTGGACATCATGATGCCAAAGCTGGATGGCTTTTCAGCTTGTAAAGAAATCAAGAAGATTCAGGATGTACCTATTATCATGCTGTCTGCCAGAGGCGAAGAATACGATAAGCTATTTGGCTTTGAACTGGGTATCGACGATTATATTGTCAAACCGTTCAGTCCAAAGGAACTCATGGCCAGAGTCAACGTTATTTTGGCACGCAGGAACTCTTCTGCCCATAATAAAAGTGATGTGCTGAAATTCAACGGATTAGAAATCAACATTGCCGCCAGAACAGTAACTGTAGACGGCAAACGTGTAGAGCTGACCCCGAAGGAATACGAATTATTATTCTATCTGATCGAAAACAGAAACATTGCACTTTCCAGAGACAAGCTACTTTCGGATATCTGGGGTTATGACTTCTTCGGCGATGACAGAACCATTGATACACACATCAAAAATCTCAGAAATAATCTGGGACCTTACCGCGACTATATCGTGACACTCAGAGGGGTAGGTTACAAATTTGAATTTGAAGACTAAATTTGATTTTCGCAGCATCCGTTTTAAGCTATGGATCTATTTCATCGGCTTTGCCCTGCTGCTGATCAGTCTGATTTGGTTTCTGCAGATCTACTTTCTTAATAACTACTATAAAGAAATGAAGACCGCGGAAACTACTAAACTGGCGGATCAGCTGATTACAGCATACAAGACGGACGATCAGGACGCAGAACAATTCCTTGAAACGCTCAGCGAAATGATCGAAGCCAACGATGACGTTTATATTCGGGTTCAGGTTGGCTCCCATACTCTTTATTCACCTGAATACGAAGGGCACAGTGCGCTCTACCGGTACAGCCTTCAAATCAGTCAGCTGCAAACAGCGTTGGAAAAGCAATTGGAACACAGCAGCCTCAACCGCGTATCCCAGGTATTCAGCGCAAATAACAGCGACGATTTAAAAATATTGGCATTTGCCTGTTATCTCGGAGAACCGATCTCTGATTTTTTCAAAGGATCGCAGTCTAACAATCCGATTCTGTATATCTTTACTCCGCTGTATCCGATTAAATCAACGGTCAGCATTCTCCGGGAACAGCTCGCTTATATTACCATCATCGCATCCTTGTTGGCTTTGGCTCTGGCGTTATATCTGGCCAGCAGAATTTCCAAGCCGATCAAGGATATCACCTACTCGGCCACCGAGATGGGAAGGGGCAATTACGGCATCAAGTTCAAAGGCGGTCATTATTCAGAAATCAGGGAATTGGCTGACACTCTGACTAACGCGTCCAGAGAACTGGAAAAGACAGATATGTATCAAAAGGATCTGATTGCCAATGTGTCTCATGATTTACGCACTCCTCTGACCATGATCAAATCCTACGCCGAAATGATCCGTGATCTATCCGGCGATATTCCGGAAAAGAGAGAATCTCATCTGCAGGTCATCATCGATGAAACAGATCGTCTGAATACTCTGGTCAACGATATGTTAAACATGTCCAGAATGCAATCCCGAAAAATTGAACTGGAACGTGCAAATTTCGATATTAGAGCCACCGCTCAATCTCTGCTGGCTTCCTACGATATTCTGACAGAGCAGGAGGGATATACTATTCGCTTCAACGCATCGTCACCGATCATCGTTAACGGTGATGAAACGAGAATCAAGCAGGTTCTGTCCAATCTGATCAACAATGCTGTAAAATATTGCGGTGAAGACAAAGTTATCATAATCAATTTGAAGAAAAGCGGAAAGAAAATGCGCTGCGAAGTCATCGACCATGGCGCCGGTATCGCTCCGGATGAAGTCAACCATGTATGGGAACGGTACTATAAGTCCAGCACGCACCATGTGCGTCCAACGGATGGTAGCGGTCTGGGTCTGTCCATCGTCAAAGAAATCCTGACCATGCACAAAGCCAATTACGGCGTCATCAGCAAAATCGGCAAAGGCAGCAACTTTTGGTTTGAGATGGACGTAGTAAAGATAAAGAAGTAAAAAACAAAGAACCGGCGGCCCAATGAAATGAACCCCCGGTTCTTTTCTCATCTCTCATCTTATATCACTATTTAAATGGATCTCGTCTATTCTCCTCTGTAAGCTTCTATCGCATCATAAAGGTTTTTTGCGCCAACGATACGGCACATCCCTCCTGTTGCTTTTGGATCTATTTTATCTGCATTTTTTCTCGGTAAAATAATTTGCTCGTAACCCATACGAGCTGCTTCCATTACAATCTTCTCCGCATTCTGCACAGAGCGTAGCTCTCCCGTCAATCCTACCTCGCCTATGGCAATGGTTCGTTTCGCACTGGTGATACTACGAATTGAAGAATATACTGCCAACGCCACGCCTAAATCAATAGACGTACTGTCGGGACGCATGCCGCCGACAACGTTAACATAAACGTCCTGATTGATCATCGTAATACCGACCTTCTTTTCTAAAACGGCCAGAATCATATTAAGGCGCTGATAATCAACCCCCACTGAGGTTCTTCTGGCAAATCCCACATTAGCGGGAGCTGTCAATGCCTGCACCTCAAAGAGCACCGGTCTGCTTCCTTCATAAACAGCGGTGATAACAGAACCCTCCGCGCTGGCCTCTGTACTCTCTAAAAATGTACCTGAGAGATTCCGAATCTCCCTTAAACCTCCCTCCTCCATCTGAAAAGCGCCAATCTCGCTGGTTGTCCCAAAACGATTTTTATATGCCCTGAGGATTCTTAAATCGTGATCTCTTTCCCCTGTGAAGTTGAGCACACAGTCCACCAAATGCTCTACAATCTTCGGACCTGCCAGTTCACCGTTTTTCGTCACATGCGCCACGATAAACACAGGAATATCTCCGGTTTTGCCCAGCTTCATCAACTGATTTCCCACATCACGCACCTGAGACACACTGCCCGGAACTGAATCTAATGTCTGCGTATACATAGTCTGTATCGAGTCAATAACCAGAAACTTAGGTTTTAAGTTCTCACAGGCAGCAACAATCTGTTCCATATTTGTTTCCGCCAGAATATATAGATTAGCGCTAAGTTGTCCGCAAACCCTGTCCGCCCGCATTTTGATCTGTTCTTCTGATTCCTCCCCTGAAACATAGAGAACGGTACCCAGACTTTCCGCCAGGTTTGCCGCTGCCTGTATAATCATAGTAGATTTACCGATGCCCGGCTCGCCGGAAATCAAAGTCAAAGATCCCCTGACCAATCCGCCGCCCAAAACACGATTAAGCTCGCCAATGCCGGTATCAATCCGCTGATATTCTCCAGCCGCTCCTACTTCCTTTAATCTCGACGGTTTTGATCCGGATGAGGTTCTTCTGCGAGTGTCACTGACAGGCGCATCGATTATCTTCTCCTCTACCATAGAATTCCATGCACCGCAAATACACTGTCCAACCCACTTAGCGCTTTCATGCCCACACTCCTGGCATACAAATACAGTTTTATTTTTCTTTGCCATACGCAGCAACATCCCTTCTTGCAAACATTTGTTCTTTTTTATATTATAGCAAACTGATCCCAATTTGTCTATGGATTTTTAAAAAATTTAAATTCTGGACAGGCAGGCTTTCAACGGACTACGTTAAAGTTGTGGAAAAACAAAATAAAAGGGACGGCGCCCTGACAACCTTCGTTCGTCATAGCATCCGTCCCCAAATAAACTCAATTTATTTATCCTGTTCTGCCTGATGTTCCGCAATAATCTTGTCAGCAAGCTGTTTTGGAACTTCTTCATATCTTTCAAATCTCAGTTCGAAAGAGCCTCTACCCTGGGTCATTGAACGCAAGCCCAATGCATAATCGAATAACTCAGCCTGAGGCGCTTCTGCCAATAGCTTCTGTCCGCCGTTTGTCATCGGCTCCATACCGAGAATCTTTCCTCTTCTCTTGTTCATGTCGCCCATAACGTCACCCATATAATCATCCGGTACATGAATTTCCAGACGCATGATCGGTTCAAGCAGGCAAGGCTTTGCCTCAACAATACCCTTCTTGAACGCCAGAGAAGCCGCGATCTTAAACGATACTTCATTGGAGTCTACATCATGATAGGATCCATCATATAAAACAGCCTTGACATTTACTACCTTGCATCCCGCCAGAGGACCCTTCTGCATACTTTCCAGAAGTCCCTTTTCTACAGCCGGTACGTAGTTCTTTGGAATAGATCCGCCAAACAGTTCTTCGGAGAACTCGAACTCCTGCTCAGAAGGTGAGAATCTAATATGAACGTCACCATACTGTCCCGCGCCGCCGGACTGTTTTTTATGCTTGCCCTGTACGTCGGAATTACCCTTAATCGTCTCTCTATAAGCGATCTTCTGCGGTACAACCTTTACGCTGACGCCGAATCTATCCTTTAATTTCGCCATGATGATGCCCAGCTGGATATCTCCCTGACCGCCGAGAAGTGTCTGATGCGTCTCAGCATTTCTCTCTACAACAAAGGAAGGATCTTCCTCTCTCAATCTGGCAAGTCCTGTACCCATCTTTTCTTCGTCTCCCTTGTCCACTGCTTCGATAGCAATGAAGTAAGTCGGAGACGGGTAATCCAGCGGCAAATATCTGATAACGTCGCTCTTATCACAAAGGGTATCACCCGAAACAGTGTACTGCAATTTAGCAACAGCAACGATGTCTCCAGCCTCTGCGTAGTTCAGCTCTAACTGCTCCTTACCTCTCAGGAAAAACAGCTTGCCAAGCTTCTCAGCTTTTCCCGCTCTTTCATTATAAACTTCTGTGCCGGAGTTAATTTTACCTGTAACAACCTTCATGACGGAAATCTTTCCGACAAATGGGTCGACGATCGTCTTAAACACGAATGCGGACATTGGCGCATCTGTGACTGACATTCTTTCAACCGGCTCGTTGCTGTCATTGAATCCAGCATAAGCTCCATGCTGCAACGGTGTTGGAACATAAGTCAAAAGCAAGTCCAAAAGGCCCTCGATGCCCTGTCCCAGCTGGAACGCGGAGGAGCATACTGGAACGATAACGCCCTCAGAAATACCCTTAACCAAACCGTTTTTAATTTCTTCATCGGAGAAATCGTCACCGTTAAAGTATTTTTCCATCAGCGCATCGTCAGCCATAGCGATGGCTTCCTTCAGTTCCTCATCGATCTCTGCGGAAAGCGGCCAGCTAAACGGAATCAGCGTATCTCCAAATTTCGCTTTCAGCTCGTCAAAGGTTTTATAAAAATCAAATTCGTCCTTATCTCTCTTATTGATAACGATAAATCTCGGCGTCTTGTATCTTTCACAGCTGTTCCATGCCGCTTCAGTACCAACCTGGATACCTGCGCCTGCGTCTACCAAAATTACCGCAGCCTCTGCAGCTCTCAGCGCGGCGTTTACTTCGCCGACAAAATCGAAATATCCCGGCGTATCTATAAAATTAATCTTGCTGCCCTTCCACTCGATAGGAACAACAGATGTATTGATCGAATATCCTTTTTCAATTTCCATTTTATCATAGTCAGAGACAGTATTTCCGTCTTCAACCTTACCCAATTTCTTGATTACTCCTGTCGCGAGCAATGCAGATTCCAAAAATGTGGTCTTACCGCACCCTCCATGTCCAAGTAAAGCAACGTTCCTAATAGTTTCGCTCGTATAGCCTTTCATTAAATAAGACCTCCTACATTAAATTTGCGCCGTAGTCTTCTGCGCTACTGTCCTCATTATATCAAAAAAAGCCTGGCCGCACAATGTGTTTTTGAATAGTTCGACTATTTGTTACAGCTTTTCTCTTTATTCTGCATTTACCAACGCTTAAAACCGTTGGCATGTTCACCAAATTAAAGCGTCATTGCAATCAAAATCTTCTGTACGAATGGACGGCCATTTCATCCTCATACTGACTACCGATGGTCAAAAGCAATGCCTTATCTAAAATCTCCTTTTTCATTAATCTTCTTCTTTTAGCTTCGCAAACTTTTCTGCCATGGTGGGATTCCCTCGAGTTAATCGTTTTATCGTCAATTCCTCCGCTTTATTGTTAGCTAATCTCAGATTATTTTCAGAGGATAGCAAGGCAGCCTTTGTCTTCTGCAGATGATCAATGGTCTTATCAATTTCTTCAATAGCCTTCTGAAATTTTTCACTGGCGATCCGATAGTTCCGCGCGAACTTTTCCTTGAATTCGTTCATATCATCTTCAAAGTGCGAGATATCGATATTTTGGTTCTTTATCACTGCCAGTTCCTGCCGGTATTCCAGGGAATTCAAAGCGGCGTTTCTCAAAATAGTAATCATAGGAATGAAAAACTGCGGCCGGATCACATACATTTTAGGATAGCGATATGACATGTCCACGATGCCCGTATTATAAAGCTCACTGTCTGCTTCCAGCAGAGAAACCAACACCGCGTACTCACAATTCTTTTCTCTGCGGTCTTTGTCCAGTTCCTTCAGAAAATCTTCGTTTTTCTTCTTCGTCGCAGTCTGATCCATCTCATTTTTCATTTCAAACATAATAGAAATAAACTCAGTGCCATCAGGATCTGCTTCCCGATAAATGTAATCGCCCTTACTGCCTGTACGTGCATCGTTATCTTTTTCAAAATAGGCGTTCTGAAAAGCCGCCGGACGCAGCTTGTTAAATTCAATTTCACAGTGCTGCTCCAAACTTTCTCCAACCATCTTAGTTGATTGACGAGCTTTAAAATCTTTGTAATAAGCGATTTCCTCATCCTTCGCTTTTAATCTCTCCTCATATGTTTCTTTCAGAGACTGCGCCTTCAGCTGCAGTTCCTTCTCGCCGCTTTTCAATTCTCCCTCTAGCCTGCTGATCTGCAACTCCTTCTCAGCCAGTTCCTTTTCCTTTTCTGCTACGGCTTTCATAACTGCCAGCTCCCCATCCTGTCCGGCAACATCTATTTTCACCTGCAGTGAAGATAATTCTCGTTCCTTTTCCAGCAATTCGGCACGATACGCCTTTTCTATTTTTGCAACAGCAAGATTTACAGCGTTTTTCTTTTCTGCCGCAAACCGCACTTCTCTCTGATCAATTTCCTTTGTAAACTCTTTATCCCTAACCTGTTTGACAATGGCAGCATAGCCGGACTCATCTACTTTGAACACTTCTCCACACTTTGGACATTTGATTTCTTCCATTATTCTTACCGTCCCCTTCACAAATCACTTCTTTGCTTATTTACCTTCACATTATACATCATTTTGTAATCAAAGTCTATGCGTCCTGACAAAGCGCGATAAAACGAAATTAGCCCCCGCGTAAAGCAGGGGCTAACAATTCCTCGTATACTATAAATTAAAACTCTGCTGTCTTCGGCGTTCTCGGGAACGGCAGCACATCTCTGATATTTCCCATACCGGTCAGATACATAATCATTCTCTCGAATCCTAATCCGTAGCCAGCATGCTTTACACCGCCGTACTTACGCAGATCGAGATACCACCAGTAATCCTTTTCATCCAAACCCAGCTCTGCCATTCTCGTAGTCAATACGTCAAGACGTTCTTCTCTCTGGCTGCCGCCAATGATTTCTCCAACACCCGGTACCAGCAGATCGCAGGCTGCAACGGTTTTTCCATCATCATTGAGACGCATATAGAAGGCTTTAATATCTTTCGGGTAGTCCGTTACAAAGATAGGCTTTTTGAACACTTCCTCTGTCAAATACCTCTCATGCTCTGTCTGCAGGTCGATACCCCACTCAACCGGGTACTCAAATTCCTTTCCAGACTTCTTCAACAGTTCTACAGCTTCCGTATATGTCACACGACCAAAGTCTGCATTTACAATATTGTCCAATCTCTCCAGAAGGCCTTTGTCAATAAACTGGTTAAAGAACGCCATCTCCTCAGGCGCATGCTTCAGCACATAATTGATGATATATTTCACCATAGCCTCCGCCAGATCCATATTATCTCCCAAATCAGCAAAAGCGATCTCCGGCTCGATCATCCAGAATTCAGAAGCATGTCTTGTAGTGTTAGAATTCTCGGCTCTGAAAGTCGGTCCAAAGGTATATACATTTCTAAAAGCCATAGCAAAGGTTTCGGCTTCCAGTTGTCCGCTTACGGTCAGACTGGTTTCCTTACCAAAAAAGTCCTGACTGTAATCAATTTTACCGTCTTCCGTCTTTGGCAAATTATCCATATCCAATGTGGTAATACGGAACATTTCACCTGCGCCTTCACAGTCGCTGCCCGTAATGATCGGAGTATGCGCATAGACAAAATCCTGTTCCTGGAAGAACTTATGCACAGCATAAGCTACCAGAGAACGTACTCTGAATACTGCAGAGAAGGTGTTGCTTCTCGGTCTGAGATGCGCGATCTCTCTGAGGAATTCCATGGAATGTCTCTTTTTCTGAAGTGGGTAATCGGAATCAGAGTTCGCCTCCATGACTATTTCCTCGGCTTTGATTTCAAACGGCTGCTTCGCTTCCGGCGTCAAAACCAAAGTTCCTCTCACCATCCACGCGGACGCGATAGGCGCTTTAGCGACTTCGTCAAAGTTCGCAATCCTGTCAGCTTCGTACACAATCTGTACAGACTTGAAAAAAGTACCGTCATTCAATTCTATAAACCCAAACTTATTGGAGCTTCTATTCGTTCTGATCCATCCTCTGACAACGATTTCTTTGTCAACATAGCTGGCTGTGTTTCTATGAAGCTCTCTAAGCTGTATGTCTTTCATTTCACTTTCCCTTCCTTCATAATATATATATATTTTCAGTGTTTCTCACTCTATCTTTCCCAATTTTGGAAAAGAACATGCTTAGAATTATGATACCACGGACAAGACTCCAATTCAAGAGAAAAACGGAGGTTAACACGACAAAACTGTAGAGCTACAATTGATGTGACACCTTTCCCATAGAAAAAGGCGATAGAATCTGTTAGAATGTTAATCACCACAAAAACATATCTGAAACGAACCCTATCGCAGCAACCCGAATCTCAGAATAAAATTATAGAAGCCGACGCGCAGCTTTTCATCATCTTTTTGTTGTATGTTGCGTTAGTCCATGAAAAAACGCAGGCTTTTGAGATCTTTTTGTTGGTTGTTGCGTGACCTGTTCAATTATATCTCAGATTCTGTTGCATTTTACCGTATTTTATCAAAAAAGAGTATAACATCCTGTATATTTTCTTCATTCGTGCAACATCCTGAAAAAAAGCAGCCAAAAAGCTGCGTTTTTTAGTGGATGTGCGCAACTTACCTCCAAAAACAAGCAAATACCTGCGCGCCTCATGTCTATCCTATCTATCGTAGGCAGCTCACGGCGCAAAGTTCTATTTTTCATGCTTTTGTCATGCCGCCATTAATACCGCAAACGCGTAAAACCTTGACAGAACGCCCAAATCCAAACAGCAGCTGCCAAATTCCCCAAAAAAGTTTCCGCAACCCCCTTTCCTTTATTTTTTCTTTCTTCTATACAAGGTAATGTGCTTATGGTATAATGTCTACACACGGCGATTGGCAAGCTAAAAGCGCAGACAAAGCTTAGTGCTTATGGTATAATGTCTACACACGGCGGAAGCTCTAGCCCGCTGATCGCCGGCAGATCATATTTTATCAACAACAAATGAACGGAGGAAAAATTATGTACATAACATGTTTGGATATGGAAGGAGTTCTAGTCCCTGAAATTTGGATCGCTTTTGCTGAGGCCAGCGGTATTCCCGAATTAAAGAAAACGACTCGCGATGAGCCGAATTACGACAAACTGATGAACTACCGGCTTGATATTCTCAGAGAGCACGGTCTGGGGCTCGCCGAAATCCAGGAGACCATCGCTAAAATCGATCCTCTGCCAGGGGCAAAAGAATTTTTAGACGAGCTGCGTACCTTCAGTCAGGTCATCATTATCAGCGATACCTTTACTCAATTCGCCATGCCGCTTATGAAAAAGCTCAACTGGCCAACTCTTTTCTGTAATGAACTCGTAGTTTCCAAAGATGGCGAAGTCACAGATTTCAAAATGCGCGTAGAACAATCTAAGCTCAGCACTGTCAAAGCCCTTCAATCTGTAGGATTTGAAACTATCGCGGCAGGCGACAGCTTCAATGACCTCGGCATGATCAAAGCCAGCAAAGCAGGCTTCCTGTTCAAAAGCACCGAACAGATCAAGGCAGATAATCCAGACATTCCAGCCTTCGAAACCTTTGAAGAACTGATGGCTGGCATTAAGGCCGCCATGGAATAAATTAGTATTACGAAAGAAATTACAGAAGGATTACTCACGTATAGCAATTACAAAATTTCTTTTTTAGACAGTATGATGTATTGGCAAAGAGAAAATAATCTTCCTCAAAGCAGCAAAATACACCATTTTGAAATAATAAAAGCAAAAGAAACGGAGAAATACTATAAATATATTCAAATTCTCCAATATTATATATTGAGGAAAAGATTAGGCAAGGTCTTACTTCAAAAGAATACTGTACCTGTATAGTATAAGAGTAATATTCTGCGTCTATTATCAAGATCTTTTCGCCGTACTGAAGCATTATGCCACCCTGCATAATTGGCAGCATATCTCTCATCATCTAATATGAACTTCTCATACGTTGTTCATCGAGAAAATTCATCAACTTTGTCGAACCCGCTGAGTTGGTTTGCAGTAGTCCCTTTATTACAAGATAACAAATAGAGATCAGCTTATTCCAAAAAAGGGCAATCCCATGCAGGACTGCCCTTTTTAAATGAAGTACATCTCGTTTACCGGCAAAACAGTACGGCTTAATAGAGCTTCGCACCTGCCGGAATGCGGTTATTAACCATTAAAAGATTGAGCCCTTCGTGATCATCCTCTTCGTGTACTGCTGAAATCAGCATACCTTCAGAGTCAATGCCCATCATCTTTCTCGGTGGTAGATTTACGATAGCGATACAAGTCTTTCCTACCAATTCTTCCGGTTCATAATACTCGTGAATACCGCTTAAAATCACACGGTCTTTGCGTTCACCGTCATCCAATGTAAACTTGAGAAGTTTCTTGGACTTTGGTACTGCTTCACAAGCTAAAATCTTCACTGCACGGAAATCAGATTTTGAGAATGTGTCGAAATCAACCATTTCTTCAAAGATTGGCTCAATCCTTACATTGGAGAAATCAATCTTTTCCAGTTCTGCTTCTACATTTTTTTTAGAAGCCAGGGCGGCAGTCTTTTCGCTCACATCATTTCCCGCATCTGCATCCTTCAAAGGTTTCATGGTAGGGAACAAGATAATATCTCTGATGCTAGGCGCGTCTGTAATCAGCATGATTACTCTATCGATACCTATGCCCAGTCCTCCGGTCGGCGGCAATCCCACCTCCAGAGCGTTAACAAAATCCATATCCATAGGATGCGCTTCATCATCTTCACCAGTATCCAATTGATGCTGCTGCTCTACAAATCTTTCGTATTGATCGATTGGATCGTTTAACTCAGAGAATGCGTTGCAGACCTCCCATCCGTTAATATAGCCTTCGAACCTTCTGGTAATGCGCGGATCAGACGGATCTCTCTTTGCCAGCGGTGAAATTTCAACCGGGTGGCCAATAACAAATACAGGTCCGTCTAGGAATCCCGGAACGTCCTCGCAAAATTCTTCAAACATCTCAGCAATGATCTTGCCACGCGTCCAATCCTTCGCTTCGTCAGCATCCAGACCATATTTGATAGCAGCTTCCCTTGCTTCCTCATCAGAATCAATCTTATGGAAGTCGATGCCTGTTATTTCTTTGACCGCATCGGTCATGTCCAATCTTCTCCAAGGCGGCGTTACATCGAACTCCTTACCCTGATACGTGATGATCGGCGTACCGTTGGTCGCCATAGCCGCCTTATAAATAACCTGCTCCGTGATGTCCATTACGCTTTCCATATTGCCATATGCCATGTAGCATTCCATGGAAGTAAATTCAGGGTTGTGGTTTCTGTCCATACCTTCGTTTCTGAACATCTTACCCATTTCATAAACCCGATCCAAACCGCCAACAATAAGCCGCTTCAAATACAACTCGTTGGAGATACGCAGCTTCATGTCGATATCCAGCGTATTGTGATGGGTGTTAAACGGTCTGGCGTTAGCGCCGCCGGCGATAGTCGTCAAAATTGGCGTATCCACTTCCAGGAAGCCATAGTCTTCTTCCAGAACTCTTTTGATCTCGTGAACAATCTTCGCCCTCTTATAGAACATGTCTCTGACTTCCGGATTTACGATCAGATCTACATATCTCTGTCTGTATCGGATATCCGTATCCTTCAGGCCATGCCATTTGTTCGGCAGCACCTGAAGCGATTTGGACAGTAAAACCAGCTTCTGTACCTGAATGGAAATTTCGCCGGCCTTAGTCTTGAAGATCGTTCCCTCAACGCCGATAATATCACCGATATCATAGGTTTTAAACCAATCGTATTCTTCCTTTCCAATGTCGTCTCTCTTTACAACACACTGGATTCTTCCCTGCTTATCCTGAATGTCGACAAAAGCCATCTTGCCCATTCTTCTGAAAGCCATGATTCTGCCGGCGCAGGATACCTCCTGATCCTCCATAGCCTCAAAATTATCCTTAATATCCATACTATGCGCAGTCACATCCCAGGTCTCCTGTAAAAACGGATTCCTTCCGGCCTCCTGCAGCTTCTTTAGCTTTTCCCTTCTGATCAACCTCTGTTCATTCAGCTTTTCCTCAGAAATTTCCTCATTGTCGATCTCAGGGTTCACATTCACATTGTTATCTTGTGTACTCATATCTATCTCATCCTCGTCTTACTTTGTAATTTCTTCAATTCTATAGTGCAAGGTCCCATCAGGAACTACGATCTCCGCAACCTCGCCGATCGCTTTACCCAATAACCCTTTGCCCACCAAGGACTCATTAGAGATTTTGGCAGGTGCAGCAAACGGGTCCGCCTCAGTTGAACCGACAATAACAAACTGCATCTTCTCACCAGAAGACTCATCCTTAACCGTAACGGTCAAACCAACGTTGACATGATCTCCAGAAACCTCATCCTCGTTGATGATTTTCGCGTTTCTCATCATCGTCTCCAGTTTATGGATTCTTTCCTCAAGCTCAGCCTGCTCGTTTTTGGCCGCATCGTACTCCGCGTTCTCAGAAAGGTCACCATAAGAGATGGCTTCCTTCAGTCTCTCAGAAACTTCCTTTCTTCTGACGGATACCAGTTCATCTCTCTCGGCTTCCAGTTTATCATAACCCTCCTGGGTTAGAAGTATTTCTTCTGACATGTCTTAATCTCCTTTCAGGTAATGCCAATTCGCAATATTATACTCTATACGTTTGCTTTTGTCAACGGTACGCCATCTAACAAAGGGTTTCCGTCTGACTTTGAATACACGTCAAAGTGTTTCGGCTCTATTAGCCTCTACAAAGCGCTTAATCTTCTTTCCTGTGGTCTTCTCAAAATCTTCTTTTCTGATTCTGATCTGTTTGATCTTTTTATAGTAGGGAAGTTCTTCGTTGATTTTGTCAACTTCTTCCCATATCAGATCCCTCGCTTCCTCATCCGTGTAACTTTCACCTAATTTATCTGCTACATCCTCCTCGCTCAACGTCACCGTAGCGATGATAGTGGTGTCGTTAGAACCGTCTTCACCCTCATCGCCCCATATCATACTTTCCGCAATATATGGAACGCGGCCCAGATAGTATTCCAATTCTTCCGGAAATACATTCTTACCGTTCTTCGTAATGATGACATTCTTTTTACGCCCTGTAATATAGATGAAATCTTCCTCATCTATATAACCCAGGTCTCCTGTATGGAACCATCCGTCTATCAAAATCTCCTCGGTCGCCTGAGGATTTTTATAGTAGCCTTGCATGATATTATCGCCCTTGAAACAAATCTCGCCTACGCCTTCTTCATCTATATCAACCAGCTTAACTTCCATTCCCGGCAACAGATGTCCTACCGACGCGTTTCGCATATCCTTCAACACATCCGGATTCAATGCGGCCATAGGCGAACACTCCGTCAATCCGTAACCCTGTACAGCGATAATCCCCAGATCATTAAAGAACTGCAGAATATCCGGATCAATAGCCGCGCCGCCGGAAATCAATACGCGCATTCTTCCGCCGAATACTTCCAGAATCTCTTTCGTAAAAGGCTTGCTGATATCCAGTCCAGCCTTCTTCGTCTTTCTATTGAGAGACAAAAGTCTCCGCAGCGTTTTTTCCTTTCCCTTCTTGCGTACATTCTGCCAGATCTTCTTATACAGAGATTCAATCAGTACCGGTACGCCAAGCAGCATAGTCGGCTTCACTTCTTCCAAATTCTTTGTAATGTATTTCAATCCCTGACAGTAAGCAATTGCCGCGCCTTTATACAACGGCATCAGGAACGCGCAGGTACACTCATAAGTGTGATGTACCGGCAACACAGAGAAGAAAATATCCCAGGTGTTTACATTAAGAATCGTTGGCGCGCTCATAAGGTCAAAGGCCAGATTCCAATGGCTCAGCATAACACCTTTCGCAATGCCTGTAGTCCCGGAGGTATACAGCAATACTGCCATAGCGTCTCCGTCAATTTCAGCATCCAGGAACTGTCTGTCGCCCTGCGCAATCTGATTCTTACCTTCCTCAATCAGAGTTTTCCATGACAAAACTTCCTCGCTGTGATCAATCTCATCGAAGCTGACCAGTATTTCCAGCCCAGTTTGTCCGGAAGCCTTCATATCCGTAAATATCTTTGTATATTTCTTGCTGAAGATAACGCAGGAAGCTTCCGCGTCTATAATCAGCTGCTGCAGTTCTCCTGCTGCCAGTTCCTTATCAAGCGGTACGACAACGCCTGCACCGCCTATCACTGCCAGATAACTGGATTCCCACTGATAACAGGTTTCCCCGATGATAGCAATTCTCTTGCCCTTCAGTCCCCGGTTAATCAATGCTGTTCCCAGACCATTGACATCACCCAACGCTTCCCTGTATGTGATGGATGTGTATGGTTTATCCTTCTCAAACTTCTGCATGAAAGCGACGTTGTCGCCATACAGAGCCACGCTTGATTCAAACATCTGCTTTATATCAGTAATCGGTCTGCTGCTCTTGTATCTAACATACGGATCATTGCTTTGCGTGAGATCGTCAGCAAAAGCCTTTGCTCGCTTCATTTCTAATGCTTTCTTCTGTTGATAACCCATTTCTACAGTTTCATCTGCAGCGGTCTGCGCCGCGGAAACATTGCCGTAGCGTTTGATCTTTCCTGTTGTCGTCTTATCAAATTCCTTCTCTCGGATGTTGATTCTCTTTACCGCTTTATACACAGGCATCCGCTTATTAGCTTCGTCAACCACCTCTCTGAAGAAATGATAGATTTCGCTGCTGTTCATTTCGCCCTTCTGCTCTTTCAACAGCTGATAATTCGGGAAAATGTCCGCAGTAACCATGACGTTGCCCACTTTCGCATCAACAGCGCCATATACCAATACTTCGGAAATCAATTCATTCTCCATTAGGACAGTTTCAACTTCCTCCGGGAAAATATTCTTTCCGCCCTTTGTTACGATCACAGTTTTCTTACGGCCGGTCAGATACAAAAAACCTTCCTCATCCAGATAACCCAGATCTCCGGTATAGAGCCAGCCATCTTTCAAAACCTGACTCGTCGCTTCTTCGTTGTCGTAATAACCCAGCATGACGGAATCACTCTTTGTCACAACCTCACCGATTCCATCCTCATCCGGGTCTACAATTTTCACCTGCGTGCCCGGCATCGGCTTTCCTACAGACGCGGCCTTGCTGTAACGATCCTGATTTACTGCGATAATCGGCGCGTTTTCACTCATGCCGTATCCTTGAATCATCGGCAGCCCCATGGCTTCAAAATCCTCGATAACCTTCGGATCAATGGCCGCGCCGCCTGCGATAAACAACCTTATATTATTGCCGAAGTTCTGATGAATCGCCTTGAAAAGCTTTTTCATCAGCTTCGAATTATTATACAATTTCATTTTCTTAGACAGATCAATCGCCTTGCGAAGCTTCTCCGCCTCGCCTCTGCTTTCGGCCTGCTTCCACATGCCCTTATACATCTTTTCAAAGACCAGAGGCACGCCCAATACAATATTAGCTTTCACTTCTATCATATTTTTCTGGATATACTTTATGCCTTCGCAAATGGCCACCGTACCGCCCTGATAGAATACCGTACAGATATCGCAGGTAAACTCATACGCATGGTGAATCGGCAGGATGGACAAGGTGATCGTTCCTTCCGGCACATTGACCAGCTTGGACATGCTGTACACGTTTGACACGATATTTTTGTGGCTCAGCATAACGCCCTTTGACATACCTGTCGTTCCCGAAGTATACATCAGCGTCGCCAGATCATCAGGCCTTATTTCCGCGTCCACATAATCACGGATACCTTCCTTCAGCAAACGTTCGCCTTCCTGTATGAGCTTTTTCAGGGACAAAACATCTCCATCGTGTTCTTCCTGACCGATAGAAATGAAGTATTCCAGATCAAAACGTTCGTCAAACAGCCCTTTAATATTCTTCTCGCTACGCTTCGTATAGATAAGAGCGCTCGCCCCCGAACGGCGAATCAAATTTTTAATTTCTTCCGGCGGAAGATTCTTGTCCAGCGGGACGATCACACCCACTCCGCAAACGACAGCAAAATAGGACAAAATCCACTGATAACAGCTTTCCCCTATTACAGCGATCTTCTTTCCGCTAAGACCCAACTCTAAAAGACGCGTTCCAAGGGCGTCCATTTCATCTCGAAATCTCCCGTATGTGACAGGCTGAAAAGTTCCGCCCGGTTTATCCTTCTGCAGATAAGCCGTCCTTTCCTTATATAATTCTGTACTTTTGATGATCATATCCTTCAGATCGGTAACTTCCCTGACAGGATAATATACACCGTCATATTTTTTATGATTCATTTTGCTTCTTCTTTCCTAAGTTAAATTTGGTAGTTAATAATATATTTTACCATTGTTTACAAGGATATTCAAGGGTTTCAACCTAAGTTTCAGAGCAAACGGCACGAAACCCTCCATCTGAAATCTACAATTTTCGCCAATCAGACCTGCCCCTATACGACGCCTCAACGATAAAATAGCTCCGCTGCCCTACACGGGCGCGAAGCTATAAATATCAACAATTGATTTAGTTCTAAATGAATCTACAAAATCGCCGTTTCCAGGGCGATCTCCATCATCGTGGTAAAGGACGACTGCCTATCATCAGAGCTGCAGGATTCACCTGTCACCATGTGATCACTGACAGTGCAGATACACAGCGCGTTCTTTCCGGCTCTCGCGGCTTCCATATAGAGCGCCGCAGCTTCCATTTCTACCGCCTTAACGCCCATTGCTCTCCATTTGTCATAATCACGTGTACTATCATAGAATACATCCGAAGAAAAAATCGTACCGATATGCGGCTTAACCCCAATGCTCTCCGCTGCGGTTTCTGCCTTCTTCAAAAGCTCATAAGAACAGACCGCTGGAATCGTCGCATTGATCTCATACTGCGCCGCCCAATTTGTATTGGTCATGCACGCAAGTCCCATAACTATATCGCGTACCTTAACATCCTCAGAAAGCCCTCCTGCCGTACCTACTCTGATAATATTTTTCACATCATAAAAATGAAACAGCTCGTGAGAATAGATACCAATAGCCGGCATGCCCATACCGGAAGCCATGACAGAAACCCTTTTTCCTTTATATGTGCCGGTATAGCCCTGTACGCCCCTGACATTGTTGACCAGAACCGCATCCTGCAAAAAGTTTTCCGCAATAAACTTTGATCTCAATGGATCGCCGGGCATCAGTACCGTTTCAGCGAAATCCCCAAGGGCTGCGGAAATATGTGGCGTTGGAATATTTGACATATGAATCACACTCCTATCTCAGATTAACTATATGTTTATTCTAATAGATTCTCTCGTCCAGGTCAATCAAAACCAAAGTTTTTCCCCTAATTATCTTAAGTCTGGCCGACAGCATGTTGTGAGGGAATGTATATCACTGTACGCTCTGCACGATCTCTTTGTTTCCCTCTTTATATGTATACACGGTAAATCCAGAATAACGCCATACGCCATCTTCTCCTTCTCCCAAGCAGCTTGGCGCATAGCTCGTTGAAGATGGATATCCAATCGCGTTAATCAGCTGCGAAACACTTCGTCCGACATACTTCTCCGCTATAGATTTACTTGGTTTTGCAGCTGGTTTATTCGTATTTTCTTCTTCCTGTTTCATTTTCTCTTGTTTCTTCTTTTCTTCTTCCGCCTCCTTTTGTGCTTTTGTCTGCACTCCAGCAACTACCGTTTTAAACCTTTTTACAATTTTTCTTATGCTATCTGATGACGTAGCAGATTCTACCTTTGCACAGTATTTCTCTATTAAAACACAAATCGTCTTTTTTCCATCCTTATCATATCGAGATAAGTCACACTCCCGTATTTCCTCCAATGCTCCCTTTTTCACTGCGGACAACTTGTCTTCAGACGTCACAATTTTTCCAAGATCTTTCCTAAAATCCGAAAACAGCTCCTGTATTTCCGATTTTGCGACACACGCGTCAAGATCTTGCAGATATTTGTTTATCAACGCCTTTATCTGCCCCTGCTCTCTTTCGTCATAATAGGACAGATCCACATGTTCCATCGCATCAGCTGTCCTTATACGTAAATCGGTAATCATTCCCTCCTGTTTATTACGGCAAATCCAAATTCCAACTACCGTCATCAATAGAATCATAATCGCTGCCATTACGGCAATTATCTTTTTCTTTCTTCTTTCCTTCTTCATCTATGCACACTCACTGACAAAAAGTTCCGGACACCTTTACGATACGCTCCTTGTCCTGACAATATAACGTAACCTCCACAATCTCCCCTGAAACATCCTTCTCTGGAAGACGAAGATAAAATCGATTTTCATCTAAATAAAACGGCATATAACATGCAATTCCTTTCTTTGATCGAATCTCGACCAGATATTCTGTCTCATCCACGATACAGCTATGGTCAACCGCACCGGACACAACATAATATCCGTCCTCCTGCTGCAGATCTATTTTCCCATAAACCTCTGACGCAGCCTGTTTCCTCTTACGATTGATTCCTTTACACTTTGGCGCTTCCAATACAGGCGCTGTTTCACAAAGTGTGTCTAAATTCCTCTCTACGATTTCTACGATTACATCACCCGGCAAATAATCATTCAGCATCTCCATCTGATACGGCACTTTTTTTGAGAATAACGCCGCGCCATACTCATCAGCCATAAATGGCAACAAAGCAATACCAAAAGAGTCTCTGTACATTACCAGATTTTCTTTTTTCCGTTTATTCTTTGTTTCAATTTGGGGTTCGTCATTATCTCTTACAGGGTTGCGATAGATAAAATCATTCTTCCTGTCGTATGCCACATCCCAATCCAACTCTGTTCCTTCCGGATAGACCATCTCGTACAAATCTCCTTTGTGCGACCGCGTTTGTTCTGCAGAAACTGCATCATAGGATATTGCTGTTCTTCCTGTCCGCTCCATCAAAACATCTCTGACAAGGAGCGCACCCTGCCGATTCCAATGAGAGTCCCACTTATGGTAGACAATCTCCTTGCTCTCGCGAAGCGGTACAAAAAGATCAATATAGTATGATGTGTCCAGATATGGCTTTAATTTCGAATAATTATTCTCCTGCATTTGCTCGAGATAACGATCAGGCATAAACTGACTGTACAGCGAATTTTTATTAGGCGCAATGGTAAAGAAAAAGCTTCCGCCTTTTTTCTCTATACCCCTTTTCATCGTTTCCAGATTCCTTGCAATAGCAAAAGCCTGCCTGTTGCTGATGGTTGCCTGTCCCAGATAATCCTTCGCTGTTTCTTCAAAAAAAAGCCATCCATCCTTACCGCAAATCACTTTTTCATTTTCCGAGGAATTTACAAGGTTCTCCATCAGTCTTGCGTTGGCGGTAATCAAGGTCTGACGTCCAGCAAAATTGCTGTCCATATATGCACTTAAATCCTTCAGATATTCCGAGTTCCATTCTCCGTCTTCTTGTAATTCCGGTTTTACTACCGTTATTTCATTTGCTGCCGGCTGCCGTTCCTTCACAAAAAACATTGCTCCAAACGGGATTGTACAGATGAGAAAAAACATCAAGCTATAGCACATACAGAGTCTTTTTTTCATAAGCTGTCTCCCTAAAATCTAAAGTAAATAAACGGATTAAATGTTCCCGATGACAGGTTCAAAATACACAGCAGCAGCAATGCCAGACTTCCCACGTAAGCTACCGTCTCATAGAATCTTTCTCCGTCTTTCCGTCTTTTAAATAGTTTCTGCACCCACACTCTGACTGGCATAGAAAAAATCACCGCCGCCAGTAAAACCAGAAGCACCTTCGGTGTCAGCTGCAGTAATAATGCCTGTTTCAGCGCAAATTCCCAGTGAAAGCCGAGGAACATTTCTTTAACGAAATAAAATCCTTGTCCTATACTCTCCGCACGGAACATCACAAATCCGACAATTACAATCAGCATTGTATAAACATGTCCAACACATCGTCCCTTTATCTTTCGCTCTGGCAATATTCCCGTCACCTCTATTACCGAAAAAGTGCCGTGGAACAATCCCCAAATAACAAACGTCCAGCTTGCGCCGTGCCATAATCCGGTTACAAAAAACACAATGTACTTATTGATATAGGTACGCATTCTGCCCTTTTGATTTCCGCCCAAGGGTATATATACATACTCTTTGAACCAGGTCGATAATGAGATATGCCAGCGTCTCCAAAACTCTTTAATCGATGAAGATATATACGGATAATTAAAATTCTCTTTATAATGAAAGCCAAACATCTTCCCAAGACCGATTGCCATATCAGAATAACCGCTGAAATCAAAGTAAATCTGGAACAAATATGTGACAGCGCCAAACCAGGCAAGAGGCAGATTTACCTCTTGCAGCGCAAATATAACATCCGCGGCGCTTCCCATGGTGTTTGCAATGAGCAGCTTCTTAGAAAGCCCGCAGATAAAACGTCTGATTCCCTCCGCAATTTCTTTGCTGTCCATGCGGCGCTTGGACAGCTCGCCTTGTATGTCACTATACTTAATGATCGGCCCTGCAACCAGCTGCGGAAAAAAACAGATGTACAGAAGTACGTCGCTGAACCGCTTTGCCGCCGCGCTTTCCTCTCTATATGCGTCAATGACATAAGACAGCGCCTGAAAGGTAAAAAAGGATATGCCCACTGGTAAAGGTATCCCCGGCTGTGGAAATTCCGTAAGCAAAATTCTGTTGGCTACTTCCACAGCAAAGTCAGCATATTTGAATATACTTATAACTGACAGGTTGAAAATTACCGCCAAAAATATTGAAATCCTGCCTGCAAGCCCCTTCCTTGACGCGTATAAGCCAAACAGATAATTTGCCGCCGCCGAAAGCGCCATGACAATTACGTAAAATGGCTCTCCAAATGCATAGAAAACCAGGCTGGCTAGAATAAGCAGAAAGTTTTTCGCCCGTATCCCAGGAAGCAAACAATACAATCCAAATGTCATTGGCAGGAATGCAAATAAAAAGATTGTCGAACTAAATACCATGTTTCTCTATCATTGTCTCCTCTATTTTCTGATTGCAGGACCGCCCTTCTTATAGTAATGCTTATGGTGCATTTTCTTCATTGTTCCGTACGGACGCATGAAGTAATCGCTTCCCCAGCCGCCTTTATAGCTCAAATATTGCAGTTCTGTATCCAGAAAACGTTTGGTACCGTCCTCTCTTTTAATTTCTGTCCAGCCATGCTGCATATAATATTTATTCTGATTATACGTCACATAACCGGAAATCGTTCTTGCGTCATAACCGCATTTCCTTGCCGCATACGTAGCTGCCGCTGCATAGTAGTAACAATTGCCTTTTTTATTCTTCAGCATTTTGTACGCAAGGTTCTTATCCCAACTGGTGCAGTTTTTACTCGGTTTCCGTTTTATGTCTGCTTGATAAGTACAGTTTTTATAAATATATGTATATACCGCCTTTAATTTTTCTTTATTGGACATAGCATTCTTTGTCTGCTCTTTAAACACCTTGACCAGCTGTTTATCCAGTTTTTTATTTCCTGTCGTATACCGGCCGTTTTTGTCAAGATTACTGTCATTGATAGTACAGCTTCTGCGAATTATTTTTACTTCTTTATCGACATAGTAGGATTCACCGTCAATGACTTTCCATCCACTTCCAGAAATCCCCTGATGCTCTGTATTATAATGCGTCCAGTTCTCGCCACCCTCAGAGTTTTCCTCCAAGGTATGTCCAATAGATGCTTCCATCACATCGTAATAATATTTGCTGTCCACAGGAACATCCGTAAATATCCTGATTCGGCTTCCCTTTAAAATCGTGTGCTTGTCGGTATTCTCTCTGCCCAACGCACGATTGATCAGTCTAACCGCAGCGCCTCGCTCAATTGTATCAGCGCTTTTCGAAGTTACTTCTTTCCCCGTACATTTCGCAAGCATGCTCTCCAGCTGCCCCTCAGTTATATTCCGTTTCGGATGAAAGTTCCCATCCTTATCAGTTCCCACAATATCCAAATACAACAACGCCGCAATCGCCTTGCCATACGCTGTTTTTTCGTTTACGTCATCACAAAAGACCTGCCCTTCCGGCTTTTCTGCCAGCAAGTTATAAATCATTTGCGCCGCAGCGCCTTTTGTCAGCTTCTTTGTTGGAGAAAACTTCCCCAATGAATCCGGTGAAATGTATCTAACATGTTCAGTCGTCAGAGCGCAATTCTTCTCCCGCGGCGCCTCCCCTGTCTCATCAGCAAAGGCTATTGCCGGCATAAAAGCAGTAAACATCGCGATGACCACTATAACTATAATCAATTTCTTTACAATATTACGACATAAAAACAAAATTCTTCTCCCCTCTTTCCATTCACTCATATTTAGATATTATATATATTATCTCTATTTAAAATAGTCACTTTTGCAGGTCGGAAGACCTTTAGTGTTCCACCGCATTCCTGTATAGCGGTAAGTTTTTCCACTGACCAGGAAGTATCCGCCTTGTGCATCAAGAATATACCATTTTCCATCGATCTTCACTTGATTCCACTGATGAGACGGATTCAGTGATTTACTGTTGGCATGCACATAGTAACAAGGAATTCCTATAGCATCGCACAGCGCCTTCATGCCGCGTGCATATCCAGAGCACTGTGCCTCTCCATAGACCAATGCGCCCCATGCAGTATTTGCCTGATTATACTGCCAGCCTGCATAAGCGTAAGTACAGGTATTCTGCATAAAAAGATACGCAGCTTCTATTTTCTCATAATCCCTCATATCACTTTTAATATAATTTAATTTGAATCCCTGAACAGCTCGCTTCACATCCTGCAGTTCTTTTGTAGACAAATATGGTCCATAAACAGATCCCTTATTGTATTTGCCTTTAATCTTCGGCGTTTTTGTACTAACTCTGAACACATTGGAATAATCACTATAGTACGTTTTACCGCCGGATACACGGTACGCACGAATCCTATAGCTATACAGCTTACCCTTTCTGGCAGAAGTGTCGGTCCAGATTAAGTTCTTTGCTCCTTTTACTGTTTTTACTCGTTTCCATTCTGCTCCCGAAGTTTTTCGATATATTTTGTATCCCTGGCATCCCTTTATACCGTTCCAATACAGCTTTGGTTTCACTGAAGGGTTAGCAAATCCTTTGATTATAGTGACGTCAGCCCCGCCGAGAACAGGCGCGCCGGAAACAACCTGGGAAAAATCACCATGGCTTTCATTCTGCACCAGTCTTACTTTGTAATAATACGTCTTTCCAAAGGTCAACGTACTGTCATAAAAAATATACTCTGTCGCGTCGTCATTTCTAAGGCATGTGATTTTTTTCTTTTTACAGGAAGCCTGCCAGTACCCATTATCCAGACTCATCCAACTAAGTCCGCTCTGCACCAGCGTATCGACATGCTTATAAGTGCCATTCTCTGAAGTTGCCCTGTAGATTTCGCAATCATAGGAAGATGACATTGAAACCCCAAAGGCCACCATATTATATCCTATACCCTGACAATCCAGAATTTCCGGCGTCGGGATACGGCTGTCGTATTCCGACGCGAACACGCTGCCGTCTGGCACAAGCACTACTGTCAGCGTCAATACTACTGACAGTAGCAATGTCAACAGTCTTCTTTTGCTCATGATTTTCTTCTCCTCACATTATTATTGCATTTGTATCTCTTTAAGGTACGATTGATAAGACGCCGGCAAATCAAGCGCAGGCTTATCCTGAATCCTCCAACCAAGCGTATCTGTCTCCTCTTTGACAATATCCAGCTGCTTTGGAACGCGAACCGCTTCCCGCAAACAATATTGAGCACTCTCCTGATCCCCTGCCTGCGAATACCATTCTGCAGCTGCAAACAGCATATCCAAATAATCCAGATATTCCTCTAATGTATATCTGGACAGCGCTATAGCTCGCTGCTTGCACTCTATCATCTTCCGCACATCACCCCTGCTAAATGATGTTCGAGCTTTAGCATCCCATGCCAACGCAACAGAGCTATTATGTGATAAAATCTGCTCTGCCTTCTTCTCCATTTCATCAGCATCCTGCGCCGCTTTCAACTCCTCTATCTGCAAAAACGTGTTCTGTGGATAAAATCTGTTTGCAATGCTCTGCCACTGAAAATGCCCTGCTGCAGCACCTACAGCAAAATAACACAAAAATAGTGAAAGGCCAACAGAAATAATCGTAACTCGCTCTATTCTTTTTACCGGAATAATCCGCGATTGACCGCATTCCCACGGCAACAGCGCCAAAAAAATCATATAAACAGCGATATACTGCAAATCAAAATCAACTAGCGCGTGCAGTCCCATGGTCAAGAGAAGCAGTCGATGCAGCCCGCATGCAGCCTTTCTCATTCCATAAATCCACATTCCGATAAAGCCACTTCCCGCTAGCCATCCTATGTCTAAAAATATCTGTAAAAATTCATTGTGAACATGATTAACAGCATAAACTCCCGTCTGAAAGCTTCCCTGCGTAAAATAATATCCCAGATACCCAAGCCCTAACGGATGTTCTACAATTACCGAAAGTGCATCCTTCCAATACAGAACCCGTCCTAAAAGACTGCTCTCCGATGAAGAAATTTCCAACAGGCGCGGATATGCGTTGTCACCTTTTACAGCCAAGAAACATATTACAGCTGCACCGATAGCAGCTGTAATACCAAAGCACAGCACTCTACGACGTTTTTCTTCAACCATCACTGCCGATACCAATAAGAGCATCGGCAGCATCAAAAAAACGGTTCGGCTTCCTGTCAGCAAAATCCCGGCCGCCAGTACCATTGCCTGGGCAATATTACCGCTGCGCAGCTCCTTTTGATGCAGCAGATACAGCAGACAGATCAATAAAAACAAGGCGAAGGTGTTGGGATATTGCAATGTTCCCGCCAGTCGATTTCCTGTCCAAAAATACTCCTGCAGAACGGGAATCATCCCACCTAAGCTGGAAATCAATGTAATCAGTGTGCCGATGGCCGGTAATTTCTCTAATATTGCAGTTCTCATCCTCTCCGGCGATTGCAACATCAACAGCGAAAAAATTCCCACAGGTACAATTTTCATGCTGCCCCAAACCGCCATATTGCTATCTACCGCCCAGAGAGGACTGATTAAATACAGCAGAACGAATCCTGCAAAAAAAATCGCAGGATAGCTTTTCTTCCAAATGAAAGCTCCATTTTGCCGAATCGTATGCCATAGCATATATAACAGACAAATACTAAGGAGACAGGCTTGGTATTCATAATAAGCTCCTGTGCACAAAAGCGATAGAAATAGAATGATGCACATGCTGCCTGCTCCTTTCTTTTTTCGACAAAAATATCATATCAGATTTAAAAGTTGTACGCATTTACCTAGGTTAAGCCGAAGCTTCCTTTTCTGGAGAGACTTTTAACATATTCTCTTTGCATCTTCTATTTTTTCTTGATTTTCACTTGTTTTTATCGAAAAATGATAGAAAGAGGTGAAAATATGATTCAAACTACGTCTATGCTTTTGACACAACTACAGGATTACGCCAATCCAAATACAAAACTGTCTCGTTTGGTAAAGAACGGAAACTATTATCCTATCGTAAATGGGCTTTATGAAACGGAAAAGGATACACCTGGCTATCTACTGGCTGGCAGCATCTATGGACCGTCTTATCTTTCCTTCGATTTCGCACTTGCCTATCACGGACTGATTCCGGAGATGGTTTTCACCTTCACTTCGGCAACCTTTGAGAAAAAGAAAAAAAAAAGATGTTTCAAACGCCTTTTGGATGTTTCACCTACAGAGACATTCCTGCCAATGTCTATCCTCTGGGAATCTGTCTAAAACGAGAAGGCTCTTACGCATTCCAAATCGCAGCGCCAGAAAAAGCCCTTTGCGATAAGCTTTATACACTGCCTCCGGTTAGAAATCTGTCTGAAATGAGACAAATGCTGACGGAGGATCTCAGAATTGAAACTGCTGCGCTGCAGACGCTACACATGGCGGATCTGCAGCTGCTGCAAAATTACTACCATGCAACCAACGTGACTATGTTGGTCAAGCTTTTAAAAAGAGACCAAAAGGAGCAAAGCGATGCATACGATCATAGAACAAATGCTGCAGACTTATGATCTGACAACGGTATATAGCAAAAAGAACGCTATGAAGGAAATCATACAGGAAATCACTCTC
The DNA here is from genome assembly GCF_049852125.1 of Ihubacter sp. rT4E-8. GTDB lineage: Bacteria > Bacillota > Clostridia > Peptostreptococcales > Anaerovoracaceae > Senimuribacter. The sequence goes on along the minus strand of NZ_CP187532.1, from coordinate 247,301 downwards.
TGCGGTCTGTCTCGCGCAGGATTCTTTAAACACGCTGCTTTTTATGGAGGAACTGCTTTACGAATGTTTTACGGACTGGACCGTTTTTCGGAGGCTCTGGACTTTACACTCACTGCAAAAGATCCTGAATTTGATTTAAAAAGTTATTTCCCCATGCTGGAAAAAGAAATCCGTTCTTACGGACTAAATGTGACGATAGAAGAAAAAGAGAAGACTGCAAACTCTTTCATACGCTCTGCCTTCCTCAAAGGCAATACCAGAGAACATCTGCTGCTTTTCTATAATGACACAGCGGCAGCAGATGCCGTTGCGGGAAACGAAGTCGTCAAAATCAAATTTGAAACAGATGTGAATCCGCCTTCTCTGGCTACCTTTGAAAAAAAATACTGCCTCCTCCCGGCGCCTTATGAAGTGCAGCTTTATGACACGCCGTCGCTTTTCGCCGGAAAGCTTCATGCTGTTATCTGCAGAGGCTGGCGCAGCCGTGTAAAAGGCCGCGACCTGTACGATTATGTCTTCTATCTTGCCAGAAATACCAAGGTCAACCTGCCTCACCTGCGTGAACGTCTGATTGATTCCGGCTATATTCCTTCCAATGCACCTTGCACTTTGGATGATGTTAAAGCGATGCTCTGCAGCCGTTTTGAAACCATCGACTATACAAAAGCCAAAGAAGATGTTCTTCCATTCATTAAAGATCCGACCTTGACCGCACTGTGGAGTGAAGATTTCTTCAAGCAGATTACAAACGGACTGCAAGCCAGGTGACGGATGTGAATTACGAGAGGCTCCCAAAACAACTTTTACCTCATTTCTTTCATAAATGCAATTTGCTATAGAGTAAAATAAGAGCTGAAATTCCAATAAAGAGATTTCAGCTCAAACATCATCGTAGAAGATTAGTATTCACAGATTTTTTTCACAATCTCGATCGCCCTTAAATTAGGAGCTTACCTTTTTAGATATAAGCTATGATATTAATTTCAAGAATTTACTGATTCCGTATTTTCTTAAATAACCATCTCTGCGGATGTTACAGTTTTTTCAAAACCCCGCATACACGATACTCTATTTTCAACCAGGCGCGCTCAATTTTTTCTTCCCTTGTTATCACAAAGGCTTCAAATCGATTATCTTTCAGCCATCCGATAGAGTTTATCGGCTTTAATTCTTTTCCGTCATCATAATACGATAAAAATTCTTTATACTCTATCTGACCTGCGGACAACAACACCTCCTGCTGATTTGGGTAAAATATTTTGGTCTCAAAGTTTGATGCATTTTCTATCTCTGAAACAATTTCTACTTTCGATATATAAATTGTTAGAATGCCTTTATGATTAAATCCCGCAATTCCAAAAGGATCTCATTTGATTTCAGGTCATGCTGTTTTGCAAAGGTGTAATTATCGGCGAGGTCCGCACATAATTTTGTATTAAAGCCCGCATAAATAAATACTCCTACCAATATGACAGCGATACCGCAAATGATTTTTCTTTTTATCATAATTATACTGCTTTAGTTGAACAGTGCTAAGTGACTGTATCAATATTGATTGCATTGCCATCTTGAAGATGATTTCCTTCGATGAATTCTTTTTCCATCGATATCGTTTAATATGTCAGGATTTATATCTACATGGACAGTTTCTTCATTTTTTCTTACATGATTTTAGAGCAAATATGATTGCAGAATATTTATATCTTCCTTTTCTAATTTGAACAGCGTATTTAAAGTTGTTTTATATTAGTATTGATTACTCTTTATGAATTACTAGTATTTGTACGATTTGCTCTGCTAATCGTTAATATCATTGTTTTTATAATTTCTCATCAATAATAATTTTTCTGCATTGATTACATCTGAACGCTTCTATTTTGGCAACATCTACTCCCGTAGCAAGGGTTACTTCTCCTTCTTTTTCGTACAATGACCATCGCCTTTTCCCCTGCTCACTCCATGCAAGTCTGCGAAGACCCATAAGCTTTCCCGAGGTCATTGTGTTTTTACAAAATGGACATTGCATTTAAAATCTCCTCCTAGCTAGAGTATATTCTTGTTACTCTATATTTTAACGCATAGTCAAAATATTTATATGAACCACTGCTGCTCCTCGCATAATAATTCAATATGTCTTTATAGACAAAGCGAGCTTCACCAGCACCACTATGAGAAATTTGATATCCATTTTTATGCTGCCATCTTTTAATTTCAATCTTTGAACCCACAGAAAGAGGATGATCTGATTGAAGCATAGTTGCAACACCTCCAACAAATCCTGTTGCAAGACTAGTTAATGTGCCTGCCACAGCTCCCAAATTAGAAACTCCCAATACTCCACCTGTAAGAATCGTTATAATCGCACCTACAGTCAAACTTTTTACTGCCTTGTTAAAGTCCACATCTACCCCATATGTATTAACAAAAACAGAATAATCATCTCTTGTTGTTCCTGAAGGCGGCGAGTCTACATACGCCGTTTTATTATAATGCTTTCCTTGTGGTTCTGCATCCTGTTGCCTTTCAGCAAAAGCCCCGTTTTCTGAAACAGAATCACTTTTTATGGAAATGCTCACCTCTTCGCCATCTAGTAACAATGTTCCGTCAGATTTACGTATAACAATATTTTCAAGCGCTCCTTCTTTAAAATAGTATTTTATATCTCCATTTGCAAAAAAGGTTTCTTTAACATAACCCTCTACACCATTTTTAAAAGTATAGGCGTATTCAATATTTTTACCGCTTTTCTCCACAACAGATATTTTTGTGCATAATGTATTTAATTCTGGAATAATCATTGCATCGAGGGTGTCAACCTTTTTATCAAAACATTCGTTTTCAAAATAAAAGTTTGTTGTTTTATTTATATTTAAACCCTCTTCTGCAAATGCCATTGTTCCCATTCCCAGAAGCAAAGACATGATGAGCAACATGCTTATTACCTTCTTCATTTTAATCTCCTTTCTGCTACATTCGTAGCTTGACTTTGACTGCCCTATAGATTAAAATTGAATTGGAGTTTTTCTTAAAATATGTATTGTGGCTGCATTCACGACGTATCTTTGAAAAGCTCTCTTTTTATTCTAAAGAACAATCTTTCAAAGATAATATCCTAATACCAACAGAAACTAATCAGTAACCAGCTGTTTATTGATTTATTTTTCTGACTTTTCTATATCATAGCAAATTAATGTAAATCTGTCAATCATTATTTTTTTAATAATATATTTTTTAAATAATATTTATACTTCAAAAGTTTTACTATATATTTTGCATTGTAAAAAGGCAATTTACAAAGATACTTCTAATTATCCAGCAGCACGTCCGGTAGGGTTTCCACAGACAAAAGCCGCGAATCAGATAGCGCTTTAGTTTCTAAATCTAAGGCATTTGTCTCTGCAAAACGCCTGCATAATTCAGCAAGTGTTTCTATTTCCTGTAACGAATCATCACATATTATAATTTTCATCATCTTGTCTGTCCAAAATTTTTTCTGTACTTATTATGCAACAAAAAATATATATTCACTATGTCTAAGGAAAACATTAAGAAATAACCTTCTATTCTTTCTTGATTTTCAGCATCTATGCTTTTAGCACAATTACAGAATTACGCCGGAAAGCTTCATGCTGTTATCCGCAGAGGCTGGCGCAGCCGTTTTGAAACCATTGACTATACAAAAGCCAAAGAAGATGTTCTTCCATTCATTAAAGATCCGACCTTGACCGCACTGTGGAGTGAAGATTTCTTCAAGCAGATTACAAATGGATTGCAAGCCAGGTGACGGATGTGAATTAGGAAAGGCGCCCAAGACAACAGCAGGGAGGTTTTCTCCCTGCTGCAGCAAAAACGCTATTTTACTTTCATCACTTTAGAATATGGTCCATACACTGTCTTTCCATTGACTTTTTTATATGCTCTGACCTTATAATAGCACATTTTCTTTTTTTGCCCATCTGAATCATTCCAAAAATCACGACCGGTTTTATCTTTGTAACTGGACCAACTTCCTGATTTCCCTGTATGACTCCATAATATCTGATATCCACTTGCACTTTTCACTTTTTTAGAAATATGTAAAATCTGAACCCTGGATGTTGCATCTATATTAATCCAGCTATTTACTTCTATAATAGGGGCAGTAAGTCCGTTTTTCCTTTTTTCTGCTGATTTGACTTCAGTACCAGTCTTCTCTTTCATTAACCAAGGATAGCCATAGTTGCTTCCATTCTCTCCAGTTCCGTCATCTTTCACACTTTTGAATAGAATATTATTTTCCTTTGCATAAGCTTCTGCCTTTGTCTTTTTAACCCCAGTAATTGATACGCCAGAAAGCCTGATAGGATTCGCAAACCAACCCCGCTCTTCGTCATTAAAATCATAGCCATATGCAAAATTCTCTATGCTATCTACTTTTTTAGGAATTGTCAATGATTTCAATTTCGTACATCCGCCAAACGCCGCAGTTCCAATGCTGGTTAATCTTATATTATTTGCTCCATCGGCAATCGTTACTTTCGATAGTGATTTGCAGAAAACAAAAGCGCCGGTTCCTATACTTTGCAATGACGAAGGAAGCTTGATACTCGACAGAGCGCTGCAATGATCAAACGCGCCGTATGCAATATTGGTTACTGTATTGGGCATCATAACTTTTTTCAAGCTCGTACAATTCTCAAAAGCTCTTATTGGAATTTCTGTAATTTTCCCCTTTATCGTTACCGATTCTAAATTATCACACTTTGAAAAAGCGCCTTCATAAATCTGGGTTACCTTTTCAGAAACCGTATAATCCTTGGCTGTAGCTTTATACTTCATTAAAACTTTTCCCAGCATTGTAGTTTCATTCAAGGAATCCAGCCAAGGAGTACGCAGGAATGCATCATAATCAATTAACGTCACGCTGCTGCCACCATGTATTTTTTTCAGCGATGAACAATCTTTAAATGCATATGAGCCAATCTTCTTTACTGATACTGGAAGTGTCACTGCTTCAAGGGTTTTATTCGATTGAAAAGCCGCCTCCGAAACAGCTACAGTTCCCTCAGGAACCACAACATTCTTACCGGTTCCGTTATAAGCAATATAAGTTTTACCTAATACAACATGTTCTGTCGACTGACACCATTTTGTTCCTTCAAAAACTCTGCCCTGAATGTCTTCAACATTCTTTCCTCCCGTTACGACAGAAAGATTCTCACATTCTCTTAAACTGCCTGACAATACTTTTGTCGTTGATGGAATAGATATCTCCGCTAACTTTGGCAAAGACGCATCACCACTAAAACTCCAGAAACTAAAATGTATTTCCTTTGCTCCGCTTCCAATTACGACCTTTTTAATATCATTTTTTATGTCCCCTAAATCATCCAGGCTCAAATATAAGAAACCCTTTCCTGTTATTTTAAGTGTCCCCTTGGAATCTAATGTCCACTTAAAAGAATCTCCATATTGTAACGTTCCACTTTTTACAGCCATCGCCTGCAATTGCGATTCATTATCTGAAGCAGCAAATATCATGTTAGCAGGCATGATCGCTGTACCCAAGACCATGGCTGCCGACAAAACGATACTCCATAGTTTTTTCTTAAAACACATATTGGTCTCCTTTTCTTTTGTAAATTCAATATTGTATATTATTTTACTTTCACGCTTTTTGCTGTTGACCACTTGCCATAGTAGGTTTTTCCATTAACTACTTTATAAGCGCGCACTCTCACGTAATACTTCCTCTTGCTGGAAAGCTTTTTGATTGTTGTGCTGGTGGCATCTGCCCCTTTCACCTTTTTGCTCAAGGAAGATGAAAACTTACTGGATTTTCTCCACTGCACCTGATAGCCCGTCGCCTGCGGGTTTTTCTTCCAACGTACAGTAAGGGACTTCTTTGCTTTCGACTTCACCGATGCGATGGAAACCTTTTTGGGGATAATCTTGAATTCCAGTGTTTCCTCACCGCTATAGTCGCCGATTCCTGTTACTGTAACTGTCGCTGTTCCTATCTTTTTATTATTAGAATAGGAAATGGTATAATCTGTACCTTTTTTGAGTTTCTTTCCGTCGTACATTACCGTTGGAGATGGTTTGATATATTTTCCAGTGTAAGCATAGCTGTCAGCAGAAATTGTTACAACTGCATCAGCCAAATCAAAAACCGGATTTTCAATTTTGCTTACAACAATCTCTACCACATCGCCAGGTTTCAAATCTGTGACGGTGTTCACAGCGCCTTTAGATACACCATTCACTTTCACGTCTTCCAACTGATAGTCTTTTTGTACTGCGATAGTTACGGAAGTTCCGTCTTCGCTGAGAGATGTTGTATAACCCTCGCCGCTGGAAATAGTTGGCTTCTGTGCAGTATTGTCTGGATTTTCAGGCTGTCCGCCACCTTCACTTACTTCAATGGTAACATCGATAAAGCCGCCATTGTAATCATATCGATAGGTAACATTTTGTCCTGCTTTTAAACCTGTTAAAACTGTCCCTTGCTTTTTGCATCCCTTCAAATCTAATATCTTTCCAGCCTGAATAGATGGTGCGATGGTCTTCAAATCTACAGAATTCTGACCTGGCTGTAGGGCGAGTTTGTATGGAGAAGGATTACCAACACTTCCATTGTATTGTTCTGGAACAAGAAGCGAAATCAGCGGACAACCGGATATTTGAAGATATGTTTGTGGATATATCTCCGATGGCTTGCCTAACTCCGTGTTATTTCTCAGATCTAAACTTGTTATATTAGTATCCATGCAATTTAAATCTTTTAGTTTTAGATTTTTGCTTACATCCAAAGTGGTTAATCCCGCACCCCAGCACCACAAAGACTCCAAATTCGTATTTTGGCTCAAATCCAGATTTGTTATATCTGTATAGCTGCAATTCAGATATTTTAATGCTGTATTTTTAGTTACATCTAAACTAGATATACGCACAACTTCTTCGTCTGTTTCTCTTCCTATACAACTTAAAATTTCCAATTTTAAATTCTTTCTTACGTCCAAATTCGTTAATCTTGCATAGCTACAATGCAATTCCCTTAGTTCAGAATTTTTGCTCACGTCTAAATTTGTGATATCTGCATAATCACACACAAGTCTTTGCAATTTGGAATTCTGGGTTACATTCAAAGAATTTAAATTTATATATCCACAATCCAATTCCACTAATTCCGGGTTTTGACTTATATCTAATCTCGTGATATTTGTACTATCGCATCTTAAAATTTGTAATTTTGGATTTTGTGTTACATTTAAATTTGCCAATTCACATGCACTACAATCCAATTCCGTTAATGCTGGATTTTTACTTACATTCAAATCCGTCAACTCCGCAACACTCCTGCAGTTCAAAGATTCCAATTTTGGATTACAGGTCACATCCAAACTTGTTAGTCCAGCATAATGGCAATCTAATATTTTCAAATTTGGATTATGACTTAAATCCAGACTTTCCAGACGGTGACTATAGCAGGATAAAATCTGCAAATTGTAAAATCTTTCTATGCCTTTCAGCGAAGTTACCGTTGAATGAGATTCTCCTTCTTCTATGTCATCACTGTCTATTATGATTTCTTTAACATTGTCAGCCTCTAATGCAGACAGTCTTCCATTCCCATTGCTGTCACAATGTTCCGAAACATATGCTCTAAACTCTGCATCCGGAAAATTGGCTTCATCAATCGGTATACCATCCTCTGCCGCTGCAGCTTCTAGTGGAAAGACTGCCGCAGTCAGAATCATAGTAGTGGATAAAATAACACTCCATAATTTCTTTTTTAAACGCATAATATTTCCTCCCGTTCATTTCAAACTTTTCAAAAAATCACTTCACCCTTACGGTTTTTGCTGTTGACCATTTGCCATAATACGTAGTTCCATTAACTACTTTATATGCTCGTACCTTTACAAAATATTTTTTGCCACGAGAGAGTTTACTAATTCTGCAAGATGTCTTTGCGCCGTTTTCAACTTTTACCGTCTTTGGTGAGCTAAATTTGTTTGACTTGCTGTAGCGAATCTTGTAGCCCCCAGCTGGTGAAACTTTCTTCCATTTCACTTGTATATTCTTTTTTGTCAGTGACTTTGCCGAAGAAATGGACACTTTTTTTGGCACAATTTTAAAGGTTATGGTTTTTGAGCCACTGTAGTCACCTTTCCCCTTAACAGTGATCTTTGCAGTTCCTATTTTTTTATTGTTGGAATAGGATACCGTATAATCACGATTTTTCTTCAGGATTTTGCCGCTAATCACTACCCTCGGTAACGGTTTAATCGCTTTTCCCGTATACGCATATGTAAAATTTTTCAATGAAGGTTTATAGAAGCTGATATCGTCCTCCGGTATACCCACTGCAAAAAGTTCTGCATTGCTATAATTTTCTCTCGCTGCATATTGAAACGATGCTTTCCCACTTTTATTGCTCATCCCTTGTCCTATGTAAAGGAGATTATTTGCAGAAAGGGGATCTTCGCAATTCCGATCTTTCACGACATAGAAATTATGTAGTGTCTTTGGCTGCAGTCCATTAAAACTCTTTGTCTGTGTGGATGTCGATACATTCTCTGCAGTGTGAAGCATTGATGCTGCAGCAAAATCCAAGTTGGAGGAAGTCATTGCTTTCTCTTTCTCCGAACCTGCCGTTGTATCTTCCATGCTGGTCAATTCTGTAGAAGGTGCAGGGATTGTGATTTTTTTAGGGACTAGAGAATGTTCAGTTGTACCATCACCAAGTTGCCCATAATAATTATTCCCCCACATATATAGTTCCCCATCTCGTGTTATTGCTCCAACATGAAGTGCCCCTAAACTCACTGACTGTATATTTTCCATAATTTTTATTGGGATATTGGGATTTTGATTTGTACCATCACCAAAATCATTCCCCCACATATACAGCGTTCCATCCTCCGTTATGGCTGCACTACTCTTATCACTTATACTCACATCTTTAATGTTTTCCATAACTTTTATTGGGACATTGGAGTCTTGATTTGTACCATCACCAAGTTGCCCATGATAATTATCCCCCCACATATACAGCGTTCCATTCTCCGTTATAACTGCACTACTCTTATCACTTATACTCACGTCTTTAATGTTTTCCATAATTTTTATTGGGACATTGGAGTCTTGATTTGTACCATCACCAAGTTGCCCATGATAATTATTCCCCCACATATACAGCGTTCCATTCTCTGTTATGCCAGCACTAGTCCTACTACTTATACTTATTTTTTTAATATTGTGCATAATATCCTTGGGTGATGCATTATAATATTTACCTCCATGTCCTAATGCACCATAATGATCACTTCCCCATGTTAAAAGTGTACCATCTCTTTGTATTGCCGCACTATGAACCATACCTAAATCAACTTGTATAATGTTGTCCATAATTTGGGTTGGTGCAAGTACAGAATATGTCCAACTAGTTTCACCTATTTTGTTATCATGATTATCTCCCCACATGTATAAACGATCATCCGCTGTTATAAGTGCCCTATAACGCCATCCTAAACTAACAGAAATCACGTTATCTTTAATCTTTTTCGGTATACTGCAATATAGCTGGTCACGATTCTTGCGCTCATTTCTCCAATCCTCTCCCCACATATACAACGATCCATCCTCCGTTATGGCTGCACTACTAAAATCATTTAGCTCTATTTTCTTAATTCTTTTCCTTTGTGCCTCGGACTCATTTTCATTTTGGTTTCCCTTTTTCACACTGATAGACACCTCTCTCGTGTCCTCCTCCACATTCACACTCTGCTCAATCCGCGCATACCCATCCTTTTCCACAACAATGGTCTGCAAACCATTTGCAAGACGCACTACCGCCTTCCCTTGCGTGTCGGTTATTACGCCGTTCACTGATGCGTCTGCAACCGGTGCGCCTGCTTCATCTGTTACGGTTACCGTCACTTCATGTCCCAGCTTCGGCGCTTCATACAATGTAAAATCGATATCTTCCGATGCGTCATGTACGGTAACAGTTTTCTCTATAGACTGATAGTCAGCCTTTTTAAGAGCAAGATGATAAGTGTCATTACCCAGCCATAACACGACCTGTCCATTTTTGTCACTCAGGTATTCTTTTTGCCCACCCTTTACGGCAACACCTTCCACCGGCTTTCCATTGCTATCCTTTGTAGTTATCGTCACCTTATATAGAATATGCGGACAGTTTCCAAATCCGAATTCACCTCGTGTAATTGAGAAATAAAAATCGAACAGCTTTGCCTTTCCTTCAAAAACTGTCACCTTCACATCATGCTTATCAAAGAACTTAACGCCAAAGGAAACCTTACTCTTAAAGGATGTTTCTCCGTCCAGGCACAATTTACAATCATGCTTTACCTTCTCTTTTGGAAGGGATAAAATATCAGTTGACACGTTTATTTCCAGACCGGCGCTGGCATCAAAATATATACTTAAAATTTTCTCATTAACCACACTTACTGCAGGTTTAAGCCCCAGCCCAATATAAAATGTCCCCGACGCTTTCACTTTTGGATCAACTGAAGGAGCGCTTTTGATTTCCTGATATCCCTTATCACTGCTGTAAACAGCGCCGGAAGTAGTCTTAACAGTAACCGCAATTTCCATTCCTCCGCTGAATTTAACGTCTACTCTCGGCGTTACTGTAATAGTTACACATGGAATAGGGCTATAGCTCAGTTTCCCAAGGCTTTTACCCAGATTGATTTCTCCATCAACGCTTGCTGCCACTTTCATGGAAGCTTCAAACTTTATTTCGACATAATTATAAGATTTTTGATGGTAAACCTTTACCCCGGAATCCAGCCTTAACACAACCCCACCTTTTACTGCTGCGCCTGCCTTATCGCCTTCCCACTTCTTTTTATCAAAGGAATATGCTAATGCGTTCGATACCTTCCCCTCAATATCTACCGCCTGCGCCTGCATCATATTGGCAGGATCCGCTCTGTCAAAATCAACCTCTCCCTGATAGGTAATATCTTCTTCCAGCTGTGAATTATCAACTTCTGCTTCGTCGATACTGCTGTTTGTATCAATTTTAACATAGTCAAATACTTCCTCCATTCCCGTGTCATCCCCAGTTATAGTCACAGTTGTCCCTGAAATTTTAATTGATTTGACCTTTACAATTAATATCTTACCTTTCTCATATTCATAAACAAAAATATCGCCTTTTTTCAAAGATGATATCTGTTTATCTGCATGCTTAATAACATACTGCTTATTCGTATCATCTTCCTTCGCAATAAGATTTTTACCCTGATTCCGATTAATCGTTTTAACATCATCCGCGTAAACAGCAAAATTATTCTTTTTATTCTCGTCAAAATTAACTACCTGCTCGCTGTCAAAATCATTTACTGTCTTTTCCAGGAACTGGGTCATTTCTTTTGTATAGTTAGGACAGTCATACGCTGTGCAAAGCGGATTTAAATTCTTACTATCAATCAAAAATGCTTTTACATAAAAATATTGCGGCATACTTGAAGTCTCAATCGTCACCGCTGCTTCTTTCTCATCCGGCTTTACTTCTTTTTTTCCGGATGCCAGCATACGCTGCCCTGCCTCATCGTAAATTGCAACCAGCAGTGTACAATTCTTCACCGTATCAAAAGAAACTTTCGCTTGCTTTCCATTCATCTCAACAGCATACACATTGTACCCATTGTTAGCCTCCTGCTCTGACCGTTTCTCCGTAATAGCCTGCGATATCAAATCTCCCGCGCTATTCATTCCCCTTACAGAGTAATCCTCTGTTGTCTCTTGAACATCTTGCTCCATTTCTTCCGCAGCAGTATCCGTCGCCATGACCGGCAGCGGTGTAAAAATCATCGTAAAGGATAAAACGGCAGTAAGGAAAAATACCATACCTTTTTTCATCTAATTAACTCCTCCTGTTAAAACTCATCTCTTTAGCCATACGAAAACGGCAACTGCAACAATTGCAAATAACAGCACGCCATATAGCGCTTTGAAAAAACTTCCACACCTAACTATCCTTTTCGATTATAGTCCTTCCATTCTCTCCCCGCATTATCATAGGATAAGCTTCCTTAAATACAGTTCTCATCGCAGCCAAGCTTCTGGCCAAACTTACTCAAACTTTTTCCGATACACTGCCCCCCCCCCCCCCCCGCATTTTTCTCCGTATGCGGCTCAACGTCACCGGTGTCATATCCAAAAAAGATGCAATATCCTTCAGCCAAATTTGTTGAATTAAACCGGGATATGATTTTAGAAACCATTGATACCGCTGCTCACAATCATACTTATTCATAACTTGTTTAAGCTGCGTATGTTCTCGCAAGCCATACGTCAGATACTCATTATATCTGCAGGCAACCTCATGATACTGATGCAATAGTCCCTGAAATCGTTCCATAGGTATCCGAATGCACTGAAGTTCACTTGCCGCAACCACATTTACCGGAGCGGGACTTTTTAGATCATAGCTGGATACCATCAATGCACCCGAACGATACACAAAGAAGTCCGTTACATCCTCTCCCTTCCCATTTATGTAAAAGGCTCTGAAAACACCGCTGATTAAAAAGTAAGCATACTGTGGAGGCGTTCCCAGTTCGGCAACCTGCTGGCCGCGTTTTATCTCTATCATTTCAGCTGCTTCACTGAGTTCCTCCAGCAGCGATCCCTCAACGAAGCCCAAGGCCTCTGACAGAAACCCTTTGCTAAGCATTTACAACCTCCTTTGCTCGTAGCTTTCCCCGCAGCTTGCTCAGCGTCACAGGCGTCATGCCAATAAACGACGCAATGTCCTTGTGGCTGATTACATCAATCAACCCAGGATATTCACGAAGAAACCACCGATATCGTCCCACTGCGTCACAATCATGTATCACCCTTTTGTGCCGCTGATGCCGCTTTATTCCCTGTATAAGAAACCGATTATAGCATTCCAGAAGTTCAGCGTGCCAACTTTTCCGTCTAACAAGAGCTGTAAGTCCTGCAAGATCAATTCGTAAGCAGCTGCCTTCCGCGATGCATTCAATTGTAATTTCTGACGGTTCGTTAAATAGACTGCATGGTATTACTGGTTCACCTATCGAAAGACCAAAGCAATCGGTAATCTCCTTTCCCTCTGCGTCCAGATAATATCCCCTGTAAATTCCCTTCAAAACTAACATAACCGCATTCAGTCGTTCCTCCTGCCGGATGATAACAGTTCCCTTTTCCATCTTTACTGTATCTGATATTTCACATAGGCTCCGGATTAACTCAGGATCAGAAAGGTTTAGCACATTCCCAAAGAATTCTTCCATATTTCCTATTTCCTCTCAAATTATTTACCTATGTTAATTTTATTATCCTTTATTATTATGTGCATTAACCTATGTTAATTGCGGCGATTTTCTGTGTATGGAGTGATCGATGGGAGTGGAGGACAGATAAAAAGTAATATCTTCGATATGCTGTGAAAACTCGCTAAATAAATCTCTTTATCCCAGTAAGCTTTCATGTTATAATGGACGCGGTATTGCCACGATGATGCATCCCGCTCATGGGTTCATTAAGGCACAACCATCATGCGTTTAATAAACCAAATTTTAAGGGAATTGTTTAAGGATTTCACTTAAAACAATAAATTCCCTTAACTCCTATAAAAACAGCGCGCTTGAGGGAATCAGAGATTCCTATATTATAAGCACACAACTTTAAGAAATAAAACCCTACAGAGGAGGTAATGATGAAAAAGAGAATTTGCATTTTATATACTGGAGGCACGATCGGTATGGTGCCGACTGAAAAAGGATACGCGCCGAAAAAGGGATATTTCTACGATCGTTTGCGGGCTATCGAAGACTTAAACGAGCCAAATATGCCAGACTGGGACATGATTGAGTTTGAACCATTGCTGGATTCCTCCAACATTGCGGTAGACCAGTGGAATCAAATCGGCCGCGCTATTCGCGACAACTACGATACATATGACGGATTCGTCGTTCTTCACGGTACAGATACCATGGCATATACCGCCTCCGCACTTTCCTTTATGCTGGAAGGCCTGTCAAAACCCGTTATCTTAACCGGTTCCCAGATTCCCCTTTGCCAGCTTCGCTCCGATGCCCGCGATAATCTGATCACGTCCGTACTCATCGCAGGTCAGGGAATCGTTCACGAAGTCTGCCTCTATTTCGGTGGCAAGCTTCTTCGCGGCAATTGCGCTGTTAAGACCTCAGCAGACGGCCTCATCGCCTTCGATTCACCAAATTTCCATCCGCTGGCTGAAGCAGGCATCGATATTCATTATAATACCGATGCAATTGTCCCTCCATCAAAGGGTGTCAGTCTAAACCTTGTGGAATTTCGTCAAACCTCTATCGGCGTGCTGAAGGTGTTCCCCGGAATTCAATTCAGCCTCTTTGAATCCATCATGACAGAAAGTCTGAAGGGTATTGTCCTGGAAACATTCGGCGCAGGCAATATCCCGAGCTATGACGACGCGTTGCTGCCGATCATAAAGAAAGCCTTCGAGCATGGGACCATCGTTACAGTCTGCTCCCAATGCCCAAGCGGTACTGTCAAACTGGGCGCGTACCAAACCAGCGCGGCTCTGACAGGCGCAGGCGCGGTCAGCGGGTACAATATGACCACAGAGGCTGCCGTTGCTAAGCTCTACTATCTGTTCAGTTTGGATCTGGATCGAGATTTAATTAAAACAAAAATGGAAGAAAATCTTCGCGGAGAATTGATAAAATAATCAATTAAAAAGCACAGGGCCTTTGACGATAACCCGTCAAAGGCCCTGTGCCATTCTATGGAAAATAAGATGATTTCTAACGTATTCTTACGCGCCGGTCGTATAACCGAAGAAGAAGTAACCCAAAGGAGCATAGTACATGCCCTGGATATTCTTATTGATCATGTAAGGCTGCGTATAGAAATAAATAGGCGCTACAACATGTTCCTCACCTACAAGAATATCTTCTGCCTGATGCATCAGACTCATTCTCTTCTCAGGATCAGATGTTGCTTTTGCTTCCTTGATAATCTTATCATATGCCGGATTCTTGTACTGTGCGTCGTTATTGCCGCCGTCTGTAATCCACATATCGATAAAGCTCATCGGATCGTTATAGTCAGCAATCCAACCATTTCTTGCGATAGAGTAGTTTCCGTCCTTTCTCTCCTGTAAGAAAACGTTCCACTCCTGGTTCTGCAGCGTTACCTTAACCCCCAGCTCCTTCTGCCAAACATCCTGCAAAGCCTCTGCAATTGCCTTGTGTTTGTCATCAGTATTGTAAAGATATTCTACAATCGGGAAGTCCTTTCCTTCAGGATAGCCCGCTTCAGCAAGTAATGCTCTTGCTTCTTCACAGTTCTTTTCATAATCCTCTGCCTTGATGCTGTAATAATCGCCGCCAACAGTTCTGAAATCGTCGCTGCCTGCGCCGGCTGCATCATAGATACCAGCAGGCACATAACCGGCTGCCGGGATTTCTCCGCTTCCGGTAATTTTTTCTACCATATGGTTTCTGTCAATTACCAGAGAGAACGCTTTTCTGACTCTTGGGTCGTCAAACGGCTTCTTCTCAGTCTGGAAGCATACATAGTATGTACCGATATAATCTCCCAGAATCATATCGCCGGAATCTATCAAACCCTTTACCTCATCCTGCGGAACATTTTCGATAAAGTCAAGTTCGCCGCTCTGGAATCCCGCATAGATTGCATTGGCGTCGTCCATCAAATGGAACTTAATCTTCTCAGCTTTGAGATCTGCTGCGCCATAATAATTCTCGTTCTTTTCAAACAGAATATAAGAGTTATGTTCCCATGCAGTCATCTTGTAAGGTCCATTGCTTACATACGTTTCCGGATTAAAGGTCCACTGATCCTTCTCCGCTTCGATGATATCCTTTCTTACAGGGAAAGTTGCCGGGAATGCACAGATTTCTTCGAAATACGGACACTTTGTTGAAAGCTTTACGATAAACGTATGATCATCTGGCGCTTTGATGTTCAGCTTGCCCTTGTCATAGCCTTCCACCATGTCCAGCATGTACTCATAGTCTGCTGCTGTATCCTTGGCAATCAGTCTATTCCAAGAATAGAGGAAATCCTGTGCCGTTACTGGCTGTCCATCAGACCACTTAGCGTCTTCTCTCAGGTGGAAAGTCCAAGTCAATTCATCTTTGGATTTTTCTACCTTCTCCGCTACGCCCTCAGCGACTATAGCATTTCCTTCACCGTCGTCTACCCATTTCATCAGACCTTCAAACGCATGCTGCAGCATAATCGCTCCATCTACAGCTGAGTTCAACGCCGGATCGATAGACTGTGGCTCAGAAGCAACACAAACGTCTACTACGCCATCACTCTTCGCGTTTCCGTCATCGCCGCCGCATGCTGTTACAGCAAATACCATGCAGAATGAAAGCAGCAGGGCCAATACCTTTTTCATAATAAAGTCCTCCTTTTTGAGATTTAACTATATGAACTCCTCCAAACGGGAGCATCATAACAAAATAAATGTGTCAAGCCACTTCTGTCTACAGAATATGACATGCCGCAAAATGCTCCGGCTCTATTTCCCGCCACGCAGGTACCTCTTTCCTGCAGATATCCTGCGCATAGGGACACCTGGTGTGAAACCTGCATCCACTTGGCGGATTCATCGGACTTGGAATATCGCCTTCCAGTACGATACGCTTCTTTGCCCGACTCACCTCCGGATCCGGAATCGGCACTGCTGAGAGCAGTGTTTTGGTATATGGATGCAGCGGATTCGCATAAAGCTCTCTGCTTTCACCCAGCTCTACCATATTGCCCAGATACATCACGCCGATCCTATCAGAAATATGCCGCACGACAGATAAGTCATGGGCAATAAAGAGATACGTCAGTCCCAGTTCATTCTGCATATCTTCCAGCATATTTACAATCTGTGATTGAATCGATACATCCAGGGCGGAAATCGGTTCATCACATACAATGAATTCCGGCTCCACTGCTAAAGCTCTGGCGATACCGATTCGCTGCTGCTGTCCGCCAGAAAACTCATGTGGATATCTGTTAGAGTGCTCACTGTTCAGTCCAACCTTTTCAAGCAGCTCATTAATACGGTCAACTCTTTCTTTCTTGTCCTTACAGATATTGTGAATATCCAGCGCCTCTCCAACAATTTCACCTACTGTCATACGCGGATCCAAGGAAGCTGAAGGATCTTGAAAGATGATCTGCATTTTACGTCTGTACGGCAGCATATCAGGCTGCTTCTTCCCAAGCCTTTCATCAAAGATTGTCTCCCCGTTATAGATCACCTTTCCGGCTGTCGGTTCATGAAGTCTGATAATCGCTCGTCCCAGCGTAGTCTTTCCACATCCAGATTCGCCCACTAAACCAAAGGTCTCACCCTTTCTAACGAAAAAGCTGATGTCCTCCACTGCCTGTACATACTTTGTCTTAGCAAAGCCCTCTTTTATTGAAAAATACTTTTTAATATGATCTACCTGCAGGAGGATTTCATGATTCTTCTTATCCGTCATTTATTCTTCCTCCTTCTCTTTTTCTTTCATTGCCAGAAGCCAACAGCTGGCCTTATGTCCATCGCCCACTTCTATTGTCGGCGGAGCAGCTCGCAAACAAATTTTCATACAATGCTCGCATCGGGAAGAAAAACCACATCCCTCCGGCGGATTCAGCATATCCACCGGCGTTCCCTCTATAGGAATCAACCGTTCATATTCCATAGCGTCGACTCTCGGCATAGAACGCAGCAATCCATGGGTATACGGATGAGCCGGATGATAAAAAATATCATTTACCTTTCCCTGTTCAACAATCTTCCCGGCATACATAACAGATACCCTGTCACAAATCTCCGCGACTACACCCAAATTATGCGTAATGAAAACAATTGCCATATCTGTTTTCTGTTGTATGTCTTTCATCAACTCAATAATCTGCGCCTGAATCGTAACATCAAGGGCCGTCGTCGGTTCATCTGCAATCAAAAGCTTCGGATGGCAAATCAGACCCATTGCTATCATAACTCTCTGCCTCATTCCCCCTGACAGCTCATGGGGATATTGCTTCATACGTTTATCGGGATTATTAATGCCTACAAAAGTAAGCATCTCAATTGCTCTTTCCTCAGCCTCAGCCTTGCTGATATCCTGATGGCATTTCAACGCCTCCACCAGTTGATTTCCGATAGTATAAACCGGATTCAAACAGGTCATAGGATTCTGGAAAATCATACTGACCTTATTTCCACGGAAAGATTCCATCTTTTTCTTATCGTATTCTAAGAGATTCTCACCGTCAAAAAGAATCTCCCCTCCTATAACCTTGCCGGGGCTTACCAAAAGTCCGATAATGGTATATGCCTCAACACTTTTCCCGGATCCGGACTCGCCGACGATACCCATAACCTCTCCGTAGTCAAGATCATAACTGACACCGTCTACTGCTTTTACTTCACCTGCCGGCGTGAAAAATGAAACCTTTAAGTCCTTTACTTCCAACAATTTTTTCTTCTGTTCCATCTTCCTCACCTCTTATTTCTTTAAACGCGGATCCAGTGCGTCGCGCAGTCCGTCTCCCACCAGATTTAAACTCAAAATCAACAAGCTGAGGATAATGGAAGGAATAATCAATCTATATGGATATGTATTGATGCCTCCCAATGCATCGGCAGCCATAGCGCCAAGGGAGGTCATAGGCGGCGCTACACCGATTCCCAGGAAGGACAAAAAGGATTCCAGAAAAATCGCAGATGGGATCTGCAGACAAGTCGTTACAATAATCTGTCCAATACAATTTGGCAGCAGATGCCTCTTAATGATCTTCGGTCCCTTCGCGCCAAGAGCCTTTGCCGCGGTAACATACTCCTGCTCCTTCAACATGAGAACCTGACCTCGAATAATTCTGGCCATCGTAACCCAATACAGCAAACCAAAGGCCACAAAAATGGCAATTAAACTAGGTCCAATTTCTGCAATCGACGATGCAAAAGAACTTTTGCTGCTATTGCACCATGCTGTCAGAGGCTCTTTGATCGTAATAGAAAGAAGCAAAACAACCAGCACATCAGGTACGGAGTAAATCAACTCTACTATACGCATCATGATATCATCGACTCTGCCTCCGATATATCCGGAAATAGCGCCGTAAATTGTACCAATTACAAGTACAATCGCACTGGCGCAAACGCCAATCGTCAGGGATATCCTGGCTCCATACATCGCGCGCAGCATCAAGTCTCTCCCCTGTAAATCAGTTCCGAAAGGATGCGCCCAGGACGGGTCAAGATTTTCCTCACCGCGTACCTGGGTCGCGTAGTTCGCGTCAAAAAATATCGGTCCTATAAATGCAAAAAGGAGAATCAAAATCAAAATGCCGAGCGCTACCATCGCCACCGTATTCTTGCGGAACCTTCTCATTGCATCTTTCCAATAAGAAACGCTGGCTGCTTTTTCTATAAAATTCTCTTTTTCCTCCGCGGAGGCCAAGGCAAAATCATCGGCTCTAAACTCTATATTTCTGTCACGCAGTTTATCAAGATCAACCTGCATGGTCATTAAATTCGGTTTCTCCATCATGCGCCCTCCCCTTTCGTTACGTCTATTCTAGGGTCAACAACCTTATACAGGATATCAACAATTAAATTCATCAAAATAACAAGCGCCGCGAGAAAAATTGTCGTCGCCATGATAATAAAATAATCACGATTTAAAATGCTCTGCACAAAATATCTTCCAAGTCCCGGAATGCTAAAGACAGTTTCTACAACAAAACCGCCTGTCAAAATGCCCGCCGTTAACGGGCCTAAATATGTAACAACCGGAATCAAAGCGTTTCTAAGCGCGTGCTTGAATACGATCATCTTGGTTTTTACACCCTTTGATCGGGCTGTCCTGACATAATCCTGATTGATTGCGTCCAGCATACTGGATCGCGCCAGCCTGCCGACATAACACATCGGATAAAATGCTAATGCAGAGCAAGGCATGATATAGTTCATCGGACCACTTAATCCAATTGTCGGCAGCCACCCCAGCTGCACGCCGAAAATGATGAGCAATAGAGTTGCAATAACAAATCCCGGTACGGAAATCCCCAGCGTCATTACAACACGAAGAAAACTGTCCATTTTCCCCCCTCTGTAATACGCTGCAATACATCCCAACGGTACGCCGAACAGTACCGCCAGAAGCAGTGCGATGGCTCCTATTTTCGCAGATGTAGGAAATAACTCCATAATAATATCCAATACAGGCCTGTTTTTCTGCATCTTCAGAGATACGCCGAAATCTCCCTGTACTGCGTTAACCAAATAATTCTTCAGCTGCACAGGTAGCGGCTGGTCCAGCCCGTATTTTGCCTCTAAAGCAGCGAGAACCTCAGGTGATTGTGTCTTTTCACTGGCAAAAGGACTTCCAGGCACCGCATGCATCAAGAAAAATGTGATGCTGGCGATGAGGAGAATGACAACTATGGCCATAATTGTTCTTTTGCAAATATACTTTGCCATGTCTAGTAACTCCGCCTCTCTTTCGTTATTGATTAAATTTCTTCTATTATACACTACATTATTTAGAAAAACAAGTGTTACTATTTTAATGTATATTTATAACTGTTTATTTATTTATTTTTGTTTTTGCTATAGAATATTTTTTTGATATATATAGGAAATAAATTTTGTCTTCTTTTTTTATTTATATTTTTTGAATACTTATGCGTATATTTTTACATTTTTTTCAATCTATAATTTTGCTTATTGTCCAAATAATAAAAATACATTTCTAGTTTAAAAAAATACATTTTAGATAAATTCCCACATATATTATTTCTATCTCAATACCCAAATCATAAATTTATACATAAAAAATGCAGGTCATAATAACCTGCATTTTTCAATATTTTGGAGCTCCCTGCCGGACTCGAACCGGCGACCTGCGCGTTACGAATGCGCTGCTCTACCAACTGAGCCAAGGAAGCGCGCTCGCGGAAATGGCATCGACTGCTAATCCGCGTTATAAACTATTTAATTATCTCATAATTGCAACCCGGAAAATCTAGATCGAATCTGCAAATCCCTTTGTATCTGCAATAGGTGCATGGTGACTCACGGTCTGTTTTCTTCGGCGTAATGGCAATTTTCCCCTCCGCAAGGTGACCGCACAATTTTCTAATCTGCTGGTCGATTTCTCCCTGCAGAATATCAAATTCTTCATCACTGAGCAGAAATCCTTCGGAAGTCGCTTTAATCCCTTCCTTACTATTACGCAAAGGAACGATATCAGAGTAACCGTCAAACTCTCCGGCAATGCTGTCGATAACGTCGCCATCGTTTACCATTATACCATTTAATCGATAAGATTTCCTCATTTCTTTTGAAATCTTTTCAGAAATTTTTTCTTTCTCTGCTCCGGTTAAGTCCACCCGGTGATCATCAATCAGAAAATAAAAAACTCCTGCCGGCCTATGTGCATTTTCCTGCGCCGCTTTTAAGTATAACATAAGTTGAAGACGATATCCACCCCTAGCTTCGGAAATTTTAAAATTTTCTTTTCCAGTCTTATAATCAATAATCTTTATCCTGTCATCTTCTAAAATATCCAGCCGGTCAATTTTCCCCTCTACGTAAACCCTCTCTCCATTTTCCAAGACTACTTCGACAGCCGGAATCCTTTTCCCTCGTCCAAAGGATTCCTCATATCGACTTTCCCTGATGCGGCCGGCCCTGACCTGTTCAATCAACGCCCAACAAACATGGAAACAGGTATCCTCAATACGTCTGACCTTATACTGTTCCTCATTACCGAAATGGAATACGCCTTCCCGGTAGACAGCAGCTTCCGTTTTAGCAATTTCCTCAACATAAGTTCTGCACTGTGCTTCCGTTACCGTTTGCCAGCTATCCTCCTTGGTCAGCTTACGAGAAACTTCCATAAGGCAGCGATGGTAGATGTCTCCAATCTCGCGTCCAGCAGCTTCGAAGACACGGCGTTCTTCTGGCCGCAGCCCGTACGCTACAAAATGCGCAAACGGACAGCGTGAAAACCTTTCCAGCCGGGAAGGACTTAAGGACAAATCGCGTTCGCCCTTTTTTTTATACAACGATTCCGCCAGCCTCCGCGGCAGCTCCCTTTGTTCGTTGGTAAATTCCAACCCACTGGCCGTCATCTGTAAGGCCTCCCGGTCGTTTTGACGGTACCAGTCGATAACCGTCCTCCATGAGCCGTTAATCTTCTCCCCTCGACGGCCCTGCTGTAAGGCCCGCATCAAATGACGCAAAGCGCTGATTCTTCCACTTACCAGACCTCGAATATCTCCCCGGCTGACTACATCCGGCACAACCGGCAATTGCGGAAAAATCGCCAGTAAACTATCCACAATTTCTGACGGCCTGCTTTCTTTTCCCTCGCTATCGCTTGCAGCATAGCTGACCCACAGGTAATCAGACGGTTTGCAAAGATTTCGATAAATCGCCAGCTTTTCTTCTAATACACGAATATGATCCACCTTACAGATCTCTGCTCCCTCAGATGCCAGAAATTCCAGTTCATCCACAGAAAACAAACCTTCATCCGACGGCGCTGCCGGCAACAATCCCTCATTGGCGCCAATCACGACTACCGCCCGCACACTACCGCTTCTAGTTCTCTGCATCGTTCCCATAAGAATATCATCCGGCGTCGGCGGTAATACGCCAACCTCCAACTGCGAAAGACCAGTCACCAGTAATTCCGTAAACGCTTTTCCATCAAAGGACTGTTCTCCCATCAGCTCAGTCATTTGATCTAACAGTCCTATCAGCTTACCCCAGATCTGCAGAGTTTCCTCCGCTAGATCCAAAAAACCCTGTTCTCTCTGTCGAACGGCCAAATCTGCTACTGCTTCTCCCAAATGCGCGTCCTCTATGAGAAAATCATAATAGCTTTCAATAAACTCTCCAGTAGTATTACAAGCTCTGTATACCGCTTCAAGTCTTCCGAACAGCTTCATAGCACGTTGGCGTAACTCCTCCAACTCGGTAAGACCATCGTCTCCATACTCCATCTGTCCCTTGACAAATGGTTTTTTCCACATGGAACCTTTGATTCGGTATTTTATAACATAATTTTCCAATGATTCGATTTCATCGTTTGTAAGAGGCGAAAATCCAGCCTTTAATGTCCTGAAAACATCCTGCGTTCTATATCCGCCCGCTACAGTTTCCAGCAAAGCAACTGTAAAAAGAGCAATAGGCGAATGCATGATGGTCCGTGTCTGGTCGTCGAAGAAACGGATGCCGCATTCTTCGAAGACGCGTCTTATCACAGAGCCCCGTACCGCCTGGTCATTGCAAATGACTACCAAATCACGATATCGAAATCCCTTATCTCTCAGCAAATACAATATAAAGGCTGCCGCCGACTCGGCTTCACTATACCCATTCGCTGCTTGGCAAAGCCAGATTCCTCCAGCGCCATCTCTGCCCTGAGGACATTCCGAAAACGACCTGCGTCCTACAGCATACAGCTCTCTTTCCAATGTCTCAAATACCGCGCTCCTTTTCTCCGCGCGATATTGTTCGTCAGAGACCCTTTGCTCCTTCCATGGCACGTCAAAACTCCGCGCTTGCCGTATCAGCGCAGACTTTACCATACCGGTTAACTGGAAAATTTCTTCGTCACGGCAGTCCTGATCATAGGTAAGAAACACGTTCATTTCCGCTGCCGTTGTCATAAGACGTCCTAAAACGTCCATGGCTTTCGGCGCGAAGCTGTCGAAACCATAAACCCAGATACCGCAGCCTCTGAGCATAGGCGACGCCGAAATCCGTGCCGTATACAGATCGATCAAATCCTCAGAATCCGTATACTTTCCTTCGATGCGCCGTTGGTATTCCTCAAAAATTACCTGCAGATCAGCCAACTTTTTCGATAACAGGCTGTTTTCAGGCAGTGACTTGGATAGCGCAGACAACTGCTCCGGCGCGATATTATACTGCTTCATCTCTGAGATAAAGTTATTCGTCATTTCGATAAACGAATTTCTCCGTCGGCTGCCTGCAAAGATTTGCAGGTCGCTTTCCTTATCAGCCAGCACCTGTGCCAGCAAAACATGACGGCCATATTTATCAATAAAGGTATTCCTGCTACCTCCCTGCTGAGAAAGCAGCCGGCTTCCCAGTCGTGACATACTGATAATCTCCACATCCATCAGTCCCTGCGCGTCAAGCAGATGAAACGCACGCTTCTCTGCCTCCAACGTATACTGATCAGGAACAATAACAAAAAACTTTCTACGTTGTCCACTCATCATCGCCGTTTTGATCCGCTCATATATGAACTTTTCCTTATCTATGCTTTCTCTTGCGTAAAAGATATTCAGCACAGCCATTCCTCCTGGGTTTTACTTTCTCTGCCGCCACACTTCCGTTTCTGCCTGATTCTGTTTATTAAAGAAGCCTCAGTAAATCCTCCGCCTTTTCTATAAAATACTCCGGCGCGTCAGGACCGTTCAAATCTTCTTCTGTCACTGCCTCGGCCCAACCGACCAGCACTGCCTTAACGCCAGCATTATGCGCGCATTTGATATCAAACATGCTATCACCGACCATCAATGTATTCTCTGGTTTTGCCCGCAAACGTTCCAATGTAATCAACACCGGCTCCGGATCAGGCTTATGCTTATCCGTATCATCGCAAGTGACAATGGCGTCCATGTATTCGGTAATACCGAATTTATTCAGGCCAATCAGGGTAGTATTCCTCATTCTGGAAGTAGTAACGCCGATCTTCAGTCCTCTGGCTTTCAATTCTTTTATCAGTTCGACCATACCGGAAAACGGCTGAATCATTTCCTCATAGATATCCTTTTGATGCCCTCTGTAGATATCGATCGCCTGCTCCACCGGCGTATTGGGAAAAATCTTTTCCATACTGATACCCAAAGGCTCGCCGAAAGTAGCTTTGATCATAGGCAAATCAGCTTCTCGCCCTGTCAGTATCCGATAAACATGCTGCCAGGACTCTATCACTAAACCGTTGGTATCTGCCAAGGTTCCGTCAAAATCAAATAAAATGGTATTATACGCCATAACGTTTCTCGTTCCTTTTTCTCTATAATTTCATCGTAAGGCCAACCTTCTGCTTCTCCTGATCGATGCTGATAATCCTCACCTTTACCGTATCTCCTACAGAAACTACATCCATAGGATGTTTGACGAATTTATGGGAAAGCTGAGACACGTGAACCAGTCCGTCCTGTTTCACCCCAATATCAACAAAAGCGCCGAAGTCCACTACATTGCGCACTGTTCCCGTCAGCTCCATATCGATCTTTAGATCGTCAAAGCTTCGCACATCGTTTCTGAAAATCACCGGCGGCGCGTCCTCACGAGGATCTCTTGCCGGTTTCTTCATTTCCGATACGATATCGGCAAGAGTCAGTTCTCCAATATTCAGATCCTCCGCCATCCTTCTCACGCTTTCCGATGGCTTTTTCGCCGGATAAGCCTGGAATATCTTTTCATCGATGGCCTCCCCTACGCCTCCGGAGACAATGTCTTCCTTAGTAATGCCGATCTTTTTCATCATCTCCTCTGCAGCTTCATAGGATTCCGGATGCACGGAAGTGCTGTCCAGAGGCTCGCTACCGCCTGTGATACGCATAAATCCCGCACATTGTTTGAACGCCTTCTCACCCAATTTCGAAACCTTCATAAGCTCTTTACGGTTTTGAAAGCGGCCGTGCTCCTCTCTGTAAGACACAATATTTTTTGCAATACCCATGTTCACGCCTGCGATGTAGGAAAGCAGAGACGGAGAAGCTGTATTTAAATCTACGCCGACCCTGTTTACACAATCCTCAACTACTGTGGTCAGCGCGCCCGTTAGCTGTTTCTGATTAATATCGTGCTGATACTGTCCCACACCGATATGCTTCGGATCGATTTTTACCAATTCAGCCAGAGGATCCTGCAATCTGCGGCCTAATGACATAGCGCCTCTGGTTGTCACATCCAGATCAGGATATTCCTCAGAAGCAAGCTTTGACGCTGAATAAACAGATGCGCCTGCTTCATTTACGATGGTGTATTGAATAGGATAACCCTTTTTCTTCAAATAGTTTGCCACAACCTCCTCTGTCTCTCTGGAAGCCGTGCCGTTACCGATAACGATAATGTCGCAGCCGTATTTCTCAATAATCTTTGTCAATACACGTTCCGTACCTGCTACGTCCTTTTTCGGTTCTGTAGGATAAACAGTCGTAAATGCTTTGAGCCTTCCGGTCTCATCAAGAACCGCTACCTTACATCCCGTTCTGTAGCCCGGATCGACGGCAGTCACCTTCTTACCTCGTACTGGCGGCGCCATCAACAATTTTTCCGTATTTTTTGCAAAGACCTTCACTGCGTCGGTTTCCGCCCTTTCCGTGAGAATGTTCCTCATCTCACGCTCAATTGACGGGGCAATCAGACGTTTATATGCGTCAGCGACGGTTTCCTGCAGCAGCTCCGTAAAAATGGACTGTCCACGAATAATCTGCTTTTCAATATACCCGGTAATCGCCTCACTATCCACTGTCACCTTTACCTTCAGCTTCTTCTCTTTTTCACCCCGGTTGACGGCCAGCACACGATGATTCGGCATCTTGGCAATAGCCTCGCTGCTGCCATAATACATATCGTAGACCGTCTTTTCCTCCGGGTCTGCAGCCTCTGTTGCGATTTGTCCCCGTTCAAAGGTTCTCTCCCGAATGTTCTTTATCAGATCTGCGTCGTCAGCGATCATCTCCGCGATAATATCCATAGCGCCCTGTACGGCGTCCTGCGCTGTCTCCACTCCTTTTTTCTGGTCAACAAAACCGGCAGCAATATCTAACGGATTTCCGTCCTTCTTTTGCTGCGCATAAAATATCATAGCCAGCGGCTCCAGCCCCTTTTCCTTCGCCTTTGATGCTCTGGTAGCCTTCTTCTGCTTATACGGCTTATACAAATCCTCTACTCTCTGCAGTACTTCAGCTTTCTCTATTTCCGCCGCAAGTTCTTCTGTCAGCTTGCCCTGCTCATCGATAAGTCTGATGACCTCCTCCTTTCGCTCCTGCAAATTCCGCAGATACGAAAGTCGTTCCTCCATATCGCGAAGGACAACGTCAGTCAGTCCTCCCGTGACCTCTTTCCGATAACGGGCAATAAACGGAATGGTATTGCCTTCATCGATCAGGTTAACCGTGTTCTCTACCTGCGCAGTCTTAACCTTAAACTCGCTCGCTAATGTTTCTATGATATTCATTTATCTCATTCATCCTTCTGTTTTAGCTTTTCATTGATAAAATAATCGATATCGCCGTCCATAACAGCGTTTACATTTCCTACCTCAGCGCCTGTTCGGTGATCCTTCACCATAGTATATGGCTGAAATACATAAGAACGGATCTGAGATCCCCAGGTAATCATAGAAAAGTCTCCCTTCAGCTCCTTCAGATTTTCCTTATGCTCCTGTTCCTTCAGCTCCATAAGCCGCGAAGCCAGAATCTTCATGGCCATCTCCTTATTCTGGTGTTGACTTCGCTCATTCTGACAGGTGACCACAATATGGGTCGGCAGGTGGGTAATACGGATCGCCGAATCGGTCTTATTGACATGCTGGCCTCCTGCTCCGCTGCTCCTGTAAGTGTCTATACGCAGATCCTCCGGATCGATCTCTACCGTCATGTCATCTTCAATTTCCGGCATAACCTCTAAAGCGGCAAAAGACGTCTGCCTCTTTCCTGCCGAATTAAACGGAGAAATTCGTACCAGGCGGTGAACACCCTTTTCGTTTTTCAGATACCCATATGCATTTTCACCCTCAACAATCAATGTAGCGCTCTTAATGCCTGCTTCTGTATCATCCTGCATATCGACCAGTGTAACCTTATATCCCTTTTTCTCCGCCCAACGGTTGTACATCCTGTAGAGCATCTGCGCCCAATCCATGGCATCCACGCCGCCGGTTCCCGCATGTACTGAAATAATGGCGTTATTATGGTCGTACTTTCCTGAAAGCAGCGTATCCAGCTTCAATTCCTCCAATTGATTTTCCAGCTGACGGAAGGAAGCCGCAATAGCCTCTGCCTCATCCTCATCTTCCATCTCCTCGGCCAGTTCTATCAACTCTCCGGTATCCTGAAATCCTCTTTCTAAACGATCATACCGCTCAATTCTGCTCTCCAGACCTTTTTTCTTCTTTAATAAACTCTGCGCCGCCTCCGGATCATCCCAGAAACCTGCCGCTTCTGTTTGCTTTGTAATTACTTGTAAATTTTCCCTCAGACCAGCCAGGTCAAAGGGACTCACCTACCTCTTTGAGCTTTGCGACTGCCTGTGGCAGATCGACTTTGATCTGATCCAACTGAATCATGCTTCTCAACTCCCTTCAATTATGAAAAATCGGGTTTTCAATATGTTTTCCGAAATAAATCCCGTAGTTTATATGATATCATAAAAAGTGTCAGAGTAAAAGAAAATTTACCTTTACCTTTTACCCTATTCTGTGATAAAATGGAAATAGTATAAAAATTCAAAAATTTGAAATACTCTAGATGAATTGGAAATAGATTACAAACGAGAAGAACCTCTGCCGCCGGCAGAGGTTCTTCTCATATTCTCAATATCAATTCATTTACGCGTTTTTACCGCAACAGTTTTTATACTTTTTACCGCTTCCGCATGGACAAGGATCGTTCCTGCCGATCTTAGGCGCGTCACGGCGTACTGTTTGCTGTTTTTTCTCACGTTCCGGAACCTGCGCGTCCGCCGGTAAAGCTCCTTCGCCCTGCATAGCGCGCACTGCATCGTCATCAATATAATCCGACTTAGTTGCCTGCTGCGCTTCCATGATAGCACGGCGTTCCGTTTTGGTTTCTACTGTTACGTTATAGCAATATTTTACCGTATCCTCTTGAATGGCGCTGATCATCTGCTCAAACATATCAAAGCCTTCTTTGGCATAAGCGGCCGCCGGATCCTGCTGACCCAGCGCGCGAAGACCGATACCAGACTTCAGCTGATCCATAGCGTCAATATGATCCATCCACAGATTATCTACTACCCTCAGTAAGATCATCCTCTCGACTTCACGCATCTGCTCAGAGCCAACTTCTCTTTCTTTATCCTCATACAAACGGTCGAATTCAGCACATATATTCTCTCGCAGAGACTCCTCGCTCATGCCGTTCAATTCTTCTGTAGAATAAGAGGTCTTTCCTCTGTACCTGTCCGTAATCTTACGAAGATTCTTTGTAAGCGTTGTGAAATCCCATTCTTCGGGATACTTAGAATCTACTACGATCGGATCGATGATAGCGTTGATGATCGTATGAGCCATATGGAGAATGTAGTCCTTCAAATCCTCGCCAAAGAGCACTTTGCGTCGCTCATCATAGATGACCTCTCTCTGCTTGTTCATAACATTGTCATACTGAAGCACGTATTTTCTGATACCGAAGTTCTTGCCTTCTACCTTTTTCTGCGCGCCCTCAATAGACTTTGACAGCATGCCTGCTTCAATGGCCTCATCCTCTGCCAGACCCATACGGTCGACAATCTTCTGCATGCGCTCGCCGCCAAAGAGGCGCATCAGCTCATCTTCAAGGGAAATATAGAACTGTGTCTGTCCCGGGTCACCCTGACGTCCCGAACGGCCTCGCAGCTGATTATCAATACGCCGTGATTCATGACGCTCCGTACCAATGATAGCCAGACCGCCCAAAGCTACAACCTGCTTTTGTTCTTCTGCTCGAATTTCCTTAAACTGCTGATGAAGCTCATTAAACTTTTCTCTCGCTTCGTTTAACTCTGGATCGTCAGATTTGATAAAACTGGAAGCAAAGGATATAGCCTCATCACTGAAGCCCAGCTTCTTCAGCTCCCGCTTTGCCTCAAATTCCGGATTGCCGCCCAGAATAATATCCGTACCACGACCCGCCATATTAGTCGCGATGGTAACCATACCTAAGCGGCCGGCTTCCGCGACAATCTCAGCCTCTCGATCATGCTGCTTTGCATTGAGTACATTATGCTTAACGCCTCTTTTCTTCAGCATATCACTGATCAGCTCGGACTTTTCGATAGAAATCGTACCTACCAAAACCGGCTGTCCTGTCTGATGAAGCTCGGCTACTCTGTTTGCAATAGCTTTAAACTTTCCTTTTTCCGTCTGATATACAGAATCCTGTAGGTCTTCTCTGGCAATAGGGCGATTGGTTGGAATCACCACAACATCCATATTGTAAATATCACGGAATTCTTCTTCCTCTGTCTTTGCCGTACCTGTCATACCTGCCAGCTTTTGATACATTCTGAAATAATTCTGCAGAGTAATCGTTGCCAGAGTTTTAGATTCAGATCGTACCAATACCCGTTCTTTTGCTTCGATAGCCTGATGCAGTCCATTGGAAAATCTTCTTCCGAACAT
Organism: Ihubacter sp. rT4E-8; assembly: GCF_049852125.1. Taxonomy (GTDB): domain Bacteria; phylum Bacillota; class Clostridia; order Peptostreptococcales; family Anaerovoracaceae; genus Senimuribacter. Next base: position 216,882 of record NZ_CP187532.1, on the reverse strand, counting down.
GAGACGGCCCGTAAACTCATCTACAATGATGATCTCTCCATCCTTTACGATATAGTCTACGTCACGTTCCATCAGGTTTCTGGCCTTCAGAGCCTGCAGAACGTGATGGTTGATTTCCATATTTTCCGGATCTCCATAGTTGTCCACCTTGAAAAACGCTTCCGCCTTGGCAACGCCCTCGTCTGTCAGAGCAACCTGCTGATCCTTCTCCTCTACTGTGAAATCTGCTTCCTTAGTCAGCGTAGTTACAAACCGGTCTGCTGTTTTATACAGATCTGTAGACTTCGAACCACGCCCGGAAATAATCAAAGGCGTTCTAGCCTCGTCGATCAGAATCGAGTCCACCTCGTCAATAATGGCATAGTTCAACTCGCGCTGCATCAACTCTTCCTCATAGATAACCATGTTATCTCTCAGATAGTCAAATCCAAACTCATTGTTAGTACCATAAGTAATATCAGCCCGATACGCAGCCTTCCTCTCCTCATTATCAATTCCATGAATTACACATCCGACGCTGAGCCCCAGGAAGGTATACAATTTTCCCATCCACTCCGCGTCACGCTTTGCCAGATAGTCGTTGACTGTAATGACGTGGACGCCTTTACCCTCTAAAGCGTTGAGATACGCGGCTAAGGTAGCTACTAATGTTTTACCTTCACCAGTTTTCATTTCGGAAATGCGTCCCTGATGCAAAACTACGCCGCCGATTAGCTGTACACGGAAATGTTTCATCCCCAGTGCACGCCATGCGCCCTCCCGGCATACAGCAAAGGCCTCCGGCAGAATATCGTCCAAAGTCTCTCCGGCAGCCAGCCGTTCTTTAAACTCCGGCGTTTTCGCCTGCAGTTCTTCATCAGTCAAAGCCTGCATAGCGGTATCCAGCGCTTCAACCTGGTCAACAATTTTTCCTATTTTCTTTACTTCTTTTTCATTAAGATCTCCAAAGATCTTTTCCATCAGTCCCATGATGCTTATAATTCCCCTTTCCGGTTATTCTTCTTCGTCAGGCTTTTGGGTTACCTTTAAATTGATTTCTATCGCCTTTCTTTCATCCGCCTTAATAACACGGCCGCAGAATATCTTACTGCCCGTATTGTATTCAAAAGTATCGCCGGCCTTCGGCAGCTTATCCAGCTGCAAAACTACCCAACCGTTTACAGTGGTGGCATCCAGCTCAACTTCTTCATCAAAATAATCAAACATCTTCTCTACATTGGTGCTGCACAGCACTCTATAGCTGCCGTCCTGCATCTGCGTAATTTCCTGAGACTCTACCTCATCATGCTCATCATAAATATCACCTACCAATTCTTCGATGATATCTTCCATCGTTACGAGACCGGCTGTGCCGCCGTATTCGTCTACAATAATGGCAATATGTGATTTATTCATCTGCAATTTTTTTAAAAGGTCCGCAGCCTTCATAGAGCCGGCTACATATACAACCGGTTTCACATAGTCGGAGATCGTCTTCTTAGATCCGGATATATAATTGTGAAAATCCTTTTGATTGAGAACTCCCAAAATCTTATCCAGATCATCCTCGTATACCGGCAGTCTGGAAAATCCGGTTTCCATAAACATCTTAGCCACGTCCTTCTTGGTGGAATCGATTTCTATGGCTTTGATATCGACTCGCGGCGTAAGCACATCCCATGCTTCCAGTTCATTGAACTCAATCGCATTCTGAATTAACTCACTCTGACCTGCCGCAATGCTTCCTTCCGTCTCAGCTTCTTCAACAATAGTCAAAAGCTCATCCTCCGTAATGGCTCTGCTGTCCGGTGTCTTAAACAACCTGGAAAGCAGCTTTTTCCACTGACCGAACAGAAAATTTAACGGTGTTAAAATCACCATCAGCAAATGAATCAACGGCGAAGAAAACATAGCGAATCCCTCTGGACTCTCCTTTGCCAGACTCTTTGGAGATATTTCTCCGAAGATCAGCACCATTACAGTGACCACTACGGTTGAAATCGTTGCTCCATATCTTGGACTTAATTCAAGAAACATCGTTGTAGCAACTGCCGTCATTCCGATATTAACCAGGTTGTTACCAATAAGAATCGTCGAAAGCAGGTTATCGTACTTACCTTCCAGTTCCAAAACTCTCTTGGCGCGTTTATCTCCGTCTCCTGCCAGATTTTTCATCCTAATCCGGTTCAGCGAAGTAAATGCCGTCTCAGTAGCCGAAAAGTAAGCTGAGAAAACCAAGAAAAACACCATAATCCCTATGGAATACCCTATGTGACTGTCCATATATTTTTTATTTTCCTCCTGTGTTTACAAATTAAAATACTACTTGTAACAAGTTATTTTATCACAAAATCAAGAAAAAATAAAGGTTTTTAGATAAAGTCCAACTTTTTTCCTAACAAGATCCGTGGTATAATTGTACAGTCAAAACCTTACGCTTATAATATACGGATGAAAAAGGAGGCGCTCCATGTCGACAAGAACAGACCTTTTAAAGCTGCTGAGTGAAAATACCGGCGTTTATCTCTCCGGTCAGAAAATCGGAGAAGAACTGCAGGTTTCTCGCAATGCGGTCTGGAAAGCTATGCAGCAGTTGAAAAACGAGGGTTACCATATAGAAAGCAAACCCAGCACCGGCTACCGGCTTCGATCAAAGAGCAATATCATTACGGAGGACGCGATTGCCGGCTCTCTCCGCTTTCCCTGCGATATTCATATTCTCGATACTGTTTCCTCCACGAATAATGTAGCGAAAGAAATTTCACTGACCGATAAACCTGCCCTGATCATCGCAAATAAGCAGACCGGCGGCCGCGGCCGTCTGGGACGTTCCTTTGCATCCCCTGCCGGAACAGGACTTTATATGACTATCGCTTTGCACCCCGACTTTGATTTGGACAAGGCTCTCTATGTCACAATGGCCGCGGCTGTAGCCGTTTGCCGCGCCATCGATTCTATCGTTGGCGTTAAGGCCAAAATCAAATGGGTCAACGATGTATTCTATCAAAACAAAAAGATCTGCGGCATCTTAACGGAAGCACAGACCAATTTTGAAAACGGCAAAATCGACAGACTTGTCATCGGTATCGGCGTCAACTGTTTTCCCGGCAGCTTTCCCGAAGAATTGGAAAATATCGCAGGCTGTCTCTCGCGCACGAAGAACAGCTTCTTCCGTGGTGATTTAGCCGTGGAAATATACAACCAGCTTCTTGATATTCTTACAAAGGATCTATCGGCGAAGACATTCTTGCGAGAATACCGTACTCGCTGCTTCATCCTTGGCAAGAATATCATCGTCCATCCGAATTTAAGCGAAAAAGGTATCCGCGCTAAAGCAATCGACATCGATGAAAACGGCGGTCTGGTCGTAGAGTATCTGGAAGGCAGAAAAAACAGACAGATGGAGACACTTACCACCGGAGAGGTATCTATAAAAATTCAGTAACACAAAAGGGAGACGGCAGCCATACTGCAGCGTCTCCCTTTTATAGTCTATTCTTACACGCTTGTCATATACATTCTCGCGATAGCCAGCTTCCAGGGATCCGGTTCTGTAATCGATACAGTAAATCCATCAATTATTTCCGCTCCCGGATACCAGGACGCTCCTCTGGCCCTTTGGAAATCTTTAAAATTGATTTCCATAGTATAGCTGTCTGCCATAGGCCTGCTCTCTGGCAAAGGTGCAGAAAGTACTTCCGCAACCTTTCTCTCGATTTCTTCTATAACATCCTGCGGATGTCTGTTCCATGTCGCATTGCCCACGCCGCTCTTAGTAGCTACGGTCACAATACCCGGGTACTCAGCCGACGCGTCACAGCAAATTCCCTCATCGCCGGCAAGAAACAGCGATGGCACTCCCATCTGGTCCGCCAAAATAGAATTTAACGTAAACTCTGATGCCAACTCACCATTTACCTTAACCCAGTTAAACAAGTAATCCTCACCGGTATGCTTCAGCGGACTGGTATTTGTCCACGCACCGGAGTGATAACCAATATACAGCGCGCCGTCAAAGGATTGATCAAGTCCTCCCAACATAGAGCGGGGATCATTCGACCATCCCCGAATCAATTCTACGCCGCGAGGCAGCAAATCCGCATCAATATTCATGGCGTCTTCATGTCCATCTTTTACAACAACCTGACAGCCTGCGGCGATCGCTCCTCTGCAAGCAGCTGCAACCTCTAAAGACATCTGTCTGCACGCGGTTTCATAATCCTTACCGCCATATCTGGTAGATGCCCAACTGGTAACGCCTGTAATTCCTTCAATATCCGCACTGATGAAAATCTTCATACATTTCACCTCTTATATAAATTCCTGCAGTCCGTACAGAACTTTGTCACGTATACCCTTTACGGTTCTGGCATGATACAGAGAGCTGATTACAGCTTCCTCTACTGCTTCAATCGTGGCTTCGAAAATATTATCCAAAGCATCATCATGAACCATCTTAGTTTCAACAATACCGCTTTCACAATAATGCGGCACAATATTGCTGGTGGAAAATGCAATAGCGATATCTCCGCTTCCATTTCCCAAGTATGAGCCTACACGACCTAAGCCAACTGTCGCTCGCTTTGCAACACGGCGCAGCTGACGGTCACTAAGAGGAAGATCTGTAGCCAGAACAATGATAACAGATCCCTTATCCTTGCTTCCATCCTTCGGTAACGGCGTAGGTGTCTTCAGGCCATCGATGCGTAGATTTCCCAGTTCACCAAAGTTAGACATCAAAATCGCTCCAATTGTGTATTCATCCTTATTCTTAAGCTTAACTACACGAGAAGCTGATCCAATGCCGCCTTTAATACCCATGCAGCACATACCGGTTCCTGAGCCAACCACGCCTTCTTCAAAATCCTCCGAAGCACATTCCAATGCCGAAAATACATGATCCTCTGTTACATGCATACCGCGAATATCGTTGAGAACTCCGTCGTTACACTCTGTCACAACACAGTTGACCGTACCAGTAGAAACTCCGATATCCTCATTCTGCTTCAGCATATACTTCACAGACGCGCTAAGCGCTGTTCCAACACTGAAAGTATTCGTCATTACAATTGGAGATTCAATTGTGCCAAGCTCCTCGATCTGTACCAATCCGGCGCTCTTGCCAAATCCATTTATAACAGACACGCCGGCAGCCACTTTATTCTGAAACAGATTTCCTCCATGAGGCAGTATTGCCGTCACTCCGGTATGTATATCCTTTTCCTCATCCTCCAGCGTCACATGACCTACCTTTACGCCAAGTACATCGGTAATCAGATTCTTTTTTCCTTTTGGGTATTTATTATCTAGCTTTGCTCTGCAGTTTTCAGGCAGTCCCATCTTCTTTCCTCCTGTTTTTTATATACGCACGTTTTTCTTACCATTGTACCTGATGATCAGCGTTTCATCTCTCTGCCGCTGAACCGGATGACCTTCTCTGCCAGAACCTTCATTGGATCTACATAGAACTCGCCCAATCCTTCGTCGGATTTGATCACAGACAGCTCGGTACAGCCCATGATAGCATGGGTGCATCCTGCCGACCGGACCGCTTCGTCCAGATACTTCCACTGCTCTGCATCATAAGCCTTACCGGCCTTGATACAGTCATAGATCTGATACATAACGATTTTCTGAAGCTCCGGTTCTGGAACATAAGGCCTTAAACCTGCTTCTTCCATTCGCTTTTGATAGATTCCTGTTTGAATCGTTCCGTCGGTAGCAAGAATTGCAATTTTTCCGCCGGGATCTGATTCAGTCAGCTTTTCTACCGTTTCTTTTATCATATGAATGATTGGAATGCCGAGATCGTTCGCTATCATGTCAGCAAAATAGTGAGCTGTATTACAAGTGATTGCCACCGCTTGGCATCCACAACCCTCCAACATTTTTGCATTGGCTAACATTTTATCATGCACTTCCTCCAGCTGTCCGCTGAGGATAGCGCCTGTACGGTCTGGCATAGAAGTATCGCTGCAAATGATCATATTAACATGATCCTGATCACATTCCGCATAAGTCATTTCCGTTACCATTTTATAAAATAGTTGAGAAGCCATGGGTCCCATGCCTCCCAGTACGCCAATCTTCTTACTCATTTTTTTATTGCCTTTCTGCTTTCTGTTGTCAAAATCTCTCATTGATAAATATTAAAGCAAAATTCATGCCAATTCAAACATCTCAAATTCCAGTCATTTTTCCCGCTTTTATACAGAAAATAACGAAATATATCTTTTAAAATCCCATTTAATCTTATTTTTAAAGCAGTCTCAACAGCAGCGGCTGTCCGCTTTGCAGACAGCCGCCGTGTATTCATATAGTCAGTTGTCGAAACATCCGACTTCTGCCATCTCAATCGGATTGCTTATCTTAGTATGCTAAATCGTTAAGCGGAGCAGATCCGTCAGCTAATACTTTGAAGCCCTTCAGATCCTTGTTCATTGCAGTGAAAGAAAGCTCTGCATACATAGGGATCATATTGACATTTTCAAACAGGTGCATCTGGATGTCGCCTACCATCTTAGTTCTTGCTTCGCCGTCTGCTTCATGAGCAGCTTTTTCTACCATTTTCTTGTATTCCTTCGTGTTTCCAGGAGCATTTTTGTCATAGTAGCAAGCGTTCAGTACCAGCATCGGTTCTGCCCAGGACAGCCATTCAATACCAGCGTCATACTTATCAGCGCTGATGTTTTCATATACATAGTTCCAGTCGATTGCTTCGATGTTCATCTTGAAACCTACCTGCTTCAGCTGTTCAGCCATAGCTTCAGGAATTGCAGTGGAATCAGTCCATGCATACCATGTGAACTCTAATTTCTTTCCATCCTTTTCACGGATACCGTCTTTTCCTTCTTTCCAGCCGGCTTCTTCTAACAGCTGCTTAGCCTTTTCAGGATCGTTAGCCAGGTTTTTCTCAAAGTAATCCTTTGCTTCCTGTGAGAAGTTCTGTACAGTATCATAAATCATGGAGTAAGCAGGTCCAATCAGACCATCAACAACCTCTGCCATGCCGTCTCTGTCAATAGCCAGAGCTAATGCTTTACGAACATTGATATCAGAGAATACTTCGCTGTCTGTATTCATTTCGAAATAAGTGATGTTCGGATAAGTAGTATCTGCTAAAGCAACACTTTCATCATTCTGCAATTCCAGATACTGGTCGCTGGTTAAGGACATCAGCATATCAACATTGCCCGCCTTCAGATCTTCTGTCTGTGTAAAGTCTTCTACATTAAATCTTACCTTAACAGTTTCGAATTTACCAGCGCCTTTGTTTTCTACTAACGGATTTTCACATTTGAATCCATCGTTTCTGACCAGGTTTACTTCGGAACCGGATACGTATCCGTCTTCAGCCAGTGCATACATACCATATGGATGGCATCCCCACATCAGTTCCTCGTTGCTCATTTTGTCCAGCTCATCCTTATCGATAACGATCGCGAAGCCTGCGCACAGATAGTACAGCATGTCGGAACGGAACTCAGACAGATGCAGAGTAACAGTTCTGCCTTCATATTCCATAGATTCGATATTACTGTAACCGTCGCTGTACGGGCTGACTTCCAGACCATGCTCCAGAGAAGCAATAACATCTTCCGGCTCTACCTGTTCGCCAGTAGAATACTTCATGCCTTCTGGTACGTCAAAAGTAGCAGTCTTTCCATCTTCACTTACCTGCCAGTTAGTACATACGTTATCAACAACGTCGCCCTTTTCAGCATCCCACTGGAATAAACCGGTGGAGTTCAGGCCCTGTCCGCCTGCTGTACTATCCAGCTGATAAGTATCTAAGCCATACCATTCGCTGTCGATGATAGTCAGATCTTTCTTTGCAGACTCTTCCTCACCGCCTCCTCCGCAAGCGGTCATGCTGAATACGAATGCTACGATCAGTCCCAGCACTAATAATTTCTTTCTCATTTCTTGGTCCTCCTTTTTAAATTCGGTGTGAACATATTTATTGCAAATTTAATTACAATCAACTCTCAGTCCCCTGCTAATCCAAGGGGTGGAAGCAAGCAACCTGATGACCCGGCGCTACTATAGTATCCACCGGCATCGTGGTCTTACATTCCTCTGTGGCGTATTTACATCTATCACAAAATCTGCAGCCCTCGCCAATGTTAATCAGACTGCCAGGGTCTCCGCCCATAACCTCTTTTTTGCGGTCGCGGAGATTTGGATCTAAAATCGGCGCCGCGTCCAGCAATCCTTTTGTATAAGGATGCTTCGCATGCTCCGCGATCTCCATAGTCGGTCCGAACTCTACCAAACGTCCCAGATACATAACCGCAATCTTATCGCTGATATACTTGATAACATTCAGATCGTGGGTGATCACCAGATAAGTCAGGTTCAATTCCTCCTGCAAATCCAGAAGCAGATTCAGAATCTGCGCCTGTACAGATACGTCAAGCGCGCTGGTCGGCTCATCCAGAATCATAACCTTCGGATTCAGCGCCAAAGCTCTGGCAATAGCAATTCTCTGTAGCTGTCCGCCGGATAGCTGATGTGGATAACTGTCCAGATATCTCTGGTCCATCTTAACCATTTCCAGAACGTCCTTAGCTTTCTGCTTGGCCTCAGCCTTCGACACGCCATGAATGATCATCGGGCGCATAATAGAACTCTCTACCGTCTGTCTCGGATTTAAGTTAGAAGCTGGATCCTGAAACACTACTGCGATTTCACTGCGAAGCTGTTTCATCTCTGCTCTGCTGGCTTTAGCCAGATTAATTCCATTGATTACAACATCGCCGCCAGTCATTTTCGTCAAATTCAGAATAACACGAGCTAACGTAGTCTTTCCGCTTCCTGATTCGCCAACCAAACCGACAATTTCACCCTTATTGATTTCAAGAGAGATATCATCTACTGCTTTTACATAATTCGTTGTTTTCTTTACAAGACCTTTAGAAATAGAAAAGTATTTTTTCAGGCCGTCCAGTTTAATCATAACTTTTTGTTCCATCTTACTTTTCTTCCTTTCCAGCCAAGTGGCAGCGGCAGAAATGGCTTTCACTGGTATAATTCAGCGGCGGTTCCTCATTAAAGCACACTTCCTTGGCAAATGGGCAGCGGTTTGCGAAACGGCATTCCGGTTTTTTCTCTGTAATTCGAGGCACAGAACCGGTAATCGTCTGCAAACGACCTTCTGCCTTTGTTCTGCTAGGCAGCGCTTGCATCAAAAGACGTGTGTAGGGATGTTGCGGATTCGCAAAGATTTCAAACACGTCTCCGCTTTCCACCATCTCTCCGGCATACATGATACCGATTTTATCTGCAATTTCCGCTACCAGACCGAAGTTATGAGTGATCAGCATGATCGCTGTATTATATTTATTCTTCAGTTCTTTCATGATGTCCAGAATTTGTGCTTCAATCGTTACATCGAGAGCCGTTGTCGGTTCATCTGCAATAAGAAGTTCTGGATTTCTCGAAAGCATCATGGCGATCATAACACGTTGACGCATACCTCCAGATAACTCATGAGGGAAACTCTTTACACGTTCCTCTGCATCCGGCATCTTTACATCCCTAAAAAGCTTAGTTACCCGATTCCAAGCTTCCACTTTATCCACTTTATCAAGTTGGATTGCTTCCGCGATCTGACCTCCTACAGTGTATACCGGATTCAGAGAGTCCAAAGGATTTTGGAAAATCATGCCGATTTCCTTGCCGCGAATTGCTTCCATCTCCTGCTGCGTACAAGTGCGCAGATCTTTGCCTTTGAAGATGATCTTTCCACTCATCTCCTCATTACCGCCCGGCAGCAGATTCATAATGCTGTGAGCAACCGTGGACTTACCGCAGCCGGATTCACCGACTACTGCAAATACCTCTCCTTTATTTACTGTAAAATTTACATCATTGACAGCAGAAAGATACCCGTCCTTGACTTTATAGTCGATAGACAAATGTTCAAGTCTTAATAGTTCTTCACTCATTTCCTTACTCCTTTCTACTGTGACTTCATATGCGGGTCAAGCAAGTCTCTGAGACCTTCTCCCAATAAATTAAATCCAAACGTCGTATATACCAACGCCAAGCCAGGATACAAGCTGAGCCAAGGCGCTCTCGTAATAGATTTAATACCTTCTGAGATCGCGAGTCCCCAGTCAGGCGACGGCGGTTGCGAACCTAAGCCTAAGAAAGACAACGCTGTGGTCGACATAATCGTTCCAGGCAAATTCAGAGATACCATAACGATAAGCGATGGGACGACGTTCGGCAATATATACCGGAACATCAACGATGTATTGCTTTCTCCAAAGGCCTTTCCAGTTTCTACAAACGCCATATTCCTCAGCGACAAGGTCTTTGCTCTTACAGTACGGGCATAGCTGGCCCACGCTACCAGCGATATGGCGATGATCGTGTTGGTTAATCCCTTACCGATCATAGTAACTACTGCCAACGCCAGAATCGTTCCCGGAATACACCAGGTAAGATCTGTCAGGAAGGTTAACACCCTGTCAACCCATTTTCCAAAGAATCCACATGCAAGACCAACCGCTACACCGATTGCCAATTGGATAATAGCTCCCAGAAACGCTACCCACAAAGCGATTCTGCTTCCGTAAATAACACGGGAAAACATGTCTCTGCCCAAAGCATCCGTACCAAACCAGCATTTTCCGCTGGGCGCTTCATACCGGCCGCCCACATTGTGTTCATTTACACCGTACGGCGCTATAACGTCCGCGAAAACAGCAATTAGAATCAATGAGACCAGGATGACAAAACCAATCATGAAATTTTTATTTTTCCAGCACTCATAAAGCGTTTCTTTCCATTTTTTGTTCATCTTAGTTGTCACCTCCGCTCAAAGACAGTCTGATTCTTGGATCCAGGAAGCCCATGACGATATCGCTGAGCAAATTACAGATTACTGTCAGGATAGCAATCAGCAACAATACTGCTTGCACAACCGGCATATCCTGTACGATAATAGAGTTGAGCAGAAGGTTTCCCATACCCGGAAGACCAAATATCTTTTCGATAATAACCGCGCCGGAAATCAACCATGGAATGGACATGAACACCAGCGTAGTAACTAAAATCAGAGAATTTCTAAGTACATGCTTAATCATAACAGTCTTTTTAGGAAGACCCTTCGCGTAGGCAGTCGTTACATATTTTTCATTAAATACTTCCAAAACCTCTGTTTTGGTAATACGTAAAGTCCCCCCCATACCGGTAAGTACCGTTACCGCAATCGGCAATACCCAGTTGGCAGGCTGTGCATAACCGCTGATCGGAAGCCAGCCCAGCTGTACGCTGAAGAACAAAATGAACAGCGCCGCCAGCCAGAAGGATGGTACTGCAGTGAGCAGCAGCGAAAAGTTAACCGTAAATCGGTCGAAGAATCCATCTTTCTTTATGGCGCATAAAAGCCCCAATGGTAAAGCGATCACCAATTCCAAAATCAATGACCAGACACAAAGTGTCAAACTATATGGGATTCGCTGCTTCATCAGATCCCATACGTCACTCTTGTATCTCGTAGACGTACCAAAGTCTCCATGGAGTACGTCTGTTGCCCAGTTCTTATACTGGGTAAGAAATGGCTGATCGTAGCCCATCTCGTGGGCAATTTCCGCTTTTCTTTCCTCTGATACCTTCCGGTCGACAATCATATCCACAGGATCACCTGGCATCATGTACATTAAGCTGAATACCAGGAAGGAAACGCAGATGACTAGAAGAAGTCCCTGCAAAATTCTTTTAATAGCATAATTTCTGATAATTACATCTCCCTTCTAAAATTCCTGCTAAAAATATAATGTATAAAGAGTCCAATTCTATCATACCCTTTGATAAACTCTATTATAACACCTTACCGCCCATGCTTTTCCATCGCGAAGGAAAAAGCGGAAAGAGCTCACTCGCTGCTGTGGGTTCTTTTCGGCAACAACTGCAAATACCAGACCGCCGCAATATTTCAGAATTCCCTTCACTCCATTATAATCAGCTTTCAGCACACCTTCCTCGTAAGTAATTACCGTGTGCGCCGGAAGTCCCTCCTGCGAGAAGTAATCTCCGCAGAGCATCTCCGGTTTGCTGAATTCTCTGTCTACTGGCATTGCCCAGTAATGTTTTGTGTCCAAAGGAAGCTCTAAAGCAAAATTATATAATATCCATAAGAATTCTTCCACATCTACATCGCCCTGATTGCAAAGAACCGTAGCGCTGTATCCTGTTTCCGTAAAGCCTCCCATAGAAGATACCCCGTGAAGACCGCCGGTATGCTGATAAATCGCCATACCTCCGATGAGGTTTTTCGTAAGGCCCAGACAATAGAAAGGTTCCTTTCTCAACGGAAATTCTCTCCCTATCATCAATTCTACTGCTTCTCTGGGAACAATCTGTTTTCCTTCCCACATGCCGTAATCAGCCAGCATCTTATAATATTTAGTCATATCACTGGCCGTAGATTTTACACAGGCACAGCCGCGAAACGGAGGAAGTACCTCCCAATCATCATCCCAATACAGCTTGTCTTCCTCGTAATCCTTTTCAAATAAACTGGTAATATTTCCTTCTGCCATGGCTTTTGCTTCACTGCAGTCCAGATCCAAAACGGAACGGGTCATTCCCAATGGTTCAAAGACTCTCTGCTTCAAAAATTCTTCCAGAGATATTCCCGCGGCCTTATCCACCACGTAGGAGAGCAGCGCGTAACCATCGTTAGAATAGCTCATTATTTCCCCTGGAGCAGCTAATACATTATAGTTCCCCTCAGTTAAATATTCTACAATCTGATCGATAGTTTCCATCTTATTCGGCGCTGTCTTCACCATATGATGATACCATGGATTATCCTGTTCCGGACCATTCATCGCTATAGACCACTCCAACGGCGGCAAAGGAGGAAGCCCTGCTCTGTGCATTGCAATTACCTTCAAAGTAACACACTCGTCTGGAGCGCCCGGTATATGTAAATCAGGAAAATATTTCGTAATTGGGTCATTGATATCCAGCTTTCCCTCGGCATGAAGAATGCAGCACGCCAGCGCCGTCATAGATTTACTCATGGAAGCAATACCAAAAATTGTATTCTCATCCGCAGGCTGCTGCTGCTCCATATTCCTGAATCCAAATCCTCTTTCAAAGACCGCGCCTTCTGGCCCACGAAGGGAAACTGCCATGCCGGAATAACCTTTTTCTTCAAATAACTTTTCCAAGTACGCGTTTAGCGTGTTAAGATCATGTCTCATTGTTTTTGTCGATGCCTTCCTAGCAAATATTTTATAAAAATTCTAAAATCTTTACACTCGTATAATATGCAAAAAATATACCAAGTTTGGTTTGTTGAAATTCATGGAGTTTGCACATATGTCCAATGCACGCAAAATACATTTTAACCTATTAAATCTTGTTTTCTCCTTTTTTTGTGATATAATGTTTACACACAGAAACGAGGTATATCATGAAAAGCGTAACGATTCTATACAGAAACAACACCAACCTGAACGCTATTGCGTTTATCAAAGCCAATCTAGAAGAAATCTTCGGCCAGTATGCCGAATTTTCCAACATCTTTATCAGCGAATTGAACCCCGGTGATAAGCTGCAGGCCGATGCTTTTCTTGCTCTGGACGACAACGTATTTCAACATGCCAACGATTACGTCGACGATATAGCCAAGGTCATCAAAATCAACAGAAGTCCAGACCGCAGCGCTCTGAATCAGATATCCAAAATTCCTACTGGAAAAACCGTACTGATCGTAAACGACTCTTACGAAAGCTCACTTTCCACGACACAATCCTTTTATGAAGTGGGAATCGGACATATCAACATGGTTGCCTACGATGAATCCCTGGAGCATACGGGACTTTACGATCAAATCGATATCGCCATCACGCCGGCTGAATCTCATTTGGTGCCGTCTCATATCACGAATATCATCGACATCGGCTACAGAAAGGTCAGCTTTGAGACTATGTTCAAACTCATGAAGCTACTTGATTTGGATATTTCCACAATCAATCGTAATCTGTTCCGTCATATTCATTCTATCGTGGAATCCAACTCAGCTTTCCATTCCAGCTACGTTTTCGGCTATCTGAAAAGTGAAATGCTGAGCCATATCGTCAATACCAGTAAAATCGGAATGGTTCTGGTAGACAGCTATTACGAACCGGTTTATGTAAACGACAAGGCCTGCCGTATCTTCCAGAACGACGACAAAACCTCAATTCGTATTGAAGATTATATCGATCCCGCGATCCTGACAAGTCCAGACGCTTCTACAACGCCTATCCAAATTCTAGGCGGCCGTTACTTTTTCGACAAATATACACTCCGTCTGATGGATGAAGTCGCCGGATATTACATCACGCTTCAAGATGAACTGGATGTGGAGTTAGCCAGCAAAAACATGCGGCAAAAAGGATTCATGGCAAAACACCAGTTCAAAGATATTATTCACGCATCCGCTGGCATGGACAAGGTCATCCAAACAGCAAAGCAGATCGCGCAGACCGATCACACCGTACTGATCCGAGGTGAAAGCGGTACAGGAAAAGAACTGATCGCACAGTCGATTCATAATGCTTCCTATCGAAACAAATATCCCTTTGTCGCTGTTAACTGCGCCGCTCTCCCAGACAACCTGCTTGAAAGTGAGCTTTTTGGATACGAACCCGGGGCGTTTACCGGCGCCCAAAGCAAAGGTAAGGTAGGTTTATTCGAGGAAGCCAATCACGGTACTATTTTTCTGGACGAAATCGGCGATATATCCCCGAAGCTGCAAACTCGCCTGCTTCGTACGATACAGGAGCGTCAAGTCATGAAAGTCGGCAGCGAAAGGGTTATTGATATCGATATTCGTTTGATCACAGCTACAAACAAAAATTTAGAAGCGGCTGTTCGAGAAGGGGAGTTCCGCAGCGATCTTTTTTTCCGATTGAACGTGCTTCCAATCGTGCTGCCTCCTTTGCGAAACCGAAAAGACGATATCATCGTTCTTCTTCAGCATTTCCTGGGAAACGATTTTAAAAACATTACAAATGAAGAAAAAAATATCCTGTTGCGTTACGATTGGCCTGGCAACATTCGCGAACTAGAAAATATATCAACCTACTACAAAACCTTGTCCGCGCTGCCGGAATATGTCCTGCAGCAAAGCGCGCCGGACAACGTTTACGCCAAAAAAGCAAATATCCGGCCAACAGTTCTCGAAATCATCGGACAGAACACAGAAATTTCTCATGGAATCGGCAGAAACGCACTTCTTCAGCAATTAGAGAAACGGAATCTGCGTATCAGCGACGGTAACCTCCGTACACTACTGAGCAAATTAGAGGAGGATGGGTTAATCACTATAAGTAAAGGCCGATATGGCACCCGCATCACAGAAAAGGGTGTTGCTGCGTTGGCAAACCCGGACAAATCGACCGCAGAAGACGACATGCCACTGTAAACTGTTTCAAACAAAGAGCATCCGCCGGACGTTAAACTGAACGTCAGACAGATGCTCTTTTAATCATGCAAGTAATATTATTTTAGTTCATGCTCTCAATAATGCTGTCGGCCAACTCATCCAGCTCCTGATAAGTCGCGTCATTCAGCGCGGAAAGCATGGTAAGCTGCTCATTAAGCACAGTAAATTCTTTCAGCTTATCGAGTTGCTCTACCATAGAAGGTCCAGACTGCGGCGCCCATGTACCGCTGCCCACAACGCCGACAACCCTTTTCTGCAAATTCAGCGCGGCCATATCATCTATGAACGCCTGCATTACAGGGAACACCTTCAGATTATAGGTGACGGAAAGCAACGCCATGTGGCTGTATTTAAACGCGTCGGAAATCAAATAGGATACGTGTGTGCAGGAAACATCATACATCGAAATATTCGTCATGCCCTTTTCGCACAGCTTAGCCGCCAGAATATTTGCCGCGCTCTCAGTGTTGCCGTACATAGAAGCGTAAACAATAAGAACGCCCTTTTCTTCCGGCTCGTAGCGAGACCACTTATCATATTTTTCGACAATGTAGCCGATATCATGCCGCCAAACAGGGCCGTGAAGCGGACAGATATATTTGATATCCAGACCGCCAGCCTTCTTCAGCAGCTTCTGAACTTGCGGACCGTATTTTCCTACGATGTTAGTGTAGTATCTCCGCGCGTCATCCAACCAATCACGTTCAAAGTTAACCTCATCAGCAAAGAGTTTTCCGTCCAAAGATCCGAAGGAGCCAAAAGCATCTGCCGAGAACAACGCTCCGTTTGTAGTATCAAAGGTGACCATAGCCTCTGGCCAGTGAACCATTGGCGCCATGACGAAAGCAACCTCGTGCTTACCAAAGGACATCGTATCGCCCTCTTTCACCTCTATAACTTCGTTAACTGGAAAACCGAATTGATTCATCATCATAACAGCTTTCGATGTAGTAATCACCTTCACGTCCGGATAGCGCATTAGAATTTCTTCAATAGAAGCGCCGTGATCCGGCTCCATATGGTTGATTACCATGTAATCAAGATTTCTTCCATTTAAAACATATTCGATATTCTCCAGGAACTGCCTGCAAACGGACCAGTCCGCCGTATCAAAAAGAACGGTTTTCTCATCCAGCAGTACATAGGAGTTGTAGGAAGTTCCTCTTGGGATTGGATGAATGTTCTCAAAGAGCGCCAATCGTTTATCATTGGCTCCAACCCAGTATAAATCTTCAGTTACTTTTCTTACGCAATGCATTTTGACTATTCCTCCTTATCCTTTTCGACTACAACAAAGCCAGCCTTTGACTCACCGCACAACGGGCAAACCCATTCATCAGGCAGAGCCTCGAAAACAGTTCCGGGACTTACGCCGTTTTCCGGATCGCCGACAGCCGGATCGTATTCATATCCACAGCCGTCGCAAACATATGTCACCCAAGGTGAAGCTTCCTTTTTAATTGTAGCCTTTCTCATCTTAACTTTCGGTGGAGCCGGCTTTTTCGGCTCTCCGTTATCTAATGCATCCGTCAAAAGCGGCAAGATATCTTCGAGATCCCCTACGATACCGTAATCCGCATTTTTAAATATCGGTGCATTTTTACTGTTATTGATCGCCACGATCGTGGTTGCATCTTTAATCCCCTTCAGATGCTGTCCTGCCCCAGAAATGCCACAGGCAATATACAGATTTCCTGTAAACTTCTGCCCACTCATGCCTACATACCGATCTAAAGGCAAATATCTCAGTGTTTCCGCTACAGGTCTGGAAGATCCGATTGCCGCTCCAGCCTGATATGCCAGTTCTTCAATCAGTCTCATATTTTCCTTGCTTCCAATTCCTTTACCTGCACTGACTACTCTGTCCGCTAACGCAATCGGCGTCATAGGATCAATACCTACCGTAAAATCATACCCGTCATTCTTCAGGGCGTCAACCAAAGCGTCAACCCTTTCCTGAGCAGAACCCTTGTCAAACATCTTTTTCTTTCTCTGCCCGGTGAGCGGCCCCTTATTAGCCTGTACTGCCGGTCCTGCCGTCTTTGGTGCTTTGCCCAAAATATGAGAAGCAATAACTACTCTCTGGATTTCATTGGTTCCCTCATAGATGGTACAGATCTTAGCGTCTCTGTAAGCTCGTTCTACCTCCATGCCCTTTAAATAGCCGTTACCGCCAAAAATTTGCAGAGCATCATTAACCACTTCCAGGCAAATATCAGATGCATACTGTTTTGCCATCGCGGATTCCATGCCGTACGGCTCATGGTATTCCTTCAATTCCGCAGCGCTGTAAACCAGAAACCTTGCGCAGCGAATTTTCGTCGCCATATCAGCAATCTTAAAGGAATTAACCTGCTGATATGCAATCGGCATGCCGAACTGCACTCTCTCTTTTGCGTATTCCACTGCGTGTTCAAACGCGCCCTGCGCAATTCCCAAAGCCTGAGAAGCAATTCCAATTCTGCCGCCGTCCAAAGTTGACATGGCAATCTTGAATCCCTCGCCTTCTTTTCCCAGAAGATTTTCCTTCGGAACCTTTACATCATTAAAAATCAACTCTGCTGTAGAAGACGATCTGATACCCATTTTATCATAATGATCTCCAAAGTCAAATCCTTCCCAGCCTTTTTCTACAATAAAAGCGCTGATCCCTCTAGTTCCTATACCCGGCGTAGTTACCGCAAACACCACATACGTATCAGCAATCGGCGCATTGGTGATAAAAATTTTACCGCCGTTCAGTACATAATGGTCTCCCTCCAGGACAGCTGTTGTTTCAGTTCCGCCCGCATCACTGCCTGCTCCCGGTTCCGTCAGTCCAAACGCACCCAGCTTTTCACCCTTTGCCAGAGGCGCCAAATATTTTTTCTTCTGTTCCTCCGTTCCAAAGGCGAAAATCGGATAAGATCCCAAGGATACGTGAGCCGATAAAATAACGCCTGCTCCACCGTCTACTCTGGCCAATTCTTCTACGGCAATAGCATAACTGAGAACATCCATGCCTGCACCGCCATACTCTGTCGGGTACGGGATACCCATAAGCCCCATATCCTTCAATTTTTCCACCATATCGTGAGGAAATTCATTCTTTTGGTCCAGCATGAAAGCAATCGGTTTTACTTCCTCCTCAGCAAACGCTCTGATCCGTGCTCTTAATTCCTCATGCTTTTCTGTCGTCTTATATAACATATTTGTACCTCCTTCTTTTTAGGTTTCTATTTCTTACCTCTATTATATTTGCTACAAGCACAACTAGTTGTGGCAAATGCAACAATTTTGTGATAAGATAGAAAAAACAGGAGACATGATAATGAAGAAAAGATACTTTACCGATCAAATTTCAAAAGACTCTCTGGAGAAAATGATTCTCTGTTTTCAGCCTCAATACAAAACCTATCAGCCGGGAGAAACTATTCTGGCTTATTCTGATGGGTTAGAGCAGATAGGTATTCTTTTATCCGGCAGCGCCAAACTTTATTACATAGCCGAAAACGGCGATACCAGCCTTTTAGAAAATTATAAGGATGGAGACCTCTTTGGCGAAGCTTTTTCATTGCCTTTAGATAACTATGAATATATTGTTACCGCTTCCAGCACATGCCGGGCAGTCTTTGTCGAATACCGTCATCTGGTTACTCCTTGCCAAAATGCTTGCCAACACCACTCACAGCTGATCAGCAACCTCTTTCTCATGGCTGCGCAAAAGTCCCAGGAATTGTCTCTGCATATCAGCATTTTAAACCAACCTACTATTCGCAAAAAATTATTGGCATATCTCCGCTATTCCCAAACCGCCTGCAACGCACATGAAAAAGAATACTTTGAAATCCCTTTCTCCCTGGGGGCGTTAGCAGAATATCTTGCTGTAGATCGTTCGGCCATGATGCGAGAAATACGCAATCTAAAAAAGGACGGCTATTTAGATTCTTCACGCCGCCGCTTTTTACTCAAAAAATAATTATTCTTTTTACTTCTGCTCCCATTGCTGTATTTCAAGAATCAATGCTCCCGGCCTACCCTCCTCTAATTCAGAAGGATACAGCCCTACACGAAATTCTTTGTCCTCCGCGTCATGATCATAATACCAGATATAATAATTCAACGGCTCCTGATGTCTTCTGGCCTCCCACAGCGCATCATAATGATAGCCGCTACAGCTATGAAGCTTTCCTCCGTCCACCTCTATGCAGGCCTCCCACACAGACTGCGCGTATCCATCGACCAAAGGCTGGGTGACAGTCTCATCCAGCTCAAAGGTGATCCGCCAGATATTCTTTTTCCTGTCGTAGTCGAAAGTTTCCTTCGTTGTTCCGTACGGTTTTCCAAAGTCCTTAATCCCGCAGTCCTTCTCTACCCTCTCATTCCAGGGCGCGTCCGAGCTCTCCATCAAAAGCCGCGTATTACTGTTTACATATCTCTCCCCTGGGCCACATCCGACAGTCAGCACCAATAACAGCGCTGCCATCAGAAACAATATCCCCTTCTTCATTTGTTTTCCCTCCTGCTCTATTTTATTCACAGGATGGAGGGATATGTTGAAAAGTTTTCTATTCTATTTCCGAATCCTCTGTCAAGGCTTCATATGTAACAGCCTTCCCGTCTTGAAACCCAAGAACGTAGCCAAATCCCGGCGAAGGCATCCAATCCCACATGCTGCCTTTTACATCAGGAAACAATTCCTGCATGACAGCTGAAATCACCCCGCCATGACAAACTATTACAGAAACCGCCGGTTGTCCGTTATGTCTATGAGAAAGCTCATTCAATCGGTGATATCCAACAAGCTCCGCCATACCTTCTCTGATTCTAGCCGCAAACTGATTCTTTGATTCTCCACCGGGCAAAGCGATATCTCCAGTCTCATCCCAAGCCCACTTCTCAAAATCAGCATACTTAGACAATTCCTCATACGTATTGCACTCATACTCACCAAATTCCATTTCTCGTAAATTGCGAATTACCCGATGCTCTCTTTTTCCGGCGATTAGCGCAAGGGTCTCCTCTGTACGGCGCAGTCCTGTCGTATACAAATCCGCGTCTTCCGGCAGCTGCGGATAGACGCCCCTTTTCACCAGATCCTGAAGATTTTTCTTTCCTCCATCTGTCAGAGGCAGATCCGCCCCGCCGTAATACCAGCGTTTTTCATTGCCCTCTGTAATGCCATGTCTGATCAAATAGATTTTCGATACCATTGCTTCACCTTATCTCTTTACTTCACCTTACTGCCAATACCGCAGAACACCCGAATAACATCTTCAGCTTCCTGTCCCAAAAAAGTCATACAACGGCCTGTCATCTCACGCCACGCCCGTTCCGTCTTATCTATCGGTACGATTCCCTGAGAAATATCATCAAAAATCACGATCTTATCCTGAAGACGTTCCAGATTATCTTCCAGACATTCCTTTGCGTTGACGCCTTCCTTGATACACGCCAGAACAAAGCGTTCCGCATCGGCGATGATCTTTTTATCAAAATTGATCACCATGCTCTCCATATCGCAATGATATACGTCCTTTTCTGTCAAATGATAGGCGCTCAACGCGTAATCCAGCTTTCCCTGATACGCTCCTCCAAAAATTAATTTCATAGTCTTACCTCAATTCGTCAAATTTACCAAACTGCCAGGGTCAAAATCCCAGCTAATTCACTGATACAAATCGTATAGCCTGCGATATCTCCACTCATACCTCCCAGCTGCCGCCGCGCATAGGAACAAGAAAAAATTCCACTGACTGTAATCACCGCAGTCATCACCAATGTTCTTGACAGATTCACAGATAACAGTATCGCAGCTGTTATCCACACAGCCAGCTGCGCGGCCACCGCCGCTCTGTATTTCCATCGACCGGGAACCTCATAATCCTTCACATATTGACTATGGCCTATTGGCACGCAAGTCAATACATGAAGTCCGCTAACGCCTCTGCTTACTACCGGCAACAATAGCAGCGCGCCATAGTCTAATGACGGTAGCGCTTCAGTCATAGCGGCAAACCAGCCGAGAAGCAGAAAAGCCAGCGTCACTACTGCGAATGCCCCTACCGTAGAATCCTTCAAAATGCGTTGGCGTTCCTCCAATGGCCGTCTGGACAAAATCGCATCGTTACAATCCATGAATCCATCCAGATGCATAAAACCACACACGGCAAAAATATAGAATATCATCACCAATCCGCCCACCAACAGCGGTAGTTCCAGCTGCCGGAACAGCCAAAGTAATCCCATCCAGAGCAGCCCTACAACAGCGCCTACTGACGGTAAAAAGGCCAGCATCATATTTTTCAAGGTACTGTCCCATCTTTTATATGGACACGGAAGGGTGATGAAATTCCCCCATGCCATAAAAAAGCCTATGATGAACTTCATCCTTTTTCCTCCTCATACTCATAAATATGTCCGTACGCTACCTCAATAACCTTATCACATACAGATGCAAGTTGTCTGTCGATATATGCCAAAGCTCTGCGGTAGGTTTCCGTCCACTGATCGAAACCCCTGGCGTCAGAATAAATGTAATCGCTGACAAACACTGTATTTCCCGTTCTCCGGGCAAATTCACACAGTTCATCAGCCACACGTTTTCCAGCATCCCCATCAAAGCTACCATCTGGTGCAAACATCTCATTAGAAAGAAGCGCCGTCACACTGTCGAGCAAAAATGCACCTCTGGCATCCACATTGCCTTTCAGCGCATCACAGATACAACGCCCCTGTTCCACCGTTTCAAAGCCCCAACCGTCGCGTTCCGCTAAATGTCTTTGAATTCTTTGGCGATCCTCATCATCAGTGGGAATCATCGTCGCTACATAATAGAGCGCCCTGCCATCCTTTTCAGCCATGGACTTAGCTAAATTCTGCGCGTATAGAGATTTTCCATTTTTGCATCCGCCGCTGATAAATACATTCATTAGAATAAGTTTTCCCTTCTAATTTCTTCTAAGTAATCTCCATTGATAGAGGCTTCCTCCAGCGTCTTCATCAAATTCATTGACGCTAACGCGGTTTCTATGATCTTAAAAGCAATTGGACAGCCGCTACCTTCGCCTAATCGCATACCCAGATCAAACATCGGCGTCAGACCCAGTCTATCCATAGCTATCTGGTAACCGATTTCATAAGATTTATGAGATGCGAACATATAATTCACCACTTTTGGATTCAATTCCTTGGCTATGCATGCCGCTACAATAGAGATAAAGCCGTCAATAACTACCGGCATCCGGTAAACTCCGGCGCCAAGGAACGCACCTGTCATAGCGCATATGTCATAGCCGCCTACCTTTGCCAGTTTCTCAATCGGATCGCCCATACACCAGCTGTTTACAGCATCGTCTACAATTTTAATTTTCTTGGCCAATCCTTCGTCATTAAGGCCTCCGCCTCTGCCTACAACCGCTTCTGCCCTCGCTCCTGTCAGAGCGCTGAGGAGAGCTGAACTTGTCGTGGTATTGCCGATTCCCATCTCTCCAACACCGAACAGTTGCACGCCCGCTTTGTTCATAGCTTCAACTGCTTCAATGCCAATCAAAATCGCTCTGACTGCTTCCTCTCTGGTCATAGCCGCTTCTTTAGCCAAATTTCGCGTACCATTAGCAATCCTGCGGTTGACAATCCTTACTGGAATTTTCCCATCCTCTGTCAACATAGATGAGGTATAAAGTTCTTCCGGAATCTCCATTGCTACTCCCACGTCAGTAACCAACAGGTCTATGCCAAAATACTTAGCCATAGAACTGACGCCTGTATATCTTCTGGTGAAGTTGATCGTCTGCGATAGAGTAACTGACTGCGGCGCTGACGCTACGCCTTCCTCCACTACGCCGTTATCCGCGCACATAATCGCCACACACTGGCGTGTCACATCATTATCTACGGCCTTTCCGGTAATACCGGCTATTTTAACGGAGATGTCCTCCAATCTCCCTAAGCTTCCAGGCGGCTTTGCCAGATAAGCCTGACGTTCTTTTGCTTCTTCCATTGCCTGATAGTCTGGTTCTCCAATTTGTCCAATCAGCTCAAATAATCTTTTTTCTTCACTCATATTCTCTTTCCTCTTTTCCGTTTGTTCGCCAATACAATCATCTTACCATATTTTTGTCTGAAAAAAAAGTTTCCCACCTTGTAAAATCTCTTGTTTTTTAATATAATTTGTTATACTTGAAAAGACAGAAAAGGATTTGATATTATGAATAAGAAATTACAAAGCGATATTATGCTATTAACTACCGCTATTATCTGGGGCTCTGCTTTTGTGGCGCAGAAAGCGGGAACCGTTCTTGAACCTTTTACTTATAACGGAATCCGAATGCTGATCGGCGGACTGGTTTTGATTCCTGTGATCTTTCTCTTCAAAAAGTTCAGTAAAGAGGAGGAATCCTCCGCACAGAAAACGGAAGATGAGAAATCTGCAGAAAAAAAGACCTTGCTCATAGGCGGAATTGTCTGTGGGCTGGTTCTCTGCGCCGCGTCTACCCTACAGCAATTCGGCATGTATTTTGATACTGACGCCGGAAAGGCCGGCTTCATCACATCCTTATACATAGTCATTGTTCCGGTGCTGGGATTGTTCCTGCGTCAAAAACCAAAACCTATTGTATGGTTCTGCGTAGCCTTGGGCGCCTTTGGTTTCTATCTCTTAACTATGGCAGGTAAATCCGGCGGATTTAGTTTGACCACAGGCGACCTGTTTGTACTTCTCTGCGCAGTAGCTTTCTCCTGTCACATTTTAGTAGTCGATCACTTTTCACCTAAATGCGACGGCATCAAGCTTTCCTGTATTCAGTTTCTCACCTGTGGCGTCATCGGCTGTACCTGCATGATGATCTTTGAGAATCCTGATATCAACGCTATTCTGGACTGTTGGCTGCCAATTCTCTATTGTGGCGCCATTTCCTCTGGAGTCGCTTATACGTTACAGGTTCTGGGACAGAAGCACGCTGACCCGGCGGCCGCGTCGCTAATTCTTAGTCTGGAATCAGTATTCTCTGTGATCTTTGGCGCGTTGCTGCTGAGTGAACGTCTGACACTTGTTGAAATTCTGGGCTGCGTCGTTATTTTCATCGCCGTAGTTATTCCACAGCTTCCATCTAAGGAAGAAAGACTGCAATCAAAATAATTAAACTCCAATAGATAAAAGTATGATGCGAAATTGGGTCAGGTCTCCTGATCCTTTTTCGTATTTTAGAAAAATCTCAAGAGCACAGCCTTGCAAGACTGTGCTTTTTATCGTATACTGAAGTTATCAAACACGAAAGACAAGGAGTGATATCAATGATCAACCGTAATGAAGCGCTTGAGCTTCTAAAAAAATATAATAAAGAGGACTTCCATATTCATCATGGAATAACTGTAGAATGCGTTATGCGTTATATGGCAAAGAAATTGGGCTACGAAGAAGATGCGGAATTTTGGGCCGTCTGCGGACTGCTTCACGATATCGATTTTGAAATGTGGCCGGAGGAGCACTGCGTAAAAGCGCCGGAGCTGTTACAGGAGGCCGGTGTGGATGAAGCTATAATCCATGCTGTTGTTTCCCATGGATACGGCGAGTGCTGCGACGTGGCCCCAGAACACGAAATGGAAAAGGTGCTCTTTGCAGTAGATGAGCTAACTGGACTGATAGGCGCCGCTGCACTGATGCGTCCGTCTAAAAGCACGAAAGACATGGAGCTGAAATCCTTAAAGAAAAAGTTTAAGGATAAGAAATTTGCTGCGGGCTGCAGTCGTGAAATTATTCAAAAAGGCGCGGAGCAACTGAACTGGGATCTGGAAAAGCTACAGGCAGAAACTCTGGAAGCCATGCAAGCATGTGAGGATGAAATTGCAGAATTAGAAAAATAAACGGAGAACAAAATCATGTATTACGAAATGACCATCGCAGGCTGCAAACGGCAGCTATCTCTTTGTAAAATCAACGACGATCTTTATATCGGCGCTTTCATCATGTTCAGTGATGTGGAAATCACTCGCGCGTGCGCTGCTCAGCTTCTTGCCAAAGCGCCGGAATTCGATGTGATTATCACCGCTGAATCCAAAGGCATTCCCCTTGCCTATGAAATGACCAGACAGGCAAACATCAACGACTATATCGTCGCAAGAAAGGGCGCAAAGCTTTACATGCAAAATGTTGTCACCACACAAGTGGACTCTATCACCACCGACCACATTCAAACCCTGTGCTTAGGTCAAACGGAAATAGATAAAATGAAAGGAAAGCGTATTCTCATTGTGGACGATGTTATCAGCACAGGCGAATCTCTCCTTTCTCTGGAAACACTGGTCAATCAGGTGGGAGGCAATATTGTCGGCAAAATGGCCGTCCTTGCTGAAGGAGAAGCCGCAGACAGAGACGATATCATTTTTCTGGAAAAACTACCGCTGTTCAATGCAGACGGAACAATAAAATAACTATCCTTGATCCAAACCGAAAAAGCTGCCTACTTTCACGGAAAACCCGTAAAAGCCGCAGCTTTTTATACATCTAAACTTCCAAATTACAGCTTCGGGTCAAAAATCCGCGAATCTTCTCCCGCCGTTCTGCAATATCAACAGGCCACGCATAGAGATCTACACCCTTTAAGCCTGCATGGTCGACGCTGTAGGTTGGTATTTTATTGTCATAGATCGCCTCACTGGCATCCACACGAAATCCGTTTACCTTTTTACAGGGCCCGCCGTTAAGAATGAAACCTTTTATTTCGCCCAGCGCCTCAAGCTGCGCCTGATCTGCGTCATGATTGCAAATCACAGCTTTAACACCCATACTTTCCACGTCTTCCTTTATCATCTGGCAATTCTCGTGACCCAAGTCTACAATCACAATTACGCCCTCTCTCATCATTCTTCCTCTCTTTCTACCAGCTTTCCGTATACCACTAGTCTGGCGTCGTCATACTCATAAGTACAGGTACTCAACATGACAATATGATCCTCAGAAGATACGCTGACACCCATCTCAGTCTCATTTTTAGCCAATATCTGCTGCAAATAATTTTCTTTCTCCACATCACTGTGAAAACTGAAACGATATAAATCGCTGTCCGCCGGTATGGTCACTACAGCGAAAACATGCACGTCATACCTTTTCTTCGGCGTGGTCAACTGCATGATCTTATGCTTTTCGTAATAGCTCTTATCTCGATATTCAATCAAGTCATGGAACATACTCCCGTCCTTCATCCGATGTCCATAAATGATAGTATTAAAATCCCGAAACGGCTTCTCACACCGAAAATCGATAAACAGAGAACCTTTGCCGTTGTATTCTCCATTAAACATCCGATACAAATAATACTGATTGTCCGGTCCCTGAACCACAGGATAATTGATAGGCGTTCCCTCTGAATAAAGCCATGCCTTTACATCCTTATTCTTTTTCTTTAACGCGTCAAAATCGATCTCGCCCTTTTTTTCCTCCGCTCCTGCGTTGGCAACCTGCTGTATCTCCTTGTAGGCTGATGTTCCCTCATGATATTCCCAGAGGATCTTGGCGATATTATATCCGCTAACGGCGATGATCAGAAGTAGCGCCGTGACAATCACTTTGAATAACCAACTACTTTTCTTTTTCTTATTTTCTGCCATACCTTTTTTCCTCCTAACCGTTATTCTACCACAAAAAAATTTCCATTTCATTCTTTTCTGCTCTTTTGCATAAAAAATTCTCTGATCTCCGATATTATAACCATGGAGTTAATAATATTTGTATTAGGCGGAGTTTTTTACGGTCTGACGGAATTGCTCTATCGAGGATACACCCATTGGTCCATGGTTTTAACCGGCGGCGCAATCGTCGTAACATTCTATATGTTGCTGCCTTACTTTCTGCAAATGCATATCATTACGGCCGCTGTCACAGGCGCTCTAATCGTCACTGCCTATGAATTTGCAGTAGGAAGTGTGGTAAACCTGTGGCTCGGCTGGGAGGTCTGGGATTACTCGGCCCTGCCTGGTAATGTATTGGGGCAGATCTGTCCTCAGTTTACTTGCTATTGGTTCATGATATGCCTTGCTTTCTTTTCACTGATAAAATATAATAAAGATATGTTTTTTTAGAAATAGGAGAATGAATATCATGTCGAAATATGATTACAGCAAATTGCAGAACGGAAGTGACATTCGTGGTATTGCGTTAGAAGGCGTACCCGGAGAAACCGTAAATCTGAACAGCGAAGCTGCGGGCAGACTTGCCAGGGGATTTTTGTTTTGGCTCATGCAAAAAACAGGCAAAGAGGCGCCAGATTTGACCATATCTATCGGTCAAGATCCTCGTCTTTCAGGCGATAAAATCGCAGCCAATTTCATGCAAGCGCTGCATCCATATGGCTGCCAAATCTTATCTGCCGGTCTAGCGTCAACCCCTGCCATGTTCATGTCCACGATTTTTTCTGAATATACTGCTGACGGCGCGGTTATGGTAACCGCAAGCCACTTGCCGTGGAACAGAAACGGACTGAAATTCTTTGATCGCGATGGAGGCTTAAACAAAGGCGATATCACAGACATCATCACCTTTGCAGAATCTGATTCCATACTCAATTCCATCCGACCTGCCGCACCACGGGAGATCAAAACCATCGATCTCCTGAATACATATTCTGCTCATCTGCGCAGGCTGATTACTGACGGCATAGGATGCTCCGAGACAGACAGTCCTCTTTCCGGTATGAAAATAACTGTAGACGCAGGTAACGGCGCTGGAGGATTCTATGCATCCAAAGTGTTACAGCCTTTAGGCGCGGACATTTCTTCCAGTCAATTTTTAGAACCAGACGGACACTTCCCGAACCATGCGCCGAATCCAGAAGACAAAAACGCCATGGAAGCCATCTGCACACAAGTCAAAACCTGCGGAGCTGATCTGGGACTGATATTCGATACTGACGTAGATCGTTCGTCAGCTGTGGACGAAAAGGGACGCGAAATCAGCCGCAACGGGATTGTCGCTATGGCTGCCGCGTTAATTGCTGACAAATATCCGGGGACAACCGTTGTCACCGACAGCATTACCAGCAATCAATTGACGGTCTTTTTAGAAGATACTCTGGGACTTTCCCATCTTCGATTCAAACGAGGATACAAAAATGTCATTAACAAGTCCATCGAGCTTTGCCGCTCCGGCATAGACAGCCAGCTAGCGATAGAAACCAGCGGTCATGCTGCGTATAAAGAGAACTATTTCCTTGATGACGGCGCTTATCTTGCCACAAAAATTGTCATTAAGGCTGCACAGCTATTCCGAGAGGGCCGCGGTATTTCCAGTTTGATTGCAGACTTAGAAACGCCTGCAGAGTCAATTGAAATACGTTTTCCGATTCTATCAGACGACTTTGTCGCTTACGGCGACAGAATTCTAAAGGATTTGGAAATCCTGACGGATTCCGGTCAGATCAAAGGCGCTTCACTGGTCAAACCAAATTACGAAGGCGTAAGGATAAATTTCAATCAACCATCCTGTAAAGGCTGGTTGTTGCTGCGCAAATCGCTTCACGATCCGATTATGCCGCTGAACATCGAGTCCGACATTCCCGGCGGCGTCCACGAAATCCGCAGAGTGCTAAAGCCTTTATTAGCAGGATACGATAAACTTGATATCAGTAAATTATAATAAACCTATAAGTACAGCCCGCTCCATTTGGTTAGCTTTTGCCGGCCAAATGGGGCGGGCTGTAATGCTAATGCCGCATGCCATACAATTTCGGTAATATCTGCGTTTCAATTACGTGTCTAAGAATCACACTGCTAAAAGTTCCATTACAGTCATCCATGGTCAAAATCAAATTTTGACCTAATAGATACCCATTCTTTTGATACAGGTTTAGTTTTCGAGCAGTCCTCTCACAATAGGTCAGGTCATGCAATAATCCCAGGTGTTCCCAGATTATTTTATCCCCATCAGGCAACAAAATTGTAAAATCCGGATAAACATGCTTAAGTCCATGAACCCCTATGCGATATATGAATTCTTCTTCATAATGGAACGGAATCCCATAAGAATAAAGCGTATTAGCCAGCAATTGTTCCGACTTCGAACGCACCATTTCGCCGCCCTCCGTTGTATGAATATGATACTTAGGATTGTATGGACACTTAGGATACGGTTCTGCCAATCTTTCCTCAAGCATAATCTTTTGTCTAAGTTCCATAGCCTGTTTGTATACTCCATCCGTTTCAGACGCGATCCATTCCAAAGAAGCAGGCCGATACTGTTCCAGCAGCTTCTGTAATTTAGGCAGATTATTTTCACAACGAGCAATGATTTCCTTTTGCAATCTCTTTTCCGTTAATTCCCGGATTAAAACCGGATTATCACTAATATTCAGCTGTTTCCTCGCATATCCATTCTTGTTATACTGCGGAATATTCTGGTAATAGCTTGCGCCCTTTGCTCTTTTCCGAATACTGAGACTTCCCTCAGGAGCTAAAGCAAGCTTTTCCTTGCCATCCTTCAACAATCTTTCTTCTTTCATTATCTCACTTTTTAACTCATCAAAAAAAACATCTCTCATATATATTTCCCCGTCAACGTTTAGTAAAAAATGTAAATTTATAACATATTTTACCACATATCTGTGACAGGGTCAATTATTACATATCGAAATGTTTTCTTCCCGCAGCTTTTCCGCTGATTTTGCTCTCATGTTGCGTGCGCCCTCTAAAACACGCAGCTTTTTGTCTATTTTACGCTCCCTTATCGCGCAAAGAAATCCCTTATCTCTAAAATACAGACCTTTCACGCAATAAATCTCTTTTTTTATCAATATGCTGCGTTCTTTCACCCCCACACGCAACATTATCTAAAAATAGTCCTAAAAAGCTGCGCGCTGACCCATGCACACGCAACATGACCCTAAAAGACCCCAAAAATCTGCATATACGCCCTACTCTAACTATTTACCATCATATATCTTAGCTTCTTCTTTACCACACAGCATACGTACCGCGCCAGCAGCCAGCGCCTCCATCTCACTTTCTCCTGCCATAACTACAACCGGACCGATATGTCCACAAAATTTTTCAATCATCCCGGTCAGCAGTTTAGAATGAGCAATACCCCCAGTAAGAATAATCACATCAACCCGTCCTTGAAGCACACAGGACAATCCTGCAATAGCCTTTGCGACCTGCAAAGCCATAGCCTCGTAAACAGTCTTCGCCTGTGCATCGCCTTCATCAATCCTTCGTTCTACATCACGACAATCCTTTGTTCCTAAATATGAGTACAAACCTCCACATCCACTGATCATTTTTTCCACATCAGCCTCCGTATGCTTCCCATCAAAACACAACCGCTTAAACAGGAGCAACGGCACTCCGCCAGAACGTTCCGGCGCCATGGGACCATCGTCATAAGCAGCCACATCGATGACTTTTCCCTCGCGCCAGGCATTAGCCGTAATACCTCCGCCCATGTGACAGACAATAAACTGCATATCCTTGTAGTCCCGCCCTATCGACGTAGCGTATCGAATAGCCTGCGCACGAGAATTCAACAGATGCGTCGCTCCATACTTTTCCACACCTGCAATACCCGTGATCCTGGCAATATCCAAAAGATCACATCCCATCGTAGAATCATAAATAAAAGAAGGAATTCGAAGCGGCTTCGCGACCGCATAAGCCAGCAACGCCCCGAGACTTGACGCGTGCTGCGGAATGTCCGAGCTTGCCATCCGTGAGCAAAGGGTTTCTGTCACTACGTATCCTCCGCCGGAAAGACCGTATACCATGCCTCCGCGTCCAACCACCGCCGCCAAATTATGAAGTTCATATCCTTCTTCATCCAAATAAGACAATATCATTTCTTTTCTGTATTCCTGTTGAGACGCTACATCAGGGAACTTCAAAATCACAGCCTCATCATGAACAATGTTCGTTTCAAAGCGCCTAAATTCACCGTCTCCCGCAAACACAGCTATTTTAGTAGAAGTTGATCCCGGATTGATCACCAATATATCCTTTATCTGATTCATAGACTTTCTCCTCTCAACAAACGGATCTCCTCTCCGTATCCTTCCAGATCCTCCTGCGGCGTTTCCAGGATGCAAGGCAGACCCATCAGCTTAGGGTGATGAATTACAGACAGAATAGCATTCAGTCCGATTTCTCCTTCTCCGATACGCGCATGCCGGTCCTTTTTTGCTCCCATAGGATTTTTACTGTCATTAATATGAAGCGCCTTTAACCGATCTAATCCGATTACCCGATCAAATTCAGCAAGCACACCATCCAGATCGTGCACGATATCATATCCTCCATCGTTAACATGACATGTATCCAAACAAACGCCAACTTTTTCATCATATGTCACATTTTCAATGATTGCCGCCAGTTCTTCAAATCTGCCGCCTACCTCGCTGCCCTTACCAGCCATTGTTTCCAGCAAAATGGTAGTCGATTGCTCCGGCGTGATGATATCATTGAGCAAATCAGCAATCATCATGACGCCCCTCTCGCATCCCTGCCCAACATGACTGCCAGGATGAAAATTATAATAATTACCTGGTAAATACTCCATTCGTTCCATGTCCTCTTGCATGGCCATATACGCAAACTCTCTGGTCTTCTCTGTAGCTGAACATGGATTCAAAGTATACGGCGCGTGAGCCACCAACGGACCAAAATCATATTCCCTAAGTATCGATCTCAGCCTTTGCACATCCTCCTCATCAATGGCCTTGGCTTTTCCGCCTCTGGGATTTCTGGTAAAAAAGGCGAAGGTATTGGCCCCAATAGACCGCGCTGCTTCACCCATAGCTGCAAAGCCGCCAGCCGATGAAAGATGACAGCCGATATACAATTTCTTTTCTTCAATTTTTCTATTCATGGCTCTCATTATACTACAACCTGTTAAAAATTCATAGCAAAATGGATTTTTTGTGGTATAATGTCTACACACGGTGATGAAGCCCTAGCCCGCTGATCGGCAAGCCACAGGCGCAGGCGGAAGCGAGACAGGTCTCATGTCAGGGGTGCAGGAGCTTTGCTCCGTGGCGCTCTACGGCGAGGCGAGCTGAAAGCGAAGACAAAGGTTAGTGCTTATGGTAGAATAAGTATATATATCAAGGGAGGTTTCCAATGCAGCATGAGATAACCAAATCAGCGCCCCTGCTAAATGAAAAGGGATATTTACGAGAACCTGGTTACGCCAAATCCATGTTGCCCGTTTACGACCGCAAGGCAATCAAAGCTTCCGGTTGGCGTATCAAGGAATGGGATTATTACTATATTGGCAACAGTCATTTCGGTGTTGCCTTAACCATTGCAGATAACTCCTATATGGGACTGGACAGCATCAGCCTGTTGAATTTTGACGAGCCTTGGGAGCACACTTCCAGCTCTATTTCATGGATGACATTTGGAAAGGTTGGATTTCCATCAACATCGTCAAAAGGCAATGTATGTCACGGCGGCAAGAATCACAAGATTTCTTTCACAATTGAAGAAAATAATCGTCATCTGGAATTCTATATGAAAAGCTTCTATAAGGGAAAGTCCATCGAGGGGATGATAGATTTAGCCGATCCAGGCGGCGAGTCCATGGTCATTGCAACGCCCTTTCCAGAAAAACCAGATCACTTTTATTTCAATCAGAAAATCAACTGCATGCCGGCAAAAGGACGAATCCATTTCGATGGACGAGATTATATTTTTGATACTGCAGATTCCTTTGCGGTTTTAGACTGGGGCAGAGGCGTATGGACTTATAAAAACACCTGGTATTGGGGCAGCGCTTCAGGTCTGGTCAATGACATTCCCTTCGGATTTAATATCGGTTATGGCTTTGGAGATACCTCCGCCGCTACAGAGAATATGCTGTTTTATAACCACAAAGCACATAAGCTGGATCAGGTTACTTTCCATATTCCTGTGAAAGCAAAACAGTATAAATCCAAAGGCAGCTGCTGTACAGGAAGCAATATCGTAGTCGATACGGCTGACATGACAGAAGACTATCTATCTCCCTGGAGATTCACATCAAATGACGGTCGCTTTGAAATGGACTTCCTTCCCATCATCGACCGCCACGCGGATACCGA
This sequence comes from Ihubacter sp. rT4E-8, assembly GCF_049852125.1. Taxonomy (GTDB): domain Bacteria; phylum Bacillota; class Clostridia; order Peptostreptococcales; family Anaerovoracaceae; genus Senimuribacter. The sequence goes on along the minus strand of NZ_CP187532.1, from coordinate 183,408 downwards.
TGTAAAACTGATCCGCTCTAATCAACATCAGGTTTTCGGACAATTCAGCGGCAGCGCTATACTGGATGACGGCACCGTCATTGAGATAAAAGATTTCATAGGGTTTGCCGAAAAAGTATATAATAAATGGTAGAAAGGGATACCGGAATGGAAAAGAAAGAAAAACAAAAACTGATACTAGCCGTACTCAGCGGCGACGACTTCGAGGATACCATCTGTGATTTAACCAAAAATGGATTCTTTGTTACTGTACTCAACTCATCGGGAGGATTTTTCCGTAGAAAAAATGTAACAGTAATGATCGGCACAGAGGAATCCAAGTGTCCGGAAGTAATAAAAATCCTTAAGGAGGATGCCGGACTTCGAGAGCAGACGACCTATCAAAATCTGTCTGCCCCGGGCTGTGAACAAATGGCAATTCTTCCGCCGATGGCAGTAAAGAAAAATGCCGGCGGAGCTACAGTGTTTATCATGGACCTGGACAGCATTGAAAAGCTGTAAACAACAAAAGGATTCACCCTGACTTTATCGTCCTTCAGGGTGAATCCGTAAAATGCGTCATATTTGCTTGTATAGCACGCAAGAAAACGAATGCAAAAAAGCCTTACAGTTTAAGGCTTTTTTGATAGCTCAAATTCAAAGACTATTTTTTACTACCGCCGCTCCACTACATTGGAAAACACAACCTGCGTCTCTGTCTTACCGAAGACCTGCAGCTTGCCCAAAAATTCATCCAACAGCGTAGTCGATGGAAATACTACTTTCATAATCATAGAATACGGTCCGGTAATATGATCACATTCCAGAACGCAACGCTGCTCCTTGATAAATTCATAGAACTTTTTGCTGTCCTCCGGCTCTACGGTAATCATAATAAACGCCTTGATGCCGTACCCCAGCTTTTCCATATCCAGCGCGGCGTGATACCCTTTGATGTAGCCCTCCCGTTCCAGCTTTTCCATACGTGAGGATACCGCCGGCGTTGTCAAAAACACTTCTGCCGACAACTCTTTCAAGGGTGTGCGCGCATTTTTTTCAACATATTCAATATTTTAACGTCAATTTCGTCCAGATTTCTCATAAACGCCCCCGTTTTCCAAATTCCCTATCAGTATACTACAAAAAAAACGTTTTGTCAGCGGTTTTCTGTTTTCCTCGTTGAAAAAATTCGCGACGCTTCCGACAAACGCAGAGAGCGCCCAGCCGTCTGACGGCCGGGCGCTCTCTGCTTAAGATTATAGGACATTTATCATGTAAAAGAAATTACTTGCTTTCATCAATTGCCTGCTTAATCTTCGCTGGCATCTGCTTACATTCCTCAACTGTATTGGACGCTACGGATACGCGGATACCGCAACCCATCGGAATCGCAAAGATATTGAAATCCTGCAGACGCTTCCCTGCTTCCTCTGCATGATCGCATGGAATTGTGATGAAGAATCCGGAATCATACGGGCAAGCTGTCAAACCCGCTTCTTCCGCGGCTTTCATGAATACACCGCCTCTTTCTGCAAGGACTTCCATCCAATGGGTTCTTTCTGCATCGACCTTCGCACGCAAAGCCTTATCTTCAAAAATCTTTGCCAAAACTGTCATAGCCGCGCGATTACCGTTAGACCAGGACGCTCTGCACTCAACACTCATCACATCCTTGAACTCTTTGGCGATTTCAGCGCTTGGAGCCATACAGAGCAACGCGCCGCAACGCATACCGTACATGGTATAGCCCTTTGACGCGCTGAACGCGATTAGCGGCAAAATATTTTCAGGTAAGCCAGCTAACATCGGAAGGAAGAATCTGTATTCCTTCGGATCGCCGGCAAAGTCCAGATAAGCAATATCTACTAATAGAGCAATTTTCTTCTCAGGGAACTTCTTTATAATATCCAGAAGTGTATTCCAATCGTTTTCTGTAAAAGTATATCCGGTAGGATTATGGGCAGGCGTATTAACAATAACTAATGTTTCATCCTGACCTGCTAAAATTTCAGTCAGCGCAGCTTCGAATCCTTCTCCGTTGAATTTATCCTCGTTATCGAAAAGCTGATAAGTCTGAACGGAACGACCCAATTCCGCTGCAATTAAATTGTACGGATTCCAGTGCCAATCACTGGTAAGAATTTTGTCTCCCGGTTTCGTATAAGCTGACACCGCGTTACGCAGCGCTCCGGTTCCTCCCGGCGTATAGCAGCTTTCTACGAAAACACCCTCTGGAACCTCACCCAGGAAAACGGCTTCCTTAACCGCGGCCTGGTATGCTGGAAGGCCTGTAATCGGTGCATAAGCTGCATAATCTTCCGGCGACAAACTGCGAATGCAGTCCATGACCGATTCCAGGACCACTAGCTTTCCTTCGTCATTTAACAGGACTCCAATTGTAGAATCGATTACGTTTTCTTTACCAATTTCAGCAATTCTCTCTTTTGCTTTAGAAGAAACACCAAACAGCTTATCTGGCGCGCCGATGGTAGTTCTCCCATTTTGTTGTGCAATAATCATGCTTCACATCTCCTTTTCTCTTATACCGGGTAAGCTTTATTGGCCAAATCATATACGCCCGGATCTATTTTATTGGCTTTCGCGTCTCTGTTTTTGAAAAAATCTACGGCAACCTTCGGGAACAAAGCATAGGACAGTACGTCCTCATCCTTCTGGCTGTAAAGCTTCACTTCTTCACGCAGGGATTCAAGCTCCGGCGCCAGTAAATCTGCCGGACGGCAAGTCACCGGCGTATCATTGCCGATAGCCAAATGCTGCACCTGCGGATTAAACGGTTTTACAGTTTTACCATAATCGCCGTGAAGAATTGCCTTCGTTTCCTGACTCATCACCTTATAACGTTCGCCCATCAGTACGTTAAGAACTGCCTGTGTTCCAACGATTTGCGATGACGGAGTTACCAGCGGGGGTTCTCCCAGATCCTGTCTGACCTTTGGAATCTCAGCCAGCACCTCATAAAACCGGTCAGAAGCATTTTGATCCTTCAATTGAGATACCAGATTTGAAAGCATGCCACCAGGTACCTGATACAGCAGGGTCTTTACATCAACTCCCAAAACCTTTGGATCCATCAAGCCTGTTGCAATGGCCTGATCTCTCTGCGGCCTGAAATAATCAGCGATTTCCGACAGAAGCTCCTGATCCAATCCTGTATCAAAAGGCGTTCCGGAGAAAGTTTCTACCATCACTTCTGTCGCTGGCTGGCTGGTGCCCATAGCAAATGGAGAAATCGCGGTGTCGATAATATCACACCCGGCCTCTACACCCTTTACATACGTAATCGGCGCTACGCCGCTAGTACAGTGACTGTGCAACTGAAGGGGTATTTTAACAGTATCCTTCAAAGCCGTAATCAAGCGGGATGCTTCTTCTGGAACCAGGATGCCAGCCATATCCTTGATACAGATAGAATCGGCGCCCATGCTTTCCATGTCTGCTGCCAGCTTCTTCCAATAGTCCAGCGTATAGGCTTCTCCGGTTGTATAAGCCATGGCCAGCTGTACTTCCGCGCCTTCCTTCTTCGCGGCATTGACAGCAGTTTCTACATTACGTAAATCGTTAAAGGCATCAAAGATTCTAAGAATATCAATACCTCCTGCAACTGATTTTTGCACAAAATATTCTACAACATCGTCGGCGTAATGCCGGTATCCCAGCAAATTCTGTCCGCGCAAAAGCATCTGCAGCTTTGTGTCCTTTATCTTTGCCCGTAAAGTCCGAAGACGGCTCCAGGGATCCTCATCCAGAAATCGGAGACAAGCGTCAAAGGTTGCGCCGCCCCAACACTCTATAGAGTAATAACCTATCCGGTCCATCTTTTCCAGAATTGGAATCATATCTTCTGTCCGCATACGTGTTGCAATCAAAGACTGATGGGCGTCTCGCAGTACGGTTTCTGTAATCTTCAATTTCTTTTCGCTCATTTTATTCATTCTCCTTGTGTTATACACCGAATATAGCCATAAATACGCCTGCTGCAACTGCTGTTCCGATAACGCCTGCTACATTCGGCCCCATTGCATGCATCAGCAAGAAGTTGGTAGGATCCTCCTCCGCGCCGACTTTTTGAGATACTCTGGCTGCCATCGGTACGGCAGATACCCCTGCCGATCCAATAAGCGGATTGATTTTTCCTCCGGATAGCTTGCACATCAGCTTACCAAACAATACGCCTGCCGCCGTTCCAAAACAGAACGCCAGGAATCCCAAAATGACAATCTTGATGGTTGCCCAGTTGAGGAAAGCCTCCGCGCTGGTGGTAGCTCCTACCGAAGTACCCAAAAGAATAACTACAATGTACATCAAAGCGTTTGAAGCTGTATCTGCCAATTGCCGTACCACACCGCTTTCTCTAAACAAATTGCCCAACATCAGCATACCTACCAAAGGGGTGGTTGACGGCAGTAATCCGCAAACAACGATGGTTACCACAATTGGAAACAGAATTTTCTCTTTCTTTGATACCGGCCGCAGCTGTTCCATCTTGATAGAACGTTCCTCTTTCGTAGTAAGCGCGCGCATGATCGGCCTCTGAATGATTGGTACCAAGGCCATATAGGAGTACGCGGCAACCGCGATCGGCCCCATTATTTCAGTTTGATTCAGTTTCATGGCCAGGAATATGGATGTCGGGCCGTCAGCGCCGCCGATGATAGCGATAGCAGCGGCAGCCATGTCGTTGAATCCCATGAGCATTGCCATGATATACGCGCCGAAAATTCCAAATTGCGCCGCCGCGCCTAAAAGGAAGCTTTTCGGATTTGCGATAAGCGGGCCGAAGTCCGTCAACGCGCCTACGCCGAGAAAAATCAAAGACGGCAGAATCGTCCATTCATCCAACATGAAGAAATAATGAAGCAATCCTCCCTCCTCCATGATCGGCGGGTAAATATTTACAAGTAACATACCGAAAGAAATCGGTACAAGCAGCAACGGTTCATAGCCCTTGGCAATTGCAAAATATAGGAAGATGCATGCAACACCAATCATGGCCAGATTGCCGATGGAAAGGCTAGCAAATGCCGTCTGCTGCGCAAGATTTTCTAAAGTATTGATGATATAATCCATAATGTTCTCTATGCGATTGTCGCCACAGTCTGGCCGGCCTCTACGCTGTCTCCCTCCGCTGCTTGAATAGACGCCAATGTTCCGTCAAAAGGCGCTACTACTGGAATCTCCATCTTCATGGCCTCTAAAATCAGAATGGTATCTCCTTTCTTTAGCTCCGCGCCTTCGGCGGCTACCAGCTTCCATACCTTACCGGCTGTGCCGCAGGTAACTGGCTGTCCCTCCGCTGCAGGAGTCTTTACCTCCGCCTTCGGCGGCTGTGCCTTCTTCTCCGGCTGTACCGCTGCAGACGCCGACTGCCCTTCTGCTTTCTTTTCTACTTCGACTTCGTACTCTATCCCGTTTACTCTAATAATATAGGTTTCCATTTTCTTATCCTTTCCGTTTAATTGACCTTACGATGTACGGACTGTTCTCCGCATCGTCCAAAGCGTCCTGACCGACACCCTTTGACGCCAAAATCGCCGCCATAATTACCGCGACTAATTGGACGTCGTCTGCGACCGCGGATTCTGTGCTTTGTGATTGCACAATCGGTTCTATCTGTTCCTTCTTCTGCAGTTTGTCCTGCGCGCCGGGGATAAATCTAAACAGTGCGATAATGCAGCTGATCAAAATTAATACGGCGAATACGGTTCCCATGCCCATCAAGGTGTTTATGGCCGCTTTTGATAATATTTCTCCGAGAGTCATCACTTCACCTCCTAATAGAGGTTGGCAAAGGTTTCAAACGCCCCTGCAATCATTTTTCGAGTATCCTCTGGTCGAATTACCTTATCTACATAGTCATGTCTCGCTAACGCGCGCGCGCTGCTGTGGCTCTTTTCGTAATCGGCAACCCTCTGTGCGGCAAAGGCAGAATCCGTCGTCTGCGGATAGAGGATTTCAATCGCTTGTTTCGGATTGATGATATTTACATTAGCGCTATCCCACATAAACACATAATCCGCTCCCAATCCTTTGCTGTTCATCAGGCTGTACGCACTGCCGTAAAGCTCGCCGGTAATCAAATTTACTTTCGGAATCTTTGCTCCGGCCAATGCGCGAATCATTCGTCCGGCAGCCTTCGGCAAATAAATTTCCTGTTCTTCGGAAGTATCGAAGCCATCTGTGTCCGTAACAGTCAGGATCGGAATGCTGAACTTATTGCAAAGTCCGATAAAGGACGCCGCTTTGTCGAAACCCTCTGCACTGATTCTTCCGCTGCCGTCTCTGCCGCGGTGATTGGCAATAGCGCCGGCCACTGCGCCGTCCAGCTTGATAAAACCCGTTACCATATCTCTGCCGCTTTCTCTTCTGGTTTCAAAGAAAAAGTGGTCGTCAGAAAGCTCTCTCAGGATTGCGCGACCGTCCCCTCTCATGGCTTCAATATCCGGACAAAGGCGATTCAAATCATCGCTGCACGTTCCCTGCTGCGGCTTTCTGTCGGTATTGGCAGGAAGCAATGTAATCACAGTGCGAATAGACGTGAGTATCTCATCACAAGTCATCTTTCCATCAGTAAAATCCGCCTGATCTACGATTTCGTCAAAGCTTCTGTCGATGGCATTGCCCGGATTAACAAAAAGCTGTCCGTTCTGCTTTTCAACAAAGACGAAATCCGCCATATTAGCCGCGATGGACATACCGCCGCCGCAACGCCCTACTACTGCCATAATTTGAGGTATCTGACTGTATGCCGCTGCCTGCAGCGCGTATAATCTTGCAAATTTATCTAAGCTGTCCAGGCCTTCCTCGATACGAAAGCCATGACAATCCAACAGGCCGATAATCGGCGCTTTTGTCTTCATTGCTAATTGATAAAGCCGGTTCACTTTCTGTCCGTGCATCTCGCCGTAAGTGCCGCCCAGTACCGCGGCGTCCTGACTGAAAATATAGACCAGCTGGCCTTCTATCGTACCGTAGCCACAGATAACGCCGTCTGAAGGCTTGTCCTGGGTTCCCGGCGTATAGAAATCAGTCAATCTGGCTGTAACGTCCTCACCGATCTCCATAAAGCTGCCATAATCCAGCAACTGGCGGATTCTTTGCTCCGCCATCGTTAATTCTTTCTTTTGTGTCATGTGGTTTCTCCGCTTTAAATTTCTCATTTGGTTATTTTTCTACATCATTCTATCGGCGAAAGAAAAGAATTGCAATCTCCTGTACCCCTTTTATGAAAAAGAAAATTTTTTACAGTAATCGGATTAAGAATTTAAATTTTGTCGGGGTGAAAAATTTAAAAATTGTAACACGCATTAACTCATGATATACTTAAGGTAGCTATTAGGGAAGAAAGGATGGAATGCACTAAAATGCAGAATGAAGAAAAAAACGCTCTGGCTTTTATTTGTCAAAGCTATGAAACAAAAGCTATGCTGCAAGAACAGCTGCGTAAATGTTTTCCCGTGCAGCTCCTAACGGAAATTACAGTATGCCTTGCCGGCGAAGACGAAATTCCGGAAAATGCTAAACCGTTCACTGTACTTTCAGAAAGTGAGACGGAAACCCGACTAAAGGCAAAGGCCGAGGAGGTTACAGAAATCACCCGTCTTTCAGCTGTCATTTTATCTTCTGTCCATCAGCTAAACCAGCGCAATGAAATCGCCAGCCGTAACCGGCTGTATTGGTATCTCAGAGATAACGGCTGTCAAATTTCTGAATACCGGCTGAGAACTTTGATCCCTCAGTTAACGGAGCAGGGGCTGCTTTCTTCTCGTCATGGTAAATACGGTCTTTCTTTGACAGATAAAGGTCTTATGATCTTAGAGCGTCAGGGGCGCTGAAAAGAGACAAATTTAAAACCCGGGACGAGCTTGCTAGTCAACACCTCCCGGGATCTTTATATATCTTTATTCTATTTCTGTTGCTCTATCGCTTAATACAGGAAATTTCTGCTGATCTGATATCGGGATTCACAGAAACAGAATTGTCATATTTCAGCATAACCATGGTCTCTAAAAACTTCATCGCATTGACCATAGGCTCGATGACAGTTACATTTATCTGCTCTTGCTTCAGCTTCTCATTGAGAATATCGGCAATATAGAACATTATTGTAGCTTTAACTATTACAGCTCACTAATCTCTGCTTTTAACTGGTCAAAGCTGTTGGTAATCTCTTTTGGTAACCATTCAAACTTATCATAGAACGTCTGAATACCTTCGATCTCATCTTTCCATGCTTCTGCATCCACACGAAGAAGCTTTTCCAGTGTTTCCGGGGAAATATCCAATCCATGAACGTCTATATCTTCTGCTTTCGGCTCAAATCCCAACGGTGTCTCCACTGCGCCTACACTGCCCTCGCAACGATTAAGCATCCACAGGATGACACGAAGATTATCTCCAAAGCCCGGCCACATGAACTCGTCATTTTCATCAGTTCTGAACCAGTTTACATGGAAAATCTGCGGCGGATTGCTCATCTTCTTTCCCATATCAATCCAGTGCTGGAAGTATTCTGCCATATTATATCCACAGAACGGCAGCATTGCCATTGGATCGTGTCTAACTACGCCGACCTGTCCATTGGCAGCCGCTGTAGTCTCAGAAGCCATTGCAGAACCGATAAACACACCGTGATCCCAGCTCTTTGCCTGATAAACCAGAGGCTCTGCCTTTGCTCTTCTTCCGCCAAAGATAATAGCAGAAATAGGAACGCCCTGACCTGTAAAGAATTCGTCCGCGATGGTCGGGCAATTCTCTGCAGGCGCTGTGAATCTTGAATTCGGATGTGCTCCCTTTTCTTCGGAAGTTTTCCCGTTCCAAGGATTTCCCAGCCAATCCTCACCATTTTCAGGCGGGTTCTTATCTAATTTCTCCCACCATACCGTATTATCGTCCAGATTTCTGGCCACGTTAGTAAAGATTGTTCCTTTATGTGTTGTCCGAAGCGCGTTCGGATTTGATTTCTCGTTTGTTCCCGGCGCTACGCCAAAGAATCCGTTCTCTGGATTAACTGCGTAAAGTCTACCGTCTTCTCCGATTCTAAGCCATGCGATATCGTCGCCGATTGTAGATATTTTATATCCCTTTTCTTTGAAATAGTCTGGTGGTGTGAGCATTGCCAAATTGGTCTTGCCGCAAGCGCTTGGAAACGCGCCGCAAACATATTTGGCCTCTCCCTCCTTATTTTCTATCTTCAAAATCAGCATATGTTCTGCCATCCAGCCCTCCTGTTTTCCCAGGTAGGAACCGATTCTCAACGCGAGACACTTCTTTCCGAGCAATACGTTTCCACCATATGCGGAGTTGATGGACCAAATCGTATTATCCTCTGGGAAGTGAGCGATATACTTTTCCTGTTCATTGATTGTTGCTTTGGAATGCAGGCACTTCGTAAAGTCCGCGCCCTGATTGAGTTCCTCTATGACAACGTCTCCAACACGAGTCATAATAGCCATACTCAAAACAACATAGATGGAATCTGTCAACTCGATACCAATCTTGGCAAATTCTGTTCCCGGCACGCCCATAGAAAATGGGATAGCATACATTGTTCTTCCCTTCATAGCGCCGTCAAAGAGTTTGCCCATTTTGTCATACATTTCTTTTGGCTCTACCCAGTTATTGGTCGGGCCCGCATCCTCTTTTCTGCGAGTACAGATAACCGTTCTTTTTTCGTCTCTCGCCACATCCTTCGGATTAGTACGATAATAGAGACAACCAGGAAGCTTTTCCTGATTCAACTCAATCATTTCTCCTGTCGCAAGAGAGAGCTTCTTGATCTCTTCTAGCTGTTCTTCGCTTCCATCAATCCAGACTACCTCGTCTGGCTTAGTTAATTCCGCCATTTCTTTTACCCAGTCTAATACAAGCTGGTTTTTAACCTCTGTCATAAATTTTTCTCCTTTTCTCCTGTTTATAACATGTGCTCTCTCCTGTTGGAAAGCAAGGCCGCTTCGGCGGAAGCAGTCCATTCAGTTTATACAAACTTAATTTTATACTACTTTACAGCGTTTGTCACGTAAATCTTTGCCACATACGCTTTCAAAATCGACAAAATTAACCCATTTTTCTTTAAATTTTAAAGCCGCATGTACTCGCTCATCATGCACACCCCCGTCGCGCCGGCCTGCGCACAATCAGCCATATTGTCTTCTGTAATCCCTCCTATGGCGAAGACGGGAACATGAACAGTTCTACAGATCTGACGGAGAGACGCCAGCCCGCGCGGCGGCAATCCCGGTTTGCAAGCAGTTGCAAAAATATGGCCGTAGATAAGAAAATCCGCCCCACGTTTGGCCACAATTTCCGCTTCCTCCCGGCTGTGAACAGATACGCCAACCAGAGAAATATCCGCCAGGTTATCCATAGGAACATCCATATATGTGGAAAAAGAAAGCTGAACACCATCCGCGCCGCAGCGTCTTGCTGAATCATAGCGCCCGTTAAAAAGGCAGCGCACGCCGTACTGCTTGCATAGAGACAAAATCCTGACTGATACCCTTTGATAATCCTGCAAAGACAGGTCCTTTTCTCTCACAATAAGAGCGTCGGGCCGTCTATCTACAGGCAGCATGAGGATCTTTTCAATTTGCTGCGAAAAATCTCCGCGAACCAAATGACGATTTGTAACGCAAATCCGTTTACACATAGACATAATCATTGATTACCGGCTGCAGGCCCTCGTCCGTGATGGCCTGATAAACCTGATCAAAACTCCTTTCATCGGCAATTTCAAACTGTTCGTCGCCTGTATCCGCCGCTTTTTTTCCTTCGTATTTGCTCTCATGATCACCTATTCCGGTAGAGACGCCTGCAGAAATTTTCGTCGCGGCGATTTTAACGATTCCATCGCGAAAATGCTTTTCCTCTCTGGTTGACACAGTGATTCCCACGTATGGCAAAAAAATGCGATACGCGCACAGAATCTGACATAGCTGACGTTCTCCTACATCCAGCGGATTAATTTTATTGTTATTCACAATAGGACGCAGTCTCGGACAGGAAAGAGATATCTCCGCATGAGGATACTTTCGCTGCAAATAATAGGCATGGAGAGCTGTTGCCAGAGCATCCTTACGAAAATCCCACAGCCCCAGCAGCGCCGAAAATGCCACGCCGCGTACGCCGCCCATCAACGCTCGTTCCTGTGCTTCAAATCGATATGGAAAAACTCTCTTATGCCCCATAAGATGAAGCTTCTCGTACTTATCCGCATTGTAAGTCTCCTGAAATACGGTAACGTAGTCCACGCCGCACTGGTGCAGATATCTGTATTCATCTACATTGACGGGATAAATTTCAATACCAATATTGCGAAAATACTTCCGAGCAATCTTTACAGCCTCGCCGATGTATTCCACACTGCTGGCTTTACGGCTCTCTCCTGTAAGAATCAGTATTTCTTCCATTCCTGAATCTGCGATAACCCTCATTTCGTTTTCTATTTCTTCGTAATTCAGCTTTTTTCTGCGGATATCGTTATAACAGTTAAATCCGCAATAAACGCAGTAGTTTTCGCAAAAATTAGCGATATAGATGGGGGTAAACAGGTAAACCGTATTGCCGAAATGCTTACTGGTTTCTATCTTTGCTCTTTCTGCCATCTGTTCTAAAAACGGCTCTGCCGCAGGGCTTAGAAGCGCCTTAAACTCCTCTATTCCGCAAGTGTCTTTTGCTAAGGCGCGCTTAACGTCTTCTGCTGTATAATGCTCATAATGATAGGCATCCATTTGTCGGAGAACCTTTTCCATGATATCTGATTGAATCTGTTCCATGCCCTCCATATATGTCATATGATCGGCTCTTGCAGAGCGATCATTCTCAATGCGGCGCTTTATCCGGAGATCCGCTGCGCTCAGCTTTTCTGAATCGATAAGGAATTGATTTTCTCCCATTTTTTATCTCCCATTCATTCTATATGTACCATTTAGTCTCTTAAAAATCCAGTCAGCGGATCTGACGCCGACGCGCCTCTTTCCAGCACTCTGCCCAGACCTGCCAGATATGCGCTGCGGCCTGCTTCTATAGCCCTTCGGAAGGCCAAAGCCATCGCTGGGATATCGCCCGCTGTTGCAATCGCTGTATTAGCCATAACTGCCGCTGCTCCCATCTCCATAACCTCACAAGCCTGAGAAGGTCTGCCGATACCTGCGTCTACAATTACCGGTAAATCAACCTCGTCTATAAGAATCTGTAAAAATTCCTTCGTCGCAAGTCCCTTATTCGACCCGATCGGCGCGGCTAGTGGCATGACTGCCGAAGCGCCGGCGTTAGCCAGATCTCTGGCAGTATATAAATCAGGATACATATACGGTAAAACCACAAAGCCCTCCTTCGCTAAAATTTCCGTAGCGCGCACCGTTTCCTGATTATCTGGTAACAGGTACTTGCTGTCTCGCATGATTTCAATTTTAACAAAGTCTCCGCAGCCCAGCTCTCTGGACATTCTGGCGATACGAATTGCCTCCTCCGCGTTTCTGGCCCCGCTGGTATTTGGCAGTAGAGTGACGTCCTCCGGGATATAGTCCAAAATATTTTCGCTTTCTTTCGTATTCGTTCTTCTTACCGCCAGGGTAATTATCTCTGCACCAGCCTGTTCTACTGCGGCTCTGATCAGTTCCATAGAATACTTCCCTGATCCCAGAATAAAACGGGATGAAAACGCCTTTCCACCTAAAGTAAACACATCCCTTAACGCTGTTTTTTCCATTTATATTTCTTCCTTTCCTAAAATCAACCTTATTACCATATTAGCCTGGTGCGCCGCGCAAATCATCACTCGAGGCGCCATTAAGGCGCACGTTTCGCTAATCTCTGATACTCCGTCGCCACACAGATAATATCTACCGGTAATTGGACGGGTTTTAATCATATTGCTTTGACCATACCCTGCCATGCCAGAAGCGCCTATCAGAAATTTATCTGGCATCTGGGTCAATACGGTGTTAGTCAGCATCGCTTTTTCTTCGGGCTGGTCGAATGCCTCACAAATGTAGCTGTCTTCTTTCAACAGTTCTTCAATATTTTCTTCCGCCAATTTGACAAAATCCAATTTCAATTCTGCATACGGACTGAAGCGCCGGATTTCCTCTGCCATGGCGTCGGTCTTCGGCATGCCCAGCTGCTCTACCGCATACTGCTGCCGATTCAAATTGGACAAATCAACCCGATCAAAATCAATCAGGTGAAGATGCCCTACGCCTGTCCTGGCCAATGCGATCGCTATAGCCGAACCCAGTCCTCCAAGACCGCAGACAGCGACCCTCGCATTGGCCAATTTCCTCTGTATTTCTCTACCGTGGCGCAGCTCCAGGCATTCTCTAATTTCTTTTTGCGCCGGCATCCTCCTGTATTTCTGTCTCATCATCCGCCTCCAACAAAGCTTACAATTTCAATTTTATCTCCTTCTGCAAGTATGATTTCCTCGTATTTTGTCTTCGGCACGATTTCACCGTTTCGTTCTACGGCAATCCGTGTTTGCGAAAATCCCTCCTTATCCAGATATGCCCCCAGACTTATACCCTCTGCGCTGACATCAGCTCCGTTAATTCTTACCATAGCTTTCTCCTTTTCTGTTAAACAAAAAAACCGCACGAAAGTTCACACCCGCGGTGGTGTGCCCCTTCGTGCGGCTAAAGCCAACACTCTTTTTTTATTTTACTTTACATTTACAGGAAAGTCAATTCAAAAACACATAAAGTAGATAGAAATCACCATTATTTTATGCTATGCTTAATGTGATACAGGTTTATCACAATGTCGGAATATGAATTTAAAAAACTCGTCAGGAGGGACTATGGCGCTGAAAGTTAAAGAAATTCCAGGTTTAGCAGAAAAAGATAAAATCTCCCTGGTTGCAGGGAAAAATGGCCTTGAAAGAGATATTTATTCTGTCGGTATTGTCGATTATGAATTTTTAGATGAGTTCAATTACACCATGGATGATGATTTTGAACCAAATTGTTTCGTTATCTCCAGTCTGATTTTTGCACAGGGTCATCCTGAGAAAATTCTTCATGCATTAAAAAGAATTGTCCACAGCGGAGTTTCAGGACTGGCGTTTAAAAAAGTTTTGTTTCAGGAATTGCCGTCAGAAGCAATTGCCTTTGCAAACGAAAATAATTTTCCGATTTTTGCATACGATAAAGACATTCATTCTGAAGATTTCATCTTTCGGATTGCAGAAGCCGTGTCAAAAGATGACAATCAATTGTTATCCGAAGACAATCTGCTCTGTATGATACAAAACCGCATCTCGAACTATGAACTGCAGAAAATTACACGCGGCATTTCCCTGACATTAAAACGATACGCCATGGCAGTTTTCATCACCTCCAGCGAAAATATGGATATCAGCCGAATCTTACAATGCGCCTATTCTAACAAACACATGCACACAAAAGCGATTATGGCGAAGTACGGCAATGGGATTTTTCTGATCATGACCGGCACATTTGACGATGCGCAGCAATTTCAAATCATGGCACATCATTTGCTCGAAACCTGCCCGATTCAAATTGAGAAAATCAATCTTTACCTAAGTCGCGTACACCTTTCCCATGAGGCATTCGACCACTGTATTCGCGAAAGTTATCACACTTATATCGCCAGCAAAGCTTCCGGAAGAAATTTCAGAGAGTACAGCAAAATCGGGACTTACCGTTATCTGATTCCCCTTCTGGAAAGTACAGATTTGAAAAATTTCTATGAAGAAATCTACAGCGTTATTGCAGACAAAAAAATTTTACGGGAAACTGCAGAAGCATTCATTCTCAGCGGCGGTGATATGACTGCTGCTTCTACACTGTGTGAGTGTCACCTGAATACGGTTCGCTACCGCCTGAACAAAATACGCGAAATGACGGATATGGAAGACTTGACCGATTTTGAATTCTATGAATGTCTGTCCACTGCCATGAAAGCGCATCATCTGACACTTTTGTAAGATATACAAAAAGCTTCTTCCTGTTTTGTGAAAGTTTTAAGCCTGCCATTCCATATGACCACTATAATAAAAGCAACTACTTTTATGAAGGAGGTATTTCAGATGGACTATGGAATCATCAGTTTACTTCCGGCTGTGATAGCCATTGGGCTTGCAATCGGAACGCGGCAGGTTGTCATCTCCCTGCTGACCGGCGTCTTTGTCGGCGCCCTGGTCATAGATAACGGCAACATAATAACCGCATTTATGGACACATTTGCAACTTATGTGACCGGCGCAATCACCGATGCCAGTCACGCATCTATTCTCATTTTTACCCTGACCATCGCCGGTATGGTCTCGATTCTGAATCTGACCGGAGGCACCAGCATCGTTTAGTAAGAAAGTAAAGTCTTCCCGCGGCGCACAGGTGATTACTTCTTTGGTCGGCTGTCTGGTATTTTTCGATGACTACGCAAACATCCTGATTGTAGGGCCGACCATGCAGCCCCTATGCGATAGGCTGCGCGTTTCAAGAGAAAAGTTGACTTACATCGTACATACTACAGCAGGTATTGTCTCTGGCATCGCGATCATGACCACGTGGATTGGGTTTGAAATCGGTCTTGTCACTGACGCTTTCAACAATATGGGATATGAAAATGTCAACGGATTTATGATGATCGTCAAAAATATTCCTTATATGTTCTATAATATTATGGCCATTGTAATTTCTTTCGCTGTTGCGCTGATGATGCGCGACTTTGGTCCAATGTATCACGCAGAACGCGCTGCAAGACTGGGAACCCCATCTACAGCCGCCAAAAAACCTGCAGCAGAAGCAGCAAGTGACATTGAAATTGGCAAAAACGGCAAAGTTTGGTATGCCCTGGTCCCAATTCTGACCATGGTTCTTACAATTTTCTTTGGCATTTGGTACAGCGGCGCAAAAAGCCTGGGCAGTGACGTCGATCCGTTCACACTGTCCGGTTTCAGAGATTGTATCGGTGAAGCAGACCCAATGCCGCCAATTGTTTGGGCAGCAATGCTGGCAACGCTGGTTGCGACTATTATCGCCAAAGTATTCGTAAAAATCCCTGTGAAAAAAGTATACCAAACCTGGCTCAGCGGATTCTTTGGATTATGTGAAACAGGCATTGTCATTGTCATCGCCTGGGCCCTTGGCAAAGTGATTACAGATTTGCACACTGCTGATTATTTAATCAGTATCGTTTCGGACGGCGTTTCCGTTGCCATTTTCCCTGCGTGCATTTTCTTAATTTCCTGTATCATATCGTTCTGTTCCGGCACTTCTTGGGGAACCATGCCAATCGTATTTCCGATCGAGATTCCTCTGGTTGCCGCATTTGTGCAGGATCCGACCAACTCTCATCTTGTCATTGCGACCATTGCGGCAGTTCTGTCAGGAAGTACTTTTGGCGATCAGACTTCTCCGATTTCTGATTCCTCTATTTTATCTTCTGCTACTTCGGGATGCGATGTCATTACCCATGTCAAAACGCAGATTCCGTACGCACTGGTTCCTGCCGGCATTGCATTACTGAGCTATTTATTGATTGGATTCACAGGCATAAGCGCACTGCTGCCTTTGATCGCCGGCGCTGCCATCATCCTTTTGATTGTACGGTTCGTCGGAAAATCCACAGATCCAAAAGTTTTATCATCGCAGGCAAAGGAGATTTAAAATATGAATCAGTTTACTGCACAAGACGTGTCTAACGCATACGAAAATATCAAAGAACTTGTTTATCAGACACCGCTCGAAGAGTCCCTTTATCTGAGCGATAACAGCAGACGGTATTTCCTGAAGCTGGAATGTCAGCAAAAGAAGGTAAAAGCCTTTAAACTTCGCGGTGCACTCAACAGAATGCTGCAGCTTACTGCAGAGGAAAAAACAAGGGGCGTAGCCACCATTTCTTCCGGTAATCACGGTGCGGCTGTCAGCTATGGGGCAAGCCTTCTGGGAATCCAAAATACAATCATTATCGTACCGGAGATCTGTCCGCAGCCGAAGGTTGACAAAATTAAAAAATTCGGCGGAACAGTCATCAAGTTAGGTAAAAACTATGACGAAGCACACCACCTGGGTCTACGCTATATTGAAGATAAGAAAATGGTCTACATCGATTCATATGACAAAGATCCTTTCGTCTATGCCGGTCAGGGAACTGTGGGGCTGGAAATCCTAAAGCAAAACCCTGACATCGATACAATTGTCTTGCCGATCGGCGGTGGTTCATTGAGTACTGGCGTTGCCGTCGCTGCCAAACAGATCAATCCGTCTATCCGCATCATCGGCGTGCAGACAGACGCATGCCCCGCTATGATTCGCTCCATCGAGGATAAAAAATGGTATGATGCCTTTCCAATTACAGGAGACACCATTTGCGACGGTCTGGTCGGCGGCGTAGGGGAATTGGTATACGCCATGCTGCCCGCATATCTGACCGATATTATTTCGATCAAAGAAACTTCGATTCGCCGCGCTGTAAGACATCTGATTCAAAAAGAAAAGATCGTCGTAGAAGGTGCAGGCGCTATCACTGTCGCTGCCGTAATGGACTACCCGGAACGCATCGGCGGTAAAAATGTCGCTCTCATTTTGAGCGGCGGCAACATTGATGAAGATCTCATGATGCGAATATTAAATGAAGCCTGAATTTCGACCTTAGAATAATAAAATGCTATCGCTTTGTTGATGGCCTCAAACTATACACAAAAAGCATGGGTGAAACAAATGCCCATGCTTTTTTACGCAGATTGTACATTATTCCTTGCCAGCTTCCCGCAATCCCTTAATGCTTTTTTTACAGGCTAAAACGAAAACAACTACTGCAACCACATATAAGGCGTCAAAAGTAACGGTGAAAAGGTAAAAATTTATAATTGTGCAAAATGCTGTCGCAAGAATATTAAAAATATGTAATCCCTGTTTGACTCTTTTGTTTCTCATAATATGTCCCTCCGGTTCATTTATTTCTGTCCGATTTTTTTGAACATCTCATAAGCCATTTCAACCTGCGCACTATATGAATCATTGTTCCCACTCCCAAAACCATAGCTACTATCAGCGCCATACTAATAAACTTTTTCATAGGCATCATTTCTATCTTTCGTCTCTTGAAAATCAGTGTTTCAAGCTGTTTGCCGACATTCATATTGTAAATCTTTAATAATTATATATTTTGAAACTATTTTATTTATATTTTTAGTATAAACTCATGCTGAGAAAAAATCAAGAATTTTCGAAAAAAGGACAGGAATGTCTCCTTCCTGTCCTTATCAATTACCGTATATATTCCTTTTCTACATATGGACTAGTAGATGTCTTTAACATGCCGCTGTAGCCCAGTTCGAATTCTACAATATCGCCGACTTTGTATTCTCTGTCTGTATGAGTTACGTCCAAAATGATGTGGTCGGAGCTGCCGCCCATGATTTCGATCTGAGAATCCAGCGGCGTCATGCTGCCTAGGTCCGTATCCTGTTTGCCGATGCCAATGATGGCGCGTTTCATAATGCCTCTGTCTTCATAATAAGGCTTTTCACCGAAAGCGTCTACCCCCACTTCTCCAATCGGTAAAGATGGTTTTTCTTTCAACTCGATGATCTGCGTCTGCAAAATCAAGGCATCGCTGACTGTCCCCGGCAGTTTCGCACCATATGCAGTGTCATTACCAAGCAGGAAAGATTCGCCCAGACGCAGGTTGTTGATACCTTCCGGCAATTCCCCTTCGTCGATCAAATAAATGGAACTGGAGTTTCCACCGGAAACCATTTCCAAATTGATATCATATTTCGCTTCCAGCTTTTCTGCAATCTCAACCAGCTGGGTTAAGGTATCGTTCTTCGGAATCACTGCGCCGTAACAGGTCAGGTTCACGCCAATTCCGTACAAATTGATATGATCCATCTTCAAAATTTCCTCTACGGCTTCGTAAATCAAATCTTCATTCTGGAAGAAAATCCCTTCTCTCAAATCACCCAAATCGATCATCAGTAAAATGTCATGGACTTTACCGGCTTTTGCAGCCTCTTCATTGAGCAGTCTGATCGTAGAAAGTTCGGAGTTAAAAGACAAATCCACATACTTTACAACCTCTGCCACTTCGCAATGCATCGGAATCCGCAGCAAAACCGTTTTCTTGCCGTTTTCGCGCGCCAGATCTGCAAACGTTGCGATGTTCTTAATGCGAGAATCTGCAACAAAGTCTACATTAGGATTTTCTACTACCAATTTTACCATCTCCTTGTCAGCGCAAAGTCCCTTGGTTACAATCATCAGGGAACAGCCGCCGCGGTCTTTGGTGATCACTGCGCAGGCGTTTAAGTTGTCTTCTAATTTCTTCAGGTTAATTTGTAATTTTGGGTACATTTCGGTTCTCCTTTCCCGTTCGATACCTAAGCGTTATATTATATTATTCTACCCGGTTCGGGCAGTTTCTTCTGGTGCAGTGTTTACAGTCATGGGTGCAGTCCCCCATGTACTGTCCGCCGCTTTCGGTCTTGGCAGCCCATTTACCCTTGACGCCCTGTCCGCCTCGCATTGCCGACTTTTCATCAGACTGCGCAAGGGCGGCGTCACGCGCCGCTTTCAGTTCTTCTTCGCTGGCGCCGCCGATCTTTTCTTCTTCTTTGAAGGCAGTCATATCGTAACCCATAGCCTCACATTCCTCAATGTGTTTCCGATATTCCTCATCCCGCTGCTTTGCTTCCTCTGCTTCACGGTTCACATCCGCCATAGCTTTGCTGACTGCGGTAAAATCCTGCTCCTTTTTCTCAGGGAATTTGAAGTCCAAGCTCTTTTCTAACAGACGAATCGCTGCCGCTCTATGTTTCTTAGACAAAACTCCCAAAGAAGCCATAATATAATCGTTATCCACTAGAATCCGTGCGTGCTCGGTTGGAAACAGCATCATGCCGGTTTCATTATGCTTTGCGATTTCCTGCATAATCTCCACGCGGTGAGGCAGTCTTGTCAAAGCGCCTCCCGTGCCGACAATGTATTTTACCGGCGTCAAATCCTTACCCTCTGCTACGGTGCTTCTGCCGGATGGACCATAGATGTACCTGATGATACCGGCATGACGTTCTACGGCTTTTAGCACGGCTTCTTTGGTTAGCCGTTCAACCAGTTTGAATTCCGCTTCTGTCTTTGGAATTGCTACATAGGTTTCCAGTGTTTTATCCAAGTCAATTTCCATTTTTTCACATTCCTTGCGCAGCTTTTCTTCTCCAATGGACTCGATGACTTTCATTCGGTTTACATAAACACCCAGGTCGCCCTCTACGGTACGCTTTGCTTTCGGTTCCGGCGCAACCATGATGCGAGCAATCTTATCGGATTCCGTGGCAACAGAATGAAGGTCTGTGGTAGCGCCTCCTACATCCAATACAATCAAATCGCCCAAGCAGTCGTACAATAGTTTGGTACATTCCATGACCGCCCCCGGGGTTGGAATAATCGGACCACTGACCATATCACGCACATGCTCCATGCCCGGCGCGTTAGTAATATGTTCCTCAAAAGCATCCTGAATCACCTTTCTGCAAGGTTCTACATTAAGATCATCGATTTTTGGATACACGTTTTCTACGTTATAGAGCTTCTGTCCGCTCTCCTCGTCAAAAATCAGTTTCATTTCCTCCTGATTTTCGATGTTGCCGGCATAAATAATCGGTGTATTTAAGCCCATCGCACGGATTTTTTCCGCATTGTCGATGGCGGTTTCCCTTTCACCGTAATCTACGCCGCCTGCAATCAGAATCAAATTCGGATTGACTTCCTTAATTTTAGCAAGATCCGTTCTTCTTAGCTTACCCGCGGTAACATAATGGATAATACCGCCAGCTCCCAAAGCAGCTTCCTTGGCAGCCTTGGCTGTCATATCGTAAACCAGCCCATGTACGGTCATTTTCAGTCCGCCGGCAGCGGAAGAAGTCGCCAGCATTTCATCATACTCCAGACTGTCTATTTCCATTTTTCTACAAAGGTCATCGATAGCGCCTTGTAGTCCAATGCGCACATCCCCGTCCATGACGGAAGTCGGCGCCTGACCCTGCGCCCAAAATACAGGGTTTTCTGTATCCAAATCCTTAAACGCATTTACAACTGTCGTTGTCGATCCGATCTCCGCTACTAATACATCTACTTTCATTGATATCCTCCTTTATCTATCCCCTTCTATTTTCTCAAAATACTTCACATAAAAATACATTTCTGCCGGCTGATAACCTACCGCCTGATAAAATTCTTTCGCATTCGGGTTGCTCGCGTCGGAATGAAACTGCATCCGTCTGCATCCCAGTTTTCGCGCGAATTCTTCTATGTATATGAGCGCTTGTTTCCCATAGCCTTTGCCCCGGTGTTCCTCGCTGATAAACAGATCATCCAGATACATGGCAATCCCATAAGTCCACACGCTGAAAATGGTCATCAAATTGGCAAAACCTACTGGTACGCCATCCTCCTCAAAGAGCAGAAGATGAATCAGTTCCGGCGTCTCCAGCGCTTCTGCAAATGTATTGGCAAAGACCTCATCACTAACTTGATCTGTTCCTCCCCAAAGGTCATCGTCTGCAATTTCGTAAACCATAAAGTCTCTATTCAATTTGATCCAGATTTGACAATCGGCCGGCTGGCATAATCGATAAGTTAACATCTTTTTGCTCCTTTCCATTCTGCTACAGCAATTTGTTTCTAATTCCGCTTTCAATCACCGGAAGATCTACAGTTCCCTGCTCGTTATCATAAGAGACAATCAGGTTTTTCCAGGGAACGATACCGGCTGATTCATATACGTCCATCTTCCATTTATGTTTCTTCATATAAGTCGGATTTCCAGTCAGCCCACAGTGTTCCCAGTAAAAGATTTTACCGCCTAATCTTCAACACTTGCTCATAGCGACACGGCACTTTGAACTCATAAAACTTTTCCGCAAGAAGCAATTCCGATTTTGACCGGACCGCAAGTCCTTTAGACGTCAAATGAATTTTCTTCTCCGGCATATAGTCACTTTGCTCGTAGGGCGCATTTTGCCAGCGTTCTGCCTCTGTTTCTTCTGTGCTATCATTTCCGGATGTTTATTTATACTGAACCTCTGCCTCTATCCAAATATCATGATAATATACAATCCTGCCGCGTTCTTTGGTCTGCAGCAATGTGCCTGGCGGACAAGCTTTTAGTTCTTTGCTAACAAATTGCTGCTTTTTTTGTATTTCTGTCAGTATTTCTTTTAATTTCAGTCCCGTAATCACAGTTTTTTAGCCCCCTCCCTGACAAAACTGACATTTTTCTTTTATTTTGTCATTTTAGTCAGGGTTTGGAGTGGAAAGGCTGACAAAACTGACAAAAATTATTTATTTTGTCTGCTTTGTCAGTATTTCGGATTTACGCCAAAAGCTTTCTCTCAATCCTTGATCTAAATCATGAATAATAGCAATAGCAAAGCATCTCTATCTCCATTCTACAAGGTTTTTTGGTATACAACCATTTTTTTACATTTTTTAATATTTTCCCACAACCGGGGGTGACGCATTTCCTGTGCCCTGGAAAGAAGAACCTTCCCCTGCAAGCCGGAGAACAGACCATTTCCTTGTATCGGTACGCGCTGCCAAAAGAACCCATTTAGTAAACAAGGGGCGGGCATCCGCCCGCCCCTCTAGGTTTACTTCTACAGTTCGCCTCTGCGTCTCTTTGCTTCTTCAGCCAAGAAGGTAGCAACGTCGATACCATGGGAATCTCTGCCGAATCCAGCGTCGATTCCAGTCTTTACAGCGTCATCAGGAATTACCTGTGTACCGCCTGCAGCGATAATTACCTTATCTCTGATACCCTTTTCAACAGCCAGATCGTTGATTCTCTTCATATTCTTATAGTGAATATTGTCGTGAGAAATGATAGTAGATGCCAGAATTGCATTTGCATTCAATTCAACAGCAGCATCAACCAATTTCTCTACTGGTACGGAAGTACCCAGGTAGTTTACCTTAATACCCCATTTTTCAATACCACCATGCTTAATGTTGATGATTTCACGAAGACCTACAGAATGTTCGTCCTCACCAACAGTACCGCATACAACTACCATCGGATGATTTTCAAACTCATCATACAGAGTCTTATCATCCAGGTGATGCGGTTCAGGTGGAATCTCCAAAGTAGAAGGATCTACGTCGAAGGTGATCTTACCCTTCATTTCAATTCTAGTTCCTTCTGCTTCCTGCATTACTTCCTTAGAAGTAACTTCAGGATTTTCAAGACCCAGCTTGCGTCCAATTTCAAGAGCAGTAGCTTCTGCCGTTCTTGTATTAGCCGGAATCATCATTGTCATCAGAACAACACCGTCTCCGCACCATTCCATTTCAGGCTTAATAGCTTTGCCGTCCAGATACTTAGAAACTTTTTCTAATCTGCGATCTACGCAATCATCTTCATCCAATTCATCGATGAATACGATTTTGCTTCTGTCTTCGAAAGTACATCCGCCGATTAAAGCAGACGGATTCTCAGGATCTCCGCCGTACTGTTCCACATTATTGTATCCGTAGTGAGCAGTTACCGGAGCCATGTAGTCTTCTTCTCTTTCAAAGATATAACCATATCCTACGCCGCCTTCCGGATTTCTGGCGATACCATCACCGTTTCTTTCCGGATATTTAGCAGAGTCTACGAAGAAGCCTTCTTTTACTGCCTGGAAATAGCCGCCAACTTCAATGATTTCTTCCATGAACAGACAAGCTCTTTCCTTCAGCTCTCTTACCATCTCTCTTAACGGACCGTCTTTCTTAAGTTCAACCATTTCCATCAGACCATCCATACCGATGAGCGCCTGTTTTGCATTGTCACAAGCTTCCATGTTATAGATATGCCAAGGTACGTTTCTGCCTTCGTCCGGTGTGATAGTGGACTGAATGTCTGCTCTGGTCAGTTTGGAGATAAACATATTCAGAACATGTGTAACGGTAGCCTCTCTGACAGATGAGCAGATATATTTCGTATTCTGCTGTGCTCTCATCTTGTATCTGCCGCAGATATCACGAAGCGCTACGGCGTAAGGCAAATCCAAATACATACAAGGCGCTGGAGTTGCGCTTGGCGGTACTGTGGATAAAGCGATATTTTCAGGCTTAATACCGACCTTTTCAGAGAATAGAGAGTTAATAGCGTGCTGTACAATCAACTCCGGCATTACCTTCCATGCTTCTCTTGCAGTCGCGTTAGCGTTGTGCGCGCCGTCGATCTGCAGAATGCCAGCCCAAGCTAAGATTTTCTTAGATTCGCAAGCGTCTACGAAGGAACGCACGCAGTTGATATCTCTATACAGTACGTTGTACTGTGGATCCTGGTGAGCGCCGTTAATACCTTCTTCTGCAAACATAACAGCTACGTCAGGACCTGCTACGCCGGAAACGTAGGAATGGTAATTGATAGGACGGCCAACTTCATCTTCGATGATATCCAGTGCTTTTCTCTGTGCTCTAACCTGTTTACGAGTTACAGGAATACCGCCGATACCCTGCGGTGTACCTTCCATCAGGCCATCGATGTGGGACTGTCCCATATGTCTGATAACCATGATATGGTCAGCGCCGTGCCATGCAGCCATTCTCATTCTTCTGATGTCGTCCTCAAAACGGCCAGAAGCGATTTCTGTTGTAATAACAGGCAGTGGCTGCGGGTCGATATTTTCAAAGTATTTTGCAGGAGGAAGTCCTACGCTGTTCTTCAAAGGCTCACTGCAATCATGAAACTCGAATGGTCCCATCTTCAGACCAGGCGCAGGTTTTCTCCATACCCAGCCCTTTCTTCTAGGTTCATACTTGTCAAGGTCTTTCAAGATGTTTCTAACATCTAATTTTTCATTTGGTTTCAAAATCATGTCTGCCATCTTTATTTACCTCCCTTGAATAATGCTACTGCATCGTCCCAGTATTCACCTTGGGCGAGCTTTTCACTAGCCTCTCTGATAGAGATGCCCTTTTCTTTAGAAATTTTGTAAACCACGTGTCCAGTTCCGTGTCCCATGAGACCTCTGTCCATACAACCTTCTACGATTTTCTGGGTGTCCAGGGAGGAAACGCCCATTCTCAGTAAAACGGCTCTTTCTACGGAAGGAGTTGTATTCTTTCTTCCCAGTTCAAGAAGCGGATCAACAACCTGAGCGGTCAATTCCCAGAATCTGTTGTAAAGTTCTTCGTCAGAAAGATTTGCAATATGCTGTCTTCTCTGTTCGAAATCGTCTGCTCTTTTCATTCTTTTATCTCCTTAATATTCTAATTAAAGTCCTAAAGTCTTTTTAACGAATTCAGCGTCAGTCTTTGTTTCCTCAGCCAGGAATGCGATATCTGCATCACTTGGATTGGTTACGCCAGCCTTTTTGCAGGCTTTTTTAATTAAAGACTGTCTGAAATGATCAATATCAGCTTCTTCGTGCTTGATCAGACCAGGGTTTGCCGGCAGAATCAGGTTTTCACCCGGCTTATCTTCCTTATTCGGATCGCCGAATCTGATATCGATACCATTTTCTCTGGCAAAAGCCATCTGCGGCTGAATATGCTTGCCTGCACCGGTATATTCAGTTTCACTGATAACCAATACAGCATCTTCCGGCAGTTCCTGTGCCAGGGAGAATGCTGCAGCAAGAGCAGTATTTCCTGCCGGACCTCTTTCGATACCTTCCAGGTTAGCCAGCGCTTCTGTAATATACATAACATCGCCCTGTTTAACGGTTA
Organism: Ihubacter sp. rT4E-8; assembly: GCF_049852125.1. Taxonomy (GTDB): domain Bacteria; phylum Bacillota; class Clostridia; order Peptostreptococcales; family Anaerovoracaceae; genus Senimuribacter. The sequence continues at coordinate 157,732 of NZ_CP187532.1, read as the reverse complement.
CATAACGATCCATGTAACGCAGCGGTCTTGCAGCGGAACGAGGAACATCAGAGTGATCCGGATCAGTTGCGTAAGGTACGCCAAACCCAGTATGTCCAGTAGTGCAGGACTTCTTATTGAACTGTTCATCAGAAGCCATGTGAAGTCCCGTCAGGTCGATAGATGCAGCAACCATTTCAGTATTTACGCAGCCTGCTTTGAGAAGTCCTCTTGCAGTACCGGTCATCATGCCGCCGCCCGCGTTGGTGCAGACTACCATATCCGGATCTTTGCCAACCATCTCACGACACTGCATAGCAATTTCATAACCTAAAGTTTCAACGCCGGCAATACCGAACGGGGAATAGAGGGACGCATTAAAATATCCGGTATCCTCTAATACAGATAAGAAAGTATAGAACAATTCAGGTCCTACAGTCAGCTGAATAACTTCAGCGCCGTAAGCTTCGCACTTTCTTGCCTTTTCAACGATTTCAGGCTGTCCAACGCCTTTCGAGTCATAGCATTCCTGCACGATAATGCACTCCAGACCCTGCATTGCCGCCTGAGAGGCAACTGCTGCTCCATAGTTTCCGGAAGTCGCCGCGATAACGCCTTTGTAGCCTAACTTCTTCGCATGAGCAACTGCGCATGCAGCTCTTCTTGCCTTAAAGGAGCCGGAAGCATTTGCCGCTTCATCCTTAGCAAAAATTCTTGCGCCATAACCAGGCTTTGCATATTTTCTTGCCAAAGCAGTCAGGTTTCTCAGCTCGATCAGCGGTGTATTTCCTACAGCTGTTCTTGCCTGAATCTTTGCAACCTCTTCTAAAGTATATCCGGTAGACTTCATCAGAGCTTCATAATCAAAAGCAACTGAACCGGATTCAAATTCGTTATAATCCAGACCCAGCGCTTCTTTCATGATATCGTTGGATCTTCCCATTACGGAATCATAATCTTTTGCCAATGCCATTATTTGTCACCTCCGAACATGATTTCTCTCAGCTGTTTGTCGATCTCAATGATCTCAGGGACAAATGTACCATAGCTGTGTGTATAATACGGGCCAACTTCAATCAAAGTGCCCTTCTCTAAACGGTTTGACGCAGTCTTAACAGTAACCACATCGCCAATTTCTGCATCTTCCTGCAATTCTCCCTTGGTCCACATTTCCAGATCACATTTCTGGGTATCCTCAGGAATTTTAGCGGTTCTTTCATCTGCCTTTAATACAACAGAATGAATGCGAACCCAATCGCCTTTCTTAGCCATTTCTATTTTACCTCCAATAATTACCCTGCCGCTGACAATGCCCGCGCAGGGGTTAGATTGTCAGAGCACCCTTATTACTAAGCGTGCCCTGACTCTCTCGTTCTTATTTGTAACCTTACAGCCGAAGAACTATTTTACGATCTTCTTATCCGGATTGATTCTGTCTCTTACATCACCCATCAGAGCTCTTGGAATAGGCAGAGTGATCATAGTGTGCAGACCAGCCTCAGCGTTAATAACCTGCGGAATCATGTTTACGCACATAGCGATAGTTCCCAGTCCGCCTTCAACTTCTGGGCTGTTAACCATGTTAACGGAAGGAGTACCCTTGATGATAACGTAGTCGCCAGTCTGAACGCCAACCTGTTCAGGCTCGATCTGCTGAGGATGCTCCATTCTGATTTCCATACCGTTATCCAAAGTAGCGTCAGCTTCCATTGCAACGCCTGCGCAGGAACCTGCAGCAGCAAATCCATAAGGGGATTTTCTGTCAACATCAGTAGTAATAGGGTTCATATCCTGGGAGAACTTCTCTACCTTCAGACCCAGACCTTCAGCCATCATGCCTACGGATTCAGCAAATCCAACGTGACCGCTCATAGTGTGGTTTGCTTTTCTGTCAGCGAATTCTTCTACGCTGATGCCGATTCCCTGTTCTTCCATAACAGCAGGTCCGAACGGTGACAGGGAGTTAACTCTTCTGGACAGGATGTGCTCTACGTCAACCATGCATCCAGTCATAACCAGAACTAACAGGTCCATGATATGTCCAGGGTTGATACCAGTTCCCAGGCAGGATACACCGTTTGCTTTTGCGATCTTGTCCAATTCAGCAGCCAGTTCAGGCTCCTGTGCTGCAGGGTAAGCCATTTCTTCAGCAGAAGTGATTACGTTGATACCCTGTTCCATGATGAACTTCAGTCTTGGGAATGCATTCTTAGTGAAAGAGTCTGTGCAAAGCAGAACGATATCAGCAGCGCCCGGCTTAATGATGTCTTCAGCCGCCTGAATGATAACGTCTTCTCTGTCGCCTCTTTCAGTCTTGATATAGTCGTACATGGAAGTGCCGATCTTCTTGCCTCTTCCTGCAACGCCTACAATATCAACACCCTTCTTTGTCAGAAGCATGTCTGCCATTCCGCCGCCCATAGCGCCGAGTCCCCAGATAATTACTTTTACATTTTCCATTTGCTTTTACTCTCCTTTTTACATAATAAATTAGTTTTAACTAATAAATGATTTTAACAACTGCGAGTTCGTCTCGCGATATATATAATATAAAGCAACAAGCGTGCCAACACTTTCCATGTATACAAAATACGAGCTTTAGTCCTTTTTTGTTAAAAAAATAGTGGATTCCTTCATATTTTTTGATAGAATCCACCAATTTATTCTTATTTTTAAAATTACGCTTACATTATTTCTCCATATTCATCTATCATATGCAAATATTTTTGCATTTACGCTGCAAAAATATTTGCTCTTTTCACCCTTTTATGCCATATTTCTTCAATTTATGCTGCAGCGTCTGTCTCTTAATCTTCAATACCTCCGCTGTTCGTGAAATATTCCCTCCTTCTATTATCATTACTTCGCGAATAATTTCTTCTTCTAAATTAGCCAAATACTCGTCCAACGGCCCTTTGCGATCCCACTTTTCAACATCAGCGCCGATCGCCTGTATTTGCATAGGCATCTGCAGCATCTTCTCCGTCAATACATGCTCCGGTCCGGCCATAGCCACTGACTGCATAATGATGTTTTCCAACTCTCTGACATTGCCTGGATAATCATACTCGCTAAGCCTGCGTACCGCGTCGTCAGACAGCATCCAGATGGCCTTGCCAAATCGTTCGTTGTGCTTTTCCAAAAATCTGGCCGTTAACGCTGGTATATCATCCAAACGGCTGCGCAGCGGCGGAATTGCCAGACTGACTACATTAAGGCGGTAATACAAATCCTTTCTCAGCAATCCATCCTCAATCAGCTTTTCCGGCGGTTCATTTACCGTAGCGATAATGCGCACGTCAATAGGGATATCCTTTGTCCCTCCTACTCTGCGAATATAATCCTCCTGCAAAACGCGCAGTAATTTTGACTGCAAATCGTAAGGCATCGCGCTGATTTCATCCAATAAAAGCGTTCCACCATTGGCCTGTTCAAAGAGTCCCGCCCTATCGACAGCTCCGGTAAAGCCCCCCTTCGCCGTACCGAACAAAATACCCTCCAGCAAAGAGGCTGGAAGCGCCGCGCAGTTCTGCGCCAGAAAAGGTTTATTCTTCCGGCTGCCGCCATAGTGAATGCTCTGCGAAAATAATTCCTTACCAGTGCCCGTCTCACCGTAGATAAAAACAGACGCGTCGTTGTCTGCAGCTCTTTTCGCGCGCTCTACCACTGCTTTAAACCGCGGATTCGTCCCTGCAAGATCATCAAAGTGATATCGGCGAATTTTCGGCTGCACCGGATACTTCTCCATTTTCTTTTCCTGCAGTTCCAAAATAGTGTCGCTCATAGACCGAATATTTGTAATGTCTTTGGCGACTTCCACCGCCGCAATCGTTTTACCATCTTCTATAACTGGCACTGTACTGTTAATAGTAGTAATGGTTTTACCATATAAATTCGTATATGACTGTTGCTTGTTACGAGTAGCAACGTTTTTTTTCAGAGCCTGATACATGGTGCTTTCATCCAATTTGACACCCGGAAAAGCCTTATGAAACTCTTTGCCCAGAACATCGTCTACATTGATCTGTTCCATCGCTGCCATTGCGTTATTGTAAAACAGACCGACTCCGTCCTGATCAACTACATAAATGCCCGCATCGATCAGCTTAATTAACTCCTCTATGATTTTTTTATATCCTGCACTATCCAATGCGGCCACCTCCTATTGTAATTTAACTCCATTGTATCACGTTCCCCGGTTGTATGCAAATATTTTTGCATGTATATTTTCATTGAAAAATTTTGTCGTTTGTTGTATATTGTTATTTGACGATTTATTACAAGAGGAATGCAAATGAGAATCAGAAAAACACGAGATACATTTGAAGAAAAAGATATAGAAATGATAGCCAGAGTCTCTGACGCCCTTGCGCACCCTGTCCGGTTAAAGTTGTTCCGCCACATCATGCAGTGCAATAAGACCATGGAAACCGTCTGCAATAAGGATCTGGTAGCCGCCTTTGATTATGCACAGGCGACCATCTCACAACATATGAAAAAGCTTGTCGAATCGGGGTTGATCGAGGTGAAAAAAAAGGATAAATTCTCATATTATTACGCTAATCTGGGAATATTAATGCAGTATATTGACATTACCAAAAAATACTCTATACTATAGGGGAGTCTCCTAAGCGCGATTCCGTGGCGGAGGCAAAACCTCCATAAGGATATTGAGAATCAGGGGAGATTTTTTATGCTACAAAAAATTGGATTCAGTCCGGTGCAAATCTTATCCAGTGGGTTTGCGCTGATCATTCTGACAGGAAGTATTCTCCTGTCTTTACCGCTATGCAGCAAGAACGGAAGCGCCCTGCCTTTTATTGACAGTCTCTTTACGGCAACATCCGCAACCTGTGTAACAGGGCTTACTATCTACGATATTTTTTCACAGTTTAACTTTTTAGGACAATTTATCATTATCGTACTTATCCAAATCGGAGGTCTTGGTTTTATGGGAATAGCCATGACCTTTTCATTTCTGTTGGGCAGCAGGATAGGTATCTTTCAGAGATCCGTTTTAATGGAATCCGTGGGTACGTCCCATATAGGAGGCGTGGTGCGCCTTATCCGAAGAATGCTCCTGTGCACTCTGTTTTTTGAAGGTACCGGCGCGATCATTATTTCAATTCGATTCATTCCAAAACTAGGCGTTGCCCAGGGTATCTGGTATGGCATATTTCACGCCATATCCGCTTTCTGCAATGCGGGATTTGACTTAATGGGTCGTTGGCAGCCTCTGAGCTCACTGACAGGTTTTCAAGAAGACTGGCTTTTGCAAATTACAATTATGTCTCTGATTATTATTGGCGGTATTGGATTTATTGTCTTAAGCGATGTAATCGAACATCGTCTGCGCTTTCGTGAATATGGACTTCACTCTAAAATTATGATTACATTTACGGCAGCCCTTATCCTTCTTGGCGCTACGGCGTTCTTCTTCATAGAGCAGCATCATTCTCTTGATCAGATGAGCGCTGGAGAAAAGGTTCTTAACGCGTTCTTTGCCTCCGTCTCTCCCAGAACCGCTGGATTTAATTCTGTCAACTATACCGATATGACAACGGCAGGCCGCTTTATCACCATGCTGCTCATGTTCATCGGCGCGGGCCCCGGCTCTACGGGAGGCGGCATTAAAGTAACCACCTTTGTAACGCTGCTGCTGGCTATCTATTCTTCTGCGAAACACTATCGAGATCTAAGCATTTTCCACAGAAGACTTGATGACGACGCGCAGAGGAAAGCCTTTTCTAACATAGCGCTTTATACCTTAGTGGTTTTAGCCTGCAGCCTCTGTCTTATGCTGGATAATCCGGGATTAACCTCAGAAAGCTGTCTTTTTGAGTCGTTGTCCGCCATGGGTACGGTCGGCCTGACCATGGGAATTACTCCGAATCTGAGTAGCTTTTCAAAGCTTTGTCTCATCATCCTGATGTACAGCGGCAGATTAGGCAGTATTACTGTCGCTATGGCCATAGTCCGGCGAAAAATCATTCCAAAGATCAGCTACCCCAAAGAAAATATTACGCTGGGCTAATTTATGTCCGCAGGGAATTATTATATTTTATCAGGAGGAAAACTTATATGAGATCTGTTTTAGTTATAGGCTTAGGCCGCTTCGGCCGTCATCTTGCCACCAATCTTTCTAATTTAGGAAATGAGGTCATGGTTATCGATATCGATGAAAATGCAGTTAATAAGCTAGCGCCTATCGCCACTGCCGCACAGATCGGAGACTGTACAGATGAAATAGTCTTAAAAGAACTGGGCGTATCGAACTTTGACCTGTGCTTTGTCTGTATCAGCCATGATCTGGAAGCTTCTATGATCATTACTATGACGCTGAAAGAGTTGGGTGCGAAAAAGGTAATAACCAAAGTCAATCAGGATATACACGTTAAATTTCTGCTCTCCAACGGAGCTGACAACGTGATCTATCCGGAACGTGATATGGCCTTCCGTACCGCCATGAAGTACAGCGCGCAGCGAGCCTTTGATTATGTAGAACTAAGTGAACACTATGGCATCTTCGAAATCGAACCGCCTGCTGGCTGGATCGGGCGGAGTTTGACCGATATTAACGTACGCAAAAACTATCATGTTAATATTATCGCCTACAAATATCACGATCTCATCATGCCTTTAGACAACGGCGATTATTATTTCGCCGCGGATCAGCACCTAATCGTAGCCGGCGATATGAAAAACTTCCATCAGCTGATTCAAAAAGATCTATAGGCTGACAGCTACTCTGTTTCCATCTGCTCTACTCTTTGCTGCAGCGCCGCTTTATTAGAAATCCTTAGACGAACCCGTTCCTTCTCTATCAAGCCTGCCTGAACGAACTGTGCGATAACCCGCGACAGGTGGCGGTAGCTGCATCCTAAATACTGCGCCAGATCAGTCAGCCGTATTTTCATCCATCCATCCATATCAGCGGCGTTTTCTTCTTCCGCCTCCAACAAATATGCCGCCAATCTATCCTCCAGGCAATAGCTTTGCGTCGCTGCCAGCCTCTCCATACCTCGAAGCATTTTTTCGGCCAAAAACCGGCTTAGATTCTGCAGAAAAACAGAATCTGACAGCAATATACTTTCACAAACGTCAAAGGGCAGCCCAATACAAATCACATCCGTCACAGTCTGAATCGTCTGAGCTTGCCGGCGAATACCCAACAATTCCAATTCTCCCAGGAGACTGATCGGCTCGAAATACTGTGCTACAGTAATATTGCCATCTAAGTGGATCATGGATAATTTGACTCTTCCCTTTACAAGAAAATACAATCGTCTCGGTGATTTACGATCCTCACAAATATATTCACCTTTGCGAAAGCTATGTATCTCCAGACTGCCCTTTAACGCCTGCCACACTGCTGTCGAAAAAAAGCGTTCTATACAATACTTCTTTAAAATTGTATCCTTCTGCTTTTTATCCGTAATTTCCATTCATCATCCTCCTTGGTCTCACAAAACTTACTTATAGATATTATGCCATATGTCCTATTTTTTCGCAATGACCTCTGCTATACTAAAATCACAGAAAAAACAACATACTAAAGATATATACGAGGAGATATTATAAACCGAGTGACGCAAAAGCCGCGTCGTACATTATCTGTCTGCAGAAAACATGAATATAAAACCGCAAATGTTAAGATTTTAAGATAAAGAGAGGTATCAACATGAACAAATATCTATCCATTGCACCGGAAATTCGAGAGGCTCTAGCCGCGGACAAACCTATCGTAGCATTAGAGTCTACGATTCTGTCTCACGGTATGCCATATCCCGAAAATCTGGAGTTCTCTCATAAGGTAGAAGAAATTGTAAGAGAAGAAGGCGCTATTCCTGCAACAACAGCCATCATCGACGGTAAGCTATGCGTAGGTCTGACCAGCGAACAGCTGAAAATCATGTGTAAGGCTGAGAATGTAGGCAAGGTCAGCCGTCGTGACGTAGCTACTTACGTAGCAACCGGCATGGTAGGCGCCACTACCGTAGCCACTACCATGATGCTGGCAGAGCTTGCAGGTATTCGTTTCTTTGCCACAGGCGGTATCGGCGGCGTACACAGAGGAGCAGAAACCACCATGGATATTTCCGCTGATCTGCAGGAACTGGCAAACACCCAGGTAGCCGTTATCTGTGCAGGTGCAAAGAGCCTTCTGGACATCGGCCTTACACTGGAATATTTAGAAACGATGGGCGTTCCTGTCATTGGACTGGAAACTGACGACTTCCCCGCTTTTTATTGCCGTAAGAGCGGTTTCGAAGTTGATTTCAATGCGTCTGACGAAGCTACTGCTGCTAAAATCATGAAAACCAAATGGGAATTGGGACTAAAGGGCGGAGCTGTCATCGCAAATCCGATTCCTGCAGAATATGAACTGGACTTCGATGAAATGAACGCAGTTATTGAACGAGCCATTGAATCTGCAAAGAAAGATGGTATTCGCGGCAAAGCTACTACCCCCTATCTTCTGGCTCATATCAAGGATTACACCGAAGGCGTATCTCTGGCGTCAAATCTGCAGCTGGCTTATCACAACGCGAGAAAAGCAGCCCGTATTGCAGTTGAATATACAAAGCTATAAAAGAAATAAGGATGCGGTTCGAAGGGCCGCATCTTTTCTAATTCACCATATGAATTTAAGTTGACGGAATAAGCTTTCATGAGATATATTATATACTATAGAGAACTAAGGAGAACGCTTACATGGAAAGATTTAAGACCTTAAAGGATCACGTATACGAATATATTGCCGCGCAGATTCGCGAGGGCAATCTAATACCTGACCAGAGAATCAACGAAAATATCATATGTGAGGAATTGAATATCAGCCGTACTCCAGTGAGAGAGGCGCTGATTCAATTATCTGCCGAGGGCATTCTGGAAAATAAAGCGCGCCGTGGATTTCTAATCCGCTCAATATCGGAAAAGGATGTACGTGAATTGTATTCCGTCATCGGCATTCTTGACGGATATGCTGCAAATCTAGCCTGTAACGCGCTAACCGAACAGGATTACGCGGATCTGTCATTTTATATTGAAGCTATGGATCTGGCTATCAGGTCTGGTAATTATGATATGTATCATAAACAACAGGTTTCTTTCCACCAGCTTTATATTGATAAATGCGGCAACAATGCCCTGATTGATACGATTGCAAAGTCTAAGAACAAGCTTCTGAAAAAAACTTACAGCGAAGCTACACATCAAAACGCCAAAGAGGTTCTCCACGCTACAAACGATGAACACCGTGAAATTTTACGCCTGTTTCAGACAAAGGACAAAGAGGGGCTTTTCCGATTTTTATCCCAAACGCATTGGACACCCGCATATGCTTCTTACGACGTGATGAAATAATTATGGAATATAAACAGATTGAGGCTTTTTTAGCCATCGTAGAACAAAAAAATATCACAAAAGCTGCAGAAAGCCTGTTTGTCTCCCAATCAGCGCTCAGTTACCGACTAAAATCTCTGGAGGCAGAACTGGGTACAACGCTGATTGTCCGAAAGAAAGGGCTGTCTAACATTTCTCTGACGCTGCGCGGCGAAGCCTTTCTGCCCATCGCCAGAGAATGGATGGAGGTCAGCCGCAAGGTAGAAGCCTTTCGCAGCAATGTGGAAAAACTGCAGCTTCGCATTACAGCGCCCTCCAGTGTCAATTCCGTTTTTTCACCGGTATATAATTTGATCGCTGAAAGCGAGCCTTCGGTGCAGCTTTCCGTAAGCACCTGCAATTCTAACGAAATTCCGGAACAAATTCTGCGCAGAGATGCGGACATCGGCCTGGGATATTTTCGCTCAGAAAAAGAGGATGCGCGGTTAATCACAGAAGAAATCGATACCTTTCCCATGGTCATCATCGAACGTACCGATATACCTAGAGATTCTGGAGAAATTGATCCTGCCACCCTCTTGCCAGAGAAAGCTATTTTAATCAAAGGCGTTTCCTTTGATAATCCGGTCGCAGGCGACTTTTACCGGAAGACTTTCGGCGCAGATATGCCCTATTACATGCTGGTCGACTCCCCAACGATGATCGCAAACGCCATGCCGGCTGGCGGCTGGTGTATGATTCCAAGGGCCAGCACCGAAATCTTCGAAAATCTGCCCGATTATCACATTTATTCGATCAAGGAGCCTGCCCCGCAGATGCCCTGCTATCTCACGATGCATCAGGCAATTCCGCGGCAGCTTGCAGAACTGGTCAAAAAATATTTCTATTAAGAAAGTCGGCTGCGCCGATTCTACGCAAAGGTAGACTTTCTTGCCTTTTCGCCCCGCAAGCAAAGCGCGCGGTCAGGCGAAACGGACAGCGAAGCGAATATCATTCGCGGAGGAGTATGCGGAGCATACGTTGATATTCCGGAAATATCGAAAATCGATATTTCCTACATAATAAAAAAAAACGGACGTACAGCGAAAAATTCTGTGATACGTCCGTTTTTAATATCTTGTATTATAATTCTTTTTTAAGCCAATGTTTTACCGTTTCCAGAAAAATATCGATTTCCACCTCACGATTGTAATAATGCGGCGACACTCTGATACCGCCTGTTCCTGCTGTACATCGCAAGGAAACCTGTATTCCCTGACTTTTCAAGTAAGAAACAAGCGCCCGTTCTCTGCTCACATCGCAGTCTGCCAGATCATGCAAACTGAACGATACAATTGCAGAGCCGCTGCTTTCTTCTTCCGGACTTGTAACTAGCACATTCATCTGTTTTAGCCCCGTCAGCAGTCTTCTGCGCAGTCCAAGAATCTGTCGTTCCACCGCTTCCATCCCCATATCCATCAGATGCTGTAGCGCTTTATAAAGTCCCAACGCTCCCACATAATTATCATAGCCTCCGGCTTCAAACACATCAGCAGTTTTTGCGAAATGAACTTTGTCAAAAGGATGTCTGACGGGACTTTCTAAATAAGCGATGTATGCCTCTACATCAAAAGGGACTCCTTCTTCCAGGCGTATATCCATATAAGAATAATATGGCGGCTGCACTTGCGAAAGAAGTTCTTTCCGTATGTACATAAACCCACATCCAAATGGATTTCCAATCCATTTCTTGCCGCCAGCACAGTAAATATCCATGCCCAGCGCTTTTACATCTACCTGAAGTGCGCCAGCCTCCTGAATACCGTCCACCAGGAAATAGCAATGATGCTTCTTTGCCAACCTGCTAATTTCCTGTATATCCGCACGAAATCCGTTGATTTCCTGCACGGAAGCCAGTAGAATTACTTTTGTGTTTTCATCTATATACCGGGCAAAATCTTCTGCTGTAACACGACCGTTCTGCGTCTTAACGCAACGCAGTTCAACCCCGTCTCGCTCTACTCTCGGATGCCAGCAGGCGGTTGACGCCTGATATTCTAAATCACAGATTAGCACATTTTGTCCCCGCTTCAGCGGCAGACTGCAGGCAAGCGTACCCAAAGCTTGGGATGTGCTGCGAACCAGCGCAATTTCATCGTTTTCACAATTCAAAAATGCAGCTGCAGCTCTTCTTGCATCAGATAATATATCAGCTTGCCTGCGATTAAGCAATGCAGGCTCTTTCAGCAGCTTAACATACTCTGTTGCCGCTTCCTTTACTGTTTCATGCGGTATCGAAGTTCCTGCATTGTCCAGATAAATATATCCGTTTTTCATTATTTCGATTCCTTCTCAAATCGTCTTCCGATCCCTGTCAAAATACTAAAGAAGAACAGTAACAACAGGAACATACTGTGGAAGCTGTATGGAATGATATCCAGGAAAGAAAAGTCTTCCGGAACCAATCCCTGGGTAAAGTTCATGCACAGCATAATACAGGTTCCGTATGGCAGAAGCCCTGAAACACCGCAGGATGTTCCGTCTAAAATATTAGCGCCTCTGGTCTTTTCTATACCAAAGTTTTTTGCCACATTACGCACCAGCGGTCCGCAGAAAATGATAGCCGGAGAACTGCCGCCGGCACAAATTGTGGTAACTGCTGTCATCGCCATGCCGGCAAACTCACCAGAGCGAGGCGTTTTGCAAAGTTTGATTAGTCCTGCCATCAGCCTGTCAAAAGCGCCGCTGACATTAAGGATCTCTAAAATCTGGAAAATCAGCAAGGCATACAGTACGATACCCATCATGCCCGTAAGGCCTGCACCAATTGGTCCTTCATTGTCCAGAAGTGTGCCGAGCGGAATGCACCCGAGCGCCAGTACCAGCACCACGCCTACCACATTGCAAATGATCAATGTGCCGACGATATCCAGTCCCTTTTTCATCAGGACAATCATCAGAATCGGCAGAATCAGCATAGCAAGCGCCTTTAAATTTGTTTCATCCGCACCGATATGAATCGTTGTATTGACATCCATTCTCATACCGAATATGACAAACAATACCGCCGATAATCCGCCTGCAATCAAAGAATACGGCAAACGCGTGCGCACAACATCTTTTACTGCCGCCTCTTGGGTCAGCGCGGAGCCGATGGTAGTATCGGAAATCGGCGCCAGGTTGTCGCCAAAAATTGCACCCGCAATGATTGCCCCGCAAATCAGACCTACATTGCAGCCCAATTCTGCCGACAGCGGAATCAGAAGCGGTGCAACGGCTGCAGCAGAACCGGTAGACGTTCCACAGGAAGTAGAAATTACTGCACAGATTAGAAACGCAATGAGCGGCAGCAGCCCGACACTCATATTCAGTTCTCCCACAACGTAAATTAACGCGTTAATCAGACCGCTCTGTCTGAGCAGCTGGCCCATAACGCCAGCCATCAGAAAAGCAATGATTAAAATGGATAACATATGGTTTTTCAAACCGGAAAAGCAAATTTCCCCGAAATTTTTCTTATCTTTTGCCAGTAAAAAGCCTGCAATTAATGCAGCGAATGTAATAATAGCGAATCTTGTCAGTCCGCCGCCGCCAATGACAGTACCAATTATCATACCGACGATCATAATGATGACAGGAATCCACGGTCCCAATGCGCCGCCGTAAAATGCTGCGGTCACCTTTGTTTTCTTTTCATCCATTTGTATTGGACCTCCTTAAATGATTTCAAGACATAATTTTAAGTGAATCCAGAGCTCTTTCATGTGCTCATTATAATCTGCCCCGTTTCATCTGTAAAACTCAGATTTTTGCTATTAAATACAAAATTCATTTCTATTTAATAGTAAAACCTTTCATTGGACTTTTTCATGCGGCGGGCATACACTGAGGGCAACAGATTACGAGGAGGAGTTTTATGGACTATTATTTTAATCAGACACTGCTTTCTATCCCGCCTTCAGCGTCTCTTGCCGTCAGCGAGAAAGCAAAAAAACTAAAAGCAGAAGGCGTCGATATCATCACACTTGCCACCGGCGAACCGGATTTTGATACGCCGGCACTGGCACGAATCGCAGGCATTGGCGGTATTGCCAGCGGCCACACCCATTATAACGGTGCGCTTGGACTTCCTGCACTCCGGGAAAGAATCGCCCGCAAATTAAACGAGGAAAACGGCATCCAATGTGCTGCCGAAAACATCATCATGGCACCAGGCGGAAAATTTGCCATCTACGAAACCATTCGCGCGCTGGTAACGCCGGCAGCTGGTGACGAAGTGATGATTCTCAATCCTGCCTGGGTTTCCTACGGTCCTATTGTAACCGCTTCCGGCGCCGTTCCTGTCAATGTGGCGCTGGATTTTGAACATAACTATAAAATCACCCGTGATGCACTTGAGCAGCATGTTTCTGACAAAACCCGCGCGATTATTGTCAACTATCCTAACAATCCGACCGGCTGTATTCTCTCTCAGGAAGAAGCGGAAATCCTTGCGGATTTCGCGTTAGAGCATGACGTGATCCTGATTGCAGACGAAATTTACGAGAGAATTGTTTACGATGGTGCAAAAAGCGTCAGCCTTGCGTCGATCCCTCGAATTGCAGACCGGGTCGTCACCATTAACGGTTTTTCTAAATCCACGGCTATGACCGGTTGGCGTTTGGGTTACGTATGTGCGCCTCTGCCAATTATCCGCATCATCGCCCTTTTAAGCCAACATGCCATCAGCTGTCTCAGTCAGTTTTCCATGGAAGCCGCGCTGGCTGCGCTGGACTGTGAACAGGATATCAAAGCGATGACAGAAAGCTACCTGCACCGCCGGAATTTCTTTGTGGACGGGCTCAATGCCATCCCCGGCGTAACCTGTCACGTGCCGCAAGGCGCGTTTTACGCATGGGCAAAGGTAGACCTGGACGGCAAAGACAGTTTCGCAATCGCAGACTATCTGCTGGATGAAGCACGCGTCGCGGTAGTTCCGGGAGATTCCTACGGTCTTGGCGGCGACTGCTGCATCCGTATGTCCTTCGCTACGGCAAAGAGCGATCTGCGTGAAGCCCTTTCTCGCATGGATACTGCAATCAGAAAAATGAACGGAGGTAAATAATATGGGCAACGTAAACTGCAGAGTATATAACGATTTTGAAAGACCATCCAAGGAACTGATCGAACAATTCCGCGGTATTCCTGCCGCCAATCTGGACGACTGCATGGGACGGCAGGCAGCGGTAAACTCCGCCATCAAGCCCATCGGAAAAGCCGGTCTTGTCGGACCTGCTTTCACAGTGAAAGTCGCGCCCGGCGATAATCTGATGTTCCACTACGCCATGGATCTTGTCAAAGAAGGCGACGTCATTGTCATCGACGCCGGCGGCTATACAGAACGCGCGATTTTCGGAGAAATTATGGTTCATTACCTTTTAACAAAGAAAATTGCCGGCATTATTGTAGACGGCGCCATGCGTGATAAAGAAGACATCGCCGCCACCGGACTTCCTGTCTATACCAGAGCGGTGATTCCTGACGGTCCATGGAAAAATGGTCCCGGCGAAGTCAATACAACTGTAAACTGCGGCGGCAGATCCGTCTCTCCCGGCGATATTGTAGTCGCTGACGCCGACGGCATCGTATTCATCAAACCTTCCGACGCAGCATCTATATTGGAAAAAGTCCATGGTCTCATGGCGGGCGAAGCCAAATCCCTAAAGACCATTCAAGAAACAGGTACTCTGATTCGCCCATGGGTCATGGAAAAATTACAGGCGCTGGGCTGCGAGTTTTTTGACAAAGCTTGATTACTTAAAATCACAAAGAGTTCACAAAATGACCTTCTGAAAGGTCTCGTGAACTCTTTTTTCTGCCTTATAAGCTCCTATTTTTCTTGCATGTCCATAACTACTCTGACAAAATCCCCACGAGAGTACCTTCCCCGTTCAGCTGTTTTCATCGGATCTACGCTATTAAAAAAACAGCTTGGTATTTCTCCCTCTTTCAGATTCTTCGCAATACAAGGCGTGCACCCCTGATCATGATTTACGGGATGAAACGGACACTCTCTGTCAGTACAGGTACAAAATTCTACGGTTTTATGCATAAATGCCTCCTTGATCTCCTTGTCTTCTCTTATTTATGATACGTCTCATGGCGGATAATTTTAAAGCTCCTATAGATCTGTTCTAACAAAATCACTCGCATCATTTGATGAGGAAAGGTCATCGGTGAAAAGGACAACTTAAAATCAGCTCTTTTACTTACATCGGGAGATAGCCCTAGGCTTCCTCCGATAACAAAGGCAATATTGCTATTTCCGGAAAGTCCCAGTTCTTCGATTTTCCCAGCCAATTTCTCAGAAGACAGTTCTTTTCCCTGTACTTCTAATGTAATCACGTACATATTATCCTTTATTTTTTTTAGAATTTCAACACCCTCAGCCTGCTTTACTGCTAACTCCTCCGCGACGCCTGCTTTATCGGGAAGCCTGCTTTCTTTCAATTCCACAATCTGAAGACTACAATAGCTGGAAAGACGTTTACTGTACTCAACTACCGCCTGACTCCAATATTTTTCTTTCAACTTTCCAATACAAATAACAGATATATTCATAACTTACACTTCCATCAATGGCCCTGCCTCGTCTCTATCCGCGATAGCCAGGGTTAAATCTTTATCTATGTAGAAATCCTCTTCAAACAGGATATTGCGTATCGTCAAATAGGCCTGCCCCGGCGTATTGTTTTCTCTGCTGAGATGCGCCAGAACCACCTTCGGCACACCGCTCGCCAAGACGTTAGCTTTTCCTTCTACAGACGCCCTTTGATGACGGGCGCGCAGCATACCACAAAGTATCTCACCCGCCGTCTCGTTGGACAAATGTCCGCGATCGCCTAAGATGCGTCTTTTCAGGTTGTAAGGATATGATCCCATTTTGAGAATGTTAACTTCATGATTGGCTTCTAATACCAAGAGATCGGCAGCTGTAATATGTTCTTCAATTTCCGGAGAAATGCATCCGGTATCTGTAACGATGGTCAGGCGGCGGCCTCCACTGATAAATGTGTATCCCTTAGGCTCGGCGGCGTCATGCGAGAGATCAAAGGGTATCACTCTGATATCTCCAATATCGCAGGGTTCTCCACTGCGAACCACATATTCCTGACCCGAAGCAATGCTGCCGCCAACGGCATCTAAAGTACCTCCTGACGCGTAAACTCGTGCTTTCGTCGCTTTTTTTGCAATCATTCTCAGGCTTCGAACATGATCAATGTGTTCATGTGTGATCAAAATGCCGTCAAGACCGGCAGGATCAATATTTTTCTCCGCAAGCGCGGCAAAAATGCGCTTTCCTGTAATTCCTACGTCTACCAACAAGGTTGTATTTTCACTTTTCACCAGATAGCTGTTGCCGGAACTGCCGCTGGCGAAGGAAGAAAATTTCAATGACATGTGTTACCTCTTTTGCTGTTTTGTTTTCGCTCTATCTATCATAGCACAGTATTCTTTGCTTTTCCACGGAATTATTCTGGCTCTTTCTGCATTTTTTCGTTGTACTTTACGGGAAAATAAGGCATAATAATATGTGGAAAAACACACAAGGGGGAAATTATGACGATTTTGAGAATGTATACGGACGGAGGCTGCCGCGGAAATCAAAGTGATACCAACGCAGGAGGTTGGGGCTGCATCCTGGAGTTCGGCGAATATAAAAAAGAAATTTTCGGCGGCGAGGCAAATACGACGAACAACCGAATGGAGCTGACCGCCGTTATCGAAGGCTTTCGGGCGCTCAATCGAGACGGACAAACGGTAGAAGTCTTTTCTGACAGCGCTTATGTTTCCAACTGTTTTCGAGAAAGGTGGTATGAAAGCTGGGAGAAGAATAAGTGGCGTAACGCCGCGAAAAAATCTGTAGAAAATCAGGATCTTTGGAAAGAATTACTGGCTTTAGTACGCAAACACAACGTTCGCTTTTTCCGCGTCAAGGGCCATGTGAACCTGAACAGCAAATCCATAAATCCCGACGCTTTATTCAACAAATTTATCAGCTGGAACGGTGACCGGTTCAGCTATGATGATTTTGCATATGTGACGGAAATGAACAACCGGGCCGATGCTCTGGCAAACATGGGTATGGACCGAGTAATAGAAAGAAATTCAGATAACAGTAAAGGAGAAATGTAATATGGAAAGAATTGTAGGAACAGTATCCAGAGGACTGAGAGCCCCTATCATCAAAGAGGGCGACGACTTAAGCCAAATCGTTATCGATACCGTTATGGAGGCTGCAAAAGCCGGTGAATTTACTATTCAGGACAAGGACGTACTGGCGGTAACAGAATCAATCTTAGCTAGATCGCAGGCCAACTACGCGACAAAGGATCAGATCGCAGCGGACGTAAAAGCTAAGCTGGGCGGCGAAACCATTGGCGTTATCTTCCCGATTCTCAGCAGAAACCGTTTTGCGATTTGTCTGCGCGGCATCGCGCGGGGAGCAAAGAAGATTGTTCTCATGCTTAGCTATCCATCCGATGAGGTAGGCAACCATTTAGTAGATATCGATCTGTTGGACGAAAAAGGTATAAATCCGTATTCCGATATGCTGACGCAGGAACAGTTTGAATCCCTGTTTGGCAAATCCAAACACACCTTCACTGGTATGGATTACGTAAACTATTACAAGGGTATTATCGAGGAAGAGGGCGCTGAAGCCGAAGTCATTTTCTCCAATAATCCTCGCACCATTTTAAATTACACTAAAAACATTTTGACCTGCGATATTCATACCCGCGTCAGAACAAAGCGTCTGTTGAAAGAAGCAGGAGCAGAGGTCGTATGCGGTATGGATGATATTTTAACTGCAAGCGTTGACGGCAGCGGTTATAACGATAAATATGGTCTGTTAGGTTCTAACAAATCTACGGAGAATTCCATAAAGCTGTTTCCAATTCACTGTCAGGAATTTGTAGACGGAATTCAGAAGAAGCTGAATGTCCTAACCGGAAAAACAGTAGAAGTGATGGTCTACGGCGACGGCGCTTTCAAAGATCCTGTAGGCAAAATCTGGGAACTGGCAGATCCTGTTGTATCTCCTGGTTATACCAGCGGTCTTGAAGGAACTCCAAACGAAGTGAAGCTAAAATATCTGGCAGACAACGAATTCTCTGACCTGAAGGGGGATGCGTTGAAAGAAGCAATCAGCGACTACATAAGGAATAAAGATGCCGAACTCGGCGATTCCATGGTCGCACAGGGTACTACCCCGCGTCGTCTCACCGATCTGATCGGTTCTTTATGCGATCTGACCAGCGGCAGCGGAGACAAGGGTACTCCATTTATCTATATTCAAGGATATTTCGACAACTATACAAAGTAATTCCCTATAAATGTTTAAAAGCCTCCGCTGTCAAAACGGAGGCTTTTTATTCACTTCTCTGACTTCATGCCCTTTTCCATCAATTCTTCTAATGTAGCCTCTGCTCCTTCCAGCGCCATATTCTCTGGTGTACGAACAGCAAGACTGATCTTTTCTACAGTGACATACACTTTTTTATTATCCTTGCCTTTATATTTTTTCATCTGTCCAGCCAGGGTATTCGTGGTAAAGGATAGTCCAGTTACATCGTCCTGACTAACCTGCAGAATACTTCCGCAAGCCGGACATTTAAAATGATATTGCTTACCCAGCAGCTTCCATTCCTCTTTCAGCAACCATTTCGGTTCTTTTTCTCCGCAGAGCGGGCAATATTTTAATTTCAATTCTGCAAAACGCAGAGGTATACTGTAAAGAGTATTCTCGTTTCGTTCAAATCCAGCCATTACTGTGTCTCCCTCTATGATGTGTAAAAGCGCCGAAGGTTTTAATATTTAATTACATCCTACTCCGGATTCTCTTTGTTGTCAACCTCTGTAAACGCTTTGTTTAGAACCACATAACATTTACGATAACTGTAGCAGCGATCAAGGAGGCCAAGTCTCCTAACAGGCCGGCAGCAATGGAATGCCTGGTGTTACTGACGCCTACAGAACCGAAATAAACTGCCACTATGTAAAAAGTAGTCTCCGTAGAGCCCAATGCTACGGACGCGATACGCCCAATCTGGGACTGTGTACCATACTGAGACAACAAATCTGCCATCATACTCTCAGCCGCACCACCGGAAAAGGAACGCATGATACCCATTGGCAGAACCTCTGCTGGCATTCTGATCAGATTTGTTAACGGCGCCAATAAATCACATAGCCAATCCATTGCGCCAGAAGCTCTGAACATGCCGATACAGCAAAGCATAGTAACCAAGTAAGGAATAATCATCACAACGGTTGAAAATCCTTCCTTAGCGCCCTCTGTAAATGCCGAATACACGGGAACTTTCTTAATAATTGCATACAAAACAACGACTGCCACTACGATCGGAATTGCCCAAATGGATATTGTTTCTAATACTGCTGTCATATTCTTACCTCCTTACCATGAAACCTTTTTATCATTTTCATAAACTGAATGATAGCCTTCTGGAAGTACAATCGGATTATCACCGATATAATCCTCATTAATTTCCAATGTACCCGCAGCAATTTCCTTCTCGATTACATTTTCCCATTTCCATCTTTTCACCTTCTGAAACACGATAGTGAAAAATACTCCCGTTACAGTAGATATTGTAGTTGCAATAATGACCGGCGCAATAATTTCCGCTGAACCTTCTGTCTGCACGCTGGCACGAAGGGCAATAGCGGTTACTGGAATCAGGGTGATCGATGTAGTTGAAATTGCCATCAGCATGCACTGTGCGTTAGTTGCAATACTTTTTGTTGGATTCAGCGTTTGAAGCTCCTGCATTGCTTTCAAGCCAAACGGTGTCGCCGCATTTCCAATCCCAAGAATGTTTGCTGCGAAATACAGCGCCATGGCAGAATTCGCAGGATGATCTGCCGGTACATCCGGAAACAATAGCCTCATGACCGGTGCGATCGCTCTGCCCAATTTATCGCAGAGCCCCGCCTGTTCCATGACCTTCATCAAACCGCAGAAAAACGCCATAATACCAATCAGATCCAACGCGATATCCACCGCCGTTTCCGCAAATTCAAAAATATTATTGAGTACAGCATCCATTGTTCCGGTCACACCGCCGGCGATAACCGCAACAACAGCAAGCGCAACCCAGATATAGTTCATCATAAAAAATACCCCCCTTATAAATGTATCGCACAAAAGATATAATTCAGGAATAAAAACATTCCATTCTCCTGACCCTGCTATTGTATGCGGTTATGCTCTCTTTCTTAACCACGTTATCGTTAGGTCGTAAATTTTTCCGCAATCTCTACAGCAATAAGAATCTATTCTAATCTATAAAATTAAATGATTTCTTCAAACAAAAAGCCCCGCCCGAATTGTCGATTGATAACAGGCGAAGCCAAAAAATACAAAAAATATACGGGATATCCTAATTGCAGCCAGATTTATCCCAATATTGTTTTTACATAAGATCCGAATCCTTAGGTTCTTTCTGCGATTCCTCTGCCTCCTGCGGCATCTTCGTTCTTTTTCTCTCTAACAATCTATCCATCAGGCTCTTATCCGGAGCTTTTAAAACAAAGATAAAAGATGCGACGATAATGATAAGTCCAAGAATTTTAGTCATACAAATTTTCCTTTCTGAAGATATACTGGCATTATATACGAAAATTTTTAAAAAAGCAAGAGTTCTTCTGACATTCCCCATTCCCTCGGCATGAATTTTGCATTATACTATACATATATTAGGAGGTACCTATGAATTACGACAAAAAACAACTACTGGCTGCAGTGGACAGCGTCTTCGATGAGGCGGTCTCCTTCCGCCGCCAGCTCCATATGCATCCGGAACTTTCCGAACACGAAACAGAGACGGCCCGGCTAATCCAATTGCAATTACAAGCTCTTGGCATTCCCTTCGAATCCAATATCGCAGGCAACGGCATCTCTGCGGTTATTTACGGAAAAGACCGCAGTCGTGGTGTCGGCATCCGCGCGGATATAGACGCGCTCCCTGTTACTGAAAAGGTTGAAATCCCATTTAAATCTCAAAATACCGGTATTATGCATGCCTGCGGCCACGATATTCATACAGCTATTCTTTTAGGCACTGCAAAAGTTTTGCTGAAAATGCAGGATCAGCTTCCTGCCAGCGTCCGCTTATTCTTTCAGCCTTCAGAGGAAACTATTGGCGGCGCCCGTCAAATGATTGATGCGGGTTGTCTTGAAAATCCAAAAATATCCAGTGTCCTGGGACTTCATGTAGATACAGGTACTGATGCAGGTAGTGTAGAGTTTATCCCCGGTGCAATGAACGCCGCCTGCTGCGAATTTCAAGTACGAGTTATTGGAAAATCGTGTCATGGCGCTCATCCAACTGACGGCATAGACGCTTTGCTCCCTGCCTGTACAATGGTCACCAGTCTGCAATCTATCCTGACAAGACGTATGGACCCTACAGATTCAGTGCTGATTACAGTCGGCAAATTTAACAGTGGCGTCAAGGAAAACGTCATCTCCGGAGAAGCAATATTTTGCGGTACAATCAGAACCCTGGACATGAAATCCATGGCCAACATTAAAACCTATCTGGCTGACCTTTGTCACAATACCGCGGCTGCTTTCGGAGCTTCCTGTGAAGTAGAATTCGCTTCCAACGGTTATCCCACCCTTGAAAACGACGATCAATTGTTGAAGTGGGTGATGGATTCTGCCAAAGAAATCTTAGGCGCAGAACATGTCAAACTGACCAAAAAACCAAGCCTCGGTGCAGATGACTTTGCGTTCTTCTGTCATAGCAGTAAAGGACTTTACTACAATATCGGCGCTCGTAAACCGGGAGAAAAGGATGCGCATCCAATTCACAGTGATCTCTTTTGCCCGGATGAAGAATGTATTCGTACCGGCATCTTAACACAGGTCGCCGCTATATTGAAAATCTTTGAGGAGGAAGATATCTAATGGAGACAAATGATATTCTTCGAGACACCTATGTAAAGGTTAATCTTGATAAAATTGCAGAAAACATGTCGCTGATTCGGGAAATGGCCGGACCTGATGTGGCAGTCATGCCAGTAATCAAAGCCAACGGTTATGGGCACGGCGCAGTTCAGATCGCACCTGTTCTCATAGAAAACGGAGCAGTTTACCTGGCCGTGGCTACTTTGACAGAAGCTATGGAGCTTAGAAATGCCTATCCTGATTATCCTCTGTTCATTCTGGGACACACGCCAGACCGTTTGCTTCACTATGTTGTAGAAAACAATATTACTCAGACAATTTTTTCTCTCCGTCAGGCAGAGCTTTTGTCCGCAGCTGCCTGTAAATCAGGCAAAAAAGCAAAAGTCCACATCAAGGTTGATACCGGATTTCATCGCCTGGGGCAAATTCCTTCTCCGGCATTTGCTGATGAAATCCACCGGATGTTTCAGCTGGAAGGCCTGGAAATAGAAGGTATTTTCAGTCATCTGGCTCTATCTGGTGAAGCAGAAGATGAAGCGCAGTACTCACTTTTCATCAAATTTATCGAGCAACTGGAGAATCGAGGATGTAACTTCCGCTACAAGCATCTCGCCGACAGCATTGCCTGTGTGGATTATCCTCAGTATCGACTGAATATGATTCGACCAGGCGCTCTTTTATACGGTATGATCGGATTTCAAAAAGGCCATCTTCCAGTAAAGCAAGCGCTCACCTTCCGCACAGCGATCTCCCAGCTCCACCGAATTCCTGCTGGTGAAGGCGTCAGCTATGATTATCTCTGGAAAGCTGTAAAGGACAGTATCATCGCAACCCTGCCTTTTGGTTACGCCGACGGTTACCCTCGTAATCTGCGAGATAAGGGATATGTCATAATTAATGGAAAAAAAGTTCCTATCATCGGCGTTATCTGCATGGATCAATGTATGGCCGATGTTACTGATGTTCCGGAAGTCCGCGAAGGAATGGAAGCCATCATCTATGGCGACGGAAACGATGGCTCTATGACCATAGAGGAAGCATCCAAACTGGCACAGACCAACAAAAACGATATTATTGCCCGCATCATGGCAAGGCCGCCGCGCATATATGTAAAATAAATCAAAAATAACTCCTGCCTTTTCCGAAAAAACAGGAGTTATTTTATTTATCACTTTCTTCTATTCATTATAACGGCCGCCATCTGCGATATAGCATTTCGCTTCTGTAAATACCATATCCATAGGCCGATCCCATGATTCCATCGGCGCTTCGGCAGCCCTCTGTACCTCAAAGGCAACGGCTGCAATACAAGCATTTTCACACATCGGTAAATACCGATCATAGTAACCGCCTCCCATGCCCATGCGTCCACAAAATCTGTCAAATACCGTACAAGGACATAAGACCAAGTCTATACTTTGCGGCGCGATCAAAACTGCGCGTTGGCGTACCGGTTCCAGAATTCCAAAGCTCCCCTTCTTCCAGGCCGTCTCATCCTCCGGAATAAGAGCAATCATTTCTCCGGATTCTATACACAATGGATAAGACAAACGCTTTCCTGCTTTGCTTGCCATTTCTTCCAGTAGATCCAGTCGCACCTCACCCCGCACGCCTTTGTAAAGTAAAATAGTTTCTGCTCTGCGAAATTCCTCCGATCCAGCAATTCGGCATGAGATTCGGTTTGACAGAGCTTTTCTCTCTATAGGTGTTAAACTGTTTCGTGCTCTTATCTTTTCCTTTCGCAGTGCATCTCTCTCCATTTTATATCCTATTCATCAACGTCTGACTTGCAACATTTAATTATTTTTATCAAATTGTTGCGCCATAAATATATTACGCGCAGCTATCGGGGCATTTCTTGTATCCTGTTGTGTTCTGCTTTTATAACGTGCAGCTTTTTAAAAAATTTTAGAGAACAGTTGCGCGATTTTTATAGCAGAAACCCTTTAAACGCAACATTCATCTAATTTTATATAAAATGTTGCGGAAAATCATCTTTACTACCTGACAAAACGCAATATTTTCTAAAAAGCGGATAAAATCTGCGTTTTTTAGTGAACTCACGCAACATTTTACGAGAAACAGCTAAATGCTGCGCGTGCAAAAAAACTTTTGATCAGATTAGAAAATGTTGATATTTTTCGTTTTCTTTACATTCTCTAAAATACCTGTAGCCGTAGCATCCTCTGTGTGATCCTCAAACTGCTCAGGAGCATCCTCATAGCGCACAAGATTTCCGCTGCCTCCCACACAGCCTCCTACACAGGCCATACCTTCAATGAAGTTGTTCGGCAACACGCCTTTATTCGCACGCATCAGAGCTACCTTGCACTTTTCGATACCATCGCAAACGATCGGATTAAACTCAAAATCAGTTATGTCCATTTCCTTCAACGCCTGCGTTACAGCCGTTGCCAATCCTCCAGAACGTGCAAAGATTCTTCCGTAATAAGAAGCCTGATTCCACTCCGTTTCCTCCTGATCCTTTAAAATAATATCCTTACTGTCAAATAACGCCTGCAGTTCCTCAAAAGTAATAGCGTAATCTACATATTTACTGATTCCTTCCTTACGAACCTCCGCTTTCTTCGCAATGCATGGCCCTATAAAGACAATCGTACACTCAGGATGTCCTTCCCTTACAAACTTCGCCAGCTCTGCCATAGGAGAAAGATTATGAGAAATCTTATCTGTTAGTTCAGGAAATTTCGTTTCTATGTATTTAACAAAGGCTGGGCAACAAGAGGACGTAAGAAAACCCTTTTCCACCAATTCCTGCGCTTCCTTTGTAGCAACCATATCAGCTCCCAGCGCTACTTCCAACACTTCTGCAAATCCCAATTTGTGAATACCAGTAATAACCTGGCCTAAATTTGCATATAAGAACTGGCTGCCAATAGACGGCGCCACGATAGCAATTGTTGGATTATTAGAATCCCTCCGTGTGCTTTCCTTTAAACAGTTAATTACATCCACGATACTGGATACATCTACCGTCGCTCCAAAAGGACAATGATAAACACAAGAACCGCAGCTGATACATTTATCATAATCGATATGCGCTTCACCGCCTGGTCCCATGGAAATAGCTCCTACCTTGCAGGCAATTTCACAAGGCCGCTGAAAGTTATGAATTGCGCTGTAAGAACATGCCTTGGCACATCGTCCACAGTCAACACACTTATTTTTGTCTATTTTAGCGTGATGGTTTTCATCAATGGAGATCGCATGAAGTTTACATGCTTCTACACATCCGTGCGCCAGGCATCCGCGACAAAGGTCTGTTACTACATATCCCGCCTCCGGACACTCATCGCAAGCAATATCAATAACCTGTACTACATGATTATTCTTTCTGCTTCCACCGATAGCAAGGCGCATACGATCCGCTACCACTGCTCTATCCTTATAGATACAACACCGCTGAGGCGGTTCATCCTTAGGAATAATTTTGCTTGCCACTTCATTAAACTCGGCAAACACATCGTTACCCTTCCACGTCTGGATGGCAACTTCACGCAAGACATTGTATTTGGTCTCCTGCACTTTGTTGTCAAATAATTTCAATATAGTTTCCTCCTCAAATTTATATCATGTTTAATTCTAAATCCTCATCTGAGACGTAATGATACTTTTCTCTGTTCATTATATCATAAATCACTGGCACAATATAGAGGGTTAGCAAAGTTGCATAAACTAATCCGCCGATACATACCAACGCCACTGGCTGCATCATATCAGTTCCGGCTGAATTTCCGAAGGCCATAACGATAAGCCCCAAAATCGTAGTCAATGAAGTCATCAAAATCGGGCGCATACGAGTCATTCCCGCCTCTACAATAGCATCCTTTTTAGCCATGCCCGAAGCTCTCAGCTGATTAATATAATCCACCAGTACGATGCCGTTATTAACGATAATGCCCGTCAGCATGACCATACCGATCATAGCGATTACGCTGATCTCCTTGCCAAAAATCAGGAGAGCCAGCAAACCTCCGGTAAATGCCAGCGGAATCGTAAACATAATAATAAACG
Source organism: Ihubacter sp. rT4E-8 (assembly GCF_049852125.1). Classification (GTDB taxonomy): domain Bacteria; phylum Bacillota; class Clostridia; order Peptostreptococcales; family Anaerovoracaceae; genus Senimuribacter. The sequence goes on along the minus strand of NZ_CP187532.1, from coordinate 131,418 downwards.
GTGATTTTAATGATTGGAACTGTGCTACCATAATTAAATATACGAACACGATACCCAGGAGCAACATCAATACCAAGTCACCCATAGCTTCCATGATACTCTCGTTTTCTCCTGAGAATTCAAACTTCGTTCCTTCAGGAAGGTCGTAATCCTTCAAAGCTTCTTCAGCGGCAGAAGTGACCCTTGTAATATTATACCCCTGTTTCAATGTTCCTGTTACAGTCAGATAGCGACTCTGATTATCGCGGTTTATAGCTTTTAATGTCTCTTTTTCCTCCAGCTCAGCGATATCACTGAGCTTTACTTGCTGTGTCTTTCCATTCGCGCCTTGAATTTCCAGTGTCAAATCTCTCAAATCCTTTGTAGAAAGCGCATCCTTCTGCTGACTGGAAACTACAACATCATATTCGTTATCCTGCCATGTTACTGTAGTAGCCGTATCCTCATATGTCATAGCGTCTACAATGGCGGCATAAACCTGCGCTACTGTCAATCCCTTTTTCATAGCGGCAGTTTTCTTTACTGTAAAATGATACTCCTTGTCAGAATCCTGAACACCGCTCTCAACGGATTCGATACCTGCTACGTCCAACAGTTTTTTGCTAATGTCCTTTGCGGTTTGTTGCAGATGATCTAAATCTGCGCTGTAAACGTTAATAGAAACACCGCTTCCTCCCATAGCCGCGGAAAAATCGCCCATTGACGATCCGGAAGCTTTTACCTCCGCCTGCATATCTTCACACCGCTTATTGACATCCTCAGCAATATCATTGCTGGTTCTTTCCATTTTTTCATCCAACATAATATATAGAGATACAGACGCCTGGGAACTTCCTCCCATACCTCCCATGCCTCCAGTAGACAGCATTGCGCCTACTGTCTCAATTTCTTTTATTCCCTTAATTCTGTTTAAGGCCTCGTCTGCCTGCTCCTTCGTTTCTTCCAGGCTAGCGCCCTTTGGCATCTCTAGAGTAGCCTGTAGCTGCGGCGAACTCATCTCTGGCATAAAGATAAAGCCTTTTGCTAAACTGAAGTACACACTTCCAACTAATAGGGCAACCGCCAACAAAAGCACCGGAGCCTTATGGCGCAATACCAGCCGAAGTGATATCTGATACTTATCAATAAGAGATCTGTACAGCTTGCTTTCCTCCGTCTTGATGTTCTTCAACAATTTAGACGACAATGCCGGCACCAGTGTCATCGCTACGATCAAGCTGGCTATTAACGTATATGCCACAGTCAGCGCCATATCAGTAAACAATTGTCTCGTCAAGCCATCTGTAAAAATAATCGGTACAAAAACGCAAATTGTAGTCAAGGTAGACGCTGTAATAGCAGCGCCAACCTGTTTCGCTCCTGCAACCGCCGCTTGCGCCGCAGTCGCTCCCTGTCTCCGCAGACGGACTGTATTCTCTATGACAACTACTGAATTATCTACCAGCATCCCTACAGACACTGCTAATCCGGACATAGAAATCAGGTTAATGGATATTCCGGAAAAGTACATTAACAGAACAGCAAAAACTAGGCTGATCGGAATACTGCAGATAGTAATGACAGTCGGTTTAATACTGCGCAGAAACAGGAATAAAATTACTACCGCGAACAGCGCCCCCCAGAGCAAGCTGCTTATAATAGAATCCACTACCAAATGTATGTAATCTCCCTGATTCATCAAGGTGGTAAATTGCAGACCCTCATATTCCTTCGTCAGTTCATCAAACTTATCCTGTATGCTTTCACAGACATCGGCCGTAGCATAATTAGACTGCTTAGAGAAGGAAAGCACCACGCCATCCTCTCCATTTATCTTTGCATACAACTCTCCGGCATTATCACTGATAAATACATCTGCGACATCCTTCAAATATACTTTACCCACAGTATCTACGCCAGAATCAAAGAGAAACAGATTCCCTGCCTGCTTTTCCGTGGAAATATTATCGCCCACACTGACTAAATAATTAGAGCCTTCCTCTTCAATATATCCAGCCGGCATGGAGAAATTTTGTCCTTTAAGAATCCCAGAAATCATTTCGGTCGTAATACTTTCTCCAATATCCGCGCTTTTTCTGGCTTGTGCTGCCTGTACATCCATCTGAGACTGCGCTTTATTCAGTTGGCTGGATGCATCGTTTAATTTCTGGTTAGTATCGTTTAGCTTTTTTTCCCCTTCTTTTAACTGCTTTTCCGTAGCCGCCAGCTTCTTGCTGTTTTCATCCAGTACGGCGGCCTGCGCTGCATACTGCTCCGGCGGCAGAAGGTCTTTGCTCGCTTCAAGCTGCTCCTTCGCCGAATTAAGCTGCTTTTTACCTTCTGCAAGCTGTTTCTTACCATCTTCTAATTTCTTTTTCTGCTTTTCTATTTGACTTTTTCCGTCAGCTATTTTAGCTTTCTGTCCGTTGAGCTTGTTCTGCGCGTCAGCAAGCTGGCTATCGATACTTGCCAGTATCTTCTGATTGATCTTATCGATCTTTTTCTGGCTGATCACAACATTAACCTGTTCCTTCAGCACGCCAGAAGCAGTAATACTGGCAACGCCGGCAGTGCCCTCCAGCTGATTCTGCAACGTATCGCTGACAAAAGCGGATAATTGACTTCTGTCTTTTCCCTCATAATTTACCGCCGCTACATTGACCGGTATCATATTTGGATTCAATTTCATAATGGTCGGAGTTCCCACTATATCTTCCCAGCTTCCGCTAACTAAATTGATCTTCTGCAGTATATCAGAAGATACGGTATCCATATTGACGCTGTTTTCAAACTCCAATACCACCATAGAGTAATTAGAATTTGAAATCGACTGGATCTCCTTTATATCACTTAATGTGGCCAGCGTCTGTTCCATCGGCTTGGTCACGCTGCCTTCTACCTTTTCCGGCGTAGCGCCCGGATACGGTGTCATAACAATAACATACGGCATGTCGATATTTGGAAACAGATCCGGCGTCATCTTTGTATATGACACGATCCCCGTAACCAGAATCAAAACAACTGCTACAAATACTGTAAATGGTTTCTTTACGCTATACTTTGACATGCATTATCTCCTTTCCACTTTCTCCCTTAAGATATTAAGAGTTTCTACAAACTCATTAAAAACTATTTCCGCTCTTTGAAAATCATGAAGACATTCCCCTGCTGCTTCCTTCATGATAACAAAGAGCACACGAATCATCCTGTAGACAGAAACCTCATCCTCCAGTAATAATCTGCTTCTATCCGCTTCTTTAACTAAAAGACTGATAATCTCTCTTTGGATGCTCATAGCATAATCGTAGCTGCACCCTTTGCCTCCAGCTTCCGAAATCAGATTGCCCAAAGCCCGCCGGACTGCTTTATCCTGTGCTATTTCAATCATAGCTCGAAACAACGATACAAATCCATCGAAAACATTGCCTTCTGCATTTCTCAAATGGATTCTCACCGTTTCAATAAATTGAGCCACATAATCAGCTAACACATATTGAATTAAATCGTGCTTATCCACAAAATACTGATAAAAGCTACCTCTGGAAATTCCGGCGTTCTGGATAATCTGATTAATCGAGATTTCACTGAACGGCACGCGGATCAATTCATCCACCGCGGCATTAAAAATTCGAAGACGCTTTTCATCCGATAGATTGTAATATGTGTCTTTTGGCATAAAAATGCCTCCTTTGTTTATTTTTTTCACACAAAAATGACACCTTGTCATGTCATGTTTCAGTATACATGACAGGGTGTCATATGTCAACGAAAGTTTTCCTTTCCTGTCGTTTTTAGCGGCGTCTTTTCCCTATTTTCCAAATTGCTTCTGCCGCAGCCCGTAAATCCCGTCGCGTATTAAAGGGCCCTACGGAAAGACGAACTGCTCCCGTATCCCAAGTACCAATAGTCTTATGCGCCAGACCCGCACAGTGATAACCACTGCGCACAGCGATCCCATAATCCTTATTTAGCTGTGCGGCTACTTCTTCACACTCAACACCTCTTACATTAAATAGACTGATTCCTGTTTTTCCCTCCGGCACCGGACCGTAAAGATCAATGAAGTCCATATTCTGTATCATCTCGTCAAAGTATCCAATCAATTCTCGTTCATACAATTCGACAGTTTCTATGCCCACCTTCCTAAGCATCCGTACGGCATAACCTAACCCGATAATTCCCGGCGCGTTAACAGTTCCTGCTTCATATCCCTCTGGAAACTCCTGTGGCTGAATCCGACTTCTGGATTCAGTTCCAGTGCCTCCATACAATAGGGGCTGAAGCTGAATGGCTGGATCTACATAAAGACAACCTGTACCCAGCGGTCCCAGAAGTCCCTTGTGTCCCGGAAAAGCAAGCAGGGATATACCTAACTTTTCTACATCTATTTCACTACAGCCTGCTAACTGGGCTGCATCCACCAGAAATGGGATCTGATGCCGCGCACAAATCCTTCCGATCTCATCAAGCGGTTGAATTGTACCTGTAACATTAGATGCTCCCGTTACTGCCACCAGCCGCGTATCTTCGGTGATGGCAGCCTCAATGTCCTCTGCATTGACATATCCTTCGCTGCTGCCGTCGACAATCGTATGACTGACACCCTTTGCTCGAAGATATTCCAAGGGACGAAGCACAGAATTATGCTCCATCGATGTCGTAACGACATGATCTCCGTCTTGCAGTAAACCCATGAAAGCCATATTCAGACTTTCGGTTGTATTCTTAGTAAAGACCAGTCGGCTGGGATCTGTAATATGAAAAATCTCAGCTACTGTTTTCCTGGCTCGATATACTTTTTCACCGGTTAACATAGACATATCGTGTCCGGAGCGGCCGGGATTACCGCAATAGCGTTCCATGCAGTCCCCCATTTCAGCCGTCAGGCCGGCAGGTTTCGGAAAAGAAGTTGCGCTGTTATCCAGATATATCATCATTTTCACCTCTCAAAAGAAAATGGAGGACCTAAACGTCCTCCTATATCTTATTCTCTTTCCTTTGAAAGGGTGCGCCTTCTTCTATATTTAAACAGGCCGGCAATTCCATCAATGCAATCACCAGCAAACTGCATGTAAAAAATTATCATAAATATCATGTGAACCCATGGGTTAATCCACCGTGCTATAGCTGCTAAAAGAGGCTGCAGTCCCATGATAACAAGAATTCCTCCTGTCATCCACAGCAATACATCACTGAAACTTACGTGGACAAGACTCTTTCCACTTGCTAATCGTACTAAAACAGCAACAACAAAAGCGCACACTGCGCCGGAAGCCATGCCGCATAGAGCTGCCGCCGGTAAATCCATATTCAAATCCGTTCCAAGCCATGCGGCTACTTCTCTTGCCGCCGGCTCACTCCAGGAAATAAGGAGGAGAGCCGCCGCGCCAAAGGCAGGCATATAAGGGCCTTTACACAAACCCCTTCCTCCCTTTCTTCTCCGCAAAGCAAAAATACATCTGTCTGCCGCCCATCCTAAAATACTGTACAAAGCGAAAAAAAGCAGCAGCTCATATAATTGATACTCCATCTTTATTTATTCTCCATGGGTGATCAAACCATTTCCGTTTATAGGAATTGCTTCTCCGCCTAGTTCTGATTCCGGTTTAGCCATTACCTTTAAAAAATCCTTAACACGGGCAAGTACCTCTCGAATTTCGCGTGCCGCCTGTCCCCGGTATTTCATCTGGTCAGCCGCAACGCCTTTCACTGTAAGTCCCAGCTTTTCGCCGACGTAAAGCGCCCTGTATTCATGATACGTCTGCGTGACCACAATCAACCTCTCCGCTCCAAAGATACTCTGTGCTCTATACATAGAATCGTAAGTAGAGAATCCTGCATGATCACAAAAGATATCCTCCTCAGGCACACCGGCCTTTTTCACGTAATTCAGCATGACATGAATTTCATTATGCCCTACTTGTCCATTATCTCCTGTCAAAAGCAGCTTCGGCGCTGTACCCAGTTCATAAAGTCTGATTCCTGTGTCTAGCCGATCCTTTAGCATGGGGGTAGGTGTTTCATCATCTCGTATGCCGGCGCCAAGAACCATAATACAATCTGCATTCAGACTTTTCAGTTCATTGGTTTCGGAAATACTAAAGTCCTCTTTTTCTTCTGTGATCGCGCACAAAATATTCTGTTTCTGTGATTGAACGATATGATTATTAATAGTCATACCAATAACACCTCCTGCTGCGGCTATTGCAACAGCTAGAAGAATGCATCTCTTGATCAGTTTTTTAATATTCCTCACCCCTCATATTTCATAAGCTTATCCTTTAAATTAGTTTAAACGACCTGTTAAGAAAAAGCAATAGTTACTTTTTGCAAATTTTTCACTAATATGTTATAATAGAAATACTTGTATTTACTTTAACGCATGGATTTCTATCTGTCAAAAGGAATGTATTATGGAAATGCTGACTTCAAAAAAATCTCACCCCCAAGACACGGTGATTCATATTGGCGGAAAAAAAGACCTGTCCATAGGCAACGGCAGTCTGACGATTATGGCGGGTCCCTGCGCGATTGAATCCAGAGAACAGCTTCTGGCTACTGCCTACGCAGTAAAAGCCGCAGGAGCGCAGGTTCTTCGCGGCGGCGCTTTCAAACCACGTACGTCACCATATACCTTTTCGGGACTTGGCGAGGAGGGACTTTCCTATCTGGTTGAAGCCGGTCGTGCAGTAGGATTACCGGTCATCTCGGAAATTATGGACGCCGCTGATCTTATGCTCTTTGAGGATATTGACATCATTCAGGTAGGCGCAAAAAATATGCAGAATTTCTCTTTGCTGACAGCTCTAGGCCGCAATAATAAACCCGTCCTGCTAAAGCGAGGCGCAGGCAACACCATAGACGAACTGCTTTACAGCGCAGAGTATATTCTAAAAGAGGGAAATCCCAACGTTATCTTGTGTGAGAGAGGTATTCGGACCTTTGAGTCATCATCTCGATTTACGTTTGACATCAATGCGATCCCATTGCTGAAACAGAAAACACATTTACCTGTTATCGCAGATCCTAGTCATGCAACTGGGATTTCTTCGCTGGTCACCCCCGTAGGCCTGGCGGCAATAGCCGCCGGTTGCGACGGTCTTCTTATAGAGGTGCACAATGATCCGGCTTCTGCCTTATGCGACAGCGCCCAGGCTCTTTCGCCAAACGCCTTCTCTCAGTTAGTATCAGGAGCAAGAGATTATGAAAAAATTCGTTGTATCCACAGATAAGCCTTACGAGATTATCATCGGTAAGGATATTATCAAGGATGCCGGAAATTATATCCGGCAATGTATTTCTCCGTGCCGCATTTGCGTCATCACGGACAGTACTGTAAACAGGGCTTATGCGCAAGTCATCATGACTTCCCTGATGGAAGCGGGATATCAAACGTCTAAAATCGTTTTCCCATCCGGCGAGCATTCAAAGAATTTAACTACCTATTCCAATATTCTTGAATCTATGGCCGATGAAGGACTAACACGTTCAGATGCAATCGTCGCTCTGGGCGGCGGGGTTGTCGGAGACATGGCGGGATTTGTCGCTGCAACTTATATGCGGGGGATTTCCTATGTACAGATTCCAACCACCTATATGTCAGCAATTGATGCTTCTGTAGGTGGAAAAACGGGTATCAATCTATTATGCGGAAAAAACCTGGCAGGCGCCTTCTGGCAGCCTTCATTGGTTCTCTGTGATTACAAAACATTTGACAGTCTCCCTTCTATCAAGCTGCAGGACGGCGTAGCAGAGGCAGTTAAATGTGCTGTGATTTCTGAATCCTCTTTGATTCCAAAAATTCAGGAGGAAGATTACGAATACGTAATTGAACGGTGCGTTTCAATTAAAAAATCCGTAGTAGAAGCAGATGAAAGAGATATGGGATTGCGTCAGCTTCTTAATTTTGGTCATACAGTAGGCCACGGTATTGAGAAGCTAAGCACCTTTTCTGTTTCTCATGGACAAGCTGTGGCAAAGGGTCTTATCGTTGAATCACGCGCTGCATACAGAATGGGATTAACCGATACCAATATTGCACCAGAGCTTTCAAATCTACTGAGCGGACTTGGCTTTGACCTTTCGATCGGTTATTCCGCCGAGGAGCTTTACCGATTCGCTTTAATGGATAAAAAAATCTGCGGTGATAAAATTTCCATGGTTATTCCAGAGTCAATAGGAAAATGCCGTCTGCAAAAAATTTCTTTATCTGAGTTAAAGCAATTCGTCCAATTGGGACTGGAAGATGCTTAACTTCATTTAAGTGATATTAAAAAAGGACAATCGCGTCAGATAACGACACATACGATTGTCCTTTTTATTATTCCGTCAATGTTTATCTTCCCATTCTTCTTTTAAAATGGAAAACACCATGGAATCACGCAAGCTGCCATCATAGGTCAAATAAGTCCTACGAAGCGTCCCTTCATAGACAAACCCACATTTTTCAATAATTCTTTGGGATCGGAAGTTTACTTTGCTGGTACAAATACCCACCTGCTTTAAGTGCAGCTCGCAAAAAGCAAACCTAAGAACTTCTTTTGCCGCCTCTGTCATATATCCATGACCCCAGTGATCCTCGGCCAGATTATAGCCTAGCTCTCTGCTGTCTGCATCAGGTCTGAGACGATCCGGCTCCAGACTGATAATCCCAACGACTTTTCCTTCACCCTTTACCCGAATAGCCCACGCTTCCGTAGGAATCAAAAGACTTCGGATAATTTCTGCGGATTCCTCTGGACTTTTGTGCGGGGCCCAACCGGCATGAGGCCCGACATTAGGATTCTTCGCGTAATCGTACAGCTCCTGCGCGTCATTCATTGTAAACATAGTTAAATTCAGTCTTTCTGTTTCCAGCGTTTTCATGATCCGCCTCCCTGTTACTCTGTGGTACTTATAATTTCCTTATTCGACTTATCAATTTGGCTGACTTTCATATTCACAGCGTCCGCCGGATCCACTTCCTCCTGCAATCCCAGCAGACTCGGCCCCAAATAAATGGTTTTCAAAGTTTCTCCATTAAGAGTTACCTTACTATATTCCGTGAAATTCTGTCCTTTAATATAATATTTTCCTCCAATGCTAACAACTTTATCAATTTTGATGGTCTTAACGCCCATCCTCATACCCGCTTTTTCAAATGGATTTATGCCGCCGTAAATATAATTTTTACCATAAAGCATGTCATATCCAAGGAGCTTCAAATCTTTCAAATAGTCTTTTGATTTATGATCCACAGTCTGATGAAATTTAACAGTAGTTCCTGTGTGAATACCGATACGGTCAAAGACCTCGGCCGCCAATTGATAAGTAGTCAAATCCATATCCTTCTTCTCCATATCGAAATTACTCCAAACAATATACTGCGTCTGATACAGATTTTTCGCGTCATAGGAACCCTCCGTCACGTCTAACGCAGGAATATGGTCGCCATACATAACAAGAATAACATCTTCATCAAACCTCGCCAGGGTTTCCGTCAATTCCCTGACAAACTGATCCATCTCATAAACCAGATTGGCATAGTATTCATACTTCCATTTCAATTCTTCATTTGGTGCATCGGTAACCTGAATCTTCGGATTCTTGATCAACTGCTCAGTCGGATACTTACCGTGACCCTGAACAGAAATTGTATAAATATAATCGTGTCCTTTACTGGACTTCAGCGCGTCCATAATCTGGCTTGTCAAAATGGAATCCTTCGCCCAGTTTTTTGGAGTCTTCGGTACGTCACTCATATATTCCAGAGACGTAAAGGTATCATAACCGATATTGTCAAAAACCAGGTTTCTGTTATAGAACAACGCTCTGTGATTGTGAATAGCATGGGTAGAGTAACCCATGGACTTCAGGTTGTTCGCAATTGACTCCGCGGTCTTTTCCTTTAATACCGCCTTAAACGGATACTCGCCCGGACCAAAGAATTTAACAGAAAGGCCAGTCATTACCTCAAATTCCGTATTCGCGGTACCGGCGCCGCAGGCAGGCACAGTCAAGCTTCCGGAAGAATACTGCTTCATAAGACTCCTATAATATGGAATCGGATCCTCTGAAAGCTTTATATTATTAAATAGCATCGGATCGACAAAAGACTCCAGCTGCAGAAAAAGAATATTCGGATAGTCTTCGTCTACATCGGTTTGTACCGGCTTCATCGTACCGTCCTCTGCGTACTGACTCTTATCAAAGATTGCTTTTACCTTCTTTTCATCGTACCCCATCGGTTTATGAATTCCCGTATTCAGCCAGGTATTGATAAAGCAATATGGCACGCCGTAATCCTCATAAGCGTACGCCAAATTTCCAAAGAATGTGGACAGAAGGCCTACTTTTACCAGTCCAAAGGTTGCTCCGAAAGTTAAAAGAATGATTAGCAAAGCTGCCGTAGCATTACGTTTAAAATTAACCTCCCCTTTAGGCTTTTTTGGCGCTTTTATAAACAGAATAACTAAAGCGATTACACCAATTATAATTCCGCTGGCGATCAAAGCAATTTCTGTCTTGGAAAAATAATTTGTCAATAAAGTCGCTCCGTCTGTAATAGCGCTCAAATCCTTTACAGTAAAAGGCGTCATTCTCTGAATCAGAATAATACCGTTGGTGATTCCAATGCCCAACCATACTAATGTTACAATGACAATGAAAAAAATCCGCCGACGGAATACCGTAGCAATAACTAGCATAGCAAAGATAATCAGAGTATTGTATAAAAACACAATTGGACTATCCAGTAAAAATACAAGCCCCTGAAATCCTTTTCGTGCCAATGTTTCGATAATCAGATTCAATAAAAACGCCCAAACCAGGCAAAAGAAAAAACTATTGTGTAGATATCTCTTATAAAAACTCCTTGCTTTCTCCATTACTTTATCCTCTTTTCTCTATTCCCTTTTGCCGAAATAATTCGCAAGACATGCAAACTCGTCTAAAGACAAGGTTTCGGCTCTCCTCTTTTCATCTATATCGCACGCATTAAGCGCGGCTTTAACTTCCTCTTTTGTTACGCAGCCTACACCCATGAGAGAATTTGACAATGTCTTCCGTCTCTGACCGAATCCTGCTTTGATACAGCGGAAAAACATGTCCTCATCCACTAAATCCACAGGTCTTTCTCCCCTGATATTAAGACGCAAAACTGCAGAATCTACCTTTGGTATCGGCACAAACACCTCTTTTGGCACGATAGCAACACTATCCACTGTACAATAATACTGTACGGCCACAGATAATGCTCCGTAGGCTTTCGTCCCCGGCTGAGATTTTATACGATCAGCTACTTCTTTCTGCATCATGATAGTAATACTGTTAGCTATTACATGATTTTCTAAAATTCCCATAATAATCGGTGTTGTAATATAGTATGGAAGATTTCCGATGATTTTAGCCTGTTTGCAGCCGGACGTTCTGATGATTTCATTGAGATCAGTCTTCAATACATCCTGATTGATAATTTCAACGTTATCGAATTCGGCCAAAGTTTCTTTCAATATGGGAATCAAATTTTTATCAATTTCCACCGCAACGACCTTTTTTGCAAGTCGTGCCGCTTCCGCTGTTAAAACGCCGATACCCGGCCCGATCTCTATTACCAGATCATCCTCTGTAATTTCTGTAGCTTCTATAATCTTATCTATAATATTTTTATCCGTCAGGAAGTTTTGCCCTAAGCTTTTAGACAGCTTAAATCCGTACCTGTCTCTGATATCCCTGATGGTAGACGGTGCGTATAATTTCATTACAGTTCCTTCACTTTTCTCAAAAATTCTTTCCGGGAAATCTGAAATTGGTTCAGCTTTCTTAGAAAACTTTTCGTATTTCCATATCCGATAGACAATGCGTTGCCTAATGCCTCTCTGCGGGCTCTCGCTTGCGGTCCGCCAGCCAGATCCCATGCAAAGAGATCTTCCTCAGTAAATGTTCCTCCGCCATTGCCTGTAGTACAATGAGCATTTTCCAAAGCCTCTATTATATCCTCCGGCCGGGCGTTTTCTACGCCCACATTACCCTTTTTCAAAGCTTTCCCTTTAGGCAAAAAGGCCTGCTTGCAATCCGGATATTTTTGTGCGATCTTCCTGCGTATTTTTTCTCCTGCATAATCCGGATCTGTAAAAATGATAATGCCTTGTTCCTGATACGCCTTATCAATCAGCGGCCATATAGAATCCGGCATACCAAATCCGTGCGTCTCTATAGTCATAGCCTCTACTGCCCGGTTAATAGCCGCTGTATCATCTCTGCCCTCTACAATAATAGCTTCCTTAATCGTCTTCTTGTTCTTGATTGTCATCGCTTATATCTTCACCCTCATTTTCTAAAATGTACAAAATTTCTCCTGGCTTAATCAGCTTTAATTGATTTCGCGCCTGTTCCTCTATATAATCCAGATCATTTACATTTTTTAGTTCTTCCTGCAGCGCTGCCTTCTCATCATTAAGCTCTTTTTGTCTTTGCGCCAACTCCCGCTGTTCTGCACGCAGATCAAAAACATTTTTTATTGACACGCCAACGACCGCTATGAGCATAAGCACAATAACGGTCAACGCAATTCTTCCTTTATTAATTCTGACTTTTCTCTTTCTGGGAGCTCTTGCTGCATTCTGCCGCCGTTCTTCCCGATATTCTTCAGAGGACTTTCCATATCCTTCACGCTCGAACTCCCGAAGTCTCCCTTTTCTTCTTTTCTTCATATCCTTTATCCCTATCGTATCCTGATGTTTCTAAATCCTGTCTTCACTTTCAGTTCACCTCGCCGTAGAGTGCCACGGAGCAAAGCTCCTGCACTCCTGACATGAGACCTGCCGCGCTTCCGCCTGCGCCTACGGCTTGCCGATCAGCGGGCTAGGGCTTCATCGCCGTGTGTAGTCATGATTCAATGAACGCCTCCCTGCGGCAACGCCGTTTTAATCATTTGCGTTCATTATACCATAAACGACTTTTTTCCACAATAATATGCCTCCGCCCATGGCCATAATTCCATATAGACTTATCACACCATGAGATCCAACATATAAAAATTCTGTAAATAAATATCCGGCACAAAGCCATCCGCAAAAATAAATGGCCTGGGCAGCCCTTCGATGTGTGCCGCACCGTTTTCTAAGCGCGTCTCTAGCAGTAAAGACCAACATGATCGCAATACCGCAGAAAAACATAATGCCTGTTTCATGTAATTCTCTGGCAATCAGCTCCGTCATTTTCGAAACCGTCTCAGCTTATCAAAGATGTTTCCTCCGGATTTTTTCTTTGTGTAATTAATTCCTTCTATTTCACCTTCTGCTACCAGTTTTCCTTCATCCAGGTCCAGCGCTTCAATATGAAGATTTTTCCCTGAGATAACCAATCCCTGATCGATCAAATTTGTCAAAATCGTTTCTTCATCAAATCCCTCTACTGAAGTAACCTCCGTGACAGTGATACGTTTTCTGTTATCCATTTGAATATAATGATTTTCCATAGCACATCCTCCTCACCTGCAGTAATTGGCCTGCCTTGTGAAAAGTATATGCTTATATCGGAAAAATCTTGCTGAAAACCCTGAAAACAATGATGCAGGCAGGCAAGGCCCACCTGCAATTTTTAACCTTACAGATAATTAAACGGATCTACAGGCGTTCCATTGATAGTTACTTCAAAGTGACAATGTGACCCAAAGCTATTTCCTGTATTTCCTACTTCTCCAATCTTCTGTCCCTGATACACCTTATCTCCAACGCTGACACTGATGGCGCTGCAATGACCATATCGGGTATGTTTTCCGCCTCCATGATCGATTTCGATAAACAGACCGTACCCGCTGTACCATCCAGCATAAACCACAGTACCGCCGTCAGCAGCTCTGATTGTAGTTCCCGTTGGACAAGCCAAATCCAGTCCTTCATGCATTCTTCCCCATCTCCAGCCAAATTCTGACGTTAAAGTGTATCCGGACACCGGCATAATCAAATGTCCTGTCGGAGCAGTTTTCGGAACAGGTTTAGTCCCCCGCAAAACAATTTTCTTTACCATTTTTTTAATTGTTTTGGTTTGCAAAATTTCTTTGTCTACTACGTCTCCATTTTCTCGAGTGATTCTGGCAGTCACAACCCTCTTTCCATTTATGCCCTTTTGGATGACTTTTTTATCGCCTTCATACATCGTCTTATCATCTTTATATACTGTTTTATATTTAACCTTTTCCGCGTAAGTCCCCTTCTCTACTGTAACCACAGTCAAGGATGACGCTGCTTTTTTCATAATCAGTTTATCACCTGGGAACAAAGAGCTCTCTTTAATCTCCGGATTATTCTTTTTTAACTCATCAAAGCTAACGTCAAAACGTCGGCAAATTTCGGAATAAGTATCTCCCGCCTTTACTGTATAGACTTCCTCTTTATTTCCGCCAGTCAGAATTGATTTAACCGCTTTCTTCTGACTGCTGATATAAGCCAGCTTTGTATTATACTTTTTAATCTCTACTTTTTCTTTAAAGCCTATCTGTTCATATTTTATATTATCACTGTCTTCCAGAAATTTATCTTGCACCGAACGAAGAACTGACTTTGCTGCATCCTCGCTTTCACAGGTTACATGTAAATTTCCATTGATATAAATACCATAAGCTTCCGCTTCCATATCTGACATATATGTCAGCCGTTTTAAAACTGTATCTACGTCGTCAATGTCCTTATCTATTACAACAACGCTTCGAAAAGTAATATCGCTGTCCTTATCGATTTGTATGGTCGAGCCATATTCTTTCGAGAGCTCATCACTGACAAGATCCAATATTTTTATTACATCTTCCTGATTCTTTACATATCCTAACACCTTACCGTTGTATGCATACTCAAATCCTGTCGCATGGTTAAGCATAGCGACTAGAGCAATCGCTACCAAAACCACTCCGGCAAAATGGCTGAGAATACTTTTTTTCTTTCCTTCTAATTTATGTCTATTCTCATGGATAAATTTTGCCTGACGGTAACGAATGATCAAAATCAAACGGTCAAACCGCATTTGCAGATTATCATGTATTGTTACCAGACCGGCGGCACCACTGACAATCCTGTCTAAAAAACAAAGTATCCACCGGTCAAAGGATATCTGCATCTGATCATGCCATGTGATCACCCCTGCTGCAGCATCCGTTATTTTTCTAAACTTTTTTTCTTTACCCATACTTCCGCCTCTTCTGTACGCTGTCTGATACAAGAACACCTTTCCCCGAGATCCGTAATCCCAGTATCCTTACACTTTTCACAGGCATACTTAATATCAGTATAATCCATTTCGTAATTATTCTCTGTCAGGAGAACAGCCCGTTCAGCGGACAGCCTGTCCATCGCCGTCCGAATTTTTCTTCCTTCTTCTTCAGCATTTCCCATAATTAACGCCTTAGAAAGCTGTGAACTGGTACTGCGAATTTCATCATCCAGTTCTCGAATTCTCGGCAGCTTTTGATAAATCTCTATTTTTCTGGTCTCAGCTTCTTTCTCTGCCTTTTCTCTAAGAAAATCATAATACTGATTCAAAACGGCTTGTGTCACGATAATTTTCTTATTAACATCTACGCCCTTTTTCTCTGCGTCGTTTCTCCAGTTCTCTAAAACCTTATTGACATAGTTAAAGTTAGGGCTGGAAATCCCTGCCGTTTTATTGCATGCCTCCAGCACTCTATCCATGGTATATCCCATTTCACCAAACCAGGCGTCCATCATATTCTTTTCTGCTTCCGTGGCATTTCTGGTAAATCCTAAAGCGCGCAGCACACGCTTATAACGATAGTAGCGCTCATCCTCTTCTTGTAATTTTTCATTTACCTGATCCGTCGTCATCAGACCTTCGCGAGCCCAGCCGGATACGACTGACTCCATATAGTTTAAGCTTGATTTATTTCTCTCAATGGAATACTTTACAGCAAAGCAAATGATTTCCGGCGTAGCGCCATAATCAGATAGCCATGAAAGTATGCGTGTCAATTCCGAGGAACTAAGAGCCCTGCCCAAAGTCTGTTCAATAGTAGTGAACATTTTCTTCACCGCCTTATTGCCGAAGACATTATCCTTCTTCGACTTTTCACTTTCTCCCCTCGCCGGAGCTTTGTGTTTTCCATATAATAATTCTTTTAGATTGATAAACTCGACTGCGAAATCTCTTTCCTCATCTGTGTTCAGATACAGCTTTCTAACAACGCCCATCTTTTCCCAGTAATCCCACGCATCCATGATCTTCTGCTCAGTAACCGAAAGCTGCCGTGCCATCGCTTCTACGCTCATTTCTAATCCATGTTCAGCATAAGATAAAGCGTATAGATATACTTTAACGAAAACGCCATCAGCGCCAGGCATATATTCATTAATAAATATATTTTCCACCTTCGTATCAAGCAGGTAAAAATCCCTTGTTTTCTCCTTAATAAAATTCATGCTTTTACAATTCCCCTGTGACTTATTTACTCCTGAATTTCTGTGTTCAGTGCGGTCAGCAGCGCAAGAACATCAATGCCGTGGCCTTCGGCTGCCTCTTTTAATGTTTCACTAGCAGCGCCCGGGCAGCCTAAACAAAGCATCCCATGCTTCTCAAATACTTCTTCCAGCCTGTCGTCCATATTAAGGATATCGCAGACCTTCATTCCTTCCGTAATTTTCATGTTGACTTACCTCACCTTCCGACATTTTTTACGCCTGATCGCTAAACTTTGTATATCTGGCAACCCAGGTAAGATCAAAGGTTTCCGTTGGGCCGCTTCTATGTTTGGCTAAATTTACCTCACATATTCCAGGTTTCTCTGAATTATCTTTGTTATAGTAATCATCCCGATATAGAAACATAACCATATCAGCATCCTGTTCAATTGAACCGGACTCTCGTAAGTCAGACAGAATAGGTCTATGATCCTGCCTCTGTTCCGGCGCTCTGGAAAGCTGAGATAATACGATGACAGGACAATCCATTTCTCTTGCCAACAGTTTCAGATATCTGGAAAGCGTACTGATTTCCTGTTGTCTGCTGTCTGTTTTTCCTTCTGCTTTCATCAATTGAAGATAATCAATTACAATCAGATCCAAGCCTTTTTCAGCTTTTAAACGACGGCATTTATTTTTCATCTCTAATACGCCGACGCCTGGTGTATCATCAATATGTATATTTGTTCTTGACAACGAATCTAGAGCCATGTTAATTCTATCCCAGTCGCCTCTTTCAATGCTGCCTGTCTTCAATTTTTGCATTTCTACTCGTGATTCCATGGACAACAACCGTTGACCCAGCTGCGCCTTTGACATCTCCAAACTAAAGAGCAAAACTGACGCACCAGACTTTATCGCCGCGTTTTGCGCGATGTTTAATGCAAAAGCTGTTTTTCCCATTGCCGGTCTGGCTGCAATGATCACCAGATCTGATTTTTGAAGTCCACTCGTCAATTCATCCAAGCGTTTAAATCCTGTAGATAAACCGATTACTTGTCCTTGTGTCTGAATCGCGCGATCAATCATTGAAACGTTCTCCAGCAAAACCTCTTTGATCGGCGCGTAATCACTCTTTTGACCTTGCTGAGCAATTTCAAAAATGCCCTTCTCTGCGTAATCAAGGATTTCTGACGCATCCATGGATTCTTCAAAGCCTTTTTCTCTGATATCCTCTGCTGTCTTAATCAGACGCCGCATAGATGCTTTTTCTGAAACAATTCTGGCATATTCGCCTGCATTAACCGTTGAAGGAGCTTCAGACGACAAGGTACTGATATATACTCTGCCTCCTACCATCTCTAACGACTGTCTTTTTTTCAATTCATCACAAACCGTAATGATATCAACAGAGACATTATTGCGGAATAGATCCAGCATAACATTAAAAATTTCTTTATGGGCAGCGTCGTAAAAATCATCGCCTGTAACCACGTCAATAACATCGGCGAGAGCATCTTTGCTCAACAGGGATGCACCTAAAACAGATTTCTCTGCTTCTGTATTATGAGGAGGGATTCTCTCTACCATATTGGTCGCTCCTTTGACTAATCAGTTACCTGTACGCTTAATTTACAGCTTACTTCTGGATATAGCTTAACTGTCACATCAAAACTACCGATGTTCTTAATAGGATTCTTCAGTTGAATTTTCTTTTTATCTACAACCAGACCGGACTGCTCTTTAACAGCATCGGCAATATCCTTCGATGTAATGGAGCCAAACAGTCTTCCGCCTTCACCGGATTTTGTTTTAATCACTACTTTAATCTTCTCTAATTCAGCCCCAAGCTCCTGCGCAGCTGCCTTCTCCTCTGCTTTTTTCTGAGCTAGCAGCTCCTTTTGTTTTTCCAGACTCCGGATGTTACCCTGCGTAGCCTCCGTAGCATAACCCTTTGGAAGCAGCATGTTTCTGGCATATCCATCGCTGACTTTCACAACATCTCCTGCTTTACCTGTCCCTTTTACATCTCTATTTAAAATTACAATCATCTTTTTCCTCCTTAGTTTCTTATCATTTCTATTACTTGATGAATAGCTTCCTCCGGTGTGCATTCAACCTGTGCGCCTGCCGTGGTTAAATGGCCGCCTCCACCTAATCTTTCCATTAAAATCTGTACGTTTATTTCTCCCAGAGATCTGCCGCTGATAACAGTAGTGCCTCTTTCCGTTCTCCCCGCGACAAAGGATGCTTTGATTCCTTTAATATTTAAAAGCTCGTCTGCCACCTGTGAGTTTAATACTTGCGCGTTTTCGTTCCATCCATCTGTAATGGATGTTGCAATACCCTCATCATAAAACTCCGCGGCAGCAATACATTTTGCTCTAACTTTAAAATCCTCCATATCTGTCTGGAAGAATCTTTTTACTTCTGCTGTATCCGCGCCAGCTCTTCTCAACCATGCCGCTGCCTCGAAGGTTCTTACGCCCGTCTTCACCGCGAACCTATTGGTATCTACTGTCATTCCGGCCAAAAGCGCCTCTGCTTCCAATTTTATTAAGGTTTTCTTTGGCGCCGCGTACTGTAAGATTTCGCTTACCAATTCTGCGGTTGATGATGCGTAAGATTCAATATAAGAAAGCGTTGGCGCAGCTACGCAATCCTCTGCTCTCCTATGATGATCAATTACTACGATTCTATCTGTCATCTCCAAAAGTTTCGCGTTTTCAGAATAACTAGGCCTGTGTGTATCCAGTAAAATTACCAACGCGTCTTTATCTGTAATTGCCTCCGCCTTTTTGTTATTGATGAACTGATAATTTTCCGTTTCCCTAGCCTGTTGATAAATAACCTGCAAGGACTCATTCACTTCATTCATAACAATATATGCGTCTCTGCCACAAATCAGGCACATTCTATAGATGCCCAGCGCCGAGCCAAACGCATCCATATCCGGATTCGCATGCCCCATGATAATAACTCTTTTTGACTGATCTATCAATTGTTTCAATGCATGCGCAACAACTCGGGACTTTCCTTTATTGCCTTTTTCCACCGTTTGCAGCTTTCCACCATAGTATTCAATTTTGCTGACCCTTTTTATAACAGCCTGATCGCCGCCCCTTCCCAGAGCTAAATCCAAAGCGGCGTTTGCGTATTCCTCTGTACCGACCAAATTCTTTCCGCCAATACCGATACCAATACTTAAACTCATTGGAAAATCTGCCTCAGTTTCAATTTGGCGTACCTCGTCCAATATAGAAAATTTGCTCTCTATCATTCCTTCTACGTAGGAATACTGGAAATACATGATATATTGGACATTATTCAGCTTATTGATAGATCCATTGCATTTTGACGCCCATTTGCGAACAGTACGATCTACTTCCGTAGATACCAACATTCTTTTTTCTGCCGATGTGCTGGCAATCAGGTCGTCATAGTTATCAATATTGATTCGTGCAACGCACACCTTTTCATTATTATATCTATCTTTTAAATTTTCAAAATTTGTAATGTCATCGAAGAATACCAGCAGATTTGCATCTTCACCTTCTCCTTCCAGATTAATCATTAACCTAAACTGTTTTCCGTTTCTTTCTAACACATGATAATTATTTGTACCAACTTCCTCAAACAGTTCAGATACTTTGATACCTGTTAAGGCAAAAAAGTCCGCACTTTCAATTCCATCATATATAAATACTTCGCTAATATGATCATTTGATCGTACTACTTTTCCGTTTCTGTTTACTATACACATTGGAAGCGGAATGTAAGATGAAACCAGTTTTCCAAATAAAGTTTCCGACATTTTTAATTCCTCTTTATTTATACAGTAGCGGTATCTTTTAATATACCACGAAACTGCTCTCTATTGGTGTAGTTTTTGTGATAATAATAGTATAGTATAACACATTTACCCACAGATTGCAAAGCTTACAGCTCATGAACTATCAAATCTCCTTTACACTTACTGCAGCGATAATTTTCAGGATGCATTACGACCTTTCCTTTTCTCATACGATAAAACCGCTTGCCGCATTTCTTACAAATAATTTCATATTTATATCTTGGCTGTATTTCCTGTTCCAATGAGAGTTCCTTATAATCCGCACGTGTTTTAATTGAACACCCATATGCTTGATTCACGGAATCAGCCAGTCTTTTCCACTTTTTACCGTGATTCATACAGCCTGGACATGTATGAAGCAGTTCATGAAAAACTACGTCTTTTATTATTCTGTCTCCGTATCCCTGCAGCATTGACGATATTTCTAGTTGATACCCTTTTTCCCCACCTATTTCTGTTAATTTACAGCATCCAAGTCTTTTTTTAGCTCTTTTGTTTTCAGAAATGCTCAAAATATCATTCGAAGGATATATACCAATTTCCCTTAATTCTATGATGCATTGTCTTAAAATTTTTTCTAAACGAATTTCATATGCTTTTTTACTATCCAAAGGTTTCTATCTCCTTTAACGATAATTTTTTTAATTCAACTGCACTACAAAATGCCCCGAACGGGGCATTTGTCCATTCTATTGTTTCATGTGAAACATACTCTTATTGTTCCACAGATTTCAACAGTTCTATCAATCTGTTCAACTCGTCGGTACTATAGTATTCTAACTGGATACTACCCTTTTTTCCCTTCTGATTAATGCTAACTTTCGTGCCAAACAGATCCTTTAGCTGTCTTTCAACATGTAGCATGTCAGCGCTTTTTATTTTCTTTGCAGGACGTTTCTTCGGTATATTAGCGCCGGACGCCAACTCCTCAATCTTCCTAACCGATAATCCTTCTTCTATTATTCTTCTACAAAGCTGGGCTTGCAAAACCTTATCTTCTATTGGTATCAACGCTCTGGCATGACCCGTTGTTAATTTACCTTCTGTTACTAAATTTTGAATTTCTTCTGGTAATTTAAGCAACCTTAGGGAGTTAGTTATATACGGACGGCTCTTACTGACACTCTTTGATACTTCTTCTTGCGTCATCCCGTATATTTTAATCATTTGATGAAGACCTTCCGCTTCCTCTATAGGATTGAGATCCTCTCTCTGCATATTCTCTATAATTGCTATAAGCATGTTTTCTTCATCAGTAAAAGATCGTACAAGGCAAGGAACTTCTTTCAACTCCGCCTTTCTTGCTGCTCTCCATCTTCTTTCACCTGCAACAATTTCGTAACCTATCTTTTGTTTTCTTACGACCAACGGCTGTATAATACCGTGTTCTGTAATAGAGGCTGCCAATTCACTGATCTTTTCTTCATTAAATACTTTTCTCGGCTGGTTTTCATTTGGCTTTATCTCATGAATATTGATATATTGAATTGCGTCCGTATTTTCTTTTGATGAATTTTCTTTTTCCTCAACTACATTCTGTACCGTTGGCGCCTGATCTGCAAAAAGTGCGTCAAGACCTCTCCCTAAGCCTCTGTTTTTCGTCTTGGCTGCCATTACCTATTTTCCTCCCACTCAAGAAATTCTTCTGCAAAATCACGATAAGCTTCCGCGCCTCTCGATTTCGGATCGTATTCTGTAATAGCCATACCAAAGCTTGGCGCTTCTGCCAAACGAATATTCCGTGGAATTACAGTCGAATACACTTTAGAGCCAAAATATTTTTTTACTTCCTGTACAACTTGAATGGATAAATTCGTTCTTCCGTCAAACATACTCAGAATAACGCCCTCTATCTCCAATTTTTTATTTAAATTCTTTTTAACCAGTTCAATTGTGCTCACCAATTGACTTACTCCCTCCAGTGCATAAAACTCACACTGGATAGGTATAAGCACACTTTCCACAGCAGTTAAAGAATTTATTGTTAAAAGTCCTAATGAAGGTGGACAATCGATGAATACATAGTCATAATCATCCTTTACCTTTTCAATTGCTTTACGCAACCGTGCTTCTCTTCCTTCAATCTCTACCAATTCTATTTCTGCACCTGCTAGATCAACACTGGCCGGAATAATGTCCAAATTTTTCACTCCTGTATTGATTACCGCTTTTTTCGTATCAAAGTCATCTTCTATAAGAAGGTCATATACGGTATAAGGCAAGTCTTTTTTAGAGATTCCAATACCACTGGTTGTGTTGCCTTGTGGATCTATATCTAACATTAATATTTTTTTATTCCTCATTGCCAGACTTGCACCCAAATTTATATTGGTTGTTGTCTTGCCAACGCCGCCCTTCTGATTAAAAATTGCTATTGCTTTTCCCAAAGTTATGCCTCCTGCTAAAATTCTTCCTTCTCCTATTATATATTATCTTTTTACATTTTACCACCCGTTTTAAACAAAAAAATAGAGATGTTTCACGTGAAACATCTCTCGTTCTTAGGAATCACTATTTTCAATTCAACATATTCCCCTTTATCATCCTCATAGAACTCCGCATTTTCTTCCATATCGTGAATCTGAGCAAATGCTTTTCTTATAGTATTCATATATATTTTATAACTAATATATCCTATTTTTCTTTTTTTCTTCATAGAGAGTTCTTCTCTTGCTAAATATTCATCGATTAGTCTTTCCGTTTGCTTTACATTCAAATTATTATTTATGACACGTTGCAATACCTTTTTTCTGATTTCAGGCTTGTCCAATTTTAAAAGGGCTCTCGCATGTCGTTCAGTCAAATGTGCGTCGATCAGCTGTTGCTGTATTTCCGGGGGTAAAGTAAGAATTCTTAACTTATTAGATATGGTTGACTGTCTCTTACCGATTCTGGCTGCCAATTCACCTTGCGTTAATCCAAAATCATCAATCAATTTCTTATAAGCGTAAGCTTCCTCTATGTAACTGAGATCCTCTCTTTGCACGTTCTCTACTACAGAAATAAAAGCGGCGTCTCTTTCATCAAAATCCTTAATCACCGCAGGAATCTTTGAAAGACCTGCTAATTTTGCCGCTCTTAAGCGCCTTTCTCCGGCAATAAGAAAGTAACTTCCATTTTTATCCTTTTTTACGATAATTGGCTGTAACACTCCATATTCTGCAATGGAATCTCTTAAATCAAAAAGCTCTTCCTCAGAAAAAAATTTTCTTGGTTGTTCTGGGTTCGCACATACACTGCAAATGGGCAATTCCACGCTTTTCCGTTGTAACATTTTGTATCCCTCCTCCTGTAATCATCATATCATGGTTTCCCGGGAAATGATACATAAAACGTTCGACAAAAAAACCCATACTATTTCACCGTATGGGCTCTTTCGATGGAGTTCCCGCTTTTCTTGGATATTTCGCAGGTGTTCTATTAACTTTCTGAATGACAGCAATTTTGTGCTCATAGCCAGACAATGCAACACATGCAATACGATCGATCCGTCCTCCTAAAATTTTTATAGCTTTTGCTGCATCCTCTATTTCTTTTTCTGCATCAGGACCTTTATAAGCAAGAAAAAAGCCGCCGATTTTAACAAAAGGTAAGCAATATTCCGCAAGCACTGTCAAGTTTGCTACCGCTCTGCTGACACAGAGATCAAAACGCTCTCTGTATGCTTTATTTTTTCCTAACTCCTCTGCCCTTCCATGAACCGTCTCTATATTAGAAATGCCTATTTCATCAGCCAGGGTATCTATGACACGCAATCGCTTTTGCAAAGAATCCGCAAGAATGAAATGTTTATCATCGCTTGCAATAGCCAGCGGAATCCCTGGAAATCCAGCTCCAGTACCTACATCTATAATATTTTTCGCATTCTTGTACTCATCAAAAGGTATACAGAGTATAGAATCTATAAAATGTTTTTGAATGAATTCTTTTTCGTCAGTAATCGCCGTTAAATTTATCTTTTCATTCCAAAGTAATATACCCTTCATATAAGCCAAAAATTTTTCTTTCATATCTTGATCTAAGTTCAGACCCATCGAAATGAGAGAGTTTTCCAACTGCTTCAATGCTTTATTACCTCCTTATACGTCTGCATTTTTCCAGGTAAATCAATAAAACATTTATGTCTGCAGGTGAAACGCCGGATATACGGGACGCTTGTCCTACAGATCGCGGTTTTATCTTATTTAACTTCTGCATAGCTTCAATACGCAAACCTTCAATATCGGAGTAATCCATATCCTCACGTAAAGGCTTCTCCTCTAATTTCTTAAATCTTTCTATTTGTGCAAGCTGCTTCGTAATATATCCTGAATACTTAATCTGCACTTCAAGCTGATTTATTTCATGAGAATTTAATTCAGGGCGATCACAATCTATCTGAATTAAATTTTCATAAGTTACTTCCGGACGTTTTAACAGATCAGCTAATGATATTTTATTCTGTAAAGGTGAACTACCTAAAGACTCCAAGAATGTATTGGCATCTTTAGGATATACATATGTATTTTCCAAACGATCCTTTTCATTCTCCACATGTTGTTTCTTTTCTAAGAACTTGTTATATCTATCCTTATCTGCCAATCCAATCCTGTAAGATTTTTCCGTTAATCTCATATCTGCATTATCTTGCCTCAGAACCAGCCTATATTCCGCTCTACTGGTCATAATTCTATAAGGCTCATTAGTACCTTTAGTGACCAGATCGTCGATTAGAACGCCAATATAAGCCTCACTTCTATCTAAGATGAATGGATTTTTACCATTTATTAACAGTGCAGCGTTAATACCTGCCATCAACCCCTGTGCCGCTGCTTCTTCATAACCAGAGCTTCCATTAAATTGTCCAGCACAGAATAAATTTTTTATATATCTATTTTCTAGATTTGGTTTTAAATCTAATGGATCAATACAATCATACTCTATCGCATAAGCTGGTCTTGTTATTACTATGTTTTCTAAACCAGGAATAGTATGATAAAACTGTAATTGTACATCTTCTGGTAAACTAGATGACATACCCTGTATATACATTTCTTCTGTATCTAATCCCTCTGGCTCAACAAATAACTGGTGTCTTTCTTTATCAGAAAAACGATTTACTTTATCCTCTATAGATGGACAATACCTTGGACCTATTCCTTCTATTTGACCTCCAAATAAAGCAGATCTATGAAAGTTGTTTCTAATTACAGTATGTGTATTTTCATTAGTATAAGTTAACCAACAAGAAACCTGATCTTTTTCCACTGCATCATTCATAAATGAAAAGGGAACTATTTTTTCATCTCCTTTTTGCTCTAACATTTTACTGAAATCAAACGTAGAAGATAAAGCCCTGGCCGGTGTTCCAGTTTTAAATCTCCTGAGCTTTATACCGTGTTTCCTTAAGTTATCAGCAAGCGCTACAGACGGAGCTAAACCATTAGGCCCACTGGAAAAACAGCTATCTCCTATAAATATTTTTCCTCTCAAAAAAGTGCCTGTCGCTAATATAACTGCTTTAGCCTTATACCAAGTATGGGTCATTGTCTCTACACCACATACAGTACCATTTTCCACAACCAAATCAACAACTTCAGCCTGCTTCATATCCAGATTTATTTGCTTCTCTATAGTTTTTTTCATTTCAGTATGATACTTATGTTTATCAGCCTGCGCGCGAAGAGAATGAACCGCAGGACCCTTTGCTGTATTCAGCATTCTGCTTTGGATAAAAGTTTTATCAATATTTTTACCCATTTCTCCGCCTAAAGCATCGATTTCTCTTACCAAATGACCTTTTCCCGTTCCTCCTATTGAAGGATTACAAGGCATCATAGCAATTGCTTCTAAATTAATTGAAAACAAAAGTGTTTTATTTCCCATTCTTGCAGCCGCTAAAGCCGCTTCACATCCTGCGTGACCTGCTCCGACTACAATTATATCATATTCGCCCATCAAAATATGTTCCATTTCGCATCCTACTTTCCTAAGCAAAATCTTGAGAAAACTTCATTTATAATATCATCCTGTACAGATTCCCCTATAATTTCTCCCAAATAAGCATAACAACTATTCACATCTATTTCAATAAATTCAAGAGCTTCTTTGCTTTTTGTCATAAATAAACCATCCTCTGCAGATTGTGCAGCTCTCCTGAGTAAATCCTGATGTCTGGCGCTTGTCACCATAACACTTTCATTTTGTGCCACTTCACCGTCATAGACCATAGCCTCTACAGCATCCTCTATCAAAGAGATTCCGTCATGATTTAGCATTGACGTCTTAATGATGCGGACTGAAGGCATCAGCGATCTCAATTCTTCTAGAGATATTTTTTGCTGCAAATCTATTTTATTTATAACGACAATGGTCTTATCTATGTTCAATAAATCTATGATTTCTTTATCTTCTTTTTCCAATTGACGGCTGCCATCTACAATAAAAATAATCAAATCGGCTCTATTAAAAGCTTCTTTAGATCTTTCTATACCTATTTTTTCTATCACATCCTCTGTATCTCGAATACCGGCAGTATCCGTTAAACGAACTGGAATTCCTCTAATACTGATGTATTCTTCAATAGTATCCCTGGTAGTGCCTGGTATTTCTGTCACAATTGCTCTGGCATCGCCTAATAGACTATTCATCAATGATGATTTTCCAACATTGGGCTTTCCTATAATAGAAACAGCTAAACCTTCCTGCAAAATTCTACCTGTGGAAGCAGTAGATAACATAAAATCCAAATCCGATTTTACGTCCCTCAGAGATTTTTCTAACTGTTCATAAGTTAATTCCTCTATATCTTCATCTGGATAATCTATATTTACCGCAACATTTACCAATATATCAACCAGCTTTTTCCTAATATTTTTTATTTTTTCAGAAAAACTGCCATCCAATTGTGACATTGCTATATCAAAGGTTTTATCAGTCTTTGCTTTTATCAAATCAACAACCGCTTCTGCCTGCGTCAGATCTAAGCGACCATTCAGAAAGGCTCTCTTTGTAAATTCTCCCGGCTCAGCCATTCTTGCTCCGGATTTCAAAACTAATTCAAGGATTTGACGAAGTGGAATTATGCCTCCATGACAATTGATTTCCACCACATCTTCCACAGTATAAGTTTTAGGTCCTTTCATAAATACACAAAGAACCTCGTCTATTTTCTTTCCACACGCAGGATCTATAATATGACCATAAGAAAGTTTTCTTTTTTCAAGCTTTCCCTTAGATACTGGAACAAATATACGATCTAAAATGTCCTTTGCTTTTTCCCCACTAATTCTTATAATTCCTATGCCGCCTTCACCAGGAGGTGTGGCAATAGCCGCGATAGTATCTTCCATAATACTCTCCATAAATTTTAAAAAGCCCGCTTTTCAGCGGGCCATAATTTTACTTCAGCTCAATGATAACCCTTCTATACGGATCCTGTCCTTCGCTTCTCGTTGTAACACGAGAGTTATTTTGAAGAGTTGCATGAATCACTTTACGTTCGTATGGATTCATAGGTTCAAGCCTAACGCTTCGTTTTGTTTTTACAACTTTATCAGCAAGCCTATTTGCTAATTTTTCCAGAGTTTTTTCTCTTTTTGCGCGATAATTTTCAGCGTCAACTACTACTCTGGTATATTTTTCATTATCTTTATTTACCACTAAACTCGTCAAATACTGAATTGCATCCAATGTCTGTCCTCTTTTGCCAATTACAGTACCTGAGTCTTTACCAGATATATCAATAAATACATTTTCCGCGTTAGCTTTCGCAGAAATTTCTATTTCCAAACCCATCTGCTCTGTAACTTCTTTCAAAAAAGTAAGTGCAGAATGATCCGGAGCAGGCTGTAAATCCGTGAATTCAGCCTCTAATGAAGACTTTAAAGGTTTTTCTTTTGTATTTTCTTTCTTTTCACCTTTTTTATCATTCTTTTGTATTTTCTTTACTTCTGATTTTTTAGGCTTTTCTTCATACTTTTTAACTGTAGATTCAGCCTTTATTTCCACCTTAACCGGTTCCGGCTTAAGTTCTGGTTTCTTTTTTTCCACTCTGACCAGAGCAAGCTTTGAGCCGATTCCAAAGAAACCTCTAGAAGGTTCTTCTAAAACCGTTACTTCAACTTCGTCTCTCGTCAATTTGAGATCCGCCAGTGCGAGATTGACTGCAGTCTCCACATCGGTTCCCCATTTTTCAGAAACATCCATGTTTGTTTTTCCTCCAATAGCTCTTACTTCTTTTTCTTCTTTGTCGGTTTATTCTTCTCTTTAAGAGCTTTTCTCAGTGCATTAAAACGCAAATTAAAGAAAATCTGAATGAACTGGCTCATGAACCAATAGATAGCAAGACCTGATGGATAAGATCTAGCAAGCCATACGATCATGATTGGGAAGAAATACTTCATTAAATTCATCATCATATTTGAACCAGCCTGTGGCGTTGCACCGGTTTGCTGATTCAGCCAGAATGAGAAGAATGTAGCCACACCTGCCGCAACAGGTAATATCCATAAATCCGGCTGACTTAAATCTTCTATCCAAAGAAAACTTTCATGAATCGCAAAATACATGCTGTCCGATGAAAGATACAACATTGGATTCCGCAATAAACCAAAAAGCGCCATAATGATGAACGTCTGAACGATCATAGGAAGACAACCACCCATTGGATTAAAATTTTCTTCCTTATAAAGTTCAGCTATTTTTGCATTCATTGTTTCTTTATCATTTGCATACTTCCTCTGGATCTCTTGCATCTTCGGCTGAATACTTGACATACCCGCAGTAGAAAGTATCTGTTTCTTATAAAAAGGATACAGAATCAACTTTACTATGATGGTTATGATGATCAGTGAGATGCCATAGTTGCCAACAACACTGTAAAGCTGAGACAACAGCCATCCCAGAGGTTTAGCTAAAATTCCCATTCGATTTCCTCCGTCATTTTAAAGGGTCATAACCGCCAGGATTGCCGGGATGACACTTCAAAATTCGTTTGATTCCTAAGTAACTACCCTTAAACACACCATATTTTTGTAGAGCCTGTATAAAATAGGTGGAGCAGGTAGGGTAAAACCTGCAGGTAGGCGGAAATAACGGCGAAATACAACGTTGATATACCCTTATAAGGAATATCATTATCGTCCTAAAAAATTGACTGATATATTTCATTATTTCTTAATTACCCCGGTTCTTCTAATCGCAGATTCTAAGGATTTCTTAACATCTGCACATTTAACGCCTACAATAGTATTCCTGGCTATAAATATAACATCATAGCCGTTTGGAATCTTCAAATCCGAAAGCCTATAGCTTTCCTTCATCAATCTTCTGGCTCTGTTCCTTCTAACACTATTGCCGACCTTTTTACTGGCCAGAAACGCCATTCTGTTATAGGGAAGATGATTCTTCCTGTAGAATAGAACGACGTACCGATCACCAACTGATTTTCCCCGGTTATAAATTCCCTGAAAATCAGTTTTTCTTCTTAGTACGTTTTTTTTTAGCATTTTAAATTATGCAGATAATTTTTTTCTGCCTTTTGCTCTTCTTCTTTTCAGAACATTTCTTCCATTCTTAGTGCTCATTCTTTTTCTGAAGCCGTGCTCTTTCATCCTCTGTCTTTTCTTTGGCTGATAAGTCTGTTTCATTTTTTTTACCTCCTTCAATGTAAAATCCATGCATCATCTAAATTCCAATGGATGCACATATACCCATCTATTATACTTTTATCATAACAGCTTGTCAACAGTTTTCTCTTATTTTCCCCTTTTCCACATAGATCTGTTTTGCTTGCGGAAAAGATGCTCTTAATTTATCATCGATATCTGTTGTCGTTATAAATAGCTGATTTTCTTTTAATGTTTTAATTAAATACTCCTGTCTGTGAAGATCTAATTCACTCATTACGTCGTCAAGCAACAAAATAGCATCCTCATTTGTTTCTTCTTTTATTAAATTTAATTCAGCTAATTTAAGAGACAACGCACAGGTTCTCTGCTGCCCTTGCGACCCAAAACTGCGCATGTTGACGCCTCCTACGTAAAAAGAAATATCATCCTTATGTGGCCCTCTTGTAGTTGTTCTCTGACGGCAATCATTTTTAAAAGCTTTTTTTATTTCATCATAAAAAAATCCTTCCAGATCTGATTCATTTTCTGTTAAAGATATGTTAGGATTATACTCCAAAAATAAAGATTCTCTTCCTCCTGTAATGCTATTATGAATAGCTCCGGAAAAATCACTTATCTTTTTTATAAATTGATCTCTGAGCCGAATGATTCTTCCTCCATACTTTGCTAACTGCACATCCCACAAATCCAGCATCCCAGGATCTATTTTATCTTCTTTTAAATAAAAATTTCTTTGTAAAAGAATCTTTTTATAATTAGATAAGCTATCATAATACAAAGGTTGAATCTGACATAATTCACGATCTATAAACCGTCGCCTTTTCTCAGGTTCATCCTTAACAATTTTCATATCTTCAGGAGAAAATATGACAATTAAAATATTTTCTAACAGCTGCGACGACTTCTTAAGATGAACGCCGTCTTTTTTTATAGATTTCTTAGAATCCTTTTTAATTATCACATTTACACAGGTTTCTGCAATTTCCTTTTCAGCCTCTACGTAAATTTTAGCCATATTTGCATCAAACTTTATTAATTCACTGTCCTTATTTGTTCTAAAAGACCGCCCGATAGATGTAATATAGATGGCCTCTAACAAATTAGTCTTCCCCTGCGCGTTATCACCTAAAATCAAATTCACATTTTCATGAAAATCTAGTTGTAAATTTTCATAGTTTCTAAAATCAGTTAATTCAATATGCTTTATATACATATCAATTTCCCGTA
Organism: Ihubacter sp. rT4E-8; assembly: GCF_049852125.1. Lineage (GTDB taxonomy): Bacteria > Bacillota > Clostridia > Peptostreptococcales > Anaerovoracaceae > Senimuribacter. Next base: position 100,363 of record NZ_CP187532.1, on the reverse strand, counting down.
ATTCTTACCGGAAGAATCAGATATTCAAAAGAATCTCCTTCCAGCGGTTCTACTAGACATGGTTTAATGCTGGCTGTAAAATACATCAATATTTCTTCGTCATCTATTGCTTTTAACATATCCAATACGTATTTTGCATTAAAACCTATTTCTAAATCTTCCCCATCCTTTGTGATAAGAATTTCTTCTTTTACATTACCTTCTTCAGATTTTGAAGTAATCGTCATAATATTATCTCTAATAGAAAATTTTATAAGATTATTTTTTCCTTCTTTAGAGAGAAGAGAAGCTCTCTCAATACTTTCAATTAAGTCTCCTTTTGAAACTTTGACTTTAATATTGCTGTCCTTTGGTAATACGTCTCTGTATTTTATAAATTCTCCATCCAGCAGTCGAAGAACTACTTTAACATTTCCTACAATGAAAATAGCGCTCTTATTGTAAAGATAAAGCTTAACTTCATCATCTTCTTCGGAGGCGTCGTTGAGTATTTTGCTTATTTCATTCATGATTTTAGCTGAAATAACGACATCCTTTTCTTCTAGATTTACCATTGCTTTTCTGGATATAGCTAATCTGTAGCCGTCTATAGCAGCCAGATTAACACTATTATTACGCAGTTCTATAAGAATACCTGTAAGAACGCCCTTTGATTCGTCAACACTGGCGGCAAAGGAAGTTTTACGGATCATATCTTTTAATATAGATTTCGAGAATATGATACCTTTTTGTTCACTCTGCACTGTTTCTACAGATGGAAATTCGTCAGCTGGTAATCCTATGATGCTAAATTGTGAATTTAAACATTTTATAATAACATTGTTGTTTTCTGTTTCTATAGTTACTTCTGCATTTGGCAGTTTTCTTATAATATCACTGAAAAGCTTTGCTTGTACTACGATTGTTCCTTTTTCAACATCATTTACATGGATAGTTTCTTCAATTGTAATTTCATGATCTGATGCGATCATTTTTAATGTTCCTTCTTGATTGACTTCCATAAGAATGCCTTTTAAGATAGGAATTGTTGAACGATTGGTTACAGCTTTTGATACAATGTTTAAAGCTTTTGTTAATGTAATTTGATCACATTTAAATTTCATTTTAACCTCCGAAAATGCCATCTTTTTCTTTTATTTTTGGTAGTAGTATTAGTAGTAGGGGCTGTTCATAATGTGGATAACTTTTTAAGTAATTGGAAACAGCCTGTTTTTTATTATTTAAACTCTGTGGATAACCTGCTGCTTTTTTGCAGATTTATTCAGAGATTTCCTTCTTAAGTGTATCTATGATTTCCTTTAATTGTTCATCGATTTTTAGTCCGGCTTGAATCTTGTCACAAGCATGCATGACAGTAGTATAATGTCTTCCTCCAAACAGATTCCCTATTTTAGGCAAAGAGTAATCTGTCATTTCTCTACACAGATACATTGCTATTTGCCGGGGATAAGCAATATTATTTGTACGTTTAGAGCTTTCCATAGCAGTAACATCAATATGAAAGTAGCGGCTAACAATCGTTTTTATTTTTTCTGGAGTTGGACTGTTACTGTTGTTTTGTATAATATCTTTCAATATTCGTTTTGCAAAGACTTTGTCTATCTTTTCATTCATTAAAGAAGAAAATCCAGTTATTCGATCAAAAGCGCCTTCTAATTCACGAATGTTATTTTTAATGCTTTCTGCAATTAAACAAATTACTTCATACATATCGTCATTCATTTCGATATTAGCATTTTCTGCTTTCTTCATCAGTATTGCTACACGGGTTTCGTAATCAGCAGGTTGAAGATCTGCAATTAAATTCCACATGAATCGAGAGCGAAGACGTTCTTCTAATTTAACCAGTTTGTTAGGAGCTCTGTCACTGGAAATGACGATTTGCTTATTTAGATCATATAAAGTATTGAAGGTATGGAAAAATTCTTCTTGCATAGTATCTTTACCTTCAAGGAATTGGATATCGTCAATAAGAAGTACATCTACCTTTCTATATTTGTTCTTAAATTCTCTAACTTTATTCTCGCCTAGAGCCTTGATGAATTCGTTCGTAAACATTTCTGAGGAAACATATAGAACATTGAGATTTTCATTATGTTCCAGAAGGTATATACCGATAGCATTCATCAGATGTGTTTTTCCCAGTCCAGATCCTCCGTATATAAAAAGAGGATTATAGGCTACAGAGGGAGATTCAGCAACAGCTAAAGCAGCGGCTTGCGCGTATTTATTGCTGTTTCCTACGACAAAATTATCAAAAGTATATTTAGGATTGAAAATTTTCTGTTTGCGTAATTTTGGATCCATAATAACAGGTTGTCTTGTTACAGGACCTGAATCTTCTTTTTGCTGAGCATAATCAGAATTATGCTTAATCACAACCCTATAGTTCTCGCCAGTGGCAGTGTGAAAGGATTTTTCTATCATTTCTATGTAACGATCCTTCAGAACTTTGATGACGAAATCCTCGTCAGACTCCAAATAAGCTATTTTAAGATTTTTATCTATAGAATTGAGTTTGGTATTTTCAAACCAAGTGCTATAACTGACTGGAGTCACGTCTTTTTCTATAATTTCTAAAACTTGTTTCCAAATATTTTTCATAACGCTCCTTCAAATTATCCTTTATATATTCCATTGTACAAAATAAGTTATCCATATACAAGTGTTAATTTTAAAGCTTTGAAAAATAAAAAGAATGAAAAGTTTTCCATAGGATGTGGATAATTTTGTGCATATCTTCCTTACAATACTGAATTAACTTTTTTATATTATTACAGGGTATATATCGACAGTTTTTGATAGGTTTATTCATACGTATTTTTCGATTTTAAGGATTTTTTAGCGGTAATGAGATAAAAAACTTAAAATAAGGCTATTCTGTTGCCAAAAGGCTGTTTTTGATGTATAATTAAAAAGTATGCAAACAGGAAATTTTATACAGAAGGTGGATATAGTATGAGTGCAGAAGAAAAAAATAAAAATCAGTATGATGCCGCCCAAATACAAGTGTTAGAAGGATTGGAGGCAGTTCGTAAGCGTCCAGGTATGTATATAGGAAGTACCGGACCGCGGGGACTTCATCATCTGGTTTACGAAATAGTAGATAACAGTGTGGACGAAGCTTTAGCGGGCTATTGTAAAAAGATAGACGTTACAATTCAGAAGGATAATTCTATTATGGTCGAGGATGATGGCAGAGGTATGCCAGTGGACAAGCATCCTAAGTTAGGTATTCCTGCAGTAGAAGTTATTCATACAGTTCTTCATGCCGGAGGAAAATTCGGCGGCGGCGGATATAAGGTATCCGGTGGTCTGCATGGTGTCGGTGCATCTGTAGTAAATGCTCTTTCTACGAAAATGGAAGTAGAAGTTAAGAGAAACGGAAATATATACAGGCAGGACTATGAAAAAGGAAAGACTGTAACGCCGTTAACAATTGTCGGTGAGGCAAAAAAAACAGGTTCGAAAACAATTTTCTGGCCAGATCCTGAAATCTTTACAGAGACTACAGAATATGATTACGATACTTTACAGCATCGTTTAAGAGAAATGGCATTCCTGAATAAAGGCATAAAAATTACATTGTCTGACGAAAGGGAAGGAAAAAAGAAAAAAGAAGTATTTCATTATGAAGGCGGTCTACGTGAATTTGTTAAACATTTAAACAGCAATAAAGATGTTCTTCATAACGAAGTTATATACTTTGAGGTATCAAAAAAGGATATGGAAGTAGAAGTTGCCATGCAGTATACTGACAGGTATAACGAAATGGTACTTTCTTATGCCAATAATATCAATACAACGGAGGGCGGTACGCATATGGCAGGTTTCCGATCCGCTCTGACACGTGTATTCAATGATTATGCAAGAAAAAATAAAATTCTAAAGGATAACGATGATTCTCTTGCCGGTGAAGATGTGAGAGAAGGTATTACAGCAATTGTTTCTGTTAAATTGACGACGCCGCAATTTGAAGGACAGACGAAAACAAAACTTGGAAATACAGAGATGAGAGGTTTTGTAGAAACATCCACCAGTGAAAATTTGATGGCGTTTTTAGAAGAAAATCCAACACAGGCAAAGGCTATTTTAGAAAAATGTCTTAGAGCTTCCAGAGCAAGAGAAGCAGCAAGAAAGGCCAGAGAACTGACTCGAAGGAAAAGTGTACTGGATAGTATAGCTTTACCAGGGAAATTAGCTGATTGCTCTGAAAAAGATCCAGCTAAGTCGGAAATTTTTCTGGTAGAGGGAGATTCTGCGGGAGGCAGCGCCAAGCAAGGCCGTGATCGTTTGAGACAAGCTGTACTCCCTTTGCGCGGTAAAATTTTGAATGTTGAAAAGGCAAGACTTGACAGGATACTCAATTCTGATGAAATAAAGAATATGATTACAGCTTTCGGATGCGGCATTGGCAATGAGTTTGACGTGTCAAAACTGCGGTATCATAAAATCATCATCATGACCGATGCCGATGTAGACGGCGCGCATATCAGAACGCTTCTTCTGACTTTCTTTTTCCGGTACATGACGCCTCTTATTGAAGGAGGTTATGTTTATGCTGCAAAACCGCCTCTGTTCTTAACAAAGCGTAATAAAGAAGTTTATTATACTTATAGTGAGAATGAACAGGAAAAGCTTTTGGCGAAATTAAGCAGCGACGGTAAGTCGGGAAAGATTGATATTCAGAGATACAAGGGACTTGGAGAAATGGATTTCCATCAATTGTGGGAAACTACCATGGATTACAATAATAGAACGTTAATACAGATTACTATAGATGATGCAACTGCTGCAGATGAAATTTTTACGATTCTCATGGGTGACAAAGTTCCTCCACGGAAAAAATTCATTGAAGATAATGCACAGCTTGCAGAGCTTGATATTTAAGAAGGGAGGTCAAAATTTTGAGCACATTGTTAGAAGATACAAGATTAGAACAGCATGAAATATCAAAGGAAATGAAAAAATCCTACATTGACTATTCTATGAGTGTTATTGTTGGCCGTGCCCTTCCTGACGTCAGGGACGGTATGAAACCAGTACACAGAAGAATTTTGTATGGAATGAATCAACTGGGAGTAACGCCAGATAAGCCACATAAAAAATCAGCCCGTATTGTTGGTGAGGTTATGGGTAAATATCACCCTCATGGTGACAGTTCCATTTATGATGCTATGGTAAGATTAGCACAGGACTTTTCTACCAGATATATGTTAGTAGACGGACATGGTAACTTCGGTTCTGTTGACGGAGACGGCGCTGCTGCAATGCGTTATACAGAAGCCAGAATGACACCGTTTTCGCTCCAGATGATTCGGGATATAGATAAGGAAACTGTAGACTTTACACCTAACTTTGATGGCGAGGAAAAAGAACCTGTAGTTTTGCCAAGCCGTTATCCAAATTTACTCGTTAACGGTTCTAATGGTATCGCTGTCGGCATGGCCACATCAATTCCGCCTCATAATCTGGGCGAAGTTATCGATGCTACGGTAAAGCTGATCGATGATGAAAACGCGACGGTAGAAGATCTTATTAAAATTGTTAAGGGACCAGATTTTCCTACCGGCGCGCAGATTTTAGGAAAGAGCGGCGTAAGAGAAGCCTATAGAACGGGTATCGGAAAAGTAAAGGTAAGATCTATCTGTGAAATAGAGGAAACCAATAGAGGAAGATCTCAGATTATCGTAACAGAGATTCCATTTCAGGTTAATAAAGCGCGGCTTATCGAAAAGATGGCCGAGCTAGTTAAGGAAAAGAAAATTGAAGGAATTTCTGAGATTAGAGATGAGTCTAATAGAAATGGTATGCGTATTGTCATTGAGCTAAAAAGAGATGCCAATCCACAGATTACACTGAACAGACTATATAAGCATACACAGCTGCAGGATAGCTACAGCATGATTATGATTGCTCTGGTCGATAAGCAGCCGAAGGTACTCAATCTCTATGAAATATTAGATGAATATTTGAAGTTCCAAAAAGAAGTAGTAACCAGAAGAACTCAATTTGATCTGAGAAAAGCAGAAGCAAGAGCACATATTTTGGAAGGTCTGCGTATCGCTTTAGATAATATTGATGAAATTATTAAGATTATCAGAAGCGCTTATAATGACGCTAAAGAAAAACTAATGGAAAGATTTGGCCTCTCCGAGATTCAGGCTCAGGCTATTTTAGACATGCGTCTTGCAAGACTGCAGGGTTTGGAAAGAGAAAAAATTGACAAAGAATATGCTGAATTGATGGAAAAGATCGCTTACTACAATTCACTTCTCGCGGACGAAAAGCTTTTGATGGGAGTTATTAAAGATGAATTGTTAGAAATTAAAGCAAAATATGGCGATAAGAGAAGAACGAAGATGGTCGCTGACGTAGATGAATTTGATGATGAAGATCTCGTAGAGGAAGAAAAAGTTGCAGTTACTTTGACACATCTCGGATACATCAAAAGAGTTCCGGCAGATACTTATAAAGCGCAGAGACGCGGCGGTAAAGGCATTACAGGAATTACGACCAGAGAGAACGACTTTGTTAAAGATCTGATTATGACTTCTACGCATGATTATTTGATGTTCTTTACAAATACAGGAAAAGCGCATAAGATCAAAGCCTTTGAAATTCCTGAGGCAACCAGAACAGCTAAGGGCACGCCGGCTGTAAATTTCCTGAATTTAATGCAGCGTGAGAGAATTACTGCTGTTATACCGGTGCAGGAGTTCTCAGATGAGAAATATCTCATAGCTGTTACAAAGTATGGTACGATCAAAAAGACACCGCTATCTCAGTTTGATACGCAGAGAAAGACTGGCCTCATCGCTATCAATTTGAAGGACGATGATCAGTTGATTGGTATTAAAGAAACCAGCGGGACAAACAATATTATCATCGTAACAAAACACGGAAAGTGTATCTGCTTCAGTGAAGATGAGGTTAGAAGCATGGGCAGAATTGCCGGTGGCGTAAGGGCTATTAAGCTGGAAAAGGATGATGAGGTTGTCGCTATGGAATTAGTAGAACCAGGTCAGGAACTGCTGGTAGTAACTGAAAACGGTTATGGTAAAAGAACGCCGGTAAAAGAATATAAGCTTCAGGTACGCGGAGGCAAAGGACTTTTGACCTATGATAAGGGTAAGTTCAAAAAAACCGGAGCGTTAATCGGAGCTATGGTGGTGGATGAAGAAGATGAAGTACTGATGATCAATTCAGAGGGCATCATTATTCGAATCCGGGCCGGCGAGGTTTCTAAATTAGGCAGGGCAACACAGGGCGTAAAAATCATGAAGGTAGAAGAAGATACTAAGATTGTCGCCATGGCTAAGGTTATTAAAGAAGACGAAGATGAAGCTTCTGACAGTGAAAAGAAACCGCCGCAGAAAAAAGCGGAAAGTGATGAACAGTTAACTCTTTAAAAAAGTTTTCAAATGTTATATACTAAACCTGTACGGAATTTCCGTGCAGGTTTGTTTTTGATGAAAGGAATGAAAATATATGGATAATTTACAGTTTATTATACCGGGAAAGCCTGAATATTTAACAATGATAAGGCTTGCTATCGGATCAATTGCTACCACAGCCGGATTTGATCTGGATGCCTGCGAGGATATAAAGACAGCTGTTTCTGAGGCGTGTAAAAATGTATCCTGTCATGGATTTGATGGGTTTTCTGATAAATACGAGTTGCAGTGCAATGTGGAAAAAGGAAGAATAGAGATTATCATTAAAGATGATTGTGACGAGCATACTCTGCAGAAATTGGCGAAACCTTGTCAGAACTGCCCGAAGGAAGGAGAATTAGGAATCTTTGTCATCCAGTCTCTGATGAATGAAGTTACTTTTGGAAAAGAAGAAGACGGACATAAGTCCATAAGAATGGTGAAATTTTTATGACAGATCAGGATTTGTTTTTCAGATATAAAAAAGATCCCAGCATACAATTACGCAATGAAATTGTAGAGAAACATTTATATATGGTTGACATTCTTATCCGAAAATATCTGGGTAAAGGGGTCGAATACGACGATCTTTATCAGGTAGGCGCTTTAGCGCTGGTTTCTGCCGTAGAACGGTTTGATCCGAATAAAGGGTTTGAGTTCAGCTCTTTTGCTACGCCTACTATATTAGGAGAAATTAAGAAATATTTCCGCGATAAACAGTGGAGTCTGAAAGTGCCCCGCCGTCTGAAGGAAATTGCTGCGAAGGTGCAGGAAACGAAGGATCAGCTGTATACAGAGCGCCATAGAAAACCTACAGTAGAGGAAATTGCCGCCGTCACTGGTTTTACCCAGGAACAGATTGTAGAAGCGATGGAAAGCGCACAGGCTTATGGTACCTATTCTCTGGATAAAACCTTTGATGATATTGGAGAAGACGGAGAGAATCTTTTTCTGGAAAGGTATACTGGATTTGATGAAAAAGGGTATGAACGGATTGAGACGTTAGAGATCATTCAAAAAGTAATGGAGGGATTCAACGATCAATTCCGTTATATATTTAAAGAAAGATTTCTCTACAATCGTTCTCAGGCGGAAATTGCGAAAACTCTGGGCGTATCACAGATGACGATTTCTCGCGCAGAAAAGAATATTATAAGTCAGTTCAGAGCTGAACTAAATAAATAATCGGAGGGATGTCGTTCTGGCAAATTATTGCTATGGTCTTACGGCAATTCTACAGTAAAGCGGCTGCCCTTGCCGAAGGAGCTTTGTACGGAGACAATCCCTCCATGTGCCTGCGCAATCCATCTGACCATAGAAAGTCCCAGACCAAAGCTGTCATCTTCACCTGCTCTGGATTTGTCAACCTTGTAAAATCTGTGGAAGATATTTTCTAGTTCTTCTTCTTTGATGCCGATGCCGTTATCTTCCACATCAATGATGATTCTGTTATTTTTCTCTTTTAAACGAAGGGAAACCCAGCAGTCTTCTTCGTCCGTATTTGAATTTTTGCTGTATTTAATTCCATTAGTCAACAGGTTCAGAATCATGCGCATAATGAGAGTTTCATCACCTGTCAGATTGACGTCAGCTTGTATATCTGTTTTCATAGTGATTCCCTTTTCTGCAGCTAAAACCGATATTTCCTCGGCAATACTCTCACATAAAATCGATAGATTAAAGGCTTCCTTTTCAACGGATCTATCTTTGTCGATGGTTCTGGTCAACTGTAGCAATTGCTGAATCAAAGATATTGTCCTTCGGCATTGGCTTTGGATTGTCATCAGAGATTCCTGATACTCTTCTGGCCGGCGTATTTTTTGCAAAGTATATTCACATTCGGCCATGATGACTGCAACGGGTGTTTTTAATTCATGAGAAACGTCAGAAGAAAATTGTTTTTCTGCCTGAAAGGCTTCTTCTAATCTGCCGATCATCAGATTCAGTGTCTCTGTTAAATCGTAAAGCTCGTCCTTGCTTTCTCCTTGCGGAAGCCGTTTTGAGAGATCTCGGCCACTGTTGATAGAATTGGCTGTTTCTGTAATTTTGGAGACAGGAGTGAATGCTTGCCGTGTGATATGGCGACCTGCGAGGATGGCCAGAAGAAGGATAGCTGGCAGAGCGATGAGCATGATCCAAATCACAGCATGAAAGGTTTGCATGGCATTATCCATAGCATAGATTCCTCGAACCCATATCCCCTCTCCATTTTCATAGGTGTTGTAAAGATCATAGACCAGCCATACGTCATCTTCCCCTGTAATTTCTTCGTAGTTTCCTGCTTCCAGGGGAGTTTGAGCAGGAAAATTTTTCGGAATAGTTCCTTTAATTACTTTACCAGATTCGCTGTAAACAAGCAGTGTTACACCTTTGCGGTAGGCATCAAAATCGCTGTCGATCTCAATAAAGCCGTCTCCTGCCTCAATATCGTCAAAGGTGTTCTGTACTGCCTTCATTACTGTGTCCCGAGACACGACGTTCATCTGTCTGACGGCAGTAAAATAAAAGGCCGTAAATAGGATCAGAGTAATGAGAATCAGCACTGCGGCATAATAGAGTGTTACACGAGTTTTAATAGAAGTGTTTTTCATCTTCATAAGTTATAGTACCTCATCTTTGATTACGTAGCCGATGCCGCGAACTGTCTGGATTACCTTTTGATCGTAATCTGCATCAATTTTTTTTCGCAAAGTACGAATGTACACGTCGATAATATTGCTGCTTCCCTCATAGTCATAGTTCCATATATGATGCATAATTTTATCTCGGGAAAGGACGATGCCTTTATTGTGGAGTAAATATTCGAGAATAGCATATTCTTTTGCTGTCAGCGGAATTTCATTGCCGTCTCGTATAGCAGTTTTCTTATTTGTGTCTAAGAGCAAAGGGCCTGCGGACAATGTATTATCGACACGCTCTATACCGCCGCGTCGGATCATAACTCGTATGCGAGCAGAAAGTTCCTCCAGGCTGAAAGGTTTTGTCAAATAATCATCAGCGCCGCTGTCCAGGCCGTTTACTCTATCCTCAACAGAAGTTTTTGCCGTGAGAAGGAGTACAGGTGTTTTTTGTTTTCTGCTTCGAATGGTCTTAAGAACCGTGATGCCGTCTATACCAGGCAGCATGATGTCCAAAATGATCGCATCGTATTCTGTACCGTCGATATATGCGAGAGCGTCCTCTCCATTTCCGCATGCGTCTACTGTATAGCCTTCATCTTTCAGATGCTTTGCTACAGTCTGACAGATGCTTTTTTTATCTTCTACAATAAGCAGTTTCATAATCATCTCCCCTTTTTCTTTTGGTTTAATTTAATAATATCTCAAAAAAATGAAATTTCAATGAGTTTTTCATTTTATTTTCATTTTTTACATCTATTCTTTAGACATAAACTACAAATAATAAATTAACGGCTGTATCTGGCTGTGCAAAAAAATAGGAGGATGAGGAATGGATAGGATATTTACAAAGAGAAATGGCATCATTGCTGCTGTAATAGCAGTCATCGTTGTCGGAGCTGTCGTAGTATCTACTACTTTTTCGCAAGCGTTGACTTTGGATGAAGCAAAAGAAATCGCGAAAAAGTATGTTCCTGCTTCAGCAAAGTTCATTACCAGTGAGGAAGAAGAAAATAAATATGAGGTAATGTTCCACGACGACGCAGAGGCAGAAGGCTTCGAAGTAGAGGTTCACAAGGATACGCGAAAAGTAAAAAAGGTTGAATCTCAGAAAGATAATGATAGAGGAGGTAAAACTGTCAAGCTTACAGAGAAGGAAGTCAAAGAGATCATTAAGAAAAAGTTTTCCGGCGTGACAAGTGTTTCCGTATCATTAAAGAAAGACAATGGACTGTATGAGTATGAAGCGGATTTTAAGTCCAACGAATTTTATGGCGATGCTGAGGTACATCCGGAAACCGGCGTAATTCTGGAGAGTACAGTGAAATATGGAACGGCAGTGACTATTCCGACAGATGATAAGAATCAGCCTGGAGATACGAGTAAGTTTCTGTCTTATGATGAAGTTGAAAAGTTAGTCATCAAAGCTGCTGGAGGAGGTTTCGTAAAGGATATCGATCTGGAAAAGGAGCATGGCAAGTATATCTACGAGGTTGAATTGATCAAGGATCATATCGAATACGATTATATCGTTGATCCAGAAACCGGTAAGGTAACCTTGGAAAATGAGCATGACAGTTATTTTGATTATGATGACGATCATGACGATGGCGAAATCGTAAAACCGGGTACTACCGGCGGTAATGGCAGCAATTCTGGAAATACCGGGAATTCTAGTAATTCAGGAAGCAGTTCCAACAGAATTTCCTATGAAAAGGCAAAGTCTATCGTTTTAGCAAAGATTCCTGGCGCGACAATTACGAAGTTAAAGCTGGAAAAGGATGACGGTATTTACATCTATGAAGGTGAAGCAATCCTGAACGGTTATGAATATGAGTTTGAGATCAATGCGTCATCTGGCGTTATCATTGATTGGGATAAAGAGCGTATCGATGATGACGATGATGATGATTGGGACGACGACTGGGATGACGATGACGACGATGATGATTGGGATGATTAAAATCAAGATTATGGTATAATACAAATAAAGTGTGTGAATCGAGACTGTGAAAAAAAGTCTGTAAATAGGTAAAAGAAAAAGGCCTTCTATGGTAAAATCAAATTATCATAGGAGGCTTTTTAAAATGGCAAAGAAAAAGGAAGTATACAAGGTAAAACCACTGACAGAAGGAAAAAAGAACATCATTGCAGCATTACTGGAAGAATACGACATCGAAACAGCAGATGATATTCAGGAGGCCTTAAAAGACCTATTAGGTGGCACCATCAAATCCATGATGGAAGCTGAAATGGATGAACATCTCGGCTACGGTAACTATGAACGCAGTGACAGCGATAATTACCGCAATGGTACAAAATCTAAAAAAGTACGCAGTAACTATGGAGAGTTTGAAATCAGTGTACCACAAGACAGGAACAGTACGTTCGAACCACAGGTAGTAAAAAAGCGTCAAAAGGATATCTCTGAGATTGATCAGAAAATCATCAGCATGTATGCAAGAGGGCTTACCACAAGACAAATCTCAGAACAGATTGAAGAAATCTATGGATTCGAATGTAGTGAAGGTTTTATCTCTGATGTAACAGATAAGATTCTGCAGGAAATTGATGACTGGCAGAAACGCCCTCTAGACGAAATCTACCCAATCATTTTCATTGATGCGGTACATTTTTCAGTCAGGGAAGATAATCAGATTAGAAAACTGGCAGCTTATGTAATCTTAGGATATACTCTGGACGGGATGAAAGATGTCATTCATCTTGAAATTGGAGAGAATGAGAGCAGCAAATACTGGCTAGGTGTACTAAACAGCCTAAAAAATCGAGGAGTCAAGGATATCATGGTCATCTGTGCAGATGGACTTAGCGGGATCAAAGAAGCAATTCAAGCAGCCTATCCGGATACGGAGTATCAAAGATGCATTGTACACCAAATACGCAATACGCTGAAATATGTGTCCTACAAAGATATGAAAGCTTTTGCCGGAGATTTGAAATCAATCTATCTGGCACCGGATGAGAAACAAGGATATGAAGCATTGCAAATTGTAACAGAAAAGTGGAATGATAAATATCCAAACGCGATGAAGAGCTGGGAGAAGAACTGGGATGTATTAACGCCCATCTTCAAATTCTCTATAGATGTGAGAAAGGTGATTTATACGACGAATGCCATCGAAAGTCTGAACAGTACCTACAAGAAATTGAATCGGCAGCGCACAGTATTCCCAAACGACAAGGCACTATTGAAATCACTGTATCTTGCAACCTTACAAGCAACGAAGAAATGGACACAGTCTTTAAGAAACTGGGGTAAAGTTTATGGAGAATTTTCCATCATGTATGGGGATCGTTTTCCTGTTTAATACAAAATAAAAGCATGCAAGGACTCCTTCAGAGAAAGGAGTCCTTGACATGGCTAAAAACATGTATTATATTATTTTCAACTAAGAACTATTGAAATTTCAAAGGTTTCATAGTTTCAAATTACCATAGAAGGTAATTTACAGACTTTTTTTCACAGTCTCGTGTGAATCTTTAATCACACACTTTATTTATTTGGCCGGACAAAGACGTCAGTCCAGGTTAAGCGTTTTGCCGTCGTATAGATCTTTTATCCTGTATTCTAAGGTTTTATCCTTAAATTGTATCTTCAATATATCATCGTCTTTCAAAGTATAAGGCTTGCCATCCAGACCGTATACCGTATTCTTGTCGATAAATGTATAGCTGAAGTAAGCGTTAACACGTGGATTCTTTGAAAAAAATCCTGTATGATTTGCCTCTAACGTGGCTAAAGAATCTACGCCGCATCGGGCAGAGCCTTCAATGCTGATAGCAAGATTCGTATTATTTTTCTTTGGTATAACGATGAGATCCGCGATGTCGCCATTTTTTTCGTAGACGATATCCACATCGCTGCTGGACGGCGTCCAGGTCATATTGGAATATGCAAAGAGGCCCCCAGAGAACAAAATACAGATTAAGACAGTCGCCGCGACGATTTTTCCAGTTCTTCGTTTCAGCTTCAGAAATGGTTTTATTTCTGTCTCATTTTTTTCTAATATAGCTTTGATTTGCGGATCGTTTACATCAGCGCACATTTCAGAGAGACAGGCTTTACAGTCTGCACAGGATTTGAGATGTTCTTCGATTTCCTCATTGCTTTCGGCGCTGGTCAGTTTTTCTATATAGCTGGGAAGTAAGTCTCTAATTATTTCACATTTCATCATTTTCACCTGTACCTTTCATAATTTTCTGTTTAGATCTAAAAAAGGTTACCCGAGCCCAGTTCTCACTTCTGCCCATAACTTCGCCGATTTCCTTAAAGGAAAATGCGCCGGTGAGACGCAAGAGCATAACCTCTCTTTCCGGATCTGATAATAAGTGGATTTTTTGAAATATTTGAATTTTTGTTTCGCGCATATCAGTCAGTTCATCTGGCGGAGAGACCTCGGACGGGCGCTCTTTGTCTGTAGAATTTTGTCCAAAGTGATTCCGGCGTGATAGTTCTTGATACCACAGGTGCTTGGCGATCTGACAGAGCCAGGTTGAAACATTGCAGGAACCGTTAAAGGTATGTGCTTTTCGCACAGCCTGATAGAATGTTTCCTGCGTTAATTCTTCTGCCGTATATTCCTCCAAACACAAAGTCATCAAATATTTGAACACGTAGCGGCTGTATTTACGGTAAGTTTCGTCCATATCCAGCACTGTATATCACCTCCCCTTCAAAAGCGCTTTCAGACATATATCGCTGAAAGACAGATTTCGTTACAGGTTTTTAAAAAAATGAGAGAAGCAGTAGGAAATATCTCAAAGTGAAAAGCTGCTATATCAGTTTTTCATTGATACAGCAGCTCGTTGATAGTTTATTCAGTTAATTCTACAGCCCCAGCTGCTGAACCAAAGCGGATTTTGGCAGTGCGCCAATGATCTTGGCTACAATTTCTCCGCCCTCAAATTTTGCACATACTGGGATACTCATAATGCCATATTGTATGGCAAGCTCTTGGTTTTCATCGGTGTTGACTTTGCAGACCTTTACCTTTCCTGCAAAATCCTCTGCAATCTCATCAATTGTTGGAGCCAGATGAAGGCAATGCCCACACCAAGGCGCCCAAAAATCTACCAATACCGGTACATCAGATTCTAGAACTTCTTTTTGAAAGGTGTCCTGTGTTACGTGAATCGTCATAGTCTCTACTCCTCCTTTTGCACTCTCGCGTTTTCAACCTCGATCAGCTTATCGAGACCCTTTCTGATAGTATCTTCAACCTGGTGGACAATATTCGCTGTCTCATGCCGATCCAAGGATGCGGTATCGATGGATGGATGGATCAGGATATCCACCGTAGCCCCTCCTGTGATCACGCCCCGATCTTCGAACATATGGCGCGTACCGTTAATCGTAATTGGTACAATTGGAACTTTTGCCTTGGTAGCCAGTTTAAAGCTACCGGCTTTAAAGTGTCCCATAGCAGTACTGCGGCTTCTCGTTCCTTCCGGGAAAATGACCAGAGAATAGCCTTCCTTTAATGTTTGAACACCGTCCTGTATGGATTTTAAGGCTTCACGCGCGTCTCCCCTTTTGATGAAAACGCCGCGAATAGCTTGTATCCATTTACCGAAATACGGAACCTTCTGCAAACTGTCTTTGGCAATAAATCCGATCTGCCGACCTTCTGCAGCTTTAAATAGTACGACGATATCCGCGTATCCCTGGTGATTAGCAATAAATACGCATGGACCATCAGCCGGAATATTTTCTTTTCCAGATACGTTGACTGTCAGATCAAAGATATCGATAACCTTATCAACCCACAGACCGGTGGCATACGCGATCAATTCTCGTTCTTTCTCTCCTTGCCCACTGGCTCGCAGAGCTTCCAAATCTTTTAAGTAGTAATTAAATATACTTACAGAACGAAACAGCTTAATGCCGTTAGGAATATTTCTTAGTAATTTCACTATATGCCTCCTATGTTCAAACAAAAACTTTCTCTCTTATAATATACCATAAAACCAGTGGAAATATCTACAGAAAAAAGGTATAATAAGTATGAAAGTTCAAAAGAATTGATAAAATAAGGAGGTATGAAAATGAAACTGATCAATATTGACCATATTCCGGGACAGGAATTTGATGTAATCGGACTGGTGAAAGGAAACGTAGTACAGTCTAAGAATTTGGGTAAGGATATTGGCGCGAGCTTTAAAACCCTGGTAGGCGGAGAGCTGAAGGGATATACGGAAATGCTGCAGGAAGCAAGACAGATTGCGACAAAGAGAATGGTGGACGAAGCGGAAAGCTTAGGCGCGGATGCTGTTATTAACGTAAAATTCTCCTCTGCCGCTATCATGCAGGGCGCGGCTGAAGTCATTGCATACGGAACAGCAGTAAAATTTAAATAGATGAGAGAAAACCGTCAAAACAGAATTAGATATTTGCTTATAGGCGGAGCATTGTTATGCTTCGCCTATCTTGCATGGGAGATTTCCACCCATGATATTTTGGCTTTTGATACTGTAGTCAGAGAATGGGCATATAACCAGAGAGGCCCTGTTCTTAATAAGATTGTCATCGCGATAACTTATCTGGGAAATTGGCAGACTGTAGTAATTCTTGCATTGATTCTGTTGATTTTGCCAGAAAGCAGATTGCGGTACGGGTTGCCCTTCGTCTCATTTTCCGCGGCGTCAACAGTGATTTACAAGTGCATGAAATCCGTTTTTGCACGGCCTCGACCTGATCTCGCGGTGCGGATTATTCAGGAGAGCGGCTGGTCTTTTCCCAGTGGACATTCTATGAACTGCATGGTGTGCTATGGTATTTTGATCTATTTAGTACGACGCCATTGTAAAAATAAGCGAGCGGCTGATCTGCTGACCGTATTGCTGGCTCTGCTGATTTTAGCTATCGGATGCAGCCGGATTTATGTGGGCGTGCATTTCCCTACAGACGTTTTGGGCGGTTGGAGCCTGGGATTGGCATTCCTGCTCGTCTGCACTTTAATATATGAGAAGACTGGGGGTAAAAATCATGATTTATGATTCTATTACACAAACCATTGGCAGAACGCCATTGATGCGCATGCACAGGATTGAGGAAGGCGAGGGCTGTGCAGCATGCCTGTATGCAAAGCTGGAAGCGTTTAATCCGGCGGGCAGTATTAAGGATCGGGCGGCTATGTCCATGATCAAAGCTGCTGAAGATCGAGGGCTTCTGAAAGAAGGCGGCGTTATCATCGAGCCTACCAGTGGTAACACAGGTATTGGTCTTGCTGCGCTTGCGGCGGCAAAGGGTTATCGGGCTATATTTGTTTTGCCAGAGACAATGAGTTTGGAACGGCGAAAGTTGTTGGCTGCTTACGGAGCCGAGGTGGTGCTCACAGACGGAGCTAAGGGCATGCAGGGTAGCGTGGATAAGGCGGAGGAATTGCATAAGGATATACCAGGAAGCATTATTGCCGGACAATTCGTAAATCCTGCTAATGCACAGGCGCATATTGACACAACCGGACCGGAAATCTGGGATGACCTTGAAGGAAAGGTGGACATTTTGGTCGCCGGGGTCGGCACCGGAGGCACGATAACTGGATGCGGAAGGTATTTGAAAGACCGTAACGAAAGTATACAGATTATCGCGGTAGAACCGGCTGGATCGCCTTTACTTTCGGAGGGAAGAACGGGAAGTCATAACCTGCAGGGTATCGGAGCCAACTTTGTACCAGAGGTTTTGGACAGAACCGTTATTGATGAAATTGTAACAGTCTGTGAGGAAGACGCTTATATGCTGGCTCGCTTGGTCGCGCGCAAGGAAGGCTATCTGTGTGGGATTACATCGGGAGCAGCATTATGGGCTGCAGTTCAGTTGGGTAAGAGGCAGGAGAACAAGGGTAAAAATATCGTGGCAATTCTGCCGGATTCCGGGGAGCGGTATTTGTCCACAGTACTTTTTGACGCGTAGAGAAGGAGACGGATATGGCAGTAACCATCGGCGATCTTTTGAATATGGAAATTATGCAGGATTTTAAAATTGTAGCAGGAAGCAAGGGCTTGAGTCGAACTGTCAGTCTGACGGAAATTTTAGATTTTGAGTTTATGGACGAGGGTATTGCTTACAGGCAGCGGGGTTTTTTAGGTAACAGCATCGTTTTGACCAGTCTGCTCTTTGCTAAGGACAAACCGGAATTGATCTTACAAACCTTGAAAAAACTCATCAGCCAGGACGTTCAGGCTATGGCGTATAAACCGGTCTTTTTTGAGAAGCTTCCGCAGGAGGCGCTTGATTACGCGGAGAGGATGAAGTTTCCGGTACTGGAGTTTGGCCGTGATGAATTTTTTGAAGATATTATTTTTAGCATTCGAAGCTTGACAGAGCAGGATAATATCCTTGGACAGACAGAGCCTTTGATCAGGGAAATGCTGGGCAGAAAGTTTACGGAGGAGGAAGCGGCGGATGCGCATGAGAGAATGAATCCCCTGTTACGGCCTTTGGTGACGGTACTGTTTATTCGAGACAAGGAATTACGGGGAAATCAGATCAACGCCAAAATCCGGCGAAGCAGACCGGATGAAAAGCTGCGCAGCAAAACCTTTGTAGGAAAATATGAAGATCTTTTTGTCGTTATCTTATCTTTGGACGATAATCAGAAAGAACGGTTTGAAACGCTTTTAGAGGACGTGCTTATTTCCTATGGGCTGATAGACAGAGAATTGGTTATGGGGTTGAGCAATCCACGGCGGTTAGACGACCGTTTTGACGAAGCCATAAGAGAAGCGTATTGGGCGCAGAAGGTTGCGGAAATTGAAGGTGATCGTAAAAGATATTATCGTGATTTGGGAATTTATCAGTTGATTGTATCTTACATACATACTACACCGATGCGGCGCTATGTACAAAATTTCTTTGCTCCGTTGTTTGATGAGGAAGAAAAAGATGGAGAGCTGCTGCATACGGCAATTGAGTATGTTTTGGCAAAGGGTGACGCAGTAAAGGCGGCAGAACACCTGTATTGTCACAAAAATACGATTCGCTATCGTATTGGTAAGCTGCAGGAGAAGTTAGATCCTTGTTCCAACGAAAAGGAGTTTTATCTGAATCTGGCAGTTGCCGTAAAGATATATTTGCTTACAAATGAAAAAAAGGAGGAATAAAGAATGAGCGCAATGTTCAAGTTCAGCTATGGTCTGTTTGTGTTAACAGCCCGAGAGGATGACAAAGATAACGGCTGTATTATCAATACTGCTATACAGGTGACTTCAGAGCCGAAGCAGGTTTCGGTTTGTGTAAATAAGAGCAATTACACTTGTGAGATGATTCAGCGTACAGGAAAATTTGGTCTGTCTTTTTTAAGTCAGGAGGTAGATTTTGATACTTTTCGTCATTTCGGTTTTCAAAGCGGAAGAGACACGGATAAGTTTTCGGATTATGCCAATGCAAAGAGAGCCGAAAGCGGACTATTGTATTTGACGAAGGGCGTTAACGCTTTTATAGCTGTGGAAGTGAATCAAACAGTCGATCTGGGAACACATATGATGTTTATCGGCAGCGTTGTAGAAGAGGAGGTACTTTCCGACGTTCCGTCTGTGACGTATCAATATTATTTTGATCATATTAAGCCAAAGCCTGAGCAGCCGAAGACAAAGGGATATGTATGTAAGATTTGTGGGTATGTTTATACAGGAGAAACCTTGCCTAAGGATTTTGTTTGTCCATTATGTAAGCATGGGGCTGAAGACTTTGAGCCAATAGGCTAAAATTTTGGATTATTTCTTCAAAAACAAAGGGGAGTTTTGGGAAAAAGTGTGCATGATTCACAAATTTATTGTATTCAGTCGGGATTTGTATAGAAAACAAAAAAAGTGCTAAATTTTTAGGAAATAATACAAAGACATATTCATGCGATTTTGCTAAAATGTAATCATAGATTATGAATAAGACACCTTTGGGAAATGTTTTCTATCCA
This sequence comes from Ihubacter sp. rT4E-8, assembly GCF_049852125.1. Classification (GTDB taxonomy): domain Bacteria; phylum Bacillota; class Clostridia; order Peptostreptococcales; family Anaerovoracaceae; genus Senimuribacter. The sequence goes on along the minus strand of NZ_CP187532.1, from coordinate 80,374 downwards.
TAATAAAGTCCTAAAAATGAAATAAAATCCTACACTTAATAAATCCAAAATCCAAACAGAGAAAAGGTTTCCCAAAGATGCTTATTTCGTACAAGACCCCCGAAGGGGTTTTTTTGTTGTCCTAAAGTCCGGAAGGTCATAACGCCAGACGTAAGGGCGGCGTCTGACAGATATCTTTTGATAAATATTTATAACAGGACGCTGCCTGGACCGCGGTCAAAGAAAATACTCTTAGATCCTGTATAGAGTGGGATTCCGCAGCATACGCGTACGTCCTCAGGGAAGATCCCCATTCTGACGGCGCCTCGGCCTGCAGAGTACATAACACGGTTATCGATACGGTGATCGGCGGCTACGGAAACGGCAGAGCCGACGGCAATTCCTAAATCTGTAATATTGAAAGCGCAGTTAGCGCCGGCCTTTTTCATTTCTGCGCAGTTTTCAAAACCGCACATTTTGCAGTTTGCAAGGCCAAAAGGCTGACTTGTAACGCCGATCAGCACGACGCAATGGCTGCTTTCTACATTAAATGCATCTCGCTCAATAAAATCTTCTTTATACTCAGTTGCCGCCTGGTGCATTTCTTTTACCAGCGCTGCTTTGTCCTCTCCTGTGAGAATTATGGTTATGACTTTGTCCTTTCCGCTTCCCTTTGGAGCGGTTCTGGCTGCGGCAGCCATCAAATCTGCGACACGCAGCGCCGCATCTCTTTCTGCCTGATCCATTGTTTTTATCATGATAGGTTCCTCCTTTGTTTTTACTAAGATAATAGTATTATAGCTAACTAGACCTTTTTTCACAAGGCACGGCGAAAAAAACTTACGATAAACACGCAGGCGATGCCTTTCCCATCATAAGGTTTAACAAATTGGTAGAGGGGAATTAACTTTTATCCTACTATCAGTTTGTCAGGGTTGATGGCGTCCAAATCAAAATAGCGGTAATGGGAAAAATCCAGCTGTACTGCTGGATTGGACGACGGCGGATTGTAGCTGATTTAGCGTGTTCCAGAAATTTCTCCCCTTTTTTGTGGGAACAAGACCGCTGTGACTGCGGAAAAACAGCGCGTAATTCAGTTCACTTTCCAGAGCCTTTAATGCTTTGCTTAAATTTGCTACAGAGGTATAGTTTTCCTGCGCGGCTTTAGAAATTGAGCCGGTATGAAAGCAGGAAAGCGCGTATTGGATTTGAAGCAGCGTCATAAGAACCTTCCGTTTCTGTTTCCTTTTTCTATCATATCATAAAATCAGTGGAAATATCTACAAAAAAAGGATGTGTTTTTGCTTTAGGAAAATATTTCAAAGTATTTGACAGAGCAATAGATTGGTGATATGATGTGACTAATCTAGGATTAAATACTAGATTAGTCGAAAGGAGTCGATTATGGAGTATTTGAGTAGAGCCATTGAGGAAACTATTTTACAATCAGAAAAAACTTTTAAATGTATGCTGGTAACAGGGGCAAGGCAGACTGGAAAATCTACTATGCTGAAGAAGCTATTTCCCGAAAAGAAATATGTTCCCATGGATGATCCCTTTATTGAGGAACAGGCAAAGGAACAGCCCCATATGTTTATGATGCTGAATACGCCGCCTGTTATTTATGATGAGGTACAGCGGGTGCCGGAGCTTTTTCGTTATATTAAGTTAAAATGTGATGAAACCCAGATGCGGGGACAGTTTTGTTTATCGGGATCTCAACCTCTGGAGCTAATGGAAGGTGCATCAGAATCATTATCGGGACGTGTCAGTATTATAGAGCTGGCGGGTTTATCTATGCGCGAAATGAAAGGTGATTCATTTAATCTGCCATTTGTTCCAACTATGGCGTATGTACAGGAGAGAAGCAAAACTGCCGCCGCCTTCGAGAATATATGGGAAATCATTCATAGAGGCAGTTATCCAGAATTGCAGAATCCAGAAGTAGAATGGTCAGCTTTTTTTTCCAGCTATATAAAAACCTATTTGGAACGAGATGTCCGGAAACTCTCTGCTGTACAGAATTTAAATGATTTTAGAAAGTTTATGGTAGCGGTAGCAGCAAGAACCGGACAGATTTTGAATTATGCAAACATAGCGGATGAAGTAGGAAAGGATCAGACTACAATAAAGAGATGGATTTCTATATTGGAGGCCTCTGGAATAGTCTATCTTCTGGAGCCATTTACTTCTTCCGTTCTAAAGCGAGCAATCAAAACACCAAAAGTCTATTTCAGGGATACAGGACTTGCTGCATATCTTACGAGATGGTTGACACCGGAGACACTTGCCAACGGAGCAATGAGCGGCGCTTTTTTTGAGACCTTTGTTATTTCAGAAATATTGAAATCCTATTCAAATCGAGGAATTGATTATCGATACTGCGTGTCTTATTATCGAGGAAAGGATAAGAAAAAAGGCGCAGAAAGTGAAATTGATCTTATTATCGAGGAAAATGGAATCCTATATCCAATTGAAGTAAAAAAAGGAACATCTGTATCTGCTGATCAAACTAGCGCATTTACTGTTTTAGATCAAATTCCGGATAAAAAAAGAGGAATGGGGGCAATTATTTGTCTCTGCCCGATACCCGGTGCGCTGCGGGAGAATATTCTAAAGCTGCCGGTGTGGTATATTTGATAAATATAAGGATTTTTACAAGTAATACAAATAAAAAACAGAGGATCTTTCACCTCTGTTTTAATTTGATTTTATTTCGACTAGGAAATTGTGATTCCGCCGCCGCCCAGCAGTGTTGCGAAGTAGCCAGCAAAGATTACGGATGTAATGGTAACTGTGACAAATCCTCCAACGACCATGGAAGGGAACATTTTGCTCATTAAATATCCTCTTTCGTCCGGATCATCAGTCAGAGAATTGCAGGTGTTTTCAGTGATAATCGCGTCGCAAGGAAATCCGTACAAGGCGGTAAGACCGTTTGCGAATGCCAGTTGGAAGTCCATGTGGAATAGCTTCGCAATGATGAAAGCAGCAAGCGCCATGCCGGCAACACCGATTACGATCATAATCAGCATTGGGACGATCAATGTCTTTAGCATATGCGGCGTACAGTCGGCAAGACCGGAGAATACGCTTAACATTGCCGCGAACATGAAGATGGTGTATGTATTTGCTCTCGTCATTGAGCTTGTATCAAGGAAACCAATTCTCGTCAGGATAACTGAAATAATCAGGCACCAAACGATCGTAGGAATCTGTGGAATCAGCTGTCCGACAATACTGGAAATCCATACGCTGAGAGCCAGTTTCGCGATAATGAAAACAGGGGTGTTGAATTTATCGGGAATTGGCGGAATTAACTTTTTCGTATCGCTGTCATCGGCGATAGTAGTAAGACCGACGGTTTTCATCTTATCGATTTCTTCCTGTGAAAGGTTCAGATTGCCAGAGCGCCATTCTTTCAAAAGCTTTCTACCTTCGGAATGCAAACACAAGGCAGTGATAGGATATCCTGCAAGGCCCTGCACACTGTACATGGCGATTGCAAATACGGCAGCTTCTTTTAATCCTGCAGCCTCTGCAGCCCCCTGCATGGTTAGTGCGGCAACGATACCTCCCGTAAGAGGCGGAAGTCCTGCGATTACCAGATTCTTGTCCATGATGATCGGGCAGATGAACCAGCACAGTACGACCATGCCGATAAGACCAACCAGACAGACAACTACGGTTTTCCACTGTTCCACCAGCTGTTTCAAGCTGATAACAGTTCCGATATGGGTGATGAACATCAATACGCCGATGGTGCCTGCAAAGGATGCAAGACCTGAATCTTCAGATACCGTCTTAGGAATGACAGTCCAAAAACCGATTAAGAAAATGATTGCGGTTACCAGTACGGAAGGAACCCATGCCCGTGTGATTGTGGATACCCATTCACCGATCACATAGGCGATACCAACGATGACGACCGCTAGAAAAGCATTATAAAGTACCATAATTGCTCCTTTCTTTTATTATTGAGTTTTATTTTTTTAGAAACGCAAGTGCGATTTTGATCATAGCCGCCATTCCATATTGCATTGCATCCTCGTTAAAGGTGCAGTCCGGACTGTGGAGAACGGAAGCTTTCATTCCAGGCGCATGGCCTGCATTCAGAAACATAAGGACAGCCGGTTTTCCGGTTTTTGTGCCGAAGAAGCTGTAATCTTCGCTGAAGGCCATAGGCTCTTTAAGCAGATAATAGTTGTTCTCATCCAAAGTATCCATGATCAAGTCAACCAGAGCTTCATCGTTACAGCAGGCGTCGTAGCCCAGCTTTACATCCGCGTCTATGCTGCAGCCGGAAAGCATTTGTACACCTTTACAGATATCGTAAATCTTTTCGGTTGCTGTGGTGCGCGCTTCCTGCGTATACGCGCGCAACGCGCCAGCCATGGTGCATTCATCAGCTATAATATTTACTGCCGCTCCTCCCTGAATCGTGTTCATAGACAAAATACAGGTATCCAACGGACTGATGTTTCTTGCCTGAATCTGCTGCAGGAGTACATTCACCTGTGAAGCGGCCAGAATAGCGTCGTTTGCGTTTTGCGGCTGTGAGCCGTGACCGCTTTTTCCGTGAATGGTGATTCTCACCTCGTCAGCAGAGGTTGTTACAGAACCTTTTTTCAAGCCGATTAAGCCTACATCGCTTTCAGTAGGAATGACATGGGTTGCAAGAAATGCATCGACATCATCTATCCTGCTGGACTCAATGATTCCAAGGGCGCCGCCAGGCTGTGTTTCCTCGCCCGGCTCAAAGATTACTTTCACGGCGCCGGAAAACTGATCTCGCATATCGCACAGAATTTTTGCGATTCCAAGCATCATCGCAGTGTGCAGATCGTGTCCGCAGGCATGCATGATGCCGCGATTCACGCTACAAAATGAAAGTCCTGTATTTTCCACCACCGGAAGTGCATCCATGTCACATCGTAGACCGATACACTTTCCCGCGCCTTTTTTACCTTTGATTACACCGATGACGGCATTTTTACCTGGGCAGAGGATTTCGTCAACACCATAGATGGAAAGTTCACTTTTTACCAGAGTAGATGTTTGAATGACTTCATATCCCAATTCGGGATTTTTATGAAGATTGCGTCTTATTTTTACAATATCTTCAAGAATTTCATTGGTTTTATTGAATAGTTCCAATGCGATAACCCCTCCTTCTCAAACGATTTTGCAGTACTGTTTTCTATCGTTTTACATGATTGATTGTAATGTTTTTATTGAAAAATGGGAAATTAAAGGTTATAATCATTATCATTAGTGAGAATAATGACCCGTATATTTGCGAAGAAAGCCGGAGGGGTGATATCATGGAAATCAGACAGATTTATTACGTGCTGGAGGTTGCAAAACAGAAGAATTTTACGAAAGCGGCACAGGCCTTATATATCACGCAGTCCAACATCTCACAGCAGATCGGAGCCCTTGAGTCGGAATTAAATGCCACTCTCTTTGTAAGAGATCACCACAATATTTACCTGACGGCGGATGGTGAACGATTTTGCAAATATGCCAAGAGGGTTGTGGATGCTATTGACGTACTTATGAAGGAGTTTAATGAAAATGAAGAAGCGGAGAAGGCTGTAATAAACGTTGCGGTTTTTCCATTTTCGTGGACAGTCGGGGTGTCTGAGATTGTGAGAAATTTTTATAAAGCAAACACCAATGTCGTCGGCACAATAAGAATTTCTGATAATTATTGTGCCTATGAGGATCTGAAAAAAGGCACTTTGGATTTTGCCCTTGTAAAGCTGCGCCCTGAGGATAAGATTGATGATTTAAACTATATTCCGTTAATTAAAGAGGAGCTAATGGTTATCATCAGCAGGGACAATCCGATCGCGTCTCACCGCACCATCTCAGCGTCAGATTTAAACTGTCTACCGCTGCTGTCAGGGGAGAAAACCACCAATTTGTATGAAGATTTTCATAAGATATATGTGGAAAGAAATGCAGATTTTCACGTTGTTCTTGAAAATACTTTTGACAGAGATTTACTGCTCAATATGATTGCCAGCGACGAAGGTATTACCTTTGCTACCGAATCTACAGCGGCCAAGATTATCAGCGACAAAATTACAGCAATTCCCCTTGAAATGCCGATTGAATACAATACGTATTTGGTTTATCCGAAGGATAAAGAGCCTACGGGTATTTACAGAGCTTTTGTCGATAGTATAATAAACGGAATTCATAGTTTAAATGAAACCAAAGAATTGAAATTTAAATATAACGATATCCTGTATTAAATACGGATACGCGTTCGAAGGAGGAAGGTATGGATAAACCGATTTTGATTATTATGGCTGCCGGTATGGGAAGCCGTTACGGGGGGCTTAAGCAGATTGATCCAATCAGCGATAAGGGAGAGATTATTCTTGATTTTTCTCTTTATGACGCTATGATGGCAGGCTTTGAGAAAGTAATTTTTATTATTAAAAGGGAAAATGAAGTAGATTTCCGCGCTCTAATTGATGGAAGGGCCGGAAAATATATGAAGACGGAATATGCTTTTCAGGAGCTTTCTGATATTCCGGAAGGCTATCAGATCCCGGAGGGTCGAGTAAAACCGTGGGGGACATGTCATGCTGTGCTCAGCGCACGTCATTTGATCAACGGCCCTTTTGCGGTAATCAACGCGGACGATTATTATGGACCAGGCGCTTTCCAGACGATCTATGATTATCTTCAGCATGCAAAAGATGATGAAAAATATCGTTACTGTATGGTTGGATATCAGCTTGCGAAGACTTTAACAGAGAACGGACATGTGGCGCGAGGTGTTTGTGAAATCGGTGCGGATGGACAGCTTTCGGATATTACGGAGCGTACAAAAATTATGTATCATGGCAATGGAATTGCTTATACAGAGGATGAAGGGGAAACTTGGACGCCGCTTGCGGAGGAAACCACAGTTTCTATGAATTTTTGGGGATTTACGCAGTCGTTTGTACGTGAGATGGAAACGCGGTTTCCGGCTTTTTTGGACAAAGCGCTTGCAGAAAACCCGCTTAAGGGCGAGTATTTCCTTCCGGGTGTGGTAGATCAGCTAATCAAAGAGGATAAGGCCGCCGTAAAAGTGCTGCAGTCCCATGACAAGTGGTATGGCGTTACCTATAAAGAGGATAAACAGGGCGTGGTAGACGCATTACAGTCTATGAAAGATAAGGGGTTGTATCCTGATAAGCTATGGAAATAGAAAGTCAGGAACAATCTTTGAGCTGCAGCAGGAGGAAGTATTGTGATGATTCCATTCGGTAGACTACTATGTAAAAGGTATTCTACCGATTTTTTGATTTTTTGTGCAAAGTTTTTTCCAACACTTTGCGCTGGTGGTTCGTTATATAAATATAAGGATAAATAACAGGCAAAGATCCGGGAAAGGAAAAAGCAATGACAGAGGAATATACCGAAAAGCTGATGGAACAGTTGTACGAGGCGCTGCATATACAGTTGATCCGATGGTGCCGGAACATGACCGGCGACCAGCGGACGGCAGAGGAACTGGTGCAGGAAGCATTTCTTCGAGCGCTGCTCCACGAAGAAATTTTTAAAGAGCTTTCCGAGAGCCAGCAGCGGGCATGGCTTTACCAAACGGTGAAAAACCTGTATATTGACCACGTTCGCCGTGGAAAGTGGGAAATGACAGTAGACAGATTTCCGGAGACGCAAGCGGATTCGGAAATATCAGAAGAAATGTTCATGGTGGAATGGGGAGAACTGCTGACGCATCTCCCAAAGCTGGAGAGATACATCTTTGTTCTCCGGTATCTGCATGGGTATACTTCCGGACAGATTGGAACTATGCTGCATATGCCGGCAGGCACTATACGGGCAAAGCTCCATGAAGCCAGAAAGCGTCTTCGTCAAGTGATCGGTGATAGATAAGCGGAAATTCAAAGAGCAGAAATGATACGAGAAGGGAGAATATGTAAATGAAAAATTTGATTATCAACAGCTGCATATGTGACACAAGAAAAATGCAGGAGGAAGCGTATAAGGATTATGAGTCTGTTATCATCAATGCAGAAGTATTGCTGGTCGGAAGCCGCAGCAAGGAAATACTTGAGAGACTGCCGATAATCCAAAACTGCGGTATTACTGTCGAACTTGCCGATGAAGATGTGCAGGCAAATGTTGTAAACGGGGATTTTGAGATCACAGCGTCCGCGGCAGTGCAGGAGAATAGCTTGCTGGTGGTGAATGGTTGTTTGAAGGTGGAAGCGGGAGCTGAGAATGCGCTTAAAGCTTACAAAATGATTCTGGTTGCGGGTTCTCTGCAGATACCAAAGAGTCTGAATGGGTTTTTGAATAAAATCCAGATTAACGGCGTGACAGAGTTGTACCCGGACGGATATACTGTGCTGGGAGAGACGCTTATGATAGACAGACTTTTCACTCTGCGTGCGGAACAGGAAGGACGGTATTATGTCAGCAGTGAAACCGTTATTTGTGATGAGTCTACAGACTTGAAAAAGCTCATAGAAAAGCAGGTTCGGATTGCAACTCCGAAGCTGGTTCTGCCGGAATGCGTAGTAGAGGATTCTGCTGCCATCTTTGATCTGCAGACAGAATACGTGGTAGTGCCGGAGGGGATGAAACTGATCTATGGAGACGCGGAGCTGAACGATATTCTGCTTCAGGAACACGGCGGCAACCTCTTTGTATATGGAGACCTTACAGCTGATCGGACGGCTGATATGGGATCTCTGGCAGAGAAAATAGATAGGCTGGAGGTGATGGGAACGGTAACTGTGACGAAGGCTCAGAAAGAGGATTTTTTGAAAATAGGTGCGATATATAAGGAGTTGAAGGTAATAAAAGGCGGGCGATTATTGTCAGACAAGTTGAGGGTCAAAGTTGATCAGACGCTCTTGGATCATTGCCCGGAGGGTATTGAGATTTGTGATGTGTTAAAGGTGGTCGTCGACAGCGCCGTGAAGCCGGAGGATATTTTGGAAAAGCTGACTCTTTGTGACTGTGGCAGTGTGATATGCAGTCCGGAACAGGAAAGCGCTGTTGCGATTGTCAGCGAGGATGTAGGCCGGATCGGAAGCAGCAAAGAATTTAATCTGCTGGATAAGATAAAATCGACCAAGCTTGTCAATGCAGAGAGCTATGTGATGTAGCTGTGGGGAAATATAAAATTTTTTAGTTGGTTTACTGTATATGATGTTCAAAAAAATCTTGCATTTTTAAGGATTTATGATATACTAATAAGGCATGATTTTCAAATAGACAAAATCATGCGGTTCTCTGCGTAAGTTTATCTTACGCCATTTAGTCCATAGGGAGGTGAAACAAATGAAAAAGTATGAAGTTATGTTCATTATCAACCCTACTTTAGAAGATGAGAAGAGAGAAGCTACCATCGAAAAAGTAAAGGCAGTCATCGCTGCTGAGGGAGAAGTCGAAAAAGTCGACGCTTGGGGAATGAGAAAGCTTGCATATCCGATCGAGAAGAAAAGCGAGGGCTACTACGTAGTTATCGACTTCTCTGCGAGCCCGGAATTACCGAAGGAGCTTGACAGAAGACTGAAGATCTCAGACGACGTTATGAGACACATCATCGTTTGTAAAGAAGCGAAATAGGAATGGGGTGTAGTTAAATGAATAGTGTTGTACTAATCGGAAGGCTCACCAGAGATCCGGAGATCAGATATACCGCGTCCAGCCAGATGGCGGTTGCGTCTTTTACAATCGCAATCGACAGACCTGTGCGGGCAGGCGGAGAGAAACAGACAGATTTTCCGCGGATTACCGTATTTGGAAGGCAAGCGGAAAATTGTGAGCGTTATCTGGCAAAAGGCAGACTGGTAGGCATTCAGGGAAGACTACAGACCGGAAGCTATCAAAATAAGGATGGCGTGACTGTTTATACCACTGATGTTGTGGCAGACAGAGTTGAATTTTTAGAGTGGGGAGACCGTCAACAGAACGGCTCCGCACCGAGACAGAACGCTTCTTCAAATTATGGCGGACAGCAAGGTGGGTATAGTCAGCAAAACTATGCACCGCAACAGAACTATGGCGGCCAGAGCAGCTATAGTGAACCGCAGTCGGGCGGTATGCCGGAGGAGATGCCGGATTCTTTCCAGGCAATTGATGAAGACGTTCCATTCTAAGGAAAGGAGATACATGTAACATGATGGATAGAAGACGTGGTGGCATGAGAAGAAAAAAAGTATGCCAGTTCTGTGCAGATAAGACAGAAGTGATCGACTACAAAGATGTAGAAAAGCTTAGAAAGTACGTTACCGAAAGAGGTAAGATCCTTCCTAAGAGAATCACTGGTACTTGCGCAGTACACCAGAGAGAAGTGACTACTGCTATTAAAAGAGCTAGAATTGTCGCTTTACTGCCTTACGTTGCAGACTAATTGATAGTCGAACAGACAAATAAGACTTACAAATCCTCAGAAGCTTGGAAAACCAGGTTTCCGGGGATTTTTTCGTTTTTGAAATATCTTATATTTACTTAAGAAAGTTCTAAAAGATGCTGTAAAGCAAAAGCACTTGACACGGGATGCGGATTGGAATATACTGAAAAAGTAATTTTCAGTTATCGCCTGCAGAAAGGAAAGGAGGACAATCATGACAGCTATGACTACAATAAAAAAGACAAAGAAAATATTATACAAGAGAACAGATTGTCCTAAAGCTACGGCGGAGTGATGCGGATATAGATTTCGTTTATCTATATTTTATTTCTGAAACAATCTGTATCTCTAACATGGAGGTACTTTTTTTATGCGAAAAATCAAAGGAACTTATGCTCAGGCGACGGTCTATTCCCATACCGCAGAGGACTACGCGCTGAAACAAATTGAGATGATTTGCAATCATGAAGCGGCAGAGGGGAGCCGCATTGCAGTCATGCCCGACGTCCATCCAGGGAAAGTCGGTCCTATTGGACTTACCATGACCCTGGGCAATAAAATTATGCCCAATCTCTTAGGCGTGGACATCGGCTGCGGCGTCAGTTACATGAAATTGAAACAAACCAGAATTGAATACCAGAAGCTGGACACCGTCATCCGGGAAAACATTCCTGTTGGCAGCAGAATACGGAATACGCCTCATCTGCGCAGCAGAGATGTTACGTTTTCAGATTTACTGTGTCAGAAACACGTCAGCCAGGAAAAAGCCTTGCAAAGTCTTGGTACCCTCGGCGGCGGCAATCATTTTATAGAAGTAGATCGAGATGAGGAAGGCAGCTTATATGTATTCGTCCATTCCGGCAGCAGACGGCTTGGGAAAGAGGTTACGGAGCATTATCTAAAGGAAGGAGAGCGGGCGCTGAACGCAAAAGGCGTCCGCGTACCTTACGAGATGACCTGGCTTGAGGGGCAGCTGATGGAGGATTATCTCCACGATGTGTACGAAGTGCAGGGCTTTGCCAGGCGCAATCGGGAAATTATTCTGTCAGAGCTTGCAAAACAGATGAAGTGGAAGACAGTACAATTCGGCGAAAGCATTCACAACTATGTAGACGAAAACCGGATTCTTAGAAAAGGCGCAGCGCCTGCCTATGAGGACGATGAGGTAATCATTCCGGTCAATATGCGGGACGGCGTCATTTTGGGCGTTGGCAAAGGAAACCCTGCCTGGAACTATTCAGTACCCCACGGAGCAGGCAGAATCACAGACAGAGTAACAGCTAGAAGGGAACATACCGTAGGGGAATTTAAAGCGGCGACAAAAGGCATCTATTCCAGCACTGTTGGAATAGAAACCCTGGACGAAGCGCCTTTTGCCTATCGCGACATTGATGAGATTCTGGAAGCCATCAAAGAAACAGCAGAAGTAAAGAAAATATTAAAGCCTCTGTACAACTACAGAGCGATAGAAAGAAAGGAAAAGAGGTAAACCTATGGCAGTATATAGAGAAATCCCGTGCAAATATTATATAGCCCTGGGGCAGTGTAGCAAAGGCAGAGATGCCAAACATAACGGTTACTGTCAGCACTGCAATAAATATGTACCAAGAGCAAAGATACGCAGACTGAATCGAAAGAAGCAGCGGATTCAGGCTTTGCGGAAGGATGGGTTATGAGTTGACCAAGAAGGAATGATAGATGTAGGTTATGTATTATTTTTTAAAAGGTTATATGCTTTAATAAAAATATTGAATCAAAGAAAGCCCCCTCCCTCATGCCATTATCCACTTTACGAAATGCCTAAAATAAGGTAAACTATACTAAAAAGACGATCTTTACGGTAAGGATATAAAGAGGTGTATATGAGAATCATTAAAAAATCGAAAGAAAGAACGGCAGAAGATAATCGTGCTTTAAGAGATGCCGTTACTTCTATTATTGACGACGTATGCGAGAACGGAGATGAAGCGCTGCGTCAATATAATGAAAAATTCGATGACTGTCATCGGCAATCTCTCCGTGTCAGTCGTGAGGAAATTGAAGAAGCTTACAGTCGGATGAGCAAACAGGAAATCGATGATTTAAAGGAAGCAAAAGAAAATATCGAACGTTTTGCCGCTGTGCAAAGACGAACCATGACGGAGATAGAAGATTTTTCTCCGCGGCCGGGCATTTATTTGGGGCATAGAATTATTCCTGTGTCTTCCTGCTGCTGCTATGTGCCGGGAGGAGGCTATCCCCTTTATTCAACAGCTTTAATGCTGATTACACCGGCGAAAGTTGCTGGAGTCAGACGAATTGTGGCTTGTTCCCCGACAGTACGCGGAACGTCTAAGATTCATTATAAAACTCTGGTTGCTATGGATCTTGCCGGGGCAGACGAAATTTATGCTGTGGGAGGCGCGCAGGCCATCGCCGCCTTTTCTTATGGGACAAAGGAGATCCGCCCGGTTGATTTGATCGTTGGCCCGGGTAACCGTTATGTGACAGAGGCAAAAAGACAGTGCTATGGGCAGATAGGCATAGATTTTGTTGCCGGGCCCAGTGAAGTGCTAGTCATCGCTGACGGCAGTGGAAATGCAAGTACAATAGCCGCGGATTTATTGGCACAGGCGGAGCATGATCCAAATGCGAAAGGCATTCTCATCACTACGAAAGAGGATTTTGCTTATGCTGTTATAAAAGAAGTAGAAAGACAATTAGATGTTTTATCTACGGCAGGTATTGCGAGAAAGTCATGGGAAGACTATGGCGAAGTTATTTTGGTAGACACATTAGAAGCGGCTGCCAGCTTGTCCAACGATTATGCGCCGGAGCATTTAGAATTGAACTGCGAGAGGCCAAAAACAGTAATAAATAAGCTATATAACTATGGATCATTGTTCATCGGAGGGAATACTGCTGAGGTATTTGGAGATTATGCTTCCGGTACAAACCATACGCTGCCAACAGTGAGGGCTTCGCGCTATACGGGCGGCGTTTGGGTAGGGACATTCCTGAAGGTTTGCACACACCAGTCCATGACCCCGGAGGCGTCAAAAGCAATTGCGCCGCTGGTTGCACGAATGGCTTATGGTGAAGGACTGGAAGGCCATGCAAAGGCAGCCGAGGAAAGATTATAACGGAAAGGGAAGAAGACCATTCTATGAGTAAGAAAAAAGACAAAATTTTGATTGCAGATGATTCGGAGATGAATCGTGCTCTTTTGGAGGAAATGCTGCAAAATGATTTTGAGATCGAGGAAGCGGAAAATGGCAAGGAAGTAATCGCTTTGCTTCGCGAGCGTGCTTCTGAGTTTTCTTTGCTGCTCCTGGACATCGTAATGCCGGAAATGGACGGGTTTGAAGTACTGGCGTTTATGAACAAATATCAATGGATTGAGGATGTGCCGGTTATCATGATTTCTTCAGAAAGCTCTCCTTCCTATATTGAGCGAGCTTACGATTTTGGCGTCACAGATTATATTTGCAGGCCTTTTGACGCGGCGGTAGTTAAACGACGTGTATTTAATACAATTATGCTGTATGGAAAGCAAAAACGTCTGGCGGCTATTGTGACAGAGCAGATCTATGAAAAAGAGAAAAGCAATAGCATGATGGTTTTTATCCTAAGTCATATCGTAGAGTTTCGAAATGGCGAAAGCGGCCTTCATGTACTGCATATCAATACGATGACCGAGCTGCTGCTGAAGCAGCTGATACAGAAAACGGATCGATATCCATTGACAAAAGCGGATATTTCTATGATTAGCATGGCGTCATCGCTTCATGATATTGGAAAAATTTCTATTCCTGAACAAATTTTGAATAAACCAGGAAGATTGACGCCTGAGGAATTTGAAATAATTAAAAACCATTCTCTGATTGGAGCACAGATGCTGGAGGATTTGCCGTTACACCGGGGAGAGGCGTTGGTACAGACTGCTCATGATATTTGCCGTTGGCATCACGAGCGATATGATGGAGGCGGGTATCCGGACAAGCTGAAAGGTGATGAAATTCCAATTTCGGCGCAGATTGTAGCTCTTGCGGATGTTTATGATGCGTTGACGAGTAAGCGTTGCTATAAAAAGGCTTATACTCATGAGGTTGCTATGCAGATGATCATGGAGGGACAGTGCGGAATTTTCAATCCTATTTTGCTGGAGTGTCTGAGGGACATTGAGGAGGTTGTGCAGAAAGAATTAAACGTGGATTCTTTGTCTACGCATTATAAAAAATCTATGGACAATGTTACTGCTGAATTGATGCAGCATGAGGATCTGGCAACTTCAGAGAGAATATTACGTTCCCTGGAGCAGGAGAGAATAAAGGTCAGGTTTTTGTCATCGGCCTCTCCGGATATCGTCTTTACTTATACAGATTCTCCGTCGATGATTTCTTTTCCTGGAAAGGATGCAGCAAAGCTGGGTCTAAATGAGAATATTATAAATCCGTTGGAGGATCCGAGTTTCTTATCAAAGATAAGCAGAGAGCAGCTGCAGCAGTTAAAACAGTTAATTGGAAAGGCCACACACTGGGAGCCTCGAGTGCAGATGGATTGTCAGGTCAAGATTGACAATGTTTCGCGGTGGCATAGGTTTACATGCCAGACTATGTGGTCGTCAGAAGAACCGCCTGTGTATATGGGATTGGTCGGTAGATTGGAAGACGTTAGTGAGGAGTATGGAAAGATTTCTCATGCCGTCAATCCGGGAGAATCAACTGACTTTATGAAAGTAGAGCAATTGATGAATTTCTTCCAAGGAAAAGAAATTACGGTGGAGCAGGCGGGCATATTGATGAAATGTCTCAGTATTGTATTTGATACAGTGCGGCTGATAGATTCTTCCTTGGAAACTTGCTTTTGCTTGAATGAAGAACGAGAATTGATCTCCGAAAGAGGAATTTGCCATCCTTTGTGGGAAATGATTGATAAATGTGAAAACAGCATTTCTGCTAAGGTGCTCAGCTGCAAAAGCAGGCTGGCTAAGATCGAGTTTATTGACGAAAGGCTTTATCATGTAGCCGCTACATATATAGAGGTTGAAGGAAAACCGTATTCCATGGAAATGGCGGCTGAAATTACTGACGATACAATTCTAGGCGCTTATGGAAGCCGCGAATTAACAGATTCCATTATGCGATATAATAAGAAATTGTATATGGATCCTTTGACTGATACGAATAACCGCCGCTACTACGAGGAGCAGCTGGTGGGATTGTCTGATGTGGACGCAGTGGCAATTTTGGATATTGATAATTTTAAGATGATCAACGACTCTTATGGACACCATACAGGTGATCTGGCATTAAAACTGGTTGCTAATGCAGTTTTATCCTGCGTCCGCAGCAGTGATGAAATCATCCGGTATGGAGGAGATGAGTTTGTAATCGTATTCCGGTCGATTCCAGAGAATATCTTCGGGGAAAGACTGGAGAATATTCGCGGAAAAATTCGCGAAATATTTGTAGCGGATTGTCCGAATGTACGCTTTTCTGCCAGCATAGGAGGATATTACGGCCCGGGAGGAACGACAGAGCTGTTAAAAGAGGCAGACAGCTTGATGTATAAAGCAAAGAGGCAGAAGAATAGTCTTTGTCTAGGAAGAATAATGGAAGGAGAAAAGAACCATGACAATAATTGAATGCTACCAGAGTTTCGGCGGTGATTATGATGATGTGATTTCCAGACTTCGCAGTGAGAAGCTAGTCGAAAAATTTGCTGTTAAATTCCTTGCTGATAAGAGTTATAGCCAGTTGGAAGAAGCCCTTCAGGCAGATCAGCCGGAAGAAGCTTTTCGCGCCGCGCATACTTTAAAGGGCGTATGTCAAAACTTAGGGTTTACACCTTTGTATGCGGTCAGTTCTGAAATGAGTGAGATTCTCCGTAACGCTTCCGATATTGATCATGCCAGGGCAGAAGAACTGATGCAGCAGGTTCGTTCTGAATATGACCGGACGTTTCAGGCAATCAAAGCGTATGCAGAACAGTAAACAGTGGAAAACCTATATTGAGAAGAAAAGCGGAGCTGCAGATGATATGCGGCACAGTATTTTACTGTGATAAACCACATAATTTTCTTTAGATTATCATAATCTGCAATTGAAATGAAAAGAGTGGTTATTGACGCGTATACATTTTTAAGAGATAATATAGGTGCATCGTTTTTGAGTATATCGTTTTTGTCATATTGTGTTGGGACCGGCATCTTATGAGGCCGGTCTTGATCCTTTTTTGTAGAAGTTTATAAAATCTATTTATTTTTTCAGAACTATTGACTCTGCCCCTGGGGAATATTTTAAAATGATATTGACAGTCATATAAGGCCTTAGTCTGTCGCACTTGTTTTCAATATTTTATGAAAGGAATTGTGACTATGAAAGAGAAAAAACGCTTTAAAATGCCGCATGTTTTCGTGCTTTTATTTAGCATTATCATCATTTTGGCAATTTGCTCTTATATTGTTCCCGCAGGACAGTTTGAGCGTGTAACGGATCCTAAGACAGGAAGAATACTGGTTGATCCGGACAGCTTCCAGTATATTGAGAAAAGTCCAATCGGTTTCTTCCAGTTATTCCAGGCTGTGCCGACCGGCATGGAGGAAGTCGCGCAGATTATGATTTTCATTTTGATTGTAGGCGGCGCTTTTTCGCTGATTAATGCGACTGGCTCAATTGAGGCGGGTATCTATAAAGCTTCAAAGGTTGTCAGAGGAAAAGAACTTTTAATTATTCCTGTCTTTGTAGCTATCTTTGCTTTTTTAGGCGCTACAATTGGTATCGCGGAAGAAACGCTTGTATTTATCCCGATTGGAATTTGTATGGCAAGGGTGCTGGGCTTCGATACTGTGACAGGCGCTTCTATCGTTATTTTAGGCTCCGGATGCGGATTGACCGCGGCTTTTATGAATCCGTTCACATTAGGTGTGGCACAGTCCATTTCAGAGCTTCCGATTCTTTCGGGGATGTGGTATCGTATTGTGATCTGGGTGGTGGTAACGATTGTCACCTCTCTGTTCATCATGCGCTATGCCAAAAAAGTAAAGGCAGATCCGTCTAAGGGATTGATTGCTGACATTGAAGAACCTTTTTCAGGAGAATCAGAGGAAGGCATAGAATTAAACAAAAGGCACGTTCTGATTTTGGCAATCTTTTTGCTGAGTCTGGTATTCTTGGTATACGCGATTTCTCAGTTTGGATGGTACATTATGGAAATTGCCACATATTTTCTGATTCTTGCGTTAGTATGTGGTTTTATCGGCGGTATGGGACCGAGTAAAATTGCAGAAACCTTGATCGACGGCGCTAAGGAAGTTGTTTTTGGTGCAATTATCGTGGGTCTTGCAAGGGGCATTCTGGTTGTCATGCAGCAGGGTATGATTTTGGACACCATTATTCACTCTCTCGGTGGGTTGATTGAAGGCGTGCCGCCAGCGCTGGCAGGGGTTCTCATGTTTTTCGTACAGTTGGTTGTGAACTTTTTCATTCCGTCAGGATCAGGACAGGCAGCCGCAACCATGCCGATCATGGTACCTCTTGCGGATATGATTGGACTTAGCAGACAGACGGCAGTTCTTGCATATCAGTTTGGAGACGGTTTTACCAATCAGATTATCCCGACCTGCTCTTGGCTTATGGTAAATCTTGCAGTTGCGAAGATTCCATACGAACGGTGGGTGAAGTTTGTTACGCCGATCATGCTGATTTGGATTGGGTGTGCAGTCGTATTTCTGGTCATTGCGGCTCTGATGAATTTTGGACCATTTTAAAAGTATCATATGAGGAGGACGGATATGAGAAGAGCATTTATTCATGCAAATGTGATTGACGTACTACATAAAAGAATATTAGAAAACTATTCTGTGATTGTGGAAGACGGAAAAATAGCGGAGGTCTCAGAAAATCCTGATCTGTCGGCAGTTACAGATGTAATCGACCTTGATGGAAAATATCTTTCGCCTGGTCTTTTCAACTGTCATGTACATGTTGGGATGGAGCCTGTAGCAAATCCCGCGGACTTTGCACATGAATCAATTGTGACCTATACCCTGACAGGCGTGAAGCATTTAGAAGACTTCATCAATACAGGGGTAACCTTTGTTAGGGACGTAGGCACGAAGCATAAAGTGGCGATTGAACTGATGCACGCTGTAGAGGATGGCAAAATTAAAAAAGCGCCGGATATGCAGGCTGCAGGGGATGGTATTTGCATGACAGGCGGAACGGGATGGACCTTTATCAGTGTTGAAGCCGATGGTGTTGACGGGCTCAGAAAGGCGGCGCGGCAGCAGCTGAAAAACGGGGCGAATGTTCTGAAGCTGATGGCAACTGGCGGCGTTTTGACAAAAGGTACAGAGCCGGGAGCAGTACAGCTCAGTGTTGAGGAAATGAAAGCGGCCGTGGATGAGTTTCATAAGGTAGGTTATTCTACTTGCTGCCATGCAGAGAGCGCGCAGGGTGTGAAGAATGCGATTTTGGCGGGGAGTGACTGTATTGAGCATGGTGATGAACTGGATGATGAGGCTATCGAAATGATGCTGGAACGGAATATTCCTCTGGATGGAACTGTTTCAACGATTTTCTTTTTCCTGGAAAACAAGGATAAGCTGGAAGAAGAATTTGTTATCAAATCAGAGGAAAGTAAGAGAAAGGTTCGGAAGTCTTTTAAAAAGGCTTATCAGGCAGGTATCCTGTGCGGTCTGGGAACAGATTGCGGATGTTCGTTCTGTAACCATACAGATACGGCGTATGAGATGGTTGTTCTAGTAGAAGAATGTGAGATTACGCCGTTCGACGCTATGATAATAGGCACCATCAATTCCGCAAAAATATGCGGTGTTGAGGATACGCTGGGTTCCGTAACAGTTGGCAAAAAAGCGCACTTCGCTGTCTTTGAAGAAGATCCAACAAAGGATATACGCGCCTCATTGAATTGCGTTATGACCGTAAAGAATGGAGAGATTCTTTACAAGAAGGCTCAATAGTGAGGAGAGAGCAAATGAGATATTGTTTCTTTGATGTCTTCGGCGATCGATGTAAGATTGCGATGACCGGAAACTGGTTTGAAGGTGTGCATAAAATAAATTAAACAAAATGCTTCAGCAGAAAAAGAAACAGAGAAGAATGTTATTTTTACATAGCGTTCTTCTCTGTTTTGTCTGTTTTGCGTGTCAGATTTATTCAACGGGAACGTATACGTGATAAAAGTCCCTTGGATTCTCGTGCTCTGAAATCGTCCCGATGTATTGAAGAAAGCTGACCCCCTTTTGATTTAAATGATGATCCTGCATAAATTGTTTAATTTCATCCCAGAAGTGATAATCTACAGAAGGTTCAGCGGATGTGACTGCGTGGATATAACGGCAGGATTCCAGTACGGTTACATCGTAGGCGCTCACATCGATGGACATGTGTAAATTTTCTACATCTTCATACATTAGAATAAAGGAAACCTGCTGTCTGTTTTCCGCAGGCAGCATGCCCTTTGCGCTTTCCATTTCTGCGGAAGGAAAGGAAAAGGTTAGTTTTGGAAAAAGGTAAGGGTTAATTCTATGAAACCGTTCTGCAGCCTCCTCGACGGAGGGTTCGATGGAAGAAGCTAGGAAGGTAATAGGCGGTGTAATCTCCAGCGTTTTCTTTGAGGAGAGAATTTCCTGCAGCTCTCGCTGATGAACCTCTGCTTTTGCAATTTTAATACGAATTTGCAAAAGCTGCATATGCAGATCTTCCAATTTGGTATCTAGAAACTTTACGGCGTCTTTCAGATCATCGCCATGGAGGATAGTTCTGATCTCCTTTAATGAAAAACCCATTTTGCGAAGCCGAATGATATAATCCAGAGTAAACACGTCATCCCTGTGAAAAAAGCGGTAGCCACTGTCAGATTTACTAGAAGGCCTTAAAAGATCCATTTCGGAGTATAGCCTGATGGCCTTTGGCGTGATTTTGAACAACTTACATAAATAGCCTATTTTATACTCTTTGAATTTAATGATCATTTCAGGCCTCCTAAGTGTTATAAGGTTTCTGTTTCTATTCGTACCGTTACAATTTTACTTACCGTTTGGTATGGAGTATATCGATTTTTTATTGAATACTTAATCTGATAATCTCCTTCGTCAGTGAAGGTCCAAGCTGCAGCATCTTCAGCAGGGACTGTTTTAAATGCTGTGTCCTGCGGGCCTTTAATGAATATCCGGATTTGTGACGAGATGTCCTTTCCGTTGTGCGAGGCTTTAACACCGGTAACCAGATCTGCCTGTGCGCCTGGCTTCATCAACAAAGGAGTTCCGCCGGAGTTTATGATTGCGTCGGCGAATTCCGGCGGCAAAGACAGCTTCGGATCTCTGTTGACAGCCCCTTTCTTTGAAGTAATTGTAATGATTTTTGTGGAGGAGCGGTACGGCTTATATTTATTTTTAACAAAATACTTTATCGAGTATTTTCCTGTTTTTTTGAATTTATATTTTTTTGCGCTGCTATATTTATATATCTTATATTTTTCTGCGCCAGGCTCTTTGATATAAACCTTTATAAAATTTGTACGGTTTGCTGTGGCTTGCTTTGCTGTTACATTGCCTACGGCATTCGTATCACCCCAGGTTACGGTACGGCTTTTTGCTCCCGAAATAACCGGAGCTTTGTTGTCGACCACCTTGATTTTAATCGTCTGCGAAGCCTTTCCACTATAAGGATCGTTGACAGTATAGGTTATTTTATATGTCCCCAGTTTCTTGGTGGAAAACCGCGCGGACACATAACGTTTTTTAGCGGAAGACCATTTGCGTACTTTGGAAACCTTGATCCTGTCCTTTAGGCTCATGGAAGTGTTGGGGTCCTTTGCGTTCACATAGTTCTTCAATTTGTAGGCGGAGCCATATTGGACTTCTGTCTTTTTTTTCGAGGATATGGTAATGATCGGTTTCTTTAACCTATAGTATGGATTTGCCGGATCAGGGTCGGTGGGATCCCAATATTGATACCGGCTTTGAGAAACGGTAATTCCCTCCGGTTTACCCAGCGGTCCGGCATAGCTGCTGCGATAGATCGTTACTTTAGTACCTGCTTTACAGTTTTCATAAATCCATTTTGCGTCCATGACAGAGAGCCGGATACAGCCGTGAGAAGCTGCAGAGCCCAGAAGGTTAAATTGACTTGTTGGCTGAGATGATTTATCGTAGCCTTCTGTGTAGTAAACGGAATGGAATAAAATATCGTCAGTGATATGCGTGCAATATTGACCGTATACATCATTCATCAGCAGTCCCCAGTTCCATCGGCCCTGCGTGTAAAATGTGCCTTTCGGAGTTGCGCCGCCTATCCCGGTAGAACATAGCATGGCGCGCCATGGTTTCCATTTTCCGTCTATTTTTTTATAGGCAGTGACCACGTTGCGCTGTTCATTTACCTTTAGCCAGTAGGTTCCGGCATAAGAGCCGGCGCTGACTGTGGAAGTTGTTGTGAAAACCATAGTGAAGATCAGCGAAAGAATCAACGCTATGGATATAAGCTTGTTCCTTTTCATTGTGTGTATCCCCTTTTATGCTTTAATAATCATAATCGCTATTTGTATATTATACCACTATAGAATGGTCATATACAACTGAAAAAAGGGGAAATAATTGCGGATCAAGGATGCATATTTATTAAAAAAAGGTAGGGTAATTTTTCATCAGGAGGTCAATGAAAAGTTTTTTTAATAGTAAAGGAAAACAGGGGTTGGGAAAATGAGAATTTTCAAGGGCTTCATAATTTTTTTGTACCGATAAAAAATGTTTTTAATAAATATACATGATAAAGTATTAACGTAATGAAGTGATAGCGGAGTAAAAAATATACATTTTATGGTAGAGAATTTTCTGAAATTAAACCCGGATTAGTTATAAAATTGAGTTTTTTGCAAAAAAACTATAGCCAGAATTGATGAAAAAATGTATAATAATAGCTACCGATAAATAAAGGAATTTGTTTTATATTCATGCAATAAAATGAATAAAAATAAGAAAGATTGGAGAGATTGTAATGGCAGTTATCATTAATGGACACGACCTTACTGTAGAAGAGGTCATCCGCGTTTGCCGCGGTAATGAAAAAGTCGAAATCGCACCGGAAGCAAAGGAAGCTGTAAATAAAGCGAGAGCTTACATAGAGAAGAAATTGGAGGAAGGCGCGATTATTTACGGACTGACTACCGGTTTTGGAAAATTTTCTAATGTGTTTATTTCGAAGGAGGAGACCGCGGACCTGCAGAGAAACCTGATTATCAGTCATACGTGTACTCTTGGCGAACCGTATCCAAGACAATATGTTAGAGCTGCTATGCTGCTTCGCTGTAATGCTTTGTCCAGAGGTAATTCTGGTATTAGATTATCTACCATTCAGACTATGCTTGACATGCTTAACGCAGGGATTCATCCTATTATTCCGAGAAAAGGATCGTTGGGAGCATCAGGTGATCTGGCGCCGCTTTCCCATATTGCGCTGGGATTGATCGGTTTGGGTAAGGTAGAATATAAGGGAGAAATTGTAGACGCTAAGGATGCTATGGCAGCAGAGGGCATTGTACCGGTAGAGCTTGCTGCAAAAGAAGGACTTGCGCTGAACAACGGAACGCAAATGATGACAGCAGTAGGAGTCAATGTTCTGTGGGATGCAATGAAACTGTTGAAGGTTGCTGATATTGCCACAGCTATGACGGCAGAGGCTCTTCATGGTATTACAAAGGCTTACGACCACAAGGTGCAGGATTTGAGAGGGCATCAGGGACAGAAGGATGTAGCTGAAAATCTGCTTGCATTGCTTGCAGGCAGCAAGAATGCCTTTGACGTGCAGCCGACGAAGGTGCAGGATCCATATTCTCTGCGTTGTATTCCGCAGATTCACGGTGCGTCAAGAGATGCGATTGCTTACGTGTATGATGCTGTTTCCCGGGAAATTAATGCGGTAACAGATAATCCGATTGTGTTCCCGGATGAGGATGAGGTAATTTCAGGAGGAAATTTCCATGGACAGCCGATGGCCCTTGCTTTTGATTTCATGAAGATGGCAATTTCAGAACTGGCTGATGTTTCCGAAAGACGTTCAGAGAGACTGATTAACCCTGCCTTGTCTGAAGGCCTTCCAGGCTTCCTTACAAAACACGGCGGCGTTTGCTCCGGTTTCATGATTGCTCAGTACGCGGCAGCTTCTATGGTTTCAGAAAATAAGGTTTACGATCATCCGGCCTGTGTGGATTCTATTCCATCCTCCGGTAATCAGGAGGACCATGTATCCATGGGTACGACTTCTGCAAGAACAGCAGCAATGGTATTGGATAATGCGCAGAAGGTTATCGGTATTGAGTTGGCTGCCGCCGCCCAGGGTATTTGGCTGAGACAGGAAATCGGTGAAAGTGATATCAGCAATCTGGCGCCAGCCACAAAGGCAGCCTACGACTATATCAGAACCGTTTCCGACCCGATAGATGAAGATGTTATCATGCATGACGAGCTGGTGAAATTCGATGAGATGATCAAAGACGGCCGGCTGCTGGACGCGGTAGAGAAGGTTGTCAGCCTGAAATAGGACGGCCGTTCTAAATTAAGAAAAAAAGAAGAAGAAGCTTATTCTCAAAAGTAAAATCCCGATGATGCTTTGGAAAATAAAGCACTTTCGGGAAGTAGTGTGATAAAATAACAGAAGCGTTATAAGAGGAGGAAATACCATGTTAGATAATAAAGCCATTGCAGGCGCGATGACCATCAAGCTGGGAAATGAATATCCGGATTATCCGGCGTTTGTAGAAGATATCAGACGTGCGCCGGACAGAGGATTCAGACTGACAAAAGAACAGACGAAGATTGCGCTGAAAAACGCCCTTCGCTATGTGCCGGAGGAGCTGCATGAAAAGCTGGCGCCGGAGTTTATGGAGGAGCTGACCACCCGCGGCAGAATCTATGCGTATAGATACCGGCCGGAAGGACGGCTTTACGGCAAACCAATCAATGAATACAAGGGCAAATGCCTTGCAGGTAAGGCATTTCAGGTGATGATTGAAAACAATCTGGATTTTGAGGTAGCGCTCTATCCATATGAACTGGTTACATACGGAGAGACCGGTCAGGTTTGCCAGAACTGGCTGCAGTACCGGCTCATTAAAAAATATCTGGAGGAGTTGACTGACGAGCAGACACTGGTGGTAGAATCCGGGCATCCCCTTGGACTGTTCCCATCCAAACCGACTGCGCCTCGGGTCATCATCACAAACTCCATGATGATCGGCATGTACGACAATCTGGAGGATTGGGAAATCGCGGAAGAAATGGGCGTGGCTAATTATGGACAGATGACCGCAGGCGGCTGGATGTACATCGGACCGCAGGGCATTGTTCACGGCACCTTTAATACCATTCTCAACGCGGGCAGAAAATATCTGGGCGTAGCAGAGCAGGGAGATTTAGAGGGACATACTTTCGTATCTTCCGGTCTCGGCGGCATGAGCGGCGCGCAGCCGAAAGCCGCTAATATCGCGGGTGCCGTAGGCATTTTTGCAGAGGTGGACTATTCCAGAATTGTTACGCGTCATGACCAGGGATGGGTTGACGTCATTATGGATGATATCGATGAAATTTTCAAGTTGGCGGGCGAGAAAGTGGCGGCGAAGGAAAGCATTTCTATCGCATACCACGGCAACATTGTAGATCTCTTGGAAGCAGCAGTGGAAAAGGACTTCCACATTGATCTGCTGTCAGACCAGACCAGCTGTCACAACGTATATAACGGCGGATACTGTCCGGTAGGCATGACCTTTGATGAAAGAACGGCGCTGCTTCATGAGGACAGAGATAAATTCTGCGAAGAAGTCGACAAGACACTTCATAGACATTATCAGGCAATCAAAGGCTTGACTGCTAAGGGTACATATTTCTTTGACTACGGCAATTCCTTCATGAAAGCCATGTACGACGCAGGCATCAAAGAAATTTCCAAGAATGGCTACGACGATAAGGATGGCTTTATCTGGCCATCTTATGTAGAGGATATCATGGGGCCGGTACTCTTTGATTATGGCTATGGACCGTTCAGATGGGTCTGCCTGTCAGGAAAGCCGGAAGACTTAGACGCGACAGATCAGGCGGCAATGGATTGCATCAATCCGGAAAGAAGGGCACAGGACAGAGACAACTGGGTATGGATTCGCGACGCCAAGAAGAATAAGCTGGTTGTAGGAACCCAGGCGAGAATTCTTTACCAGGATGCAGAGGGCAGAAGAGATATCGCGCTGGCATTCAACAAGCTGGTGCGCGAAGGAAAATGCGGCCCGATCATGATGGGACGCGACCACCACGATGTATCCGGTACGGACTCTCCGTTCAGAGAAACCTCTAATATCAAAGATGGGTCCAACGTCATGGCAGATATGGCAGTACAGTGCTTTGCCGGAAACGCGGCGAGAGGCATGTCTCTCTGCGCGCTTCATAACGGCGGCGGCGTTGGTATCGGAAAAGCCATCAACGGCGGCTTCGGACTGCTTCTCGACGGTTCCGAAAGAGTAGATGAAATTATCAAATCCGCTATGATGTGGGACGTCATGGGCGGCGTTGCTAGACGAAACTGGGCAAGAAATGAAAACGCGCTGACTACCTCTGTAGAGTACAACAAGAACTATGCCGGAAAGGGACATATCACCATTCCGTTCCTGGCTGACGACGCACTGGTTGCAGAAATGGTAGATCGATTTGTGAAATAATATCGGGATAATCATGATAACAGAGGCGGCATTGGACGGATTCATGCAGTCCATCCAGTGCAGTGCTTTCGTATACTGACAAAACTGATAAAATCAAATAAGATTGTCAGTTCTGTCAGTAAAATCTATGAATATGGAAGTGTTTGGACCGAAAATGCTGACAAAATATTGATAAATTTATAATTTTGTCTGTAAACACAAGGAAAGACGAGGAAAATCACCAAATGACAACATTACTTGTGAAAAATATCGGACTGCTGCAGACACCGGTCGGCAGCTTCAGTCACGGCGGCGCGGCACAGGGTGAAAATCTGAAACTGCAGGATGCGGCAATTCTCATCGAGGACGGCGTCATTAAAGAGATTACCAGCGGCGGCGAAATCCCGGCAGGCGGCGAAAATGCAGATACCATCATCGATGCAGAAGGGCATCTGGTGACACCGGGACTGGTTGAGGGGCATACCCATATGGTCTTTGGAGGCTATCGGCAGCACGAAATTCCGATGAAGCTGAAAGGCGCAGGATATCTGGATATTTTGCGTGCAGGCGGCGGGATTCTTGATACAGTGAGAAAAACCAGAGCAGCGTCCTTTCAGGAGCTTTACGATAAGACCGAAGGCTTTCTGGATGAGATGATGGGTCTGGGCGTCACGACCTGTGAAGCAAAGAGTGGGTATGGACTGGATTTCGATACAGAAGTTAAGATGCTGGAAGTCTTAAAAAAATTAAACGAAGATCATCCCATGGATGTGGTGTCCACCTTTATGGGCGCTCATGCGATTCCAGAGGAGTATAAAGATATCGAGGGCGGCGCCGATGCGTTTATCGATCTGCTTTGCCGCGATCTGCTTCCCTATGTAAAAGAGCATCAGCTAGCGGACTTCGCAGACGTGTTTACTGAGGACTCCGTGTTCAACTATGCGCAGAGCAAAAAATATTTAGAAAAGGCGAAGGAGCTTGGCTTCGGACTAAAGGTTCATGCTGATGAAATTGAGGCAATCGGCGGCAGTGAACTGTCGGGAGAAATGGGTGCGGTCAGCTGTGAGCATCTCATTGCCATCAATGAAAAGGGGCTTGCCTCTATGGCAAGCAACGGCGTGACCGCCATGTGTCTGCCGGCAACCTCATTCTATCTGGGGGCGGACTTTGCGCCTGCTCGCAGAATGATTGAACTGGGCATACCGGTAGCTGTGGCATCGGATTTTAATCCAGGTTCCTGCCCGTCACTGAATTTGCAGTTTGTCATGAATTTGGCATGCATCAAGTATCGCATGCTGCCGGAAGAGGTTTTGACTGCAGTGACCATCAATCCGGCGTGCGCTATCGGTAAAGGCAGCCTGGTGGGAACGCTGGAAGTAGGTAAACAAGGCGACCTGGTGATCTGGGATGCGCCGGACATGGATATGCTCTGCTACAGGTTCGGCTCCAATTTGGCTCTGCAGGTAATTAAGAAAGGAATGTTAGTATAATGAAATTGATTGATATGCAGGTAAAAGAATATCTGGACGTTTTGAAGTCGGACGCACCGGCGCCCGGCGGCGGTTCAGTCAGCGCGCTGGCAGGCGCGCAGGGCGTGGCTTTGTTCATGATGGTGGCGGATCTGACTTTGGGAAAAGAAAAGTATGTAGATTATCAGGAGGTTTGCAGAGAAGCAAAGGAAAAAGGCGCGGCGTTGTATGAAGAACTGGTCGCATCCGTGGATAAGGACACAGAAGCCTTTAATCTGATTGCCGCAGCCTTTAAAATGCCGAAAGAAACAGATGAGGAAAAGGCTGCGAGGAAGAAAGCGATCGCGGACGGTACGCTGGTGGCAACAGAAGTTCCTTTCCGCACCATGCAGCTTGGATATGAAGGACTGATGCTGGCAAAGACCATGATTGGCAAATCCAATCTAAGCGCGGCTAGCGATTTGGGCGTAGCGGTGCTGAATTTGACCGGTTGCATTAAGGGCGCGTGGCTCAATGTAAAAATCAATTTGCCGGGCGTAAAGGACGAGGCAAAGGCAGCGTATTACGCAGAAGAAGGACAGAAGATGTTTGACGCAGCAGATCAAATTGCCAGCAGCTTATACAATGAAGTTGCTTCGGCGCTCTAAGTTTATATGATAAAGGAGAAAGAAAACCATGGCACAGATTATTGAAAGCATTCCAAATATCAGCGAGGGAAGAAGAACCGACGTCATAGAGGCATGTGTGGACCAGATCAGAACCACACCGGGATGCACCCTTTTGAACTATAGCTCTGACGAGAGCCACAACAGAACCGTAATCACCTATATCGGCGACGCGAAAGGCGTGGAAGAAGCCAGTGTGAAGCTTGTGAAGAAAGCGGCGGAACTCATCGACCTGACAAAGCACGAGGGAGAGCATCCGAGAATGGGCGCGGTAGACGTGATGCCGTTTTTGGCAATTAAAGACTGCACCACAGAGGATTGCGTAGAACTGTCAAAGGTAGTTGGCGCGAGAATTGCAGACGAAGCGGGCGTGCCGGTATTCCTTTATGAGTACTCGGCGACCAGACCGGAAAGACAGAACCTGGTGAAGATTAGAAAAGGTCAGTTTGAGGGCATGGCTGAAAAAGTCCAGGAACCGGACTGGGAACCGGACTTTGGCGGCAGAAAGATTCATCCGACTGCAGGCGTGATGGCGGTAGGTGCAAGACCGCCCCTTGTCGCTTATAATCTGAATCTGAGTACGGACGATGTGCAGGTTGCCAAGAACATTGCCAAAATCATCAGAGAAAAGGACGGCGGCCTGAAATGTGTCAAAGCCATGGGCTTCGACATTGAAGACGAGGCAACAGGTAAGAAGTATGCGCAGGTTTCTATCAATATGACCAACTATGAGCAAACGCCGCTGTACCGTGTGACAGAACTTGTGAGGGCAGAAGCCGCTAGATACGGCGTGGTGGTAACGGGAACAGAAATCATTGGACTTTGCCCGATGAAAGCGCTGGTGGATTCCGCGGAATACTATCTGCAGATAAAAGATTTTGATTTCCACACACAAGTACTTGAAAATCACATCCTGTAGTGATATAAATATAGATAGACTTTCAAAGCGTGAGGAGAGGCAGATGACAGACAATAATTTTTCCAATTCTTTTTCTCTTACTGATGAAATCGCGGATATCGTCAGAGAACGGATTTTGAAGGGGGAATATAAGATTGGGGAAAAAATTAAGGAAAATCAGATCGCGGCGGAGCTTCGCGTAAGCCGTACGCCGATTCGCGAGGCGTTTAAACAGCTGGAGAATGAGGGACTTATCGACTACATTCCCAACCGCGGCTGTTTTGCCAAAGGGTTTACCAGACAGGACATTGAGGATCTTTATGCGGTGCGCAAGGCGCTGGAGGTGCTGGCGGTGGAATGGGCAGTCAGCAGAATTACGCCGGAGCAGATACAGCAGCTGCAGGAACAGATTGATCTGATGGAGTTTTACACGACCAAACAGGACGGCAAGAAGGTGCTGGAAATTAACTCTGATTTTCATAGTGTCATTTACAATGCGGCAGGCAGCCGCTTTATGGCGCAGGTACTCCGTTCCTATAAGGAGTACATAGAGCAGACAAGAAAAGCGCTGGGCTGCGATCAGACCTCGCTGAAAGAGATTTTATCTGAGCACCGTACTATTTTGGACACCATCAGGGCGCGAGATGTGGAAGCCGCAAAGACTGCCATGTCCAATCATTTGGATGGCTCTAAACGCCGGGCGGAGTTTATTTATAATGTGAAATAGGAAACAAGAAATAAAGGCGGGAACGTGCAGAAACGTTCCCGTCTTTTGATAGTAATTATCATGTATGATGACAGCTTAGAATAATTGCTGCGGCAGTAAGTGACTTCTGCATTGGTAGATGCGAAGTGCGAGGGAAAGTTGTTCGAGATCTGTAAAGTTTTTGTAATCAAGACCTGTTAAATCTTTAATTTTGTTTAAACGATAACGAATTGTATTTTTATGTTGGGAGAGTTTCTTCGCTGTGGCTGTAAGGTCACAATTTGTTTCTATATAAATTTGCAGTGTGTTCAGCAGATGGCTGTTATTTTCAATATCATAGTCCTCGGTGGTTTTTAAAATATCTTTTGCGTATCGATTCATTTCGCTGCTTTGTACAAATGGAAATATAATCCTATAAGAGCCTAAGCAGCTATACTTCGTATAGGATGAAATTTCGGAGGGCATAGAGGCAGCATAAACGCTTTCCTGTAAAGAAATTTTGAATTCCGCCATTGTTAGATGATATTGGCTGACTCCGCATCCGGAATATGGGTCTTCACAGAGAAGGATTTGCAGAATGTGCGTAATAAAAGAATCGGAGAATTTTTTGTTGATATTATCTTCCGAATGAATATAAAGCAAGCTGTTTTCCAGCAGGATGAGGGCGTTGCTTGGAACGTTTAAATCGCTGCAGCAAAAACGATCATAATAAGCTTCCGGACACAAATTTGATTGCAGTGTATCTAGTTTTATGTATATTGTGAAGAATTGCTCCTGGCAGGATGGATTAATCTTCTTCAGATTGGTGATGATTTCTTCAGAAGAAAGGGGCAAAGAAAAAATTTGGGATAACATTTTTCTAAAATAAAGCATATCAGATCGAAGGCGGCAGCATCGATTTACTTCGCAGATAATGTTTTCTATATATATTTCCTGCGTATCAATGAGAAAAATAGGAAAATTTTTTGCGTCAGCATAACGCAGAATGGTTTCGTGAATTGGAAGCTTGAAAACATTTTTGATAACGAGACAACTGACGTCTTTTGCAATCAGATGTTTGATGGCGTCAGAAACCATAAAGGGATTATCTTTTGCACATGAAAAAGTCGTAACCACCAGCTGATTTTCATGAAAATTAGTGTGCAGATATTTGTCTCTTAATACAGCGTCTAATTCATAGTCTAGGATTCCCGGGTCAGAGATAATTCTGCTCATGCCGCCATGACCGGCAATAATTTTTAGTCCATAATGGAAGGTTTCATAAAAATCTGAAACAGTGTAATTCAATATATTTACCTTCTTTCTTTTTAGCATATATCCATTATAAACAAGGGAGACATATTGGGTAATTGAACTTTTTCAAAATTTCATAATGAAATTTTGGTGAGATTTAAAAATGTATTGAAAAACAAATGGAAAAATCTCTGTTTGTTTGCCTGGACAAAAATAAGCCGTTGAATAAGTCGAATAGAAAACCTTATGATAAAGTTATCACGTGAAAGGAGAGAAAAAATGTCGAAAAGAATTAAAAAACTCTATATGGCATCAACTATTTTAATCGTTGTTCTGCTTCTGTTTATGATTGTACCCGGATTAATGCAGATATGGAATAAACCGGATTTAACCAGTTTCGGGTGGCCGGTGTCAGAGGTCGCGATTATTGTGGATAGTGTGCTGATGTGTGTTGTACTGGCAGGTACAAACATAATTGAAAACTATATCACAAAAAAAGAGCGGGAAATGAGAGAAAGGGGTGAAAAGATTGAGTATTAACACACCGGTTGTAATTGGAATTCTCGTTGCATTTGTTGCAGTAAACTTAATTGCTGCAAAGCTTTATCACAAGCCGCAGGAAACAATGGAAACGTATGCGGTAGGCAATAGACAAATGCCATGGTTCTTTGTATGTTTTACATATATGGCAGGATGGTATGTAGGTTCGACCTATACTGGCTGGGTAGGAAATTCCGTTGATATCGGCTTGTTTCCACAATATGAAATGGTGTATTCCATTGGAAGCTTACTATTCATGTATTTGTTTGCAAGACCGGTATGGTCATGGGGAAAGCACTACAATTTGGAAACGCCGTCAGATTTTATGGGCGTGAGATACAATAGCCCGGCATTTCAAAAGTTTTATTCTGTATTTATGCTGATTGTTGATGGCGCTTGGCTGATTATTGAAATAATCACTTTGGCTTATATTATTAATGTTTCTACAAACGGTGCAGTTTCAATGACTGCAGGCGTGTGGATCAGTGGAATCGTAGTAGGATTATATACTACAATCGGCGGTGTAAATGCTACCGCAATCACATCTGTGATTCAGGGATTTTCATTTGTAGTAGTAGGGTCAATCTTATTTATTTACATTGCCTATAAAGCATATGGAGGATTTGTACCGTTATATGAGATGATTTCTCTGCACAAGCCTGAACTGCTTTATTTGCCGAAAGAAAGCGGACTTCAGCAGATGTGGATTGTCAGTGTCATTACAGGAACGTTAGGATCTTATTGCTGGCCAACAACGTTCCAGCGGCTTTACCTGAGTTCTTCGCCGAGAGAAACAAAAAAGACGTTGTATATTGCGCCGATTTGCGCTGTTATCGTCGTATTTTTGATTTTAGTACCTGCAATGGGCGTCAGTCTTATGGATGATGCGCCGGCAGATTCACAGATTGCGGAATTCTTTATTGCCAACAAATATTCTGGAGCGGTAGGACTCGGGCTGGTCGGCTGTTTTGCGGGCGCAGCAGCGATGGGAAGCATTTCTGCTACAGCCAATTGTATTTCCGTACCGTTTGCGAAAGATATATTGACAATGATCTGGAAAAAGACTCCAGTTGTAAAACTGGCGAAATGGACGACGGCAGCAGTATTTCTTTTCTCGATGATCATTGCATCGGTAGATATTCCGCAGTTAAATTTCTTTGCGCTGATTTTGTATGATTTCGTATGCATGTGCATCATACCGCTTGTTGGAGGAGTATTTTGGAAACGAGGAAATTCCATCGGCGCGTGGGTTAGCATGGGGATTGGATGTATCTGTGCGCTGCTGCAGAATTTAACGGATATATTTGCTTCAACCAGCATGGGAGGTACTTTAATTGGTATGATTTTGAGTGCCATCGCCTATATTGCCTGTGGGTTCATTTTTGGAAAACAGTCTCACATTGATGAGATGTTTGATGTGTTGAAAAAATATGACAATGATGGAAATTACTATCCGGACAAAGACATGGAGATTGTAAAATGATTGAAAAAGGAATAGAAATTGTAGATTTAACGCAGCCGATAGAAACAGGGATGCAGGTTTATCCTGGCGCAGAGAACGTAAAAATAGAAAACTGCGTTGATTACAAGGACGACCAATGGCATGTAGATATGCTGCACATTTCAACCCATGCGGGAACACATATTGATGCGCCATATCATCACATTGAGAAGGGAAAAAAAATTGATGACTTTCCTTTAGAAAAGTTTACTGGTATTGGCATAGTTTGTGATTTGACTGGAAAAAAACCGATGCAGCAGTTAGAGTCAGAGGACTTTTCAGCATATGATGAACTGTTAGATGACGTTGAGATTGTTGTTGTCAAAACAGGTTGGGAAAAATACTATGGGACAAAGGAATATGAAAACCATCCGTATTTGTCAGAGGATGCTGCAAGATATCTGACGAAGAAGGGTATCGGTATAGTTGCTGTAGATGCATTTAGCTTAGATTCTACTTCCCTTGACACAGATCATGCCCATAGCATTTTATTGAAAAATGAAACCTTATTGGTCGAAAACATAAGAAATTTGGATTCACTGACAGCGGGGAGAAAATATGTTTTTTCTTTCCTGCCGCTGACGGTAAAGGGATCTGACGGATCACCGATACGCGCAGTATGTTATGCAAAGAAGTAAAATTCAAAAATGAACAAAGGAATCATTACGTTAACCGGAAAATGTTGATGCAATGGTTCCTTTGTTTTTTGTGTGATTACATGAGATCGTCAGAGATTAGTAAAAGGGTCAATTTTTATGCATGAAAATGTGTATACATAATACATTGAAACTATCTTGCGGATATGTTATAATAACATTATCTGCCCTAACAGGGAATAGGAATAGGAGACTTTATTATGGAAAAGAAAAACGGTAGAAATGTGGCCGGTTTTATTGTTCCATCGGTCATCGGTATCATTTTATTTATGATTCCGGTGAAATACGATGGAAACTGGACGGTCACAGTAAAGATTATCGCAGATCTGATCGGTGGAGCGCTCGGCTCTGTTCTTCCGATTCTCTGCGTTGCCATCGTCACGGTTTCAGCAATCGGTTCTTTGATCGGACTGGCGAAGCCGAAGTTTATGACAGAACGCGCAATTTTAGCAGATACTTTTTGTACAAGCCCGGTGTGGGCGCTGGTCAGAGTGGTTGGCGCAGTATTCATCTGGATGACTTATCTGGGCATGGGAACAGAAGGCGGTAAGGATATCGTCAGCATGATTACTGACGGCGGTGCAGGCGGATTCGTATTAGGCGATCTTTTGACTGTACTGGTTATCATTTTCTTAATCGCAGCCCTTCTGCTTCCGCTGCTTTTGGACTTTGGACTTTTAGAATATGTCGGCGCTCTGCTGACAAAAGTAATGCGTCCTCTGTTTAAGATTCCGGGTCGTGCAGCTGTAGACTGTATTACCTCCTGGATCGGAGACGGAACACTAGGCGTTATGCTGACCTGCAATCAGTATGAGGGCGGCTATTACTCAGCGAGAGAAGCATCCGTTATTGCAACTACATTTTCAGCTGTATCCATTACGTTCAGTATCGTAGTATTGGAACAGGTTGGCCTGATGCAGTATTTTGGCGTTTACTATCTGATGATCTGTCTGGTCGGCGTAGCCTGCGCAATTATTGTACCGAGAATCCCGCCTCTTTCCATGAAGAAAGACGTATATGTGGTAGAAGGAAAAGCGATGCCGGATACACTTCCTGCACCGTATAAGACTTCCCACGAGTATGGTATGGATTTAGCGATGCAGAAGGTAGGAGAATTTAGAGGAATTGGTCAGTTCTTCGAAAACGGTATGAAGAACGCTGTAGGTATGTGGTTTGGTGTCCTGCCGACAGTTATGGCGATCGGTACGCTGGCGCTGGTGCTTGCAAACAATACACCTATTTTTGAAATCTGCGGAAAGCCGTTCCTGCCGCTGCTGGAACTGCTGCAGGTGCCGGAAGCTGCCGAAGCATCCAAGACGATGATCGTCGGATTCACAGATATGTTTACACCGTCCATCATTGCGGCAAAAGGCATCGCAAGTGAAATGACCAGATTCATCGTAGCGTCTGTATCTGTAACACAGCTGATATACTTATCTGAGGTCGGCGGACTGATTCTCGGCTCCAAGCTGCCGGTGAATATTGTTGAGCTGTTTATTCTCTTCCTGGAGAGAACCATCATCAGCTTGATCATTATTTGCCCGCTGGCGCATCTCATTTTTTAGGATTTAGACAACCCCTGTTAAAAGGCAAAAGAAAATCCCGGTGATGATTCATCGGGATTTTCTGTATACCCACTCGAGGCGGTCGCCCTCTTGCAGAATGATTTCTCCTGCAGGATGATCTGATAATTCTCCATTGACCTTGAACTGCCATATACGCGTGGAATAAATGTCTCCATTGTTTAAGTCGTTAATGCCTACAATCGTTCCAACTGTGGTTTCTACATTAACGGGCATTTCGTTGACGTTGCAGAAAAGTTGGATTGCTTCCAATACAGAAGAATCCTCCTCAATTTTGAACGGAATATCTGTTATATCATCAAGATTAGATTTTTTTGGATAATCAATGCTGATGGTAATATTGATTGGGTTAACAATTTCTGTTTGCTCCGGCTGCTCTCCGCATCCTGTTACAAGAAACACAGATATTAGCATCGCTGTGCATAAAGTAAAACAAATGAACTTCCTCTTTCTCATAGGGTCTCCTTTTTGGCAATATGATATCCGAATCACAGGTTATTCCTATTGTATCACAAAACTTCTGCAATTATAAGCGCATTGTTGTAAGAAGGTCGTACATTTCTTCTTCTAACTCAGCTTCCGCGTCATAAGTAATCATACTGTCCATTATGGTCATGCTGGCATGCATACCGGAGAATTTTTGCAATCCGGCGTCAAATGGATTTTCTTCAAATACAGTGAAGTCCGCTATCTTTCCCTGCTCGATAGAGCCAAAGTCGCGTTCTTTGCCCAGAATTGCGGCTGCGCCTGCAGTCAGCTGGTCGATAGCCTCCTCTACGGAATTTACGTGGCCGAAAACGGATTTGTTCAGATAATCCGTTGGCCAGGTTACAATGAAGGACGCGTCATCAGGAGTGGATACCCCTTCTGCGGCAAGAACCAGAGCATTTCCTTTATAGCCCTTATTGCGGACTCGTTCAAAGGTATGGAAGGCTCTGTCTACAGACGCGGCGTCTAATGCGTCCAGATGGATATCAAATCCCTTTTCACAGGCAGCCAGGCATAACTCGTCTAACGTTTCCTGCGAAAAGTAGGATAGATTTTCATCATCGCAGGTTTCTAATTTCAATACATCGAATGTCATCAAACCGTCCATTTCCGTACATTTTGTCCGACCCGTGGAAAGGCGGTGCAGGATTAACCGCAATGGCAGGGAGCGGTTAAGATATAAGCTGCCAAAGTATCGCTGACGGATTGGCTCGCTGTCTCCAATCATTGCAAGCAGGCTGTCCTGATATAGGAGAGAAAAATACTCCGGCGAACAGAGATCCAAAACAGAGGTGATGCCTTTATCAGCGAGGACTTTGGTGTACTGCCGAATTCGTTCTTCGATTTCTTCATAGTCGAAAGGAGAGAGAATGTTCATTAGAAGATCTACGGCAGAGATGAATTGCAAATCTTCTTCCTCATCAACTGTTTCTACTACTATTGTCGAAGCCAGCGTGTTCATCCAGCAGTGATAGCCGCCGGTGCTCAACAGAAGCACTGGTCTGTCTGTCTCAATCTCATCCAAAATTTTCATGACCTCTGCAGGCGTATCGTAATCTGTAAGAAGGTTTTCATTGTATCCGTAGCCAAATATAATATCCTTTTCACAGGATTGCGCATATTCCGCAGTGTATTCTAATACTGTGTCCAGATCCCAGATAGGGTCGATTTCCAGATATAACCCTTTGAGAACCTGCAGCGATGGAGTGTCGTGAACGTCAATAAACCCAGGAAACATGTATTTCCCTTCCAGGTCAATAATTTCCGTGTCGCTGCCGGTAATTTCGTTCATCCCGTCAAAGTCTCCCACAGCCAGTACCCGGCCGTCTCTGCATGCCACCGATTCTGCCCAGGGGAATTCCGGATCCTGCGTGTAAATATGTCCATTACGGTAAATAATATCCGCGTTTCGTGGTTTTTTAAAAATTCCAAAAGCCATGGCAAACCTCCATCTATGTATATATTTCATTTTACCATAAATTCTTTTTGTGGTAAACTTGATTCATGAAGATTGATACATTTGAAAAAACAATTTCTGTAGCTGATTATATTGACGGCTACGTAAATGTGGAAGAATTTTTGGCCTGCTGCAAGGAATGCGGCAACTACGATCAAAAATGGTCTTGCCCGTCTTTCACATTTGATCCAGTAGAGGATTATTGGAAGAAGTATGAAAACCTATATGTTATCGGCAAAAAAATGTGTCTGGCAGAGGAGGAAAAACATGACTGGCAGACTTTGATGGCACAGGTTAAGGCAGAATTGACAGAAACCCTTTACGCGAAAGAGGCAGAGAATCCCGGCAGTGTATCCCTGTCTGCCGGCAGCTGCAATATCTGTGGAGAGAGTAATTGCAGCAAAAAAGATGGACAGCCGTGCCGCTTTCCGGATAAGATGCGTTATTCTATCGAGGCACTCGGCGGAAACGTAGGCCTGACGGCAAGCAAACTGTTGGGAATTGAATTGCAATGGATTGCCCAAGGAGAAGTGCCGGACTATTTTGTTTTAGTAGGAGGGCTTTTGTATTAGAGAGCAAAGGGCGTCCGGCCAGGGAGTTCGCGATGCCGGAACTTTACGGCATGAGGAACGCTGTGCGTTGCGTTTACACAGGGATTTCACCGATGCTGTCGAGAATCAAACGAGGCCGGTAAGGAAACTTATCCACATCATCTCGACTGGTAACGCCCGACAGGACCAGGATTGGATCTAAGCCGCTTTCTACTCCACCTACCACATCCGTGTCCATGCGGTCGCCGATCATAGCGGCTTCTTCAGAATGAACGCCGAGCAGCCGTAGACCGGTACGCATCATGAGGGGATTAGGCTTACCCACGAAGTAGGCCTGTTTTCCTGTTGCCATTTCGATTGGAGAGATCAGCGCCCGGCAGGCAGGAATAATGCCGCGGCTGGACGGACCTGTCATATCGAAATTTGTACCGATCAATTTCGAACCGTCCCGGACTAGATTGACGGCTTTGCATATAGCCTCATAGTTGTAGCTTTGACTTTCACCTACAATTACATAATCCGGAGCTTTATCTGTAATAGCAACGCCGCTTTGATAAAGCGCTCCCACCAGACCAGGTTCTCCAATTACATAAGCGCTGCAGT
Source organism: Ihubacter sp. rT4E-8 (assembly GCF_049852125.1). GTDB lineage: Bacteria > Bacillota > Clostridia > Peptostreptococcales > Anaerovoracaceae > Senimuribacter. The sequence goes on along the minus strand of NZ_CP187532.1, from coordinate 41,965 downwards.
GATTGGTCTGACTGCTGACAAATTTAGCGGTGGCTAAAGCGCTGGTATAAAAGTGGCTTTCATCCACATCAAGTCCCATGGTTTGCAGCTTTAACCGCAATTCAAGCGGAGTCTGCCCACTGTTGTTAGTCAAAAACAGAAATTCCTTATTTTCCCGATAGAGCCAGTCGACAAACTCTTTTACACCTGGCAGCAGATGTCCGCCCCAGTAAATAACACCGTCCATATCGCAGATAAATCCTTTTTTTGCTCGTAACGCTTCCATTTGAATTATCCTCCCTGTGTGCGTTTTTCTAAGCATATTATACGGGAGGTATGTAAAGATTTATACCGCAAAAAGGTAAAATTTATTGATGAAAGACAGCGGGCTCATGATGCTTATCCTAGTAAATTTCCCAGGAAAGATCGTATCGTATTGTAATCTACAGCAAGATTTAAATTTTGTCCGTCATCGAATCCGGCAGTTGAAAGGCCGATGAGTTCTCCGTACATGTTCAAAACAGCGCCCCCGGAGCTTCCGCTGGAAATAGGAGCGGTAAATTGAATCATAGGAACGTCGCGCACACTGCGGAACGCAGAGATAATACCGTCGGATACAGTATTAAATAATCCCAAAGGACTGCCGATCGCAACCACCTTTTGTCCTCTTGTAAGCTTCCTGTTTTGACACAGCGGAATAGGCGTCAGCTGACGGTCGATCTGCAGTACGGCCAGATCGAACAAAGGATTGTATTTGACAATACGAGACGTCTCATAAATTCTTTCTTCTCCTTCGATCCGTATGCCGTATAATGCTCCCTCATTCGTTACATGAAAATTAGTCAGTATGTAGCCGTCTCTGCCAATCATTACACCGGAGCCTGATTTAAACGGTTGCCCTTTGTTGTCCGCTACCTCCACCATTACAACGGAGGACGCCATGGAGGCCAGCTGTTCGTAATCCAGTTCTGTTTGCGAGATGGACGCTACCGGACGCGGCGGCGGAGACGGAACCGGCCCAGGCGAAGATTGTCTGGCAGGCTTGTGCGGCATAGGCATATTGCCAGAAGCAGCAGGCTGGCTTTGTATAGTGGACATACTGCTGCGGCGCTGGATTGATGGGGAAGTCTGCATTGGAATCGTCGCGGTGCATCCGCCGGTATTTTCGTTCCTCTGGTATGGCGGCATTGGAATAGAAGCGATGCAGCCTGAAGAAATATTTGACGTATTGGGCGGCATGGGAACAGACGCCTTAATAGAACCGGTGTGTTCAGACGGTCTATCAGGTGGTCTGGATACAGGCGCATGGGAAAGCGCAGAGCCTTGTTTATGTGGTATTTCCGGTGAACGGGAAGGTGGTGTTTTCTGCTGTGCCGTGCTGGTCTGGGCATGCGCGCCATTTTCCTGGGACGGGGTGGAAACCGTTTCGACGGACACCTTTTGATCAATGAATGGGGGTAAGGTCAGTGAGCCTCGGTTTGCATCCTCGTGGACCTGGGAGAGAGCCAGACATTTTTGTGGAAGGTCTGGATGTGCCTGTGTATTCAGATAGAGTATGTCGCAACCGACTTGGGTAAGCAAATAGAGAAATAGGTATTCCTGCAGCTTGACAGGGCCATGGAATACGAATTTCGGGGATGCCTGAGGTGTGAATCCGGGCAGAAACAGCTTTGGGAAATAGGTATCAATCCAGTAAAGCAGCTTTGTGGTAAAATTGTTGAGCATAGAATCGCTGCAGGTGGTTTGTACCTGGGTAAAAAGGGCGCGCGTTTTTTGGATGGCTGAGGTTACATTACTGTCCAAAACTGGATTATTAAATGCAAAATGGAGTCCATCCAGCTTGCTTTCTGTGAGACTGTTGATCTGACCGAGGATTTGCTGATACGCGGAAACTTCATCCGGGGTTGGGCGGAAAGGAAGCTTGTCGGTACGGAAATAGCCGGCGCCGCGTGCTGCCGCAGCTGTAAGGAATTGTTTTTCACAATGGATCAAACGGCTGGGAAATGTATCAGATTGATCAAAGCCGATATAACATAGAAAGCAGCAATCCTTTTCCTGAGCAGAAGCAGCGTATCTGCCGTTAATACTGAAAAACGCTTCTAGAGAATGAATCGGCATTTTGTTCATGTTTATTTTCATCTTTTGATTCTTTGACCTCCATTCGGCTGTTGTTATCTGTATTTTATCATAAAACGACAAAATGGGAAAGAAAATTGAGTTAAATATGACTTGGCCTACTTCTGATATGTTGGCTCAAACTTTTGCTGTATCAGAAGGCATCAGCAGCATTGACAGGAGGTGGATTATACGGTATATTGATATATAGGAGACAGATAATCATAGGAATGAATTAGCTGTATACATTGAAAATAAGAGAAAACGGCATAATGCTTGTCTTGAATTTAACAGCAGTGGGTTGTTAAAATGCGATAAGATTTTGTAGACGAAGAAAAGCAAGGGCTTAATTATGATGGAAAAAAAAGCATCGAATCAGACAGTATCTAAATTAGTACAACTTATATCTTGCATTTCAGAAAGCCGTACGCCGATGCGGCTGCAGGATATTTCGGAAAACATAGGAGTACCGACGGCAACGGCATTCAGGTATTTAAACGCGCTGGTGGAAGAAGGTTTGGTATTCCAGGATGCGGCAACAAACCGCTACGCGATGACGTGGCGTATCTGTGAATATGGAAAATTAGTGCGAAATCATATGACTATAAGGACCCTTTCCGGAAATTTGGTAAGTGAATTATCTGTTAAGCTTTCCCGAGGAGTGAGTTTGGTCATAGAGAGAGGAATGGAATGCGTATATTTGGATTGTGTATATGATCCTACGAGCATCAGCGGCGGCGTACCTTTGCAGCGTATTGGACTGCAGGCGCCGATCCATGCTGTTTCTTCAGGCAAGTTATTTTTGACAGAATACCAGGAAAGCGATATTGATTTGCTGATCAGCCAGAAGGGATTAGTTCAGCTGACTGAAAGAACGATTACAACGAAGAAAGATCTGACGGAAGAACTCCGCCGGACGAAAAATAATAAGTATGCGTTAGACGACCAGGAGTGTGAACCAGGATTGCGATGTGTCGCGGTTCCGATCTACGATTACAGCGGTCAAATTACAGCGGCTCTAAGCTGTTTCGGAAAGGTGGAGAATATGTCGTTCGAACACATTCACAGTGACATTTTACCGGAGCTGAGAGTTGTGGCAGAGGAAATATCCTTCAGAATGGGTTATTATGAATAAGTAAAGCATATCCCCTTTGATAGCATGGGTTATCAGAGGGGATTTTTCATATTTGCAGAAAAATGAAATTAAATTTCATTTTATGTTGACAAAGTAAAAATAGTGGAATAAAATGAAATTAGGTTCTAAAAAAAGAATATTTTTGGAGGAGTACGAAAATGAATGTCGAAAGGAAGAAATATTGTGTGAATGGTGAATGGCATTTGTCAAAAACGGACAAGTATATGCCTGTCACTGATTCAAGCACAGGAGAAATTATTGCAGAAGTTCCCTGTTGTACGGCAGAGGAAGTAGAATCGGCTATTGCGTCGGCACAGGAGGCTTTTCCTGCATGGTCGAAGCTCTCATTAAGTCAGAGAACGCAGATGATGTTTAAATGGAGAAACATTCTGATAGAACATCTGGAAGAATTGACACTGTTATGCGCGAAAGAGTTAGGTAAGACTTTAGCAGAGGCGAGAGGCGACGTGTTGAAAGCGATTGAGCCGACAGAACATGCTTGCTCCTTACCGACACTGATGCAGGGCGATGCATCTTTGCAGGTAACAACCGGATTTGATACAGCGACTTATCGGATGCCGTTAGGCGTTGTAGCGGGGATTGTACCGTTTAACTTCCCGGCGATGATTCCATGGGGCTGGATGGTACCGCTTGCGATCGCCTCTGGAAATACAGTTGTATTGAAAGCATCCAGCGCGACGCCACTTACAGCGATGCGCATATTAGAGCTTTTCTATGAAGAAGGAGGATTCCCGAAGGGCGTTGTCAATTTGGTAACCTGCAGTAGAAAAGAAGCAGATATTTTCTTGACAGATTCACGAGTTAAGGCAGTTACTTTTGTAGGTACGACAGGCGTTGGCAAGCAGATTTACTCTACAGCTGCGGCAAACGGAAAGCGTGTGCAGGCACAGTGTGAAGCGAAAAATCATGCGCTTGTTTTGGAGGATGCTGATTTGGAAAGCGCTGCAAGCGCAATTATCAACTCTACATATGGATGCGCTGGTATGAGATGTATGGCCCTTCCGGTTATTGTAGTACAGGAATCCATTGCTGATACGTTCGTTGCTTTGTTGAAGGAAAAGGCTATGGCAATGAAGGTCGGCTGCGCGTATGATCCGGAAACAAGTCTGGGTCCGGTTGTATCGGCGGAGCATAAGGCAAAGGTATGTGATTGGATTCAGAAAGGAATTGACGAGGGCGCTGAACTCGTGTTAGATGGCCGTAACGTTACAGTTCCAGGCTTTGAAAAAGGCTTTTTCGTCGGGCCAACGATTTTTGACCATGTAAAGCCGGGCATGACCATTGGCGACAGAGAAATCTTTGGTCCGGTGACATTGATAAAACGGGTGAAGAATTTTGAAGAGGGACTTGCTTTGATGAATGAAAATCCATTTGCCAACGGCTCTGTAATCTTCACACAAAACGGATATTATGCCAGAGAATTTGAGTTCCGTACTGACGGCGGAATGGTAGGCATCAACGTAGGAATTCCTGTGCCGTCCGCATATTTTCCATTCTCCGGAAACAAGGATTCCTTCTTTGGAGATTTGCATGTACTTGGAAAGGACGGCGTTCGATTCTATACGCGGGCTAAGACCGTGACGAAGCATTGGTATGATGAGACAGCAAGAAAAAAGAAAAAGGAAGTTGATACCTGGGAAGGAACCGTTGAAAGAATTTAGCAATCGGATTTCAAGCGGTATTTATAAATGAAAGTTCACATTATGGAAAGGAGAAAAGTAATGGAAAAAGGAAAGAAAAAGAAAAGGTTTGCTGTGCCGAATGTATTTATCATTCTGTTTGCAATTATTTTGGTTTGCAGCATATTATCCTATATTGTGCCGGCAGGTACATATGAGATGATGGAATTGGACGGCAGATCTGTTGTTGACCCGGATTCTTATCATACCATAGAGCAGACGCCGGTGTCTCTAATGCAAATGCTTACTTCCATCACCAGAGGCCTGCAGGAGAGCGCGCAGATTGTATTCTTCCTCTTTATTGTAGGAGGCGCTATGGCAGTCATACAGTCTACAGGCGCACTGGAGGCAGGCGTTGGTAAACTGGCAAAGAGTTTAAAAGGAAAAGATCTGATTATTATTCCGATTGTTCTGGCGTTGTTTGGCTTGGGCGGCGCAATTTTCGGTATGTGTGAAGAATCCGTACCTTTAGTTCCCCTCTTTGTCGCTCTGTGTTTGGCTATGGGATATGACTCCATCGTTGGCGTAGCTATCGTTATGGTTGGCGGAGCGATCGGTTGGGCCGGTGAGTTTATGAACCCATTCTGTTTGCAGGTTGCGCAGGGCATTTCGGAGCTGCCGCCGCTTTCCGGTATGGGTCTTAGAATTGCTCTGTTTGTGACGATGCTGGTAGTAACCTCTCTGTGGATTATGCGGTATGCGAGAAAAGTAAAAAAAGACCCGCAGCTTTCGCCGATGTATGAATTGGACAAGCAGAGAGATGATACCCTGGATCTTGAAAATTTGCCGAAGTTTGGTGGACGTGAAAAGGCCATTTTGATCGTATTCCTTTTGATGATTGTACTGCTGGTTTACGGTGTAATCGAGCTGGGTTGGTATATGGATGAAATTTGTGCGCTGTTCCTTGGAACTTCCATTATCTGTGCAATCATCGGAAAAATTGGCTTCAACCGTTATGCCGAGGTTCTTGGAAAGGGCATGATGGATCTTGCTACAGGCGCGTTAATCGTTGGTTTCTCCAAGGCTATTGTAGTCGTATTGACCGACGGCAGTATCCTTCACGTGATCTTACACGGTGCGGCTTCTGTACTCGGTGTGCTGCCGCCAATCTTCTCCGCGATCGGTATGTACATTTTCCAAAATCTGTTGAACTTAGTCGTTGTATCAGGATCCGGACAGGCTGCGCTTACCATGCCTCTCATGGCGCCGCTGGCAGATCTGGTAGATGTAACGAGACAAACGGCAGTTATGGCGTTGTCAGTGGGTAATGGACTGTCCAATGTATTGACACCCGTTTCAGGCTTCCTGATGGCAGGGCTTGCACTTGCAAAGGTTCCTTGGGAGAAATGGGCAAAATGGATGCTGCCTCTGATCGGAATTCAGTTTGTAATTGGTCTTGTGTTTATCATTATTGCCCATGTGACGCAGTATGGGCCGTTCTAAGAAAACACCGCGGTAGAAAAAGAGATTGCTAAACAGAAAAACAAATTCTGTGAAAGGAGGCCTGTTCATGGCAGAATTTTTTAGACCCGACACATTGCAGGAGGCATTAGAAATTCTTGGCCACTATAAAGAGAAGGCGGTTATTGTAAACGGAGGCAGCGATATTGTAATAGATATCAGTCAGAAAAGGATCGCGCCTTCCGCCATTGTTTATATTGGACAGCTAGCGGAGCTGCGATATGTTCGGGAAGAAAAGGGCTGCGTTATGCTGGGTGGGAATATGACCTACAGAGAGATGGCGCAGGATCTCATATGCCAGAAAATTGAGGGATTGATTACGGCGATCTCCAATCTGGGAAGTCCAGGCGTTCGAGCTGTTGCAACGCCGGCAGGTAATATTGGTACGGCTGCGCCGGCAGCTGATTGCGCAACGATGTTAATGGCGCTTAAGTCTGAGATCGTGCTTGTCAGTGAGCAAGGTGAGAGAAAAGTACCGCTACAGGATTTTTATTTGGGAAGAAATCGTACGGTGAAGCGTGCTGATGAAATCATTCGAGAGATTTGTTTTCCGGCAATACAGCTGGGAGAAGGTACCGGTTATTGCAAAGTGGCTCGCCGTAAGGCGCAGGACATTGGCAAAATACTGGTTGGCGCAAGAGTACAGCTAGAGGGTGATGTAATCAGTCGCGCCTCCATATCCCTGGGGGCGTTAAATGCAAATATTGTGCGTGCGTTCAGTCTGGAGGAAGCTGTGACAGGTATGAAACCAGCGGAAGCGCGGCAATATCTGAAAGAGACTTTTCCGAAGGAAGCGGTTTTGCGGGAGTCCTACTTTAAGGAATATAAAGAGCTTACAACCAGAGCTGTTGTTGCGCAAGCATTTTCCAGGGCGCTTGCCAGCGCTGAAAGGAGGAAGTAATATGCGCCGTATATCATTTGTTCTAAATGGAGAACCTGTTAGCTGTGAAATTGAGGGTGATGAAATTCTGACAGATACGATAAGAAACAGGTTTAAACTTACAGGTACAAAAAAGGGATGCGGTACAGGAGATTGCGGAGCATGTACAGTATTAGTTGACGACGTGGCTGTCAGGTCATGTACCATGCTCACCGGAATGATTGAGGGAAAACGAGTTATGACCATAGAAGGTCTTGGAACGACGGATCAGCTTCATCCGGTGCAGCAGGCTTTTGTTGATGTAAACGCTGTACAATGTGGTTTTTGTATTCCGGGTATGGTTCTGGCGGCGTATGCCTTGCTCAAGGAGAATCCTGATCCGACAGAAGAAGAAATTCGCATTGCAATCTCAGGAAATCTTTGCCGCTGCACAGGATATCAAAAAATTGTAGAAGCGATTCAGCTTGCTGCCATGCGCATGCAGGCTCAGAAAGCATAAGAACATAGAAGGGAAGGAAAAAATTATGATTAAATATTATGAAGGCGACGGACGTTTATCTTTAGTAACGGAGCATAACGGAGTGCTGTATTTGACAGGAAGAACTAGTGAAGGTAAAGATATCAAAGAACAGACTCAGGGCGTTCTGAATATTATCGATGAAACATTAGCAAAATACAATTCGGACAAGGAACATATCGTTCGCGTTCAGATCTTTTTGAAGGATGTCCTACGAGATTTCGATGATATGAATGAGGTGTGGGAAGCCTGGGTTGTAGAAGGAAAGGAGCCTGCAAGAGCGACAGTATCCGCTGATATGGCGTTAGAGGACAGACTGGTGGAAATGGTCGTTACTGCTGTGGTAAAATAAGACCGTAACGCTGAATAGAAAAGATACCTTCGGTTGACACCGCTGTCTTTGGCTTCGGATGCCAGCCGAAGGCGTTGTTTTTGCAAAATAGGAGTAAGAACATCATGAATAGGAATAACAGTCTTATTGGAAAACGAATGGTAAAGCCTGATACCATCGCAAAGGTGACGGGCGCGGCAAAATTTACTGCGGATTTAGCTGTTCACCGTACAGACCTGTTGTATGCAAAGGCCTTGTTTTCCCCTTATGGGCATGCTAAAATAGTGTCTATTGATACTTCACAGGCAGAAGCCCTTGACGGAGTGGAAGCTGTCATGACTGCTAAGGATTTGCCGCCAGGATGTGTGAATGGATATGGTTTAGACGAATATGATAAGCCTGTTTTGGCGGAAAATAAAGTGATTTACGAGGGTGACGCGGTAGCGATTTTAGCAGCTCGGGATCTGGCGACAGCGGAAAAAGCGATTTCTTTGATTCAAGTAGAGTATGAACCCCTTCCTGCTTATGACGATCCGAGAGAGGTTTTTGAGATGGAAGCCGGGGCGATCCATGAGAAACATCCTTTTTCTGGCGATAGTAATATTTCCTATAGCGCAAAGGTGCTGCGAGGCGATGTGGAGGCAGCTTTTGAAAAAGCAGATGTAATTCTCGATCATTACTTTGAAACGCCTATGGTTGACCACGCGTACATTGAACCGGATGTGTGCATTGCAGAACCAGATTTGATACAGGGCGGTATTACAATTTACAGTCCTCAGCATAATGTGCAGGGTGCGAAAAAATCGCTCTGTAAAGTGTTTGGACTGCCGCAGAGCAAAATTCATGTGATCAGTACCATTGTAGGCGGCGCATTTGGAGGAAAGGAAGACTCGACCTTTGATGTTTCTGCAATTGCCGGTGTATTGGCTCTGAGGACAGGAAGACCTGTATTTTACGAGGAGACACGGGAAGAAGTATTTCGTACTACAGGAAAGAGACATGCGGCATTTCTGCATCATCGGTTAGCCGCGGATAAAACGGGAAAAATACTAGGAATAGATGTATTCAATATTATAGATAAGGGTGCGTATCAGTCAGTAGACGCGATTCCAGACAGAACGGTGCTATATGCGGGCGGTCCGTATAAAATTCCAGTATCGAGAGCCCATGGCCATTCTGTTTATACAAATCATCCATATGGATGCGCGTTTAGAGGATTAGGCGCGCCGCAGGCACATTTCGCGATCGAATGTCAAATGGATATGCTGGCTCATGAGCTGGGAATGGATCCGATTGAATTACGATTAAAGAACATCGTAAGGGACGGCGATCGCATTCATACCGGACAGGTTATGCTGGGAGAGCGCGGCGTTGGCCTGGAAGAATGTCTGCTCAAGGTGAAGGAAGCGCTTTGCTGGGACGCGCCTAGAGATAGAGGAACCGGTGTGAAGAAACGGGGAAAGGGCGTGGCCTGCTTTATGTACGGCATAGGAACAGGCAGTTCTCCGGACGGCGCCCATTGTATCGTACAGGCGCAGCGGGACGGCTCTATTAACATTGGATTGTCTTCTAATGAATTGGGACAGGGACTTCTTGTGGCGATGAAGCAGATTGCAGCGGAAGCGATGGGAGTTTCCTATGAAAAGGTATACGTGGATTACTCTAATTCAGCAACCTCATTAGAAGCTGGCGCCACAGTTTCTTCAAGAACGACAGCCCTGATGGGAAACGCGGTTCTGGCAGGCTGCAAAACGCTGCGGGAACGGTTTATCAAATATGCGGCGGACGAGGTTTTCAAGGTAGGAACAGAGTCTCTAGCTATGGCAGAGGACACAGTTTTCGTCAAAGGAAAACCGGAAACCGCCATTCCACTGGAGAAAATCGTGACAGGCGCTTACAGAGCGCAGATACCGCTTGCAGCGATCGGGTCATGGTTTCCTCCGAGAGTACACCCGAATCCTAAGGGCACCCACGATCAAATGCATGCATTTACATTTGGAACCTGCGGTGTAGAGCTGGAAGTAGATACAGAGACAGGAGAGCTTACTGTTTTGCGGTGCATTTTGGCATGTGACGTCGGAAAAGCGATTAACCCGAGTACAGTAGAGGGTCAGATGGAAGGCGGCATGGCCCAGGGCATCGGCTGGGGCATCATGGAGGAGCATTTTATGAGCCAGGGCCGGATGAAGAATCATACCTATCATGACTTTTTAATTCCGACAGCTGTCGACGTGCCGAATCTGGAAACGATCATCGTAGAGCATCCGAATGTACTCGGTCCATTTGGCGCAAAAGGAATCGGAGAGCCGCCGGTGGTTGGCATCGCGCCAGCGATCAGAAACGCTTTCTTTGACGCGACGGGGGTCTTTATCAATACGATTCCGCTCACGCCGGTTCGGGTTATGGAAGCATTGCATAAATGTGACAAAGGAAAGGAATAGATTATGAATATAAGAAATGAAAATAGGAGATTTAAAAAGCTTCTCGTGCTGATGCTGATCTTCTCTATGATGTTCTCGGCAGCAGCTTGTGGATCTGAAAACGATGCGTCGAAGGACGGCAATACTTCTTGGGAGAAGGTGACCGTAACTGACCAGGCGGGTCGTGAGGTGACGATTGAAAGCAGGCCAGAGAAAATCGTAAGCGGTTATTATATCTCTACATCTATATTGCTTGCGTTGGATTGCAAGGAACGGTTGGTAGGCATTGAGGCGAAGGCGAAAGAGAGAAATATCTATACACTTGCCGCGCCTGAAATTATTGATCTGCCGAATACAGGGTCAGCAAAGGATTTCAACTTAGAGGCATGTATCGCGTTAGAACCGGATTTGGTGGTTTTGCCGAAAAAGCTTCAGGAACCGGCGCGGGCATTAGAGGAAATGGGTATTCCAGTATTACTGATCAGTCCCGAAGACGATCAACTGCTTGAGGAAGCGATCAGTATGATCGCTACTGCAGTAGGAGAAGGCGAGAGAGCCGAAGCGCTGCTGCATTACTACGATGAGGTGAATGAAAAGCTTCAGGAAAAAGGAAAAGAGGAAGATGCGCCGATTATTTATCTGGCGGGCAACAGTGATATGCTTAGAACCTGTCCGGCGGATATGTATCAGAATACGCTGATTGAAGCGGCGAAAGGTAAAAATGCAGCTGCTGAAATTAAAGGCGACAGCTGGTCCGGCGTTTCTTATGAACAGCTTCTGGCATGGGATCCTGACTATATTGTGATCGTACCGGAAGCCAGCTATACAGCAGAAGACCTGTGCGCTGTGCCTGAGCTTGCTAATTTAACCGCCGTAAAGGAAGGTAAAGTGCTGACTATGCCTTCAGACTTTGAGGCCTGGGACTCGCCTGTTCCATCAGGCGCGCTTGGAAAGCTGTGGCTTTTTGCCGCACTGCATCCGGAAGCGTATAGTTTAGATGAGCTGAGAGAAGACGTGGCAGATTTTTATCAGCGTTTTTATGGATTTGAAGCAGATAAGGAGCTTGTAACACTGTCGTGAACGGTAAAAAAGAAAATCGACTGATTTACATTTTTGGGATAGCGCTGCTGTGTTTTACTGGTATATCGCTGCTGATTGGAAAATATCCCATTTCATTAGACGAGATTGTTAAGATTCTGACCGGCAGAGGACATGAGGTCGCCGGGGTAACCTATGACGTCTTTATGAGACTGCGGCTGCCGCGTACATTGATGGCGCTTATGGCAGGCGTAGGTTTAAGCTTGGCAGGATATATTTATCAGCTTCTGTTTAAGAATATTTTGGCGTCTCCCGATTTAATTGGCGTGGCCAGTGGCGCTAATGCGGGAGCTGCTGTGGGAATTGTAATGATGGGCGCAGGTTCAATACTTGTGCCCATTTACGCATTCCTCGGAGGGATAGGGGCTGTTCTGCTGGTGTTGTTTTTCTCGAAGAACGGACACAAAAATTCATTGGCCTCTATTGTACTTTCGGGCATTGTAATTAGCGCTATGGCTGAAGCTGTCATCATGGTACTGAAACTATTCGCGGATCCCAATCGTGAGTTGGCGCCTCTGGAATACTGGTCTATGGGAGGGCTTTCTGCAATTACGTTTTCTAAGGTTTTATGGGTATTTCCTTTCTTTGCAGCAGGTATGGCCGCCCTGTTTTTCGTTCGCTATCAGATTACAATCCTCGGATTATCCAATGAGGAAGCCGCAGCTCTGGGCGTTAGAGTAGGTTTGACGCGAACTGTGATTCTTGCGGCGACGACTATTATTGTGTCTGCCATCGTATCGGTTACGGGATTGATTACCTTTATCGGCCTGGTCGCGCCTCATGCTGCAAGAATGTTAACCCAGAAAAGTAATCTTAAGACGGCGGCGCTAGCCTGTATTTTAGGGGGGATTTTGATGGTTATGGCGGATTGTGCTTCTCGGGGTTTTTTCGACATTGAAATTCCTGTCAGCATCTTGACGTCATTGATTGGCGCACCGTTTTTAGTTCTGTTGATGATAAAAAGGAGGGATTGGAGATTTTACTGAGAATAGAGGATTTGAAGTTTTCCTACAAGCGGGAAAAGGTGTTGGACGGCGTTTCTTTGCAGGTGGAGGCCGGACAGCTTTGTGCGCTGCTGGGAGAGAATGGCTCCGGAAAATCCACTCTTTTAAAGCTGATCGGAGGTATGGAGAAGCAGCAGGATGGACAAATTTTCATTGAGGAGAATAATGTATGGGATTTTTCAGCGAAGCAGCGCGCCAAATTGGCGGCGTATCTGCCGCAGCGATTTGGCGTATACTTTGATACAGGCGTATTGGATATGGTTCTTATGGGTGTAAATCCTGAGTTGTCTTTCGGGCAGACGCCATCGGAACGTCATATACGCAAAGCGCGGGCAGCATTAGAGTACCTCCACTTATCCTATTTAGGGGAGGCGAATTATATGTATCTGAGTGAAGGCGAGAAGCAGATGGTAATGATCGCCAGAGCAATGGTGCAGGGCGCGCCGCTTCTCCTATTTGATGAACCGGATAGCGCTCTCGATGTGAATAACAGGTATCATCTTATGCAGATGCTGCGAAAATTAGCTGATGAAGAAAATTTGGGCGCGCTGCTTGTACTTCACGATCCCCAGCTAGCCTTATCCTATTGTGATAAAGTGTATCTGTTAAAGACGGGTAAAATCTGTGCGGAGATGAGAATGGCAGAAGAATCAGCAGAGGAAATGGAAGATAATTTGCGGCAAGTATTCCCTGGCGTGAAAGTGTACAGTAGAGACAAAGAACTTTATATCGGTTACAGGCAGTAACAGGCCAGGCAGTGTGCGCCAGGCCTGTTATTTGCGTATAGAGAGTAAATCTGTTTTTTTATCTATATCCTTTAGTTCCAGAGGATTGAGAACAGGCAGAAAGGAAACTGCTTCTGGATACTTTTTGCAAAGATATTTTCCGCCGTGATCAGGGGGCAGTTCGCTAAGCTCTGTGAAGTAACGCGATGGGAAGATTACCGGATTTCCCTGTTTACCGTTGCAAAGTGGAACGTGAATTTTCTCCGATTCTTCGCAGAAGTGAGCAGCGAGCTCTTGAATGGTCCGTGTTGTGAGCCAGGGTTGATCGGAAACAAAGAACATACAGCCTCGGCAAAGAGGATCGATTTCAGCCATACCAAGGGCTATGGTTTTTGCGATATCATCGGTAGTATCCTCATTCTGAACTGCCACATAACCATATTTTCTTGCTATTGCCAGAATATCGCTATAGATGGATACGACGATGACCTGCTCAAACAGGCCGGACGGAATGGAGGAAAATAATTTCTCTATCATCGGCTTGCCGTCAATCGGATGGAGAAGCTTGTTTTCACCGAAGCGACTGGCGCGGCCGGAAGCTAAAATGATAGCGGAAAGACGCAGGAGTTTCATATGGTCCACTTCTCCTTTCTGAGTTTTTCAAACTTATTATAATGCATAAAGGTTAAACATCCTTCAGTTTTCGAATAATGCCACAGGCTATATAATTCTGCAGGGGATATTCCTCTATGTCGACTGCCTTTTCCGCTGCTAGCTGCTGTAGATGTCTGACACTTGCATCACCCAAAGCTCCTTTTCTGATGAGAATTTTCCAGGGCACGCGTCGCAGCAATACGCGCGTAGCTTCGCCAATACCCGGCTTTACCAGGTTGATATCGCTGATATTAAAGGTGTCCGCTATTTCCCTCGATTCTTCCAGGCCTGTTAAATGCCGCTTACCTTGACGCTTTGATGGCGTATCGCCGGATACACTTTGACGGCGGAAGTTTGACGTGATCGCTTCAAGAAATGCTGAGGACAAATCCTTTTCCGCCAATTCTCCGTAATACACCGCGCCGTGAAAGTCCTCAGGGCCGATGATATCGCTGCGAAGAAAGGTTCTGCTGATTAAACCTGATACTGTGCTGTTGAGACAGGAGCTTGGAATGAGAATATCCTCATGGGTACCGCAAAGGCTGGTCATATGGGCGGGATCGGCAAGGACGGCAAGCTCCGGGGAGACCCCTGGAAATTCGGTCAGATCCTTTTCGAGCTCGCGAAGAATAGCGCCTTTTCCAATCCAGCCGTCAACGAACTGCAGATTCTCCGGCTTGTGCCGTTTCAGGATATACGTCATGGCGTTGGTATCTATTCCGCGATCTCTGATAATAGAAACCGCATAATGATGTGGATCTGTTCCAAGAAAGGCTGCCATATAGCGTTTCAGTAAAATGCCTACCGGTATTCCGGCTCTGGCCAAAGATACCAGCGCAACATTAGAGCCTTTTTCCGCCAAAATTTTTTTCGCGGCAACCGCCACAGCGTCTGCTGTTTTCTGTCCAAAGGACTTCAGAGCCGCCTCATAGGCCTCCATATACTGCTTTGACGGCGCGTATTCTATGGGAAGCATTTCGCTGTAGTGACGTCCCGTTTGTATTGCCTTTTCTCTTTCTTCGGTAGGCTGCGGCTGGACAAGCCCGGTAATATCCTTTAACAGGATTGTTACATCTTCTTTTTTATAAGAACTTCTCATCAAAAGATTTTCTCCCTAAAATTTCTTCTTATCCTCATCTTGCCGGCAGATCAGGTGAATACAATGGTTTCCCGACTGCTTCAACGCTGTCTTCAAATCGTGTAGACCCGGCCAATAGGCGGGCGTTTTTATGGTTGCGTCTGTTATAATAAAAACCCGGTCGTATGCCTTTAAATTATAAATATAGGTGATTCTTTCTGCATCATATAGGCTTCGAAGCTGCCATCTTTCGTGGAGGGGATATTCCGATTCTGTCGACGGCAAAATGGGACTGCGCGTTGTGGCATGGAAGCATACGCTGCCGACAGCGCCCACCTGCTGTTCCATTTCGGTAGCTGCAAGTAAAGCCGGATACATGAATTCCTCCGTGCCCAAAACTAAAATTGACTCTCCAAGCCGCGGCGCTGCTAAATGGCAGACATCCTTTGCGAAGCTGCGCGCTGCCTCCTGATATTTTTCTGAACTTTTGACGCGACATAGATTCTGTCCGCCCGACATGGTAGTTACGTCTATCGTTTCGTTATCCTGTATCGAAAAATGTGTTCCATCAAGCTCCCCGAACTGATGTGTTTTTCCATTTCCCGCAAAGAGGTGTAGCTTGTCAGCATACCGCTGGTTATCTGATTTCACCAGATAACACAGTTGTCCGACCTTTTCTCCAAATTCCTTCTCACGTTCTGTTGTCATACCATTGAGCAAGGATGCTACCGCCCATTTTTTCGTATCTAAACGATAGGCTGCCTTCATTGTGTTTATAAGGCGGCAGATCGTGTTTCCCGTGGTGACTTCGTCTTCTACGAAGATAATTGTATCAACCTTTTCCAGAACCTCCTGAAGACCATCAGCCGCCAGCCTCTGCTCTGTGGCATGGCTATGCGTTTCACTAAAGTACAGAAAGTTCTCTGCGGCGTCTGCCTCCCTTGTGGTCTGCATCACATATACTTTGTTTTTTTTCGTAAAATTGCAGGCGACTGCCGCGCCAATTGCTGTTGCAGTTTCAGCAAAGCCGATAAAAAGAACCCCTCCATCTATGTTTAATTCTTTATTTACTTTGTTGGCCAATGTGTCAAACAAAGAGAGAGAGACTGACGGCGAGACCGGCACATGCTTACCCTGCAAAGGATTTACTAAAAGATAAGGCCTCTTTTTATTATTATCCCGTTTTGCCACGGCAATTAAATCTACAGCGGTATAATCCTTTCCTCTCTCCTGCTCCATTTTTCATTCACTCCGTATATTTTTGCTAACCGTATCACTTTTTCTGCCCAAATGAAATGTGTCTTATATTCGTTCATTCTCTGCCCCGATACGGATTTTTCCACATAAACTCTGTCATTCTCTGCTAATGCCATAATGCTGAGAGCATCATCCAGATCGTCTCGATCCACCTTCAGCGCCTGATTTACCACCTGTATTTGATTGGGATGTATCACCGTTTTTCCAACAAATCCGTTGAGCTTATCCAGGCGCAGCTCGCGCTCTAATCCGGTTTTCCACTGTCCTCCCGGACTTCCGAAGTATTCCCATACCGGTCCGGAAACCACGTAATCCGCTGAAAAGCATCCAAGTATGTCATACAGCAAATTGGCAACTACGCCGATATCGTAAATCGTTTCATCGAAGTTTCGGCGAACGCCAAAACTCTTACAGAAATCGTTTCCTCCTACGCGCACGTTGAGGACGTAAGCTTTGGCCGCGTCCAGAAATTCTTTGATCGTGTAAAGGGTGTCAATACGGGATCGGAGATTGACAATATCTCCGCTTTCCAAGGTCGGCATGACGTATAGCCGCCGTCCCGCACGATCGCTGGCTTGTTTTACTGCATCCAGATAGGCTTTTCCGTTATCTGTTGAAAATTTCGGCAGCACAAATCCGTCTATCACGCCCTGCGCATTTTGCAGCAAACAGCTTAAGCGTCTGATTTGCTCCGGTTCTCTGACGCGTATAAATAAATTTGGCATATAGAAATGTGTTTCTTTCTGTTGTTTTTGCAGGTGGAAAATTGTCTGCACCAAAGCTGTTTCCGCCGCTGCTACAGCGCTGTCGCTTATGGCGTCTTCCAAACAGAGCGATAAGGAGTACGGGCGCTGAAAGCTCCCCTCTATTATTTTCGCTGCCACATCTTTATTATTTGCCGGACAGTACATCAATGCGCCGACTCGATAAGGTTTCATCCGTTCTTCATCATATAAGATCTGTTCCAATTCTCTATTCACATATACCTCCTGCTTGCCGCGCTTACCCGTTTGCCGCAGCAATCGTAATCCTCTTTCCGGGAAAATACAATACTATGAGTATACCATTCATAAGAGACTTTGTAAATTAAAACCAGCTGTCCCGAGATCCATTTCCAATGATTGATTTTTCGATAACAAAGTGGTACAATAAAGCTAAGTATCAAAACAATCGAAAGAGGGAATGTATGAATCGAATTGGGAGAGCAAAGATCAGCTTTAACTCGCCGGTGATTTTGACCTTTGTCAGTATCTGCGCGATCGCGTTGCTATTAGATACAATTACCGCAGGGATGACGAATCGCCTGCTGTTTAGTGTGTATAGATCTTCGCCGCTGAACCCATTAACCTATGTCAGGATGGTAGGACATGTCTTTGGCCATGCAGGATGGGGACACTTTAGCGGCAATATTATTATGATTCTTTTAATTGGTCCGCTGCTGGAGGAAAAGTATGGCAAGTGGAATCTTTCCTTTATTATTTTGTTGACAGCAGTGATTACAGGTGTTCTTCAGATTTTAAATTTTCCGCATACAGGGCTTTTGGGCGCCAGCGGCGTTGTATTTGCCTTTATTATCCTTTCCTCTATGACTGATATGAAAAAGGGGGAAATTCCGCTTACTTTTATCTTGATCTCCATTATCTATATCGGCGGTCAGGTATACCAGGGAATCTTTGTAGAAGATAACGTATCCAATCTGACCCATATTGTCGGTGGAATTGTCGGCGGCAGCTGCGGATATGCGCTGAATAGAAATAAGACGAATTATTATATATAAATGATCGGTGACGACCTATGTATAAGAGACTGAAGCCAGAACAACTGAATGACTATTTTACCGAGCTTTCCGGCCGCAGGGAAACGGGAGTGTATTTTTGCCGTATCAATGATTATACGCCGGAGGTGAAAGGGTTTCTGCTTCGTTATCTTACAGAAGCCAGACGCACAGGAATTGTTATTACAGGTAAGATCCCTAATCCTGATGAACATCAGCTGTCTTATTATGATGAGATGATGGGACGGAGCTTCGCGATGAATCAGGAGTTTTTGCGCCGCTCCCTGTCAAAATGGATGCCGGCAATGGATGAGCGGCAGAGAGAACGGGTTGCATCGAGCATTTACAATACGATGCAGAAGATGGCGGCAGAAGGGAAAAACGAAAATATCCTGAAAAACGCATATATCAAGTTTATGTGTTGGCTTTATTATAAATTTGCCCGCATTATCAGTCAGTTGGGAATGAATCATCTTCCGAAGGTTATCTATCAGGGAGCAATTACAAACTATGAATTAAGGATGCTGGGAATTGTTGCCGATGCAGGCTGTGATATTCTTCTGGTTCAACCGGATGGAGACGGACCGTACCGGCAAGCGGATCCTGAGAGCAAAGCGTCTTTTTCCTGGGAGGCTTCTGACAGAACGCCTTTTCCGGAGGGATTCTCGCTGCTATCATTGGCAAAAGAGGCGGAAGCTAAAGAACGGCTGGGACGTCTCTTTGATGAAAATGCTGTAAAGGTTTGCAGCACTAATACCTGGTTGACAGGGGATATACTGGCTGACGCGCAGAAAGCGCCGGGGCAGCGGGGGGAGAATCCGAGCTTCATTTATAACATGTTTTGCCGTTTGACGGGCACAGAGGAAAAAGCGGCTTACAGCGGCCAATTGTTTCGATGGAAGGCCGATCTTGAGGCAAGCGGAAGAACCGTCTATGTAGCAGAAGAACTGCCGGTTCCTACGCCTGATGAAATCGCGAAGGTTAACAGACTGAATTACGATACGTTGGACAGGCTGCTGACTGATATGATACCCCTGGTAAAATGCCGTCACAGAACGGTAGAACAGCAGGCAAAAAAATCTCTCATAGATTTATTGTCAGAAGAAGCAGAGCGTTCCGGAGGTAACCTGAACAGGGTGAAAAATCGCGCGGTTTATCTTATTTGTTGGTTCAATCGCTATGAAAAGGAACTGTTTAAAAACTATCGGGAAGATACCTTGGGCGTTTATGTCTTTTTCGGCGTATGCCGAAATCAGATGGAAGCAATTTTTCTGAGATTTCTCGCGAAGCTGCCGCTGGATGTAATACTGCTGAATCCAGATCTAACGAAAAGCTGCGTACTGGAAGACCCCATTCTTTTTGAGAGGAAGGAACAGCAGTCGCTGGCTTTGGAAAAGTTTCCTGTTCATGCAGGAGACATCAGTTATGGGACAGTGGCCTACCATGCAGAGCAGGATTTGACGGAAATGATGTATCAGGATTCTGGTATCTATAGAAATAAGCAGTATGAAAAGGCGGAAGCCATTACGCTGCAGACCATGTACGAGGAGATCAGTATTCTGTGGGACCAGGAGGTTCGTTTCCGCCCTAATTTCGAGACCTTAGAGGACCGGGTTGTCGTACCGGTAATCGCCGCTAAGGTTTCGGGGGTCAAGGACGGGAATCAGGCGGCTTACTGGCAGGATGTAAAGAAATTAAAAGCAGAGGATACCATCGTTATAGACAGGCTGCCACATATTTTACCGAACTCTATTGTTGATGGACAGTACGCGCCTCAGTTTTTGAAGAATAGAAAGCTGCTGCGAAGCAAAATGAAAGACCATCATAGCTATAAATATGGGATATTTCGACAGGAGACCCAAGAGCATATTCTGGACAAGACCCAGGAGCTTATTGACAGCGGGCTCATCGCGGGAACGTTTTCCAGAGGGATGGAATTCAAGATTATTACGGTAGCATTGAATCTGAGTAAAGAGATTACCCGTCTGATACAGAAAATAGATTTCACAAAGAAGATGCCGAAACTCCTTTGTATCTGTACCGGTGAGGAGCAGTGCAGTCTGGAGGATGCAATTTTGTTCGCTTTGCTGCATTATATCGGATTTGATATCGTCTTATTCGTACCGACGGGATATAGAATCGTAGAGCAGTATTATACGCAGCCGTTGCTGGTGGAACATCAGATCGGCGAGTATATATATGATATGCAGATTCCGCATTTGGAATCAGTTTCCGACAGCGCGCCGCACAGGGGCCTGATGGATAGAATATTTAAAGGAAGGTGAGAGGAATATGCCATTGAAATTTGACACTCCTGCAGGTCAGCAGACAGCTTTTGCACCGCAGACAGCTGAACAAGGCGACGCTGGTATGGAAATCGTTCCGTTCAACATTGATGAGGAGAAGCAGCAGCTGACGCAGCGTCTGGTTCATTCTCAGGAAGTAGATAATATTGTGAGCACCATTTGCGTGAATGATCTGGAGACAATTGTTTCCTTCGGCTCTGAGGTTGCAGAGAATATATCCAAAGCCTCTGACGTAGTGCTGAACAGTATGAATATGAGCAAAATCGATGAATCCAGCCAGTTGCTGAAGACATTGGCGAAGATCATGGAGCAGTTCGATATCAACGAAATCAAGGACGATCCCGGTCTTTTCGGAAAGCTGTTCGGCAATTTAAAGAAACAGCTGGAAAAGATCTTGGCTAAATACCATACCTTAGGCGACGAGGTGGATAAGATCTATGTGCAGCTGAAGCAGTATGAAGCAGAGATTAAACAGTCCAACCGCAGTCTGGAGGAGATGTTTCAAGCTAATGTGGAATATTTCCACGAGTTAGAGAAATATATTCTGGCAGGAGAGCAGGGAATCGGCGAATTGGACGCGTATATCAGTCAGCGGCAGCTGGACTATCAAAATTCAGGCGATAATTCGATTCAGTTTGAACTGACCAGCTTGGAACAGGCGAAGATGATGCTGGAACAGAGAACCCAGGATTTGCGTATTGCAGAAAATGTGGCCATGCAGTCTATCCCGATGATTAAGACCATGGAATTTTCCAATATGAACCTGGTTCGTAAGATTAACTCAGCGTTTATCATTACCCTGCCAGTATTTAAACAGGCCTTATCACAGGCGTTATTGTTGAAGCGGCAAAAAATTCAGGCTGACGCAATGGCGGCGCTGGATGAAAAAACCAATGAGATGCTGCTGAAGAACGCACAAAATACAGTAAATCAGTCTAAGATGACTACACAGCTGGCGTCCGGCAGCTCTGTAAAGATTGAGACCCTTGAAAAGACCTGGCAGACCATCTGCAGGGGAATTGAGGAAACAAGACAGATTCAGGAAAATGCTGCAAAGAAGCGGATTGATGATCAAAGACGTCTCGAAGCGATCAAGCAGGATTTTGAGAATAAATTTAATGGACAAAAGTAAAGAAAACAGGTATAGGAAGTAAAGGAGATGAAATTATGCCAATCAATTTACAAAAAGGACAGAAGGTAGACTTAACTAAAGGAAATCCAGGACTGAAGAATATCATGGTTGGTCTGGGATGGGACGTAAATCAGTATGATGGCGGAGCGGATTTCGACTTGGACGCGGCAGCATTTTTACTTGGTGAAAGCGGAAGAGTAAACACATCTGACGATTTCGTATTTTACGGCAATCTGAAGCATGTCAGCGAAGCTGTCGTTCATATGGGTGACAATCTGACTGGCGAAGGCGACGGAGATGATGAACAGATTCTGGTAGATCTGAGCAAAGTGCCGTCCAACATCTCTAAGATTGCATTTACCGTTACAATTTATGATGCTGATGTAAGAAGACAGAACTTTGGACAGGTCAGCAATGCTTACATTCGTATTGTTGATGAGAGCACAGGTCAGGAACTGATTCACTTTGATTTGGGAGAGGATTTCTCCATTGAAACCGCGGTCGTTGTTGGAGAACTGTATAAGCATAATGGCGAATGGAAGTTTAACGCGATCGGTAGTGGATTCCAGGGCGGACTGGCTGCTCTTTGCGGCAACTACGGCGTAGAGGTTATGTAAGGAGGGCATTATGCCGGTAAGTTTACAAAAAGGACAAAAGGTAAGCCTTACCAAAGGTAATCCGGGATTGAATCAGGTAGTCGTAGGCGTAGGCTGGGATATTAACCAATATGATACGGGAAGCGCTTTTGACCTGGATTCAGCAGCGTTTCTATTAGGGGAAAACGGGAGAGTAACCCGACAGGAGGACTTCGTTTTCTTTGGAAACCTGCAGCATCCCAGCGGAGGCGTTCAGCATATGGGCGATAATCTGACTGGCGAGGGAGAAGGCGACGATGAACAGATTCGTTTGAATCTATCCATGATTCCGGCAGGAATCATCAGGATTGCTTTCACTGTGACGATTTATGATGCAGAGGTGAGAGGTCAGAACTTTGGACAGGTCAACAATGCGTTCGTTCGCATCTATAATGAAGCCAACGGCGAGGAATTGCTGCGCTATGATCTGGGTGAAGATTTCTCTATCGAAACTGCTGTTGTGTTCGGCGAGCTGTACAGACACAACGGTGAGTGGAAGTTTAACGCCATCGGCAGCGGCTATCAGGGCGGACTGGCGGCGCTGTGCGCGAACTACGGCGTGGAAGTCGAGTAACGGGAGGTAATGCATTATGGCAATTAGTTTACAAAAAGGACAAAAGGTCAGTCTGACTAAAGAAAACGCGGGCCTGGATCAGGTTATGATCGGTCTGGGTTGGGATGAGGTGCAGAAAAGAGGCTTCTTTTCCAGAGGCGCGGACATTGACTGCGATGCTTCTGCAATTCTGCTAAAGGGCGGACGGCTTACGGATAACAGCGATGTGGTTTACTTCGGAAACCTGCGTCATAAAACCGGCGCGGTGGTTCACATGGGTGACAATCTGACTGGCGCCGGCGATGGCGACGATGAACAGATTCTGGTATCCCTCGGCGGCGTACCTGCAGAATACGACAGAATTGTATTGGTCGTAAATATTTATCAGGCTGAAAAACGGAGACAGCATTTCGGTATGATCAGAAACGCTTTCATACGTTTGGTAGACGGCAGAAACAATCAGGAGCTGTGCAGATATGATTTATCGGAAAACTATGACGGTATGACCGCGATGATCTTCGGAGAAGTATACAGGCATAACGGCGAATGGAAGTTTAACGCGATTGGACAAGCTACGCAGGACGGAAGCCTGGGCAAGCTGGCAAACAGATATATATAAGGTTTTCAGGCGAAGGAGGTCAGCGGCTTCCTTCGCTTTATCACACAGAAGGCAGAAGGAGTAATAGAAGAAATTGGCTATGAATAAGAAATTAACGGGCCTGACGGACGCGCAGGTGGAGGAGAGCCGTAAGAAGTACGGATCGAATACCATCAAAGAGGCGGAACCGCAGACCTTTTGGCAGCAGTTTATGGAGGGGTTTCAGGACCCTATGATCAAAATTCTTTGCGTCATCGCAGTAATCATGTTAATCATGTTTTTTACCGGGCAGAGCGAATGGTTTGAACCGGTAGGAACGATCGCGGCAATTCTCATCGTAAACACGGTATCGGCTAAGACCGGCGTAGCCAACGATGACGCGTATCGTAAGCTAAAGGCGTCTCAGAAGAAGGATACGGCAAAGGCTATTCGGGGCGGTGTGGTTACTGTCATTGAGGTGGACGACATCGTTGTGGGAGACATTATTATCGTGCAGTCCGGCGATAAGATTCTGGCGGACGGCGTTTTGATTGACGGAAAGATAGACGTGGATAACAGTGTGCTGAACGGTGAGGCTGAGGAATGCCACAAGGAAGCGGCGGCAGAAGGATTCTGCATTCCTGAGAATATCACAGGAGACACCTTTGTTGACGCACACAGTCTGTTCAGAGGCGCTACGGTTCTGGACGGCGAGGGATATATGGAGGTTCAGAAGGTCGGAGAAGCGACAATGATGGGCAAGATGGCGGAGGACATGGATGGAGAAGAACCAGATTCTCCGCTGAAAGTAAAGCTGAACAAGCTGGCAAACCAGATTTCCGTCTTTGGTTATGTAGGCGCGATTGTGATCGCCATAGCATATCTGATTCACTATGTGATTATGGCAGGCGGTGTGGACGCTTATCTGGCTGAAGGATGGATTCAGGTTCTGAAAGGAATCATGGAAGCTGTAGCTGTTGCGATCACCATTATTGTCTGCGCTGTACCGGAAGGCCTGCCTCTTGTGATTGCGTTGGTACTGATGCAGAATACGGGGAAATTGTACAAGGTTAACGTACTTGTAAGAAAGTCCATCGGTATTGAAACTGCTGGATCGTTAAATATTTTGTTCAGTGATAAGACAGGAACGATCACAAAGGGACAGTTGGAAGTTGTCGAATTCTACGACGGCGGCGGCAAGGCGCTGGATATCGAGGAACTGAAGTCCGGCGGAGCAGCGTCTCAGATCAAGGGTAATTTAGATTTGTGTATCTGTAAGAATACCGGTGCTATGTTCGACAGTAGACATGAGGTAGTCGGCGGCAACATGACGGATAAGGCTCTGTTGAGCTTCATCGGCGAGGATACTTATCACGCGTTGGCTGAGCGGAAGGACTTTGTCGTTACAGAACAGCAAGAGTTTAACAGTGCGATAAAATTTAGCCAGGCTTACATCAATAGTCTGGGAAAGACTTTCTACAAGGGCGCACCGGAAAAGCTGCTGGAAAAGGCAAAGCTCTATCTGAATGAACAGGGAGAAGAAGTTCCTCTGGATATGGATAAAGTCAATGCGCAAATCGATCATCTGGCCAACAGAGCTATGCGTGTACTGGCGTTTGGTTACAGCAAGTCCAAGCTTGTGCCGCATCAGATCAATGATGATCTGGTTCTGGTAGGTTTGGCGGGAATTCGTGATGATGTACGTCCAGAAGCAAAAGAAGCGATTATCGAGGTACAGAAGGCAGGCATACAGGTAGTTATGATTACCGGAGACCGAAAGGAAACGGCTGTTGCAATTGCCAAAGAGGCTGGCCTGCTTACAGGACCGGATGATTTAGCGCTGTCTTCTGCAGAACTCAATGAGATGAGCGATGATGAAGTCAAAGAAATTTTGAAGAACATACGGGTTATTTCCAGAGCGTTGCCGACAGATAAGAGCAGAATGGTAAAGCTGTGTCAGGAAATGAATCTGGTCGTAGGCATGACAGGTGACGGTGTAAATGATAGTCCGGCGCTGAAGCGAGCAGATGTGGGCTTCGCCATGGGAAGCGGTACAGAAGTAGCCAAAGAGGCCGGGAAGCTGGTGATACTGGATGATAATTTCAATTCTATCAAGAATGCGATCTGGTATGGGCGTACACTGTATATGAATATTCTCAAGTTCTGTAAGATGCAGTTGGTGATCAATGTGGCGGCAGTATTGGTTTCAGCTATCTGCCCATTCCTGGGAATTGAAGCGCCGTTGAAGGTTACACATCTGTTGTGGATCAATCTGTGTATGGATTCTCTGGCGTCTATCATGTTTGCAGGGGAACCTGCTCTGGAGAAATATATGCGTATGCCGCCTAGACGGAGAGATGAAAGCATTATCAGTAAACCGATGGCGATTCAGATTTTGATCATGAGCTTATGGCTGACGGGAATGAGCCTGGTATGGTTCAAAGCGCCATTTGTGGCAGATTTCTTCTTCCACGGCGCGGCGTATAACGAAGCGCAGTTCTACACCGGATTCTTCTGCATGTTCGTCTTCGCGTTTATGATCAATGCATTCAATGTTCGCAGTGACGGTCCGAACGTATTCGAGCATATCAGGGAAAATACCATGTATATTAAGATGTGGTTTATTATCATGGCTGTACAGATTATACTGGTCAGCATTGGCGGTGTTGTTGGCGACATTTTCAGCTGCAGCAGATTCGGCCTGTACGGATGGCTGACTGTCATTGTATTTGCTTTGACCATGTATCCGGTAGATCTGATTCGTAAGGCCATTACGGGAAGCAAGTAATGCGCGGCGTATGTAATAAAAGGACAGTGGGGGTGGCGGACAGCCGCCCTTTACTGTTTACGGATTTGGATAATACGCTAATCTACTCATATAAAAGGGAGATCGGTAACGGCAAGGTTGCGGTAGAGGTATATCAGGGAAGAATTATTTCTTACATGACGGGGTATTCTCATGATACGATGATGCGGATTCGTGAGGAGTTGCATATCATACCGGTAACAACCCGTTCTATATCGCAGTATCGTCGCGTCGTTTTTGGCGGTTTTTCCGGAGAAAACGGTGTATCAGAAAATGTTTACAGGCCGCGTTTCGCATTGACCAGCAACGGTGGAAATCTTCTGATAGACGGCGAGCCTGATGAAAGCTGGAGGAAGGAATCGCTGGAACTGATTTCGTCTTCTCTGGAGCAGCTGCGGGAGGCTGAGAATCTGTTAGCGTCAGATCCGGACAGGAGCTTTGAAATAAGGCGGGTAGATGATTTCTTCACCTTTACTAAGTCGGAAAGACCGGAGAAAACCTGCGAGCGGTTGTCTGCGGCGCTGGATTCCCGAATTGTATCTGTGCGGCAGAACGGGAGCAAGGTTTATGTAGTTCCAGAATCTTTGGATAAAGGAACGGCAGTCCGACGATTCCTCACAAGGTTTAACGCTTATACTGGACAGGTATTTTGTGCGGGAGACAGTGATTTTGACGTGTCTTTTTTATCATTGGGAGACAGGGCGTTCTGCCCGTCGCAGCTATGTGGCAGGGCGGACGGATTGGAGGCCGTTTGTCCTGCGAAAGGAGAAGTCTTGTCTGACGTCATATTTGAGTATCTGCAGAGAGCATTAGATGCGAAAGGAAAGTAAGAATTAAGGTTTTTTTAAGAATTACATCAGGACTTTTCTCATAAAAGAGGGTTATATTTAATGAAAAGTCAAGGAGAGGGGACAAGAAGAACATGGATGCAGAAACCATTTTGATTGTTGATGATAATCGGGAAATCGTAGATTCTCTTGGCAAGCTGTTGCGGTTTGAGGGTTACAATGTTATCGAAGCCTATGACGGAATGGAGGCTTTGGAACAGCTGGAAAGGAATAAGGTGGATTTGATTCTGCTGGATGTGATGATGCCGCGTCTAAACGGCTTGTCAGCATTGATGAAGATTCGTGAAAGCTATAAGATTCCGGCGATCATTCTATCAGCTAAGACGGAGGAAAGTGATAAGGTTTCCGGTTTGATTCTGGGTGCGGACGACTATATCAGCAAGCCGTATAACGCCGCTGAACTGATCGCCAGAGTAAAGGCGCAGCTGCGGCGGTATCATATGTGGGGCGGGAATACGCCGGAAGCTGATGAAGATACTGTGGTTAACGGCGGACTGGTTCTCGACAGAAAGCAGAAAAATGTGGTAGTTGAAGGTCAGGAAGTAAAGCTAACTGCTACAGAGTATAAGATTATGAAGCTTTTGATGGAGAATGCCGGGAGAGTTTTTCCGGCAGAGCAGATCTACGAGAGTGTGTGGAACGAGGAAGCTACTTTCGCGGTAGAAAATACTGTTATGGTGCATATCCGGCATATCCGGGAAAAGATAGAAATTGATACGAAAAATCCAAGATACATAAAGGTGGTGTGGGGAATTGGATACAAAATGGAAAAATACAACTAAAAGTGTAAAAGGATTTTTGAAAAGCAATCGAAAGATGATTTTGGGAATTGTTCTGGCCGCCATAAGTATTTTGCCTCTCTGGATCATAATGCATAATATTGGACTGATGAAGACCAGCGCCGTTTGGACATTGGGTATTATCGGTTATTTTCCCCTTGCAGGCGCTGTAATGCTGCTTCTGCCGGAGACACTTTCTCGAATTTATCGGGATTGGATACCGCAAAATGGGGAATTCTATGAGGAATGGCAGAAAAAAAGGAACAGACAGCAGAAAATTTTGCTGGTGATTTTTATCGCGCTATTCATTATCGCGGTGCTGTTTTTTCGGTTTCAGAAAGCAACCGCGTATTACTATTATTATATGAATCTGGCGCAGAGCTATTATCTGATATTAACGGTAATTTTGCTGTATATCTTATGTGAAGCAAATATCAGCAGGTTTATGCGTAAACGTCTCGATATGATGATGGAAAAGGTTACTGCCATTAACAAAGCGAGGTTAGAGGAAGCCATTGAGATGGAACGCAGGAGTTTGGAAAAGGCGGCAAAGAGCGAACAGCTGAAGGTGGATTTGATATCTAATGTATCTCATGATTTGAAGACGCCGCTGACGTCTATGGTTGGTTATCTGGAACTTTTGAAAAAGGAAGAATTGCAGCCCATAGCAGAGGATTACGTGGAAGTTATTTCTGATAAGGCTGAGAAGCTGAAGGAGATGATTGAAAGCCTGTTCTCACTGGCTAAAGCAAGCAGTGGAAATATCACTCTCGTTATGGAATCCATAGAGATGAACATGCTGATAGAACAGATCTTTGCGGATCTGGAGGATAGAGTGAAGAACAGCGGTCTGCAATTTATCTTCCAGCTGACAGAGGAAGATACCCATCTGATTTCTGATAATATCCATATGTATCGTATCTGTCAAAATCTGATCGAGAATGCGGTTAAGTATTCGGCAAAAGGAACCAGAGTTTTTGTGAAGACATATGTGGAAAAGAGGAGCGCGTTGGAGGAAAGCCGGATTTGTCTTGAGATTGTCAACACGGCAGGATACCTGATGGATTTTGAGAAAGAGGATATCGTAGAGAGATTCGCCAGGGGAGATAAAGCCAGAAGCAGTGACGGCAATGGTTTGGGACTGGCTATCGTCAGCACCTATACCAGCGCCATGGGCGGCGCGTTTGATATCAGCATCGACTGTGACCAATTTAAAGCCAAATTATCGTTTCCTGCGGAGGCTTCGAGAGATGAGGCGGCGCTGGAGGAGACAGATGCCGCGGATGTTCGGTAAGAAGGAGAAAATGCATGAAATATCTACACAAATATCAGTCCAACCTGGGGGAAATAACGTTGGCCAGCGATGGAAAAGCGCTGACAGGTCTGTGGTTTGACGGGCAGAAGTATTATGGAGCAGGGCTTCAGACTGATTATGAGGAGAAAAGACTGCCGGTATTTGATGAGACGATCCAGTGGCTGGAACGGTATTTTGAAGGAGAAGCTTTGAACTTCATGCCTGATATGAATCTAAAAGGCTCTCCGTTTCGGCTTGCGGTCTGGGAGGTTATGAAAGAGATCCCTTATGGACATACTATGTCATATGGACAGATCGCGGAGATAGTAGCAAAGCGTCTGGGCCTTGCACATATGTCTGCGCAGGCAGTTGGAGGGGCGGTAGCACATAATCCGATTTCTATTATCATTCCCTGCCATCGTGTGGTAGGAACGAATGGAAGTCTCACCGGTTACGCGGGAGGTATAGATCGAAAGATCTCACTGTTGACGCTGGAGCGGGCGGACATGAAGGGGCTGTTTGTTCCGAAACGGGGAACAGCGCTTTAAGCAAGGAAACAGAGCACTTTTGCCGGAAAACGCGGAAAAGGTGCTCTTTTATTTTGTCCTTGCAAAAAAGTACCGGGGGGGGGTATAATATTATGGGAAATATTGTACCTCTGCAGTATTTATGACAAGTCTTAAGCTTTTTTTAAGAAATCTTAAGAAATGCTTCCAGGTTTCCTTAAGAAGCAGAGTGTAAGATAAATATATCAAAAGGAAAGGAGCGGGAGATGCACGAAGAAGTTATACAGGGCAACAAAGCTTATACCGTAATAGCGGGAATACGAAACAGCGCGCGGCGTATGTGGCCATACGTTTTTCTGACAGCATTGACAATTGGGCTGTTGCTTCTTCCGGTCAGAGAGGGATTTTTTTTCGGTTCTGAAGGAGATTGGTATAGCCAACACGTAGGAGCGGCAGAAGCGCTGCGGCAAATGATGCGTGAAACCGGCTCCCTGATTCCTCCGTATGTAGGAATTGGCGGCAGCAGCAGTATCTATGACTTAGCCTATTATGGACTTTTGCGGCCGGATTTACTGATTGCATGCTTATTGCCTGGCGTGGGGATGAAGTATATTATTGCATGCTATGCAGCGACCACGGCAGTCATTAGCGTACTGCTGACCTATGGCTGGCTGCGAAGTCAGGAGGTTTCTATCAAAGGGTGTCTGGCGGGGGCCGTTATGTTTGCCGCAAGTGCTGCGTTTTTCCACGCGCATCACCAGATTATATTCGTCAATTATATGTCGTTCTTAATCCTGGCGCTGGCAGGTGTGGACAGGCTCATAAACAAGCAGAAGGGCGAGGTTCTTGCAGTTAGCTTATGTCTTGTTTATCTGCACAGTTTTTTCTATGCGTTTGCATGTCTGGTATGCTGTTTTCTCTATTATCTGTATAAATGCGGAAAAAAAGAGGAAAAATGGTTATGGGCGCGGTTTCTGCCTCACGCGGCGGTGGCTGTAATCATATCTGTTTGTATGGCGGGTGCGCTGCTTTTGCCCACCGCCATGGATATTTTGTCTACAGAGAAGGACGCCGGAGCTTTTATGGATGAACCATTGCAGGCGCTGAACCTGTCGTTGGACGGCTTGCTGTATACGCCTTATGGCTGTGGCTTGACCCTGATTGCTCTGTTCTGTCTGATTACAGCTTTGCGGAGGAAGGAAACGAGGCTGCTGTCAGCGGCGCTGCTTTTGATCGTTGCTGTTCCGGCGGCGGCTTATGTACTTAACGGGTTTCTTTATGCCAGAGCAAAGATTCTCATTCCGTTTCTGCCGCTGGTGGTTCTGATCAGCGCGGAGGTTATGGATGCGTTCTTTGAGAAAAAGGAGAGACCTTCCGTTTGGATTGCGGCATTGTGTCTGCTTCCAGCAGCTGTATCGAAGTGGCAGCCCCTCATTCTGCTGGACGGAGGTATTTTGATAATCTGGGCGTTCCTGCTGCAGGTTGAGAAACTACCGGATTCGTGGCGAAAGAGGATCTGTGCTTTTGCGCTGCTGCTGCCTGTGTGCGTCAGTCTGGGTGTTAATGAGACGGCAGAAAAATATTTACGGGCCGATGATGACCGTCAGGAACACTTCAGCAGTGGAGATATTACCATGTTCGCATCCGATTTGCGGTATCGCTATGACGTATTGGCTAATAACTATGTCAACAGCAACTTGCTGGCTGACGGAAAGTTAAATAAGACAGCTATGTATTCCTCGATCAATAATCAGGAGTATAACCGGTTCTATTATGATACCATGAAGAATCCGATCAGCTTGCGCAACAGAGTTGTGATGATGCCAAATAAGAATAGCTTTTTTAACTATTTTATGGGAATCCGGTATCTTCTGACTGGAGAGGATAATCTGCCGGCGGGATATAGTTCGGTGTTTAAACGAGAGGGCTATGTGCTGGCTGAAAACTCCAATGTTCGTCCTATGGTCTACGGCAGCTATGATTTGCTCTCGGAGAAGGCGTTCGAAAAACTGGGAGAGCTTCCTCGGCTGGAGGCTTTGTGCAGTCGGACGGTAGCCGATTGCCCCAGCACGGAAAGCTTCTACAGCCACATGGTTCGCATGAGAGATACGGATTGGCTTGAAACCCCTTTGATGAAGAAGAAATCAGGAGAGGTACGCCTGCCGAAGCCACTGAGGGGAAAGATTATAGTAATTGGGTTTGACGTCGCGTATAACGGATGGAAGGATCTGACCGTGGAGATTGAGGGCGTGCGAAATGTGCTTTCAGGACGCGGCGCGCCGTATCCTAACGAAAACCACCAGTTTACCTTTGTAATACCGGCTGAGAAGTTGGAAACACTGAACCTCAATTTGCCTGAGAAAAAGTATGAAATTAGCAAGGTAACGGTATATACTATGGATTTTAGACATTTGGGAGACGAAGCGATCGCTGTACCGGTTATGGACGAACATCTGGATAGAGGAGACGGACACGTTTTTTCCGGGGAAATAAGTATGGAGAAGAATGGATATCTGGCAACCAGCTTGCCTTGGAAGAAGGGGTATGAGATTGTCATCGACGGCCAGACGCGGAATGTGGAAAAAATCAATACGGCTTTTGTAGGAACGAAACTTGAAAAGGGAAAGCACGACGTATTGATACGCTATATGCCGCCGGGCCTTGTTATAGGAAAGAATTTCAGTTTGGCAGGGGTGTTAGGACTGATTGTGATGGTTTTGGGAGAATATATTTTGCTGAGAAGGAAGGGTAAGAGATGAAGAAGTATTTGAAATCAATTTGCAGCATGGAGTTGCTGCGGTATGTGTTTACCGGCGGCATGACTACAGTAATTAACTACGTATTGTATTTTCTGATGACAGCAATGTCAGTTCACTATTTGGCGGCCAACAGTCTGGCGTGGTTAGGCGCGGTGATCTTCGCGTTCTTTGCTAACCGTCATGTGGTGTTCCATTCAGACGGCAACGGACGTCGTGAATTCGCCGAGTTCTTTTCATTGCGGGCGGCTACGCTGCTGGTGGAAAACCTACTGCTGTTAGTGTTGGTTTCTTATATGGGAATCGGATCGGTGATTTCTAAGGTTTTGGTCAGCGTGATCACAGTAGCGCTCAACTATGGAGCCTGCAAGTACGGGATTTTCAGAGAAAGGGGTGTGTCTCATGAATAGTACAATAAAAAGGGATAAGATCAGTGTGGTTGTACCGTGTTTTAATGAAGAGGAATCTTTACCACTGTTCTATAGAGAAATCGCGAAAGTGGCCAATTCGATGGCCGAGGTGGACTTCGAAATCGTATTTGTAGATGATGGAAGCAGGGATAACACCTTGGAGGAGATGCGTTCACTGGCTGATTCTGATCAGCGCTGCCGGTTTGCTTCTTTCTCACGAAACTTTGGAAAGGAAGCAGCCATGTATGCCGGACTTGCAGAAGCGACGGGGGACTACTGCGTATTGATGGACGCTGACTTGCAGCATCCGCCGGCGTTGCTTCCGCAGATGTATGAAGTAGTCAGCA
Source organism: Ihubacter sp. rT4E-8 (assembly GCF_049852125.1). Lineage (GTDB taxonomy): Bacteria > Bacillota > Clostridia > Peptostreptococcales > Anaerovoracaceae > Senimuribacter. Next base: position 8,888 of record NZ_CP187532.1, on the reverse strand, counting down.
AGGAGGGCTATGACTGCTGCGGAGGTCTGCGCATAGGCCGCGAGGGAGACGGCAAATTGCGCAGCGGCCTGTCGAGGGCTTTTTATAAGATCAGCGAAAAATTAACGAAATTGGATATGACGGATGGTCATGGAGATTTTCGCATGATGAGCCGGCCGGTAGTCGAAGCGATTTTGGAAATGAAAGAATATAACCGGTATATGAAAGGTTTATTCTCTTTCGTTGGTTTCAGCACAAAATGGATTCCGTTTGAAAATACCGAACGAGTATGTGGTCAGAGCAAGTGGGGATTTTCCAGTCTGTTCGCTTATGCTTTTGAAGGAATTTTGGCTTTTTCCACAGCGCCTCTGAAGGCGGCCGGTCTGGCCGGCGCGCTGCTGATGGCAGCCGGTATGCTCTTTTTGGGCGTCAATCTGGTTCAGTCCATTTGGGTAGCCGGGGCGCTTTCCAATATGGATCTGGTCATTTCTTTGATTTTGCTGCTCTCAGGAATGCAGATGCTGTTCCTGTATATTATCGGCGCGTATCTATCTAAGGATTATCTGGAGAATAAAAAACGACCGCTGTATATTGTAAGAGAGCGGTCGTCAAAGGGAAGCATCGGATCTTCAGTGGGTTGAGGCCAGCATTTCCTTGATATCCTTCAGGGTATCTGCTGGCGGCATGCATCGATGATCATGACATAAATAATATTTTACGCCTGTTTCCGGCACAGGATATCTGGCTGTTTCGGGAATGATAGCAGCAAGAGCTTCGCTGTTTTCAGGGGTTTTGATAATAATATTGAGATTTAGCGGCCACAGGTCTGACGGTTTCGGCAGATTTGCCTGGCCGCTGTTTGCTGCAGTGATGATCAGGCGGCTGGTAAAGGATGACGGCGATAGCAGAGTTTCACTGAATTGCCAGAGAAAGAAACTGCATTCCATAGGAGATTTCTTCGCTGCCGCAGCCATGAAATATTTCTGCTTTTCAGCGGCTTGCTGCCATTTGTCTTCATCAGTGAGGGCAGCTAACCGGGATAAGGTCAGGAATGCAACGGAATTTCCGGAAGGCATAGCTCCATCGTAGGTTTCCTTAGGACGAATGAATAACTGCTCAGCACGCGCCGCGTACAGGTAGCATCCGCCTTCCTCCCAATCGAAGAAATGATTGATTAGCTGGCCGGTTACCAGAGCTGCGCGCTGCAGCCATTTGACGTCATAGGTAGAGGCATAGCATTCCAAAAGTCCCCAGCTGTAGTATGCATAATCATCTAATGTTCCGGGGATACCTGCTTCGCCGTCCCTCCATCTGGTGAGAAGAAGTCCATCTCTGTCAGCCAGATTGTCCCACAAAAAGTCCGCGGCCTTAAGAGCTGAATCCAGCCATTTCTGTCGATTCAAGCATCTGGCTGATCGGGCCAGGGCGGCAATTGTTAATCCGTTCCATGACGTGAGGATTTTATCATCCTTGTGAAGAAGCATACGAGCGGCTCGATATCGATACAGCTTCAGCAGAATATAATCCTCCGCCATATCTGTATCGTCGGCCTGCAGCAAATTAGGAATGGAATAGCCTTCGAAGTTTCCTCGGTCAGTAATATCGTAACGGCGGCAAAATGCTTGCCCCTTTTGTTTTCCCAACGCTTTTTCTATTTCATCAGGCGTAAATACATAGTAGCTGCCTTCGCGACCCTCTGCGTCCGCATCCTGACTGCAGAAAAAACCTCCTTGTTCATGGGTCATTTCCCTTGTCAACCAGATGTAAATCCGATCTGCGATTTCACCGAACAAAGGGCGTCCGTCAGACTTGGCGGCTTCGGCATAAGCTGCCAGGAGCAGAGCATTATCGTACAGCATTTTTTCAAAATGGGGAATTAGCCATTTAGCGTCAGTTGAATAGCGGCAGAAGCCTCCGCCTATGTGATCAAAAATACCGCCGAGATACATCTGCAGCAGAGTTTGATCTACTGGCTTCTTCTGCCCCTGAGATAAGAGAAAGAGGAGGTTATGTGCAGAAGGAAACTTAGGCGCGGCGCCAAACCCTCCGAAACGTTCATCAAAAGTGTAGAGAAAGTTATGGACAGCCGTATTTGTGACGCCGGTGAGATCAGCGTCCTGGTTGAAGTCCTTTGATGCATGAGCATTGACAAACTCTATGACCGCGGCGCTCTGACGCAGAAGGTTTTTGCGGTGGTTTTGCCAGCCGTCGCTCACTGCCAGAAGTAGGTCCGCCAGTGTGGATTTCGGTAGGTAGGTAGCGGCGTAAAAGGGTTTCTTGTCTGGGGCCATAAGGATGGTCAGAGGCCAGCCGCCGGAACCAGTCATAGCTTGACAGGCGGACATATAGACGCTGTCAATATCGGGGCGTTCTTCTCGATCGACCTTGACGGAGACGAAGTGACGGTTCAGAATTTCCGCTATATGAGCGTCCTCGAAGGATTCATGGGCCATCACGTGACACCAGTGGCACACGGAATAGCCTATACTGAGAAAGATGGGCACGTCACGGCGGACAGCTTCGTCAAAAGCCTCCTGACACCAGGGATACCAGTTCACGGGATTGTTGGCATGCTGCAAAAGATAAGGGGATTTTTCGCATTTTAAGTGATTCATAGTGTTCCTCCATAGAAATTCATTTAATGGTTTTTTTAGTAGTATGCGCGAAAAGGCAATTGACAATTCGAATTTCGCGTAGATTAGAAAATTTTTGAAAGTTTGGGTATTGACAAGTTTGCAAAGGCGGGAGTATAATATATATGTAATTTAAAAGGCAAAACCGTCGTGAGGCGGTGACGCAAAGCTATAGGGTCTTGTATAGAAATTGCAAGACAGCCAGTTGCACTTTACTACAGTTTGGACTGTTTATAATTGGACCAACTATGCTTTGTATACTTACAAGGCCTTTTTGTTTACAAACTACGTTTCAGAAATGAAACAAGATTCATATTTTTGTAAGTTTGTATGTCCGATTATTCTTTAATATACAGAAGCGGGCATATGAATTTTATAGCATCTAAGGAAGGAGGGATGCAAATTGCTTGTAATGTATATTTTGGAACAGGTAAAAATATCTACACTCTTTGAACATACTTAGGGGAAGGAGCACTAAATGAGAACGAACAAAACAGTAAAGAAAGGCATAAGTTTACTGCTGTGTTTTGTGATCGTGCTGGCATATACGGTAGGATTCAGTAATCCATTGATCGTAAACGCAGCCAGCGACGTGGGAGCTAACCCAACACCAGCAATTGATATCGCAGTAAATGTGCCGAGTGACTATCCGGGAACGTTCCTGGACTTTAAGCAGGAGCTGACGCAGAAGCTGATCGCACAGGGTCTGTCTCCAGGGTCATTCCGTATCACAGATACGAAGGTATCCATCGATACGACGGACCTGAATGGATGGTATGTATACGACCACTACTATGATGCGAACGCATATAATAATCTGAAGCTGTCAGAAGCGCAGAAGCAAAAGCAGCCATATAGAGGGGCGGATAATTCGCATGTAAGCGGCGGATATAATACGATCAAATATTGGAATGATACAAATCAGCTGACGACATGCCGGCCGATGAGCCAACACATCTATTCATACACGGATGCGAAGGGCAAGGCCAACATGGTATTCGCAGGCTATGGAACAAACCCATTGATGGACTATATGATCTATCCGGCGTCCAGTGATTCAAGAAGAACGATCAGTTTTGACCTGGATGCAAGAGCAGTAGGAGCGCATACGCTGCAAGGGTATGGATTCCTGTTAAACGCCGGAATAGAAAACGGCAAGCTGAACGGATATGTATTGTATTTGGGACCATCGCACAGCGGCGGTATCCAGAGACTGACCAATCTGGATGTAAACAGTAACGCGCTTAGCGTAGGAAGCGGCGTTCAGGCAGTAAGCCTGAATCTGGGAACCCAGAAGAAAGCCCGTATTACGGTAGAGCTGAGCAAGAATAAGGTAACGATCCAGCAGCAGCAGTATGACACAGCAGGAAACCTTTCCGCGTTGCAGACGGTAGTAAAGGACGTACCGCTTGGTGATACAGGATACAATGGATTCGGACCTTTGGTAGGCTATGCAAGCCATGGATGCGGAGAACTGACGGTATTCCGTTATCTGGACCTTGAGATGAGCTATGAAACGTCAGCCTTTGACGCGCTGAAGAACGTACAGTACTATCAGGGAGCAACGAATAAGTACTTCATCAACCTGGCAGGGGACAGCAATGACCCAGGAATCCCAGGAGAAAATGACCCATCGTATCACGATGGAATCAACCGTATGGATCAGAATGAAATCTTCTACATTTCCAATGCGGATGACGGAAAGATCGTAACGGATAGTACGAAGGATAGTACAGGCCAGATTAACCATCAGGGACTGGGATCTAAGAACGGATATATCGCAACCAGCGACGAATATGTAGAGCAGATGGCGGAATACATCGCCAAGAACTACAAGGAAGGCGTCAAATTCACGCCAAATGACGTTATCAGTGAGTTGCCGCTGGCAAACTTCTATGTAAAAGACGCGTCGACAAAAGATACGCAGCTGATGACAATCCACCTGCAGCATCTGAAGAATACGAACAGCACAGTAAGTGTAAATATCGTAGATAAATCCAGACCGAGCATGACGGGAACCAAGGTAACGCAGTGGAGATACAAGATCTACGATCCAAAGAATAACGTAGTGCAAGACCAAACCGTATCAGATTTAAGTCAAATCAAAGACTACACGTTCAATCAGAGCAGTCTGTCGGGCCGCTGGACCTTTGAGCTGACAGTAAAGGATGACAATAATAAGGAATCAAAGGTATTCCAGACTTACGCGACGGCATTTTTGGATAATGAAGAACCAATTATCACGGGAGAAAACAGTAAGAGAAACGTAGCAACGATCACCCTGACTGATACAGGTATGGGTATCGACGATGACGGAATCACTTTTATTGAGGATCACAGAGGATCCGGTGTAGCAGCATACTGGGTAACCAACGATCCGAATGCAGTACCAACGGAGAAGGACTGGATCAATTTGGATGCGGTGCAGCATAGCTACAGCTTTGATTATCCGATTACCAGCACAGAACCTCTGGTAGTATGGGTAAAGGACGAGTGTAAGAATATTGGTAACAAAGCGGTTTTCCAGCCGACCCATGTAGTGGTAGAAGATGAAGACGGCAATCCGATCGACGATTATTATGTTATCGATAAAAATCCGATTATTGTATTACCAGAGGATGAGCCAGATCCGGATGATCCGAATAAGGAATTTGGCGGATGGGTAATTCCAGGAACCGGAGATAAAGAAGACGACCCGATTACGCCGGGAACAACGCCGACACCGGATAAGGATAATACGATCACCATTCGTCCATCCTTTACAGAGGATAAGGCAGCTATGGTATACGTGGCAAACGGCGGAGAATTCACAAGCCATGCGGATGCTGACAAGCCAGGCTTTACTACACCATATACAGTAGCGGCAGGCGCCAGCATTGAAACCAAGGTTGAGAAGCAAAACGTTGAACCAAAACGTGAAGGATATGAATTTGTTGGTTGGAAGCTGTTAGACAGCAATGATGAGGCGAAAGCACAGGATTCGGCTTACATCGCAGCAGCAGGCCATCTGCAAGATGTAAAGGAAAAGCTTGCAGAATGTAAAGTGCCTCATGGAGCAGACGGCGTAAAGCATGAAGCACGTACGACCTACTATTTAATCGCGCAGTGGGAAATCAAGTCCTATACGCTGCACTTTGACGCCAACGGCGGAAAAGACGGTAAGGTACGCAGCATTTCTAACATCAACTATGAGACGAATATAGGAAGCTTAGATCTTCCGAATACAGGAAGAGATAATCCGACGAAGGAAGGATATCTGTTCCAGGGATGGTCTGTGACCAAGAATAACGATAAGAGCAATATCTTTAAGTTCGCAAACGGCGTCAGTGGAACAGCAGTAACAGCGCCAACGATGCCGGCAGGAGATCTGACGGTTTATGCCGTATGGATGCAGGATCCGAACAAGTTCGTCGTAAGCTTTGACAGCGACGGCGGAAGCAAGGTGAAGGATCAGTCCTATGAGCTGACGAACGGAAGCAGCTACGCAGGTTTTGCAACACCGACCAAGGCAGGCTACACCTTTAATGGATGGTATCTGCAGGAAGAAGACGGAAGCGTAGGGACAACGGAATATAAAGGAACAGAAGCATTTGCGAAGAAAGCAAACCACACCTTCGTAGCGAAGTGGGAAGCAAATGAGGATACCCCGTATACAGTAGATTACTATGTAAACTCCGGAAAGAAAGACACAGATGGAAAAGACATCTATGTGAAGGCAAACGGAATGTCAGTAGCGTATACAGGAAAAACGGGAACCAAAGCCTCGATTGCGAAGAAGGACATGCTGGAAGAATTCGAGTATGAGGGAAGAACCTACTGGTATGACGCAGAGAATAAGCAGAATACCTACGAAGGAGAAATCACAGGAAATCCGACCCTTTCCCTGAAGCTGTACTACAAGGGTTACTACAATGTAGTAGGACACAGCAATAAGGATGAGATGGGAACGGTAACCTCGGCGCTGAACCAGAAGGAAGGAACCAGACCGACAATCTCCTGGAGAGCAAACCCAGGCTACTATGTATCAAAAGTGATGGTAGACGGAAAAGTACGGGACGACCTTCTGTATGAAGGCAAGTATACCTTGGAATCGGGTATCAGCGCAGATCATAACGTACTGGTCATCTTTGCCCAGGGAGAAGGCGCACCGGTAAAGGGTGTATATCAGATTGAGACAGCGCTCTTTGGATGTACGGACGGAAGCTGCAGTATCAGCCCGACGCAGAATGTACAGCAGGGAGGAGAAGTGACCCTGGAATGGAAAGTAGGGTCGGAATACGAGCTGAAGAGCATCCTGTTAGACGGAGAGGAATTCAAGACAGATTCCAATACGTTAGTGCTGAAAGGCATACAGGCAGACCATAAGCTGGTAGTAAACGTAGAGAAGAAGAAGGATGAAACGAACCCGCCGACATTAGGAGGAGAAGAAACCGAAGGACACTGCACGGTAACGGTAAACCGGTACGGTGGAAACAGTGACTGCGGCGTAAGCGAAAGCACAACCAAGGTAGAAAAAGGCGGAAAGTATGATCTGAGCTGGTACACAGACGATCAGTATGATCTGTATGAAATCTACGTGGACGGTGTAAAACAAACCGGCGTAGCGGACGCAGGCAAAGACAGTCCGGGAACAAAGCAGATCGCTGTAAACGGAAATGTAGTCATCGACGTATACTTTAAAGAAGCAGGAGCAGACAAGCCTGCACCGGATTTCAGAAAGGATGCGGATGAATACATCAAGGTTACGACCCAGGTCGTAGGCGGACCGGGAACCATTACAGGCGGCGCGGTATTAGAAAAAGGCGCTGACTATACGGTAGACTGGGCGGCAGGCGGCAATTCGGACGATCCAGAAGACGACAATTACTCCTACTATGAAGTCGTTAGCGTAACGGTAGATGGAAAGGAAGTAGCGTCAGAGGATCTGGAAGGAAGCCAGGCGCTGAAGAATCTGGATGAAGACGCCAGAGTTGTTGTAAAGGTAGCGCCGGTACTGTACGACGTAGGCCTGTATAAATATGGAGAAGGAACGATTGACGCCTCCAGAACGCTGTTCAAAGGACAGAACTATACAGGAATCGAGGCAAATCCTGCAACAGGCTACAGCATTGCAAGGATTATCGTAGACGGCGTAGTAATCTTTGATACAGTAGAAAAGAAAGAAGAAGCAGAGCCTGCAGCAGAGGAAAAACAGGATGAAAACCTGAAGATGCAGGCAGAGGAAGCTGTTACTTCTGAGGAGAATGCAGACAGTGAAGAAGCAGGCCTGATGGCGCTGGCAGATGAAGGCGAAGAAGCGCCGGCAACGCCGACCACACCGGAACAGACCGTGTATGTAGGCGCGCCGATTACAAGTGCAATCAGTCAGGTAAATAACAAAGTAGACCTGAGTGTAGGCCAGAACTGCGTAGAGAATAATGTGTTTACAATGAGTGTAAGCAGAGCGCAGGCAGACCATAAGGTAGAAGTATTCTTCACAAAGAATCCGACAGACGCGCCGGAAGGCTCTGTAACACCAGCGCCGAATCCGGATGAGTTGGTACTGGTATCAGCAAGAGTAGAAGGCTATGAAGGAAGCGATCCATTCTTCACAGGCGGAACCGGCATCTACAAGAAGGGAGAAGCCGCGACGGTACGTTGGAATCTGAAGAACGGATACAAGGTAGCAGGAATCAAGGTTAATGGAGCGCCGGTAGATGCAAGCACCTTCTGGAACTTCGGAAAGGTATGGAAGGATCAGGAGTTAGTAGTAACGTTGGAAAAGACCGACAATTACAATGAACCGATTGAACCAGACTTTAAAGAAACCAACTACACCATTACGACCAAGCTGGTAGGAGGAGAAGGATCTATCACCCCATCCACCACGATAGCAGAAGGAAAGAGCCAGAAGATCGAGTGGAGTGTGAAGAATGTCAACGGCCATGACTACGAAGTGAAATCTGTAAAGATTAACGGAAAGACCATGGACAATCTGCAGAAGCTGAACGAGGTACTCTTAACAGGGGACAAGGACTATGAAGTAGTTGTCACCATCGGAGAGAAGACTACGACAACGCCGGGCGGCACAAATCCGCCGGGAGGAGATAACCCTCCAGGAGGAGACAACCCGCCGGGAGGAGACAATCCGCCGGGAGGAAATGATGATCCGGATGTCAATATCGACACAGATGGAGACGGCAAACCAGATATCAACATCGACACAGATGGAGATGGCAAACCGGATGTCAACGTAGATACAGACGGAGACGGCAAACCGGACATCAACAAGGATAC